>CAYNPJ010000001.1:0-650948 GCA_964399055.1 uncultured Ignavibacteria bacterium
TGCCTCATATTAAAGGTTCTCTTCAGAAATGTCAGATTAAATCGTGACTATCACATTTTACGTTCTATATATTCTCTCTTCCATATCCGCCATTCAGCGTGCTCCTCCTTTGTCATCTTCTCATAATCATAAATGCACCCCCAGTGCCAGTATCTTGTTTTGTATTTCCTTACGTCAGTCTCTCCTTCAATTACCCCGACACCAGGTATTACCGTGACACATTCTCGAAACGGCTCATTGCAGAAAAAGCAGAAGATGAGTCTGTCAACCAACTCATCTTCTTTCCATTCAGGAAGTTTTTTTATCCCTCTTATCCGTTTCATTAACATTTCCTCCTCTTGGGCTTGGCGTACTAAATATTCCTCTTATGTCCATAGCTTACGATACTTTCCTCTTTCAAGAAACTCCACAAGTCCGAGGTCTCGTAGTACCTGTAGCTGTTGCCTAATCTTGTCTTTAATAAACTTGTTGTCAGGATATTCCTTTGATAATTGCTCCTCAAAAACATAGACATTGTCCAATTCAAACGTAATACCAGAGATTTTATTTAAGACTTGGAATACCGACTTCTTCCACCCCGACAATCCTTCAGCGATACTTTCTGCCCCGCCCTCATAGACGTCCTGCTGTTCTTCTATTCTTTGCCTCAGCTCTCTTTCTGCAACTCTCAGTTCTGGTCTGCTCTTTTCAGCCGGAACTCTCGAAAGAATTGTCGAGGCATCATCCAGTAATTCTTGGGTGAGTATTGCTGTCTCTTCCTTGTTGTTGAATAGGGCTAGGAAATCGGACTTGACTGTAGCAATTAAGTCTACCTCTTCCATCAATACTCCATACTCAAAATTTCCAACCAGACCACTTTTAGTCAGGTTGCCTGATGTGACTAGAGCATATTTTGAATCAAATATATAAGTCTTTGCGTGGAGTTTCTGATTAGTGCGGAGAACTGTCTTTGGCGATTGGTTGAGTAACTTAAGAGCTTCTAGGTCTGTCGCACGCTGATATAGACTTGCTAGCTTAAAATTAGTGAGAAATGAAAGAGATACATCGTCTCGTTTAGCCTTAGTTATTAGTTCAGCAATAGGGAGCTTGACAAAGGGGCTTGCAAGAATCATCTCTGAAGAAGTGTTCCTTATCAATTCTTCGAAGGTGTCGTCTATCGGATTTTTAAGGATTTCAATCAAGTTGGCCTCCGCCAAGGCTTAAGTATTGGTCATTATAGAAAAACTAAGAGGAAATTGTCAAACAGAAACTGGATAGTTCCGGATGGACTCAAATAACTCTCAATACCAGCAATAACCCCAGCACCACCTTTCGATTAGACTCAAGGTTTGCAACCATCCCCCCGGCCACTGCTTTCTTAAACACCCACCGAAATCCTCTTCACGAGCCAGTTCTCCCCCCGGGTTTGATGATGCATCTTTCTATGGGGGGATTGCCACGTACCCCTCGACAAGCTCGGGATCCTCGCAATGACGGCCTGATAAGAGGCGGGGTAGGAAAACCCTTCAGGGTGAATCCCTAAAAGGAGAGGGAATGAATTAGACGGGGTAAGAGAACCCTTTCTACGGTTTCGTTGAAGACAAAAAAATGCCGTCCGAGGCAAAGCTCGGACGCTACAAAGGAAAAACTTCGCCCTTTCCCTTCCGCGTGAACCCTATCGAGAGTAATGGTTAGAGCTACCGCAAGATTAGCAGTTTCCTAGTCTCATTATACCAGTCGGTTCTCATCCGATAAAGATAGACTCCCGAAGGCAAAAGTTTCCCCTCTCTGTCTCTGCTATTCCAGGTTATAGAATGTAAACCAGGTTTCATTCGCTTGGAAACTAGAGTGGCCACTTCCTGCCCTAAAATGTTATAAACTTTCATACTCACAAAGCTTTCCTTAGCACAGCTGAAGGTGATAGTGGTAGAGGAATTAAAGGGATTGGGATAATTCTGCTGGAGGGCGAAGATATTTGGTAACTGGGTTGGGGCTGGGTCTACATCAATAATTGGATCGACCTGCACAGTAATCATTATTGCAGAGATATTGCTGTCTGGATTTAAGGGTGTCAGTTTTGGCTTGGGAACAACCTCCTTACCTGCATGTGCTGATATGGGCCCGATGGTAGCTAATAATACTGCCAGCATCCCTCGACTGAGCCATCTTTGAATCAGCGCCAAGATAATGGTCCTCATCTGAGGTGAGCGTAAATTCTAGAATATATCTGGGTTTTGATCTCTTGTTCAGTAACCGCCGCGCAGATCACACCCATAAAGTTTTTATGGGAGATTTTGCCAGCTTGGTTAAAGCAGATAGTTCCGGAGATTGAGATTGCTTCCCCCGGCTCAAGATGCAGAATAGAAGGAGAAAAGTTTACCTCAGCTGAACTCCACAAATCGACATATCCCTCTGGGGCAGAAGTGGCTGATTCCTCCAGCCCTAAAGCCTTTATTTCTATAGCTAATTTCTTACCAGAGGTATTGTGGACTGCCAGAGGTTTTTCTAGCAGCTCCTTTAAGTTATACACTACGCCGGGAGACAAATTTTGTAAGTTTATCTCCGCGGGGAGAATGGAAAAGGAGAAATCTCCCTTGGGCATGTTCCGGGCTTCTTCCCGCACTTGGTCAACCGTGAAAATGACCCGGCTGGAGAGTCCGTAAGCCAAGAATTCTCCCGACTTGGCTAAGGTGTGAGACCAGAAATTTACTTGAAATTTCTTGCCAAAATAAGCTTCATCCTCCGGAATGGAGAGTATCATCTCCACGGCTTTGGTCACTTGAGGGGCTAGCTCAAAAGAATCGGGAACTGCTTTAGCCCAACTGAGGGCAGGAATAGGCTCGGCCCCCTGCTTAGTTTCAGTTGAAGCTGGAATCAGAGGCTCCACTCGAACTGTGACTGACTGAGAGCCAGTGTTGGTTACTGAAAGGGGTAAATTGGCCAAGGTCTTTAGAGAATACGTCTGGCCGATCTTCAGATTTTCTATCACTACTTCACCCACCGAACAACTTAAACCGCCAGACTCTGCCGCAACAGCAAAACAACTGACAATTGCAGTTGATATTGCAATAACGGTCGCAATCTTATAATTACAATTCATCACGACTCCCTTCTTCTTTCTTGACCATATGTATCCTTCCTTGATTTTTGCACGTTTCGGTCTTCTAAAGCAGGTCCGAACTCTAATGCTATAAAGATCTCGTACTTTTTATCCAGCTGCCGCGGTGATGGTCACCGTGATTGACTGCTGCGTAGTCACCGTGGTCGAGGCCGGAGCGTTGAAACGGAACCATAAAGAGCGAGTAGCCGAGGCTGCTACTGAAAGTCCAGTCTGGTTTCCGGCAAACTTGGTGGCGGATGAGGCTACCGAGGTGGTGGAAAGAGCGTGGTTAGCATAGCTGAAACTGGCTGCAGTTGGTGCACCTGAATTGAACTGAGCCGAGAGGGCATACTCCTCCGCTCCTGGCGCAGCCTGAACCGCAGTCCAGCCACCAGGGTTAGTGAGAGAAAGCGAATAGGTCTCGGTGATGTTTCCGTCATTGGTAACGGTGGAGGCTGACCCGGAGACTGTCTCGCTCCCCGCAGATACAGTTCCGAAAGCAATCGGCCCGGTAGCCGAGACGCTGAGGTTTTGAATGGTGACCGTCACCGTGATAGTGGCTGGATTGGCAGCCCATACCAGCTGACTTGATCCTAACAGAAGAACCACAGACAAGCCGAACGCGGTTATAAGTCTCTTTGGCATAAGTCCCTCCTTTTTTTGTCTGGCTTAACCGATTCACTTAGTTCTGCACTGACGGAATCTGTCAGTGACAACTTGATTATCGTCAAGTCGGGTGATTTCTTGACGACTACCCCTAAACAATCTTGTTAAGTTTTTTAGAATTAAAAGATTACAGAACAGCCTCACTGGGCGGTCACGGTAAAGGTTGAGGAATATTGATTGAAAGAGGAGGTAGAAGTGGGGGTCTGGATGCGGAAGTAAAAAGAGACTGAACTTAACGGAGCCAGGCCAGTCATAATCGTGAAATCCATATTGTATGCAGAAATGTCGCTCCAAGGGCCAGAGGCACTAGCGGTAGACCATTGGGCCCGAATTTGGTCTGGGCCATTTGCGCTGGCTGAGAGTGACCAAGTATTAGCGCCAGATGTAAAAGTTGAAATTTTACCAACTATATTCTCGCTGACAGGGCTATCATTAGTGATTAGAGCGGAGTCGGGCGGAAGCCAAGTATCCGCGGGGCGTGTACCAAAAGCGAACGTGCTGTTACTTACCGCCACGCTGGGACCATTAAATTCCACCACAAACCAGCCAACATCTGCTGTAGCGGCAGTATTGTTTCGATCCATAGTGATTTGTGCAGGAGATAGAGCCATTGTGACCGAGCCAACTCCGATGATATCGTCTCCTGCATAGGGAGAGCGTCCCATATTCTGGCCACCGACAGGCTGGACCGAGGCAAATGCGACCGACCGATTGAGATCAATGCTGGTAATGGGAACAATCCTCTGAGCCACTCCGGTGGGAAAGTTTTCACTCCCTTGCCGTACCCTCGAGCCGTCTTTCAACTCTACGGCCTGCCATACGATTTCGGTAATATCATCAGGGCTTCCCGAGATACTCCGGTCTATGGTGATGGTGGTAGAGTCGGTCAATTGCGCCCGCAGCATTCTTGAGCCAACATCAGCACCTGTGCCAGCCGTTCGATACCCGACCAACACGAACGTGCGGGTTACATCGACAGGAGGACTCAATGTTGCTGTAACGGAGGTGGTAGTTCCTGTCATCGTGGTCACAGAGCCCTTTTGGACTGTAATGTCGGCGGGGTTGGTGAACTCGATAACTTGCCACCAGATGATGTGTGAAGCATTGGCGGCATTGACCCGAAACTGCAGATTTGTGGTGCTGGTTAACTCTCCTAGAATTGGATCATTGTTGTCATAAATGACATCGGATGCCGCGGGTGTTTTGGACCAGGTCACGAAAGCTTGGTTCACTGCCGCGACAGGAGTGGGTAGCGTCACGTTAAGCGTGGTGGCGTTTTGGGAGGCTATCGCCCCGCGCTGGACCTTGACACCGGAAGAAAACGAAACTACGTACCAGTGAATGGTAATGGTTACAGGCTCTGGCGTTACTCCATCTGTGACCCGCACGAACTCTAAAGAAGTTGGTGTGGCGATACGACCCCGGATCTCAGACCCAGGGGGGCGGTTACTGTTATGCCGAGTTTGAAAAATGAGAAACGACTTCGTTGTGTCAACAGATGTTATTGAGACGGTAACAGTTCCGTTTGATGTACTCATCGCGGTTCCGGTTTGAACTGATGAGACAATGGCTGCTTTTGCAGCTTGAGGTGAAAAAACCCAAGCTGCAAGAAGAGACGAAAGCAAAAGACATTGAGAAAGTCCCTTATAATTTCTCATGGCAGGAACTGGTGAGTAGTCATTGGTTGCTCAAAGCCATGAAGGAACCCCGGGTATGACCTGTTATCACCCTTCCGGGTCAGGATATTTCTTAGGTTTGCCACTTGATTATTATCGGCTGATTTAACTCAGGTTTGATGCGAGGGAAATTCTAAATTTGTAGAGACAAGCTCCTTTTAGGGCGAGGTCGCCTAAGATGACTCAGGCTCTAGAAATGATCATGACTAACCCCTACCTTACCCTCCCCTAAGAGGAGAGGGGACTAAAAAGGCAGGGTAAGAGAACCCTTTCTACTGCTTCGTTGAAGACAAAAAAATGCCGTCCGAGGCAAGCTCGGACGCTACAAAAGATTAAGACTAACTACAGATTGCTTCACCCCGACACAGCGGGGCTCGCAATGACTTCAATAGAAAAGGCAGGGTAGGAAAACCCTGCCTACGAAAACCGGGTAATTAAAAGTAAACTTAAAACTAACTTTCGCGCTTGGTATCCAGCCCCAGCTCAGTATAAACCAGGCCTTCTCTCTTGTCTGATGTCTCCGGCGAAGCGCTCAATCTCTGCCGGGCTAAAGAGACATCACTCGATCCGTGGCGGAGCTTACTCTGCATTACTTCCTTGAGGGCCTCAATCATACCGGCGTCGCCCCAGGGCTCCCGGCGTTGGCAGAGCTCTTTTAAAGCCTCCTGCGGCTCCAGGCCCAGCTTGTACTCGTTCCCCATCATCAGAGAGTCAAAGGTGTCGCAGACCGAGATAATTCTGACTTCAATGGGAAGCCCTTCGACCTCCTTGGATTTCAGGTTGGTTTCCCCCAGCATGAGCTTATGATAGCGGGTAACCAGAGGCATGGCCTTGTTCAGCACACCGCCTAAGGCATTCAAGAAGCGGGAGCCTTCCACTGTGCTGGAGTAAGCTACTTCTTTCTCTTCAATGGCCACTGAAGTCGCCTTTTGAATCAGGTCGCTGCCGATTCTGACCTTGCCGATGTCGTGTAACAAGGCTGCCACTCTGACGTTTTCCACCTGAGAATCAGTTAGGCCTAATTTGATTGCCACCTGAGTGGCATAGTCGGCCACCCGGATGGAATGTCCTTTAGTATAGCGGTCAGAAGACTCTAAGAAGTATTTGGTTAAAATTTCGACTATGCCGATGTAGGCGGTGGTCAACTCTCTTATCTTATGCTCCCTCTGCTCGGAGAGATAGCCGGTCAGATAGGCGGCTAAAATCAGAAGCCCGCCCCAGCTGGTAATCTCAGAGAGAAAGAGCCACTTTTGCTGAGAATTAAAATAAGTCCCCGGATTTTGAATGGTGGCAAAGACCACTAATCCTACTACTGCGATGGCTGAGAGCACTGCCTGTTTCCTCCCCAAGAGATATCCGGCTAAGAGAATGGGGAGATAGAAGAGATTAAGGAAGGTTCCTTTCTGGACTACTACGAAATTGACCAGGATGATAATCAAGCCTAAGACTAAAGGCAGAAATTTGTCAAAGTGTCTCTTGAGAAAGTATATGGCCTTGTCCAATCTCCCCTCCTTAACTATTGGGTTATTATATTATCGGCCATTCGGTCAAATTTTTTCAGACCAAAAAGGCGGACAACGGAGATTATCGGAAAGAGATGTGACAGAAATTGTCAGGGGAGGGGATGGGAGAAAGAGAATTTCGAGCTTTGCAGAAAAGGCTAATCCTGCCTTGGAGGCAAGGTGTATCTATGAGCTAGGTATTCTTAGCAATATTCATCTGGCGTGACCTTTACCTCAAAAACGAACCGTTTGACATCATCATAATACTTATACACGAAAGTGACGCCTTTATCTCTAAGGTATTTCATTTCATCTGAAGTCTTGATGTTGTTTATGATTCTCGGGCGCAGGTACTCCCGTAAGCTAACGATGTCAATTTGTTCAAGAGACATATTGACCAAAGTATAATTGTAAGTAAGTACTTTTCCAGGCATCGGTATCACAGTGTCAAGACGAGTAACCTGATCGACCATTATGGGGAGAGATTTGTTAAACTCATTTGACAACTGCATAAGTTGGTTGTCAATGGATTGACTGGATTTGAATAAGCTGCCTGCGAGCCTCGTTCCAACTGTCGAACCGATAATGGCAAAGATTGCAGTAACTATAACTGCTATTGAAACTCTCATTCCCTTTTTTGTAAGGGATAATTTTTTGCGTCCAACACCTGCTTCAACAGGCGAGGATGAGCGTACAACTTCTTCTGGTGAGCGGTTTTGCCACTCGTATCGGTGAAGATTGTTGCAGAAATAGTGGCCCTCTAATAAGACCCCAGTGCCAGGGGGAATTTCCCGGTTACAATATTCACATTTCATATGCGCCTCTCTCTGCTAGTATAATCCCCCAAAGAAATAATTCAAGAGAAAAACGTCCGAGGCAACCTCGGACGCTACAAAAGATTAAGACTAACTACAGATTGCTTCACCCCGACCAGTCGGGGTTCGCAATGACAGAATGAAACTAACCTCACCCCAGCCCTCTCCTTAAGGAGAGGGTGAAACAAACATGCGCCTTCCAGGACTCGAACCTGGGGCCCGCTGATTAAGAGTCAGCTGCTCTACCAACTGAGCTAAAGGCGCAATTCTATTCTTTTGTCTTCCAACGGCTAAAGCTGGTTTTTGACCGGCCCAAAGCCGCCTTAAAAAATTAAATATAATGCCTGGCTTGGCTCTGTCAACCTACACTGCTTGAGTCTAATATCCCTGCCTTAATTTCGTATACTCTACATAAGTA
Organism: uncultured Ignavibacteria bacterium; assembly: GCA_964399055.1. GTDB lineage: Bacteria > Zixibacteria > MSB-5A5 > DSPP01 > RBG-1 > CAYNPJ01. The sequence goes on from CAYNPJ010000001.1 coordinate 8,157, forward strand.
AGCGGACCGAAAATCTTCAGACTAAAAGGAGCGAATATTATGGCAGTTAAAAGAGCGGGTTTTGTAATTATAGCAATCCTGGGTCTGGCCTCAGGAATTTGGGCTCAGACCTTTGAAATCGACCCGGTTCATTCTTCAGTAGGGTTTACCATCCGGCACATAGTCAGCAACGTCAGAGGGAGATTCACCGACTTTTCCGGCACCATTGTCTATGACCCCGAAGAGATTGAGAATTCTTCGGTCAATGTGGTCATAAAATCGGTCAGTATCGACACCGACAACGAAAAAAGAGATAATCACCTGCGCAGTCCTGATTTTTTTGACGTAGAAAAATACCCGGAGATAACCTTTAAAAGCACCAAAGTAGTAAAAGAGGGGGAGAAATATATCTTACACGGTGTGTTCAACATGCACGGAGCGGAAAAAAACATTTCTTTCCCCTTTGAAATCTTAGGAATAGTCCCGGGTCCGGGAGGGGCTCAACGAGCCGGCTTTGAAGCTGAGCTTAAGTTAAACCGCAAGGATTATGGCATAACCTGGAACCGGACTTTGGACCAGGGAGGCCTCCTATTAGGAGACGAGGTCAAAATCGGATTGAGCATTGAGGCGGCGGAAAAGACCGAAGAAAAATAGGGATAGAATTCCGGCGATTTTTGTATCCGGCCTTAGTCCTTATGTGCTAAGGCTATTTTTTTAACAGCGTTTGCAGGCTGAAAGCATTCTTCACGGCTGCAGCCTGAACATCATTATTGAAGTAAGCATAGACATCTATATCTTTCAGCCATTTTCTGATAACCCTGGCCCAGCCCTTTAGCTCCTGGTGGCTGTATTTAGAGACAAACATCACTGGAGAGCCGTGAAAGCGCAGATAAGCAAAATCTGCCGTCAATTGTTTTACAAGAGGATAGCGGGGGGAATCAGCTATAACTAAAGCTACATTATACTTTTCTAAAACTCTGTAAATCTCTTTGACAAACCAGGAAGAGTGCCGGAATTCAAAGGCCCATCTCTGATTCTTCTCTTTTAATTTCAAAAACTTCTGTAAAACAGCAGAGTTAACCCGGAAACTGGGCGGGAACTGAAATAGGATAGGACCCAGTTTGAGACCTAAGGCTTGGGCATTGTCCAGAAAGTTTCTAAGCTCCTGGCTGACATTGTGCAGACGCTTCAGATGAGTGATGACCCGGCTGGCCTTGAGGGCAAAGATAAAATCATCCGGAACCGACTTGGACCAGTTCTCAAAAGTGGAAGGGCGGGGAAGATGATAGAAAGAATAGTTTACTTCTACGGTAGGGAACTTTTTAGCGTAAAAACTCAGCCAGCGGCGGGCCGGCAAATCCTCCGGATAGAATTTTCCCTTCCAATCGCCATAATTCCAGCCGGAGGTCCCCACCCAGAAGTTGTGCATGAATTATAAAAACTTCAGTTAAGAATGCCCCGCTTTGGGTTTTAATTCTTTAAGTAAGCGTAATGCTTTTCATAATACTTCTGATACTCCCTGCTCTTTACATTTTTCCACCAGTTGGCATTCTTCTTATACCACTCAATGGTCAGCTTCATCCCTTCTTCGAAACTGTATTGAGGCTTCCAGCCCAGCTCTTTTTCGATTTTAGCTGAATCCAGAGCATAGTGCCGGTCATGGGCCGGCCGGTCCGGGACGTGTTTTATCAAGCTCTCCGGTTTGCTCAAATTTTTCAAAATCAGATAAGTGATTTCTTTATTCGGTTTCTCGTTATGGGAGGAAATGTTGTAGATTTCCCCAACCTTCCCTCTGTGCAAAACCAAATCCAGAGCCGAACAGTGGTCTTCCACTAAGAGCCAGTCCCGGATATGCATTCCGTCGCCATAAAGAGGGAGCTGTCTATCCTCCATGGCGTTGGTGATAAAGAGGGGAATCAATTTTTCCGGAAACTGATAAGGGCCAAAATTATTGGTGCCCCGGGTGATGATGACCGGAGCATTGAAACTCTTGCAATAGGAGAGTGCTAATAAATCTGCGCTGGCCTTGGAGGCTGAATAGGGGGAGGATGGATTTAAAGGAGAATCCTCCCTAAATCCTTTCTGCTCAGTGACCGAACCGTAGACCTCGTCGGTCGAGATTTGCAGGAAAAGCTTAACTTTGTGTTTCAAAACTGCATCTAAGAGCACCTGCACTCCCACAATGTTAGTCCTGACAAAGGCACCCGGGTCGTACAGAGAGCGATCCACATGGGATTCAGCCGCAAAATTTATTACTGCGTCAAGCTTCTCTTGCAGAAGCTGGTCGACAATCATAGAGTCGGCGATATCCCCTTTGACGAATTTGTAGTTGGGATGAGATTCCAAATCAGAGAGGTTCTCTAAATTACCTGCGTAGGTCAGTAAGTCCAGGTTGACAACTGAGTAATCAGGATGCTTCTTTAAAATGTATTTGATGAAATTCGACCCTATGAACCCGCACCCACCGGTAACTAAGAGCCTCATCTAACCATCCTTCCGGCTCCAGTCGTAGGGGATGTGGCTTTTATGTGGGTCGGCCCGAAATTCATCCGGCTCTTTGTAATCATAGACTTCAGTTGGGCAGTTCAGGCAAATCGCCTCGGTGTCGGAAATGCACTTGAATCCGTGCCAGAGCCCTTTGGGAATCTGCAAAAGGCAGGGGTTGTGCTCGCCAAGGAAGAACTCATTCACTTCTCCTTTAGTAGGGGAGCCATCCCGCTCGTCATAGACCACAATCTTCATCATCCCTTTAATCACGCAGAAGCTGTCGGCCTGCTTCTTATGATAATGCCAGGCCTTTACCACCCCCGGATAGGCAGTGGTGATGTAAATCTGCCCGAACTTGATGAAAAATTCATCGTCTGAGCGCATGATTTCCATCAGCCGGCCCCTCTCATCAGGAATTACTTTGAGTTTTTTGAGCTTTATCCCCTCTATCATCTGAACCTCCCGGCCCTGACCAGTTTTGTTACAGAGACATTGGTCTCCAAAAGGGCATCGATGGATTCTCCGGCATCGGCCCAGAAGCCTTTCAGGACCGAAAAAGTCATAGTGCCTTTCTTAATATAGGCGTTGTTGACATCGGTAATCTCCAACTCTCCCCGGCCGGAGGGCTTAAGGGTTTTGACTATCTCGAAGACTTGGTTGTCGTACATGTATAAGCCTATCACCGCTAAATTAGATTTCGGGTTTTTAGGCTTTTCTTCAATGCGGACGACTTTTTTTCCTTTCAGCTCTGCCACTCCGTATTCGCGCGGGTTTTTGACCCTTTTCAAGAAAATTTTCCCTCCGGATTTCTGTTTTTTGAAATCTTCCACTGCCGGACGGATAGACTCTCCGATAATATTATCGCCTAAGATGATGACTACTTTCTCACCTTCGGAAAATTCCTCAGCCAAACCAACGGCCTCGGCTATTCCCCCTTCTTTTTCCTGGTAAGTATAGTTCAGATGTCTCAGGCCGAAGTCTTTTCCGTTGCCCAACAGACGCAAAAAATCTCCGGCATTGTTGCCGCCGGTGACAATCAAGATATCTTTGACTCCTGCTTCCACCAGAGTCTGAACCGGATAGAAAATCATAGGGCGGTCGTACACCGGCAGAAGGTGCTTGTTGGTGATTTTGGTCAAGGGATAAAGCCTCTTTCCCAGACCGCCGGCTAAGACTATACCTTTCATTTGTTCCTTTCTATCTCAAGATTAGGTTCACTGTTCTATTTGATATGATAGCGCATAATCGGCCTGCTCTTTGTCCGGCACAGGACCTCATTAAAACCGGCTCTCAGGAAAGTGGCCAATAGTCCGGTCCAGACCCAGGAGTCAGGCAGCTTTTTGTTCTTGTAAACAGTGGGGTAACCCTCGATTATCTTAGCTCTTTTCTTCCTGGCAAAAGAGACTGCGGCCCTGACCAATTCTGTCGAAACTCCGTTACGTCGGTATTCCTTTGCTACAAAAAAACAGACAATCGACCAGACCGGCTGGTCATCCACTGGTTGTAGACTGCGGGATTTCTCTAATCGGGGATAATTTTCTCTGGGTTCTATTGCGCACCAGCCCACCGGCTGACCCCGGTGATAAGCTAAAATTCCAGGAATTTCTCCTGAATCGATTCTTTTCTTCAGTAATCTTTTATTCTTTTCCCCGCTATTCTGCCTGAACTCCTTGCCGGACTGCTGCCACCACATACACCAGCAGCCGGAACAGGCGCCTCTTTCCCCGAAGAGTTTTGCCAAATCTCTCCAGCGCTCTTTGGTCGCTGGATAGAACTTCAGCTTGAGGGCTGGGGTCTTCTTTGAAGATGCTGACATCTATAGATAAAGATTAATCCAACGGAACGCCATAAATCTTAGCCTGCCTCCGGACAATCTCCAAGTCACCCAGGCCTAAGTCAATCGCCTTCTTCAGCGAGCGCCGAATCTGCTCCCGCACATTCTCAATCTTAAAGCGGGCCTTGGAGCTGATTAAGACCTCAATCTCCGGGTCCTCAAACAGGCTCTTGGGATTGTCGCTGGGTTTGAAACCCAAACTCTGATGCGTTCTTCTGACCTTCTCAGAGAGCTGAGAGATTTCTTCGGCTAAAATCAGCTCCTTGGTGGCAATCTCAGCTAATTCCTGCAGAGCCAAGCGCTGTTCGTCGGTCATTTTGTAGATCAACTCATCGGTTAATTTCTTGCCAGCCATATCAACTCCTTGCTACAAGACTTCATCCAAATTAAGCGTCATCCCGTCCGAGGCCGCGATTACCTTGATCTTTAATTCCTTTTCCAAATTACCGGCAACTTCCCAGGGCTTAGCCTTAATCGTACTCATCCCGAAGTGAGCCAGAACCGCAACTCTGGGCTTAATCTCCTTAATCAGAACCTTAGTATCCTCCAAATTTAGGTGCTCGACCTCATACCTGTCCGGGGCTGACATGCGCATACAGTAAATAATCACCAAATCCCCCTTATAATAATCCGAGAGCTGGTCAAAGTAAAGAGTGTCCACGATGAAGCAGAGCTTCTTCTGGTTGTAAGAAAAGACCAGACCGTAAGTCTCCACCGGGTGCTTGTGCCTGACCGGAGTTGAAAATTTAATACCGCCAATTTCATAGCATTTCCCGGCTTTCAGAATCTCAATCTTCTCCACAAACTGGCGGGTATAGTTAAAGACCACCGGGTCGGAATCCAGAGCATCCGCCGGAGCAAACAGAACCCCTCGCTTCTTAAATCCACCTTCGGTCATGGCTTCCAGCATGACGTTGACGTCATTGGAGTGGTCTAAGTGTTTGTGGGTCAGAATAATCCCGGATAAGGTAGAGGGGTCTAATTTCGGCTTGGAGGATAAAGCCTTAACCAGAGCGCCCGGACCAGGGTCGATGTGCAGATTAGTACCGTTGATGGAGAGCCAGACACCCCCCGACGCCCGCAACTGCTTAGTCATCACAAAACGGGCACCGGCAGTGCCGAGGAATTTAAGATAATTCATATCCTTGTTTGATTTCTATCGTTACAAGTATTTGTAGACCCACGTTGCCCTCAACGTGGGACTGAAAAATTTGCTAGATTCCCCAGCTTGAGACAAGCTGGGTCTACCGTTATTTTTTTATCTATGGGCATTAACAAAAAAGCTAAGGTTTCCCTTAGCTTTCAATATACACAAGATTCTCTCTGTCCGAAAGACCCTATTTCTTCTCCGCCTTCGGCGGCGCTCCTTTAGCAGGTGGCGCACCTTTAGCAGCAGGCGCTTTCCCCTCTTCTTTCTCCTTCTCCGCCTTAGCCTTTTCCCTTTCAGCAGCCCTCTCTTCGGCCTTCTTCTCTGAGATTACCTCCGGCTCGGCCGGCTCGGCCCCTTCGACAGGGACTTCGCCTTCTGCTGGTACGCCTTCAGCTGCCACTGGCTTAGCCACTTCCTCTTCCTTCATGGGCGGCACCACGCTGGTGATGGTCTGGTCGCCATAAGTCAGTATCTCCACCTTGGGAATGGAGATATCCCGCACGTGAATCGAGTCCCCGATTTTCAAAGCGGTGACATCCAGGTCGAGTCTCTCCGGAATGTCGGCCGGCAGACAGGAGACTTCCACCTCTCTTAAGACCTGCTGGAGAATACCTCCCTGGTCTTTTACACCGGTGGGAGTGCCGACCAAGTAAATCGGGACTCTGACCGTGATCTTCTTGGTCAGGGAGACGTGCTGGAAGTCGATGTGAATCACATTATCCTTGACCGGGTCTCTCTGGATGTCCCGAATCAAAACTTTCTCCGAGGCGGTCTTGCCGTTTTTGATGTTTAAAGTGATTAAGACGTTCTCTCCGTGCCCGGCGCGCTGAAATTTGACAAAAGCATTCAAGGGGATTTGAACCGGGGTAGGCTTTTCTCCGGCCCCATAGACCACGCCTGGAATAAAGCCGTCCCGGCGCAGTTTCTTGACTATTTCTTTGCCGGTCTTCTCTCTCTTGACAACTTCTAAGACTAATTCCTCTTTCACAGATTACTCCTTGGGGTTAATAACTACAAACTTAAAATATACGCTAAAAAGAAAAGTTAGTCAAACAGAATCGAGACCGACTTTTCCTCGTGAATGCGCAGGATGGCCTCCCCGAAGACATCCGCCACGCTCAAGACCTCGATTTTCTTGGGTAACTTCTTGTGTTCCACTGAGATAGTATCTGCCACCACTAGTTTGGTCATAGGGGACTTCTCGATTGATTCTGAGGCCTTGCCGGAGAGGACCGGGTGAGTACAGCAGGCTAAGACCTCTTTGGCACCTCTTTCCTTAATTGCCGCAGCTGCCTTGGTCAGAGTTCCGCCGGTGTCAACCATGTCGTCCCGGATGATGGCGGTTCTCCCCTCGACTTCTCCGACTATGTTTATCACTTCGGATTGATTCGGAAAGGTTCTTCTTTTGTCCACGATGGCCAAGGTGGCGCCCAAGTCCTTGGCAAAGGTGCGCACCATCTTGACTGAGCCGACATCCGGGGCCACCACTACCAGAGGGCCGTTGATCATATTGGCGAAGTATTGATTAAAAGTGCGGTTGGAGTAGAGATGGTCGGAGGGTATGTCAAAGAAGCCCTGAATCTGGGAGGCGTGCAGGTCCATGGTCAGAACCCGGTCCGCACCGGCTTTGGTAATCAGATTAGCGACCAATTTGGCAGAGATGGCTACTCTGGGCTGGTCTTTGCGGTCCTGCCGGGCATAGCCGTAATAGGGGATGACCGCAGTAATCCGGGAGGCTGAGGCCCTCTTGGCAGCATCTATCATAATCAAAAGCTCCATCAGATTCTCAGCCGGTGGATTGGTGGACTGAAGGATAAAGACATCCGCTCCCCGGATGTTTTCATTAATCTGGACGAAGATTTCGCCGTCTGAGAAGCGGGAAATCTCGCATTCCGCCAGAGGGACCTTGACATACTCGGCAATCTTTTTGGCCAGGGGAAGATTGGAGAGGCCGGCAAATAGCTTGAGCTGGTTGTGCATGCTATGACTAATCTTAAACCCGCCTAATATAGGGGCTTGGGAAGAAAATCACAAGAGGAAATTCAAATGTTTTGTAGCAGGGAGAAGGGCAATCTTAAAGTCAGGTCAGGACAATCAATAAACCGAAGTGAGCCAGTTATTATACTTATTAATCTCTCCTGATACTGTCCGGCGGTACAAATCAGAGAGCATTCTGGTTACTGGGCCCATTTTTCCGTTCCTTATAATCTTTCCGTCAATTTGTCCCACCGGCACAATCTCCGCCCCGGTACCCGTTAAGAATACTTCATCCGCCGATTTCACTTCAGCCGCCCTAAGATTCTTTTCCTTAACCTTCAAGCGCAACTCTTTCTTGGCTAATTCAATCACACAATCCCTGGTTATACCCGGCAAAATATTGGCGGAAACAGGTGGCGTCAGCAAAACATTCTTTGTCACGATGAAAATGTTCGTACCCGTAGCCTCTGCCACTGTGTCGTCTGAATTCAGCATGATGCAATCATTGTAATCTTTTTTCAAAGCCTCCTGGCCCGCCAAAAAAGAGTTGACGTACGACCCGCTGATTTTGGCTGAGGCTGGAATCATGCTCTTTTCGATTCTCCTGTAAGAAGAGACCAGCAGGCGCCAGGGCTTAGGAGAATCCAGCCTGGATGGAAGCGGCAGAAGGTATATGACAAAATCACTTTTCCCAGCAAATTTAGGCCCAATCCCCAGGCGTGCCTGAAAACAGATGGGCCGGAGATAGACATCCTCTTTGACTTTATTTTTTCTCAGCAGTTTCAGAGTAATCTCGCACATGGCTTTAATATCAAAAGGAAGAGCCAAGTTGAGCAACTTACAATTCTTCTGCATCCGAAGGTAATGGCCCTGTAGACGAAAGACGTAAAGCTGGTTGTGTTTTGGATTCCAGTAGGCCCGAATTCCCTCAAAAACGGCTGTGCCGTAATTAAACGCATGGGTCATGATGCTGATTTTAGCCTGGGAAGAAAAGACGAATTTCCCGGAGAAGTAGAAGTATTTCACTTCTTCTCTTTCAGGATTTCAATTAAAACCTGCAGAGCCAAAACATAGCTGCGATAGCCGAAACCGCAAATCTGCCCCACACAGGCCGGGGCAATAACCGATTTGCTGCGGAATTCTTCTCTTCTGTAAATGTTACTCAGATGAACTTCTATGGTAGGAAGCCCGATAGCTAAGATGGTATCATAAATGGCGTAAGAATAATGTGTGTAAGCGGCCGGATTAATGATAATACCGTCAAATTCCCCTCTGGCTTTCTGCAATTGAGTGATTATATCTGATTCTGAATTAGTCTGTGTGGCATTCAGGATGACCTTTCTGGCCTTTGCTTCTTTTAGCAACAAGTTGTTAATATCTTTCAAGGTCAGCTTGCCGTAAATCTCCGGCTCTCTGTTTCCCAGGAGATTTAAGTTGGGTCCGTGAATCACCAATATTTTCATCATATTAGCTCAACACTCTGCAGGCTCGTCTGAATTGTTCGTATTCCCCTGCCTTAACTATCGGTTTTCCGATTTCCTTCAGCAAGACGAAATTAATTCTGCCAGAATTGGCTTTTTTATCCAGATACATAATCTTCCACAGCGCTTTGGAGTCAAGTTTTTTAATCTTAGTCGGCAGGCCGCCTTGTTCCAATAGCTCTTTGACGGCTGTGAGAGTAGTTTCATTGCCAATCCTTAAATCCGCAGAGAGCTGCAGTGCCACCAGCATGCCTAAAGAAACCGCCTCCCCATGCGAAATTCTGCTAAACTTCTTCTGCGCCTCTAAGGCATGCCCGAAAGTGTGGCCGAAATTGAGAATCTTGCGCAGGCCGCGTTCGAACGGGTCCTTTTGAGTAATTTCCAGCTTCTTTTTCACCGCCTGGGAAATAGTCTGGGTGACGTAAGGTACTTTTCTTTCAACAATCGCCCTCAGGTTCCTTTTCAAAAACTTAAACAGAGAAGGGTCGGCCACCAAGGCAATCTTTATCACCTCTGCCAGGCCATTGAGATATTCCCTCTGATTTAGAGTACTCAAAACTGTAGGGTCAATCATCACCAGATTGGGCTGATAGAAACAGCCGATGGTATTTTTGGTCCGGGTATGGTTGACCGCGGCTTTGCCACCGATACCGGCATCCACCTGTGCCAACAAGGTAGTGGGGATGTGAACCAATTTAATCCCCCGCATATAAGTGGCGGCTAACATTCCCCCCAAATCAGTAATAACTCCACCCCCTAAAGCAATCAGGAGAGAACTCCTATCGGCTTTGTGCTTCACTAAAAAATCATAGCCAGAGCCAAGAGACTCCAAACTTTTGAATTTTTCCCCGTCCGGCATAACTAAGACCCGGCCATCAAAACCAGCCTGTTTTAAAGATTCTTGCAGTTCTTTGTAATAAAGTTTTCGGACCGTAGAGTTCGTCAACACAAAAACCTGGCTGGGCCGCAAAGCCTTGATTAACCTTCCGGCCTCCTGCCAGCAATTATCTTCAATCATTACCTCACAGATATGTACAGGTGTCTTAAATTCTGCACTCAGTTTCAGAGAAGAATTTTTCAGGCGTTGCAGAATTAATCCAGCCGCCGTGAAAGACGACAGGCCAGTTGTGTCAATCCGATTGGCAAAGCTATTGTAAACCGGCTCACGCCTCTTCAGTAATTCTCTAATCTTTTCGATTGTCCCGTTAGGATAAAGCAGGGGCCGATTCCTGTATCTTGCCAGACGTCTTTTAATTTCTTGAGGCGAGGCAGTCAAACAGAAAACCTGGCCACTCCTCTCTGCTAAGACTCGATTCTCTGAAGAAACCAATGTCCCACCGCCCGTTGCCAGCACTGCATTCTGGCACTCCAGCATTTCTCTGAAAGCATTGGCTTCAGTTCTTCTGAAATGTATTTCTCCTTCTTTCTGGAAAATTTGCGAAATTGACCTCTGTTCCTTTTGTTCTATGATTCTATCCAGGTCATAGAATTTCCAGCCTAATTTTCGAGCTATTATTTTTCCAACCGTGGTCTTGCCGGTCCCCATGAAACCTGTTAGGATGAGCAAATTGTTCTTCATCTGAGCGTTTTCAGGTAACTTTTGTAGTTTCTTTTTGTCTCAGCCAGCGAGTCTCCGCCTAATTTCTCCAAAAAAACTTCTGCTAGAACCAGGGCTGTCACCGCTTCTCCAACCACGGAGAGCGCCGGCACAAAACAGATATCCGAGCGCACGTAAGGGGCTTTGGTCTTCTTCTTGGTGACTGTGTCAATCGAAATCAAGGGGTCCAAAAGAGTGGAGATAGGTTTGGCATATCCCCGGACAATTATGTCTTGACCATTGGAGATACCGCCTTCAATGCCGCCGGCTCGGTTACTTTTTCGGTAGTAGCCTTTTTGTTTTGAATAGTATATTTCATCGTGAACCGCAGAGCCGAATTTCAGCACATTGCCTATACCATCGCCAATCTCAACTCCCTTCACCGAAGGAATGCTCATTATAGCCGAACTCAGAAGCGCATCCAAACGCCGGTCATAATGGGCATAGCTTCCCAGGCCAATAGGCACGCTTTCAGCCCGGACTTCAATAATCCCTCCCACAGTATCTTTTTGAATTTTAGCCTTATCTATTCTTCGACACATGCTCCTTGAAGTGGCTGCATCAACGCAAAAGACCGGCGATATCGAAACATTTTTCCGGATTAGCTTTATTGTTAACCTATCATAAATTTTGCCCGGCAAACCGACCCCACCTATTTCTAAAACATGCCCTGCAATGCTAATTCCAAAATTCTCTAAGAACTGTTTGGCCACTGAACCAAGCGCAACTCGTGTGGCAGTCTCCCGGGCCGAGGCTCTTTCTATCACTGACTGAATGTCATCCAGACCATACTTGAGCAGACCCGATAAATCCGCATGCCCGGGACGAGGCACCGTTTTCTTCTCTCTGGGTTTATTCCTCCAGTTTTTCCAGTCCTTGTTCTCAATCCACAAAGCCAAAGGAGCACCGATGGTCTTTCCTTCCACTAATCCGGTCAAAATCTCAACCCTGTCCTTTTCTATTTTCATCCTCTCCCCCCGTCCATATCCCTGCTGGCGGCGAAACAGGTCAAAATCAATTTTGTCAGAATAGATTTTTACTCCGGCCGGCAATCCTTCTATGATGCCGACCAGACCCTTCCCGTGTGATTCTCCCGCAGTCAGAAATCTAAACAACTCGCTTTCTCCTTTTTTTCAGCAAGTAGCGATATACTTCTTCTGCCTCAGGTCTTGCGCCGAACCAGATTTTAAACGACTCCACTGCCTGGCAGGCCAGCATAAAAAGACCGTCACAATAATTCTGGCTACGTGTATAGAAGTTGTTGCCTCGGTAATATTTCAAATCAAACACCCGGCCACCCTCGGTCAAGGTCCGAGAAATGACGTTTTCAATCTTTGAGTTTTTTCCGGAAGCTGAATTTATAGTCAGAGCAACTTTGTTTTTATTAAAATATTGGTTTAATTCTGTCAATTCTAAAGTCTCTATTCTAAATTTCGATTTTTTCCCTTTTTTGAGACTCTCGGCTCTGGAAAAGGTGCGATTAGCAATTACTACCCTTTGAGGTCTTAAATCTGACAACACAGACAGGCAAGCCCGGGCCGCGCCGCCCGCTCCGATTAAAAGAACCTGTTCCAAGTTTGAGTTTAACCGTAATTTCTCTTCCAGAGTTCTCTTGATACCGATTATATCGGTATTGTAACCGACTAATTTTCCTCTCTGATTTGAAATTACATTGACCGCCTTGACCTTTCGGGCTGATTCATGCAAACTGTCCAGAAACGGGATTGCTTTTTCTTTATATGGAGCAGTTACATTCAGTCCCTTTATTCCTAATATTCTCATTCTCTGTAAACCAATCCCCAGCTGGTCAAATTTCAAGAGAGAAAGCTTATAACAGGCTTTGATTTTATATTTCCGGAAGAGATATTCAAAAATCAACGGAGAGAGGCTGTGCTTGACCGGATTTCCTATCAAACCAAAAATCTGAGTTGGTTCAGTATTCATCTGATAATTGTTTGATTAAGCAATTTGAAAAAACCCGGGAAGGAAATGTCTACCCAGTGGCTCTCCTGGATAATGGTCTCCTCGGAAGCCACCAATCCAGCCACAGCTAAAGCCATTGCTATGCGGTGGTCTCCCCAGGGATTGACTGTTGCTCCTCTTAATTTAGTCGGCCCGGTAATCTCCAGGCCCTCGGGCAGCTCTTTAAGGTCTGCTCCCATTTTTTTTAATTCAGTGGCCAGCGCTGAAAGCCTATCACTCTCTTTAATTCTAAGTTCACTTGCTCCACCAATTACGGTTTTGCCTTCTGCTTGAGTAGCGGCCACAGCTAAAATGGGAATTTCGTCAATTAAAAGAGGAATCTCTTCTGACACTATCTGTGTGGCTTGAAGTTGAGAGGATTTTATATGAATATTTCCTATCGGCTCCCTACAAACCTCTTTCTCCTCGAAAAGTGTAATTTCTGCACCCATTCTTTTCAAAACCTTCAAGAGGCCGGTCCGGGTCGGATTCAAGCCTACTTGTTTTATGGTCAACTTAGAATTTGGAACAAGGAGCGCTGCCACCATAAAAAATGCCGCCGAAGATAAATCTCCCGGCACAAAAATTTCCCCGTTTGAAAGTTGATTTCTTCCTTCTATGCTCAAGCTCTTTTCTGTTTTTTCAAATTTTGCGCCTAAATGACTGAGCATCCTCTCGGTATGATCACGCGAATTTAAAGCGCCGGTAATAATGGTCTCTCCATCAGCTAAGAGTCCGGCTAAGAGCAAGGCGGATTTAACCTGAGCGCTGGGTAGGGCCAATTCATACTCCATGCTTTTTAAATCTCTGCCTGAAATTTCAAGCGGCAGAAAGCGCCCTTCATTTTCACCTTTTATTTCAGCTCCCATACCACTGAGAGGCTTAATAATTCTATCCATTGGTCTCCTGCGCAGTGAAGCGTCGCCATCCAGAGCCGAATCAAATCTCTGACCAGCCAAGATTCCACATAGTAATCTGGCTGTAGTGCCGGAGTTGCCGGCATTCAATGTTTCTTTCGGTTTCTTCAATCCGAAAAGTCCTTTACCTTGAATCAGGATAGTAGAATTGTCAATTTGCGCCTTAACCCCCAGAGACTTCAGGCAATTCAGAGTCGAGAGGCAATCTGCTGCTGGAGAAAAATTATTCACCTGCACTTTGCCCTGACAGAGCGCGCCCAAGATAAAAGCCCGGTGGGTAATCGACTTATCCCCGGGAACTTCGATTTCGCCCTGTAAACTTCTGGTGGGTTTGACTATTTGATTCATGAAACTTTCAGCCCTCTTCGTATTTTCCTGGCTCTAATAATTTCTGGCAGCATACTCTCTTGGCCACCACTCTGTAGAAGTTTTCTGTAATCTTCTAGAGAGTTTACAAATCTGGATAAACTCTTGATAATATTCTTCCGGTTAGAGAAAAGAATGTCCCCCATCACTTCTGGCGAACTAACAGCCACCCTAGTCGCATCTCTGAAGGCTCCGCCTAAGAAATTGCTTAACTGCTTTCGTCTATTATTTACAATCGAATTTACCAGGGCAATCGATATTAGATAGGGAAGATGACTGGTGGCAGAAAAAATCCGGTCATGCTCCCGGGCCGAAATTTCTCTGGGCTGAGCGCCTATGGCTCTTATCAGGGTTTTGATTGAGTTCTTAGCGTTCTTGCAACATCTACTCGAAGCAGTTAGAGTAATTGTTTTGCCGGTAAAGAGTTCAGTGTCCCACCCTTTCACACCCTCCTTCTCAGTACCCGCCACCGGATGCAGCCCTATAAACTCTTTAACCTTCAGTCTTTCGACCAAATTCAAGATTTCCTCTTTAGTACTACCAGTCTCACATAGAATCGCCTCCGGCTCAAGATTCCTGGCTGCTTCCGGCAATTTTGCAAGTATCTGACCCACCGGAATTGCCAATATCACCAGGTCTCCCTGTTGAACTGCTTGAGCCAAATTTTGCGTGCCAGTGTCTATCAACTTTTTCTGTAAGACGGCTTTGATTGTGTTTTTGTCCGTGTCATATCCGTAGATTCTTTTGAAGAACCTGTGCTTCCTGAAAGCCAGAGCCAGAGAACCCCCCATCTGCCCTAAACCGATTATTGAGACGGTGAGTTTTCTAAAATCTGACTTCTTCATATTTTTCTGCCTACGGCATCTGCCACTTTTCTTACAGCCTGCATCAGAGACTCGAATTCCTCCGAATTCAGGCTCTGATAACCATCACACAAAGCCTGTTCCGGGCAAGGATGAACCTCGATAATCAGACCATCGGCTCCGCAGGCAATCGCGGCTTGAGACATCGGCTTGACCAATTTGCGGTCACCAGTAGCATGGCTGGGGTCGACTATGACCGGCAGATGGCTCAGCCTTTTAATCAAAGCCACTGCGGAAATGTCCAGAGTGTTGCGGGTGTATTTTTCAAAAGTGCGAATCCCTCTTTCGCACAGGATGACATTGTAATTGCCATTAGAAAGGATGTATTCAGCGGAGAGCAGTAGTTCTTCCACTGTAGACATCATCCCTCTTTTTAACAATACCGGCTTGGTGACTTTGCCCACTGTTTCTAAGAGTGCAAAGTTCTGCATGTTGCGCGCACCGATTTGGAGAATGTCTGCGTAATGACTGACTAAGGCAACTTCTGAGGGCTCTAACACCTCGGTGACAATCGGCAGACCAGTTTTCTCTTTAGCTCGGGCCAAGATTTTTAAACCCTCCTCTCCCAGTCCCTGGAAACTGTAAGGGGAAGTACGAGGTTTGAAAGCTCCGCCGCGCAGAATCTTGGCTCCTGCCTTTTGCACCGCCTCTGCCGCTCTTAAGACTTGCTCTTCTGATTCCACCGCACAGGGTCCGGCCATGACCACGATTTCTGATGTGCCGATTTTCAGGCCGTTGACCGAAATCAGGGTATCTTCCGGCTTGAACTCCCGGCTGGCTAGTTTGTAAGGTTTTAAAATGGGAATGACTGCTTCTACGCCTGAAAGCACGGTAAAGACAGCCGGGTCTATCTTGCGCTCATTTCCCACCACGCCTATGATAGTCTTTTCTTCTCCGCGCGACAGATGAGGCTTGAATCCCAGCTCCTCGATTTTTCTGATTACCTCGCCGGTCTGTTTGGCCGTGGCTCTGGCCTGCATTACCACAATCATCATCTCTTACCTCCAAATAAATCCGGCCTCATTCTTTTAGTGCCGTTTAAATATTGATGCTTAACCTCGGACTGCTGCCTGTCGGTGTTAAAGTGCAGCAAAATTCTGACCACCCGGGGCAGGCCATGCGGAACCTCTATTTCTTGAGCGCAGAGCAAAGGCACTTCTTTCCAGCCCATTTTCCTGACTGCATAGGCTGGAAAATCGGCTGTCAAATCAGTGGTGGCGGTCAAAAAGACGCTGGCAATATCCTCCTGTCGGATTTGATTTACCTGAATAATTTTCTTCAATAGTTTTTGGGTGGCTTTGAAAATTTCTTTGCGGTCATTTTTTTTTACCTGAATCGCGCCTCTAACGCCTCTGACCATCATTCCTCCATAGCTTTCTTCAGTGAATTCAGAAAACTCGACACTTTTTTCAAAATTATAGCTCTGCTACCATTTTCCTTGATTAATTCCACCAGGGCACTTCCCACAATCACGCCGTCTGCCAGTTCAGCTATTCTTCTGGCCTGAGCAGGATTGGATATCCCGAAGCCCACGCACACTGGTTTATCGGTCAGTCGCTTAATCTGGTTGATTTTGTTGGCAATCGAAACCGGAATCTGTTTTCTAGCGCCGGTGACTCCGGTTACCGAGACTAAATAGATAAATCCTTTTGACCTTTTGACTATTTGTTGCAAACGCAGATCTTTGGTGGTGGGCGCGGCTAAATAGACTAAATCTAAGCCCTGTCGTTGACACAGGCTTTCAATCAGCATTGACTCCTCAGCCACTAAATCAGCCACAATCAACCCTGACAGGCCAGCCCCTCTTGCTTCTGTAACAAATCTCTTCACTCCATATTGATAGACCGGGTTAGCATAAGTTAAGGCGACCAGGGGTAAATCAATTTTTGCTTTAAGTGAGGTTATTAATTTCAATGTTTTGCTAACGCCCATCCTTTTATTTAAAGCCACCGCAGAGGAATACTGAATAGAGGGGCCATCTGCCAAGGGATCGGAAAAGGGAATTCCGATTTCGATAATATCTGCTCCGGAATCAGCCGCGGTTCTCACCAGTTCCTTAAATAATTCCACTGACGGAAATCCGCAGGTGAAAAAGGGAATCAGCGCCTTCTTTTTTTTGTCCCGTAGTCGGGCGAAAACTCTCTTAAGTTCGGACATAGTCTTTTTTCAAAAGTTTTGTAACCGTCTCTAAGTCCTTATCTCCCCGGCCCGAGAGATTTATGACTACTATTTTGTCTTTATCCAACTTTCGGCAGAGCCTCTTCGCATAAGCCAAGGCAAAGCAACCCTCCAATGCCGGTATTATCCCTTCTGTGCGGGATAGCTCCTGATAGGCAGACAGAGCTTCTGCATCAGGAATGGCCACATACTTAACTCTGCCCTCGTCTTTCAAAAAGCTGTGCTCCGGGCCCACCCCAGGATAATCTAAACCCGCGGCAATCGAATGGGTGGGGAGAACTTGCCCTTCTCTATTTTGCAAAAGATAGCTCAGACTGCCATGCAGTATTCCCGGCCTGCCTCTGGTTAACGAAGCTGCGTGATGATTGCCATTTAAACCATTGCCGGCAGATTCCACTCCGATTAATTGCGCCTGTCTAAAGGGGAGAAACGGGTAAAACATACCTATGGCGTTGCTTCCTCCACCCACGCAGGCTAAGATGTAATCCGGCAGCCTTTTTTCTCTGGCTAAAATTTGTCTTTTAGTCTCCCTGCCGATGACCGACTGAAAATCCCGGACTAAAACCGGATAGGGATGAGGTCCCACGGTCGAGCCGATGATGTAATGAGTGGTTCTGACATTGGTGACCCAGTCCCGGATGGCCTCATTGGTGGCATCTTTTAAGGTCTTGGTTCCGGAGCTCACCGGTATGACTCTGGAGCCCAGCAACTCCATTCGCAGTACATTGGGCTTCTGGCGCTGAATATCCTCTTCGCCCATGTAGACTGTGCAGTCAAAACCAAAAAGAGCCGCCACCGTGGCTGTGGCCACCCCGTGCTGCCCAGCTCCGGTTTCAGCCATAATTCTTCTCTTTCCCATTCTTTTAGCCAAGAGCGCCTGCCCCAGGCAATTGTTGAGCTTGTGGGCCCCGGTGTGATTCAAATCCTCTCGTTTAAGATAAATCTTCGCGCCCCATTTCCGGCTTAAATTTGAAGCAAAATACAAAGAGGTGGGCCGTCCAGAATATTCACTCTGCAGTTCTTTAAGCTGATTTTGAAAATGGCGGTCCTTTTTTGCTCTCTTATATTCGGCCTCTAATTCCAGAAGGGCCGACATCAAAGTCTCCGGCACAAACCTTCCCCCGTATTTGCCGAAATAACCTAATTGATTCGGGAGTCCCATCTTCTGACCTCTTGTATGAATCTTTTCACTTTTTCCAAATCTTTCTTGCCGGGCGACTTCTCTACACCGGAGGAGACATCTACCCCAAACGGCTTAACCTTTTCCAAGGCCATTCCAACATTCTCTGGAGTCAATCCCCCTGATAGAAAAAGCTGGCCGAACCTTTTGGCCTGTTGGGCCACCTTCCAGTCAAAACTTTTTCCGCTTCCACCGGCAGAGCCATTTAAATAGGTATCCAGCATAAACCGGTTGAGTTTGAAGCCATCTATCTCTGAAAGCACCGATTCATCTCTGACCCTGAAGACTTTCAGGAAAGGAAATTTCAATTCTTGCAGATAGGCTAAATCTTCCTGGCCGTGCAATTGTACATAGTTGAGCTGGCATAGGCTGGCAATCTTGAGTAAAGTAGACCGGTTTTCGTTGACAAAGACTCCTACTTTAGAGACCGAATTTGGCATTTCTCTGCAAATCTCTTGAGCGATCCGAGGCGTAACCTGTCTGGGGCTGGAGGCAAAGACAAAACCCAGGGCATCTGCGCCTGCCTCCGCGCATTTCAAAGCTTCTGAGATGTTGGTTATTCCGCAAATTTTAATCTTGGTCATCTCTCCGCTCTTACTCCTATTTTTCTACCCAAAAGTTCCCTTATCTTTAATCCCGGGTCTGGGCTCTTAATCAATGCCTCTCCTACCAGAATTGCGTCAATTCCGAAATTTTCCAGTATTTCGACATCTCCGCGCTTGGAAATTCCACTCTCACTCACTACTATAGTCTTCTCTGGTATGAAAGACATCAACCTCTCCGTAATCTTCAAATCCACCTGAAGAGTTTGCAGATTTCTATTATTTATTCCTATCAGCTCAGCGCCTAAATTAAGCGCCTGTTCTAATTCTTTCGCGGTGTGAACCTCCACTAAGACCTGTAGCCCCAACTCTCTGGTCAGCTTAAGCAAAGTTTTTAGTTCTTGGCCATCCAGAAGTGTGGCAATCAATAACAGGCAGTCTGCCCCGATTATTTTAGACTCCCAGATTTGATATTCTGTTAGAATAAAATCCTTCCTTAAAACCGGCACTCTGCTGCAGGCTTTGACTCTCTTCAAATCTTCATTGCTTCCCTGGAAGAATTTGTCTTCTGTCAGCACCGAAATGCAGCTGGCGCCTGTCTGTTCATAAATTGTAGCCAACTCTTCTACGTCTAAATCTGGTTTCAAAATCCCGGCGGAAGGAGAGGCGCGTTTAATCTCAGCAATCAAAGAGAGTTCCGATTTATTCTCTAATGCTCTCTTGAAATCCCTGGCCGGGGCGAGATTTTCAATCTCCTTTTCCCATACATTAATTTCCTCCCTCTGGTTAATTTGGGTCAGTAGAGCTTTTTTGTAGGTCACAATCTCGGCTAACATTTGTTACTGAACTCCTTTAATTGTTCCAATTTCTGCAGAGCCTGGCCAGAATCAATCAGCTCTGCTGCCATAAGAATTCCTTCTTGCAAGTCTACCGCCCTTTCTGCCACAACCAGCGCCGCCGCCGCATTCAAGACCACTGTATCCCGTGGAGCTCCCTTTTCCCCCTTTAAAATTCGCCGGGCTATTTCTAAGTTGTTTTCCCCATTTCCTCCCATTAATTCTCTCTTATCCGCGCGTTGAAATCCCAAATCTAAAGGGTCTAAGTGATAGCTTACTCCCAGGCCGTTGTTCTGGCAGGATATTTTATTCTTTTCTGTGGTGGTCAATTCATCAATGTTGGAAAGTGAGTGCACCACCCAGCTTTTGCGGATGCCTAATTGAGAGCAGACTTCGGCCATAACTTCAGTCAACTGCTGATCAAAGACTCCGATAATCTGATGAGTGGCGCTGGCCGGATTAACTAAAGGTCCCAGCAGATTAAATATGGTTCTGATTCCTAATTCTTTTCTGACCGGAGCTACATTTTTCATAGCCGGGTGAAAAAGCGGGGCAAAAATAAACCCTATCCCGATTTCATCTATGCACCTGGCCACTTGCTGTGGAGAAAGTTCGAGTTTTATGCCAGCGGCCTGGAGTAAATCTGCGCTTCCGCATTTAGAAGAGACCGAGCGGTTGCCATGCTTGGCTACCGGAAGACCGGAGGCAGCCAGAACGAATGCAACGATGGTGGAGACATTGAAAGTGAACGCTCCATCTCCGCCGGTACCGCAGCAGTCCACGATTTTTTTCTGATGATGCGGCACCCCAATGGCTCTCTGCCTGACTGCCAGGGCTGAACCCAAGATTTCATCCTTACTTTCTCCTTTAAGGGCCAAGGCGGTCAGGTAAGCGGCCATTCGAGCCGGAGTGGCACTCCCTTCCATGATTTCCTGCATGACTTGTCTGGCTTCTTCTATTTCTAAACTTTCTTTGCGAGATAACTTGGCAATGGCTGACTGTATCATTTCAGTGCGAATTTAAAAAGTTCTGTAAGATTAGCTTTCCTTCCTTAGTCAGAATCGACTCCGGGTGGAACTGCACCCCGTAGACTTTACGACTTTTCAGTTTTAGACCCATGATTTCCCCTTCTGCAGTGTGGGCAGTGACCTCTAGGCAATCCGGCAGATTCTCTTCTCGGACAATTAGGGAGTGGTAGCGCGTGGCAGTAAAGGGATTGGGGAGTCCTAGGAAGAGCTCTCTGCCGTTGTGGTAAATGGACGAAACCTTGCCGTGCATCACTCTTTCGGCCCGGTTCACCTCTCCGCCGAGGACATAAGCTAAGCATTGGTGCCCCAAGCAGACTCCCAAAATGGGGATCTTGTCGGCAAAAAACTTAATCAAGTCATTGGAGACTCTGGCCTCAGCGGGTGAACCCGGACCCGGAGAAATCACCAGATGACTCGGTTTTAGTTTTTGAGCTTCGTCTAAAGTGATTTGGTCATTGCGGTATACTTGCAGCTTTCTCCCCATAGCTCCCAAATACTGCACTAAGTTGTAAGTAAAGGAATCGTAGTTATCAATTATCAGAATCATTTACAATCCCTCTCTGGCTATCTGGATGGCTCTCTTTAAGGCGGCCGCCTTATCTAAACTCTCCCGAAATTCTCTTTCTGGCAGAGAATCGTAGACAATCCCTGCTCCGGCCTGGAGTAAATAGTGCCGGTCTTTGAGAATGATGGTGCGGATGGCAATGCAGAAGTCCATCTCCCCGCTCAGGGAGAAATAGCCCACCGCGCCGGCGTAGGGTCCTCTTTTTTCTTTCTCTAATTTCTCAATCAATTCCATGGCCTTTACTTTAGGAGCGCCGGTCACGGTGCCAGCCGGGAAACAGGCTCTGAATAAATCGAACTGGTCATTGTCGGAGTCCAGCTCACCCTCGACTTGTGAAGTGAGATGCATCACATGTGAATATTTTTCCACCGCCATCAGCTCCGAGACTTTGACCGTGCCGAACTGACAGCAGCGCCCCAAGTCATTCCTGCCTAAGTCAACTAGCATGATGTGCTCAGCTATCTCCTTGTCATCCTTCTGGAGTTCCTGGAACAATCTCAAATCTTCAGCCAAATTAGACCCTCTAGGTCTGGTGCCGGCAATCGGACAGAGAATGGCAGTCCTCTGTTTTAATTTCACTAAGACTTCTGGAGAAGAGCCGATTAGTTTCAAATGGTCAAAGTCGAGATAGAACATATAAGGAGAAGGATTGAGCATGCGCAGAGCCCGGTAGACTTGAAACGGCTCAGCTTGCAGTTTACCAGTCAGGCGCTGAGACAGGACCAATTGATAGACATCCCCGGCCCGGATATGCTCCTTAGCCTGCTCTACTCCCTGGTAAAATTCTTGGGGAGTGAAATTGGAGGCCCATCTTGTATGATTAGAATTCCGGTGCAGACCATCAAGTTTTAAAGGTACTCTAAGTTGCTGTAGAATATTCTTAATATCTCTTCCGGTCTGACTGGCAGTCGATTTCCGCCCGGACTTTGGCTCTAAGTAAATTACTTTTACCTTCCTCTGCAGATGGTCAAAGACCAGGAGCCGGTCTACTAAATAAAACAGCGCATAGGGGAAATTTAGTTTCCCGTTGGTGTCAGGAATTCTCTCCAGGAATCTGACAAAATCATAGCTGATGAAGCCAACCAATCCCCCCAAGAGAGTGGGGAGTTCCGGTTTAGTCTCAATCTGAATGCTATTGATGATTTTTCTTAAGATATTTAACGGGTCGCCTTGATGGGAAAGGATTGCAGACTTAGCAGTTGTCTTGTTCTTCTGACCGTTTTCTGTTATTACAATTTGATTTTGTTCTACGCGAACCGTAATCTTGGGGGACAAACCTATAAAAGAGTACCGCCCCACTTTTTCATTCTGCTCCACCGACTCCAAGAGAAACTTCGCCCCGCTCTTTCTCAATTTCAAAAAGGCCGAGACCGGAGTCTCCAAATCCCCCACATCTTCAGCCACCACCGGGGTCAGCTGGATGCTTTTGGGTTTTAGATTGCTGCCAAGTAAAGTTTTTAGATTCATGAAAATTTAGCTAAACAAAAAGCCCACTACCTTTGCAGATAGTGGGCTGAAAAATTTTTGTGTGCCTGTGCTTACATAGCTTTAGGACCCACCACCTGCCTGTGGGCTAAAATACCAGTACCACCAATAATAATTGGCTCTTGCTAAGCTCTGGGTTCTGGCGCTGCTGGTATTGAGAATCATAATCTTTAAGCTCTAAGTTAAGCGGAAAGGCGATTTTGTCAAGAGGTAAATTTTGAACAATCATGCGAAGAGAGCGAGAGAAGACCATTGTGACAGTGAGACACTCATTGATAACCCGATAAGTCGTCTAAAGTTAAAGTAGGCGTGCACAACTAAGTTCGGCTTTGCGTGCGTTTCATAATTTTTGCTGGAAAGCAGTGACAATCCCGGATATTGTAATCCTGGTTGGCTGAAACGCCCTTGTTGTTTGAGACCGGAGAGTTGATAATACTCCTATGAAGCCAAGTCGCTCGAACTGGTCTAACCTGTGCGTATAGCCGTTGCCGGCGGTGGTGCAGCCGGTTTTTTTGGCGCGATTTCTGCCGCTACCCATAATCCGTCCGCAGAAATCATTTTATTGGAAGCCACTCACAAACCTTTACATAAAGTGCGCATATCCGGGGGTGGAAGGTGTAACGTGACCCATCACTGTTTTGACCCGGTTGAATTGGCCAAGGGCTATCCCCGGGGAAGCCGGGAACTCCTGGGACCCTTCAACCGGTTTCAGCCAAAAGACACTATCGCCTGGTTCGAAAAAAAAGGTGTTCGGCTGAAGACCGAAGAGGATGGTAGAATCTTTCCGGTAACTGACCAGTCCTCAACTGTGGTGGACTGCCTGCTGAATGCGGCACGGGAATTGAGAGTACAGGTCCGGCTCGGCGCCCGGGTGAAAGATATCCAGAAAGCAACTTCGGCAAAGAATTCCCGGCAATTTGAAATAGAGCTTCAGGACGGAATGCGCCAGACTTTTGACCGGGTGCTATTGGCTACCGGCAGCAGCTCGCACGGGTACCGTCTGGCCCAGGCCCTGAGGCATACTATTGTACCTTGCGTCCCGTCGCTATTTACTTTCAAAGTTTCCGATTCCCGCCTGGAGGGACTGGCCGGAATAAGTTTTGAGAATGTAAAACTTACCCTGACAGATAAAAATAAGAAGGGTTTGGAACAGACCGGCGATTTGCTCATCACCCACTGGGGATTAAGCGGGCCAGCTGTGCTGAAGCTGTCGGCCTGGGGGGCCAGAATGTTCCAGCAATGCGGCTATCAGGCGGAACTAACAATTAACCTGTTGCCGGATTTCAGCGCGGAGAAGCTTTATCAGGACCTGCTAACTTACAAAGAACAAAATGGCCGGAAAAGGGTTCACAAAGAGCCGGTCTTCCCGATACCGGGCCGGTACTGGAGCCGGATAGCACAGTATATCGGAATTGCGCATGAGACCACTTGGGCAAATATCACCAACGACGCCATAAACGCACTCGTATTCGAACTGACCCAAGGGTGCTTTGCCGTCAGCGGAAAAGGGATTTTCAAAGAGGAATTCGTAACCTGCGGCGGGGTCAGCCTCAAGGAGGTGGACTTCAAGACCATGCAGAGCAAAATATCTCCCGGTTTATACTTTGCCGGCGAGATTTTAGATATTGACGGGATAACCGGCGGATTTAATTTCCAGAGCGCCTGGACTACGGGGCGGATAGCGGGGGAGAGTATGGTGGCCTGAGGATTATTTTTTGACTGACAAGGGTAAGGAGTAAACTAACTGGGAATCTGGAACAGGTTTAGAACTGCTCTGACTGGTTGTGTTCGGCACAATCTATGGAGTTCAATCTGAACCATTTTCTGCTTGCCAGAACTGGGGTAAAGCTTTAAGAACGATCTTTCACAGTAACCTGGAGAGCCAGTGCATCACATTGAGCAGAAATTGAGGATTTTGTTTGGCGATGGGATGATTCATCCCGGCAGGACGCCTTTCTGCTCCAGCTAATTGGGCTGAGAACATGGCCGCTTCTCCGAAGACCGCCACCCTGCCTTTGCCGAGTTCCTTCACCGCCCCCTGAAACCAGCCCTGGATTGGCACTGAGGGGGTACTGTCGTTGAATACCCAAGCTTCCTGCGGCATGTATGATGCCATATTTTCTGGAAAGATCATCAGGCCGACGGCTTTCTCAGCCTGAAAGGCCTGGCCGGTAAATGAGGCGATCTGGTCAACCCACTCGGTGGAATCACGTCCTCGGGTGACAGGATGGTCACCTAAGGTGCCGTTAGAGCGCTTGAATAGGTCAGCCCCTCGTTGGGAGGTGTCAGTGGAGGCTGCAAAACCATTGTTTAATTTAAATCCAAAAACCGCAGCCAGTTTTTCGGCAGCTCCTGGAAAAGGCATATGATCGGCAATCAATAAAAGTGAGCCGCCTTCTGTCACCCAATTTCTAACAACTGTAATTTCTTCATCCGTGAAGGCCGAGGGGGTCGGCAGAGACCAGTCTTCGACATTGCGCTCATTCAGGGCATTGGAAATGACCAAGATGCTGCCGCGCCTTAGAGAATCAATATTAAACGCACAACCGGAAGAGAGAATCTGATACCCATCCCGACTAAGCAATCGGGCAAATGTATAATATCGGCCCTCAGTGGTATGAAAATTATGATGTGCTTTATCAATCATCACCACCGGCCCCTTTCCCTCTGGATAAGCTGGCTTAAGGATAGGGGGATTGAAAGCTGAATCAGCCACCTGCTGGGCATAGATTACGGTTGATAGAACCATCAGGCTGAAAATTGCGGCGAATATTCTGTTCATTGGTCTCCTTGTGCTTTGTATGGGCTGTCAGTCAGATTTATTAGGGCTTTACGCTGAGGGCTAACTGTATGTTTCAAATAAGAACAAAAGGTTGGAAAAAAGATCAGGAAGTTGTTAAGGCGAACCGCGGGATGAACACCTAGACTGCACTCCGTACAAGCTGGGGCGCCAGGATTCGCTTGTCCCGACTTGTTCCGAGCGCCGTCGAGGAAGCGTAGTCGAGGGAAACCTCCATCACTGACTCGAGAACCTATTCATGGTGAGCTTGTTCACTCTGCCGAATCCCTCGACAAACCTCGGGACAAGTCGGAATGAGCCGAACCAAGCCTGGACAGAGCTTCTTTCTTCTCTCTACTCCAATTTTTAATCTGCTTTTCCCTTCTAAGAGCTGAAGACTTATCTGCTTGCTCTTCCTGAAAAATTAGCCTAACGGGTCTTTTACTAGCTGTATATTTCCCTCCCTGACCTGAATTATGCTCTTTTATTCTGTCCTCAACATCATTCGAGATTCCCGTATAGATAGAACCGTCTTTACATTTGACCATATAGACAAACCATGAAGATTTTTTAATATTCATCTATTTAACTTCGGAATAAATCCCTCGATTTATGGTGAGCGGACTTGTCCCGAGCGGAATCGAGGGAGTCGAACCACTCACTGCGTTCGCTCGGGATGAACTGGGGCGCCAGGATTCGAACCTGGGATGCAAGATCCAAAGTCTTGTGCCTTGCCAGCTTGGCTACGCCCCAAACTTATTAATTTCAAAATAACTACGATATACTACTTCAGGCTGATTGCCAGACCAATTCAGAAATCTCCGATAGGAAGATACTAACTCTTTACAAGAGAGGCAAGCCCACAGATTTCAAGCGCAGAGGCCTTGTCACCCAGACCCTCCAGCTTCTTTTCCTTCTTAACTCGCGGCTGATACTTTCCGCAGCAGGTTTATCCCTGAAAATCCCGAACACAGTCGGCCCGCTGCCGCTCATGGCTGCATAGAGCGCCCCTGATTTTTCCAGCTTCCCTATAATCAAGCCTACTTCCGGAAATCTGCGGCACGCAATTTTTTGAAAGTCATTTCCTAATTTTTTCTGTTGAACTAACATCTCAGCTAAGGTCAGTTGCTTGGCTTTCAGAGCCGCGCGATACTTGATTGGACTCGGTTCCACCTGGCTGTAAGCCCATTTAGTGCTAACCTCAAACCCGGGATTGACCAGAACCAGCCAATAATTCAGGGGCAGGTTTAGGGAATGAACTTTTTCCCCTCGGCCAGTTGCTAAAGCAGAACCAGTAGTAAAAAAGAAAGGGACGTCCGAGCCCAGCCTTCTGGCCAAGGAAATCATCTGGACATAAGTCAATCTGGCCTTAAAGAGCCTCTGTAATCCCGTCAAGACCGAAGCAGCATTGGAGGACCCTCCACCTAAGCCAGCACCAACCGGGATTCTTTTCTTAATCTTTATTCTCACGCCCCCGGTAATCTTGGTCTTGCGTAAGAAGAACTCAGCCGCCCAAAAAGCCAGATTACTGCTGTCAGTAGGAACACTCTTCTGGTCACTGATGATTTCTATCCCCTGGGAAGTTTTCTCTAAGGCAATTTCATCTTGCAAATCAACCATCTGCATCCAGGATAAAATCTCATGGAAGCCATCTTTCCTCTTACGGAGAACTTTTAGAAAGAGATTAATCTTAGCCGGGGAGAGGACTCGGACCTTATTCTTCACAGCCGGAATTCTCTCCAGAAGTTGTAATCCAAGCGCAGAAGTACAGTCCAGCTGTCGTGCTCCATGCCAGAGAGGTGCTGATAATTTTTGAAATCCTGATAGAGAAAATTCAGATTGGCAATTAAATGGGCATCCGGCTGAAAAGTCACCCCCAGGGAGCCGGACCAGACCTTCTCAACTGTCCCAGAGGGGAAGGGAGTATTCTTGGGAATTGGGTCAGAATAGACACTGTCGGCGGTCATCTCTCCTTGTCGGGTGTAACTGCCAGCCAGATTTAAAGTGAAGAATTTGTGAGGAAGATACTTCAGAACGAGCTGCCACTGGTCAAAATCCGAGCCTAAGAGGTGGCCCAAGACCACATCCTGATAGGTGTAGCGGTTCCAGGGCTTCTGCTGGCCGTAGACAAAAGTGCCTACCCGGGTATATTCTAAGTTCCAATAACTCCCCTGCCAGCCCAAGAAGTCAGCCAATCTGGTCCCTAAAGTAAAACCCAACTGATTCGGCTCGCTGACAAAATCATACTGGAAATCATCTATCAAAAGCTCGCCGTAAAACTCTTTATTCTTCCAGAAAGTCAGAGCAAATTCTAAATTCCAGAGTGAATTGTCGTCTATGTTATGATTGTACTGCTCTACATAATAAGGGAGAACCGGATTGAGATAAAATAGTTCCACGCCGCGGTCGATTCCGCCATAGAGTATGATTTCCGAGAATCCGACTTCCCAGCCAGCCGGATGCTTGAAATTCAGGCGGTGACCGGAAATGTAGCGCTTAGTCAATTGCGGCCCCAAGACAGAATCAACGAAATTTACGGTGTCCAGTCGGGAGGTAAAAAAGCTGAGTCTGAATCTGCCAGACCCGGCTTCGAAACTTACAAAATCCAGTGCCGGAAAATTAGAGGATAAGAGCAAGCCCTGCTCAGCCGGGCCCCAGCGGAGATAGTCCCGGCCTAAGGTGAAATTGAGTGGCTTGGCTCTGAAACCTACATAGCCCCGGTCGAACATTCCGGTCAAACCCTTCTTCCACTCCTGAGCAAAAAAATTAGGGTCCTCTTCTCCGCGGTTGTCCAAGACTCCTCTGGTTTGAAAGATAAATCTCTGGTTCCACTCCCAGCTCCCGGAGAGATAAAACTGCCCTCTTCCCAGGGCAGGAACGTCTTTGCTCTTATATAAACGTAAAACCCCTGAGGGATTAATTTTAACCTGATTTTTTAGCGCGTTGTCCGATTTTAAAGCCTCAATCTCATACTGAAATTCAGCTTCCAATTTTTCAATCTGCCATCTCTGCCAGTCGCATAAATTTAAAGTGCCGGAGGACTCCTTTTGGCGGATATCAATCAAGTACTCTGCAATCTGGCCCCGGCTGTAAGGTCTGAGACTGCGGTGTAGCTGCGGAAATAAGCCGGAAGTGTAAAACTGGTCAATCACCAGATAGACCCAGCTGTCAGTGGGGAGTTTTTCTAAAGGCGAAGCAAAGATAAGTGAAACGGAAAAGAGCAGAATAAATGCCGAACTGCCAATTAAGAGTCTTTTCATTCCCCCTCCCTGGTTTTTGGCTATAATCTCTCTATCTTCTCCCGGTGCTCTTTGACATTCTTAGTTGCATTGCGGGTATCCATCACCAATCGGGAATGGGCCACAATCCAGCGGTAGTTGTAAGAGGAGTGGTCAGTGACAATCACAGCGCAGTCGCAGCTGCGGAGAAGTTTTTCAGTCAGCTTGACCGATTTCTGGTCTAAATCATCCATTTTAAGATAAGGCACAAAGGGGTCGTTATATAAAACCTCTCCCCCTCTTTGCTCCAAGAGTTTGATGACATCCAAGGCCGGAGACTCCCGGGTATCTTTTATGTCTTTCTTGTAAGCCACCCCCAAGACTAATATTCTGGAGCCTCGGAGTGCCTTGCCCTTCTGGTTGAGAAGTAAAGAGACCCGTTCCACAACGTATTCGGGCATATGCGAATTGATGTCGCCGGCTAACTCTATGAAGCGGGCATAGTAATTCAGAGCTTTCAGCTTCCAAGAGAGGTAGTGCGGGTCAATGGGTATACAGTGCCCTCCCAGACCGGGCCCTGGGTAAAAGGGCATAAAACCAAAAGGCTTGGTGGAGGCCGCCTCAATAATCTCCCAGGCGTTTAATCCTAATTTGTCGCACATCAAAGCTACTTCGTTGACCAGCCCAATATTAACCGCCCGGAAAGTGTTTTCTAAGAGCTTAACCATTTCGGCGGCCCTTGAAGAAGATACCGCAAAGACCTCTTGAATTACCTGTTCATAAAAAACCTTCCCCATCTCGGTGCAGGCTCGGGTGATTCCTCCTACAATTTTGGGTGTGTTTTTAACCTTGTAGACCTGGTTGCCCGGGTCGACTCTCTCCGGGGAAAAGACTAAGAAAAAATCCACTCCTGCCTTATAGCCGGTAGATTCCAATTTGGGCAGAATCAACTCTTCGGTGGTCCCCGGATAAGTGGTGGATTCTAAAACCACTAACTGTCCGGGCCGCAAATATTTCTGCACCTGAGCCACCGCATCCAAGATGAAGGAGACATCCGGGTCTTTGGTCTTGTTCAAAGGCGTGGGGACGCAGATGGAGATACAATCACAGTCTTTCAGATAGGCGAAGTCAGTGGTGGCCCACAACCTCTTGGAAGAGACTAACTTTTTGACCTCTTCATCCGGCACATCATCGATGTCAGACTTGCCGGAGTTGATAATCTTGCACTTCCTAGGATTGATATCTAGCCCTATGATTTCAAAGCCGGAGTTCCCGTACTCTACCGCCAAAGGGAGGCCGACATAGCCCAAGCCGATGACTCCCACAACTGCGCTGCGGTCTTTGATTTTCTTTCTTAAGGACATCTCTGTTTTGGACTGCTTCATCTTAATCCTTTCTGTACTGGCTCAATGAACTTTTCTTATATTAAAGTCGGCTATTTTTTTAAAAGCGCTTACTGGGCAAACGATTGGAGAATGAAATCCTTTTATGACCCTCCTGCTGACATAGGTTAGCTATAGATTAATACTTTTTAGCTCCAAGAACAATAGTCTTATTTCCGGAAACTGGGATTGAATTGAGATTCTTTCTCCTTGACAACTCCTCTGACTTCCCCTTAAATTCTTGCGTCCCTTGCGAAAGGAGGAATTCATGCCGATGCATTTTGATTGGAGAGACCTGTTTAAAGCCCCCCGCTTAGCCATTTCCACGGGTAAAAGATTGGTTATCCAGACCCTGGGATTGATAATCGGCTACCTGGGCTATTTAATTCTGACCTACTTAGCCTTCTTGACCTCCGGGCTGTCAGTCTCCGAGACCTGGAGCTACTTCGGGCTGTTCCCGGTTTATGCTTTCGAATATGGCAGCTGGATTTCAGCTGTGATCTGGATTGCCGGAATTCTCTTTTTCATCTCCTTCTGGATGCTCTTTTCCACCGCGGTGGCTAAGGTAACCTACGAAGAACTGAAAGGAGACATGTTCTACTCCACCAGGGAGTCACTCCGCTTCATGAAGGGGAGGGCTTCCGCAGTCCTTTTTTCCCCTTTGACTCTCTTAACTTTGGTTGTCATTTTGATAGTGGTCGGGGCAGTATTAGGTTTAATCGGGCGCATTCCCGCGGTCGGGGAACTGATTTTTGGATTATTTTACGGGATACCCATCTTTGCCGCAGCCATCTTTACTGTCTTTGTGGCTTTTGTCTTCTTCGTCTCCTTCATTCTGACGCCGGCTGTGGCCGGGTGCCTTAAATCTGATACCTTTACCACGGTAGTGGAGTATTTCCAGACGGTCTGGAATCAGCCCGGAAGATTTTTCGGCTACTCGGCTTTAACCTTGGTCTTAGCTAAATTAGGGGTCTTTGTCTTCGGCTATTTTGTGGTGCGCTCTTTGCAATTGATTCAATGGGCCTGCGGCCTGACCATGGGGGAGAAGCTGGATAACATCTTTCAGGGCGCTTTAGCCTATCTGCCCCTGCCCAATGTAATGGAGTTTTTTACCACATTATATCCCGGGTCAAGCATAGGCTACCATTTTCCGGTGGCTGTGGGAACCGTCTCTTTGGGCGCCGCGGAGAGCATTGCCGCCTTCTTGATTGGCATCACTCTGGTAATAATTTTCTTTCTGATGTTAGGCTATGGTTTGGCCACCCTCACCTGCGGGCAGACCATTAGTTTCGTGATTACTTACAAACACAGAGAGAGAGAAAATCTCTTAGAGCGCAAATCCGAAGAAGAAGAGGCTAAAGAATCGGAAGTGGAGGCAAAAATAGAGGAAAAGTTAGAGCCACAGGCCAAGAAATAAATTTATTTACTTATTTAAAGTTTTATCCGAGTCATCTTGATTAAATCCTTTAAGGAGGTAGTGGTGAATTCTGTTCGTCTTAATATAACGGTAATAACCTGCCATAAAATGCTTCTGCTCATATGTGCAACTCTATTTGTTTCAGTCTCGCCTGCCTTATCAGCCAAACCTTCTTATCCCCCGGTAAAAACCGTTGAGTTGGCCGACACCCTTCACGGAGTGGTCATTCCCGACCCCTATCGCTGGCTGGAAGATACCGATGCTCCTGAGGTTCAGCAGATGATTGCCCAGCAGAATCAGTTCACCCGCTCCTACCTGGACAAGATTCCTCAGAGAAAAGAAATTACAGAGCGCATCACCGGGCTGTGGAACTACCCTAAGGTGGGCACCCCCCATAAGAAGGGCAACAGATATTTCTTTACGAAAAATGACGGCCTGCAGAATCAGTCGGTCCTTTACGTGCAGGAGAGCTTAGAGAGCCAGCCAGAAGTTCTAATTGACCCCAACACCTTCAGTCAGGACGGCACCGTCTCTATGGACTGGTGGTACCCCTCTGACAGCGGCTCCTATATTGCTTACGGAGTCTCCCAGAGCGGCAATGAACAAAGTATTTTAATTGTCAGGGAAGTGGGGAGTAAAGAGGACCTCTCAGATACCATCTTAGGCTGCCGCTTCTCCAGCGTCTCCTGGACTAATGATGAGAGAGGGTTTTATTACACCAGATTCCCCAAACCCGGGACTACTCCTAAAGGGGAGGAGAACTATAATCAAAAAGTGTTTTTCCATAAGCTGGGAGACAATCCCGACGAAGACTCCTTAATCTTTGAGTATCCCCAACAAAAGGAGATGCTTTTTGGAGTTCAGCTTTCGCATGACGATAGGTATTTGGCCATCTACGCCTCGGTCGGCTCCAGCGATTACAATGACATATATCTGAAAAACCTCTCTAAAAAAAGAGATTTTCTGCATCTGATAAAAGGGCAGAAAGCCACTTATCAGGGCGAGATTCTGGGAGACACATTTTATCTATTGACCAATGATGGCGCTCCTTTTTTCAAACTCATAGCAGTGGACCTAAACCAGCCGGAAGAAGAGAACTGGCGGGTCTTGATTCCCGAAGAAAAAGACTTGCTGGTTTCAGGTCGGATAATCAATCGCAAGCTTTTAGTCGAGTATCTGCATAATGCCACCTCCCAGTTGAAGGTTTTTTCCCTTAATGGGAGATTAGAACAAGAGATTCCTCTGCCCGGTCTAGGCTCAGCCGGGGAGTTGAGCGGAAGCTGGGATAACGAAGAGATGTTTTTTGGATTCTCTTCCTTTGCCTACCCACCGACCATCTTTCGCTATGATTTTGCCCAAAATCAGCTCCGGGAATTTTACCGCACCCCGGTTAAAGTCGATGTCTCGGCTTATGAGACCAAGCAGGTTTGGTATCCCTCCAAAGACGGGACCAAGGTCTCCATGTTCATTGTGCATAAGAAGGGGTTAGCATTGGACGGCAAGAATCCCGCTCTCTTGACCGGGTACGGCGGCTTCACGGTCAGTATGACCCCCTATTTTTCCGGCACCCGCTTCTGGTGGCTGGATAAAGGGGGGGTGTTAGCAATTCCGAACTTGCGAGGCGGAGGAGAATACGGGGAAGAGTGGCATAAAGCCGGTATGTTGGAGAACAAGCAGAATGTCTTTGACGATTTCATCGCCGCAGCAGAGTATCTGATTAAAAGCGGCTACACTAATTCACAAAAATTGGCCATTGCTGGCGGAAGTAACGGAGGACTGTTAGTCGGCGCGGCCCTGACCCAGAGGCCGGAGCTATTTAAGGCGGTAATCTGCTCGGTGCCGCTTTTAGATATGGTCAGGTATCATAAATTTCTGATAGCCCGCTACTGGATACCGGAATACGGCTCCAGTGACGACCCAGAGCAGTTTAAATTTATCTATCAATATTCACCCTACCATCAAGTCAGACCGGGCGCATCTTATCCGGCCACTCTGATAGACACCGGCGAGTCGGACAGCCGGGTTCATCCCCTGCACGCCCTGAAAATGGCGGCTAAACTTCAAAAAACTAATTCATCTGAGGCCCCCATCTTACTCCTGGTGGAAACCAAGGCCGGCCACGGCCAGGGCAAACCCACCTCCAAACGAATCGAAAATACCGTGGATACTTACAGTTTCCTGGCCTGGCAGTTAGGAATTAAATAATCTGGTCAAGTCTATAAAGAGAAGGGAGCCTTATTGGCTCCCTTTCTCTTTTGAAGTTATTCTGGTAGCGCCTTTACGGCGTCAGGCAGCAGACCCCACTGGGAAAAGCATTCCAGGGCCCGCCCGGCTTGTTGAAATAATAATTCACTCCTTGAATTATGTCTCCCAAGGTTATGGTGCCGCTGCCATTCCAGTCCCCCCGGCAGAGCAGACCGGACAGCCAGCACAAAGGCTGGGGCGAACAGCCCGGCTTGTTGAAATAATAATTTACCACGGCCAGAATATCTCCTAGAGTATAAGTACCGCTGGCGTTGGCGTCGCCGGGGATGGCAATACAGATTACTTCAGCTCCGTACCAGAAACCAATGCCCAGGTTGTAACTGGCTGAGCCGCCCTCGCCGGCAACTGATTGTCCTATGCTGTAACCCAGGCGGTAATTGGCGGAACTTCCGTAACTATCGCCCCCGCCGTTAATGGTGAACCAGTTCAGGTCAAAATTCGGGGCAGCGGATTTGGGTTTTACGGGCTGAGCCTGGCCTGGAGTAGCGGGAACCTGCTGGTTCTGCGTCTTATCTGTTTGAACAGTAGGCTCTGGCTCTTGAATCACCGGAAGTTTGGATTTGGCCGCCAGAGCCGGGACACTCACTATCAATGGCAGAATCAATAGGGGGCCTAAATAGCTTTTTATTTTTCCCATGGCAACTCCCTTATTCTGCTCCCGGAGTAGAACTGCCCGGATTAATCTGGCGCTCTAATTTCTGAAGACGGGCTTCGATTTCAGTACGCATCTTTTCCAACTCAGCTTCCATACGGGCGTTGTGCTCTTCAACTGTGATAGTCGTCAACTCGCTTTCCGTCAGAGATTGTACACCATCGACAGATGAAACTGAGCGTCCATCTGCTGACTTGGATGCCAGTGTGCTTACTACCGTGCCGTAGGCCGTGGGGAAAAACATGGCGGTCAGATGGCGACGCCATAACTCCCCAGAACCACTCCAGGCGTCTGCATTAAGAAAGTAAGTGTGTGTCCCACTTGACACCGCCTCTACTTTTGTGCAACTCAAAGCAAGAAACTCATCGAATCCAGTGTTAGTTGGATTCTGGATATTGCCACGCCAGAGGGCCGCGTTGTCGAAGTCTATAATGCCAGCAGTCTTTGAGATTGACATCCGCATTAAGTCGTCTACTCCGTTGGTGTGGTCAATAGTGAAAGAGGCGTGAGCAGTCACTACAATGTAACCCGAAGTAGGAACGGTAATAGTAACTGTATCGTAAGCGGTAGTGGTGCCTGTCAGCGATACCAAGCCGCTATTGTACTCATGTGCAATTCCCGGCTCATCCAAAATCTCTGCGTCCGAGATTGAACCCGTCGGTAGTACCGCCGCGGTGTTACCACTGCCGTCGGCGTCAAAACTGACCGTCACCGAGCCGACGTCGTTTCTCATGTTCAGGGTCGAACCGCCCCCGCTTACTCCTGCATTAAGGTCAACTCCAGAGCTCCCGCCTGATTTGTTCAGAATAAGAGAGCCTCCTGAATTAGTAGTTGCCGTAAGGTCCACAATCAGGTTATTGCCAGCAGTCCCGTCCCTCAACCAAACTTCCCCAAAGCCTGTGCCGCCTATCTCCACATTGCGTTTGCCGTCATTGCCAAAGACAATGAAGTTATGAATATTCGGCAATGTGGCGATTGCCAGAGTCTCAGGGCTTGTCGAGTTGCTGGGTACTTCAATCCCACCGGCCAGTCGGGTGTAAGGCGCGCTGGTCAGTCGGCTGCGGGGAGTCATGGTCTCCCCACCTACCACTATTTCCAGAAAGAGCGAGTCGTAATCCTGAAAAAAGGTAACGTCAAAGGAATTATCTTCGCCCAGGTTATGGTTGAATACTCCGTTGTTGGTGGTGACTAAGCTGGTCTCAGCCCAGACTAAAGAGCCTCCTGAAGGAGCGGTGTACAATCTAAAAGTAACGCCATAGGCTCCGTCAGCCACCGGCGTGCCGGCCCCGTCGGTCAGCCGGCCCTGAAAGTTTACCAGATTGGGAACTGAAACACTGGCCTGCACAACTGCCAAACTCAGCAGAATGATTGCTGCTGTTAGCGAAAACAACTTCTTCATTTATCCTCCCTCTCTTGTAAAGTTAATTTTTGTTATCTGTTAGCCTTACTAAATCTGTAATAAATTTTCTCTTTGTCCCACCTCCTCTTGGTGTATTGAAGTTTATCTTTGTAATAAATTTTCCTGACCTCTGGTTAATATCAATCAACCTATTTTTATTTTTATAGACTGTCAAGCTCTTTCTTACGGCTAGGAGAATTAAGGCAAATGTAAACGCCGGACTTATCCCTGTTTCAAAAATGAAGGCCGCCTTTTGAGCGGCCTTCCAAATGGAGGTGTTAGTCAGTTATCGTCCGAAAAGGGATTACTATCCGGAAGCTGATACCGACCCTGGAGCGATTCTCTCCTCCAGCTCCTCAATTAAGAGTTCCTTTAGTTCCATTAAATCACCTCCTTTGGCATTCCTCAGATAACAAGACTTGCACTTCTTGCCTTAGATGGCTCTTTCTTGGATAAGCTTTGTTGTAAAGATTGGGGTGTTAGAGGACCTAGCGTTTCCCGCCGTCCTGGTGGGAGACGACTAATTTTCCAACACCCACATCCTTGTACCTCTGATACCTAAGAAAGGGGTGTTCAAAAAATTGTCAAGCAAAAATTTGAACAAAAAGTGATGGTACAAGCGTAAGTATCTAGATATAGTGGTTGTAGTACTAAAGTATACTCAATGTAGTTAGAACCAGGACCAGACTTCGACCCGGAACCAGCGCACGACTTTGCGCAAGATTATTGAAAGCATGGGTTTCTTCCCACAGTAGATTTTGGCCTGGCCGGTCATCCCCGGCTTTAGCAAAAGCTCCTGATTATCTGCTTTGGCGGTAATCCAGAAAACCGGGCGATTCTCTTTCAATTCCCCCTGCTGGGGAACCTTGGTGATTTTTCCTTCAAAAGTTTTTTCTGGATAACTTCTGACTTTGAATCTTACCTTCTGTTCCTTCTGGACAATATCCATGTCCTTTTCGGAGATAGGAATCATTATCAGAACCGAATCGGAGCGGACAATGGATATGATGTCTCCGTAAGGCCTGACCTTGGTTACTAATCCGGAAATAGGAGATTTGATTTCACTGGCTTGCACCTGCTGGCGGTAATAGGAGGCCGAAGCTTCCAACTGAGATATTTCTGCCTCTGCTTTTCTCACTTCTTCAGGCCGGGGGGTCTCCAAAAGAATTTTCAATTCATTCTCGGCTATGGCCAAATCCGATTTCAAGACTCTGTAATCAGTGTCTACCTTATCCCATTCTTCCTGAGAGATTAACTTCTGCTCCCACAGTTTCTGATACCGATTTCTCTCCTGTTCCCGGGTGGCCAGCTTGAGCTTCAACTGCTCTGCCAAATCTCGGGCCTGTTGAATCTCCTCGGCCCGGGGGCCCTTTTTTAAGAGTTCATAATTGGCTTTGGCCGCTTCGATTTTAGCCAGGGTGCTATTTAGATTATTAAGGTATTCGTTAGAGGCTAAGCGGGCTATCAAAGCACCGGCCTGGACTTTCTGCCCTTCTTTGACCACCGGCTCCAATGACACCACGCCATATTGGGAGGAGATTGTCCTTAAAAAATTGACCGAGCGCTTTTCTTCGCTCCCCTCTATGAAGAGCTTCTCCTCTAGGTAAGATTGAGATTGATTCGAAACCGTGTAAGATTGCACTGCCCGGATCTCGCACTCTTTGGAGACCTTCAGATTTATCTTGACGAAGATTAGAAGTGCGAGGATAGCAATAATAATTCCGGTATAAGTTACAAATTTCTTAGGGCTCTTCATCTCTTCTTTTCTGAACAGCAAAAACTGGCCGAATCCGGCGGCTATCAACTGTATTGGAGTCTTGAAGATAACCAAAAGCAGAGCCGAATACAAAACAAATCCTAGCCCCTCAAAGCGGTCGATTAAAAACTCTCCTATCTTCCAGAAGACAAAACCTAAGAGCAGAGCCGAATAAATCAACGAGAGAATGCCATACAGGGGATAGACTTTCCTTTCTTTGGGAGAGACCGGTGGCAATTCTACTGGCAGCCGGAGTATGTATTTTTTGAACCAGTTCCCCAAGTAGTGAAAGGCCTTCTGGCGCAAATTGGGGATTTGCAGCCAGTCCGAGAGGAGATAATAGCCGTCCAATTTTATTAGCGGGTTGAAGTTGAAGAGGACTAAGACTCCAGAGGTAATCATGGTGATAAAGGCAAACTGATTTAAAAAAGCTTCGGGGTCCGTGACTCGCCACAGAATAGTGGCCATAGCCCAGATGAAAATCTGAAAATAGGCACCGGAGAAGCCCACCAGTAGTTTCTTCTTCCTCTCCGGGAAGAGCCAGGCATCCGAGAGGTTGCAGTAAAAGCAGGGCTGCAGGTAGAGCAAGAGAAACCCCATTTCCCGCACCTCTCCGCCATAGAACTTGCAGGTAAAGGCATGGGCAAATTCGTGTAAGGAAACCACCCAAAAGGCTGTGAGCCAGATGCCTAAAATCGAGGAAAGCTGATATAAGCTGGTTATTGAATAACTGAACTCTCCCCACTGGTCTATGGTTATGTAAATCCCTATCAAAACTGCCAGAAATATGAGTAAAATGAAGGGTTTGGTGAAAGTCAGCCGGACCTTGGGGAATAATCTGTCTAACAACGCATTAGGGTCAAAAGCCTTGAGCTTGACGAAGATTATCTTTTGGAAAAGAGATTTCGGCCTTTGGGTTTGATAGGCTAAGCGGGTAGTTTCTCTGCTTGCTTCTTCTGAGACTAAGAAGCCATAGTTGTTTAACTGAGAAATAAAGCTCTGGATGACTTCCGAAGTGGCAGATAAGTTGAATTCTTCTTGTAACTTCTGACAAATCTGCTCAACGGTGGTTTTGCCATCTAACTGCCGGATGATAAAATATTCCGGCTCCTTGACTCTGAAGAACTTGCGGGATATCGGGTCTTTCAGTATGTAGAATTTTTGCCCTTCAGCTTCCTGAGGGCTGACAATTATATCGGGCCTGAAAAGAGGTAGCTCTGGCATTTTTGGTTTAGATTCTAAGTAAAATAAACCTAAGCTAACTTCAGGCTGTCAAGGGATTTATTTGTGTTGACTTTGCTGGTATAAGCCTTAAATTAAAGTATGAGGGGTCGGATAAACCGGCCCTTCTTTAGTAGATGAGAATTCTCTTGACCGGAGGGGCGGGGTTCATCGGTTCTCAACTGGCAGAACGGATGCTCGCCAGCGGGTATGAGGTTCGGGTGGTTGACAACTTCGACCCCTGCTACGACCCCCGGATTAAACGGAAGAATATTAAGAAGGCTTTATCCAGCCGGCGCTACCATCTCCAGGAAGGGGATATCCGCGACCGAAAGCTTTTGGAGAAAATTCTCAAGGAAGTAAAATTTGACAAAGTAATTCACTTAGCTGCCAAGGCTGGAGTGAGAAGCTCTTTGAAAGACCCCATATCTTATGCGGATGTAAACATCAATGGAACCCTTAATCTGCTGGAAGCCTGCCGAAAACACAAGGTCGGAAACTTCATCTTCGGCTCCTCCTCTTCAGTTTATGGAAATTGTCGGATACCCTATAGAGAGGCTGAGAAAGAGCTTAATCCCTTGTCCCCCTACGGAGCGACAAAACTTTCCGGCGAGCAGATATGCTATATTTATCATCATCTCTATGGTATGAACATGACCCTTTTACGCTTCTTCACTGTCTACGGGCCCAGACAGAGGCCGGACATGGCCATCCATAAATTCACCAAACTGATAGAAGCTGGAAAACAGATTCAGATTTACGGAAAAGGAGACAGCCAGAGAGACTATACTTATATTGATGACATTCTGAACGGAGTGACCGCCAGCCTGAAGCGAAATTTCGGATTTGAGATTTTCAATCTGGGAAACTCTCGCCGGGTTAAGTTAATTGACCTGATTCGTCTTTTAGAATCTAAGTTGCAGAAGAAAGCCCGGCTGAAATTCTTGCCGGCGGAAAAATCCGAGCCGAAAATAACCTGGGCTGACATCTCCAAGGCCAGGCGACTTCTGGGATACAAACCTCAGACCGGCTTTGAAGAGGGAATCGACAACTTTCTGGAGTGGCATAGAAATGATTAAAGATGTTTGTGTGGTCGGAACCGGCTACGTAGGCCTGGTGGCCGGAACCTGCATATCTGATTTCGGCTTGAATGTCACCTGCGTTGACAGCGATAAGAAGAAAATCGCGCTATTGAACAAAGGCATCTGCCCTATTTATGAAATTGGCCTGGAAGAGCTAATCAAAAGAAATCAGATTAAAGGGAGATTGAGATTCAGCACTAACCTGAAGGAAGCTGTGGAGCAGGCCGAAGTGGTCTTTTTAGCAGTCGGTACTCCGCCTGGAAAAGATGGCTATCCGGATGCGTCCGCATTAGAGAAGGCTGCAGTGCAGGTAGCCGGATACCTGAAAGGATACAAAGTTATAACCAACAAGAGCACTTCGCCGGTGGGAACTGGCCGAAGGTTGAAAAAGTTGATTCAGGAAAACAGCAAAAGAGGAGTGAAATTCGACATTGTAGTCAATCCCGAATTCTTAAGAGAAGGCTCCTCTGTAGAAGATTTTATGCGGCCAGACCGGATAATCTTAGGCTCGGATTCGAAAAAGGCCTTGCAGATTATGAGAGAGATTTACCGGCCTTTGTATCTGATTGAGACCCCTTTTGTGCTGACTGACTTTGAAACTGCGGAGCTGATTAAATATGCCACTAACTGTTATCTGGCTACCAAGATTAGCTTCATCAACGAAATGGCCAACCTGTGTGAATTGACCGGAGCCGATGTGCAGACCGTGGCCAAAGCCATGGGCTTGGACAAAAGAATCGGGCCCAAGTTCCTGCATGCCGGAGCAGGCTTTGGCGGCTCCTGTCTGCCTAAGGATTTAGCAGGTCTGAACGCTATTGCCAGAAGAGCAGGTTATGATTTTAAGATTGGAGAGGCTGTTTTAGAAGTAAATCAAGAGAGAAAAGAAATAATCGTAGCTAAGGTTAAGCAATTAGTGGGAGATTTAAAAGGCAAGAAAATCGGCATCTTAGGCCTTTCCTTCAAACCCAATACCGATGATATTAGAGAAGCGCCGGCGATCTACGTTATCAAGAAGCTGCAGGTTGAAGGAGCTAAGATAAAAGCCTATGACCCGGTAGCCATGCCAGAGGCAAAAAAAATGCTAAAAGGCGCAGAATTTGCTACGGATGCCTATAGGTGTGCAGAAAAAGCGGATGCCCTGGTTCTGATGACCGAGTGGAACGAGCTGCGGGAATTAAACTTAGAGAGAATCAAAAAGTTAATGCGAAAACCCAATTTAGTCGACGCCCGAAACGTATACCAGCCTGACAGAGTGAAAAAGCTGGGTTTTGCCTATCTGAGCATAGGTCGATAAAGTATAGAGGTGAAAGGATGAAGGAGAGAGTACTTAAGCTATTTTTAGCAGTTACATTCTGCTTATTCTTGGTTTCCTCAAGTCAGGGAGCCAAGCTCACGGTTTGCTCCTCAGGCTGTAATTACACCTCTATAACTACAGCCTTTTCCGCTGCTGCTAACGGAGACACGATTGAGATTCAAGACAATGGTATTTACAATGAAACTTTCTCCAACTGGAACAAGTCGGTCACTTTAAAATCTGCTCCGGGATTTAAAGCCACTATTTCCCGCAGTTCAGTCAGCACAGACACTTTCAGACTCTTCTTTATCACCGCCAACAACTGTCGCTTTGAAAATTTAATCTTAGACGGAGTGGCTTTTGGGGATACCGCCCAGAGAGGAATTGAGTTCGGTGGAACTGGTTTGAGAACCGGCATCGTGGTTAAAAACGTCCTGTTTAAGAGATTCGGCTCCCGGGTCACTACCGGCCCCTCTAATGCCCGAGCCTTATCCTTAGACAATACCTCAGGTTTGGTGGTTGACAGCTGTATCTTCTCAAGAAACTACTTCACATCCATCATGGGGCAGAACTGTGAAAATCTTAGGCTGACTAACCTGATTGACTCCTGCTTCTTCGGCTACAAGGACGGGATTAACTTCTACATCACCTCCCCTAACTCGGTCAAGAAAATCTATATCGACAACTTCTTCCAGTGGTGGGCTGACTCAGTGGTTAATTTAGCTCACTCCTATGGCATAGCCATTCAGGGGAACTTCGGTTTATTTAACTTCGGAAGCTATGCGGATACCATTCAGAACATTACCATCTCTGGTCCGGGAGGCTATGGCTCTTCTACCAACGCCGGTATTCTGATAGCTAACTCTAATTATGTCTATGTTAAGAACGTCAGGATAGACTCCATGTCTATAGGGGTAAGGTTATTTAACTCAGACCGCTGTCAGTTAGAGAGGGTGGCGGTTAACAAGTTTGGGGGATTCATCGGGGCCGGGGGTATCTGGCTGGACGGGGATTGTGACAGCAATCAGATAGTAAACTCCACGGTCTATGGAAGAAACATCTGGCCGGAGTGGGGAATTCTGGTCTGGCCTAACTCCGGGGCGGAGAATAACATCTTCACCAACTGTATTTCCAGAAACTGCTCTGGCAGTGATATCTTCTCTCTTTCGGCTACCAACAAGTTCAGATATGGAGATTATGGAACCACTAACGGCGGATTCACCCTGGAGAATTCGATTACGGCTGACCCGATTTTTGCCAGTCCCTCTGCCGGAGATTTGAGATTAACCACAGGCTCTCCCTGCATTGATGCCGGCGACCCGGCCAGCCCTCTTGACCCGGATGGAACCAGGGCTGATATGGGGGCTTATTGGCAGCACTTCACTCCTGGTCCGCCTCCACCGGATACGCTCCCGCCGGTAGTGATGGTGAACTCTCCCAATGGAGGAGAAGACTGGTCAATCAACTCCAATCATGCGATTAACTGGACCGCTCTGGACGGCTCACCGATTGACAGCACGGTAATAAGATTGGACCGGGGGAATGACGGAATTTTTGAGGAATTGATCGTCAAATTAGCCGGCAATCCCGGCGCGTATAACTGGAGCGTAACCGGGCCCACTTCGACTCTGGCAAAGATTCAGGTGATTTGCACCGACACTGCTGGCAACACCGGCAGTGACGCCTCCAATTCAGTTTTCACCATCAGCCCCGAACCGCTCCCTGTCGGCCATACTCTGACAGTCTGTGCCTCTGGATGCGATTATACCACCGTTACTGCTGCATTTAACGCCGCCTCCAACGGCGATACCATTGAGATTAAGGACAGTCGCACTTATCCGGAGACCTTTGCGGACTGGAACAAAAAACTGGTTTTGAAGGGACAGAAAGTATCCAGACCGGTCCTTACCGGCTCAGGGCCTGGAGATGTGGCCAGAGTTTTTAACGTGACCGCCGACTCCTGTAAATTCTATGATTTAATTTTAGACGGTACAGCCGGCGCGGATACGGTCAATGTCGGCTTCCAGTTCGGCGGCACAGGCAAGCGCCGGGGAGTGGTTATTAAGAATATTCTTTTGAGACACTTCGGGAAACGGGTGACCATCGGCAGTTCGGACTGTCGGCCCATTTTTATGAATAACACCGCCGGCCTGGTGATTGACTCCTGTGTCTTTACGAGGAATTACTTTACCTCCATTTTAGGTGACACCGGCATCGACTCGGTGCGGATTACCAACTGTCTTGACTCCTCCTGGTACGGATATAAAGATGGAGTTAACTTTTACATCCTCTCGCCCAACACGGTCAAGAAGATTTTCATCGATGGCTATACCCAGTGGTGGGCTGACACAGTGCAGAATTTAATCGCCTCCTATGCGGTCTCGGTGCAGGGGAATTACGGACTCTACAGTTTCGGCTATTATGCGGACACGATTCAGAATGTGAGAGTCATAGGTACAGGCAGTTACGGCTCGGCCTCCAATGCCGGGATATACCTCATTAACTCCAATCATGTTTTGATTCGCAACTGCCGGATTGACTCGGTCTCCACCGGCATTCATCTCCTGAACTGCGATTCCTCTAAAGTCGAGCGCTGTGTAATAAACCGCTTTGGAGGCTTCATCGGGGCCGGAGGCATCTGGCTCGAGGGGGACTGTGATTATGACTCGATAGTCAACTGCACTGTTTATGGCAGAAACATTTTTCCGGAGTGGGGAATTATAGTCTACCCGGATGCTACTCCCAGCAATGTGGTGGCCTTGAACTGCGTGGTTCGGAACTGCGCCGGCAATGATTTGTCCTCATCTTCTACTAACAACGTAATCTTCCGCTATGGAGATTACCTGACCAGCAACGGGAATTTTGCCCTGCAGAATGCCATTACCGGCGACCCTCTCTTCTCCAATCCGGCTACTGGAGATTTCCGGCTCAAAACAGGCTCCCCCTGCATTGATGCCGGCGACCCGGTTTCACCCTTGGACCCGGATGGAACCCGGGCCGACATGGGAGCTTTGTGGGAGCATGATACTACTACAATTCCTCCGGTTGATACTTTGCCTCCCAGTGTAACATTGAACTCTCCCAATGGCGGCGAGATCTGGGAGATTGGCTCAGTCAGGACTATAAGCTGGTCGGCCAGCGATAATTCAGTT
Organism: uncultured Ignavibacteria bacterium; assembly: GCA_964399055.1. Lineage (GTDB taxonomy): Bacteria > Zixibacteria > MSB-5A5 > DSPP01 > RBG-1 > CAYNPJ01. Next base: position 52,201 of record CAYNPJ010000001.1, read on the forward strand.
ATTGACAGCACTGAAATCAGAATCGACCGGGGCAACGATGGCACCTATGAAGAGCTGATTGCTAAATTAGCCGGCAATCCCGGAAGTTTTAACTGGAGTGTGCCCGGGCCGACTACCAGCTTGGCTAAGATTCAGGTGATTTGTAAAGATACAGCCGGCAATGTCGGCAGTGATGTCTCTGACAGCCTTTTTAGTGTTATTTCTCCTGTTCCTTCGGCCAAGCTGACAGTTTGTGCCAGCGGCTGTGGCTACACCACCATTACCAGCGCCTATAATGCCGCTGCCAATAACGACACCATCGAAATTTTAGACAGCCGGATTTACAACGAGACTTTTAATAACTGGAACAAGAGTCTGATTCTGCGCTCCGGCTTAGGACACAAGGCGACCATAGCCAGAACCAGTGCGACAAATGACACCTTCCGTCTCTTTTTAGTCACGGCCAATAATTGCACCTTCGAGAATCTCATCTTAGACGGAGTGGCTTTCGGGGATACCACCCAGAGAGGAATTGAGTTCGGTGGAACTGGTTTGAGAACCGGCATCGTGGTTAAAAACGTCCTGTTTAAGAGATTCGGCTCCCGGGTCACTACCGGCCCCTCTAATGCCCGAGCCTTATCCTTAGACAATACCTCAGGTTTGGTGGTTGACAGCTGTATCTTCTCAAGAAACTACTTCACATCCATCATGGGGCAGAACTGTGAAAATCTTAGGCTGACTAACCTGATTGACTCCTGCTTCTTCGGCTACAAGGACGGGATTAACTTCTACATCACCTCCCCTAACTCGGTCAAGAAAATCTATATCGACAACTTCTTCCAGTGGTGGGCTGACTCAGTGGTTAATTTAGCTCACTCCTATGGCATAGCCATTCAGGGGAACTTCGGTTTATTTAACTTCGGAAGCTATGCGGATACCATTCAGAACATTACCATCTCTGGTCCGGGAGGCTATGGCTCTTCTACCAACGCCGGTATTCTGATAGCTAACTCTAATTATGTCTATGTTAAGAACGTCAGGATAGACTCCATGTCTATAGGGGTAAGGTTATTTAACTCAGACCGCTGTCAGTTAGAGAGGGTGGCGGTTAACAAGTTTGGGGGATTCATCGGGGCCGGGGGTATCTGGCTGGACGGGGATTGTGACAGCAATCAGATAGTAAACTCCACGGTCTATGGAAGAAACATCTGGCCGGAGTGGGGAATTCTGGTCTGGCCTAACTCCGGGGCGGAGAATAACATCTTCACCAACTGTATTTCCAGAAACTGCTCTGGCAGTGATATCTTCTCTCTTTCGGCTACCAACAAGTTCAGATATGGAGATTATGGAACCACTAACGGCGGATTTACCCTGGAGAATTCAATTACGGCCAATCCTTTGTTTGTAGACCCGGCCAATGGGAACCTGAACCTGCAAGCCGGTTCTCCTTGCATTGATGCCGGCGACCCGGCCAGCCCTCTTGACCCGGATGGCACCCGAGCCGACATGGGAGTCTACTATTTCAACCAGGCTATTGTCACTTCTCTTAACAATACCTATGGCATCCTGAAATTCTCACGCTACCTGCTCAAAGGAGGGGAATTGGAGAATGCCGCCTCCTATGACCTCAATCAGGATGGCCGCCTGACCCTCTCAGATTTAACCTTGCTCATAAATCGGGTTTTCAAAAACAGAAGCATTAATGAATTGGAATTGAAAAAATAATGCCTATAATCTCGGTCATCATCCCCTGTCATAATAACCGCGACTATATCCGGGAGTGCCTGGAGTCCGTTCTGAATCAGACGTTTTCAGATTATGAAACCATTGTAGTCGACGACGGCTCGACCGATGACACAGCAGAAGTAGTTAAAGCCTATCTGCCTAAGGTAAAACTCATTTCCCAGAAGAATCAGGGCCCGGCTGTGGCCCGCAATTCAGGCCTGGAAGAAGCCGCCGGAGAGTATGTCGCCTTCCAGGATGCGGACGACCTCTGGTATCCGGAGAAATTGGAGTTGCAGTTGAAATTCTTAGAGTCCAATCCCCGCTTCGACTGGATATACGCGGACATGTCCACTTTTAATGACTGGCAGAGACTGCAGGCCTCCTGGTTTGCCGACCGCCCCACCTATCAGGGAAAGGTTTTTGAAAAACTGATTAATAATAATTTTATCCCCACCATTACCGTAATGGCCAAAAAAGAGGTGGTCTTAAGTGTAGGGGGTTTTGACCCCGACTTGAGAAGCTGTGAGGACAAAGACCTCTGGCTCAGGCTGGCCCGCAAATATGAACTGGGCAGGCTGGATAAGGTTCTGGCTAAGAGGAGATTTCATGCCCAAAATCTCTGCCGGGATAACCGGCTTTTGATTGCTTCGGAAATTAAGGTGATGCAGAAGATGAAGAGCTTAGTCTCTGAGGAGCGTCTGCAGCGCCTTTTGGACAACAAGATTTCCCGCCTCTATTTCGAGTTGGGTTATTTCCACTTTGCCAGAAACGAGCTGACTAAGGCCCGCGAATACTTCCGCCAGAGCAACCGCCAGGAAGCTTTTGACTGGAAAACCCGCCTGTACTACTATTCTACCTTTTTAGACCGGCGCTTTTTGGGCTTCTTAAAGACCTTTAAAAATCTGGGTCGAACCGCGACCTCCAACTAAGCGGTCCATTCTTAAGTTTCAGTCCGGCTTGACCTTTCCGATGATTATATTGTAAAGTTATGGCCAAAACATCTCTTGCAGACCAGTCCATTTTTTTGATGGGGGCCAAGACCGTTGATACGGTCACCTTTATCGCCTTAGCCATGGTCTTGACCCGTCTGATGAGCCAGGCTGATTACGGCACTTACCAGCAGGTAATGCTGATTGTCAACACCCTGACGGTATTCTTGCCTCTGGGGCTGTCTGAATCAATCTTTTACTTTTATCCCAAGGTTGAGAATCAGAAGCGTTTCCTGCTGCAGACCTTCCTGTTTTTGAATCTGATTGGGGCTCTGGGTGCTTTGGGAACCTTCATCTTCCGGCAGGAAGTGTCTGAGTTTCTGTCCAATCCCCGTCTATTTGCCCTGGCTTTAATTTTTCCTTTTTTTGTGATATTTTTAACCTCATATCAGATATTGGGCCCTATGCTTCTATCCCAGGGGAGGGGAAAGTTTTTGGCTCTGTTTAACACCTTATTCAACCTGGTATTCTTTGCCGGTGTTGCCCTTCCCATTTATTTAGGCGGGGGTCTGGAGAAAACTCTTTTGGTCATCGGACTGGTTTATTTGGCACGGATAATTTTTATCCTCTTCTATATATTGAACTTGCCAGGGAAAATGGATAATCTCTGGCACTGGGAGAGGACTAAAGAACAATTGATTTATGCGGCACCCCTGGGGCTTTCGCTTCTGGTAGGGATTTTCGCCAAAACCATAGACAGAATTACCATTTCCCACTATTTCACCCCGGACCAGTACGCCATTTACGACCGGGGAGCTCTGCAGTTGCCTTTGGTGACCATTCTCTCTTATACCATAGGCGGAGTATTGCTTCCCAGATATGTGGAGTATTATCAGAATAATCAGAAAGGCCCTCTGCTTGAACTCTGGCACAACTCCGTCCGCAGCGTAGCCTTAATCATGCTGCCGGTCTTTGTCCTCTGCTATATTCTGGCCCAGCCCATTATTACTTTTCTGTATACGGACAACTATGCTGCCTCTACTGAAGTATTCAAAATCTATCTGCTCATGTTGCTTTTGATGATACCCAATTTCGGCTCACTATTGAGAGCGACCAAATACACCAAGTACATCCTTTACTCCTCTGCCTTAGCCTTTGTTTTAGGAACCATTTTCAGTCTGGTCTTGGTCAGGAAAATCGGCACCTTGGGACCGGCCTGGGGAATTTTTATCGCCTCGGTCATTGTGGCCGGATATTACGCCAGTGCGGCCATACGTGCGGTGGGAATGAACTTTAGCCAGCTTTTTCCCTGGAAAGCCTTGGGACAGATTGGACTGGTAGCGCTTTTGTCGGGCATAATCTCTTATCCTCTGTTGTTATTTAACTTGCCTAAGCTGGTTACTCTGCTTTTGACCGGAACGGTTTATACTGCAATTTACTTAGGATTTCTTTTGGGCTTCCGAATGTTGAAGGTGGAAGATAAGGAGGTCTTAAGGCGCTGGCTGACTTTAAAGGCTTTGAGGCCTCAGAAAAATTAGAGTTATGAATAAGATAAGCGTAGTAATACCCACTTACAATCGAGCAGAACTCTTGGCAGAAACTATCCTCTCCGCCTTGGAGCAGACCTGGGACGACCGGGAGATAATCGTGGTGGATGACGGCTCAACTGACCGGACCTCCGAAGCAGTGAAGGCTTTTCAGGACCGGATTATATATATCCGCCAGCCCAATTCCGGTCCGGCCAAGGCCAGAAATGCGGGCATCCGCCTGGCCAAGGGAAAATACATTGCCTTCTTAGATTCGGATGACCTCTGGTTGCCGGAAAAATTGGAACTGCAGTGCCGTCTCTTAGAGCAGGACCCTTCTATTGGAGTGGTTTTTACCGACGTGATGTGGTTTTCCAACGGGCAGGTTGTCATTTCCAGCCTGAAAGAGAGGTATCAGTTACACAGCGGGCAGATTTTCGAAAGGCTTCTGTTCGACAATTGGATCGCCACCTCTTCGGTTTTGGTGCGCCGGGAGTGCCTGGAGCAAGTGGGGGGCTTTGACGAAGACCCTCAGATTATGTATGTGGAGGACTGGAACCTCTGGACCAGGCTGGCCCGGCAGTACCAATTTGCCTTAGTGGATAAGGTCCTGGTGAAGAGAAGGTACCATCCGCATCGTCTGGGACTGACCAACCCGGAGAGGCAGTTCAAAGCCATCCTCTACAATTTAGAGAAGCTGCGCCGGCTCTTTCCGGAATTGAAAGAAAAGGCCGAGTTATTCGACCAGAAGTACTATCAAATCAGCTTCCAGAGAGGCTATGAAGACTTAAATGTCTTACAGCCAAAAAGAGCCAGGCCTAAGTTGGCCTTAGCCCTGAAGCACAAAAAGGATTTTAAGACCGTTTTTTATTATCTTTTGACCTTTATGCCCGCACAGTTTTTGAAAACCGGTAAGAGTCTGGTTAGAATCTTGAAGGGAAAATGAAATACGTCATTTTAATTCTATTCCTGTTACTGCTTTTGGGTAGCTGGTTCTACCTGACTCAGGCCGTAGAGACTGTTCTCTTTGGTTTGGTGGCCTTAATTTATGCCCTCCCTGGAATTGTCTTGGCCCGCTATTACTTTGGAAAGAATCCGGAGACTTATTTTTTTGGCGCAGCCTGGGGAATTTTGATTTCCGCGTTTTTGACTGCGGTGTCAGCCTGGCTGTGGAACTGGAATATTCTGCTGCAGTCGGGAATTCTTCTGGCCGCCATTCTGGCCATATATCTTTTAGCCGCTAAACGGAGGATAGGGATATATAATTTAGAAGAGTGGTCCCCCCGGGACTGGGTCATTCTTCTTTCAGCCCTAAGTTTAATAGTGATTCTACTATTCATCCCCTATCAGAATGTGGGAGAGTTGACGGTAAAGGGATATGCCTACCCCTCTCTGTTCGGACACGATTTTATCATCAGAAGCTCGATTGCCGCCTCTTTATCTCAGTCGGTTCCCCCGCAGTTTCTCCCTTTTTCCGGGCAGATTTTAGACAACTACTACTGGCTCTCCTATATGTTGCCGGCCACAGTTTATAAGATATTAGGGCCTCATTACTCCATGCACAACATTCTGACTCTGACCATCTTTTTCTATTCCCTCCTTTTTGTGGCAGTTCTCTGGTCACTCTTAAGAATTTTCTTAAGCAATACCCGGGCCCGCTGGTGGGCTTTGGTTTTGGCTCTCTTAGCCTACAACTATTACTGGCTCTATGCGCTATTGAAAAATGGATACCACAGCCTTCCCCCTGTAGTATCTGTTCTTCTGGAAAAATACCGCCTGTTAGGGCACTCGGATATCTCCCATGCCTGGCTGAGAGATTTAATCTTTGAGCCGCAGGCGATTTTGGCCCTGACTGTCTTTTTCACTCTGATTGGTTTGGTTCACCTCAATCGCCGTGATTTGAGAGTCAATCCTCTTTTACAGGGATTCTTCTTGATTCTGATTTTCGCCACTGATTCATTCATCGGACTGGTGGGCCTTCTCTGGTTTTTCAGCTATCTTGGCTGGCGCTTTCTGACTGAAAAAGATAGATTGTTAAGATTGAAGCAGATAATAGTCGCCCTGATTCCTGTAGCCTTGATATATTTCCTCTATCTGCAGATGCAGATGTACAGCCTGGACAAAAGCTCCTCCTCGGTAATCTTTAAGCCCTACTGGCTGATTCTGGTTTTTTTCCCCATTTATCTTTTCTTGGAATATGGTCTTTTGGCAATCCTGGGAATTCCAGGACTGATTGTTCAGGCAAAAAAACATGCTCATCTGGTGATTTTAGTCCTCTGGTCCTTGTTTTTCATTCTCCTAATTCAGCTTTCCATCGAGAATGATGTGGTGATTCGCAAGGGGCAGAAAATCTTGCAGTTTCCTCTTTTGATTTTTACCGGTTTTGCTCTTTCGAATCTATTAAGTAACCCCAGGCGCAAGTTAAGTGGAGTCATTGTCACTTTGTTGACTCTATTGGCCCTTCCCACTTTGGTCAGTGACCTGAAAGCAGGCTCTGATGTCTCTAATTCGCAGAATGTGACTTATATCTCTCCTGAGGACTTTCAGGCCTGTAAATGGCTGAAGCAGAATACTCCTCCGGGAACCATAATACAGTCTGCGCCTCAATACGAAGGCGGCAAATACGAACTCTCTTTAATTGCCCTGTTTGCCGAGCGTCAGATGGTGATTGGAGAATGGAAGGTCTCCCGCATGCAGGTGGTCAATGACACGGCCTTATTACAGGCGAGATATAGAGACGTTAATGCCATGTTTACGTCAGAAGATGTAGAGCAAGCTCTTGAAATAGTACAGAAGTATAAAATCGAATACCTCTATGTCGGTCCCAGAGAAGAAAAGCTCTATTCTCCGGGCGTTCTGAAATTTGCCCGACATCCGGAATGGTTCGAGCCGGTATATTCGCAAAATGGTGTGACCATTTACAAAATACTCGCCCATGCCTGAAATTGAAATCTCAGTCGTCATTCCTTCCTACAACGAGGAGAAAAATCTGCCGGAATTAGCCGAGCGCCTAACGCAGGTTTTGAAACAGAATGGCCGGCCCTTTGAGATAATCTTCGTGGATGACGGCTCTAAAGACAGAAGCTATGAAGTCTTAAAAGGGATGAAAAAAGAGAATCGAAACATCAAAATTATTCACTTCTCCCGCAACTTCGGCCAGCACGCCGCCCTGGCAGCCGGCTTTGAATATGCCAAAGGAAGGGCGGTGGTGACCGTGGATGCCGATTTGCAGAACCCGCCAGAGGAGATTCCCGGGCTGTTAGAGAAGTTTTATCAAGGACACGACGTGGTAGCCGGCTGGAGAGAAAATCGTCAGGATTCTCTTCTGAGAAAGATTCCCTCTTATCTCTTAAATCGCTACATCGGTTATTTGACCGGAGTAAGACTGCACGACTACGGCTGTGATATAAGGGTCTATTCTAAAGAACTGCTGCAAGAGTATCAGAAGTATGGAGAGATGCGGAAGTTCTCTTCGGCTTTGACCGCTATTCTGGCCAAGAATCCCTGCGAAGTCAAAGTCCGGCATGAGCCGCGCCGGGCCGGTAAATCTCACTACACCTTCAGTAAATTGGTCCGACTGAATTTGGATTTAGTTACCAGTTTTTCCACCAAGCCCTTTCAGACCGTGGCTATGTGGGGAATAGCGGCCACCGGCATCGGAGCCTTATCCGGAATGGTCTACGTGATTTACCGTTTCCTCTTGGGAAACTGGGTCTCTCCGCAGATTTTGCTTTTGATTTTACTTTTGCTCTTCGGAGGAGTTTTGTTCGCAATTTTAGGGCTCTTAGGTGAATTTGCAGTGCGCACTTATCACTTAGTTCAGAACCGACCTTTTTATATAATAGAGAAGATAGAGGAATAATTTTGCAGACCCAAAAAGTGATTTGCAACCTCTGCTCGGCAGATGACTACAAGATTCTGCACTCTTTGGGAGAAGAGGGGAATATTGTCAGGTGCAAGGATTGCGGACTGGTATATCGCAATCCCCGGCCCACCCAAAAAGAGATTGACAACTGGTACCAGCAGGATTTTCACCTGACCGAGTATAAGACTCTTTACGGAGTAGAGTACACTGAAGACAAGGAAAACATTTCCCAGATTGCTCGGCAGAGAATGAAGGTGATTAATTCCTTAACCAAGCCGGGAAAAATATTAGACGTGGGTTGTGCAGCCGGATTCTTCTTAAACGTGGCCAGGAGCCTGGGCTGGGAGCCTTTTGGAGTGGAGATTTCCCCTTACATCGCTAAGTTTGCTAAAGAGCAGATGCAATTGAACGTTTTTGTGGGGGAACTGCATAAGGCGAAATTTCCAGACGAGCTTTTTGCTGCCTCGACTATCTGGTATGTTCTTGAACATACTCAAGACCCTCTGGCTATTTTAAAGGAGATGGCGCGGGTCACAAAAAACGGCGGGATAGTGGCGGTCTCCTGTCCCAACATTGGAGGGACTTATTATAGATTCTGCACCTCCGAGTGGCTGAAGGAACAGCCCTCCTTGCACCACTTCTATGATTTTTCCTCTAAGACTTTAAGCAAAATGATGGAGAAAGCCGGACTTAAGGTGGAGAAGATAACCTACGGCGGCAAGATTTTCTCCAACGGCAAATTCACTCTCCGCTCTGAGTGGGAATGGCTCCCCTGGGGAAATACCATGGCCGTTTACGCGCGAAAGATATAAATGGAAAAGATTAATGTCTTAGTAACCGGAGTGGGAGGCAATGTCGGCCAGGGAATTATCAAAGCCCTGCGCCTCTCCAAGCTGAATTTAAGAATCATCGGAGCCGATGCCAGCCCCTATTCGCCCGGGCTCTACCGCGTGGATAAGGGTCTGGTGGTGCCGCGAGCCGGTGAAAAGAGCTATCTCTCGGAAATGATTAGAATTTGTAAGGAGGAAAAAGTCGACTGTATGATGTTAGGGCCCGACCAGGAGCTTCTGACCATGGCCCAGAATAAAGAGATAGTCGTAAAAGAAACCGGAGCTAAGGTCATAGTCAGTTCGGTCAATGTAATCGAGACCGGCAATGACAAGTGGCTGACCTATCTCTTCTTAAGGGAAGCGAAATTGAACTTTCCCAAGTCTTTCATACCTACCAGCCCGGAGGAGAACTTAGCTCAGGCGGAGAAAATCGACTTTCCCTTGATTGTAAAACCCAGAGTTGGTTTTGGCTCTAAGGACATTTTCGTGGTGAAAAAGAAAGAAGAGCTCAATTCTGTCATTCAAAGGGTCTGTAACCCCATAATTCAGGAATATCTCCTTCCAGATGACGAGGAATATACTTCAGAAGTCTTCACTCTAACTGATGGCACCCAGTACGGAACCATTACCATGAAGAGAAAGCTCTTGCGAGGCACTTCAGTGGTGGCGATTTGTGATGACTACAAAGAAATTAAGGCGGAAGCCCAGAAGGCTGCCTTAGCCTTGAAACCCTATGGCCCCTGCAATTTTCAGATGAGGTTAACCAAAAATGGTCCGGTGATTTTCGAAATCAATCCCCGGTTTTCCGGAACCACTGTGGTCCGGGCGAAATTCGGGTTCAATTCACCGGAAAATGTCATCCGCCATTTCGTATTAGGAGAAACCTTGCCTCCGCCGAAAATAGAGAAAGGCGTGATGCTCCGTTACTGGGAGGAAATTTATCTGGAGACAGAACATCTGGAAGCTATGGAGAAAAATAAAAACATTCAAGGAAAAGTAGCCTGCAAACCCGACTATTTTTGAGGAGAATTGATGAAAACCATTCTGGTCACCGGCGGGGCCGGCTTTATCGGCTCTAATCTGGTCAAATATCTGCTGAAGAATTATCCGGATTACAAGGTGGTGGTCTTAGACGCCTTAACCTATGCCGGCTCAATAGATAATTTCCCTCCGGAGATTCGCAACCACTCTCATTTTGACTTCTGGCAGGGGAACGTGATGAATTCTGAAATCGTGACCGAGCTGGTGGATAAGGTCGACATAGTCTTTCACCTGGCAGCCGAATCGCATGTGGCCCGCTCCATCTATGACAACAAGCGCTTTTATGAGACCGATGTCCTGGGGACTCAGACCGTGGCCAATGCGGTGCTTAAATGCGGAGTGGAGCGCTTCATTCACATCTCCACTTCAGAAGTCTACGGCACCGCCCTGACTGTGCCCATGAGCGAAGAACATCCTTTGAATCCCCATTCTCCTTATGCCTCTGCAAAAACGGGTGCTGACAGACTGGTCTACTCTTACTGGGTCACCTATAAAATTCCGGCAGTAATAATCAGGCCGTTTAACAATTACGGGCCAAATCAGCATCTGGAAAAGGTGATTCCCCGATTCATCACTTCTGCGCTATTGAACCAGCCCTTGACTGTGCATGGCGATGGGAATAACTCCCGGGACTGGCTCTTTGTGGAAGATCACTGTCAAGCCCTGGACTTAATTCTGCATGCGGATATGAATAAACTACAGGGGGAGGTGATAAATTTAGGCACCGGCAAAGACCATACGGTCATGCAGATTGCCGAGAAAATTGTGGAAATTATGGGAAAGCCCAAAGAGTTAATCCGGCACATCCCGGAGAGAATGGGGCAGGTCAAAAAACACATCACTTCCACCGAAAAAGCCAGAAAACTCTTAGGCTGGCAGGCTGAAACCTCCTTTGAACAGGGTCTGGAGAAAACCATCAAGTGGTATTCTGATAACCGGGAATGGTGGAAGAAACTCTTGTGGATGAAGTCGGTGCCGATTCTGACCGTGGAAGGGAAGCAGATTATCTATTGAGATGGCAGTTTCTTTCTTTACCCTGCGCGATTTCCTTCTAGTAATTTTCTTTTTTCTGCTCTCCATCCTAGTCTGGTCTTTTTTCTATCAAAATCAGTCCCAGCGGGCAATCTACAATCCAGACGCCTACAGTTTTGCCGTGGTTGCAAAGGAGGTGGCAGAAGGAAATGGCTTTCAAACCAAAAGCCTGATTCTCCCCCAGCTGGAATACCTGCGCCAGGCCGGAAAGGACGTTTGGCGCTGGGACTCACTGTATAATTTTCCTTTTCCGGTTCTGGTCATGAGCCTCTTATTCTTACTCTGGGGAGCCGGCGACTTCTTCCTATCATTTTCCTCCGCTATTTTTTATTTTCTCTCTGCCCCTTTAGTTTATTTAATCGCCCGCAAGAGATTTAACCGCACCGTGGCTTTCTTTTCCTCGTTCTGGTTTATTTTATTCCCTCACATTCTTCGCTATTCTATTTCCGGAATGACCGAACTCTCCTCCATTTTTTTCACCCTGCTTTTGGTCTATCTCTTCACCTTTGAGCAGAATAGATTCACCTTAATTGCTGGCGGTTTGATTTTAGGTCTTTTCTACTTGACTCGCCACACCTCCCTGGTATTCCTGCCTGTATTTTTAGCTCTGATTTATCAGGCCAACCCTCAATCCAAATGGAAGAACTGGGTCTTGTTCTTGATTCCTTTTCTGGCCGTTATCTCACCCTGGTTAATTCATATGTACCAGCTCACCGGCAATCCCTTCTTTCACCTGGGCGCTTCTATTTTAGTTCCCAATCAGACCGCTCTTTTTGCAAATTTCCACGCCAATCTCTACCCCTATTATTCTTCTCCGCTGAAATTCATCCTTAAGTATCCGGAATTGGTCGCAGTCAAATATTTTAAAGAAAGTTTTCTGATTAACTGGCTCTTTTTCGGAGCCTTTCTCTGGTTTAGAAAAAGACTCGGACAATTCGACCGACTTCTGCTATGGCTGTTCTTTTTAATAGCTCTAATCCAGCCCCTGTTTGGCAACAATCCCCGCTATTATGCCCTCTTCGCTCCCTTTATTCTGATGTATATTATAGCCATGGTCGAGTCCTTTTTGAGGCGCTACAGCTTTGCCGGTCCTCTTATTCGAGTGGTGGTGTTGAGCGGCCTGATTGTGCTAACTTCTATAAGCGGACTTAAATCTATCTGGCGGGGTTTAAAAGGAGAGACAGCCCCCGGCAGAGGCAGCGGCATGGTCGAGCATAAATTGGAAAACATGCAGGTACTGAACAAATTGTTGGTCAAGGAGAAGTTATCCGCCACTGATATTTGTTCTGAAGTCGCCTGGTATATTGATAGCAGAACCTTGACCATTCCGCCAGACCCGGATAGCCTTATTCAATTTGAGCAAAAATATGGCTTAGCTTTAGACCAGATTTATCTGAGCGCAGGCGTGTATATGCCCGGGCTTTCGCCTCCTGGTTGGGCTAAGTGGGAGTCTGTCCGTCAACAGGGTAAATTGCCCGGCTATGAGGTTAAATATCGTTTTGCAAATGGGTCACTTCTATTAACTAAACAGTCTCCCATGAATGGATAAAATGATACCTGGAGAAAAACCGGTCCGCGCAAAATTCTTGCCTTTTCATTCACCCTGGTTGGGAAAAGAAGAGGAGGAAGAGATAATCCGGACTTTGCGCTCCGGCTGGCTGACCACCGGGCCCAAAACCAAACAGTTCGAAAAAGATTTTGCCAGATATGTCCGGGCCGAGTACGCCGTGGGGGTCAATTCCTGCACTGCCGGTTTGCATCTGGGATTGAATGTCTTCGGCGTAGACGAAGGAGATGAGGTGATTACCACTCCCTTGACCTTTGCCGCCACGGTCAATGTGATAGTTCATCAGAGGGCTAAGCCCGTCTTCGTGGATGTCAATCCGGAGACGATGCTAATAGATGAAAGCCAGATTGAGTCAAAGATTACTCCACGGACTAAGGTGATTTTGCCGGTTCATTTTGCTGGCCAGCCAGTTGAGATTGACCGGATTGTGCAGATTGCCCGGAAACACCGCCTGAATATAGTCTGGGACTGCGCTCATGCCATTGAAACCGAATACAAAGGCCAAAGAACCGGAGAGTTTCCCGGAATCTGCGCTTATTCTCTGTATGCCAATAAGAACATCACCACGGGCGAAGGAGGAATGGTGACCAGCAATGACCAAGCCCTCGCTCAAAAATTAGGGGTTTTAGCCCTGCACGGTTTATCTAAAGACGCCTGGAAGCGTTTTTCCAGGGAGGGCTATAAACACTATGACATCATCTATCCCGGCTTTAAGTACAACATGTTTGACCTCCAGGCCTCCTTGGGTCTGCATCAGTTAAAAAAGATCGACCGCTTCTGGAAAAAGAGAAGAGAAATTATCCAGACTTATAATCAGGCTTTTTCTAGGATTGAGGAGTTGAGTTTGATTAAAGAGAAGCCGGGGATAAAGAACGCCCATTATCTATATATATTGGTATTCAAGACTGAAAAACTAAAGGCCGACCGCGACCGGATAATGTCCGCCCTGCAAAAGGAGAATATCGGGGTGGGAGTCCATTACCGGGCAGTTCACCTACATCCCTATTATCAGAAGACCTTCGGATTCAGAAGAGGAGATTTTCCCCATGCAGAATATCTATCTGACAGAGTGATTTCCATTCCCTTATTTCCTAAGATGACTAAAGCGGATGTGAAAGATGTGATTAAGGCCGTGCAGAAAGTCATTCTAAAATTTAAGAAATAAGATGGCCAGAGTCCTGTTTGAAAAGCCTTCTCCTCCGCCGGTCATAACCGTCAAGACCTTATGGATTATTGGCTTGGTGTTCTTCTCCATTCTCTTGGGACTGTCGGTCCATTTTCTTCCCTTTCTCTTTACCCTAGGACTCCTTTTGGCCTTCATTTTTTCGCTCTTCATTTTTCATTATCCCTACATTGGCATTCTGGTCTATCTCTTCATCACCATTGCCCGGCCTCAAGAGTTTATGATCGGCCTGGCCGGAGCCATCGGCCTGGAGCGGCTGATGGCGATTGTGGTCTTTGTCTCTCTCTTGTTATCTCCCAAGATTAGAGAGGAGAGATTAATAGTCCGCTCTCCGATTAACTGGGCAATGCTGGCTCTGCTTTTGGTGATGATTGCCTCCACCGCCACCGCGGTTTGGAAAGGGCAGGCCATTGATGCCTCGATTGATTTTGCCAAGACCCTGATTCTCTATTTTTTGATTGTCAACCTCATCGACAGCCAGCCCCGGCTCAAGGGTTTCTTGTGGCTCTATCTGTTGTGCATCGGTTTCATGGCCGTCTCTTCGCTCTATTTATATTTTACCGGCGACCCCTACATCCGCATGGGAATTCAACGGGCCACCGGAGTAAGCAAGACTTTTGAAGACCCCAATGCGGTGGCCATGAATCTGGCTTTGGCCTTTCCTTTCTTATTCGTCTTTGCCAAGGATGAGAGTTTCTGGCTTAAGTCGCTAAGGGTAATATTGATTGTAATCAGTAGCATAACCGTAATATTGACCGGCTCCCGGGCCGGCATGGTGGTTTTGATAATCTTTGCCTTTGTTTTTTCTCTGCGCAGCAGAAAAAAGATTCCGGCTCTGGCGATTTCTTTAGTATTGATGTTTCTATCCTGGACCCTGATGCCTCAGCAGTATCAGGAGCGCTTTTTGACCATCTTTGAGCCGGAGTTGAATGAATCTGCCACTGCCTCGGCTCAGGGGAGAATCGTGGGCTTGAAAATGGGGCTGACCATGTTTTTGGACCATCCCCTCCTGGGAGTAGGGGCGGGTAACTTTCCCACGGCCTGGGCTTTGGTCTATTCCGGAGAGGGCGGGCCCCGGGTCTGGATGCAGCCTCATAATATGCTGGGACAACTTTTGGGTGAATTGGGTTTCTTCGGTTTCATCGCCTTTGCCCTTTTTCTGATAGCCGTTTTTCGCCAGCTCTATTTTTCCCGCAGGAAATTGCGGGCTGATTCCTGGCTTTATCACAATTCCAAGGCCATCGAAATCAGCCTCTGGCTTCTGCTCATCTCCGGCCTGTTCGGGCATAATCTCTATCGCTACAACTGGTATTTCTTAGCCGCCTTGACCGTGGTCTTAGACCAGCTCTCCACCCAGGCGGAGTGATGGACCTCTACACTCCCTTGGTTAGAAATTTTGTGGCCCCTTTATGGGCCTGGAAGGATAAAAGTCCTCACTTTCACTATCTGCGGGAATTTGAGAAAACACAATACTGGAAGCCGGAACAAATACAACAACTGCAGTGGAATCTGCTGAAAAAAATGCTGGCCTATGCCTACGAGAAGGTGCCTTTTTATCGGAATAGATTTATGGAAACTGGCCTTAAACCTGAAGATATTCGCACCTTCTCTGATTACACCTTGATACCCCCTTTGACCCGCAGCGAGGTACAGGACCATCTGAATGAACTGGTCTCCCAGGATTTCCAGCCAGGCCAGTTAGTCCGCAATATGACCGGGGGTTCGACCGGCTCTCCTCTTGTATTTTACCACAATCCAGAGAGAATGGCTTCACGACTGGCTTCTACCCTCAGACACAACCGCTGGGCCGGCTGGGAAATAGGAGATAAGGTCGGTGTTCTGTGGGGAGCCAAAAGCGATTTGGCCGGACTCTCAAGCTTGAAGGCTCGGTTGAGAAATCTGCTTCTGGACCGCCAGCTGGTTTTGGACGCCACCGGCATAACCAGAGAGAGTCTCCAAGATTTCGTGCAGAAATTAAAGAGATTTAAGCCTAAGATAATTTTAGCCTATGCCAGCGCAGCCTACTTATTAGCCAAGTTCCTTCAGGCCAATCAAATCAAGGAGGTCAAGCCAAAGGCTCTGGTCAGCTCGGCGGAGATGCTCTCCGCCGAGGAGCGAGAGCTGATTGAAAAAGTCTTGGAGTGCCCGGTTTTCAACCGCTACGGCAGCCGGGAGACTTCGGTGATTGCCAGTGAGTGTGATAATCACAGCGGGCTGCATGTGAATGCCGAAGCCTTGTATGTGGAGATTATCAAGAATGGAAAGCCGGCTCTACCAGGAGAAATCGGCGAAGTGGTGATAACCGATTTGTTGAATTATGGGATGCCTTTCCTGCGCTATAAGAACGGGGATACTGCCTCTTGGGCGCCCGGCGAATGTCCCTGCGGACGGGGGCTTTTCCGCCTGGAGAAAATCACAGGCCGGGTGACCGAGTTTATTCTGACCCCGGAGGGAAAACTCTCTTCCGGCGCAGCCTTAGCCATCTATCTGATAACCGAGATTCCGGGCTTAAAACAGGTCCAGATTGTTCAGGACAAAAGGGAGCGCCTTTTATTCAAGTTAGTAGCTGACGGTAACTTTACCTCCCAGAGCAAGGCCAAATTGGAAGGCCGGATTGTACAGATGTTGGGGAGCAGTTTTCAAACCGATTTCGAGTTCGTGCCGGAGATTCCCCGAGAGCCCTCCGGCAAATACCGCCTCTCCCTATCCAGAGTAGCCCAGGAGTTTTTCCGGTGAGCCTCTCCTCCTTTTTCGTGCGCCATCTGACTTACCCACTCTGGCTGAAGAAACAGGGCTGGAAAAACATCCTCAAGCATAGAAAGGAGCTGGAAAAGACCCAGCATTTGTCCCGGGAAGAGATTTTAGAGCTGCAAAGGCAGAAGCTTCTTGCCTTACTTATCCATGCTTATCAGAACTCTGAATTTTACCGCCAGAGGTTTGCCGATGCCGGCCTGAGGCCTGAAGATTTAAAGACGCCCGAGGATTTTCGGCGCCTGCCTGTTTTTAAAAAAGAAGATGTGCGGGACCGCTTAGATTCTATCTTATCCCGAAATTTTTCTCCGGAAAGGCTGGTCAAGACCGCCACCGGGGGCACCACCGGCAGTTCTTTTATCTTCTATAGAGACCTGGACTGCCATCTGCAGAGGCAGGCGATTGATTTGGTCTACAATCTCTGGGCTGACTGGAGAACCGGCGACAAAATCGCCATCTTGTGGGGAGCGCCCCAGGACTTGGCCGGTTATCCGGCTTTCAAACAGAAATTGAAAAATATGCTGGTCGACCGCAATATCACCCTGGATTTTTTCCAGGTTACGCCTCAATCCTTAAAAGAATTTGCCCGTAGGATGGCGAAGTTTAGACCCAAGATAATTTACGGCTATTCTCAGGCGGTCTACCTTCTGGCCCAGTATGTGCACCAGAATTTATCGGGCAAAATTGAGGCCAAGAGCGCGGTCTGCACTGCCGAGCCGCTTTATCCTGCTCAGAGGGAACTCATTGAAAAGACTTTTGCCTGCCAGGTCTTTGACCGGTACGGCTCCAGGGAATTCGGCCTGATGGCCAGCGAGTGTGAAAAACATTCCGGCTATCATCTGGTGGCCGATTCGGTTTATCTGGAGATTCTCAAGGAAGGAAGGCCGACTCAACCGGGAGAGACCGGTGAAATCGTGATTACCGACCTTTTGAACTATGGCATGCCCTTTATCCGCTATAAAATCGGGGACCAGGGGGCCTGGGAAGAAAAAGAATGCTCGTGCAGATGTAAGCTGCCTTTGTTGAGAAATTTGGTAGGCAGAGACACCGATTTTCTGGTCACTCCGGAAGGAGGGGTCATCTCCGGAGTAGCCATCATGGCTCTCTTGACTCAGTACGGCAGCCGCACCGGGATCGCCCAGATGCAGATAATTCAGACCGCTCTTCAGGAGATGATTATTAAAGTGGTCCGCGGCCCGAAATTTTCCTCGGCTGATATTTTGCACCTGAAAACCACCCTGCATAAGCTCTTCGGCTCTCCGGCCCGCCTGGAATTCGAATTTGTCTCAGAAATCCCCCAGGAGAAATCAGGCAAATTCCGCTATACCATCTCTTACGTCAAACCCGGCTTGGTCCAGTCCTGAATGCTTGTCTTGGCTGAAATCCTTTCCATTTTTATTGCCGCGCTATACATTTTCACAAGCCTGGCCCTTATTTATTTGTTTATTCTGGCCCTGACCCACTGGCTGGGTAAGATATCTGCTCCGCAGGGAAATCTCCCAAGTTTGAAGTTTGCCCTTTTGATTCCGGCCCACAATGAAGAAACAGTGCTGGATAAATGTTTAGAGAGTACCAAAAATCTGAACTACTATGAGCATTTGTATAAAACTTTTGTGATAGCCGATAACTGCACCGATAAAACCGTTGAAGTCGCTAAGCAATACAAAGTGGAAATATTAGAAAGAAACGACAGCTTGAACCGGGGCAAGGGCTATGCTTTAGCCTGGGGCCTGGGGAAAATCAATTTGAATGATTATGATGCGGTGGTAATTGTTGATGCCGACTGCATCCTGCAGGAGAATCTTCTCTTAGCCTTCAATCGCCGCCTGCTGGCTGAGCAGAAGGTCTTGCAGGCGGTGGTGGGCATTTTCAATCGCCAGCAGAGTTTTCTGACTTATTTGCTTTATCTGGGAAATTTAGTAGAGAACTTTTTATTTTATGCGGCTCGGGAAAAATTAGGTCTATCTTCTTTTTTGCGCGGGACCGGAATGTGCTTTTCTGCAGAAATCTTGAAACATCACAACTGGGCTGGTTTTTCCCAGACCGAAGATCTGGAATTCAGCCTCAAGTTGATTGAAGCTGGGATGAGAATGAATTTCGTGCCGGAGACCGGCGTCCTGGCCATACAACCGACAAGATTTAAGACCGCCTACACTCAGAAAAAGCGCTGGGCCGGAGGAACTTTTTCCATAATCAAAAAGCATTTTCTGAGACTTTTATCCACAGGGTTTAGACAGGCTAAACTCTCTTTTATAGAAGTCGCCTTCAGCCTGTTACTCCTCAGCCGCCCTTTTTTGATTTATCTTAATTTATTAGGTTTACTCTTAGCGCTGGCCATTTTATCTGTGAAAGGTTACGCACTGCTATTATGGGGTTTAATTCTTCTTCTCGCGCAGATTCTATATTTGTCCTTTTCTATCTTTCTGGCACAGGATAAAGCCCGGGCTTGGTGGACCCTGGGCCTGGCTCCCTTTTATCTTTTCTGGCTTTTGCTGGTGCAATTATCCAGTTTGGCCGGTAGCCGAGCCTGGCAGAAAACCGCAAGGGAAGATGTCTAAGCTTAAAATTCTGCATTTAATAGCCACCAATTTTGTAGGGGGACCGGAAAAGCAGATTTTAAACCACGCCCTATCGGTCGCTAAGGAGAACTTTGAAATAGTAATCGGCTCCTTTTCAGAGGGGAAGCCTGTTAACCCTTTGATAGAAGAGGCTCAGTTGAACCGGCTCCCGGTTACTTTAATCCATTCCCGGAACAGTTTCAACCCGGCTCAAATCTTCCAGCTTAAGAATTTTTTTAAATCCCAGAGAATAGACCTGCTCTGCACCCATGGCTACAAAGCCAACTTTTTGGGCTTCTGGGCTGTTTTAGGGAGCGAGATTCCCCAGATTGCCTTTGTGCGGGGCTGGACCGGCGAGGACTGGAAAGTGAGACTCTATGACTGGCTGGATAGATCCTGGATTCGCTGGGCCGACAGAATTGTCTGTGTCTCCGAAGCCAAGAAAAAAGAGCTGGTGAAATTGAGAGTTCCTGCCGGCAAAATAGAAGTCATTCATAACGCATTTTCTCTTCAGAGTGTAAAGGTTAATCCCTACTTTAACATACGAGAGCAATTTAGACTCCCTGCCGATTCTAAAATAGTGGCCAGTTTTGGCCGACTCAGCCCGGAAAAAGGGCAAAAGTACTTGATTTTGGCTGCTAAAAGAATTGTAGAGCAAGGACACCGAATTAGGTTTTTAATCTTCGGCGAGGGAAAGGATAAAAAGAAGCTGGAATTGTTGATTAAAGAATTAAATCTCCAGGAGACTGTCATCCTGGCCGGTTTTGTTAAAAACACTTTTGATTATATGAGGCAGGCCGATTTAATCGTCAACCCCTCTTTGACCGAGGGACTGCCCAATGTGATTTTAGAGGCTCTGGCTCTCAAAAAGCCGGTGGTGGCAACTGCAGTGGGGGGGACTGCGGAGATTATAGAAGACCAGAAGTCTGGCTATCTGGTGGCCCCAGAAGACCCGGCTGCTTTAGCCGATAAAATTTTGTACGCCTTACAGCATTTGGAAGAATCTCAAGAATTGGCCCAAGTCGGTTTTAATCTCTTACAGACTAAATTTTCTTTGGAAACTCAAACTCAAAAACTCCAGAATCTCTATCTGCGGGTCGCCGGAAGATGAATCTGCCTTTTCTCTCCATTGTCCTGCCGGTGCGAAACGAGGAGCGGCATATTGCTGAGGTATTGAATCAGCTTATAGAGCAGGACTACCCTCGCGACCGGCTGGAAATATTGGTGGTGGATGGTGCTTCAACCGACCGCACCCGAGAAATAGTGGCCGAATATTCTAAGAATTATTCTTTTATCCGTCTTCTGGCCAATCCCAAATTCCTCTCCTCTACCGCCCGCAACCTGGGAGCAAAAAAGGCAAAGGGCGAAATCATAATTTATATCGATGGCCACTGCCAGATACCGGATAAAAACTTGCTGAAGAGTATCGTCTCCTTTTTTGAGAAGTCAGGAGCTGACTGCCTGGGCCGGGCCCAGCCTCTGGTTCTGGGCGATAAGAAAATTACGCAGGCGATTGCCTTAGCCAGAACTTCTGCTTTGGGACATAATCCCGACTCATTTATTTATTCAAATTACGAAGGTTTTGTCGACCCCACCAGTTGCGGCGCGGTCTATAAAAAGTCGGCCTTTGAAAAAGCAGGCTTCTTCGATGAAAATTTCGATGCCTGCGAAGATGTGGAATTTAATTTCAGAGTGCAGAAGGCGGGTTTGAAGTGCTATCTTGCACCCAGCTTAGCTATAAAATATTTTCCCAGAGAAACTCTCCCAGCCCTATTTAAGCAGATGTTCCGCTACGGCTGGGGGAGATTCAAATTATTCCGCAAGCATCCTCAGACTTTTTCTTTTCTGAATTTGGCTCCTGGATTGTATCTGCTTCTGCTTCTTGTTCTGTTTGTTCTATCTTTAATTAAGCCCTCCTCTGCCCCCTTATTTCTCGGACTAATCTTAATCTATCTTATTCCTGTGTCAGTTTATTCCTTCTGGCTTTCCTTTAAGCATCGTATAACCCTCTTCTTTTATTTTATGTTGATTTTCCCGCTCATTCACTTCGGCATCAGCCTGGGCTTCTGGTCAGCGTTATTTTTCAGCCCTAAGAGGCAGTAGCTTGAAAACTCTGAAAATTGTCATCGCCCGGCTGTTCCACTATTCCGGAATCTTATTTTTCTTAAACCGGCTCTGGGGTAAAAACTTCGCTCTGATTCTCAGCTTCCACCGGGTAGTCCGGGATTCAAAAGAGGCTACAGATACTCCCACCTTACCTTATCTTACTGTGGCTATTTTCGAGAATTTAATAAAGTATTTACACAAGAATCGCCGGGTAATCACCTTAGATGATTGGTTTTCGTCTCAAAGAAAGACCTCCGGCGTTATTTTGACCTTTGACGACGGCTGGAGAGATAATTATCTCTATGCCTTTCCGGTACTGAAAAAAAACCGGCTTCCGGCCATTATCTTCTTACCGGTAGAATATATTGGCAGCCAAAAGCAGTTCTGGCAGGTGAAACTCTATCATTTGCTAAAGGAACTCTCCTTCGAAACAATCGAAAGTATAGAAGACCCTGAGCTGAGGATAAAACTGGCCGAGGTTAAGAAGAGTGATGTAAACCTTGAAGCTTTTCGAAAATTTAATGGTTATCTTAAAACCAGGCCCTGTCATTATCTGAATCAGATTTTAAGCCAATTGGAAGGAGAGGCAAATACTGATTGGGGACCCGCCTGCATGAATTGGAGCGAAGTGAAAGAGATGCACAGACAGGGCATGATATTCGGCTCTCATACCTCAGGCCATGTAATCTTAACCGTTGAAGACAAAGAGACCGTGGCCAGAGAGTTAGTGCAATCGAAGCAGGTCCTAGAAAAACAGTTAGGTGAAACGGTAAGACATTTCGCCTATCCTTCCGGAGCGCATAATCCAGAGGTAAAGAATTCAGTGCGCCAGGCCGGTTATGCGAGTGCGGCCACGACTAAGGAAGACGTCAATACTTCAGGCACCGACCCCTTCCTTCTTAACCGAATTGAAATGGAGGAAAACAAGCTGACCGACTCCAGCGGAACATTTAGCAAATGTCTGTTTGAGCTGGAGACCTGCTGGCTCTATTTGAAGCTTAAGAATTGGCTCAGACCGAAAAATCCGGATTATTGATGGACAAAATAAAAATTCTCTACCTGATAGATACCATCACCGGTCCTCAGGCCGGCACCGAAAAACATATCTTAGAGGTGCTTAAGCATATTGATAAAGAGAAATTTGAAATCCACTTAGGGCTATTGCAGACCAGTCAGTGGCTTAAGGAAAATGTCTTAGATGTTCCCCATATTATCTTAAATTTTCGAGGCTACTGGCATCCGAGTTTCTTAAGACAGATTGTAAAATTGGTCAACTATATCCGCAGAGAGCAATTTCAGATTGTGCAATGTTTCTTTTTGGAAGGAAATGTGGTGGGCGTGCTATCGGCCAAAATAGCCAGGGTACCCCATATTCTGGCTGCCCGCAGAAACTTAGGCTACTGGAATTCTCCTTTCCGAATCTACTGGTTGAGGCTGCTAAAGTATTTTACGTCCGGTTACGTTGCCAATTGTCAGGCAGTCAAAGAATATGTGAGGACCGCGGAAAAAGTCCTGCCGGATAAAATACAAGTGCTCTATAACGGAGTCGATTTGAATTACTATAACGCCCCTCAGAGCAAAGGGGGGGGTAGGATTTTCCCCCCTGACAAAATTATAGTGGGGCTGGTGGCCAACCTTAAAAAAATTAAGGGAATTCAATACTTTTTAGAAGCCAGCCGTCTGGTTTCGGTCAAAAGGAAGGATTTGCAATTTGTCATTATCGGCGGAGGATATGAGGAGGAGCGCTTTAAGAAGATGGCTAGCCGGTTAGGCCTGGAAAAGACTGTCTGCTTTTTGGGAATCAAAGAGGATATCCGCCCCTACCTGCATTCTTTCGATATGGCTGTCAATTCCTCCTTGACCGAGGGATTCTCTAATTCCATATTGGAATACCTGGCAACAGGTCTGCCGGTGATTGCCACTAAAGTTGGCGGCAATTCTGAATTGGTAGAAGACGGGGTGAACGGATTCTTGGTTCCGCCTGCCGACAGCCAGGCCTTGACCGATAAAATCTTAGTCTTGGCAGAGAATCAAGAGTTGAGAAACCGGTTCGGGCAGAAAGGCAGAAAAAGAGCCGAAGAGAAGTTTTCCCTGACCCGGCAGATGGCCCGGCTGGAAGAGTTTTATTCGGATTTGGTCCGGAGTTAAGTGTCAATATGGTACTGAAATCGGTTCTGAAATCGTTCTTCAATCTGCTTAGTCTGATTTTGGTCTCCCCCTTGGCTCTTTTGGAAAAACTGTATTCTTTATTTTCCTCCAGCGAGAAACTCTTCCAGACTTATGGCCAGCTCTTGTCTTTAATACCGGGTCTGACCGGCGTCTATCTGCGCCGGGGCTTTTACTTTCTTACTATCAAACATTGCTCCTTGGACTGTTACATCTCCTTTGGAACTCTCTTGACTCATAAAGAGACCGAAATCAGAAAAGGGGTTTACTTAGGCGACTACTGTGAAATAGGCAAAGCCAACCTGGGAGAAAACGTGCTGATTGGGAGCAATGTTGATATCATCAGCGGCAAATACACCCATTTTTTTTCAAATACAGCCCAGCCCATCCGTCAGCAGGGCGGGGCTTTCAAACAGATTCAGGTCGGAGCCGATTCCTGGATTGGAAATTCTGCGGTAATCTTGGCCAATCTGGGGGAGCGCTGTGTCATAGGGGCCGGCTCGGTGGTGGTTGAGGACCTTCCTTCCGGCAGCGTGGCCGTGGGTAATCCGGCCAGGGTCATCAGGCAGGTCTGAATGCTCAAAATTGAGAAAATCGACACCCTGCCTGCCTTCCAGAGTTTGAAAGAAGAGTGGGATGCTCTGCTTAAAAAATATCCTCGGCCCAGTATTTTTCTGACCTGGGACTGGCTCTTCTGCTGGTGGAAGTATTTCGGCCAGAAGAAGAGCCTGCAGATAATTCTGGTCCGGGATGAGAGAGATAATCTGTTGGGTCTGGCCCCTCTCTTTGCAACTAAAGAGAGATGGGGGATGAAGAGCCTGAAGGTAATCAAATTTTTAGGCACTCAGCCCATCTCTTCTGAATATTTAGATTTCATCTGTGAAAAGGATGTTTTCACTGAAGTTGCAAAAGAGATTCTGTCCTATCTGATTAAGAACAAAAACTCAGACCTCCTTTTCTTCTCCGACCTTCGAGCCGATTCGGCTCTCCTGCAGTCATTGAGACAATACCCGGATTTAGCCTACCGGGTCGAAGAAGGAGAGACTTGTCCTTTTATTGCCTTTCCTGCCGAGTGGGAGACTTATTTCAAATCGGTCAACCGCCGGGTCAGAGAATACGTGAAAGCCAACGCCAATTTCTTCCTGCAGGAAGAGAAAGGAGAGTTAAAAAAAGCTGATGAATCTGATTATCAGACGGTTCTACAGGAACTATTCCGGCTGCATACCCAGAGATGGCAGTCCAAAGGCAAAAGCGGCAGTTTTGCTCTGGCTGAAAAAAGAGACTTCCATCTGGAAATTAGCCGGCGCCTCTTAGAGAAGAAAGAGCTGGGCTTATACTACTTGAGGGTCGATAAAAAAATCGCCTCGGTTCTTTACGGTTTTGTCTATCAAGATACGTATTACTTTTATCAAACCGGCTTTGACCTGAGCTTTGAGGGCAAGAAGCCGGGGCTTTTGGTTCTTTATCATGCCCTACAGGATAGTTTTAGATCCGGATTACGAAATTTCGATTTCCTGCGCGGCGAGGAAGAATACAAACTCAAATGGGCTAATTCCCGGAATCAGACCTTCCATGCTCTTTTGCCGCTGACCAACCAGGCTAAGCTGGCTTTGCAAATCCGGAAGAGCTATCGAGGACTAAAAAGAGAGGTTAAAACTCTACTCAAGAAGTCTTCTTAGTTCATTTGTAGTCCAGTCCAATAAGCACTTGTCCGGCTGCAGGTAATAGCAGATATTTCGAAGCGATGTAGAAAAGTTGAACAAAGCTGAGGTTTATCACGACATTGAAGGTTTTAACTTGCCGAATAACTCTTTTGTAGATAGTAAGTTGTTGTATGGTGTCTTAGGTCGCAAACAGGCACAAGAGTTGCCTTTTTATACCCGATATATACATTGTATTCAAATTCGAGGAGGGTCGCAGTTATGAAGAGAGAAAGTGTGTGGGGAATGATTATTGTTTTGGCTGTTATTATTTTGGCGGTAAGGGTGAACGCTCAGAGCCTTTCTCCTAACAATTACTTTCATGCCCTGGTTCACTATTCGGAAGCCGATTGCGCCACCCCGGCTCAGGAGACCACCATCGCCTACCGCTATTCCTTTATTCTGGACGGCGGGTGCTCCAAAGATATGAATTCCATCAAGGGCCTAAATCCTAATACTATCTGGGCCTTTTATAATTCCGGAACCGATAACGATGTCCCCGGAGCAGAGCACAGCTACGTGATTAATACCGCCAAAGCGCGGGGCATCGACCCGGAGGACAATTATCTGCACTATTACCGGGATACCCAGGTCTCTTTAGGCGGCCAGACTTTAAATATCCCCGGCTGGGGCGGAGGCTCGGCTGCGGCTGAGAGTTTAGCCCGGGTGCCGCTCTATTGGAATGGCCGGGTGGCGGTCAACTTCGGCAGCCCCAATGGCCGCCAGCTGCATAAAGAATACATGGTCTCCCAGTTCAAAACCAAAGACCCTTCCACTAATTACTATTTTGACTGCATCTTCTTGGACAACAGCAGCGACGGCGTCCTGTACAATTTTGGAGGCATAATCTCCGGCGGCGAGATCGCCGAGCATCCTACCCATGCCCAGATCGGGTCGACTGAATTCAACGCCTGGCATGGCACCAACTTGAAACTCTTTTTTGCCGCGTTAAGGGATACTCTGCGTCTGGGACCTCAATGGTCCCCGGACGGCAAGGTCAAATATCTCTCTGCCAACGGCTCTTTAAACTCAGCCGGGTTAATCGACTGGGCCGTGGATGAGTATAATTTGAGCCCGATTCGTAACTGGTTGACCTGGATAGAAGCCGCAATTCAGATTAATAAGAATAACTGGCTCCAGAAGACCAAGATTTTCTATGAATCGCGAATTACCACCGAGGTCAATGGCCGCTCAGGTAAAATCTCTTATGCTCAGGGTATTTTGGACAACTTAGCCACCCATTATTTGGTCCGGACTGATTCTTCTAATATGTTTATGTCCGGACCCTATCAGGTCTACATCCCGGGCTGGGACACTTTGGTCTGGCGGGGCTGCATGGATTATGATATCGGAGATGCCTTGGGTGATTACAACCCCAATTTCTTTTCCGGCGTGGATGGCAAAGGCTATACTTTCAGGGTCTTGTCGCGGCAATATCAAGGAGCCTTAGTCTTGGTTCGCCCCCGAGGAGACTACAACCAGGATTTTGACGACGCCACCATTGTCAACGTCCCCTTGGGGGGGAGCTATCGGCCCCTGAATCCCAACGGCACCTTAGGAGCCTCTACCACCTCCATCCCCATGCGCAACGGACAAGGGGCTATCCTCATCCCCTCTACCGGCGGGAATACTCCTCCAGGGACTCCGAGCCTGGTATCGCCTCCGGATGGCGACACCGTGACCGGCAGCAAGCCGATTCTGACAGTCAGCAATGCCTTTGACCCGGATGTATCTGACAATATTACCTATTTCTTTGAAGTCTATTCCAATCCCACTCTGACTGCCTTGGTGGCTAGTTCGCCAGCGGTCAACGAAGGCACTAGTACTACCTCCTGGACTTTGTCAACCGACTTACAGGATTCCAGCACCTACTGGTGGAGATGTCGGGCCTATGACGGCCAGGCCTACTCCTCTTGGATGGCTGCCAAGTCCTTCAGTGTCTTCTCGATAGGGACCGGCGTCAATAATCCTCCTTCTGTGCCGGTGGCTTATCTGCCTGGCAACCGGGATACGGTGAATACCTCTCGACCCGTTCTCACCGTATATAACTCCACTGACCCTGACCAGGGTGAAGTCCTGGTCTATGAATTTCAGGTCTTTGCCGACAGCCTGCTGACTAACCTGGTTACTTCCCAGGGCTCGGTTAATCAGGGAAATACTTACACCTCCTGGACGGTTAATCTGGACTTGCAGGATTCTGCCATCTACTGGTGGCGTTGTCGAGCCTATGACGGCGAAGCTTACTCTACCTGGATGCCTGCCCGCTCTTTTTTAGTTCTCTCCGGGCCGCTAACAGCCTTCACCTATAACCCCCATGCCTTTCCCAACCCTTTCAAGCCCTCGGAAGGGGCTACGGTCATCACCTTCGCTGATTTGCCTCCTGGTTCTAATTTGAAGATTGCCACCGTCTCCGGTGAGCTGGTCTATCAGGTTAAATTAAGCGCCAGTGACACTCAGTTTGTGTGGGAGGTCAAGAATCAGGATGGTAAGGAATTGGCCAGCGGAGTCTATCTGTACACGGTCAGCTACACTGGTGGCTCGACTACTGGCAAGCTAGCGGTTATCAAATGAAGTATCGGCAGTTAAAGTCGCATTGGCGAGAAGACGTAAGGAATGCTGAGTTTTAAAGCCAAGGAATTCTGGATTGTCTTAGTTGCCCTGGTCGGTGTTGGTGTTCTAGCAACTTTCATCCGCTACAGCGAAGTCCGGCCCCAGGAGCGCCCCCATCTGGAGGCGCTCCCTTATTTTCTCTCCGGCTGGAGCGGCCAGGAGCTCTCTTTCACCGAAAGGGCTCTGGAAGTCTTGGGCGCGGACACCACTCTCTTGCGGGTGTATAAAAGACCTGACGGCCAGGAAGCCTCTTTATTCATCGCCTACTTTGACTCCCAGAAATATGGCTCCCAGATTCATTCCCCCAAGCACTGCCTCCCCGGCGGCGGCTGGAATATTGTGAACCGGGAAAAGCATGATTTCGCTCTTGAAAACGGGGAGCGGCTCAAACTCAACCGCATGCTCATTTCCGACGGCAAAAACAGCCAGTTGATGTATTACTGCTTTTTGACCCGCTCTGGCATTCTGACCAATGAATTTATGCTGAAGGCGGATTTGGTGTTGAATTCTATCTTAAGAAGACCCACCGATGCGGCCATCATCCGGGTGATTTTTCCTTTCAACCGGACAAATTCCCCGGCCCTTTCCGACCAAAAGGCCCAGGAGTTTTTAGCCCTCTTCTGGCCGGAGATAAAGCGCGCCCTCCCTTTTCAGACCTGATTTGGCAAATCCAATAATAAAAGAAGAGGGAGCCTTAAATCCCTCTTCTTTTCTTGAACTGTTATTGTCGGCCTATTTCTGGGCTGTTGCCGGAGGTATGGGGTCCGGGACTTTATTTCTAATAACCGGAATACTTTGCAGGAAGGCAAAAATTGCCTTAAGGTCGTCATCGTTCATCTGTCCGTACCACATCCAGGGCATAGGAGGTTTGATGTCCCAGCTTCCCGGCTGTCCCATGTGTTTGCCGGTGCGCATGGCCTGAACGAACATCTCTTCGGTCCAGCTTCCCAGGCCAGTCATGGTGTCCGGCGTCAGATTGGCGGTAAAAGATGTGCCCCACGGACCGCTGAAGGCGGTCATGCTCGCCGAACCGACCCATCCCCAGGGCTCCTGTGGCAATTTTGCCTCTGGCATCTTCAGATCCTGAGGATGTCCGGAAAGCATCCGGGACATATCTGGCTCCGGTCCTTTTGGACCAATGTGCCAAGGCGTGTGACAGTCATTACATCCTGTTGAAATTACTAGATATTTCCCCCGTTCAACCATCTCCGCCTGCGTCATCTGCCTGGCCGGCGGCTGAGTCTGACAACCGCTCAGGTGAACAGCTACCGCTAGGCCCAGGATTCCCAGCACCAAGACAGAGGAAAAGACTCGGCTCTGCCAGCCTGAAAATCCTGCTTTATTAGAATTATTCCTCAACTCTCCTCCTTCAAGTTAGTTCTGTTTTAAAACGGGGAAGATTATATTACAACCCTGATTCGGACGCAAGTTTTTTTTGGAAAAATATTAAAATTTTTCAACCTTGTGACAGCCGTAACAAGCGCATGAATTCAGGCTTGAGACACTGCCGTCATTTTTGACTTTGCGTATAATTATTCGATTTAAGGGAGGCCTTGCGCTTATTTTTAGGTACTAGAAAGGAAATCAAGCATGAACGTGGCCCGAAAAATTATCTCCGCTCTCCCGGTGGTCTGGAAACTATAGCTTGGAAAAAAATCTCTGTCGCTATATAAATCAGATGAGCTCTGGGCAGGTATAGATGTTGCTAAGAGTGGGCTTGGCCGGGTACTTGAAGGGAAAATAAATTAGACTATTTACGTTTTCGAAATGGCCATTCAATCGCCACCCAGTGCGCCATCTCATCGATAAGTAAACTGGGGTCATTTCCCTCGATTTTACCCTTCAATTGCCACTCCCAGAACGCCTGCCTAGATTCACACTCCACCATTGCCAATTTGCATCCCGCTTTAGAAAGGTGAAGTTTTTTCAAAAAATAGCAGTCTACTAACTGCTCTACGAATCCTGTCTCCCCGTAAAGATCTAGAACTCCGAAAAACAGTGCATCCACCCCTAATATTTGTCCAAGCTCTGTTGCATTTTTGCCTTCAACACCAGCCGGACTTAAAGAATTAATTCCTGCTTTTGATAATATTTCATCCGTCTCAGCAATTTCTTGAATCTCGGCTGCGTATTTATCTTTCCTTTCCAGCAATTCCAGGAAAATCTTTTTCCTAAGATAAATGTCGGCATCGGAAGCTTCTTTATTTTTGGCAATATTTCGTAGAGGAAGAATGGCTACTCTCTTGATCCTGGGTTTGTAAGCTGATTCGAAGTCTTGTCTCACATGAGGAATTCCAAAAGGGCCTGCGCATCCGGCCAGCCACACCGCCGAGATAAGGCCCAGCGCAATGAGACTTAATTTGCCCTTCATAGAGCCTCCTTTAAATTTCACTTGACCAAATTTTCCCCCGTGGTTAAAAGAGAATTCCGCCTCTGTTTAATACAGATTTACTGAGGTAAATCTAATTTATCTCAAAAGCTTGTCAATCGAAAACATTGCTCTTTTACTTTCCCTTGCGCCCTAAAACCTTCTCCAAACTGGCAAACCCTCCATACCCATAATACACCTGCACCACCAGTACCAACAGAATCAAATCCCTTATAATCGTATCCCACACAATCTTCTCGCTGGAAGGGGCAGTGGAAAAACATCCGCAAGAGATGTCCAAGCCCCGAATGACCGCATTCCCCAGCCCGATGACGAAGATAATCAAAAGACCGCCGATTATGGCTGAGGCCGCCTCCACGAAGAGCCCTAAGATTAAAGCCATACCGGTAATCAACTCCACCCAGGGCAGGATGATGGCAAACAAATTAATCACCGAGCCGGGGAGGAAATGGTAATTATAGACAATCCGGGCAAAGTCAGCCGGATGGGCAATCTTGTCAAAACTGGCATAGACAAAGACACAGCCCAGGATTAACCGGAATAGAAAAGATAAATGCTTACTCTTCAGGAATTTTTTCATCTTCTCAAATTAAGGATTTTCTCCGGTAGTCACCGGCAAACCCGCCTGCGTCCATTCCTGCCACCCCCCGAAGAAAATTTTGACGTTAGAATACCCTTCGTTTTTCAGATTGCGGGCCAAGAATAAAGAGAGCTCGCACTCATCCCCGTCACAGTAAGTGATGATTAAAGCCTCCTTAGGTAACTTGTCTTTGACCAAGGGAAACTCGATGTCGAATTCTTCTAAAAAACAGCGCTGTGCCCCTTTGATGTGTCCGGCTTCAAAATCTTCTTTTTTACGGGAGTCCAAAAAAATAGCCTGCCCGGAGTTGAAAGCCGCCATGGCTTCGGAGAGGTTGACCACCGCTGCATCGATGGACTCGTCATACGAGGGGGGAGCGACCACTCCCTGCTTTAAGATCTTGGGCGTCCAGGCTCCCACTAAGGGTATGCCTTTGGGATTGAGGAAATTGTAAATCAGGGCCATCACTAAGGCCAGAAACAACAGCCACAGCGCCTGCCTTAGCACCTGGTCAAACTTAGGGCGTATATACATCAGGACCAAGATAAGACCAGCGCCCACCTTGTCAATCAAAATCGCTTCTGTCTAACTTGCAGGCGTATATAAAATTGGAGGACTGACGCAAGATTAAAAAAAATCTGCCGATGATAAACTTAGTGACATTCTCTATCTCTAAATTCAAGGTTCTCGGCCGGATTTTAGGACTGGGCTTAGCCTCTCTTGCCCTGTTTAGCTGCGGCAAAAAGGTGGTGGTAGTCGATGTTATCCCCCCGGATGCCCAGATTACCTTCCCTCTGGATGGAGCGGTCTTAAGCGGGGACACCGTCTTTGTGACCGTAAGCGCCACCGATAATCAGGGCGTAAACCGGGTGGAGTTCTACGTGGATGGAAGTCTGAATTTTACCGACCAGTCAGCCCCCTTCATCTATCCCTGGCTGATTCTGGTCTACAATGACAGCACAGTTCACACCCTCTCTGCCATAGCCATTGACGGAGCAGGTAACGCTGATACATTTGCCATTTCGGTGACCGTGCGCGTAACCCCCGGTTTCTATTTCATAAGTGCGGCTGCAACAGCGGGTGTAGCTTATTACAATCTCTTTGTCTGGGGCAACTACGCTGCCCTGGCCGAGCAGGGGGACGGAATTGAGATATTCGATGTCAGCAACCCAGCCAGCCCCCAATCGATAAGTTTCTACAGTACCGGCGGCGGCTCAGCCAACGGAGTCTTTGTCTCCGGCAATTATCTTTTCATAGCCTATGGCTCGGTGGGTTTGCACGTTTTGGATGTAACTAATCCCTTTATGCCAATTTACAGGTCCAGTCTGGTCCTCCCCGGGTTTGCCGACGTGGAGAATGTCTTTGTCTCCGGCAACTACGCCTATCTGGCCGCTAAGAATTCCGGAATGTACGTCGTTGACATAAGCAATCTGGACACACTGGTTGCCGTCTCTCAATATAACCTCGGTTCTGGCGATGCCTTGGATGTCAAAGTAATAGATACCCTGGCTTACATAGCCTACGGTGGCGAGGGCCTGGAAATCGTCAATGTAAAAAACCCGCTGGTTCCGGCTTTCGTGGGCAGATACTCTCCGGCAGGCTCGGCTGTGGTCAGAAGATTAGATGTGGTCGGCAATAGAGCTTATCTGGCCATGCAGAACTCCGGGCTGGAGATTGT
Organism: uncultured Ignavibacteria bacterium; assembly: GCA_964399055.1. GTDB lineage: Bacteria > Zixibacteria > MSB-5A5 > DSPP01 > RBG-1 > CAYNPJ01. The sequence continues at coordinate 84,416 of CAYNPJ010000001.1, forward strand.
CAGTCTGGCGGTTCTAACTGCCCCGGTTCAGCTGGGCAACTTCAATACCTTTAATTCATATTTTACCGGCGTGCAGGTCGATGGCAATACCGCCTATGTAGCCAACCGGGATGACGGAGTCCAGATTGTGGACGTCACTGTCCCTTCCACACCTACTTCCATCGACTTCTTCAACACCGAAGGTCAGGCGAATAACCTGGTCTTTCGCAACAGCTTCCTCTTCGTGGCCGACCAAACCTCCTTGACTGTCCTGCGCTACGTGCCTTAATTGCTGTCTTTTAAAGAGACAGCCTTGAGCCGCAGAGTCTTCAGAGAAATACAATCCGCCCTAACCGAAAAGAGAAATCCCCGCAGTTTTAATATTGACACTGCATCTACGCTTCAGATTTTAAGGCTCATCAATTCTGAAGACCGAATACCTGCCCTCGCGGTCCAAAAAGAATTGCCGAAAATCGCCAGGGCAGTGGAAATCGTAGTTGCGGCCTTCAAAAAAGGGGGCAGGCTATTTTATATCGGCGCGGGAACCTCCGGAAGACTCGGCGTGCTGGATGCAGCCGAATGTCCGCCCACTTTCGGCACTGACCCGAAGATGATAAAGGGCATAATTGCCGGGGGCTACCGGACTTTGATTCGCTCTAAGGAAGGGGTAGAGGACAATTTTCAGGCCGGGGCTTCGGACTTGAAGAAAGTGAAGTTGAGCAAGAAGGACGTGGTAATCGGCCTGGCTGCTTCCAAGCGGACACCCTATGTTTTGGGAGCGCTGCAGTACGCTAAAAAAATTGGCTCTCGCACAGTCTTCATCTACTGTAACCCTAACTTTCAGGCTAAGTTTAAGGCTGACGTAGAAATCTGCTCCAAGGTCGGCCCTGAAGTGCTCACCGGCTCCACCCGAATGAAGGCTGGAACCGCCCAAAAGATGGTTTTGAATTTAATTTCAACTACGGCAATGGTGAAAATGGGCAAGGTCTATCAAAACCTAATGGTCGACCTGCAGGCCACTTCCCAGAAATTAGTAGAGCGGTCTAAGAGGACTATAATGCTGGTTACAGGTGTGAATTACGGCACCGCGCAAAAATATCTGCGGCTCTCCGGAGGAAATGTCAAGACCGCTTTGGTGATGATATTAACCAAGTGCGACCGGAAAAAAGCCGAGCAAAGGCTGAAACAGGCTGGCGGCTTTGTGCGTAAGGCTTTAAAGTATAAGTAATATGCCCTTCTGCCCGAATTGTAAATACGAATATGAACCCGGAGTCACGATTTGCCCGGACTGCGGCGCAGCCCTGGTTGACAAATTGCCGGAAGAGGCTGAACCGGAGCCGGTAAAATATGTCTATTTAAGGGACGTTCCCTCCCGCTTATATGCCGAAATGCTCAAAGGAGCCCTGGAGGAAAAAGAGATACCCTGCTTTATCAAAGGGGACGACATCGGGATTATGTTAGGGAGTTATTCCACTACTTCGCCGGTCCGGATTAGCGTCTGGGTGGATAGGAACAAGCTCTTTGAGGCAAGAAAGATTGCCCAGGAGATTTTGGGGGATATTTAAAGAGATAACTCATTTTTTGAGTTGTCTATAAAGCCGCATTACTTTATCATTTCCTAGTGATTTCCTTACTTCTAGATGCAGAGAGGTGAAATAATGGATATTGATAGGAAGATTCCGCCCTACAAGTCTACCTTTCCAGAATTTCTGAGCAACTACTGCGCTGAAATGAGAGATTATGTAAAACAGAATAAACACCACGATCGTCGACGCCACTTGTTCACGAATTTTATGCGAGAAGCATTTGAGATTGACCCGAAGGAAGTGGCGATTGAAGAGAAAGTAAAAGTTGCACAGGTGAGAGGATATATAGACGCGCTTTACCGATACATAATTTTTGAATTTAAGACCAATCTTGAATCCGAGAGGGACGCCGCCAGGATTGAGCTCAAGAAATACTTTGAATCTCAATCTGACCCAACTGAGTACATTGCCCTGGTCTCAAACGGCTTAGAATTTGAGGTATATCAGTATGAGAACCGGAGAGTCCAATTTCTGTACGGATTTGAGCTAAATGAGGACGATTCCTTTTCTTCATATCGCTTTTTAGATGACATTCTATTTGCCAGCAAGAAGATAACCCCCAAGTCTGAAGACATAGTGACCCGCTTTGGTCTGAATAGTGCCGTTTTTAATAAGGTTAGGGTGCCCCTACAAGAGCTATTCAGCCGTGTAAGGAAAGCAACAAGCGTGAAGACCAAGTATGACGAATGGAATTCTCTCTTGGCAAAAGTTTACGGTGAACAGCTAGGTGATCCCTCGCTTTTCATTCGTCACACCTATTTAACAGTTCTATCTCGTCTGATGGTAGCCCAAGCACTCTTTCCACAGGGATTACGAGGAAAGTCGGATTTTAAAGGATTACTAACCGGTAGATTCTTTTCTAAGAAAAACTTGCCCAACCTAGCTGAACCAGACTTCTTCAGCTGGGCGCTTGATACTGAGGCAGAGGAAGACTTCATAGGATTGGTGGCAAGGCTTGACCGACATCTAGCTGCGTTCAGACTTGATAATATCGGTGAAGATGTCCTCAAAGAAATATATCAGGAACTTGTAGATCCAAAGAGCCGGCACTCTTTAGGGGAATACTATACACCAGATTGGATAGCTGACTTAGCCTTAGCGAGGATTAAATACAGAAGGGGGAAACTCCTTGATCCGGCCTGTGGGTCAGGCACGTTTCTGTTGGCAACTATTAGATGCCTCCGAAGAAACGGACTTGTAGGCAGAAATCTAGTAGAAACAGTATCTCAGAATGTTTTAGGAATCGATGTTCATCCCCTGGCTGTTATAATGACCAAGGCTAACATGCTTCTCGGTCTTGCTCAGGATATCAGGAGAGTTAAAACCGAAGTGTACCTGCCTGTCTATATGGCGGACACACTCTTGGTCCAAGAGGAGCGAAACAGTAGGACTATCAGGGTACCAGTTTCGGATGAGCGAGAATTTCAAATTCCACTTCAGACCACTGAAAGAGGCTCACTAGTTGATACTCTCGTGGACAAGATTAGTCAGACCTGTGAAGGGGGATTCGACTCAGATTCAGAAAGGCGCAAAGCTTGGAGGGGACTGGAAAGAACAACTTTTAAGAATCTTGATGAAAGAGAACTCTTTTTTTGGAGACAGAATTTCAACCTCTATTCTAAACTAGTTGCTGAAAAGAGAAATTCTATCTGGGCCTTCATTCTGAAGAATGCTTATCGGCCTGCCTTTATAAGACAGCAAAAGGTTGACTATGTGGTGGGCAATCCGCCCTGGTTGGCCTACCGATATGTGAAAGACAAAACCTATAAATCTCGGGTTAAGGACCTCACTCTCAAACTTGGCCTTTTGGAAAAAGGCGATGTAAAGCTCTTCACCCAAATGGATACTAGTACTCTTTTCTTCGTTTATTGTGAGAAAGAGTTTCTCAAGCCGGACGGAACGATGGCATTTGTTTTGCCAAAGACAACCGTTTTACCCTCGAAACAACATCTTAATTTTCAGTCTTTAGGAGTTACTGAAGTCCACGATTTCTCTGAAGTGAGTCCACTCTTTAATGTGCGTTCGGTTCTGATACTGAGAAATAATAAAAATCACATGACTGAGGACATTCCATCTTTTGTTTATTCTGGGAAACTAACTTTCAAGAATATGCCTTGGGACTCAGCCAAGAAACACCTGGACGTAACAGAAGACAAGCTAAATTTCCTTTCTGCAGAAAAGAAAAGCGAGTACTACTATCCCAGATTCCTGCAAGGTGCTACTATTGTTCCCCGATGCTTCTGGTTTATTGAGCCGGATAAAGACGCTGCTGAACACGAGGTAACGCCTTATTTTAAGACCAGTGAAGAGGCTTACAAAGACTCAAAACCAGCCTGGGAGCAAAAGATTGATGGAAGATTGGAGAAACAATTCTTGTACGAGACTATTCTGGCCAAAGATATAGTTCCCTTTGCTATCTTAGGAACTGATCTTTTGTTTCTTCCCATTCAGAAACGTACCGACTCAATATCAATGGCTGATTACCCTGTACTTTTGGACTTGGGATGTGAAAACGCAGCCCGATGGTTCAAGAAGGTTGAAACCCTGTGGGAAAAGCATAGACAATCTACCGATAGGTCTCTTATCCAATGGTTAAACTATAATCAGAAGCTTATTAATCAGAATGTAGATGCTGAGATGGTCTTACTCTACAATACTTCTGGAACAAACCTGACTGCTTCTTTGTATTTTCCCGGCAAGAAGCGTAATTTACCCTACAGGCCAAAAGGCTTCATCGCCGATGCCAAGACTTACTATTATTACCCCGCTTCAATTGAAGAAGGTTACTATTTGGCCGCAGTGCTTAATTCAGATATAGTTAATGAAGCAATCAAGGAATATCAGCCTCAGGGCTTGTACGGTGAAAGAGACATTCACCGGCGTCCCTTTGAGGTTTGTAATATTCCCAAATTTGATAGCTCCAATCCTCTTCATACCCAACTTGCACAGCTAGGAAAGCTATGCCGGGAAGAAATAGAGCCATATTGCCCACAGCTAAAGGGGAGAATCGGGCAGTTGAGGCTCGAAGTGAGAAGAATACTTAAAGATAAGATTGTCAAGATTAATAAGCTGGTTGAATCTTTGCTTGAAGGTCAGGGTCAAAGAAAGGTTGCACGTAAAAAAACAAAGAATCCAGAAAGTGACCTTTTTGAGTAATATTTTACCCCGTTTTTACCCCCAAAAACCCGCCTTTTACCCCTGTTTTACTCTCTTTTCTGCCGTCATTGCGAGGACCCTGTCTTCGACCCTGAGGGGCTCAGACCCGAAGGGAGCCTGCCGAAGTGGGACGTGGCAATCTGCTTTTTAAACCTCTCCCCAGCCCTCTCCTCTTAGGAGAGGGTGACCTAATCCTCCCCTAAGAGGGGAGGACAAAGGAGGGGTTAGTTTTCAAATTGTTGCACGTGAAACATTCCCCTGAACACCCGTTCAGATAAGAGCTTACAAATCCAAATTCAAAATAAGAGTGACTGCCCTCTCGACTTTACTTACAGTAGAGGTGAATCTTCCCTCCCCTGTAGGGGAGGGATAGGGAGGGGTCATCTACCCTCTAATTCATTCTCTATCAATCCATTATTTAATCGAATTCTTACCTGCGCCAGATTAACCATCCCATTCTTCTGTCGATAAAAGACTTAGAGCTATTTATGGTGAGCGAAGCTTGCCCTGAGCTTGTCGAAGGGTTGGACCATTATGTCAGCATTTGAATCCGGCTGGGAAATAGCCGCCCAGGAGGTCTCTATTGTAGCGCCGGAGAAGCTCCGGCAAGTCAAAGAGTTACTCTCCTTTCTGGTGCGCACCCTAAAGACTCTGTTTTTATACCCACAGAATAACCCCATTCCGCAGGAGTTCAAGCGCAACTTATTCGAGAAATTCAGCCAGCTTTTAGACGAATATGAAGAATTAAGATTAGTCACCGAGCAGAATAAACTGCTCTTGTTAGGGGAAGTGGTGCACGAAGACTCCGGCGGAGAAGAGGGAATGGCTCTGGCCATGTACCGGGATGGAATCAGAGAAATAGTTTTTCAGAACGGATTGAAACAGACAGAGCTGGAGAATTTCCTAGAGTCCCTCAAGGTGGCCCTGCAGAGTAAATCCGGAGAGGACGACCTTGTGACTCTTTTGTGGGAAAAGGATTTTCTGCATCTGCGCTATACCGTGGTGGAGCAGGCTTCGGACCTGCCTGAGCCTTTAGTCTTGGAGTCCACCAGCACCGAAGAGTTTGAGAAAATCTACTACTCGGAGATTTCTTTGGAAGAGCCGGCTGCCGCCGCAGAGGGGAAGCCCTTAGTGGAGCTGGTGGATTTGGCTTCCGAGGAGATTGCCCGCCTGCTCAAAAACGTGGCCACTTTTGAAAATGAGGAACTGGCCGAGATAAACTCCCTTCTGCAGATTGAGAGGTTCTACCGCAGACAGGCCGAGGTCATTTCTATTCTGTTTGAAATCCTGGCCCAGGAAGAGGATTTGACCGGCTTCGGCGAGACTCTAAATCTAATCGAGAAGGTACTGGGCGAGTTTTTGACGCTGCGCAGATTCGACCTGGCCGCCGAAATCTTGAAGCAGACCAAAAGATATCAGGAGTACTTCAAGGAGCGCTCCGCAGCCCGGGCCGATAAACTATCTGCCGCCATTGAGCGTCTGGGAGAGAAAGGCCATCTGGACCGGCTGGCCGAACATCTCAATCAGGAAAAAGACCTGCCCACCGAGCAGATCTATCAGTATTTGGTTCTGCTGTCGCCGGCCGCCATCCCCAATCTGGTGGCTCTGTTAGGAGAGCTGAAATATTTCTCCGCCAGAAAGCTACTCTGTCAGGTCTTAGAATACTTTGCCCACAGCCACTTAGACCAGGTGGCCTCCGGCATAAATGACAAGCGCTGGTATGTGGTGCGCAATATAGTCATGGTCTTGGGCCGGACCCAGGACAGTCGCATCACCACTTATCTTAAAAGAGCTGTAGCCCATCCTGACTTCCGGGTGCGCAAAGAGACGATTCTGGCATTAGCCCGACTCGGCTCCAGAGAAGCCGGACTGCTTCTGATTGAAGGATTAAAAGATTCTGACCGCAAGATCAGAAGCTATGCCATCCGGGCTCTGGCTGCCGCCCAAGAGAAAAGGGCGGTAGAGCCTCTCTGGCGAACCATCAACTCCAAGGAGTTCTTACAGCGGGGAGAGGATGAAATCAAAGAGACCTGGGAGGCCTTATTCTCCATAGGAGAGGAAAAAGGGCTGCACTATCTCTCTGAATATGTGCGCAAGTTCAGAATTTTAAACCGGGCCCGCCATTTTCAGATTAAGCTTTTGGCTTTAAAGGCGCTGGAGAAATCGAATCATCCGGAGCTGGCGAGCTGCCTGGAGAAGATCGGCCAGAGCAGAAATAAATCAATTCAGAAAGCGGCTAAGCTGGCCTTAGAGCATGTGTTGGCTCGGGCCCAGAAAAGAAGAGAAGAGCATGTCTCCTAAAGCGGAATTCGGCAACATAGTGGCGGTCAGCACTGCTGACCAAGGGCCTCTGGCCGAATTGGGCAAGGCCTTAATCAACCAGCTCTACGTCACCTACAAGACCGCCCAGATTTACGAGCAGAACAATCTCACCTTCTTGAAGCAGAGCCAGAACCTGGCCCGGGTGGTGGAGAAAATCTTAGACGGCTACCAGCTTCTCTTTCTGCAGTTGAAAAACGGCTATCTCTTTTTGAATGATGTCAGATTGAAATTCGACTTTGCCGGCTACATCGGCAACAAGTTCTGGATCGAGGAACTGCAGAGAACCAGAATCGGGGCCATTAACTTTTTGCCCGGGGTGACTCAGAGGGAGCTGGACAAATTCATCTATCTCTTAATCCGGACCGAGGGACAGAGCGAACACAACTTCGATGTTCTGGTGCAGAGACTGGCCGACATCGGAGCCGGACACATCACTATCGAAGAGCTGCCTGAAGATGAGTATAAAGCCAATACCGACCAGGAGCAGGACAACCGCCTGATTGCCAAGCGCACCTTTTTCAAGGCCATCTCCGTGGTCAAGGAGGTCATGAACAACGCCCGGGAACAGAAGCACGTCAACCTGGCCCGGGCCAAAAGAGTGGTGCAGTCCCTGGTGGACCAGATAATCAAAGACGACAAGCTCTTTTTGGAATTGTCCACCATCAAAAATTTCGACGAGTATACTTTCGTGCATTCGGCCAACGTGGCGGTTCTGTGCATCATCTTAGGCTTGAGACTGGGCTTAGACCGCAAAGAGCTCTCCGAACTCGGCTTTGCCGCTTTATTCCACGACATCGGCAAGGTCAAACTCCCGATTGACTTAATCAACAAGCCCGGCGAGTTCGACGAGTTCGACTGGGAGCAGATGCGCAGACATCCGGTCATGGGAGTCAAGACCTTAATCTCAGCCCGAAATTTGGATGACTTCACCACCCGGGCCGTGATGGTCTGCTTCGAGCATCATCTGACTCTGGATTTGAACGGCTACCCCAAAATAAAAGAAAAAAGGGTCTTAAACCTGCACACCCGAATTCTGCAGGTTGCCGACGCCTACAACGCCATGACCTCAGGCAGAGTCTACATCAAGACCGCAGTCCCGCCCTATGAGGTTTTAAGAAAGATGTGGCACACAGCCGGCAAGAGCTTCGACCCGCATATCCTGAAGCTTTTTACCAATATTATGGGGGTCTATCCGGTGGGAAGCTTAGTGCTATTGGATACGGATGAGATTGCGGTAGTCTACCAGCCCAACCCCGACAACATCTATAGACCCAAGGTCAAAATCATAGCCGATAGAAGCGGCAAAAAACACGCGCCGATACTGGCCGACTTAAGCGAGACCCCGGCAGGAGGGACCTTCTCCAAGTCGATAGTCAGGGTGCTGGAGCCGGAGAAGTATGGGATTGAAGTCGGCAGCTATGTGGTGGATTATTAAAGATGGGTTTCTCAGTGGATTCTTCCGAGTTTCAGCAATCTTTCCATAATTCGATGTGACCAGTATTTTCGACCAGTAACATCCCAAACGCACGCTACACATTTTTCATAGGTTAATCCACAGTCTTCTATTAGTGTTTCCTCATCAATCATGTACTCATGAGCTTTTCCGTCTGATAACTCCCAATGTATACTCCAGTCCCTTGAGAAATACACATTGGAACGATGCTTAATATTCCTAGGTAGTAAAAATCCCGCTCCATCTAGAATCACGGTCCTCTTTCCAATATTTGCAGCTTTAATGACTACATATCGCACCTCGTTCACAGTAGGAATAGACTATTCGCGGGAATTAGATATATATACACTCACCTTGATTTGAGGTTTGTCTCTCCTGAATTCAAATAATTTAATTATCGCAAGAATTGTTGATAGAACTGCTCCCCAAATCCCCAAAATTAAATTCCAGTTCATAAGAAACTGAAAGCTAACTTACTCAAAATCTCCACGCCACCCCCACCCTCACCCTCCCCTCTTCATCCACCCCACCCATCAAATCCAATTCCTTGGTCTGCTCCTTAAAATTATACAGGTGCGCATCCACATAAGCATCCCACATCGAAATAAAGACCGCCCCGGCTAAAAACCATAAGTAAGTGTTCCGGTTACTCTCATGCAGTTCAAAATTCCTAAAGTAAAAATCCTTCAGATACAAATCCGGCTCCGATTCAAATTTGTCCCGGTATTTATTCATTTGATTCCACTCATAAGCCGCTAAGCCAATCAACGACCCCTCCCCCAAAAAGACCACGGCTGACTTAACATATCTCTCGGTGTACAACTGCCCCCAGCCCGGCACAAACAGGGAGCGGAATAAAGCCCCAGTAGGAGACTTGCGCTCGAATCTAAAGGAGACTGTGTCCGGGGAGGCCTGATTTTGCCTTGTTTCCTGGGCCTGCCCCTGCGTAATAATAGAAGCAGTGACAATGAGTGCCAGCAATAGAATCCCGCACGGTTTTAACTTCATTCCGGGTGTAAAAATAAGAGAGAACAGTTCTCAAGACAATCTAAAACTGAACTTGATTTGAAGCCCTATTAAAACTATTATGCAGGCTGTGAGCATTTCCCAGACCCAGATTCTCTCCCCCCAGCTCTTAAAGAAGCTCAAGAGCGCAAAGAAAGTAGTGGTTCTAACCGGGGCCGGAGTATCAGCAGAATCAGGCGTTTCCACTTTCAGAGACCCGCAGGGCCTGTGGGCCAATTTCAAGCCGGAAGAGTTAGCCACGCCTGAAGCCTTTCGGAGAAATCCCAAGATGGTCTGGGAGTGGTATGCCTGGAGAAGAGCGAAAATAAAAGAAGTTAAACCTAATCCCGGGCATTATGCCTTAGCGGAAATGGAGAAGATATTCCCGGAGTTTGCTCTGATAACCCAGAACGTGGACGGTTTGCATCATCTGGCCGGCTCTAAGAACATTTTGGAGCTGCACGGCAACATCCGGCGCAATAAATGTTTCCAGTGTGAAAAACTTTTCCTACAAGAAATTGAATCTAAAGAAATACCTCCCCGCTGTGGCTGCGGAGGATTTTTGAGACCGGACGTGGTCTGGTTCGGAGAGCTTTTACCTGTTGGGGTAATGGAGAAGAGCTATGAATTATCCCAGAACTGCGAATTGTTCTTCTCGATAGGGACCTCGGCCTTGGTGCAGCCGGCTGCCTCCTTGCCCATCTATGCCAAAAGAAGCGGCGCTTATGTAGTAGAAATCAATCCCCAGGCCACCGAAATTTCCTATCTGGTCGATGAAACCCTGCTGGGAAAATCCGGAGAAGTTTTGCCTCAGATAGTCTCAGCTTTAAAGAATCGCTGATATGCGGGCGAAGGCTTCTGGCGGAACGCGCATAATCCTGGTCGGCCTCGCAATAATGGTCGGTCTTGTCTTTCTGACAAACTGCACCAACTTCCGGGCTTATTACAATACCTTCTTTTTGGCTGAAAAAACCTTCAAGGCGGCTGAAGAGAACCGCAAACGGAGCAAGACCAAGGAGCTAGACCCCACCACCAAAAGGTTGTACGAGGAAGCCATCACCAAAGCCTCCCGGATTCTGGCCTTCTATCCCAAGTCCAAATATGTGGATGACGCCCTGCTGATGATCGGTGAATCGTATTACTACACCAACGAATTCTCCAAAGCCGAGAGAAAATTTCAGGAGGTCATCACCGGTTTTCCCAAGAGTAACCTGTACGGAGAGGCCCACTATTTCCTGGGGCTGACCTACTTTAAGTTGGAAGACTTTGCTCGCGCTGGCGAGGTCTGGAAGGGCATTCTGGAAAACCCCAAGCAGAAAAAACTCCATAATGAGGTTTTGTTCCAGCTGGCTGAGCTGAAATACGTGCAGGAAGAATATGCCGAAGCGGTCCCTCTCTACCATCAGTTTTTGACAAAGTATGCCAAAGACGAAAAGGCCGCCCTGGCCCAGAAAAGGATTGCCGAATGTCACTGGCTGAATGATGACTATGAGAAAGCCGCTAAAGCCTATGCCGGGATAAAGAATCTCACCAAGGACAAGGAGTTGATTTACCAGGGGGAGTATATGTCCGGACTGACCGCCTATCAGCTGAAAAGATACAGCGAGGGAATGGCTATATATAGAAAACTGGCCGAAAATTCGGATTATTACCCTCACTTAGCCGAGATCAAGCTGCAGCTGGCCCTGGGCCTGCAACAGACCGGCCAGATAGAGGAGGCGCTGAAGTCAAATCAAGAGGTGATTGAGACCTATCCCAAGACCGCCTATTCAGCCCAGGCTTATTACCAGCAGGGGGTCATCCATCAGGAAAACAAAGGGGACCTTAATACAGCCAAGGAGCTATTCGACAAAGCCAAGGATGAAAAAACAGGCAGCGAGTATTCCAAAAAAGCTTTGCAGAAGTCGGCTGACATCACTAAATTGGAGGAGTACAAAAAGCAGCTTAGTGAAGGTGAGGCGGATAAGATAGTGGAGACTCAATTTCAGTTAGCCGAATTTTACCTGACTCACCTGAACCAGCCCGACTCGGCTTTGACAACTTACAAAAATATCGTTGCCGACCACCCCCAATCAAATTTTGCACCTAAGGCGCTTCTGGCAGTGGCCTATATCTGCCGCAATCTGATTGAAGACTCAGCAGGCTGCCGCCAAGCCTGTGAGGAATTACTCCGGGACTATCCGGGGACCGACTACTCCCTGCAGGCGGCCAAGATGCTGGAAAGAGCCCCTATGGAAAGCGATACTCTTTCCGCAGCCCTGCTCTTTAATTCAGCCGAAGAACAGCTTTTCACTTTAGAAAATTCAGATTCGGCTTTGATGCTCTACGAAAAGATTTTAGCCCTCTATCCCCAATCGGTCTACGCGCCCAAGGCGCTGTTAGGCCGGGCGCACATACTGGAGCATGCTTATACCGTGACAGAGGATACGTTGTTGAGTGACTCCACTCTCTATCTGGCCTACGCCGAAATCATGGAGAAATATCCGGACTCAGAAGCAGCCGGAGTAGCCCGTCTCAAATTAGGGTTAAAGGCCAAACCCCAGCCCAAGCCGGTGCAACCCAAACCGGCCGAAGGGGACACCACCCGACCTGCAATTGACACAACTGCTTCAGCAGTGGCCGACACAGCTGACACTTTGGTTTTGGGTTTGCCCTTGGCGCCGGAGCCTATCTCCAAAGGGAATTTTGTCTATCCTCCGGAGTTAATCGGAGAACAAATCAGCGGCTGGGTCTTTGTGAAGCTGGAGATTGACTATTTCACCGGCGAAGTGCGCCAGGCCGAGGTCATGAAAGGAGTGCATCACGAAATCGACCGCCGGGTGTTAGAAGTCATGAAGGCGGCTAAATTCGACACTCAAAAATTAGACCCCAAGAATTTTAATTCCATCTATGGCTATCGCTTCAAGGTGAAGGCTCCAGTTTCAGGCAACCCATGATTTTTCAGAGTACCGGCCGGGTTCTGGCCAATCACAAGTTAGGGGAAGACTGTTTTAAGCTGATTATTTCTTGCCCGGCCATTGCCCGAGAATGTAAACCCGGACACTTCGTCCACATTCAGGTCAACCCTTATCCCTTTCCACTTCTGCGAAGAGCTTTTTCAATTTATGACACCGATGGCCGGGAGACCTTAGAGGTCGTCTTCAAAGTGGTGGGACAGGGAACCAGGATGCTTTCTCTGAAAGAAGCCGGGGACGAAATGAACCTGCTAGGACCTCTGGGCAATAATTTCACGCCCTTGCAGGTTGATGAGGTTGGCATAATGTTAGCCGGAGGCCTGGGAATTGTGCCGGTTTACTTCTATGCCCAGGCGCTGGCAAAAATTAATGGCCGAGTCCCTGTTTTTTTCTTGTACGGCGCTAAAAATAAATCGGAGCTTTATTGTCTGGCTGACACCGACCGACTCAAGGCCAGGGTTTTCTACTCCACTGATGACGGTTCGCACGGTTTTAAAGGATTCTTGACTCAACTGTTAGATGAGCTTATCCGCCGGGAAAGACTTCCGGCTGACAAGATTAAATTATACGCCTGCGGACCGGAGCCGATGCTGGCCCGCCTGTCAGATTATGCCCTGGAGAAGAAAATGTTCTGCGAGCTCTCTCTGGAAGTGGGGATGCCCTGCGGAATGGGAACCTGCATGGGCTGTGTCATAAAATATCGGCCCGATAAAAATCAGGACATAATTTACAAGAGGGTCTGCTGTGAGGGCCCGATTTTCAGGGCAGGCGGGGTGATTTTTGACTAATCCGGACATTTCCATAGCTATCGCCGGCGTAAAATTCAACAATCCGGTCATGGTAGCCTCCGGAACCTTCGGCTATGGAGACGAGTATGCCCCCATTGTGGATATCGACCAAATCGGAGCGATTGTCTCCAAGACTTTGACTCTAAAACCCAGAGCTGGCCATCCTCCAGTTAGGACTTTTGAGACTCCGGCTGGGATGCTCAATGCCATTGGTTTGGCCAATATCGGAATTGATAAGTTCATTGAAGAGAAGATGCCTTTTTTGACGGCCAAAAAGTGCGCCTGTGTGGTCAACATCGCCGGGCAGACCATTGAAGAATATGCCGAGGCGGCCAGTAAGTTTAATAATGTCCCCGGCGTGCATATGCTGGAGATAAATATCTCATCACCCAATGTGAAAAAAGGGTGCATGGAGTTCGGCTCTTCGCCTGAGTTGACATATGAATGCATAAAGGCCATAAAGGGTGCCACCTCAATTCCGGTTATGGCCAAGCTCTCCCCCAACGTGACCAGCATCGTTGACATAGCCTTAGCAGCAGAAGAAGCAGGAGCAGACGCGCTCTCTTTGATAAACACTATCGTGGGGATGGCCATTGACATCAGAAAGAAAAAACCGATTCTCTCCAACATTACCGGCGGATTATCCGGGCCGGCTATTAGACCAGTGGGTGTGGCTATGACTTGGAAAGTGTATCAGAAGGTCAAAATTCCCATTGTAGGGATAGGGGGAATCATGAATCTGCAGGATGCCTTGGAGTATATCTTTGCCGGGGCTTCTGCCATCCAGGTGGGGACCGCCAATTATGTTGACCCGAATACCTCAGTGAAAATTGTGGCGGGGTTGAAGAATTATCTGCTGGAAAACAATATCTGCTGTTTTAAGGAGTTGATAGGTATCGCCCATCGCTCATGAAAGCTTTAGAGAAACTCCATCAAGCCATAGAGCGCACAGACTCTCTCCTCTGCGTGGGACTGGACACTGATATTCAGAAAATCCCTCCATTTTTGCAAAAACAAATAGACCCTTTGCTTGCCTTCAACAAAAAAATCATCCAGGCCACCTCTGATTTAGCCTGCGCCTACAAATTAAACATCGCCTTTTATGAAGCCGAGGGAACTGGAGGATTGCAGAGTCTTAAAAAAACCATCAGTTACATCCCCAAGAAAGTCCTGGTCATTTTAGACGCCAAGAGAGGAGACATCGGCAACACCGCCCGAAAGTATGCCTGGGCAATATTTGATTACTTCAGGGCTGACGCCACCACGGTCAACCCTTATCTGGGGTTTGATTCCCTGCAGCCTTTTGTGGAGTATAAGGACAAGCTTTCTTTTGTACTCTGTTTAACCAGCAATCCCTCTGCCTCCGACTTTCAGTTTTTGAAAGTCGATAAAAGGCCTTTATATTTGGAAGTGGTCCGCAAAGTGAAAGGCTGGAACAAAAACAGAAACTTAGGGCTAGTGGTCGGCGCCACTTACCCACAGCAATTGGTCGAGATTAGGAAAGCAGCTCCAGACTTGCCCTTGCTGATTCCTGGAGTGGGCGCTCAGGGAGGGGACCTGACCCAGGTGTTAAAATATGGCGCCAGCAAAAAGGGAATTGCCATTATCAATTCCAGCCGGGAGATTATCTACGCCAGCCAGGAAAAAGACTTTGCCGCTCAGGCCAGATTAAAAGCCTTGGAACTGCATCAAAGAATAACTCAGGCCGGAAAGTAAATGAAATTGGTCACCTCTGCCCAGATGAAGAACATCGATGCCCAGAGCATCGAAACTTACCATATCCCCGGCCTAGAGCTGATGGAAAGAGCCGGCTTAGGGACTGCGGAATTGTGCAAGAAACTTTTAGGAGACCCAAAAGGTAAGAAGGTCTTCGTCTTCTGCGGCAAAGGGAACAACGGCGGGGATGGCCTGGTCGTGGGCCGCTATCTAACTAAATGGAAGGCTAAGGTGCAGATTTTTCTTCTGAGTAAAAAGGACGAGCTTAAGGGAGACCCGCGCACGAATCTTAATAAGGCGATTAAATTCAAATTGCCGATTAGGCAGGTTATTAAGTTGGAGGATTTGCCGGAGGAATTAAACTGCCATTTAATAGTGGACGCAATTTTCGGGACCGGATTTAAAGGAGAGGTCTCAGGCTTAGAAAAAGAGGTCATCCAGAAAATCAATTCCTCCAGGATTCCGGTGGTGGCAGTCGACATCCCCTCTGGCCTGAATGCCGACACTGGCAAATTCCATCCGGTCTGTGTAAAAGCGACTGCGACTACAACCATGGGATTCCCCAAAATCGGGCAATTCTTCTTTCCCGGAAAAGAGTACTGCGGGGATGTCACTGTGGCTGAAATTGGCCTCTCTCCTCGAGCCTTGGAAGAGGAGAAGATTGACCTCAATCTTATGACTGAGCCGGAAGTAAAATCTTTTCTTCCTGCCAGACCCGGGCACATCCATAAAGGAGACTGCGGTAAGATTTTTGTGTTGGCCGGCTCTGTAGGCTACACTGGTGCAGCTTGTTTAGCTTCGTTATCAGCACTCAGGAGTGGAGCGGGCCTGGTTGTTTTAGGTGTCCCCCAGAGTCTCAATTCTATCTTTGAAGCTAAGCTGACTGAAGTCATCACCAGGCCCTTGCCTGATGTCGGACAAAAGGGACATCTGGCTCTTCGAGGATTGGGGGAAATCAAGCCCTATTTAGATTGGGCTGATTGCTTGGCCATCGGGCCCGGCCTGGGCCAGCATTTTCAGACCTTTGAGTTAGTGCGCAGGTTAATTACTACGAGAATCAATAAACCTTTGGTCCTGGACGCAGATGGCCTGAATGCTTTTGCCAGACAACCGGAAATGTTAAAAGACCTCCCTTTCCCCTTGATAATCACCCCACATCCCGGAGAGCTTTCTCGCTTGATTGGTCAGTCTGTAGCTGAAATCGAGAAGAAGAGGGTCGATATTGCCCGCCAGACCGCCCAGGACTTCAATTTGGTCCTGGTGCTGAAAGGAGCACCCACCGTAATAGCCGAGCCAGGCGGACAAGTCTATGTTAACCCAACTGGAAATTCTGGAATGGCTACAGCCGGCTGTGGGGATGTTTTGACTGGTATAATCACCGGACTTATGGCTCAGAAGCTGATGTTGGAGAAAGATAAGCCTGTCTCTGAGACCGTGTTGGAATCAGCCCTGGCCGGAGTCTATCTGCACGGTCTGGCTGGAGACTTGGCTAAAGCCTCTAAAACCCCGTATTCTATGATAGCCGGCGACATTCAGGAGAAGATACCGGAAGCCTTTGCTAAATTGACTCTCTAAGCCGGCGAAAAGTAAGAAATATCCATGCGCATTAAAGCTTTTCTATTAAGCTTTTTTGTTATCGGAAACAGTTTGGCCTGGGGCGCCAAGGGGAACTGGAACATTGGGGACTGGGTCTCCTGGAGTAACTTCCGCTATGTTACCTCTATTGCCAGCGACTTTAAATATATCTACGTCGGCACTACCGGCGGAGTCCTGCGCTTTGACCGCTTTATGCGCAGATTTGAAGAGCCCTGGACCACTTCGGACGGCCTGGCCGACAACTGGGTGGAGCGGCTCTATTACGACCAGCAGAATGACGAAGTGGTCATTGATACCCGGGCCGGCCTGAGCCGTTACAACAACACTTTTCAGCGCTGGTATGCTGGCGGTGATTATTCTCCTCCTCAGGCTAATAACTTTTTGCCGGCAGAGGAATACCGCAATTTCTTTCTGGATTTTGGCTACATTTTTCTGCCGGAGACCGACCTGATTCAGGATATTTATCTACAGCAGTATTCTGTGGTCTTTGCCTATCAGGAGGACAATGACAATGTCTGGCTGGGGACCTGGGGCCTGGGAGTGGCTCTGGGAAATAAAGTGACCGGCCAGATGCGCTTTGTAAGCTACGGTCTGGATGAAAAGAACGTCAGGGCTATCTACCTTGAGGGGGACGAGATTTGCTTGGGAGGCGTGGGAACAGGCTCGCAGGCCAAAGGGGTGACTAAGTACAATCGCCTGCTGGATACCTGGGAGTACTGGGAGCCTGTTTCCAGTTTCAACTTTTACACTGCCGATGCGCAGGCTATTGTCGGAGATGGAGAAAATATCTGGCTGGGCACCAAATCCGGTCTGGTACGCTATAGCAAGAAAGAGCAACAGTTTCGAACTTACACTCGGAGCTGGGGCTTGTGGGAGAATGAAATTACTGCCTTGAAATTTGGCGGTCACAGGCTCTGGGTGGGGACTCCAAGGGGATTGAACGTCAAAGAGGCCGGCTCTGATTCTCTGATTAAAGTTGAGCTGCCGGGAATTAACCGAATCTACATTCGCACCATAGAAGTCGACTCTCAGACGGTCTGGGTGGGAACTGACCAAGGAGTTTACAAATTAGATTTGGTGGAAAAAACCAGAGAGAAGTTCATCGACCCTTACGGGATGGTCAACACCCGGGTCAATCATATAGTCAAATCTGGTGACGAGCTCTGGTTTGCCTCCCGCCTGGGTATTCTGGAATACAATACCAAAGAGAACAAATACAAAGTCTATCATCAGGGTGTGGACATTCCCGGAGGAGAAGTCTTACAAATCGCGGTTCACCCTCTGGCGCTCTGGGCCGCCACCACCAATGGAGCCGCCAAATTGGACCGGAACACCAATATCTGGCGTCATTATACTGAATTCGATGGCCTGGTGGACAATTATGTTGAGACTTTAGCCTTGGAAAAAGACTACATCTGGTTCGGCACCCCGGAAGGCCTGACCCGCTTCCGCTGGAATGTCCCCGGGAGAATCGAGTGAAGCTCTCCCAGACCGGAGAATTCGGCTTAATTGAGCTTATCCGCAAGAAGTGCGGCAAGCAGAATAATCGGGTAATGCTGGGTATCGGGGATGACGCTGCTGCCATCCGCACAGACTCTCGAAACTCAACTCTACTCACTACTGACGCTTTAATAGAAGACATTCATTTCAAGCTGCATTATTTTACTTTCTACCAACTGGGCTGGCGGGCCCTGGCAGCCAATTTGAGCGATATAGCTGCCATGGGAGGAAAACCGGTTTGCGCCGTGGTAACTTTAGGTCTCAATCAGCGCATTTCAGTCGAAAATGTCCTGGAATTCTATGAGGGGATGCTGGCCTTAGGCAGAAGATTCAACTGTTCCATAGCTGGAGGAGACATTGTGAAATCTCCTAAAGCGTTAGTCATTTCCATTTCAGTTTTAGGGGAAGCAGAAAAAAATAGGGTTATCACTCGAGCCGGTGCCAGGGCAGGCGATTTAATCTGCGTCACCGGACAATTAGGCGAAGCCCAGGCCGGTTTAGAGCTTTTGTCCACGAACAAAAAGAGCTTGCGTTTTCCAGCCGGTTTGACCCGAAAACATCTATTGCCTGTTCCCAGGTTAATTGAGTCTGATTACTTGCTTAAAAATTTCCAACCCTCAGCCATGATAGATATTTCTGACGGTTTAGCTGCCGATTTGCATCATATCTGCCAAGAGAGCAGAACCGGGGCGCTTCTTTTTGCCAACAAAATTCCAGTCAGCCCCAAAGCAGTGCAGGCCGCTAAGCTTTTAGGTAAAAATGTCTTTGACTTTGTCCTGTACGGCGGAGAAGAATACGAACTGCTCTTTACTTTGAATCCTGCTCAAGCTAAAGAATTAGTGAAACGCTCTAAATTCAAGGTCAGTGTCATTGGACAGATTCTGCACCGGAACAAAGGTATCTGGCTGGAAAAAGAGGGGCGAAAACTTAAGTTGAAACCTGCCGGATATACCCACTTTTAGATGTTAATCTTAGGCATTGAGACCTCCTGCGATGAGACCGCCGCCGCAGTGGTACAGGATGGGCGAAAGATACTATCCAATATGATTCTCTCCCAGAATGTGCATGAAATTTACGGCGGAGTAGTGCCGGAACTGGCTTCCCGGGAGCATATCAAAACCATAATTCCGGTGGTAGAGCAGGCCTTAAAGGAGGCCAATTGCGAGGTGAAAGCTTTGGATGGAATTGCGGTGACCTATGGGCCTGGCCTGGTCGGCTCCCTTTTAGTCGGTCTGTCCTTTGCCAAGGGAATGGCTTATTCCTTCAAGCGGCCCTTGGTTGGGGTCAATCATCTGGAAGGACATTTATTCTCCAATTATTTGGAGCACCCGGACTTTAAACCTCCTTATATCTGCTTAATCATCTCCGGCGGGCACACCCTCTTGGTCTATGTCAAAGAGGAGGGAAAGTATCAGCTATTGGGCCAGACCAGAGATGATGCAGCCGGTGAGGCTTTTGACAAGGTCGGAAACCTGTTGGGCTTAGGCTATCCGGCCGGGCCCAAGCTGGACCAGGTTGCTCGAACCGGAAACCCACAAGCCGTAAAATACTCCCGCGCTTTTTTGGAAAAAGATTCCTTTGATTTTTCATTTTCCGGTATAAAGACAGCAGTAGCTCTTCACTGGCAGAAGCTCTCTGAAGCGGATAAACAAGAACGGTTGGCAGACATTGCCGCCTCTTTTCAAGAAGCGGTAGTAGATGTACTGGTGGAGAAATTAATCCGGGCTGCCCGGAATAAGAAGGTGGAACGCATCGCCTTAGCCGGAGGAGTGGCCTGCAACTCCCGCTTGCGGCAAAGGCTTAGACAAAAGGAGCAGGAACTTGGATTGAATTTATACTATCCCAGCCCGATTTTGTGTACCGACAACGGAGCCATGATTGCCGCCGCAGGAGATTACCGGCTGAGAGAAAAAGAGGCTTCTGATTTGAGCCTGAATGCGGTCCCCTATCTTAAGTTAGAATCCACCATTGGCTTAGCTTAGACTGTCCTTTCCTCACCCTGCTACGCTCTTCCTAAAATCTTTTTAAACCTCCAGGCTTCTTTTAGGTCTAACTGGCTGAAGAGCCCGAGCACAGCCAAACCTGAGATAGAAGATTATGTCCGGCAAATTCATATCCCCGGGGGAAGTAATATTCATTACTTCTCCGCTCTGCCCGGGCTGGAGGCTGGTAAAAAACTGTCCATGTGCGGCTAATACCTGGGATGAGGCAATAGCCGTAGCCAGTTATAAAAATCAGGAGGAGTCAAAATGACTTCAATAAAATCTAACCAAATCATCTCTTTTGGCATACTCATACTATTTGCCACAGCTCTGACCGGTTGTGGTGATATCGAGTTGAAAAGTACTTGGCTGGATCGTGAAATCGTGGTCGACGGAGCGCCCGATGATTGGGAAGACCTTATGCTGATTATAAAAGATAAGAACTTCACTATAGGCCTGGCTAACGATGAAAATTTCCTGTACTTATGCCTGAGATCTTTTGAAGAAAGCACCTTAAGGCAAGCAATGCTGAGCGGTTTTACAGTCTGGTTTGATGCTGAAGGGGGCAAACAGAGGAAATTTGGGATTAAATTTCCAGTCGGAATGCAAGCTGGTGCCTTACCTGTGAAAAACATGAGGGAAATGACCCAAACCCCGGATGCCAAAGCACAGGAGGGGCTCATAGCTGCCTCCTTAAGGGAGGTGGAGATTATCGGCCCGGGCAAGGGAGAAAGGGTTAGGGCATCCAGTTTTCTTGAAAAAGGGATTGAGGTAAAAGTGGGGCAGACCCAGGGACAGTTTGTCTATGAATTGAAAATACCTCTGCTCAAGACCTCCGATCACTCCTATGCCGTAGGCGCACAGGAAGGCAAGCCACTCAGGATTGGACTCGAAACCGGTAAAACAGAACGGGACAAGATGAGAGAGGAGATGATGAAAGGCGGTATGCCTCCTGGGGGAGGCGGAATGCCAAGTGGTGGTATGCCTCCGGGCGGAGGTAGGATGCCAGGAGGCGGCGTGGGGAGACCTGGCGACAGACCGGAAATGCCTGAGCCCTTGGAATTATGGGTTAAGGTGAATCTGGCTGAAAGACATTCTACTGATTCCGGAACTCCTTAAGCTTCTTATGCCTCAGAAGTAATGAATCAATCCGATGAACCTTAATCGCGCAGGCGCTTCAGTGTAATCCTAAAAGCCGTCGGAAGCGCTTCACTTTACAGCAAAAGGTTCTTGCAGCCCAAGGCCGTCTAACGTAGTATAATTAGTATCCAGAAGAGGTAAGGTTTAGCTCAGCACGTTAAAGAAAAGGTGTAAGATGAAAAAGTGGATAATTATAGCGGTCGTCCTAATAGCTGCCTTGATTTTTGGCTATCCCAGGCTATTCAAGAGTAAAAAAGAGAATTCCAAAAACTCATTTACCTTCGCCAATCAGGAGGTGGTCAAACGGGGAGACCTGCTGGTCTCGGTCTCAGCCACAGGTAAAATCGAGCCCATCAAGACAGTCGAGCTCCGCTCCAAAGCCTCTGGGGAGATTATCAAAATGTACGTGGAGGAGGGAGATTTCGTCAAAAAGGACCAGGTCATATGCGAATTAGAGCAGACCACCGCCCAGAATGATTATGAGCAGGCTAAAGCCGATTTAGACGTGGCCAAGGTGAATCTGGATATAGCCGAAAAAGAGCTGGGGAGGCAGGAGGGTCTGTACTCTCAGAAATTGATTTCAGACCAGGAATTAGAGAATACCCGTTTGCAACATGAGCAGGCCAAATCCCAGTTGATCAGGGCTGAAGCCGCCTTATCCACTGCCAAGGAGAAATTGGACGACACTGTTGTCCGCTCCCCCATGGACGGGGTGGTGATTATACGCTATGTAGAGGAAGGCCAGGTCATCGCCTCAGGTATATCTAACGTCTCCGGAGGTACCTTAATAGCCGTAGTGGGGGATTTAAACTCGGTCTACATTCAGGCTGACGTGGATGAAACCGACATCGGCAAGGTGGCTTTGGGGCAGAAGGTAAAAGTTACTGCCGACGCCCATCCGGAAAAAGAATTTACCGGCCAGGTCTTGAGAATCGCCCCTATGGGGACCGAAGTCCAGAATGTGACTACCTTCAAGGTTACTTCCGAGGTCACAAATCCGGAAAGGCTGTTGAAAGCCGGTATGAACGCCACCGTTGAAATTATCGCCGCTGATTTGAAGAATGCCCTCCTGATTCCAGTCGAGGCGGTCAAAGATGCCAGCGAGGCCATGCAGTTTTCCTCCTTTAGCAAAGAGGAGGGTAAATCCGAGGCCGTGGCCAAGTCTCCTAAGCCTAAACATGACCCTAAGCAAAAATTTGCGCTGGCCATCAAAAACGGGGTGCCGTCTCCGGTGCCGGTGGAGACCGGTGTGTCTAACTTTGATTATGTGGAACTGAAATCAGGGCTTTCCGAAGGGGATTCCGTGCTGGTTGTCTCGGTCTCCCAGATGATGCAAGATAGAGAATCCTGGAAAGAGCGGATGCGACAGTGGCGTCAGCTGCCGGGAGTCAAAAAGCAGTGATTGTCCGGATTCTTCAGGAGTTCAAAGAGTCTCTCTTGGTCTCAGTGGGGGCCTTGCAAGCCAATAAGATGCGGTCCCTTTTGACTATGCTGGGCATCATCATCGGGGTGGGAGCAGTGATTACCATGATTGCCCTGGGCCAGGGGGCTAAAAAAGCGGTGCAGTCCCAGATTCAGTCCATGGGAACCAACCTATTATTTGTGAGGCCGGGAGCCTCCAGGCAGGGATTTGTGCGTATACAGGCCGGCAGCGGAGTGGAGCTGACCAATCAGGACGCCCGGTATCTTCAGGAGCGCTGTCCCTCAGTGGCAAGAGTGGTTCCGGAGAGCTTTGCCTTTGCCCAGCTAAAGTATCGCAATAAGAACTGGAATGCCAGGGTAATCGGGACTACATCTGAATATGAACAGGTTCGCAATGTCACTCCTGCCAAGGGCTCATTCTTCGGAGATAAAGAGGTGAGCAATAAAGAGCGAGTCTGTGTATTGGGGCAGACGGTCTACGAGAATCTGTTTGAGCCCGGAGAAGATCCTGTTGGTAAGGTAATAAAAATCAATAACATCAACTTTGCTGTAAAAGGGCTTCTGGTCCCTAAAGGGGGGACCGGCTGGATGAACCAGGATGACCAGGTCTTTGTTCCCATCTCTACTGCTCAGAAAAGGCTCTTGGGGATGGACTATTTGACAAATATCAACGTGCAAGCTAAGGGCGAAGCCTTAATTGACCAGGCCTCCTTGGAGATTGAAAAAGTCCTGCGCCGCAGCCAGAAAATCAGGCCGGGTGAAGAAAACAACTTCAGCGTCAGCACCCAGTTAGACATCCTCTCCACCATGGAGCAAACTTCCCGGCAGTTCAGCCTACTTTTAGCCGGGATTGCCCTGGTCTCTCTTTTGGTAGGCGGAATCGGGATTATGAATATCATGCTGGTCTCGGTCACTGAAAGGACCAGAGAAATCGGTATCCGCATGGCCATCGGCGCCCGCCGAAGAGACATCTTACAACAGTTTTTAATTGAAGCCCTGGTCCTGTCTCTTCTGGGGGGGATAATAGGGATTCTGGTGGGGATTGGCGGCTCAGTTACTTTGTCCCAGGCCGCCCAGTGGAACACCCTGATTTCTCCGGCTTCCATTCTGCTGGCTTTTTTCTTCGCCTTTCTGGTAGGGGTCTTCTTCGGCCTCTGGCCGGCCCGCAAAGCCTCCGGCTTAGACCCCATCGAAGCCCTGCGCTACGAATAGCTGTTTACAATCCCTTTCTTTTAATCTATTTTGACTCTTTGACAACTCTATCTCATTTTAGGAATATTCATGCCCCATTCTTCAATCAAAATCTATCGAGATAAGGATACAAAGTTAAGCCCTCTGAAGGACAAAACCATTGGCATCCTCGGCTACGGCTCCCAGGGCAGGGCTCAAGCGCTCTGCCTGAGAGACTCCGGGCTGAAAGTAATCATCGGCCTGCCGGCAAAGAGCAGGAGCAGAAGAATTGCCACAAGAGACAGGTTTAAAGCCTTCTCAGTTGAGGAGTGTGTCAATAGGAGCGACTTGGTTTCTTTTCTATTTCCCGACCATCTGCATCAAAAAGTTTTTCAGATGCAAATAGCACCTTTTCTCAGACCAAACCAAGCGTTGGTCTTTGCCGCCGCCTTTTCAGTCTATTTCAAATTGGTAAAACCACCTAAATTCGTGGACGTAATCATGGTCGCGCCTCATTCGCCCGGGACTGCATTGCGAGAGCTTTTCAGGCAGGGAAAGGGTGCGCCTGCTTTTTTGGCAGTCCAGCAGAATCATTCAGGCAAGGCCAGGCAGGTCGGCTTAGCTTACGCCAGAGCCATCGGCTGTACCAGAGCCTTGGTAATGGAGACCACTTTTGAAAGAGAAGCTCTGGGGGATTTGTTCGGTGAACAGGTGGTCTTGTGCGGCGGATTATCCGAGTTAGTAAAGGCCGGTTTTGATACCTTGGTAAAGAAAGGCCTGCCGACGGAGAACGCTTATCTGGAAGTCTTGCATCAACTCGACTTACTGGTAAATCTTCTCAAAGAAAAAGGCATTGCCGGGATGTATAAGGAAATTTCCCTGCTGGCCGCCTACGGCTCTTACCAAAATGCCCGGCGTATTATTACCAATCGGACTAGACAGGAGATGGAACGAATTTTTAAGGAAATCAATTCAGGAAAGTTTGCACGGCAGTTTATGCAAGATTATGCCGAAGGCCTGACCGATTTCAGAAAGTTCTTGGCCAACAATTCCAATCTGCCGATTGACCAGACCTCGCGAAAGTTCAAGAAATTGCTCCGGAAGTGAAACCCCGCCTGAAGATTCTGCAAGTCTGCTTCTCCAACTCCTGGGGAGGCCTGGAGATGAATGCCTCAAAATTCACCAATTATTTCTCGCAGAGAGGCCATGCCTCTGCTTGCCTGTGCGCCCGGGGCTCGGAACTGCATCTGAATCTTGCCCAGGCCGAACTCCCTTACTATGCCGTGACCATGTTCTCCCGCTATTCTCCTTTAGCCGCTTTAAGGGTCAGACAGATTGTCAAACAGGGGCAGTTCCAGATCGTCCATTTGCACACGCCCAGAGACTTGTGGATAGTCTCACCGGCCCTATGGGGATTAAACCAGGTCAGGCTCTTTGCCTTTTCCCGCATTTATTTTACCCGCAAGAACAAATTAGACCCTTTACACCGGCTTTTTTACCGCAGATTAGAGAAGTTAATCAATCTGAGCCACTCAGCACAGGAGCAGATGCTGAAAAACCTCCCCCTGCCGAAAGAGAAGCACGCTGTCATCCCCAATCCAGTGGATATTGACAAGTTCAATCCGGGAAAATATGACCGGGAGTATTTCCGACAAAAGTGGCAGGTCAAACCGGAGGAGGCCTTAATCGGTCTAGTCGGGAGAATAGACCCGGGCAAAGGACAGAGAGAGATGATTCAGGCTTTACCAAAAATAATTTCCGAATTTCCGCAAGTGAAGTTGGTGTTGGTGGGGCAGGAGACCTTTGGGGAACATCAAAGCTTTGCTCAGGAATTAAAATCGATGGCTGAGAATTTAAAGGTCGCCGACAAAATCATCTGGGCCGGCTTCCAGACCCAGATGCCGGAAGTTTTAAGAGCTTTGGATATTTTTGTGATGCCCTCCTATCAGGAGAATTTCGCCAACATACTTTTAGAAGCCATGGCCATGCAGTTGCCTATTATTTCGACCAATTCAGGCGGCACACCGGAAATCTTGGACTTCGGTAACTGCGGATTGTTAGTTCCTCCCCGACAGGCCGAGCCTCTGGCTGAGGCGGTCTTGAATTATCTGAGAAATCCTGAATTGAAAGAGAAGATGGCCTGCGCTGCCAGAAAGAGGGCGGAGAAAGTTTATGCCTTAGATGTGGTTTTAGATCAGTTGGAAGAGCTTTATTATGAAAGTCTGGGTATTAGTGAAAATATTGGAAAAGGCTAAGGTAGACACCCCACCTGCGGCACCGGCCCAAACTTAAAGACATGGTTGGCCAGATAAAGTATGTCTGCTAAGGTCCACTGGCAGTTCGCATTCACGTCAATAGCCTGCACACTCTCCGGTCTGCGGCCGCGAAAAATATAACCCACACCAGCCACCACATCTACAATATCCACTTTTTTATCTAAGTTCACGTCGCCGGGAGGATGGAGTTTGACTTTACAACAGACGCCTCCTGGCCAGTGAGCGTTGTAAAATTGCGCAAGCTTAGTGACGAAGGACACGCCATTGTAAAATGTCTGTGTCGAGGTTGTCTCAATACAAACCGTCCCGGTGTCATTCATATAGAATACTACATTGGCTAAAATAGAATCGCCCGCCTGCAGTTCTTCTGAGAAACTGACTGCACCATAAACGAATTCAGCGGGTAACTGACTCGGGTCCGGATTTGCATTTTTGGTTACTGAAAGGATGTCGAAGTGCTCCACTGCAGTCCCCTCAAAAGCCTTTTTCAGCGTCGTATCAAGGGCAACTATGCCAGTCCCTGTGGCAATAAGTATTGCTCCCATAGCAGCTATCTGGTTGTCCCCGGTGTTATCACTATAATACCTTAGCTTGAAGGTCACCTGGGAGAGACCACTGCCGAACCAGCCATTCTTTCCGCAGGAGATGTAGGCCGAATCCGTAATCCCCTCTGGGTCAATTCCCCACTGGGCTGAAGCCAGGTTGAAGAGAACCAGCGGAAGAACTAAAATTATCAGGCTGAGTTTCTTCATACTCTTCAGACTCTACTTTCCCCTGCTTAAAGCTACTGCACTTCCCCCTTTTGTCAAGCCCCTTCTTCTTGACTTAAGTCAACTCGCCTGCAAGCCAGATGAGAATGAGTGTCAATACCGCCGAATCCAGCACCACCAAAAAAGAATAACGCACGTCTTTCCAGGTGACTTCTTGTTCAAACCTGAATTTAGTCAGAAGAAACTGAAACTTCTCTCCAGTGCGAGCCAAACACACCTTCTGCCAGAGATGGTGCATAATCCGGATTATAAAAAGCGCTATCAGAAACCAGATGGCGACCTTTAAGCTGGTCATAAATAAAAAATAGCGCCGGTGGAGGCAAGGGCGCTATTTTTTTCTGCCAAGCAGTTGTTAAGACTCTTCTTTCGGCTCAGTCGGCTCTTCCTCGTCTTCCTGTTTCACGTAGCGGGCCACGTCCACCACTCGGTCGCCGGAGTCCAGAGAAATCAGTTTTACTCCTTGAGTGTTTCTGCCAATCACCTTAATCGGCTTGACCGGCTGGCGAATGATGATTCCTTTTTGGGTGATTAACATCACCTCGTCGTCGTCCAGGACTTCTTTGACTGCGGTGACGGCTCCGGTCTTGTCGGTCAGCTTCATATTTATTATCCCTTTGCCGCCCCGGTTGGTGATGCGGTAATCGGAAATGGCAGTCCTCTTGCCGAAGCCTTTCTCGGTGACAGTTAACAAAGAGGCCTCCCGCTTGACCACTACCATGGCCATCACGTAGTCGTTCTTTTCCAGGGTTATTCCTTTGACTCCATAAGCCTGCCGCCCCATGTCGCGCACCTTTTCTTCCGGGAACCTGATGGCCTGTCCCTGCCGGCTGGCTAAGATGATATCATAGCTGCCGTTAGTGAGGGATGATTCTATTAATTCATCCTTGGGCTCGATTCCGATGGCGATAATCCCTCCCTTGCGTGGGTTGGCAAAGGCTGAAAGCGGGGTCTTCTTGATGACACCTTGTCTGGTGGCCATGACCACGAACAGGTTTTCGTCAAAACCCTTGACCGGCACAAAGGCGCTTATTTTTTCATTTTCCAAAAGTTCTAAAAGGTTATAAATCGATTTCCCTTTGGAGGCTCGGCCTGCCTGGGGGATGTCGTAGACCTTCAGCCAGTGGCACTTGCCCAGGTTGGTGAAGAATAGAATATAGTCGTGAGTGGAGGCGATGAAGAGATGCTCCACAAAATCTTCCTCTTTGGTCTCGATGCCGATTACTCCTCTGCCTCCCCGGCCCTGCCGGCGATAAGAGGTCACTCCCAGGCGCTTGACGTAACCGCCGTGAGTGACAGTAATCACCATGTCCTCTTCGGCAATCAAGTCCTCAATGGAGAATTCCTCTTCCTCTTCCCGGATTTCAGTTAAGCGTTTGTCGCCATATTTCTTTTTGAGTTCTAAGAGCTCATCCCGGATGATGTTCATCCTCTTGGTCTTGCTCTCCAAGATTCCTTTTAGCTCGGCGATTAGTTTGATTAACTCCAAGTATTCTTCTTCGATTTTCTCTCGCTCTAAGTTGGTCAGCCTCTGCAAGCGCATATCTAAAATCGCCTGGGCCTGTACTTCCGTGAGTTTGAATTTCTTCATCAGCCCCTCTTTGGCATCCGCCGGGGTCTTGGAGGCTTTGATTAACTTGATGACCGCATCGATGTTCTCCAAGGCGATGCGCAAGCCCTCCAAAATGTGCGCCCGGTCCTCGGCCTTCTTTAAATCATACTTGGTGCGCCGGGTGATAACTTCGTGCCGGTGCTCCAAGTAGAGAGTCAAGGCCTCTTTTAAGTTCAGAATCTTGGGCTGGCCATTGACCAAGGCCAACATGATGATGCCGAAGGTGCTCTGCATCTGGGTCATCTTGAAGAGCTGATTGAGGACGATTTCCGGCTGGGCTTCGCGCTTAAGTTCAATGACTATTCTCATCCCGTCTCTGTCCGACTCATCCCGCAGGTCAGAAATGCCGTCGATATGTTTGTCACGCACCAAATCGGCGATTTTTTCTATTAGGGCGGATTTGCTCAATTGGTAGGGGATTTCAGTGACAATGATGGAGGTCTTGCCTGATTTTTGAGTTTCAATATTAGCTCTGGCCCGGACCAATATTTTTCCCTTGCCGGTGGTGTAAGCCTCGGCAATCCCCCTTTTGCCGTAAATTATGCCGGCAGTGGGGAAGTCCGGTCCCGGGATAAACTCTAATAAATCCTGTGGCTCCAAATCCGGGTCTTTTATCAGAGCAACTAAGGCGTCAACTACCTCGGACAAGTTATGCGGCGGAATATTGGTTGCCATTCCGACTGCGATGCCGGAAGAGCCGTTGCAGAGCAGATTGGGAAATTTGGCAGGTAAAACTAATGGCTCCTGGCGGGTGCCATCATAATTAGGCTGGAAATCAACCGTGTCCTTCTCGAGGTCAGCTAACATCTCCATGGCCAAAGGAGTCAGCCTTGCTTCAGTATATCGCATAGCCGCCGCCGCATCCCCGTCCACTGAGCCGAAGTTCCCCTGGCCGTCGACTAAAGTGTAGCGCATGTTGAAGTCCTGAGCCATGCGCACTAAAGTGGGATAGACCACCTGCTCGCCGTGAGGATGGTAATTACCTGAAGTATCTCCGGCTATCTTGGCGCACTTTCTGTGCGGACGGCCCGGAGAGAGATTCAGGTCGTTCATGGCCACTAAGATGCGCCGGTTGGAGGGTTTCAGACCGTCGCGGACATCGGGTAAGGCTCTGGCGGTGATGACCGACATCGAATAATCGATGTAGGAGGCCTTCATCTCCTCTTCGATGTAGGCGGTGATTATTTTTTCGCGTTCAAAGGGCATTTTCTTCCCCTCTCATAAATAATTTTTCACGGGTCTGGCCATTTTCTCTGACCTCTCCCCAACCCTCTCCTCTAGGAGAGGGAGCATATTCATACATCCAGATTCCTCACGTACTTGGCATTCTCTTCAATAAACTTCCTGCGCGGCTCCACCGCATCCCCCATCAGAATCGAGAAGATATGCTCCGCCTCAGCCGCATCCTCCAGCGTCACCAGTAACAGAGTTCGCGTCTCCGGATTCATAGTGGTATGCCAGAGCTGTTCCGGATTCATCTCCCCCAGGCCTTTGTAACGCTGGATGTTGACATTGTCCGTGTTCCCCATCTCTTCCAAGAGTCTTTGCTTCTCGTCATCCGAGTAGGCATACTTTTCCGCGTCTCCCTTTTTGAGCCGGTATAAAGGCGGCTGAGCAATGTACACTAATCCCTGCTCAATTAACTCCTTCATGTAGCGGTAGAAGAAGGTCAGAAGTAACGTACGGATATGCGAGCCGTCCACGTCCGCATCGGTCATGATGATAACTTTGTGGTAGCGCACTTTCTCGAAATCAAAATCCTCCTTGATGCCAGCCCCCAAAGCAGTCACCATGGCCCGGATTTCCTCATTGGAGAGGACCTTGTCCAGACGGGTCTTCTCCACGTTGAGAATCTTGCCCTTGATGGGCAGAATAGCCTGAAATCTCCGGTCCCGGCCCTGCTTGGCTGAGCCGCCGGCAGAGTCTCCTTCCACGATGTAGATTTCGCACAGCTTAGGGTCGGTGTAACTGCAGTCCGCTAACTTGCCGGGCAGAGAGCCGGACTCTAAAGCTGATTTTCTGCGGGTTAGCTCTCTGGCTTTCCTGGCGGCTTCGCGGGAACGCGCCGCAACTATCGACTTCTCGCAGATTTTGCGCGCTTCAGAGGGATTCTCTTCCAGATGCTCGGAAAGGTTTTCGCCTAAGACGGTTTCTACAATCCCCTTGACCTCGGAGTTGCCTAACTTGGTCTTGGTCTGTCCCTCAAACTGCGGGTCCGGCACTTTGACCGATAAGACTGCGGTCAACCCTTCTCGGACATCTTCACCGGTTAGCGAGATACCTTCCCCGTTCTTAAGCAGGCCGGCCTTCTGAATGTAGTTATTAATGGTTCTGGTCAGAGCCGTCTTGAAGCCGACTAAGTGCGAGCCTCCCTCGATCGTATTTATGTTATTGACGTAAGTGAAGATATTCTCCACATAGGTGTCGTTATATTGCATAGCTATTTCCACGTCCACGTTTTCCCGCTCTTTGTGAAAATAGATTACTTTGTGGAAGGTCTGTTTGTTCTCGTTTAGGTACTGGACGAATTCGATTAAGCCGCCTTTGTAAAGGAATTTATTGGACTTGCCGTCCCTTTCGTCCTGGATGGTGATTTCCAGGCCGCGGTTTAAGAAAGCTAATTCTCTCAAACGGGCGGAGAGGACGTCGAAGTTGAACTCTATCTTGCTGAAAATCTCTTTGTCCGGCCTAAAGGTGGTCCGGGTGCCGGTCTTGCTGTTCTTGCCGGTGGGTTTGACTTCGGTCTTGGCGTTGCCGAATTCATATTTCTGGTGATAGGTCTTGCCATCCCGATAGACCTCCACCTCGCACCACTCGGATAAAGCATTGACCACTGAGACACCTACTCCGTGCAGTCCTCCGGAGACTTTGTAGGTCTGGTGGTCGAATTTTCCGCCGGCATGCAACATGGTCATCACCACTTCCAAAGCCGGTTTCTTCTGGGTGGGGTGCATGTCCACCGGAATACCCCGGCCATTGTCCTCCACCGTGACTGAATTGTCTTTGTGGACTATTACCGAGATTTTGTTACAGAATCCAGCTAAAGCCTCATCCACCGAGTTGTCCACTACCTCATAGACCAAGTGGTGCAGACCCCGGGTAGAGGTGTCGCCGATATACATGGCCGGCCTGCGCCGGACCGCCTCTAGTCCTTTTAAGACCGTGATGGTGGTGGCGTCATAGTGATGCCCCAATTTTGCCTTTACTGCCATATCAACTTCTTCCTGCACTTCCATAAATCCCTCCTCAGCGATTATGGAGCGTTGTTAACTGACAAACAGGATGTCCTTTACAACCTCGCTCCCGGTAAACTGATTTATTTTTTTCAAGATTTCAGGCTTCTGGAAAGAGAGCTCGCTCTTCCAGGCCGGCTCTTTGACCTGCAAGAAGAGTTTGCCGGATTCGATTTTAACCGGCTTGGCGACCTTTGAAACCGGGGGACTAAACAGAGTCTCCCACGAGGTCAAAAGGGTGGTCTCCTTGAGCTTTTTCTCCCAACCCTTGCCTTTAATTATACGAAAAATAATGCCCTGTAGTTTTTCCGGTTCCTTTTGCATTAGGCTATGAAATATAATAAGTTACATCAATCGAAGCAAGGGAATTCTTGAAAATATGGGAGTGTAATAACATAGCTGTCTTGGGCTTACAAAAGGCTATTCTCAAACCAGCTTACATCCTGATTCTTAGGCTGGATTATTTTCTGAAAACGCTTTTATCTTTGACACATAGATTTGTAACCACTACCTTGTCCAATCAGTATAACCATAGAAGCAAGGAGTCAATCATGAAGAAGCTATTTTGCCTGTCGCTGTTAGCAATCTTAATCCTTTTTTCCGTAACAGTCTATTCCCAGGAAGAAGAGGCCGGCACTGCGGTCCCGGCCAACATCGTAGTTCAGGGAGTACCTGAAATTCCTCAGGCTGTAGCCGACCGGATGAATCAGTACCTGCAGGTTCGGGCCGCCTATTTTGCGGACTGGAATCCCAATGGCCCCGGAATGTTAATCACCACCCGCTTCGGCGATACTTACCAACTGCACTATGTCGATCACCCGGGCGGGGCCAGAAAACAGATTACCTTTTTCAAAGAGCCGGTCAACGTTGGAGCCTATTGCCCGGCCAAGGGGAAAAATGGCTTTCTATTTTCCATGGATGTAGGCGGCGGGGAGTTTTACCAGATTTATTACTACGACTTGAACTCCGGCAAAAACATAATGCTTACCGACGGTAAGTCGCGCAATGAAAGCCCGCTCTGGTCCAACAATGGAGCGATGTTCTCCTACACCAGTACCCGCCGGAATGGAAAAGATAATGACATCTATCTGTCAGATGCTGACAATCCTTCGGCTGCCAAGATGATCTATCAAGCCGAAGGCTACTGGGCCCCGGTGGACTGGTCTCCGGATGACTCCCGTCTTCTGGTGATAAACTACATCTCTGCCAACGAGTCTTACTATTATACCTTAGACGTCGCCACCGGTCAGGCCAAACTCCTCTTCCCCAAGAGCGAAGAAAAAGTGGCCTACGGCGGGGCTATGTGGAGCAAGGATGGCCAAGGTGTGTATTATGTGACCGACCGGGGTTCGGAGTTCATGCAATTACATTACTGGAACTTGGCTTCCGGTAAAGATGAGGTAATTACGAAAGACATCCCTTGGGATGTGGAAGGTTTTGATTTATCTAAAGACGGGAAGCTCTTAGCCTTTACCGCCAACGAAGATGGGATGAGCAAGCTCCGCATCATTGACACCAAGACTAAAAAGGAGCTGCAACTTCCTGCTCTGCCGATAGGCCAGGTTTCAGGTATAAAATTCAAAGCGGATAATAGTGCCTTAGCTTTAAACTTAGAGACCCCCAGATATCCTGGGGATGTTTACTCCTTAGACCTTAAAGAAATGGAATTAGTGCGCTGGACTTACAGCGAAGTAGGGGGATTGAATACGGATAACTTTCCGGTTGCCCAGTTGATTCACTATCCCACTTTCGACTCGGTTAACGGCAAGCCCAGGATGATACCCTCTTTTTATTTCAAGCCGACCCAGACATCAAATGAACCTTACCCGGTGGTAATCTATATCCACGGCGGCCCGGAAGGTCAGTACACGCCTGCCTTTGCCTCCACTTTTCAGTATTGGCTTAACGAGCTGGGAATAGCGGTTCTGGCGCCTAATGTGAGAGGCTCTTCCGGCTATGGCAAGAGCTATCTAAGAATGGATAACGACTATCTGCGGGAGAATTCGGTCAAAGATATCGGTTCGCTTTTAGACTGGATTGCCCGGCAGCCGGAGTTGGACAAGAACAGAGTCTGTGTCTATGGCGGCTCCTACGGCGGCTACATGGTCTTGGCCTCGATGTTCCATTACAATGACCGACTCAAAACCGGAATAGAACAGGTAGGCATCAGTAACTTTGTCACCTTCCTGGAAAACACTCAAGAGTACCGCCGAGATTTAAGAAGGGTGGAATATGGCGATGAGCGCGACCCCAAGATGAGAGAATATTTGAACTCCATCTCTCCGACAACTAATGCGCACAAGATTACCAAACCCCTTTTAGTGGGACAGGGCTTAAATGACCCCCGGGTGCCGGCCAGCGAAGCCGAACAGATAGTGGAGACGGTCAGAAAGAACGGCGGGGAAGTCTGGTATGTGCTAGCCAAGGACGAAGGGCACGGCTTTCAGAAGAAGGTCAACCGGGATTACTTCAACAACGTGGTCTCTTTGTTCTTGGAGAGATTCTTGTTGGAAAAACCGGAACAGGTGGGCAGCACCTTAGGCTCTGAATAGAGGAAGAAAATATAAAGAGCAGGTGAAAATGGCCGCTCAGACACCCTATCAGAGGTTACTCGACCAAAAAACAAGGCCTTCCGAAAGGGAGATAGAAAAATTTGTCGGCGCAGCCGTTCTCCCAAAATGGAAAGAGCTGCGCAATTTCCTGTCTGCCAGCTATGATTTCGCTCCGGAGCTAATCTATTATGGAGTAAAATACGGGTGGTGCTTTAGATATAGGAGGAAAGGCAAAACCCTCTGCGTCTTGTATCCTGAAAAAAGGGCTTTCACTGTACTGGTCACTTTAGGTAAAGAGGAAATACAGGAAGTTAAACGTAATCTCTCTAATTTTAATGCGGACACGCTAAAAGTGTTCACAAATGCCCATCAATATCATGATGGAAAATGGATTTATAAAAGAGTCCTCAGCCGGAATGATGCTGAAGATGTCCGCCAGCTTATCAGTATTAAAAAGAAGCCCAAAGGGTTAATTTCAAATGTCTCCTGAACTGGCTGTCTTAACCGGAGCAGCCGCTTCCATCGGCATCGTCCATGCCCTTCTGGGGCCTGACCATTATCTCCCCTTTGTGGTAATGGCCAAAGCCAGGAGCTGGAGTCTGAGCAGAACTGCGGTCATTACCGCCTTATGCGGTGTCGGACACGTCCTCTCCTCGGTTGCCATCGGCTTAATCGGAATAGCCTTGGGGAGCGCTCTGGCCAGCCTGGAAGCCGTTGAGACTATACGAGGCGAAATTGCGG
This sequence comes from uncultured Ignavibacteria bacterium, assembly GCA_964399055.1. Taxonomy (GTDB): domain Bacteria; phylum Zixibacteria; class MSB-5A5; order DSPP01; family RBG-1; genus CAYNPJ01. The sequence goes on from CAYNPJ010000001.1 coordinate 119,366, forward strand.
CCTGGGGTCTGATTGCCTTCGGACTGCTCTACGCTATCTGGGGTTTAAGAAAAGCCTATCGCAATCGGCCCCACCGGCACTGGCATGCCCACGCTGACTTAGCGCATGTACATGAGCACACGCATCAAGAGGAACACTTACACCTGCACGAGCGCAAAAAAAGCCTCACCCCTTGGGTTTTATTCATCATTTTCGCCTTTGGTCCCTGCGAGTCTCTGATTCCGCTCTTGATGTACCCGGCGGCTCAGCACAGCTTCTCCGGGACTATCTGGGTAGCTGGCGTATTTGCAATTGCCACTATCGGGACGATGTTAGGGGCAGTCTTGTCTTTAACCTTAGGATTGAAAAAAGTCTCGCTAGGACCTCTGGAGCGCTACAGCCACGCTTTGGCAGGAGTGGCCATCGCCATTTCCGGGCTGGCCATAAAGTTCCTGGGGTTATAACCGTTTCTTATCCTCTATACTTTGCGTAGGCGGGGATCGCTTCCCCGCCTCAATTTTCATCCCAGCCCCGATAAAAATCGGGGCTACGGTGATACCGCTAAAGGAAAGGCTGTCCGAGACAAGCTCGGACGCTACTTTACAAAACCATTCTTTATCTCAAACTTCTTTCCGCTTTTCAGTCCCTCCGGCAGCTCCCACTCTTTAGAAGTGGCGATGAAAACCTGCCCGGCTTTTTGCAGGAGATTACCCAGATATTCACTTCGGCGTTGATCTAAGTCCGAAAAAACCTCGTCCAGCAATAAAAGCGGTGGCTCTCCTGAACTTTTCCGCAGTAAATCCATTTGAGCTAATTTAAGCGACAGCAAAATCGTCCTCCCCTGGCCAAAAGAGCCGTACTCCCTGGCTAAACTGCCGTCAATTTTAAAATCCAGGTCATCCCGGTGTGGGCCTATCAATGTGGCCGCCAAAGCCAATTCTCTGTTTCTGGAATTCTCCAGCGCAGACAAGAACTGTTGCGGGATTTCATTTAAGTTAGAGAAGTTAAAAGTCCCCCTATATTCCAAAATAAATTTCTCCTTCCCACCGGAAATTTCAGCATAGTGTCTCTCTGCCCCAGACCGGATTTGCTCTAAGAATTCAACTCGCTTTTTGACAATTTCGCTGCCAGATTGGACCAGCTGCTCATCCCAGGCAGTGTAGCTTCTCGACTCAGAGCCAAAACTTTCTTTCAGGGCTCGATTGCGCTGGTCTAAGATTTTCTGGTATTCCTGCAGCGTATTCAGATAAGTGGGGTGTAACTGGGAAATGGCTGAGTCTAAAAACTTGCGCCGCAGAGAAGGGGAGCCGAAGATTAAAGAGATTTCATCCGGAGTGATGGAGACTACCGGAAATACCGAGAGAAGCTCGGACAACCTGACCGAAGAGCCGTTGAGCTTGATTTGTTTAACCCCCTCTAAACTTAAGGCGACTTCGACCCTGTAATTCTTGCCCCGATTAATCGGGGAGACCCCCTCTCCGACCAAGCGGAAATAGGACTGCTGAAACTGGATTAAGAGCGATTCGTTGGTGGAGTGGAAGGGCTTGCCGGTGCACAAAAAAAAATCGCTTCCAATAGATTGGTCTTGCCGGCCCCGTTTTCGCCGAGGATGAGATTCAGATGGGGAGAGAAGGAGAGGCGAAAAGAGGAGAGGTTGCGGAAGTGGGTTGCCTCTATCCTCTCAAAAAACATAACCTATATAGAATCTCTTTTCTAATAATCAAATTTAATAAATTGACTTTCTCTTAATCGCCTAAAGGTTTTCTCTGTTCGCTATAGGACCTCTTTTACATTGAGCTAATCCGCCAGCCTCAACGGCATCACCAGACAGAGATACTCTTCCCCTTCCTTTCTCTCCTTGGGCACCACCATGCCGGCTGCCACTGCCGAAGAGAAGGCAAAGTCCACCATCGAGCCTTCCATCTGCTTTAAGACCTCTTGGATATACTGGGCATTATATCCTATCTCCATCTCCTCCCCCATGAACTCCGCCGGAATGGTCTCCTTAGCCTCCCCGCCCACGTCTGAGTTAGCTGCCGATAGCTCGATCTTATCCTTCTTCAGGCCGAATTTTACCTGATGGGTCAGGTTACTCGATAGGATAGACACTCTCCTTAATGTAGAAGAAAGTAGCTCCTTGTCCACCAACAGATGTTTGTCATTATCCTTGGGTATCACTGCCTCGAAGTTGGGATAAGGTCCTTCTATCAAGCGGGAGGAAATAACTGTGTCTCCTAAGTTCACTACAATGTTTTTGTCGCTGAAAATCACCCCCACTTCGCCGTTGCCATCTCCGGCTAAGCGACTGATTAAGTTAAGTATCTTCTGGGGGACTATCACTTCGCCGGACAGGCCGGTGAATCTCTTTATTCGAGTAGCATATTTAGCTAAACGATGCCCGTCAGTGGCCACCATCAGCATCTCGTTCTCATTGGCCCGCCAGAAGGCACCGTTCAAAGCTGGCCTGGTCTCATCCCCGGAAATAGCAAAGGAGGTTTTTCTAATCATACTGATTAAGTCCTGTGAGTTGATTTTGACCTGACGGTTTAAATTCACGTCCGGAAGTTTGGGATACTCTTCTGCCGGCACCCCTCCGATTTTATAGACCCCGGTGGATAACTTTATTTCCAGCCGATTGTCTGTGGCCATGAAGGTGATATCACCTTCCGGCGCCTCCCGGACTAAATCGGCTATCATCTTAGCTGGTACTGAAAGTCCGCCTTTTTTGCTGATAGTTGCTGGCGTGTGAGTTATGATAGCCACGTCTAAATCAGTGGCCGCAATTTTTATTTTTCCCTCTCCTGTCTCTAAGAGCAGATTGGATAAAATTGGTAAAGTTGACCGGGTAGGTATTACTCCTAAGACTTCTTGTAACTTAGGCAGTAGTTTCTCTCTGGTGGCTGTGAACTTCATCTGAACCTCCTTTTGTGATAAACTTTTCTTCCTATATTTTCTTTTAGATATATACTACAATAAAGATTAATAATAATACTGCTGTGGAAACTGTTAATTAGCCTCCAAGATATTAAGGCCGAATGGATTTGGCAATGGCTTTGTCTTAAAAAAATGTCAATAAAATTAGATAAGTGGTTAACAATATATTTTCATAATAATAATAAACATTCTACTCTTAAAATTCACTTGTTATCGAGACGAAATCAACGGCCCATTAACGCTTAAGCTGTATATCAATCCCCCAGGATTAAGTTCAATCCACCCCATGGACTAGTGATAATAAATTGAGTTGATTATCTGGTCTATCTTTCTCTTCAACTCCGGCTTGGCGGTGATGGCCTCCTTGACTACTTGGCAGGCATGAATTACAGTCGAATGGTCCCTGCCCCCGAATTGGGCGCCGATGTATTTGAGCGAGGCGTCGGTCAAATTCCGGGCTAAGTACATCCCCACCTGTCTGGCCCAGGCGATTTCCGAAGTCTTGCGCTTCGAGAGAATATCGGCCGGGGTCAGGTCATAATGGCTGGCCACCTGCCGGATTATCTCTTCAATTTTTACCTCTTTTTTGCCGTTAGTGATGCTTTCCCCCAATATCTCCTGGGCTAGGGATAGAGTGAGCTGACGACCGGCCAAGGAAGAGTAGGCCAAGACCCGGATTAAGGCCCCCTCTAATTCCCGGACATTGGAGATAAAATGTTCGGCTATGTAGCCTGCCACATCAGACGGCAAAGTAACTCCTTCTGCCTCGGCCTTCTTTTTAAGGATGGCAATCCTGGTCTCTAAATCCGGTGGCTGAATATCGGTCACCAGTCCCCATTGAAAGCGGGAGAGGAGTCTCTCCTCTAAGCCCTTGATTTCTTTAGGCGGGCGGTCGGAAGTGAGAACAATCTGCTTACCGGCTAAATGCAGAACATTAAAGGTGTGGAAAAACTGCTCTTGGGTGGACTCCTTGCCGGCTAAAAACTGAATGTCGTCTATCAGTAAAACATCCGCCTGGCGGTAGAGGCGGTGGAAGTCAGAGACGGTGGAGTTCCCCAGAGAGCTTATAAAGTCGTTGGTAAACTTTTCACTGGTGGCATAGACCAGTTTCAGGCCGGGCTCTTCCTGGCGAATAAAATTTCCCACCGCCTGCAAAAGATGGGTCTTTCCCAGGCCCACCCCACCATAAACATAGAGTGGATTGTAGCGGGTCTGTCCGGGCGCTTCCGCCACAGCTAAGGCGGCTGCCCGGGCAAAACGGTTGCTCTCGCCGATTACAAAATTTTCGAAGGTGAAAGAAAGATTCAAATCAGAATGAACAGCTACAGAATTTGAACTGCCGTTTTTAGCTCCAGTCAAGGGGAGGGTCAGCTCCAGTTGGGATTTTTCTTCTCCGGGCTCCGAGAGTATTTTGAAAGCAGGCTTGATTCTGTTTCCCAGAATTTCTGAGATGGACTGACAGATATCCTGCCAGTAATGCTCTTTAATCCAGTCGGCCACAAACTGATTAGGCGCTGCGATAACTAAGGAATCTTGAGTGAGCTCAAGACCTCGAGTCGGCTTTAACCAGGTGGAGAAAGACTCCTTTTTAAGTTTTGTTGATAAAAGAAAGAGGCATTCTCTCCAGGCGGTTTGCGGGGATTTATCCACCAGATTTGCACAATCAGACACAGTCCCTACCTCCATAGCTCAGAAGAAGTTATCTGAACTGTTGAGATTTATCGTCTTTAGTTATTGACAACCGGGAAGATTAAACAGGGGCAGGCTGTGGATAACCCCTCCTGCTATCCACAATCTGTCTACAACTCCTCTATCAGATCTTCCATTTCATTTAGCACGAAGATAGAGGAGTAAAGCAAAGTGTCAAGACTTTTTCAAAACTGAAACAAAAAAAATTTTAGCTCTTGCACTGATAGGAGTTAGAGTGCCCAATAGCCTGGTATTCGTAAGAAAGAACGCAATGCCCCAAGAAGAATTCATCCGCTCAATTAAAGAATTTGTAACTTACTCAAAGCAGAAATCTTAAAACCCCGTTTTTTCATTATAAAGGATTCCGAAGGCGGCAGGGATAAAATTATCTTAAGACTTTTTCCCTTGACTGCGAATTGATTCGGCTTTTTATTAAAATTCTAACTTTAGGAGATATATGAAAAGAACATATCAGCCGCATGAACTCAGACGCAAGAAAGAGCACGGTTTCAGGAAAAGAATGAAAACCGCGGGGGGGCGGCGAGTGCTGAAGCGCAGGCGCCAGAAGGGGAGACACAGACTGACCGTATAGGCATGTCAGTCCGGCCAAAGCGCTCCGTGTCCAAGGGATTACCCAAGAATAAAATAGTCAAATCCCGCAGCCAAATTAAAGAGATATTGAAGAATGGTTCAAAAAAGAGCGGAGAACTTCTGACAATCTACGAGCTTCATGAACCGAAAGTTAAAGAGACCAAATTCGCATTCCTATGTGACAGAAGCAGTAGCAGGGCCACGGAAAGAAACCGTCTGAAAAGAATTGTGCGCGAGATCGTGAGAAACGAAGGAGAGAGATTACCTAAGGGCGCCGTAATATTCCTTGTCAAACCGGCAGGGGAGAATAAGACATACTGGCAGATAAGAGAGGAGCTATTAGAATTGATTTCCAAATGACCAGAATCCTGAACTACCCCTTCATATTACTGATAAGGATTTATAGATTCATTATCTCACCCTGGCTGGGACCGACCTGTCGCTTTTATCCTTCCTGCTCCTCTTACGCCTTGGAGGCCCTGCGACGTTACGGTGTTTTTAAAGGGTTGTGGCTGAGCCTGTTACGTATCTCAAAATGCCATCCCTTCCATGCTGGGGGATATGACCCGATTAAATAGGCTAGCAAAACAAGAAAACCAATAATTTAGCTTATGGATAGAAAGACCATAATCGCCTTCTTGTTGATAGCCTTAGTCTTGGTGCTTTACCCCCTGTACATGAAATGGATGGGCTTAGATAAAAGGCCGTCCCAGGCTCCAGTAACAGCGCCGGATACAACCGCCAAAGAGACAGCAAGTCTGCCAGTTCCCGAGACGACCAAGACTGAGGAAATTCCAGTCAAAACCCCTTCTTTTGTGACTGCCCCAAAGGAGCCGGAAAAGGAGGTCAGGGTAACCACTCCATTATACTCTGCGGTTTTCAGGTCCAGAGGAGGGGATCTGAAATCCTTTGTGTTGGCAAAGTATGTCGATTTTGGCAAAAACGATATAGACTTGGTCCAGAACGGGCAGGAGCAATACAACTTAGACGTAGTTTTTCCAGATTCAGCCTTTTTCCTCTCCAGTATCAACTTCACTGCCGATAGAACCGACATATCTCTGACTAAAAAGGGTGGAAAAGAGACACTATCTTTTACATATATATCTTCAGGGCTTAAGGTTACTAAAACCTACACTTTCTACTCTGATAAATATACCATAGAGTTATCTCTGCAGGTGGAGGGACAGATTAGTGCTCTGGGAAGGAAATACTTACTGACTTGGAACTCCGGCATGCCGACTACGGAGAAGAATGTAAGCGAGGATTTGTCCTATTTTGCCGCTTATGCCAATTTGGGAGGGAAAATTTTGGAGCACAAAGGGCCCAAGAACAGCGATACATTGAGCTTATCTCAGAGCGGCAGAACAGCTTGGGTCTCTACGCGCAGCAAGTACTTTGTGGCCAGCTTAATTGCGCCTGACTCCTCTGCCAGCGGCTATCAGGCTATGGGGAGAAATATTTACCTGCTGCAGAACGGGCAGAAGGTCTTAGTCGGCAGAAGATTGGCCGTCAGCCTGGAGAAAGATATTCCCAATCAGCCCGTATTTGAGCACAAGTTTCTGATTCACATCGGGCCTTTGGATTACTGGGCTTTGAGTAAGTATGGCTTAGACTTAGAAAATATGGTCAACTTGGGCTGGATACTCTTTAAGCCCTTTGCCATCGGCATCTTGTGGTTCTTTGTGAATTTTCATAAGATTATTCCCAATTACGGGGTAGTGATCATAGTCTTCACTATCTTAATGAAAATTGTCTTCTTCCCCTTGAGCCGGAAGATGACCAGGACCTCATTGTTAATGGCCGAGATGGCCCCTAAGCTTAACAAGCTCAAAGAGAAATACAAAGAGGACAAGCAGAGACTCAACCAGGAGATATTCAAACTCTATCGGGAGCACAAGATTAATCCTCTGGGCGGCTGTCTGCCCTTATTGATTCAGATTCCGATTTTCTGGGCCTTCTTTGTCCTTTTACGTAGCACCATTGAGCTCCGGCAGGCGCCTTTTGTGGGCTGGTTACAAGATTTATCCTTAATGGACCCCTATTACATTCTGCCTATCCTGATGTCGGTCAGTATGTTCTTCCAGCAGAAGATGACCATCAAAGACCCCCGCCAGAAGATGCTGGTCTACTTAATGCCAGCCATGTTCTTCATTTTCTTCATGAGCTTCCCTTCCGGTCTAACCCTTTACTGGACAGTTTATAACATTCTTTCTGTGGGAGAGCAGTATCTGATTCGCTCGCAGATGACGCCTATAGTCCATACCGAAGAATAAACTCACGTCACCAGTTTCTCCGGGCTAACCTTTTCCCGGTTTTTGAATTATCTTACAACTCTAAGTTGAAGTTATTTGCACTAGTAATGTAAGTATGAAAGAGTTGACTTATACCTCAAACCTCGATGATACCATAGCCGCCATTTCCACGCCTTTGGGGCAGGCCGGTTTGGGGATTGTCCGGCTCTCCGGCAAAGAAGCCTTTTCCATAGCAGATAAGTTCTTCTCCGGCAAAGCGAGACCGTCATCTGTACCAAGCCACACAGTTCACTACTGCAGAATCATCGACCCGCGTTCAAAGGAGACGGTGGACGAAGTTTTGCTGGCCGTGATGCAGGGGCCGCACACTTACACGGCTGAAGATACGGTGGAAATCACCTGTCATGGCGGAGCGCTGGTCTTGCAGAAGGTCTTAGAAATAGCAGTCCACTGCGGAGCCCGCTTAGCCCTGCCCGGTGAATTTACCCTGCGGGCTTTCTTAAACGGCAGGATAGACTTAGCCCAGGCAGAAGCGGTGGCAGATTTAATTTCAGCCCGCTCGGATTCAGGCTTAAAAATGGCTTTACGCCAATTAGAAGGAAAACTCTCGGGCCGAATAGAATCCTTACGAAGTGAAATTATCAGCCTGTTAGCCAACTTAGAGGCACGCATCGACTTTCCGGACCAGGATATTGAGGCAGAAGACAAAAAGGAGATTTCCGGGCAGATGCAGGGCATAGAACAGAAATTAGATGAGCTCATCTCTACTTACGAAGAAGGGAAAATCTTGCAAGAGGGATTGAATGTAGTGATTATCGGCAAGCCCAATGTGGGCAAGTCCTCTTTGCTTAACGCCTTGCTGCAAAAAGACCGGGCCATTGTCACGCCGATTCCAGGGACAACCAGAGACGTGATTTCAGATTACGCTAACTTTGAGGGAGTCTTGGTCCGTTTAGTCGACACCGCCGGTTTTAGAATTGCCGGAGATGTGATTGAAATCGAAGGCATCAAAAGGGCCGAGGCGGAGATTAAGAAGGGGGATTTAATTTTGATGGTAATGGATTGTTCGGCTAAAATCTCAGAAGAGGAAAAAGTTTTAGAGCAAAAGTTGATACAACAGAGTTATATAGTGGTTTTGAATAAGATTGACTTGGTTAAAGCTGATGAGTTGGCATGTTTAGAAAAGCTCTTTAGCAAGCGAGATTTGACAAAGGTCTCCTGCACCCAAAATTTAGGGATATCAGAATTGAAATCCAAGATAGTTTCCCGAATTGTTCAGACCAGAAAAGAAGGGGAAGTAGTTATCTCCAATCTCCGCCAGAAAGAGGCTCTGGAGAGGGCTAAAGCCTCCTTACGGGTTGCGCAGAAATCACTTGCGGAAAACATGAGCTTGGAATTTGTGGCTCTGGATGTTAAAAGGGCTCTGGATGCAGTCGGGGAAGTCATCGGCAAGACTTATACTGAGGAGATTTTGAATCAGATTTTCTCCAATTTCTGCATTGGAAAATAGTTCCCATTCGGGCTTGACTTTGCCTCGGCAGGCATAGTATATTTTAGAGTAACCAATAATCCCATTCCCAACCAGGAGGAAGAATGCAAGGGAATAAGTTGTTTGTGGGGAATCTAAGCTTTATGGTCAGCGAAGACGAGCTGAGAGAAGCCTTTTCCCCGTTCGGCAATGTAGTGAGCATAAACATCATCCAGGGCAAAGGCTTCGGGTTTGTGGAGATGGAAACCCCACAGGCGGCCCAGGCGGCCAAAGACGGAATGAACGGCAAGGAATTAGATGGCCGCGCACTCACCGTGGACGAGGCCCGTCCCCCACGCGAAGGCGGCGGACGCAGGCCTGGTGGTGGTGGCGGAAGACGGCCCGCAGGCCGCGGAGGATTTCAGAAAAGACGCTGGTAATCACCTAAATTTCTGATAAATTCTAAAAGGGGCCGTTGCACAAAACAGCGGCCCCTTCTGCTTGCCGTCACCAAACCAAAGGTCTATATTGAAACCTCAATGGAAACCCTTATAGTCTCTTTAATCTTCTTCTTGATTACCGCAGCTCTATCCTTTTTCCCCTTTGCGGTGGCCCTGTGGGGCAAAGGAGGAGAAAGCCCGAATGTCTTTGTCCTCTCCGGGGTACTGGCGATGGTTTCTGCAGCAGCGAATATTCTCTTGGTGCACAGAAAATCGGCTGGGAAGGCTTTGCCTCGAATCATGGCTGGTTTAGGGCTGACCTTAGCGGTCTGGATGATTATCTATCCTCTATATCAGAAAACATTCTGCCCGGTCTGCCTGTTTACGCACGACCGGCATCCGGTTAAGTTAGTGGCAGGAGTTACGCTATTGGCCCTGGGGGTGGTGGTGTTTGTGATAGGGTGGAGGGTGACGGGGTGGGGAAGACCGAAACAAGTTCCAGAGAGCAAGATTTAGGAGAACCGAGGGAGAAATACTCGGAAACGAAGAATAAAATGAAAGCAATAAATGCGAAACGTAACTTTGTAAGGAGGTCTTATGTCAGAAAGACATATCACGGCTGAGTCATTCTGGAAGCATTTCGTAGCCGAAATACAGAAAGATAACCAGTGGAGCAGTTACCTGGTCAGTAGAGACCTGGTCTGGTCGGATTACATCCTTCCGGTTTTGGGCCGGGTGGGTAAAGATTTAGGTTTTAAAGAAGAGGAGATATCCAGGGAATACTTTCGGGTAGACATGTGCTACCTCTCTATCAACGCAAATGACCCTTCAGACTGGAACTTAGAGGCGGCCATCGAGCATGAAAACGGCAGAACCTGGATGGATGAGGTCTGCAGGCTGACACACATTGCGGCCCAGAAAAAGATACTGATTGCTTATTATGACTATCTCCACGCCGAAGAGAGGCTGGAAGATTTGATACAAAAAGCAATTGAGAGAATTCAATCCCGCAAATACAAGACTAGGCCGCAGAGCTGGATATTTATCTTCGGCCCCACCTTGACGGATATCAGCCATTCCTTCCGGGTGTTTGAGTATCATGCTGAAAGAGATGATGAGGCCAGAGAATTGAAAGAGCTGGAGCACAAATATCCCCTTAAAGCTGCGTAAAGGATGGTCTAGCAAATTTTAGAGAGCCGAGGAAGAGATCCTCGGCTACGTAATACGTATGGTTAAAAATCAAATAATGTATGCCTGAAACTTATGACGTCATAGCCATCGGCGCCGGGCATGCCGGCTGCGAGGCCGCCTTGGCCGCGGCTCGGATGGGGTGTAACACCCTTTTAATCACCATCTCCAAAGAATCGGTAGGCACCATGTCCTGTAACCCAGCCATCGGCGGCTTGGCCAAGGGACACTTAGTCCGCGAAATTGACGCTTTGGGCGGAGAGATGGGCTTTGTCACTGACCAGGTGGCTCTGCAGTATAAGGTCCTCAATAAGTCAAAAGGACCGGCGGTCTGGTCCACAAGGGCGCAGGCGGACCGGGAAGGTTACAAAAAGGCCATGGCCAAGTCGCTACAGTCTCAGGCGAATTTGACTTTAGCTTATGGCAATGTCGTGAACTTGTTAGTGAAGGATAAAAAAGTTTACGGAGTTATTACCAGTGGAGGAGAGATTTTCTACGGGAAAACTGTAATTCTGAATGCCGGCACTTTCTTGAATGGGTTGGTTCATATTGGAGATAAGAATTTCAGGGCAGGACGCGTGGGGGAAGCACCCTCTGTCGGGCTGACTGATAATCTGGTCAAGCTGGGATTTCAGACTGTACGCCTGAAGACCGGCACGCCACCGAGATTAGATACCCGCTCAATAGATTACTCCAAGACCGAGATTTCTCCGGGTGATAATGTTGTTAAACCTTTCTCTCGCCGCACTCTTAAACTCAATGGCAAAAATATTCCCTGCTGGCTGACTTACACCAATGAGAGGACGCATGAAATTTTGCGGAATAACTTGCAGCACTCGCCGCTCTATTCCGGCAGAATAGTCGGTATTGGTCCCCGCTATTGCCCCTCGATTGAGGACAAGGTTGTGCGCTTCGCTGATAAGTCGAGACACCAGCTTTATTTGGAGCCGGATGGAGAAAATACAAATGTGGTTTATATAAACGGCTTTTCGACCTCGATGCCGGATTACATCCAACTTGAGGCATTGCGCACAGTCCCTGGCTTGGAGAACGTCATTATGCTCAGGCCCGGCTATGCGATTGAATATGACTTCTTCCCGCCCACGCAGCTAAAACAGACATTGGAGACTAAATTAGTCGAGAATCTCTTTTTTGCCGGTCAGATTAACGGCACATCCGGGTATGAAGAGGCGGCAGCGCAGGGTTTGATGGCTGGAATCAATGCCGCCCTGAAAGTCAAACAAGAAGAGCCTTTCATTTTAGACCGGTCAGAAGCCTACACCGGAGTCCTCATAGATGATTTAGTCACCAAAGGGACCAATGAGCCCTACCGTATGTTCACTTCCCGGGCTGAATACCGCTTAGTTCTCAGGGAGGATAATGCTGACCAGAGATTGTTAGAATACGGTCACAAATTGGGTTTGGTCTCCAAAGAAGAATATGAGAAATTTCAGGAGAAGACCAGGGCGATTTCCAGAGAAATAGAGCGTCTCAAAACAATTTTTGTCTTTCCAGCTCACTATCCCAAATTTTCAGAGGAGACCTGGGACCATAAGAAAATCTCTCTGTATCAGATGTTGAAGATTACCGAGGTCAGAATCAATGATTACCTTGACATCGACCAACATTATAGAAGTCTAAGCGCGGAAATTCTAGAGCAGTTAGAAATTCAGGTCAAGTATGAAGGCTATATCAAAAGGCAGTATGAGGAGATTGAGAAGTTTAAGAAGTTTGAGAATATATTGATTCCGGAAGATTTTGACTACGGTTCGGTAAAAGGGTTCAAATCCGAAGCAACGGAAAAGCTCAAAAAATTCAGGCCCCGCTCGGTGGGACAGGCTTCCCGGATTTCAGGGGTTACGCCGGGGGATATCGGAGTGCTCTTGGTGCAGTTGAAGGGTTGGAAGAAGAACAGGCAAGCGGCTGTATCTCAAATGGCTGAAGAGGCTTCCTAATAGCGCCAGGTTAGCTCTGGACAAAACCGCATTTTAAGTTATCTTTCCCTAAGAAAGTCAAGTTAAGTTTGATATAGCCAGCATAGGGAGGAAGTATGTGTAGAAAGCGGTTCGGATTAGCGTGCACCTTGAGCATAGTATTCTTGTTCGCTTCTATAATTCAGGCGGCGCCGATTTTAGTCGAGGTAAACTTAGAGAAAAGAGCCGACTTCGATTTGGCCAAAAACTTAAATCCCGCAGCCTGGGCCCGGTGGGGGAATGTCTTCATCGTCCAGATAGAAGAAGCAGATTTATTCCGCTTAGACCAGCAGGGCATCAAAGTTGAGGTTCTGACCCGCTTTCCAAAGGTTCAAAGGAATTACCTTTTATCTCCTCATCCGGGGAAAGCGCCTGATAAAGCACTACAGATTTTAAGCAAGCCGGTCTTAAACAGAGCCGAGCAGAGATTTGCCCAGTTAGACCGGGCCGGTTTGGAGATAATGAAAGAGAAGGGCTATCATGCCCTGGAAATAGGAGAGCAGAAAATTCCCTTTACCTATGCAGAGCCGGTAGAAGTGCCGCAGCTTTCCTCCATCGTCGTGGATTGGATACAGGACTTGGTCGACCAGGTCTCCCAGGATTCACTTTACACCTATACTTTAAGACTGCAGAACTTTCAGACCCGCTACAGCTATTCGGACTCAATAGCCTCAGCCCGCCAGTGGATTGTGGATAAGTTTACTGCCTTTGGCATCGACAGCGTCTATTTAGACCACTATTTCTATGACTCAGACCAGTGGAATGTTGTAGCTACTGTTCCGGGTACGGCTGAGCCGGACGCGCTCATCATAGTCGGGGGGCACTACGATTCGGTAACTTACAATCAATCCCCCGGTCCCTTGACCTATGCGCCCGGAGCAGACGACAACGGCAGCGGCACAGCAGCGACCTTAGAGTTGGCTCGCATCATAGCCAATAATCCTCTGCCGCAGACCGTGGTCTTTATACCCTTTGCCCAAGAGGAGCAGGGCTTACGAGGGAGCGCAGCCTATGCTGCAGAAGCTTTCAGCCGGGGAGATGACATCCGCTTCATGCTGAATATGGATATGATTGGCTATAAGCCCAATAATACCAATGTGCGTCTCTATCACGATACTCCCTCAACTTCAATAGCCGATTTGATGGTGGACTTAGCCTCCACTTACGGCGGTCTGACCGGCATTAAGGGGAGTGCTTCAGGCAACAGCGACCACTGGCCCTTTATGCAGAGGGGCTGGCCCGCGGTCTTTGTCCACGAATACATCTTCAACAATCAGGGCTGGCACAAGAATACTGACGTGACCGACAGCATGAACTTTGACTACATGACCAGAGCGACCAAGTTAGCCATGGCCACGATTGCCTCTCTGTCCCAGAACTCCTGCGCCGACTATGCCGGAGATCTCAACGATAACAATACCACGACACTAGAAGACATCATTTATTTAGTTAACTATATTTTTAATAAGCCGGGAGGACCCTGGAGCATCGACCCCTTCTGCAGCGGGGACGTCAATGGAGACTCAGATATCACACTCTCGGACGTGATTCATTTAGTCAATTTCATCTTCGGCAAGCCCGGGGATTGGAGCACCATACCGACCGGCACCTGCTGCGCTTTTTCCAGCTAGAACCTGAGAGAGTAGGTTCAAATAGAAAGGGTCTTATTATAGCCCCCTTTTTTATTTCACATTTCGTATATTTTTTTAATGGACATTTTAGCGCATGGGCTGTGGGGAGGGGTGAGTTTCGGTTGGAGGAGAAAGTACGGCTGGGCCTTCTTATTCGGGGTCTTACCGGACTTGCTGGCCTTTGGGCCCTTTTTTGTCTACCGCCTATTAGCCGGGACTCTGAAATTCGGCAAGCCGGAGATAGCTTCCATACCGACGGCTGTCTTTACCGCTTACAACCTCAGCCACAGCCTCTTTACGGCAGCGCTAATATTTTTGATAATCAGGTTTGCAATTTCAAAGGAGCTGGCGGTTTCTGCTTTGGCCTATCCTCTGCACATTCTCCTGGATATTCCCACCCACGATAAGATGTTCTTTCCCACTCCCTTTCTGTTCCCTTTTTCAGATTTCAGGGTGGATGGATTCTCCTGGGGAAATAAATACTTCATGGTCGTCAATTACACGGCGATTCTAACCGCGTATTTTTTCTATTTTCAAGCCAGGGCCAAGAGAAGCTCCAGTCTCAGACTAAAGAATCAGTCACTCTAACTGACAGGGGACCGTCGTAGTATCCCGGACAATCCAGCAGCCGCCTAAAGGAGGGACTTCCGAGACCTTCACTGGTCTGTCTGTCAACACATCGTCTAATGCATCCTGCAAATAAGCGTGCTCTATTCTCCCCTGATTGACATTGGCGTCGTCAATCGGGCCGTTAAAAAGCACTTTCCCTTTCGGGCTCAGCACTACGGTCTGGGGCGTGCGGGTGGCCTTATATTCTTTAGCTAACTTCCCATCCGTGTCCAGATAGTAGGGCATGTCCCAGCCGATGTTGCGATAGAAATACTCAGCCCGCTCTTCAGTCTCTCCAATGTTAGAGAAGACCGCATAAAACTTGATTCCTTCAGGCCCGGTTTTTTCCACCAGATTGTCCACCATAATCCGGTGGGCGTCAGTGCAAGGGCACAGGCTGGCCACAAAAATCAGCACTGCGCCCTTGCTGCCTAAAGCAATGGCTTTGGCTCTTTTGGGCTTTTCCTTGGCAAAAGCCGTTATTCCGGCAGAAAATGCCAGCAGGATAGCAACCCATACAAACCAAACCTTATTCATTGACAAATTCTCCTATTTGCTGGCGATTTCGTCCGGTTTAGCCACTATCTGGCCCACTGCGCCCAATTCCACGTCGGCGAACTCATGGTCCACAAAGGTGTAAGTTCCTGCCTCCGGAATGACAAATTCCACAATGGCACCGTTGCTGGCTCCCAGTAAGACGGTCTGTTGTCCGCGGGTTTCATTTTCCGGATTGCCGTCATACCAGACCCGGTCAAACAGTGTCCCCACTACGTGAAAGCTGGAGGTCCCATTCGGACCAACATTCAATACATACAATCTGACCCTTTCTCCCGGCTTAGCCTTGAGAGGGCTTTTGACATACTGGGCCGGCACGCCGTTAAAGGTTACGTAAGAAGGCCTTTTTTCCCGGGCCGCCTGCATATCCACCAGGTAGGTGCCGTCCTTCATCTTAGTCAAATAGTACTCGCACTGCACTAAGGCGTATTCTCGATCCACCTCGGTTGGATATCCCTCTTTAGGGTCTACAATGGTCATCCCCACCATACCATAAATCATGTGTTGTAAAATGGCCGGAGTGCCGCAGTGGTACATATAGACTCCAGGGTAGTTGGCAGTCCATTCGAACTTTATGGTTGCCCCGGCTATAACTTCCCGATATTTATCCGCGGGATTGACCATGGCGGCGTGAAAATCAATCGAATGAGGCATAGGAAGCGACAGTTTAATGGTCTGGTCCGAGCGGTTGGTCATGGTAAAAATCACCTTGTCCCCTTGACGGACATGCAGGACCGGTCCGGGCAGGGTGCCGCCAAAAGTCCAGGCAGTGAATTTCACTCCATCGGTCACCTGTATCTCACTGTGGGTTACGTCAATTCTGACCTCATGCACCTTAGTGTTAGGCACCGGACTGACTTCAGGGGCCAGGCTTAAAGCCGGTCCGGAAAAAAGTTCGTCCGTAGCCGGTTTCTCCATGGTCAGCTCGGACTGAGGAGAGCCATAGACCATCTCCTTTTCAGACAGTGAACCCGATTTACTCTCTCCGCCACAGCCGAAGATTAGCAATCCCAGTAACAAAATTGTCGCCAGGGCTGCAACTGTCAAAAAGAGTTGCTGGCGGTGGATTTTAACTTTAAACATGGTAGCTCCTTGTTTTGTAGGTTTTGGTTTCAAGTTTTAAGGATAATCAGACCTTTTTCTCCTATTTGGCAGATAAAAAAAGTTTGTTTGTGAAACCTTCCTCAAAAGTTTTTAGCATGGGCTCTCTGAGCCAATTGGGATTCATATTAGACTCCGGTCAAATTGATCGTTTCTTTTTCAAACTTAAGGCAATGTCGGCTATGGTGGCGGTCTTCAGAAATTCGAAAATATTCCTTTTGGCACTTTGCCATTTTTTGTGAATGGGACAAGAATTGGTGTCGCTGCACTTGCCCTGGCCTAAGATACAGCCGTCCATCTGGTAGGTGCCGTCAATAGAGGAGACAATATCCAGAAGCGATAGCTGAGAAGGTAGCCGGGCCAGAACATAGCCGCCGGCCGGACCTTTAACCGATTGGAGAATTCCGTCTTTAGATAATTTCTGAAAGGTCTTGGCCAGAAAAGGGGCCGGGACTTGGGCCAGCCGGGCAATGTCTTCCGCCCGCCGGGCTCTATTCCCATTCTCCTTGGCCATCCAGGCTAAGGACCTTATGGCGTATTCGGTGGCTTTAGAATAGAGCATATTTAAGACTAACAGACCTTAATATCTGATATAAGATATCGGCAGGCCGGGACTTGTCAAGAGGATTTTTTGGGGTTGACTGACTTTTAATTAGGATTTACTTTAGACCGGTTCCGGGCATTACTCTTCATACTGACATAGAGTTAAAGTTAAAGCAGCTGCAAAACTTGGAATTATAATCACAGAGCTCTGCTAAATGAAGCCTCCGGGCAAAGTCAATACCAGAGTCTCTAAACACATAGCAAAATCAGCGCTTCTGGCTAATCCTTTGAAGTTCTGCGGCTGGTTTTTGGCCATTCTGGTAATAATGCTGATAGTCTACCTATTCTTTTTAGCTCGCTGGCCGCAATCAGCCGATGCCTTTCTCTCCGGTTTGATGAATGTGGTAGCCCGGGCAGTCTCCTGGGGATTGAGAGTGTTAGGCTTTAGCAATCAGGTAGAAGGGCGGACTATTCTGACTGACAGATTGTCTCTGGAAATAGTGGTGGAGTGTACCGGCTTTTATGAATCCCTTATCTTAATCGCCGCGGTGTTGGCCTATCCCTCTCGCCTGAATAGGAAACTGGTGGGAGTCGTCGTATTCTTAATCCTAATATTCGCAGTCAATCTCCTGCGGATGATAGGCCTCTCTTTAATCGGGCAGTACTCCATGTCACTTTTCAACTTGGTGCATCTGTACGTTCTCAGAATCTCCAGCATTCTAATTATCGTCTTGCTCTGGGTGCTCTGGATTTTAAAGGCGGAGCCAGGTGAAAAATAGGAAAATTGCATTCGTGATTAAGGCCTTGGCCTTATCCATTCCGTTCTTCTATTTGTGGGATAAATTTGTGGCCGATTTTTATCTTAATCTGGTCGGCTCGGCGGCCCAGCCAGTAGCACTCTTTCTAGATTCCCGCCTGTCCCAGATGTTCTTGTGGAATGAGTTCACCTACATAATCCCCCCCTTTTTAACCCTCTGTCTGGCCTTGAAGGCTCCGCTTCTTTCCAAGCTCTTTAAGATAGAGATAGGGACCGGGATTATCTTTATCTGGCACATCTTGCTTCTGGCGATTCTTAACTTTCTGGTGCATCAACTGGTCCTGGCAAATCAG
The DNA here is from genome assembly GCA_964399055.1 of uncultured Ignavibacteria bacterium. Classification (GTDB taxonomy): domain Bacteria; phylum Zixibacteria; class MSB-5A5; order DSPP01; family RBG-1; genus CAYNPJ01. The sequence continues at coordinate 137,429 of CAYNPJ010000001.1, forward strand.
CAGACAGTAGCCTTACCCTATATTTTTGCCTCGGTTATAAACCTGACCGCACCTTTTTTGACCTGGGTCGGGCTATTCAGTAAAGAGATTCAATTTCAGTTGGGCTCGTAACTGCAAGATTGATTTTGGATTGGCTTATTCAGCAACGAAAAAACGAATAATTCGCTTGACAAGACTATCCAGTGGGGCTTAATGTTACGTTGTCGGGGATTTAGGATTTAGAGCAAGAGTATTTATCCGGAGCAGAGTCATCTCTTCTCTGGAGAAAGGAATTTAAAGGCTGTGGGTGGCTATGGAAGGCAGAGGGGAGAAAGCTGAGAGCGGGTTAATCCGCAGGGCGAGTAATAGGTCGAGCCGGCTTAGACCTGATAAAGACTTGGTGGTCGGGGCAGAAGATTTTCTATTTGCCGGCTCCAGCGCCCTGCTCTTGCTGGTAGCGAATTTATTTCCAGCTTATTGGTATGTCTCCTTTGTGGCTCTGACTCCCTTTTTATGGAGAGTAAGCAGGGCTCTTCCCAAAGAAGCTTTTCGTCTGGGAGCCCTTTTAGGGGGAACCTTTTTCCTGTTCAGCAGCCTTGAGGCGTTAGCTCTCGCTCCTATTGCGACAGCCCTGAAAATCGTATCAGGGGCGGCGCTGTTTGCGCTGTGGGGCTGGGGTGTAGGAGTGGCTCGTCTTTATTTTGGATTTAATCCGATTATTGTGGCAGGGCTGTGGGTATTTTTTGAGTTGGGGTTGGTGAAATTAGGTTATACCTCTGGATTGTTAGTTGAACTAATTCCGTCCAATAGCTTTTTCTGGAGCATAATCACTCTGTTCGGTCTGGGTTTCTTATCGTTTGCCATAGTACTTATAAATACTCTACTGATTAGGGCAATTGAATACTTCGCCAAGGCGTTGGCTGCTCAAAATCCTATTCCTTCTTCATCGGATCAGGATTTTAGATCATTTTATGAAAGTGACCTTATCTCTTTAAGCTTAATGCGCCTGCCGCGAATGCGAGGACCTCCTGGACCAATAGCTAATAAACTATAACTCTATTAAGTTCTTAAAAATTAGGAGAGAAAGGCAATGAACAGATTAAATCTACTCGTGTTTTGGGTTGTTGCGGTAGTGGTGCTGTGTCATTCATTAACCACACTTGCGCTAGATCCTCTCTTGGTGGAAGAGGTAAATATTACCTGCGGTCCCGTAGCGTTAGATAAAGACACGGTCTCATTATATGAAGGGAACTATGTAAAATTCATAATGAGCACGGCAAGCTGTGACAGTATCCGGATAACTGGGGACGGGCCAATAGTTGAATTCAAGCTGAGAGATTCTGATGCCGACTCGACAATCTACTTCCCAACTGCTGGAAATTATAACTACAGGGTGAGAAATTTAGCTGCAAACGACTCTCTTGTGCAGAGACAAGTACAGGTAATCTCAAAGATCGGTACGCCTTTCTTGGGTACGTGGGGTATTGTTGTTCTGCTTCTGCTTCTGATAGGCACGGCCTGGTTTGTCCTCTCACGGAGGAGAGTCAAGACTACCGGCGCGGCAGCTTAAAAGAGGAACTGCCAGCTTTAGTGTTTTAAGGGGCGGGGTTTGATACAGCCCCGGCCCTTCATTATGAATGTTTTATAAGTTTTATCAATACCTTTTCAAGATTAACGCAACGTTAAGCTCAGAGGAGGAGCCATGTTAAGTAAAATCAGATCCCTTACTTTACTGTTGGTCTTCCTACTGGCTCTGGCTGGTAATGCCTTGGCTGTTAATTATCGTTTGATATTAATTGACAGGACAGGCTCTATGGCATCAGTGAGAAGTGACGGCACAACTCGCCTTCAAACAGCTAAGGAACTTGCAGTTGGTGATGTCAATCAGTTTCCTGACGGTGACACTATTGCTGTCATGTACTTTGATTCAAATGGCATTATTCTAAGCCTGGATTTTACTACAACAAAAGCGGATGTCATAAACGCCATTAGGAATGTCCCCGAACCTGGAGCTAACACACCACTAGCAGATGCGATGTGTAAGGGCGCACAGATATTGAAGAATAAGAAAGGTGCAATCTCGAAACTGCTCTATACTTATACAGATGGTTATGAAAATGCCAGCACTGGCTCAGATGTAAACTTATGTGACCCATGCGATGGGCAAGTCGCGACGGGCTGGTATAATGATTGTGACCCTTCTGATAACATACCTCCCTGTAGTGATTGGCAGAATTGCTTGGCCAATGCTTTAATACAGGCTTCGGTTCATTGGGTACGATATTTTGGCAGCCCTATATCAGCTGCTGAGGATGTTTTTGCAACTGGAGGGAGTATGGATCTTTCCACTATTTCACCTGTGCAAACATCCGAGGGTGTCATTTTCGGGTCAGAAGACTTTGCCTTTCTTAAATACGTGGCCGAGCAAAGCGGAGGAGGTATTATAGATATTCCCGATACTCTTCCACCCCCTCCACCAATTGGCATACCCTTTCTAGGTAACTTTGGGATTCTTGTTTTATCACTCTTTCTAATAACGACAGCTTGGTTCGTCCTCTCCCGACGGAGAGTCAAGACTACCGGAGCAGCAGCTTAAAGAGGAACTGCCAGCCTTAGCGCTTTAAGGGCGGGATAAACCCCGCCCTTTATTTTTTGGCCAGCAGCTCCTCAAGTTTGCTTAGGTCTTTGGTGGGCAGCTGGCAGACGAAATTTTCGCAGACATAGGCCGTAGCCTGGCCGTCCTTAGCTATCAGACCATTAAAAAAAGGAACCATTTTTTTCAGCTCCTTGCCCTCCTGGTCATCCGCGTGCAGGATGATAACTTTTCTGGGGATGAAATCAGCCCGCACTACTCTTAGCATTCTCTTGGTATCCTCCCGGTCGGGCTGGCCGGCGATGACTATCTCTTTGGTTGGGCCAAGCAGGAAATCCAGAGCTATCAGCATCTGAGTATAAGCCGAGGGGTTTTGGGATACAGTTCCCATAAAACTTTTCAGGGCCGACTCTGCTTTGTCTATGTAATCCTGTCGCATCGAAAGTCTCCCCAGCCGGAGAAGGTCATAAATGGCGACCGAGTTTCCAGAGGGGAGGGCACCATCATAGATTTCTTTAATCTTACTTATCAGTTCCTCGCCGTCATTGCCGGAAAAAAAGAAGCCAGAGCCTGGCTGGTCCCAGAAAAGCTCAAGCATGGCCTCGGTCAGGCGCAGCGCTTCTTTTAACCAGCGCGGGTCAAAGGAGGCCTGATATAATTCAATTAATCCATGGATGAAAAAGGCGTAGTCATCCAGATGGCCCAGGACTGTAGAGGGTTGGCCGCGGTAATGCTTCAGGAGCCTTCCTTTCTTTTGCAAGTGTTTCAAAATGAAATCAGCCGCCCTTTCAGCAGCCAGCAGATATTTTTCTTCCCCTAACACTGTATAGCCGTAGGCTAAGGAGGCAATCATCAGGCCGTTCCAATCGGTTAGAATCTTGTCATCTAAATGAGGGCGGATTCTTTTCCCTCGGGCCATAATGAGTTTTGTCTTAGAGTGCCGGATAAATGCAATTAATTCTTCCTGCGAGCGATTATGAATCTTACTCAGCAGTTTGACCGACTTCTGCAGATGGAGGATATTCTCCCCTTCAAAGTTTCCGCTGTCAGTCACATCGTAAATCTGGCAAAAGAGTTCTCCGCCAGATTCACCCAGAATATCTTTAATTTCATGCGGCTTCCAGACATAAAATTTCCCTTCTTTGCCTTCGCTGTCAGCGTCCTCGGCTGAGTAAAACCCTCCTGAAGGATGGGATAGGTCACGCAGAACGTAGTCAAAAATCTCTGTGGCAATCTGAGCGTAAAATTCATTCTTAGTAGCCTGATAAGCTTCCAGATAGGTTCGAGATAAGCTGGCCTGGTCGTAGAGCATCTTTTCAAAATGAGGAACCAGCCAGTACTGGTCAGTTGAATAGCGGTGAAAGCCGCCTCCCAAGTGGTCGTAGATCCCCCCCTGAGCCATCTTTTGCAGGGTCTGCTCCACCATTTCCAGAGCCTGCGAACTATCATATCTATACCAATAAGTCAAAAGGAAGGATAGATTATGGCTCATGGGAAATTTAGGAGCGCTGCCAAATCCTCCATTGGTCTTATCAAAACTATTGATGAGATTCTGGAGGGCAGACTGAAGTGGGGCTTCATTCAGTATCCCTGGTTTGATTCTGGTTGCCTGCGAGTTAAGATGTTGCTGAATCAGGTTCGATTGTTTATCTATGTCACCCTTCTGCTCCTTCCAGGCTTGAGTAATTTCCAGAAGAATTCTCTTAAAACCGGGGATGTTATATCTATCCTCGGGAGGGAAATAGGTTCCACCATAAAAGGGTTTACCCTCCGGAGTCAAAAAGACGGAAAGGGGCCAGCCTCCACCTCCGGTCATAGCCATTACGGCCTGCATGTAGATGTTATCCACATCCGGCCTCTCCTCCCGGTCCACTTTGATAGAGACAAAATTCTGGTTCAAAATCCGGGCGATCTCCGGATTTTCAAAGGACTCGTGCTCCATCACGTGGCACCAGTGGCAGGTAGAATAGCCGATGGAGAGAAAGACCGGCTTGTTTTCCTTTTTAGCCCTTTCAAAAGCCTCTTTGCCCCAGGGATACCAGTCCACCGGGTTGTCGGCGTGCTGTAACAGATAGGGGGACTGTTCGTTCTTTAGACGGTTTGTAAATATCTTTTCTGGCTTCTGGTTCAATTTAGAATCCCGGGCTGGAAGGGTTATGCATAAGTCAGAGTTTTATGGATAATACGCTAAGGGAAAGCCACTGTTTTACGATAGCCATTCATATGAGGCCCGAACTTGAAGCCTGGCCAACCGGAGACTATATTCAATTCGATGTCGGGTCTTGAATTTCAGGAAATTCTAAAATCTAATCTTCACAAGGTCGGATTAACTCTGCAACCAGTCGTTTTGGAAAAACTGCAATCGTTTTGCGAAATCCTCTTAGCCTGGAATAAGAAGATGCACCTGGTTTCCAAAAGAGACGCCAGTCCAGACAGAGTTGCCCGGCAGATTATCGACTCGCTTCTGATATTACACTATTTTCAAATTGCCCGAAGTGCCAGAATCATAGATATCGGCTCAGGTGCGGGATTTCCGGCAATTCCGCTCAAGCTGGCACGACCAGATTTGGAGATAGTGTTGTCCGAATCAACTCAGAAAAAGGCGGTTTATCTGCAGAATGTGATTAATGAATTGAAATTAGAACAGGTGAAGATTTTTGCTGACCGGGCTGGCAATTTGCCTAAAAAATACTTTTGTCATTTTGATTACGCCACTGCTAAAGCCAGCGGAGAAATGGCGAAAAATTGGATGGAGGTGTACAGATATCTTAAAAGTAAAAGCAGATTCGTTACCTATAAGGCAAAAGGCTTAAATCAAGAGTTAGCAGAAGTGAAGAAAGTCCTCAAAAAATATCCAGGGGAAGTTGAAGAGTTAAAGACCATAGACTTAAAAGAGTTAGACCTGGGGGGATATTTAGTGTCGCTACGCAAATTATGATTTTGCGGTCAGCAGGTTGACCGATTCAATATGATAGGTGTGGGGGAACATATCCACCGGCTGAACCGTTTCAAGTCGGTATTTTTCCTCACAGAAGAGCTTTAAATCGCGGGCCAAGGTGGAGGGATTGCAGGAGACGTATACGATTTTGGGGGGAGCCAGCTTAATCAAATTCTCTACCACTTGGGGATGCAAACCAGAGCGAGGCGGGTCGGCTACCACGGCCTGAAATTTTTCCTGGCGCACCCTAGCCAAAGCCAAATAATCCTTAGCCTCAGAGCAGATGAAGCGGCAACTTGTTATTCCATTCAAAACGGCATTTTTCTTGGCGTCCTCTACGGTGCGGGAGCTGGACTCAATGCCTAAGACGTGCCTGGCCTTTTGTGCCAGGAAAAAGGAGATCGTTCCAGTGCCGGAATAGAGGTCTAGGATGGTATCCTCAGACTGAGGCCGGGCTAATTCGACAGCTAAATTATACAACTTTTCCGCCTGTCTACTATTAGACTGGAAAAAAGAGTTGGCTGAAATCTGGAATTGAAAGGGGCCGATTTTCTCCACAATGTAAGGCCGACCGGCCAACAATTCTTCGGCTTCACCGACTGCAATCTGAGCCTTTCTGGTATTGATGTTGCGGACGACTGACTTAATAGCGGGAAATTCCAGGATCAGTTCTTCAGCCATTCTTTTTAAGCCAGGGGCCTCTCCCGAATGTGTTACTATATTAGCCATCATCTCGCCGGTATTTTTCGCCTCTTTGATTACCAAAAATCTCAAAAAGCCGGTGTGTTTTTGAAGGTCATAGACAGAGAACTTTTCTTTACGACAGAACTCTTTAATGCGCCGGACAATCTGATTGGAGGTTTCAGACTGCAGATAGCAGGCTTGCAGGTCGAAGACCTGATTAAATCTTCCGGCTTCATGCAGTCCCAGAGTCAGCTCGCCATTCTGGTCAGTGGAAAAAGAAAACTCCATCTTGTTGCGATAGAAGTAAACCTCCTCAGCCGGTAGAGCCGGCAACACCGGAGGGTCGGCAAATCCGCCAATATGCGCCAAGGTCTCTTTTAACTGTCCGGTCTTGAATTCCACCTGTTTAGCATATTCCAGATTCTGCCATTTACAACCTCCGCAAATTCCGAAGTGGAAGCATTCAGGTTGAGCTCGAAAAGGAGAAGGGGTAATAATCTCGACTATGCCTGCTTCCACGAAATTGGGCTTGACTCTGTAAATCTTGGCCTTGACCAGGTCTCCTGGCAGGGCATTCTCAACAAATATAACCAGATTATTATAGCGAGCCACCCCGTGACCCCCGAAGGCCAGGGAGTCAATCTTCAAATCTAGAACCTCCCCTTTCTTAAGATTCAAGCCGGAAAGGGTCACTGCCTAAAGATAGTCGCGGGGGTCGGCAATTTCCCCTTTTAAAGCCGAGGCCGCGGCAGTGGCCGGACTGGCAAAGTAAAATTCACGGGGTTGGAAGATTTCGGAGTTATTGGCATTAAGATGGCAGGTGCTCAACAGGGTGCCGGAGGAAGAAAAAATTTCAGGCCAGTTTTCCAGACCCGGGTAACAGAGAATAGCCCCGGATTCCAAGAGCGAGCGGATAAAGCCCTTTTTCAGGGCGGCAAGCAGAACCGCGCGGCTGGAAGGGACCACCAAAAATTGCACATCTGGGTGAACTTTTCTTTTGGCTAAAATCTTTGCCGCGATTTCTAACTCTTCCAAGCGGCCATGCAGTCCAGTTCCTAATATGATTTTAGAGAGCGGCCTTTTTTTCTGCAGGCGGACCGAATTAGTCCTCTGGGCCAAAGGCCAGAAGCAGACCTGGGGCTCTAACAAAGAGAGGTCGAATTCCAATCTCTCGGCATAGACTGCATTCTGGTCAGCCAGGCTCGGCGGAACTGATTTCTTAGTCTTGGCCAAATAATGCTTTCTCACCGTTTCGTCCACCGGAAAAAGCACGCCCGTGGCCGGTAGCTGGCTTAGCATCAAGGCTAAAGCCAGCCTCTGGGGCAAAGAGAGTTGGACCAAGGCCGGGCCGGAAAGTTCAATGATTTTATTCCGCAACAAATCGGCACCGATCTGCTGGCGGAGAAAGGAATAAATGTCAGAGGCAAATATGGACGGGCTTAGCTTTCCATTAAGCGCAATATTTACACTCTGCGGAACCTCCAATTGGATTTTACCAGTTTCCAAGAGCCGGACCATCTCCGGAGTTTCTAATTTCTGACCCCAGCAGCCATAAAAACCGTAGCCGGTGATGAGCGGGTCGGTGCCAAAAGCTATCCCCAAGGGAGGAACGACTGATTTTTCCCACAAAACCTGCAGGGAATCCCCTTCCTGGGGAGCAACGACGTTTTTGAGGCGGTTTATTTTCAAAAAATCTTTCACCTGGCGGAGCAGGGCCGGGGCGCCATTGCCAAAAACCGGACCATCCGGAAGTTTGGCCCAGACCCGGTCAGGTCTTTTTACCCGCGCCAAACTCAAGGCGGAAGCGCTCCCCAAGATTTCTTCCCAGTCCGAACTCAGGACGATTAAATCCGGCTCTAACTCATAGTGCTCCCCGCCTAAAATCCCTTTTCTCTCCAGCCTGCGGGCCAACAGCTTCTCCACCAGAGTATGTCCGGAAGGAGCAGGGGTTAAGAAACTGTCCGGGAAGAGGTGCAACTGCAATTGACTTAACTTAAGCTGTCTGGGTCGGTCTTTGATTCCATATTTCTGGCGCCACTTGTAGAAGGCAGCCGGGGTTATCCCCAGCTGGGCAGCGGCCCCTTTATCGGAGCCATAGGTCTCCCACAGGGTCTTAATCTGCTTGAAACTGTATTTGGGGAGGTCGCAGTCGGGGATTTTCTTTTTCTTTCTCCAGTAAGTCACCAGATGGGCCGGTACCCCGCCCAGAGCCTGGCCGATTTTTTTATCGGTGCGGTACTTAGCCTGCAAGCGCAGCAGCTCTTTCTTTTTGGGAATCTTCATTTGAAACACTTCTTTAATTTAGCGTAAACCGACTCCATGCTCAAGGAGAGAATCTTGGTCCGGGCTAAGACCGGCATAAAATTGGTATCGCCGTTCCAGCGGGGGACAATGTGCAAATGTAGATGGTCGGCGATGCCGGCTCCGGCAGCCCTTTCCAAATTCATCCCCAGATTAAAGCCCTCCGGCCTTAGGGCTTTTTCCAGAGCAATAATCGAGCGGGAAGAGAGGGTCATCAGCTCCAAAGATTCAGATTCGGTTAAGCGGTCCATTTTCCCTATGTGCCGGTTGGGCACCACCATTAAATGGCCGGTATTGTAAGGATAGAGGTTCATTATTACAAAGCAATTCTTCCCACGGTGAAGGATAAAGTTGTTAGAGTCTTTTCTCTGTTTAAATCTCTGGCAGAAGATGCACCCCTTTGGTTTTTTGCCGTAAAGAAAGGTTTCGCGCCAGGGGGCCCAGAGTTTTTGCATGGCTTTATATAAGCAGACTGCAGATTTTAGGTAAGAACTATTATAAAGCAAAAACAAGAAGTGTCAAGCGGGTCTGACTTTAAAAATCTAGCCTCTGTTACACTAAGAGACTTACTCCACTGTCACGCTCTTGGCCAGATTCCTGGGTCTGTCCACGTCACAGCCCCTCAAGACCGCAATGTGATAAGCCAAAAGTTGTAGCGGAATTATGGAAAGGAGCGGAGTCAGCATATCTATGGTCTTGGGAATATAGACTACATGCTCCACTTTTTCCGCCACTTTGGTATCCCCCTCAGTGGCAATGGCAATCACCCTTCCTCTTCTGGCTCTAATCTCCTCAATGTTAGACAAGACCTTGTCATATATAGCGTCCTGAATAGCCAGAACCACCACCGGCATATTTTCATCAATCAAAGCAATCGGGCCGTGCTTCATCTCCGCAGCCGGGTAGCCCTCGGCATGAATGTAAGAGATTTCCTTCAGTTTCAGCGCCCCTTCTAAAGCCACCGGGAAGTTGATTCCCCGGCCTAAATAGAGGAAGTTGTTTTTCTGATAAAAGCGGGAGGCTATCTGCTTCAATTCCTCTTCGGTTTGTAGAATCTGCTCTACCTGATAAGGAATTTTCTGAAGATGAGTGATTATCTGTTTCCCTTTTTCCACGGAAATGCGGCGCATACGGGCCAACAAGAGTGCCAGAAGCGAGAGGACGGTAAGCTGGGCAGTAAAGGCCTTGGTGGAGGCCACTCCGATTTCAGGTCCGGCATGAGTGTACACTCCACCCTGCGAGTCCCGGGCAATGGTGCTCCCCACCACATTGCAGATGCTTAAGACCGTGGCTCCTTTTCTCTTGGCTTCCCGCATGGCCGAGAGGGTATCAATGGTCTCCCCGGACTGGGTGATGGCAACTACCACAGTGCCGTCCGGTATAATGGGATTGCGGTAGCGGAATTCAGAGGCATACTCCACTTCTACCGGAATGCCAGATTGCTCTTCGATCAAATACTCACCCACCAGACCGGCATGCCAGGAGGTGCCACAGGCCAAAAAGATGATGCGGTTGATATGTTGCAGCTGCTCATAGTGCCGGCTCAATCCTCCCAGGCGGGCGGTCCACTCTTCGAAATCGAGTCTTCCCCGCATGGCGTTTCTGATAGTGGTAGGTTGCTCGTGAATCTCCTTGAGCATGAAGTGAGAGAAACCGTGCTTTTCAATCATGTCTAAAGTCCAGGAAATCTCCTGAACCCGGGGTGTAACCTTGACATTATCAATAGTGGTGATGTTATACCCCTCAGAAGTGACCACGGCCAGCTCCCGGTCTTCCAAGTAGATTACCTGATTGGTATGTCTCAGGACGGCAGAGACATCCGAAGCCACGAAATTCTCGTTCTGGCCGGTCCCCACTACCAGGGGGCTCCCCATCCTGGCCACCACCAGCTCTCCGGGGGCTTTCTGGCTTAAGACCGCGATGCCATAAGTCCCTTCCACCAAGCTTAAGGCAGCCCGCACTGCCTCTACCAAGTTTCCCTCGTAAGACTCTTCTATCAGATGGGCCAAGACCTCGGTATCGGTCTCAGTGGTGAAGCGATGCCCTTTCTTTTCCAAAACTTCTTTTAAGCTAGCGAAATTCTCAATGATGCCGTTGTGTACCACGGCGATGTCGCCGCTGCAGTCTACATGCGGGTGGGCATTCTGGTCAGTCGGTTCGCCGTGAGTGGCCCAGCGGGTGTGGGCAATGCCTATGGTGGCGGAAAAAAGTTTATCTTTAATCATCTCCTGCAGGGCCTCAATCCGGCCTGCGGTCTTTTCAAAGATTAAGCCGCCGGATTCCAGAACAGCCAAGCCGGCTGAATCATAGCCACGATACTCCAGTCTTCTTAAGCCTTCCATCAGAATCGGGACCACCGCCTGCTGTCCCACATATCCGATTATTCCGCACATACCGTCTTTACCTGTCCTTCCTTTAAGATTTGCAGCGTCTTTTGAATCAAGGCATCGGCTTCAGACCTGCTTCTGGCTTCAGCTATTATACGCACTACCGGTTCCGTATTTGACTTTCTAATATGGAGCCAGCTCTTTTGAAAATCAAATTTCACTCCATCTAAGGTATCAACTTCAGCATTGCCAAATTGTTGTTTTAATAATTCCAGTTCAGACTCAAAATCAGCACCTATTTCGGCAACTCTTTTTATCATATAATATTTCGGAATTTTAGTCACTAAATTTGTAAGGGTTTGCCTGGTTTTTGCCATATAACTCAAGATTAAAGCCATTCCTAACATGGCATCCCGGGTATAATGGAGCTCCGGCAGAATCACGCCGCCGTTTCCCTCTCCGCCGATTACTCCCCTAATTTGCTCCAGCTTAAGAGAAACACTAGCTTCGCCAACTTTGGTTCTCTCTAACGGGCAGCCGTTTTTCCGGGCCACTTCCTCTATCATTCGGGAGGTGGAGAGGTTTACCGCTACTGGACCGGGTTTCTGGCTGAGGACATAATCCACAGCCAAGGCTAAGGTATATTCTTCGCCAATGGCTTTTCCCTGCTCCGACACAATGGCCAGGCGGTCAGCATCCGGGTCTAAGGCAAAGCCTATATCGGCCTTATGCTTCTTAACGACTCTTTTTAGCTGGACAAGATTTTCCGGCAAGGGTTCAGGTTTTCTGGGAAAAGTTCCGGTAAAATCACAGTTGATTTTGACTATTCTACAGCCCAGAGCCTGCAGAAGTTCAGGTCCGGCTGAATAACCGGCGCCATTTACAGCGTCGATTACCACTTTAAAGCGGGCTTTTTTAATCTTTTGGGTTTTAATGTATTTAAGGCTCAAAATCTTTTTAAAGTGTTTCTTTATCTGGGAGTTATCAGTTCGGATTTTGCCTAATTTGCGCCACTCCTGGCAAGCAAAACCCTTATTCTCGATAAAGGACTTAATCTTGTCAATCTCTTCCGAGCTAAGATATCTCCCCATCTGATCGAAAAACTTTAAGGCGTTCCATTCGATAGGGTTATGGCTGGCAGTTATGGTTATGCCTCCTTTTGCTTTGAGGTTAGTGACTGCCAGTCCAACAGTAGGAGTGGGTGCAATGCCGATGTCGATTACTTCACAACCAGTAGAAATCAGAGCTGAAGCGGCTGCCATTTTCAGCATCTCCCCAGAGGCGCGGGTATCCCTGGCCAAGACCACTCTACCTCTCTGACAGAGAATTCCAAAGGCAGAGGCATATTCCATGACTGTGGAGGGGAAGAGAGACTTCCCCACAATTCCCCTTAAGCCGGATACGGTAAAGAGTAGCGGTTGTGGTTCAGTGACAGCGGACATGGGTTTGTTAGAAAAGCGTTTATTCTCTGGCAATATAGCCTGAGTTTAAAGCAGAATCAATACTTCTGGGCCCGGGCCCAGTTGCGGGACTCTTTCCAGAGGAGGAAGAGATGTTTCTCAGCAATGGCTCTTTTTAAAAGGCTGGCCAAAAAGCCGATGAAACCAAGCCTCTTTTCACCCGGCAGGGCTAAGTATCCGACTGAAAGATGCCGTCCCAGGCTGATTACTTCTCCTAAGACGCGGGGTTTGTAGGGCTTACGCGGTTTGCCAACAACCTCGGCGTAAATGTTGTTAGCAACTAATCTCCCTTGCTGGAGAGCGAACTGGGCAGCGGCTGGAACAGGCTGTCCGGTTTTGGGATTTAGGGCTAAGGCGTTGTCTCCGACGGCATAAACCATAGGATAGTTTTTCACCTGTAGAAATTCATCTACCACAATTCTCCCCAAAGGTCCGGTCTCCAAGCCGCTGGCCTGCATAATACCGGAGACCCGGATGCCTCCGGTCCAGATTGAAGTATGGGCTAAAATGGGCTCTCCCGGTTGAATTATTATTTTTCCGGGCTCCAGGCGCTGGACTTTGGTTGATTCCAGGATTTTCACTCTCTTCTCAAGCAGTTCTTTACGGGTGCGCTCAATCAGATTGGGCTTCAGATTAGGGAGAATAGACTTCTGAACCTCAATCAGTACCATCAGACTCTCCTCAGGAATTTCCAATCTGTACTTCTGGCTCAGCTCACTTATGAATTCAGATAGTTCGGCAGCCAACTCCACTCCGGTCAAACCGCCGCCTCCAATCACAAAGGTGAGATAAGGTTTTCTCTGCTTAGGGTCGGAAATACTGGCCGCTCTGGCAAACATTCTTTCGACCTGGTCTCTGATTTTGAGTGTGTCTTCCAGAGTCTTGAGCTCCAAGGCATGCTCTTTAAGACCGGGGATGTCGTAAAAGGCGGTCTTACTCCCTAAGGCTATTACTAAATAATAGAAGGGGATTTCCTTATCCAGACCGATAATTTTCCGATTTTCCAGATCTATTCTCAGCACTTCAGTCAAATGAAAAATGACCTGGCGCTTTTTTAAAATCCCCAATATGGGGACGGTCACCTCGGCCCGGCGGGCAGCCGCTTCATGCAGCCTGGTCTCCAAGAGGTGGTAAGGGTGGCGGTCCACCAGATATAGCTGATATTCGGCTGAATTCTTAAACAATTTGGCCAGTCTCAAAGTGGCAGTGATGCCGCCGTAGCCAGCTCCCAGGACTACTATGGGTTTAGAAGAAAGAGTCATAATACCAGACGAAGGATATTGTTAAGAACAGCTTAGGTAGAATGAGAATCAGGAAAGAGCTTGCAAGGATTGAGAATATTTTTAGGGTCGAAGACTTTTTTTATCTGGCGCATCAGCTCTAATTCCGTTGTAGACAAAGCAATAGGCAGATAATTCTTCTGCACATAGCCGATGCCATGCTCGCCGGAAATAGTGCCTCCCAATTTTACCACTTCGGTAAAAATCTCTTTTATAGCCACCGGCAGAACTCGATTCCACTTCTGGTCCGGCATATTTTCTTTGATGATATTGGCGTGGATATTCCCGTCTCCGGCATGTCCGTAGCAGATGATGTTAATCTCATACTTCTTTTCAATCTCTTTTAGTATCCGCATCAAATCCGGCAGAGCTGCCCGAGGGACAACGGTGTCCTCTTCTTTATAAATGGAGATGGATTTGACCGCCTCGGAAATAGAGCGGCGCATTTTCCAGAGTTCTTCCTGTTGTTCTTTGCTCTCGGCCACAAAGACATCTATGGCCCCCTGGGTTAAGCAGATTTCTCCAATCTTCTCAATTTCTTTCTCTAAAACTGTTTCATCATTACCATCCACAGCCAAAAGCAGGAGAGCTTCACTGTCCGAATAAGGTATTTTCTTTTCGAATTTTCTCTCGGCGGCCCGGACTGCTTTCTTCTCTAAGAATTCCGCGGCGCAGGGGATGATTTTACTGGCAAAAATCCGGGTCAAACAGACAGTAGCATCCTGGATAGAATTGAAAGGGACCAGAATGGTTTTCCGGTATAAAGGCAAAGGCAGAAGCTTAAGAATAATCTTGGTTACTATTCCCAAGGTTCCTTCGGAGCCGATGATAAGCTGAGTCAGATTATACCCGGAGACATTTTTCAGCAATTTGCCGCCGGTGTTGATAATCTCTCCATTGGGCAAGACCAATTCCAATCCATAAACGTAGTCCTTGGTCACTCCATACTTTAGTGCTCTCGGCCCTCCTGCACATTCAGCAATATTGCCGCCGATAAAACAGCTCCCCTTGGAGGCCGGGTCAGGAGGATAGAATAGGCCCGCTTTCTCGACTTCATTCTGCAGGACTTCGGTTATCACCCCGGGCTGAACCACAGCCATCAGATTCTGAGTGTCAATCTCTAGAATTTTATTCATCTTCTCAGTAGAAAGCACAACACCCCCGAAAATGGGGAGTGCTCCGCCAGACAGACCGGTTCCTCCGCCCCGGGGAGTCACCGGAATATTATTTTCATAACAAATTTTCATAACCTGAGAGACCTGTTCAGTAGTAGCAGGTTTCAATACCACCTGGGGATAAAAACGGAGGTCTTCAGTTTCATCATGAGAATAAGGCTCTAAGTCCGATTTCTCCGTCAGCACCAGCTCTGACCCTAAAATCTTGATGAACTGACCCAGGATGTCAGGAGTCACTTTCTGGTAGTCGAAAGGGTTCATATTTGGCTCTAAAGATATTAATCGACTGCTATCTGAATTTCATCCCCTATGACCCGCACCGGATAGACCTGCAAATCTGCTCCAGGCGCGGTCAGGCACTGGCCGCTCTCCACATTATACTCCCAGCCGTGCAAAGGGCAGATAATCACGTTGCCGACCAGTTCCCCTTCGTCTAAGGAGCCACCTTCGTGCTGGCAGAAGTTAGAGGTGGCAAAAAACTTCCCTGAGCAGTTATAGACGGCAACTGCTTTGCCCTTAATATTAAAGGAGCAAACAGAGCCGGGCTGGATATGCTGAGTTCGAGTGACAGTTACAAAATCGGGCATCACACATTTGGACAAGTCTAAATATAAATCAAAATGAACATCAATTCTCCGGAGGCAACGGAGACCCCCCATAAGACTAAGAAGAGATAGGTGATGAATTTATGGTCCTGAAAGAAGTTCTGCTCTAATTTGGCCGAGCTGGAGGCCAGAAAGAAGAGAATAATCAGCCAGACAAAGACCAGCATGGAGAAGGTGCCGTGGATGGTGGCGAAAAGCTTCATCTGAGCGGAAAGATGTACCGGCGAATCGGAGCCGATAAAGCGGGTAACCATATAGCTGACATTAATCAAAGCTTCATATAAGATTGCAAACCCCAGAAGCTTAAAGCGGAAAGGTTTGTTCTTCAGGTGGCTGAGGATGACATAATAGACAATCGCCGTGATTATCAGTTCAGACAGGGCAGCGAAGATACTGAAGGCCGGGGGCGTCATAGCAACTCCTTCTAAGAATTTTTCTCAATTTAAGTTTGTAAGCGAAACTGTCAACTGAAATGAGCTTAACTCCGGGGAGTAATAAATTGTTTCCAAAGTAAGTATTCATAAATGGCTTGGGCAACCACTTTATGCCCCAAAGCATTGTAGTGGATGTAATCGGCCTGGGGGTTATCATACAAATCCCTTCGCCCTTCAAAGAGGAGGGCAATGTCGAGTATTTCAAATCCTTTAGAAAAAGCCAGCTGGCGGATGGCGTCATTATAAGCTTGATGGAGCAGATGGACGTTAGACACTTTCCCCTTGCCCCAGTAAGCTTCCAGGGAGGCAATCGGGTTGGTCAGAAGAACCGCATTGATGCCATACTCTCGACAGATTTTTTCCATATCCGTCAGGTTATTCTGAAAATCATCAATGGAGACCCGGGAGATTCCAGGCTCAATCGCTTTTTTGCCGGAGAATCTTCCCACCCAGAAGGATTTCAAAGTCTGATATAGGGTGGTTTGAGATAGAAGATTTTGCAAGTCCAGAACCCACTGCGGTGGCAATTTCTGCTCTTTATCCTGAATGCCGAATTTGGCCGGTAGTAAATCGTTCCAGCCGTAGTTAACAAGGACTAAGTCGGGTTCTAGCCTCAAAATCTCCTCACCCAGAAAAATCTTTCCCTGATAAGTGGAATAGCCGGTTATGCCGGCGTTTATCACTTCAATTTTCAGGCCGGGCAATTTAGCATCACACAGAGATTGCAGTTGTTGAGGGTAGGCGTCTGACTCTCTTTGCTTCCAGCCGAAGGTGTTGGAGTTGCCCAGGCAAATTATGCGAAAAACGCCCGCAGGTTTGATTTTGGAAAACTCTTCATTTCTCAAGCCAAATGAATTGATACGATACTCCCCTTCCACAAAAAAATCGCTTTTGATGACCTGATTGGGTCGGAATTTCCAGAAGAGGTCGCGGTCTCTCTGAAAGAAGCGGGGATAGTCCAGTTCGGGATTAAGTTGAAAATAGAGGTTCTTAGATTGTGCCGGAGCACCAATCAATCTTAAGACCAGTTCGGTCAGGAGCAGAAACGCAACAATACTAAAAAAGGCAAACAGAATATTTAAGAAAAATCTCCTGGTAGAAAGGAGAATTCCCACTTAGAACAGAGTGTAGATAAAGGGGAGTATGGCTGAGCTCTCGGTTAAAACGATGAAGATTGATAGCAATAAGAGAAAGAGCAGAATGGGCGCCAGCCACCAGCGCTTGCGATAGCGCAGAAAATACCACAGTTCGCCAAAAATGGAGAGCCTTTCTTTGAATCTGCCCATGGCTATCTAATGGTAATGGTTTTTTCTACTTCAGGCAACCTCATCTTCTCTTGAAATACTTCCAAGCCGGCAATATCCTTTTTGTCCAAAACAAAATTTCCCATTATTAAATAATCCAGGCCGGAGCGGATGAAGGTGTGATAGGCATCCTGGGGACTGCAGACAATCGGCTCTCCTTTGAGATTGAAAGAGGTATTAAGCAAGACCGGACAGCCGGTTAAGTTTTCAAATTCCTTTAAGACTGCATAAAAAAGAGAATTCTGCCTCTGGTTGACAGTCTGAATACGGGCCGAGCCGTCCACATGGGTGACCGCCGGTATCTGAGTCTTTTTATCTTCCCTTACCTGAGCGACTGAAAGCATATACGGGGAAGGGCAATTTATCTCAAAGTAATCGGAAACTCTTTCTTCCAGAATAGCCGGGGCAAAGGGGCGGAACTCCTCCCGGAACTTGATTTTTTTGTTGACCATATCTTTTATCTCCGGATCACGCGGGTCAGCCAGGATAGAGCGGTTACCTAAAGCACGGGGACCGAACTCCATCCTCCCCTGAAACCAGCCGATGACTTTGCCCTGGGCTAAGAGCCGGGCAGTGAATCGGGGAAGCTCTGCTTCAGAAACTTGCTGAAAGGAAAGGCCTCTACTTTGCAAAAAAGCCTCAATCTCAGAAGAGCTAAATTCAGGCCCCCAATAGGCGTGTTCCCAGATAAAATTTCTGGGTTGATTTAAGAGCGCGTGATAAATATAGGCAGCTACTCCTACTGCTCCGCCGGCATCTCCGGCAGCCGGCTGGATGAATAGATTTTTGAAACCGCTCTCTCTTAGAATGCGGCCATTAGCCACACAGTTTAAAGCCACACCACCGGCCAAGCAGAGATTTTCAAGGCGCGTCTCTTTATACAAATGTTTAGCCATATTGAGCATTATCTCTTCGGTGGCTTTCTGGATGCTGGCGGCCAAATCCTGGTGTTTCTGTTCCAATTGCTGATCTGGTTTTCTGGGCGCCATCTGAAAGAGAGCCTCAAATTTGGAGTTAATCATGGAGAGGGCGTAGTCATAAGCAAAATAGTCCATATTTAACTGAAAAGAGCCGTCCGGTTTGAGGCCGACCAGTTTTTCCATTATCATATTGTAGTAAACCGGCTTTCCATAAGGAGCCAGGCCCATCACTTTGTATTCATCCGAATTGACCTGAAAACCTAAATAGTAAGTGAAGGCATTGTATAAAAGGCCTAAGGAGTGGGGAAATCTCTGCTCTCTGAGAATCTCTATCTGATTGCCGTGACCGGCACCATAGGTCGCCACGGCCCATTCTCCCACCCCGTCAACTGTAAGAATGGCAGACTCTTCAAAAGAAGAAACTAAGAAGGATGAGGCGGCGTGAGAGAGGTGATGCTCAATCATTAGAATCTCTTTCTCAATCTTTAGCTCTCTTTTAATTTTCTGCGGAATCCAGATTTTCTCTTTAAGCCAGAAGGGGAGGGCTTTCAAAAATGCCTGAAATGACCAGGGGAAGTTAGCCAGGTAGCTGTAGAGGATGCGCTCGAATTTGATAAACGGTTTTTCATAAAAGCCGACGAAGTCTAATTCGTTGGCTGATATTTTCCCTTCTTTCAGAGAGTAGTTAATGGCATTTATGGGAAAGGAGAAATCGTGCTTATTGCGGGTGAAGCGCTCTTCCTGGGCGCAGGCAACTATTTTTCCATCCTGAATTAAGCAGGCGGCTGAATCGTGATAAAAGGCTGAAATCCCTAAGACGTTCATGGTTTAGAACTGCCTTTTGGAAGACTCCAGGTCAACTTCATAGTACGGTTTATTTATCCAAAATGACCTGTTCCTTTTCCACTTCTTATCCAGGAGGTCTTTGCGGAAAAGCGTCAAAAACAGGGCGTAGAGTGCAAAGATAGTGAAATAAAACAGGGTAAGCAGAATCAAGGTTTGAATCTTAGCCAGCTTTAGGGCCAGCCTTTTCCACCCTTGCCAGAAGGAGGACCACAGCTTCATAAAGATAATATAGCCAATCTGTTCGGGCTTGCCAATCAAGGCTTTGCCCTTGATTTGAATTATGAAATAGCCGAATATATTAACATGCTGCAACGCCAGAAAGGTCCCCAGTGGTGGTATAAGGTCAAGAAGATTGCTAAAAAGGCCTTCGAGAATCCTAAATCTAAAATCTGGATATTCTTGTGGGCCGTCATTTTGGCCACCAATTTTCTAGTCAGTGAATTCTCCGATTATATGAACAAGCCTTATACCTCGGAAGAGAGAATCTTAGGAATTCCGGTGTTCACCACAGAACCTTTCCGCTTTGCCCTGATTTCAGTCAGCGGAATCTCTTTCGGAATAATCTCTCTGGGAGGAATTTCCTTCGGCGTATTTTCGGTTGGCGGCCTCTCTTTAGGCTGGCTGGCTTTAGGTGGTCTGGCGCTGGGGTATTTCTGTCTGGGAGGCGGAGCTCTGGGCTATTACTCTATCGGAGGTCTGGCCGTGGGAGGCTATGCCTACGCCGGAGGGGGAGTGGCTTTGGGCATATATGAAGCCGAAGGGAAACAGAAAGAAAAACTTTTCGGGATGAAGCCGTATCAGGAACCGCTCTACAAAAAGAGTTAGTATTGGGCCGTTATTTAGTATCCAGCCAATTACTCTTTCTGAACTCCTCCCAGAGTGCCTGCGCTATTAAGCGATGTCCTTCTATTTTGGGGTGGCAGTGGTCGATGAAGAGATATTCATTCTGGTTAGCTAAGAAGAGAGAGTCCAAATCAGCCAGGGGCAAATGATATTCAGCAGACAATTCCCTGATTTTCCGGTTATAAATATTTTTCGTCCGCAGAGAATAAAAGTCTAATTCTTTGGCTTTTTCAAATTCCTGCTCAGCGGCCAGAGAATCTCCCAATTTCTTAATGGTCATCCCCAAGTTGTAGTGTAAAATAGAACTGGCTGAGAAGTGACCCAAGGCCTGGGTTTGATATTGCAACGATTTTATAAAATCTCCCTTTCTCCAGTACAAAACTGAAAGATTATTGAGATAAAGCGGGTTGGCGGGCTCAGATTTCACTTTGTTTTGGTATTCAACAATGCCAGAATCGATGCTACCGGTGTCGGAATATACTTGCAGCAACACCTTCAGGGTCCAGTAATCAATCTGCGGGTATTTTCGCTTGATTTCAGACCAGTCCAGGCAATAGGCCATCTCGGCCAAGAGCAGTTTTCTGGACTGCTCGGCCATGACCAGATTCCCGGTGGCAGTTTTTAAATTGGCAAAAGGCTTGAATTCTATGGCCGGGGGCCACTCCCGGGGGACCGGGACGGTCACCAACATAACTCTGGTGTCATTCTTTTTGGCCCAAACTACTACTTCTTTCAAATTTTCATAATAATCTTCAGGATTCACCCGCACGGTAGGTTGCTCTGACTGAGCTGCATTTCGGGTCAACACTTTTTCTTTGAGCGGCAAAAGGATTCCTTTGAGGGTTGCATAGATGGTGGATTTGGATAGAACAATTTGAAAGTCGGTCATCCAGGCCGGCTTGTGAAGAAGCTCCTTGTCCTGCAGATAGCCGTTATAAGAGGCGTCGTTATTCCCGCAATAGAGCAGGACTAAATCTGGTTTTAATTTTATTCCGTATTTCTTGAACCAGAGCAATCCCTGGGCAGAAGTATAACCGGAGACCGAGGCATTTATCAGTTCAAACTTCCGGTCGGGATAATGCTCTCTTAGAAGCTCTACAAACTGTTCTCCGAAGGCGTACTGTCGGGAAGGTAAACCCAGACCAACGGGTGAGGAATCTCCCAAAAGCAAGATTCGAAAAAACCTCTCTTTTTTGTGGATATCGAAATCTGGCCCCAGAGTTCCTTTGGAATTGGTGACAAAAATGTGCTGGTTTAAGTTGGGTTTGAATTTCCATAAGAGATAGGGGTCAGACTGGTGTACTCCCAGAAAATTGGAAAAGAGCTGATTCTGCCAGAGTTTGTTTTCAACAATAGCTTCATCAGGCGACAACTTTCCAGGTCTCCAGTTAGACAATTTGAAAGACAGACGCAGGCCCAGCTCCAAGACAAATAAAGTGCCGACAAAGAGCAGCAAGGAAACAAGAACTTTTTTCATCCGGGAGGAAAACTATTGAGGTTTATAAAAAGCCTGAAGCAGAGCCAGAAGATCAGTTTTGCTCTTATCTCCTCTCTGGCCGAAGAGGATGGCCGGCTGTCCTTTTAACTGAGGGATTTGTCCCTTATGGAACAGGATTGTCGCCGGTACGCCCGGAAGCTTGAAGCGGGCCCTGAACTTCTCGTTGCCTTTAGTCCCGTCCACTTCAGCATAAGCAAAGAGAATGTCTTTATACTCCGGCAGTTGAGAGACTGCCTTGAAATCCGGCTCGAATTTGCGGCAGTCTTTGCACCAGTAGGCTGAGAAATTCACCAGAACCCAGTCATGGCGCTGAAACAGATAGTCCAGATTATCTTCTATGTATCTATCATCTCCCAGCCGGGAGGAATCAGCGGTTTCACCATGGACGTAGACAAAGTTGCCGGACTTCAGATAATCACGGTAACCCAACTGAGTGGTCTGGTCAGCAGCGTTTTGGTCTTGCTGACAGGCAAGCAATGAAAAAAGACCCAAGGTTCCCGTCAGAAGTAATAATTTAGCGGTCTTCACATACAAATAATAAGCCTACAAAACCAGGGTGTAAAGTCTTTTAACAGGCTTAAGGCTTAGCTATATTGTCAGGGTATGGCAGGCCTAAAACTTCCCTATGGCAAGGATTACTTTAATTTAGAACTTGCTGACCTGACTTTCTTGGAGGTTTTGAGGGGAAAACCATTTCATTCAGATAAGTCAGAAGAGCTAACAATTAAAGAGGGGTTACAGAATCTGTTCAGTTTTGTCAATGCCAGTTCTAAGGTATTGATTATTGCCTCTGATTTTACCCGGAAGGTCAGTACTGAAAAAATCCTTCCCCTGTTAGTTGAGAGTCTGGAAAAGCTGGGGATAAAGGCAGGACAGACGAAAATCTTATTCTCAACCGGCCTGCACCGTTTTCAAACCGAGGCAGAGAGAAAATCACTCTTGGGGGAATTATATGGAAAAATCGAATCAGTTGACCACGACTGCGAGGGGGAATCTGTAAGCTTCGGTTTTACTTCATTTGACACGGAAGTGAATTTAAATCCATTAGTGAAATGGGCGGACTTAATTATTTTAACCGGGGGCATCAACTTTCATTATTTTGCCGGTTTTACCGGTGGAAGGAAGGCGCTATTTCCCGGAGTTGCCAAGAAAGAGTCGATTCTTCAGAACCACCGGCTGATATTTTCCCGGCAGGCCAGGGGATTCCACCCCTTAGTCAGACCGGGTCAATTGCAGGGAAATCCGGTGGCAGAGGACCTACAGGAAGCAGCCGAGTTGGTCTCCCAACAGAAAAAGCTCTACCTATTTAATGCGGTTTTAAATTCAGAAGGGGAAATCAGTAAAATCTTCAGCGGGGATTACAAGAACGAGTTCTGGTCCGGGTGTGAATTTTACCGGGAGCACAATTCAGTCCAGATTACAAGGAAGGCTGAGCTGGTGATTGCCTCAGCTGGAGGATTTCCTTATGACACCAACCTGATTCAGAGTCATAAGGCGCTCTACCACACCTCTGAGGCGGTCCAAGAAAAAGGGGTGCTGCTTCTGTTGGCCGAGTGCGGGGATGGTCTTACCGGCAAAGGGGAAAGAGCCGACCGGACCTTTGCAGACTATTTTAAGCTGAGTCTGGAAAGAATGGATGAGCTCTTCCGTCGGGAATTCAATCCAAGCTGTAACACGGCTTATTCGATTGCCGAAAAAGCAAGCAGGTGCAAAATAATTCTGGTAAGCAGGCTCGAGCCGGAATTAGTCAAAAGACTGGGATTGTATCCTGCCGCAAACTTAGAGCAGGGACTGAAGATGGCTTTAGCGCACATAGGCAAAAAGCTTCCGGAGACTTATGTGATAGAGAATTCAGCGACCCTGCTTCCGGTAATAGCCGGGAATCCGAATGCTACTTAGCCTCGTCCACAATGGAGGTGATGATTCGGTCGACCTCTGCGGCTATCTGTTCAATCTTAGCCTCAGGATAGAAGTCTTTCATTACCTTGGGCTTTAGGGCTGAGATGTAAGTCTTCCCCTGTGAAGTATAGACCGAAATCGGGCAGGGGAGCATCAGAGAAATTTTAATGTCCTTTTCTAAAACCTGAGAGGCATATTTGGCGTTGCAGACTTCTATAATCTTGATTGGCTCGCGCTGAAAGCCTTTTTCAGCTAAGGTGGCCTGTACATCGTGAGTATGCAGGACCCGGAAGCCCTTTTCCTGGGTCTTGGCCTCTACGGCAGCAACAGCGTCATTAAAGTTTTTCTTGGTCTCGACTGTGTAATCAAATTTCTGCATAAATCCTCCTTATGACAAGGATACGTTCTTCAAAGACAAATCATTCACTTAAACCGGCCAGTCCAGTTTATTCCAGGCCATCTCCCAGAAGAGATATTCCCAGCGGGAGGTGGTCAGAAAAATCTCCTCTAATCTCTTGAGCTTGTCAGCCTTCTGCCCTTCGGCAAAGTTATCCATCCAGGACTTGCACCAGTTCGTCAGTTGCGTGAATTCGTCAGCCGAGTAGGTCAGAATCCAGTCCCGGTAATGCTTGTGCTCCGGCAAACCTCTTTCTTTTAGGCGCAGACCTATCTCATTGTAACCCCAAAGACAGGGGAGCAGAGCGGCCATGGAGTCAGCCGGGTCCCCCTGATAGGCCACGCTCAAGAGATAGCTGGTGTAACCCAAGTTATAAGGGGCCGGTTTAGTCATTTCCAATTTTTTAGCGGAAATGCCAAAGTCGGCACAGACTCTACGGTGCAATTCCATCTCTACGCTTATGGTGATTTGTAAAATCCCGGCGAATTTTTTCATCTCCTCCAAATTAGTAGCCTTGGCCAGCACCAGGCCGAAAAATCGGCAATATTCAATCAAAAAGAGGTAGTCCTGCTCTAAAAAGAAGATAAACTTATCTTCAGCTAAATTCCCCTGGCCTATTCCCTGCACAAAAGGATGGTTAAAATTGGCCTCCCAGATGGAATGGCCAGTTTTTCGCAGTTGCTCAGAAAATTGCATTAATCTAATTTAGTAAAAAATTTAAAACCAATCAAATTAAAAGCCCGGAGCGCTGACTGCTTACCCCGGGCTCTATGGGTCTGCCTGTATAAGCCTGAAGCTTAGCGGCCTTCTTCTTTCAGCTCTTTTAGTTCCTTCTGGAGCTCTTTTAATTCCTTTTTGAGTTCGTTAAGTTCCTCTCTGAGGTCGTCCTGTGCCTCCATTTTGTCGGTGAAAATCTTTATCTTCGGCTCAACCTGCTGCCGCATCTTCACTTTAGGAGCCTGAAAGTTCCAGGTGTTAGCGTGCCATTTTTGAGGCCCTTCCAATTCAACAGTGACAGTCAGGCTGTGGCTCCCTTTATCCCGGATGACCTCCACATTGACCTGGTCCCCTTTTTCTTTACCCTCCAAGGCTTCGTAGACGTCAGAGGTGCTATTGACCTTATCGCCGTCAATTCTAACAATCACATCTCCGGCTTTTAGACCAGCCTTTTCAGCCGGGCTGTCTTCGACAACTTCGGTAATCAAGGCGCCTTTTCCCTCTTTAACTCCGAAGAAACTACCCAGTTGTTCTGTCAAATCAGAAATACTGACCCCCATCCGGGCCCGATTAAAAGAGGGGATGGAAAAAGAATAAGTGTGGAAATCACCCGGGCCAGGAATGTCGGGCAGATTGATTTCGAAGTCTTCCAAGTCGCTGGATTTGCCCAGGGCTACGGTTAGATTCTTTTCTTTGCCGCTGCGGATTACCTTGACTTTGACCTTATCTCCGGGCTGGTGCTCGGCAATCAGGCCGCGGAGCTGGTCAGAGTCGTCCACCTCTTGGCCGTCAAAAGTAATAATGACATCCTGCTCTTTTAAACCGGCCTTATCAGCCGCACTGCCATCGACTACTCCTTCGACCAACACGCCTTCACCAGATTCCAGCTCTAAAGCCTCCTGGGTGTCCTCATCGATATCCTGGAGATACACACCTAAAAAAGCTTTTTGGGCAACAGCCGCTTCGGGCCGGTCCTTAGACTTGGCCAAGGCAAAGCCGCTTATCAAGGCCAGAGATAAGAGAGCCAGAAGAACAGTCAAAACTACTTCATTTATTCTCATATTTCCTCCTGATGGTTTTTCACCTTCTTCATACAGTAAAAAAGGAGGAAAGTTCCTCGAAATTTCTGTCAAGATTTACCACTCCCGGGGGATTTCAGCCCCCAGACCAGGCCCCAATAAGAAGGCATTGACCAAAAGCCTTTCGGCTCCATTAAAATAGCCCCGGAAATTAGGCGGGGCGGCAAAGAGAATGACCTGACCTTTACCTTTTGACTCTCTGGTTAAATAAGCGGTCTGAGCCCATCTGTTCCTTGCCTCAGGCCAGAGCAAACCTCCCAGGCGGAGCTTGTCGGATTTGGCAAATCTTCCCGCAGTCTGAACCGGCTCTTTGGCCATAAAGGCATCGGAAGAATACACTAAGACCGGCACTTTTTCACCTACTCCGAAGCTTAGCCAATGTTCTGGGTCCAGGTCCACTTTCAAGATCGCTCCACGGGGCTTAAAGAGTTTGCCCCGCTCATCAGCCTCTTTGAGGGCTTTTGAGTCTGGTGGCGCGGTTTTCTCTGCTGGCTCTTTTTTTTCAGCGGCGGAAGTCTCTTTGGGTTGCCACAAGTCCATAGTGTCAATCTGAAATTCTTCAGCCCGCTCTAATTTCGCCAGAGCTTCCTGATAGACCGGTAAAGAGTCCAAAACCACCTCTCTTAATCTCACCTGACTGAGACCGGTAGATGTGTCCGTTGCGAAAGCCGCCGCGTTCCCCAGGGCAATCAGGGTGCCTCCATTCTCCACCCACTGTTTCAGTTTTCCTATCCCCCCTTTGCCTAACTGGCGAGTGTACCCTTCGCCCCCGCCCCAGCTGGAAGGGAAAATCAGAACGTTGTAGAGACTCAAATCGGTCCAGCCAAAACGGGCAAGGTCAATAGTAGAGATTCTCATATCCATCTTCTGGTCTAATAGGTGCCAGATGGCGCCAAAATCGGTGAAGTCTATGGGAGAATTGGCCAAGAGGCCGATTTTGGGCATTTGCAGCAACTCAAATTCATTGCCGCCTAAATCTGCTCCTTCTTCTGCCAGGGCAGTATTTACTCCGTAGATGTTAATATCATATTGTTCTGAAAGAGCCTGCAATGTGGAAGTAAGATTTGGGTCAGAATTTTCAGATTTTCTGAGCAGAATGGTTCCGGGAGCAAACCCTTTCCCCTCCACGGCAAAGGGCTTCTTGGCCGCTCTGAGTTTAAACCCCTGCTCCAAAAGCCGCGCCACCGCTAAAGTTGCACCTCTGCTTCCGTATGAAAATAAATACCCATAGTCGGCCTGGGGATTTTCCAGTCGAACCGTGGGCTCGGCAATCTCTGTTACCATTTCTGCCGGAATATTAACGGTCTGGTCAGCTTTATAGGCATCCAGATTGTAAGCCAGAGGAACCGACCAGGAAGTAGTTTCATACAGCTTGGTCTCCCTACGCTTCTCCAGCTCTTTTCTCTCTTCTGTCAGGAATGAGGCGGGTATATGCGGGTCGAATTCTAAAATGGCTTTGACCAAACGGCTTAAAGGCTGAGCCGTAGAGACTAGATAAGTCCCTTTAGGGAAAGTCTTTTTAGATATTTTGTTGTGCCAGATGTTGGTTAAGTTAGAAACGGTAAAATCATTCTTGGCCTGCTTGACTTCAATCTTCTGCAAGAGAAGAGTGCGGATAAATTCCTGAGTCCGGTCTTCGTCAGTGCCGGGAACGAAAAGATATGTGGAAACATTTTTAGGCTGCACCGCACTTGTCTTTTCCTGGTAATAATCTGTCAGGAGCTCTCTACGATTATCTGCGGCAGTAGTCAGATTAGCCAGGGAGCTGACAAACTGGTGATGTACCGTCTCCCTATAGGTCAGAATGGTCTGGTCCGGCTTTTTGACCTGGGACCCATTCACTCCGGCCTGTTCGTAAAGAATCCCCACCGCGCCCAAGAAGATAGACCAGGAGCTGCCGTAACCGGGGAACCACTCCTCATTCCACTCCCGGGTGTAGTAACTCCAACCATAGTTATCAAAGGCCTGGGCCTGGTCGCCGGCGAACTTTTTCCACCATTTGTGAATAGTTGAGGTCCAGAAAGGGTTAAACGGCTCTCTGGGTGGTGAAAATAAATAAGTATCAAAAGCCCCCATCTCGTGGCAGTCCACTAGGAGTTGAGGGTTCCACTCTAAAATGGCTCTTATCTTACCTCGGCTTTCCGGATGGACTAAGGCAAACCAGTCCCGGTTTAAGTCAAACAGATAGTGATTCCCTCTGCCCCAGGGCCAGAGACCGGAGTGCTGCAGGCTGTTGATGTCCCAGCTGGTAATTTTGCCGGAGAAAGACCGGAATTGAGCCAGAATTCTCTCCCGGCCATCCGGATTTTGGAGGGGGTCGATGACGATTACGAGATTTTCTTTTAATTTCCGGGTCAGCGTATCAGTCCCGGCTGTTAGCTGATAAGCCAGCTGTAAGGCGGCGTCAGTGCTGGAGAGTTCATCCCCGTGGATGCTGTAAGCCATCCAGGCGACAGCCGGAGTGGATTCAATGATTTTTCGGGCTTGAACCTCTCCTTTGAGTTTCCGGGGGTCGGCCAGAAGCCCGATATCTTCCTTAATCTGCTCCAGCTTAGAGAGATTGTCCAAAGAGCTGATGATAAAATAGTAGAGTTTACGCCCTTCATAGGTCTGACCATATTCTTTCAAGACTGCTTCGGCACTGCTTTCGTCTAAGGTTTCAAGATATTTCACCATCTCTTCATAGCGAGTTGGCCTGGCGCCCATTACAAAGCCCAAGACTTTTTCAGGGGAAGGAATTCTGGAGTCATAGGGCCTTTAGGAAAGAAGGGAAGCACTTCTCCGGACTTAGGCAAACCAGGGGTGGGGTCTATGCCTTCAGCCAGAACAGTCACACACCAGACGCAGAGAAAACCACTCAATAGAATAAAAAGATGTTTAGATGTCTTTGACATTTGAATCTCCTCTGCTAAATGTTGTAGGATTGATTCATCAAAGAAAGCAATTATAGTAAACTTACGGTAGAATAAACCATTAGTTTCATTTGAAGAAAGGCTGCCATTTTTCAGGGGAAGGTTTGGGTGTCAACAGGCTCACTATTATCAGACAGAATAAAGACATAAATAAGGCGGGATAGACCGTAGGGAAGTCAAAAGGCTGTTTTAAGATTTCCCAGACCAGAGTGGTTGTCATTCCTGCGGCTATGGAGGTCGTTCCTCCGGCTGGAGTGGCTCTCTTCCAGAAAAAAGTGGCTAAAACTGCAGGAGTTATTCCGACCCCGTACATGGTATAAGCGTAGAGTGCCATTTCCAAAACTCCTTTGAAAAACCTGATTTGCATAAAAGCCACTATGCCCAAAAGCACCACAACTATTCGGGAGTAGAGAATCATTTTCCGAGGGGAGGGATTGGGATTGACGAATCTCTGGTAAAAATCGCGCATAATGTTGGTGGAGGGGACTAAAAGGAAGGAATCTGCGGTAGAGACTATAGTGGCGACTATGGCTGCCAGAAGAAAACAGCCGACAGTTAGAGGGAGTGCGTTCTTGGCTGAATAGAGAATCACCGCCTCAGAATTAATATTCAGAAAGACGGCGCTGCCGATGATGGCCAGAACTGCGATTAAAGTCTCTAACACTATGGTGCCTGACAGCCAGCCGATGACCGACCTTCTGGCGGTGCGCTCATCTCTAGCGGAAAAAAAGCGTTGATACATATTCGATTCGCCCAAGAGCAAGAGCATCGAGGGGAGAGAATAGCTTAAAGCCTCAGTTAAGGTCATGTTCCCTAAAACCTGAAAGTGTTCTGCGGGCAATCTGGCGATTACGCCGTTCCATCCGCCGGCAGACTTGATGAGAAAAGGGAGGGTAATAAAAAACCCGATGCTCATGATTATGCCATTTACCACATCGGTGTAAGCTACAGAAATCAGGCCGGCCAAGGCGGTATAGGCAATTACAAAGAGGGCGGTGATTATCATCCCGTAGTCGACTGAAATGCCGGTTACTAAATTCAAAACCATGCCTCCGGCCCGGAACTGATAGCTGACAATGGCGGTATAGGCTATGATGGTAACCAGACTCCCTAATATTCTGGCAGCAACGTTATATCTGGCCTCTAAAATGTCCGGCACGGTAAACTGGGCAAATCTTCTGACCCTTCCGGCAATCAGGTATAAGACAATGATAGCTACCCAGACTCCGGCATCAAACCATAGGGCTGAAAAACCTTTGCGATAGGCTAAGCCAGCTCCACCAATGATGCTGCCTGAGCCTATCCAAGTGGCCAAGAGCGTTCCCACTAAAACCTTGGATGAGAGCCTTCGCCCGGCCACCATGAAGTCCTCCTGGGTTTTAACCTGCTTGCTTCTATAGGCTCCGACCAGGATGAGTAAGAGCAAATAGGCTAATATCGTCCAGAAGTATATCACAGCCGAGAGATTAGGGCAGGATTGGTTGTCAAATTAAATAAATCCTCCATGGAAGTCGAACCAAGTTAATAGACAGAACAAAAGAGAGCAATCTGAAAATTTCCAATAAACAGGATTGACAGACAGCGGTTGGTTTAACGTAATTACAGATAAGGCAGGTTCAAGAAATTTTATGATGGAATATAAACTTTAGAGGTGCGAAGATGAAATCAAGCAAAGGTTTGATTTATATGGCGCTGCTTCTATCAGCAGCCCTTTTGCTCCAACTCTTAAGCTCCTGCAGCACAGTTCCGGTTACGGGCCGAAAGCAGTTAGCGATTGTCCCCTCTTCGGAAATGCTGACCATGAGCTATCAACAGTATGATGAGTTCTTGAAAAAAAACAAGCTCAGCACTGACCCGGAAAAGACCGCCTTGGTCAAGCGGGTAGGGACTAATATTCAACACGCGGTAGAAAGATATTTCACCCAGCAGAAGATGAGCGACCAGCTCAAAGGGTATAAATGGGAGTTTAATCTGGTGGAAAGCGAAGAAGTGAACGCCTGGTGCATGCCAGGAGGGAAGGTGGTGGTCTACACCGGAATTCTGCCTGTTACCAAGACCGAAGCCGGATTGGCCGTAGTAATGGGACATGAGGTTGCCCACGCAGTGGCAGAGCATGGCCGGGAAAGGGTCAGTCAAGGCCTCTTAGTCCAATTAGGAGGCCTGACCTTAGACCAGGCATTAAGCAAAAAGCCGGAACAGACCCGAGCTCTGTGGATGACTGCCTTTGGTGTCGGTGCAACAGTAGGCGCACTTTTGCCCTACAGCAGGTTGCATGAGAGTGAAGCCGACCATTTAGGCTTAATCTTTATGGCTATGGCGGGCTATGACCCTAATCAGGCGGTTGACTTTTGGGAGAGGATGGCCCAGAACAAAGGGGGTTCTATGCCTGAATTCCTGAGCACCCATCCTTCGGATGAGACCAGAATCAAGAAGATAAAAGAGAGATTGCCGGAGGCAATGGCTTACTACCAAAAGTAGTCTCTTAAAATTTTTTACAGAGTTTTTGAAAGGCCCTCTTAAACAGGGAGGGCTTTTTGTTTGCGTCCTAGAATCTTGCAATCACAACTCCCTCAAGAGATTCCGAGAACATCCGATAAATTGAAGGAAGACCTGCCTTAGCTATCAGCAGGCTAAAATCATATATAAAAGGAGCAAGAAGTGGCCAAAGAGACATTTGAGATTCAGGAGAAAAGAGCTTCCCGAAGATTCCGGGCCTTAGTGACGCTGGAGTACCGCCTGACTAACAGCCAGCAGGGCTATCAACCAGCAGAGGCTCAGGATATCTCCAGCAGCGGCATAAGATTTAACTGCGATGAGCTGATTTCCGCAGGAACCTCTCTCCAGCTCAGACTGAGCAGCTCCCATACGACTCAGATGGTGGAGCTGGCCGGTAAGGTGGTCAGATCTAACCGAGAAAATCCCAAATGTTATCAGACAGCAGTCCATTTTGGCCAATTAAGCGAGAAGGAAAGACAGCTTTTAGAGCAACTCTTGAGCCTAATCAACCTGTGTACTCTGTTAGAAGAGATGAGCAAGAGAGAGGCCTCGGATTTGCATCTGACCGCCGGGCGTCCCCCGGCCTACCGCATAGACGGGGAATTAAGCTACACCCATGGCCACGAACTCAACTCGGCAGAGATTCAGAACATGGTCTATGCCTTGATGACCGAAGAGCAGATAAGCGATTTTCGGCGCCACAAGGAGCTCAACTACGCCCTTTCCCTGCCGGGAATCGGCAGACGGAGAGTCAACGTCCACCTGCAGAGAGGGGGCGTAGAAGCCACCTATCGAATCATTGAAATGAACATCCGCTCCATTGCCGATTTGGGGCTCCCTCCTGTGGTAGCAGAATTGTCCCGCTATAAAGACGGCTTAGTCATCGTGGCCGGGCCTACCGGCAGCGGCAAGAGCACCACCCTGGCTGCCATGGTGGACTTGATAAACCAGGAATTTCGCAAGGTCATTGTGACCTTAGAAGACCCCATAGAATTCCTACACCAGAACAAGAAATCAATAGTCAAGCAAAGAGAGATAGGAATTGACACCCTCACCTTCCACAGCGGGTTAAAACATGTGGTCCGCCAGGACCCCAATGTGATTCTGATAGGAGAGGTCAGGGACTTAGATACCATGCGGGTGGCTCTGACCGCGGCTGAGACCGGTCACTTAGTCTTGACCACCCTGCACACCAGTGATGCGGTTCAAACCATAGCCCGGGTCTTAGGCTTATTCCCACCCGACCAAAGACATGTGGCTCAACTGCAGCTTTCCAACAGTTTAAGAGGGGTAATCTGCCAGCAGCTCTTGAGGAAAAGGGACAATTTAGGACGAGTGGTGGCTACTGAGGTTTTAATCGGGACTCCGGCGGTCAAAGCCCTTATCCGAGACGGGCGCCTGGAGCAAGTATTAAATCACATCCAGACCGGGACCAAGTTCGGGATGCAGACCATGCAATTCTCAGTCCAGCAATTACTGGAGCGGGGTCTGATTAAGAAGGATGAATTTGAACGGGCAGCCAGGTATACGAGGGACTTGGCTTTGGCCGAGTACTGAATTTAATCAGACTAAAATAATCCCCCGGTCCGTATTCCAACCCCTAAAACCACCAGCATCACTCCTATCGCTGTCACCGCAATTATATGCCAGGCTAAGGCCTTTAAATTTCCCGGATTCAGCTTAGGGATAATCCAGAAGCGGGCGTGAATCGCCAAAAGCAATGTCAATAAAACCAGTATTACCTTCAAGGCCAAAAGTACAGCCAGGCTCCCCTGAAAAGTAAACCAGCCCAGAGGCTGAGAGTCGTAAAATAACCCCAGCCAGATGCCGGTCAAGACTTGAATTACAAAGGCGAATAGACCAATGGGCTCGAATCTGGATTCAAACTGCTCGATAACCGCAGGGTCTTTCTGCTTTAAGGCTCTGGGTAAAAATCCAATGGCCAAGATTAAATGCCCGCCTACCCAGATAGTGGCAAATAAAATGTGTATCAGGACTATGATTCTATAAATCGACAATTTACACCTTTCTGGAAAGGGCAAGTTATAGACACGACAGAGTTTGTCAACCATAGCGCTGCAATTCCCGCTTGCAGGTTTGTGCAGAAAATCACTTGCCAAAGAAACTTCGAGATTATTATTTAGGTTTACTATTCAAGTAAAAATCCCAAAAGAGGAACAAATGTCTAAATCACAAGAGTTGTTCGGACAATTGCAGGAACAGTTAAAGAAATCGGCCAGATTTGGCTATGCGGCCAGTCTTTTGGCCTGGGACCATAAGACCTACATGCCTCCCGGGGGCTCAGATGGCCGGGCAGAAGCTCTGGCGGCAGTGGAGACCGAATCATTCAAAATTTTCACTTCCCAGGCCACTGGCGAGATTCTGGATAAGCTCTCTGGCAATTCCTCGGATTTGAACCCCACCCAGAGGCTATTTTTTGAAAGAGTACGCTCGATGTACCAGCGCCAGAAGAAAATTCCAGCCGATTTTTTTGAGAGTTTCAGCCTAGTCAAATCCAAGGCCCAGTCGGTCTGGGTCTTAGCCAAGCAGTCCTCGGATTTCAAACTCTTTCAGTCCAGCTTAGAGGAGATTTATAACTATGTGCGCCAGCTGACCGAGATTCAGGGCTATCAGGAAAACCCTTATGACGCCCTCCTGCCGGACTATGAGCCGGGGATGACCGCCAGCCAGATAAAGAAAATCATAAAGGAATTAGAGCAGTTGAAATCGATTGTCAGGACCATATTAGAGAAGACTCCCAAACCCAATGAAAATCTCTTAGTCAACCATTTCCCGGAGGAAGAGCAAAAGAAGTTGAACCTCCTGGCCCTGGAGGCAGTCGGCTATGATTTAAACACCGGCAGATTAGACCGCTCCGAGCATCCCTTTACCATCACGGTTGGTCCGGACGACACCCGTTTGACGACTAACTTCAAGACCGGGAACTGGACTCCGGCCTTCTTTGCCACCCTGCATGAGGCCGGCCACGGAATGTACGACCAGGGGAAAGATAAGATGTTGAAATGGTTCTACCAGGACTCCGGTTATTCCTTAGGCATACATGAGTCTCAGTCCCGGATGTGGGAGAATTTAGTGGGGCGCTCGCTATCTTTCTGGAAGTTTTTCTATCCTCATTTGCAGAAGAGCTTCCCCTACTACGCTCATATTCCTTTAACTGATTTTTACTCGGCGATTAACACGGTTAAAGCCAATCCCATTCGGGTGCAGGCTGACGAAGTGACCTACAACCTACACATAATGCTGCGCTTTGAAATCGAAGAGGCTCTGTTAAGAAAGGAGCTGGAGGTCAAAGAGCTGCCGGCTTTTTGGAATCAGAAGATGAAGGAATATTTCGGGATTACCCCTAAGAATGATGCCGAAGGGGTCCTGCAGGATATTCATTGGTCCGGCGGAATGGTGGGATATTTCCCTACCTACATGTTAGGAAATCTGTATGCCGCCCAGTTATTCGAGACAGCCAAGCAGGAGATTCCCGCTTTGGAAAAAGACTTTGAAAAGGGCAATTTCAAAACCCTGTTAAGCTGGCTCAGAGAGAAAGTGCATCGTTTCGGCTTAATCGAAGAGGCCCCTAAGCTGATTAAAAGAGTCACCGGCCAGGAGCCGAGCTCCAAACCCTGGCTGGAGTATATCAAGAGCAAATTTGGCCAGATTTACAACCTTAGCTTCAATTTCGACTAATAAGAACTTACAGCCGGAGAGATGGAGCATAAGCGAAAACCGACCTTAATCGAATTCGTTTTAAGCGAGCAGAGAGAGCATCCCCAAGCCACCGGGGAATTCAGCATTCTTCTGACCCAGATTGCCCTGGCCGGCAAAATAATCTCCCGGGAGCTCAAACAGGCCGCTTTGGCCGACGCCTTAGGCTTAAGCGGAGACACCAATGTCTTCGGGGAAGAGGTCAAAAAATTGGACGACTATGCCAACCAGATTTTCATCCGCACCCTCAAGGGGAGCAGCATGGTCTGCATCATGTCCTCAGAGGAGATGGAGCAGCCGGCCCAGTTTGAGTGCGGAGGCCCTCGAGGGAAATATGTGCTGGTCATCGATCCTCTGGACGGTTCCTCCAATACCGATGTGAATGGCAACCTTGGCTCCATTTTCGCCATTTTCCCCAAAATCAGTCCGGGCGCCAAAGCCAGCGAAGAAGACCTGCTTCAGCCCGGCTCCCAGATTATTGCCGCCGGCTACATTGTCTATGGTCCAGGAACAGTCTTTGTCTATGCCACCGACGAAGGGGTCAATGGTTTCACTCTGGACATAGGTTACGGTGAATTTCTGCTCTCCCATCCCAATATCCGCATCCCCAGACAAGGAAAATATTACAGCGTCAATGAGAGCTATTATCCTAAATGGGAAAAGCCGATGCAGCGTTTTGTCGATTATCTGCGAGGAACAGATGGCTCGGGCAAGAAAGCGCATTCCGGGCGCTACTCCGGCTCTCTTACTGCTGATTTTCACCGCCTTCTGTTGGAGGGAGGGGTATATCTTTATCCGGGCGAAGCCGGAGGTGGCTCTAAAGCCGCAGGAAAACTGAGACTGCTCTATGAAGCGGCCCCCTTGGGTTATGTGGTGCATCAGGCCGGGGGACTGGCCAGCACTGGTAAGGGGCGAATTTTAGAGATAGTACCGGAGAATTTGCAGCAAAGGGTACCGTTGATTCTTGGCAGTGCCGAGGATGTGGAGCTGGCGGAGAAATTAGTCAGAAACGATTGAGGTTACCTGTATTCAGAATCTTGAACCTTTTCCATTCTCCTTGCAAGCGCTATCTGATATTTGCAGACAGCTTTTTCCTGTAAGAGAACTAATAAAACCGAATCTCAAGAATTGCTCTTCAGCTATGCCCCCATGCTTTCTCAAATCCCTTTAGGGATATTCAAACACTTTTCGGTTCTGGCCACATAAGCCGCAGCCGCCATGTCGCCGGTCACATTGACTACGGTTCGGCACATATCTAAGATTCGATCCACTCCTAAAATGACTATAATCCCTTCACCGGGCACTCCGATGGTTTGCAACACAATCACTATCAAAGGAAGCGATGCGCCCGGCACACCGGCAGTCCCAATACCGGCCAAAATCGACATCAGCACCACGGTCAGCTGAGCTCCCAGACTTAAATCCACGCCGAATAGTTGCGCAATGAAAAGCACGGTCACTCCTTCATAGAGAGCAGTCCCATTCTGATTTAAGGATGACCCCAAGGTTAAAACAAAACCTCCGATTCGGCGCGGTATGCCTAATTTTTCCTCGGAGACCCGCATAGTGGTCGGCAAGGTAGCGTTGGAAGAGCTGGTGGAAAAGGCGGTGACCATCACTTCGCTTATGCGGGAGAAGAAGAGCCGGGGAGAGATTTTAGCCAGTGATTTTACTAAAATTGAATAGACTACAAATTGATGCAGAGCCAAACCTACCACAACTACTAATACATACTGTGATAAAAGGGCGATTACTTCCAGACCGGAGCGGGCCGTGGCGGTGAATATCAGGGCGGCCACACCGTAAGGCGCCAGTTGCATGGCCATGTCAATTAATTTCATCACCACCTCATAGACCCCTTCTAAGAATCCGGTCAGGGTTTTAGTCCTCTCGGATTTTATCAGAGCTAAGGCTATCCCAAACAGGATGGCAAAGACCATAAAGGCTAAGATCTCCCCTTGAAAAGCGTTGACTGCGGCCGAGAGTGGGTTACGGGGAAAAAGATTGACTATGGTCTCAGCCGGAGACTGGGCCTCCTTGGCCTTCTCCATAATCTGGGCCTTTTCCTTTTGAAAAGAATCACCTGCCAGTCCGGATATTAGTCTGTCTCTGGTCTCCGGTTTTACACCCTCTCCAGGTTTGACAAAATTGACCAGCCCCACTCCTATCAATACAGAAATAGTACTCACCACCGCAGTGTAAATCAGCGTCCGCGCCCCCACCCTTCCCAGATGTCTTAAATCGCCCAATTCAGAAACCCCCAGAACCAATGCAGAAAAGACCAAAGGGAGAACCACCATGAAAATCAGCCTAAAAAATATTTGTCCCACTGGATAAGCCAGATTCTTGATTACCCATTCCAAGCGGGGGTCAGGATAAAACAAGAAATGGGAGGTTATGCCCAGAACCGCACCCAGAATCAACCCCAGAAAGATTTTACGGTGTAGTTTCATCAGCGTCAGGCAGATAGTTTACACATAGGTTGTCTGGCAATATACATTTTTTCAGCTAAAAGCTATAATCTAATTCTAAACTGTCCAACAAATGAGAAATCAGAGATATGCTGACTTCTTGAAACTCGGCGAGATACTTAGACAAAGAAAAATAGCGGGGGTCGGATTTGAACCGACGACCTTCGGGTTATGAGCCCGACGAGCTACCAGACTGCTCCACCCCGCGATCGACTCACTATATAGCTGAATATTTCTGTGAAGTCAAGTCTTTTTAGCAAGCTTGTGTTTGACAACATCAAATAAGTAGATAATTTTCTGAATATGAGAATAGACCAATCGGTCAGACAACTCATAGATTTGGCTTTAAGAGAAGATATTGGCAGGGGGGATGCCACCACAAATGCCCTAATTGACCCTGAGGCTATGGCTAAAGCTATCATAAGGAGCAAGAGCCCGGGCAGATTGTGTGGAGGAAAGATAATAAAGGAGGTCTTTAAACTGCTGGATTCGGAAATCAGGTTGAAACAGCTTCGACCAGAAGGGGCCAAAATCAAAAAGGGCGACTTGGTTTTCGAAATAGAGGGTAGGGCATGTTCCATTTTGACCGCCGAAAGAACAGCTTTAAATTTCCTTCAGCGCCTCTCCGGTATTGCCACTCTGACCCATCAATTTGTGGAGAAAACCAAAGGGACAGGGGTAAATATTTGCGATACCCGTAAAACCACACCAGGCTGGCGTATTTTAGAAAAATATGCGGTCAGAACTGGAGGAGGAAAGAACCACCGTTTGGGCTTATTTGACCAGATTCTGATTAAGGGCAATCATCTCAAGCTGGCTGGCTCTATTTCCAAAGCGATTAAATTGGTCCGAAGCAAAAATCCCAAAGCTCTCCTCCTAGAAGTTGAAACCAAAAATTTGAAAGAGGTCAAAGAGGCGCTGAAAAACGGGGTAGATTGGATTATGCTGGATAATTTTCCCTTGTCGAGAACTAAAGAGGCCATAGAGTTCATCCGTCAGTATTCCAGAGCCAATAAAAAGAAAGTGGCAATTGAGGCGTCCGGAAATGTAAATTTGAGGAATGTCCGCAGCCTAGCCAAGTTAGGTCCGGATTTGATTTCCGTGGGACAGTTGACCCATTCTGCTCCAGCTTTAGATTTCAGCCTGAGAATTGTCAAATCCCGGTGAGCAAGACTTTAGACCGGATTGCAGAAGAAGCCCTTACTCTTCTCAAGAGGCGCGGAAATGAGTTTTATCCGCCAGGCCAGTTAGCCTATCGGCTGCAGGTTAACCTGGAGAGATTAGAAGAGGCGCTCCAACAGCTCAAAAGCTGGGGGTATAAAGTCAAAAGGTCAAAGGATAGAGGCTATAAGTTAGTGGGAGTACCCGACCTTTTGACCTCTCTGGAAATAAGAGAAGGGCTAAAGACCAAGATTTTAGGAAGCGAGATTCACTCTTTCTACACGGTTCAGTCTACCAACCAGGTGGCCTATCGCCTGGCTGAGGCCGGGGCTAAAGAGGGGACCATAGTAATCGCCGAAGAGCAGAGTGCCGGAAAAGGGAGGCTTTCCCGGCACTGGCACTCTCCTGCTGGTATGGGCATCTGGTTGTCATTAATTCTAAGACCGAAGATTCCTTTGGAAAATGTGCCAGCTCTGTCTTTGTGCGCCTGTTTAGCCTGTGTCAGAACAGCGTCTCATATGACTGGAAAAGTTGCCCTGATTAAATGGCCCAACGATTCTTATCTAAATGGCAAAAAATTCTCTGGCGTCTTGACCGAGCTTTCTGCAGAATTGGACCGGGTGGATTTTGTAATCTTAGGGATTGGGATTAACCTCAATCAAACCGCCCGAGATTTTCCTCGCCAACTTAAGGGAAAAGCCACTTCCTTGAAGATTGAGGTTAAAAGAAAAATTTCTAGAGTAGAATTTCTGTGGAGATTCCTTTTGGAATTTGAGGAGATATATCAGAAATATCAATCCAGCGGCCTGAGAGCCTTTAAGTCTGAAATCATGAAGAATTTTTTCTTACTTGGGCGGAAAGTTACCATTGAAGTAGGAGATAAGAAAATCTCCGGCACCGCCCTGGATTTAAACTCTCAGGGAGCTTTGGTCTTGAACACGGCCGAGGGGATGAGGGTTATCACTGCCGGCGATGTAACTTTGATTCGATAAAATCCTCCATCAAACAGAGGTGCTTTTAGCCTCTTCTCCTATAGCGGCCTGAGCCGCGGCCAGCCTGGCAATCGGCACCCGATAAGGCGAGCAGGAAACATAATCCAAGCCAATCTGATGGCCGAATTTGATCGAGCGGGGGTCGCCTCCGTGCTCTCCGCAGATGCCGATCTTCAACTCCTTTTTGACCCCCCGCCCCTTTTTAATCGCTATCTCCATCAACTCTCCCACGCCTTTGGTGTCCAGGGTAGCAAAAGGGTCATCCGGCAATATCTGGTGCTGGACATAATAGGGGAGGAATTTGTTAGCATCGTCTCTCGAATAACCAAAAGCCATCTGGGTCAGGTCATTGGTGCCAAAGGAGAAGAAGTCGGCTTCATGGGCAATCTCATCCGCACATACTGCTGCCCGGGGGAGCTCAATCATCGTCCCTACGGTGTATTTGATTTTAACCTTATATTTTTTCATGGCCTCTTCAGCCGCTTTGATTATAAGGGACTTTTGATTAGCCAATTCTGCGGCGGTTCCCACCAGGGGCACCATCACTTCCGGAATCACCGCCTTCTTTTCCCGGGCTAAATCACAGGCGGCTTCAAAAATAGCCCGGGCCTGCATGCGGGTGATTTCCGGATAGGTAATCCCCAGGCGACATCCCCGGTGCCCTAACATGGGATTGAATTCAATCAGCTCATCTAATCTGGCTAATAAAGCCTGTTTTTGCTTGAGCTTGTCGGCCTGGTCAGGCTGGTTTTTCAGTTGCTGGATTTCCAACAGAAGCTCTTCCTTTTTGGGCAGAAACTCATGCAGGGGCGGGTCTAAGGTTCGAATAGTGACCGGCAGGCCCTGCATGATTTCAAATAACTGCTTGAAGTCGGACTTCTGCATCGGAAGTAGCTTGTCCAGATAGTGCTCCCTCTCCTCCCGAGAGGGGGCCAGAATCATCTCCTGCACCAGGGGAACTCTCTCGGGCGCAAAGAACATATGCTCGGTCCGGCAGAGTCCGATTCCCTGAGCTCCGAATTTAAGCGCGGTGGCGGCATCTTTGGGCTGGTCGGCATTGGCGCGAACTTTAAGTCTTCTGGTCTGGTCGGCCCAGGACATAAACTCGGCAAATTCGCCGCTCAACTCCGGCTCGATCATGGGGACTGACCCCAGAATCACATCTCCGGTTTCCCCATTAATAGTCAAAAGCTCTCTTTCCCGGATAATCACTCCACCGGCAAAGAGCTGTTTTTTTTCTTCATTGATGCGCAAGGACTCACACCCCACCACACAGGGAATTCCCATGCCCCGGGCCACCACTGCCGCATGAGAGGTCATTCCTCCCCGGGCAGTCAGAATTCCCACTGCAACCGCCATGCCGCTGATGTCATCCGGGTTAGTCTCTTTTCTGACCAGCATGACCTTTTCCCCATTTTTGGTTAAGGTGACTGCGTCGTCAGCCGTAAAGACCACTTTGCCTGAGGCGGCTCCAGGGGAAGCGCCCAAACCTTTGGCAATTATCTCAACCTCGGCCTTGGGGTCAATGCGCTTATGCAACAGTTGATTTAATTGCTCCGGATCGATTCTGAGCAGGGCCTCTTTCTGGGCAATCAGTTTTTCTTTAACCAAATCTACGGCAATCTTGACCGCAGCCAGGGTAGTCCTTTTTCCCACCCTAGTCTGCAGAATGAAAAGTTTCCCTTCCTGAACCGTAAATTCAAAATCCTGCATGTCATGGTAATGTTTTTCCAGCTTGGAAGTTATCTCCACCAACTGCTGGTAGACTTCCGGCATAATCTTCTTGAGCTCTCTTATCGGCTGGGGAGTGCGCACACCGGCCACCACATCCTCTCCTTGAGCGTTGACCAGAAACTCGCCATAAAATTCCTTAGCCCCTGAAGAGGGATTCCTGGTAAACCCCACCCCAGTGGAAGAACTCTCTCCCAGATTGCCGTAAACCATAGCCTGCACGTTAACCGCGGTACCGGCATCGCCGGGCAGATGGTGCAGTTGCCGGTAAGCAATAGCCCGGGGATTGTTCCAGGATTTGAAGACTGCATCCCTGGCTTGTTTCAATTGCTGCAGGGGATTCTGGGGGAGTTCCTCCCCGGCATATTTTTTAATTACCTGCTTGTATTTTTTGAGTAGGTCTCTGAAATCCTGAGGAGAAAGAGAGCTGTCATGTTTAACTCTTTTTTCTGCTTTCTTTTCCTGCAGCAGTTTTTCAAAATTCTCTTTGTCAATTCCCAAAACCACATTCCCGAACATCTGTACAAACCGGCGGTAGCAGTCCAAGGCAAAG
Organism: uncultured Ignavibacteria bacterium; assembly: GCA_964399055.1. Classification (GTDB taxonomy): domain Bacteria; phylum Zixibacteria; class MSB-5A5; order DSPP01; family RBG-1; genus CAYNPJ01. The sequence goes on from CAYNPJ010000001.1 coordinate 178,741, forward strand.
CGCTCGTTGTTGGTCTTGCGGGCCAAGGCCTCCACGGTCTTGTCGTTTAGCCCTAAGTTCAGAATAGTGTCCATCATGCCGGGCATGGAGAATTTAGCCCCGGAGCGGACTGAAACCAGTAAGGGATTCTTCTCGCTGCCGAACTTGGCCCCCAGCGCGGCTTCGATTTTCTCCAGATATTTCTTGGTCTCCAGGTCGAATTCCTTGGGGAGTTTCAGATTGTTCTTATAAAACTGCCGGCAGGCTTCAGTGGTGATGGTAAATCCAGGGGGCACAGGCAGACCCAATAAAGACATCTCAGCCAAGTTGGCCCCCTTGCCCCCTAATTGGTCCTTCATCTGGCCGTTTCCTTCGGCAGTCCCGTTTCCAAAAGAATAAAAGTATTTGGTTTTCTTAGGCATTTTAAAGCCTCCTTATACTATGGACTTCAAAGAGTAAGGGCGAGAAAGTTTAACGTAATATCTTGTCTTTCAATAAATTGGGCGTTTTTATGTGTACCCATTACTATCGAAAGTTAATGAATTCACAAGGGGAAGGCAAGTCTTTTTTAGATAGAAAGTCAACCATAGCTTGCACCATTTGGTGATACTAAAATAAAAAGGGGACGCTGGTGCGTCCCCTGGTTTGAAATATCGTGGGTCACTCAGTATTAATTGTCACCCCAAAGATAAAATTCCTCCCCGGCTCTAAAACCTGATTGGAGACATTAATCTGATTATAAGGTTCTATATAGGTCTCGTCGGTCAGATTCTTGACCGCGGCAGCAAAGCTAATGTTCTTATTCAGCTTATAGCCGGCCCGCAGGTCGTAAACACTGAAACCGGAGGTTCTGGGCAATCCTTCAGGTACCCGGCCCTGCCTTTCGACGATACGAGCCGAAGCTTCAGCCCAGAGCTTGCCTGAGCCCTTCTGCCTCCAGCCGATCCCGAAGTAAATCTTAAAAGGCGGGACAAAGAAGGGATTGACTCCTACGGTACTAGATATGCCAGTTCCAGCGGTGTCGCCAGCCCCGACTCTCTGATGACCGAAAGTATAAGTAGCGTTAGCGAAGCCGTAAAACTCCTCGGTGAAGTCCCCTTCCCAGGCGGTTTCAATCCCGTCTATTCTGGTGATTCCGGGCAGGTTCTGCCACTGCCAGACCCGGCTTCCTTGATAGAGAGTATCCCCCTGGTAAGATGAAGGCCTTAAGTCGATAAAGTTCTCATATTCGGCAAAGAAGAAGTTCAGGGAGGCTGACATATTCTCCAAGTTGGCCTTCATCCCTAAGTCCAGGCTGATACCGTTCTCTTTCTCTAAATCCGCATTGGTGATTACCCAGGTGCCGCCGCTGGCCGGGCCAAAGAAGAATTTCTCCACAATGTTGGGATTGCGGTAAGCCCGGGCTAAATTGGCAGTGAAATTTAGATCCGGTTTGTAGTGGTAAACGGCTCCTAAGCTCCAGCTCACAAAGCGGTCGACATCCTCCGGAGGAAGCAGGCTGTCCGGAATGCCCTTGGTCTCCTGCGGAGAAGAGCGGGCGTACTCATATCTGGCACCGGCTAAAAAGGTCATAAATTTCCAGGGAGTAATCTCATCCTGGGCATAGACTCCCAGAACATCCCAGTTGAGGTCCGGCACCGAAGGGGTCTGATCAACTTCTGTGGAATCATCTTGGAAAGGAGGAAAGGTAAACTTGGTTGTGGTGGTAAATACGGACTTACGGCTCCCTTCTACCATCTCCCGATAGTAATCCACGCCCCAGGTCAGAATCTGGTAAGGCTGAATCAAAAAGAGCTCCTGGAAACTAGCGCCAAAGATTTTCACATCGGTCTTGGTGATGGAGGAATCCAGTCTCCCCTCGATGGTAATCGTGTCACTGGGGGGTATCAAGACTGTGTCGGCAAAGATGCCGACATCCAGGGTGCGAAAATCCTTTTTAACTGATTGGTAGTAGACCTTTCCCTTAATCAAGGGCATGTGAGGATTGAGGTTTCTCCCCTCATAGCTTAAGGCGAATTTTCCCCGGTTTCTCTCCGGGTAGAAAAAGCGCCCGTTGAAGTCGGCATTGGGCACTCCGGGGAAACCGACATTGGTGGCCTCCACCCTCTGATAGTCGGCAAAGAGCTTTTGCTTCTCATTCAGCTTGTAAGCGGTCTTCAAATCAAAATTATTGACGTGTACAGCAGAGTTCACCACAGTGGTATCCGGCGCCTCATAGTCAGTGGCGGCTCTGGTTCCCGCTCCCACTGAAAAAGCCCACTTTTCTTTCGCGTAATTGACCTTCACGTCTCCTTTGTACTGCTCGTCTACTGTAGAATATCTTAACTTCAGCTTAGCTCCGTAGGGTTTTGCCCCTTCATCTTTGAACATGGCTTTGCTGGTAATTAAATTTACCACTCCTCCTAAGGCGTCGGTGCCGTATAATACCGTTCCCGGCCCGTTGACCACTTCCACTTTTTCTATCTCGTCCACGTCGACTAAGGAGAGCTGGGCCCCGGAAAAGGGAGACTCACGAGTGTCGTTTAATCTCTCGCCGTCAGCCAAGAGTAAGACCCGGGAGCCGAATAATCCCCTGATTACCGGTCGGGGGGCAAAGGGACCGGCGTCATTTAATTCCACACCCGGGAGATTGCGAAAGAGGTCGGTTATTATATCCGGGTTAGATTTTTCGATTCTCTCCTGGGTAACCAAAGAAACCAGGGAGGGTACCTTAAAATTGGACTTCTCATAGCGGTTGGTGGTCACAATTAACTGATTCAAGAAGAACTTCGAGACCCCGGGTTCAGGCTGGTCTAAAGAGATAAGGGACTCTTTAGGCTTCTCCGGTGGCTGGGTGGTATCAGTCGCCGGCTGAGCCGTGTCAGCCGGAGGGACAGTCTCTTGAGCAGATACCATTAAATTAAGGCAGGCAATTAGTAAACTGGCTAAGAATAGAATTCTATACCTCATCATATTCCTCCGCGAGGGTTTTCATTTTAAGTGGCTAATATAAAACCAGGGAAAAGCTTGTCAACTAATCTTGGAGAAAAAAATCACAAGTTAGCGGTATGAGTCAAGGCTTGAGCGAGGCTTATTAGTTGCGGGATAGTAAGAACTTCCCCTCGGATTTGTGGCTTGAGCCCTAAATTTATAAGTATCTGCTCTAGTTGAGACTTGGGTAGATTGGTCTGCTCAATTAAACCCCGCAATAAGGTCTTTCTCCGGGCAGTAAAAATTTTCCGTACCAGTTTGAAAAAATCAGCTTCATCATTTTGAGAGACTAAGGAACTCGCCAGAGTAGTTAAGCTGACCACTGCTGACTGAACCTTGGGCGCCGGGAAAAAAGAGCCGGCAGAAATATTGAAGAGCATTTTGGGCTGGAAATAAACCTGACAGAAAATGGAGACCGAAGACCACTCCCTGGTGCCGGGCCGGGCGCACAGTCTCTGAGCCACCTCCTTCTGAACGGTTACCACGGCCAGTTTTACTGATTCTCTCTGATTGGCCAGCCACTCCAAAATTGGAGAGGTAATCTGATAAGGGAGGTTGCCCACGACTTTGACCTTCTCCCCAGTTGCAAGATAATCGGCCAATTCGATTTTGAGGACATCGCCGGAGATAATTTGTAGATTCTCACTTTGAGCAAATTTTCCCTTTAGAATCTCTACCAAATTGCGGTCTAATTCGATAGCACAAACTTTCTTAGCTCTCTCAATCAGGAATTGGGTCAGAACTCCTTTCCCGGCTCCGATTTCAAAAACAGTCTCGTCTGCCGAGAGATTCAGGCTATCCACAATTCTTCTGGCGGCGTTCAGATTGACTAAGAAATTCTGAGAGAATCTCTTTTTGGGCTTAATTCTGGAGACGGAAGGCTTGGAAAGCATTGCGAGTAGTTAGTTGCTCTACTTCTTGCGGCGATTTATGCAAAAGCTCAGAAGCTTTTTCTATCACATATTTGACGTAGTCGGGCTGGTTTCTTTTGCCCCGGTGCGGCTCAGGGGTTAAATAGGGGCAGTCGGTTTCTACTAAAATCAAATCCTCTGGAACTTGTACCAAAACTTTCTGCGCTAAAGAATTCTTGTAAGTCAGACTGCCATTGAAGGAGACATATAGCCCCAAGTCGGCAACTCTCTTTGCCTGCTCCACAGTACCGGAGAAGGAGTGCATCACGCCGCCTAACTTGTAGGCTTCTGTTTCCGTAATAATCTTCAAGGTGTCTTCGAAGGCTTCCCGAACGTGATAGACAATGGGCAAATTTAACTTGAATGCTAATTCAATCTGGGCCCGGAAAGCTTTTATCTGAGCTTCTTGGGGAGAGTAGATCCGGTGGTAGTCTAAGCCGATTTCACCGATGGCGACTACTTTGTCATTCTGCGCAAGGGACTCTAATTCTTTAAGAGTCCGCTGGGTGAAATTCTTGGCGTCGTGGGGGTGGACGGCAATGGTGCAGTAAATTTGGGGATATTTCCGGGTGAGCTCGACTGAAAAGCGGGAGGTCTTCAGGTCGGTGCCGATGTTGATGATATGTTTGATTCCGTTCTGGAAGCAGGAGTGAATTACTTCATCGCGGTCGGACTCGAACTGGCGGTCGTCTAAGTGGGCGTGGGTATCGAACATTTAATCCATTTTCAGGAAATCTTCGCCCCGGCCCCAATATCCTTATCCACCGTCAAGAGCACCAGACTCTTCCCATCCTGAGCGGCCAAGAGCATCCCCTCTGATTTCATCCCTCTCAAAGTCGCCGGCTTCAGATTGTCCACCACGATTATTTTTCTGCCTATCAAATCCTGGGGCTGGTAGTGCTGGGCAATGCCCGCCACGATTTGCTTTTCCCTTTCACCGACCTTGACTTTGAGTAAAAGGAGCTTGTCTGCTCCAGCTACTTTTTCTGCCTGCATTACCTCTGCTACTTTCAACTGCACTCTGCCAAAATCTTCTATGCCGATTAAATTATCTTCCACAATTGCCTCGACTTTCTTGGGTTCTTTTTCCTTTCTGGGGAATAAAGGCTCGATTTTGCCAAGCTTTTGTCCGGCTTTCAGGACTCCCCATTTCTTGGCTTTCACCGAGGAAGGAGTCAGCTCTTTTTCTCCAAAGCCTAAAATCTTTCTAATCTGCACTGCCTTATTGGGCATTACCGGATAAACCAAGGCGGAAATTATCCTTAACGCTTCCGCAGATACATAGAGCTTGGTGTTGAGTTTATCATTCTCTTTATTCTTGGCCAAATTCCAGGGGGCAGAGGCCTCCACGTACTGGTTGGCTTTCTTGACTAATTTGAAGACCTCGTCTATGGCCGAAGTGACCTTAATCTGATATATCAAGTCCATCACTTTCACAGGCGTTTGCACGGCTAACGCTTTAATCTCCTCATCGCTCTTATCATATTTCTTTGCCTCGGGTATGGTTCCACCACAATAATCTGCTATCATCTTAACAACACGGGAAACCAAATTCCCCAGGTCATTGGCCAATTCGGAATTGAATTTTTCCACAAAGCGGTCGGCCTGGATGTCTCCATCTATGCCGAAGGGGAACTGAGTCAAAAGCAAATAACGCGCGGCATCGGCACCGAATTGGTTTACCAGCCAGTGGGGGTCAATCACATTTCCCAAGGATTTACTCATCTTCTGCCCTTTGACCGTGAAGAAGCCGTGGTTGACTACTACATCCGGAACTTTGACCCCCACTGACAGAAGCATGGCCGGCCAGAAGATATTGTGGAATTTTAGAATGTCTTTGCCGGTCAGGTGAATCACTTCTGCATCGGTCCACCATTTCTTAAATTCCTTGGGATTATCTCCATAGCCGATGGCGGAAATATAATTGGGCAGCGCATCCACCCAGACATAGGCAATCTGTTTTGAATCAAAGGGAAGTGGTATTCCCCAGGTCACTTTTTCGCGGGAAATGGAGAAGTCCTCTAACCCCTGTTTGAACAACCCCAAAGTCTCGGTCTTTCTCTCTTCCGGAATGATTTTAATTTTGTCGGTCGAAATCAATTGTTCGACTTGAGGCAGAAATTCTGATAACCTGAAAAAGTAATTTTTCTCAGTGATTTTCTGAGGCAGGGTCAAATGATTGGGACACTTGCCATCCGCCAGTTCCTTCTCGGTCAAGAACTTTTCACAACCGATACAATACAGACCGGCGTATTCTCCCTGATAGACCACCGGCTTTCCTTTGACCTTAGCCGCATTCATCTCTTGCAGTAATTTTTCAACTGCCTTCTCATGTCGCTTATCAGTAGTGCGCACAAAATAATCATAGCTGATGTTCAATTTCTCCCAGGCGGACTTGTAAAGCAGGCTGTTCTGGTCACACAGCTCCTGGGGAGTTTTCCCTTGGGCCTTAGCCTCTTCAGCCACCTTGGCGCCATGCTCATCGGTGCCGGTCAGATAGAAAGTCTCTTCCCCATTTATCCGGTGAAAACGGGCCAAGACATCCCCCACAATGGTAGTGTAAGAATGCCCGATATGAGGCTTATCATTGACGTAATAAATCGGGGTGGTGATAAAAAATCTTTTACTCAATTCTCCTCCTGATTAGGCAGTAAGGTATTCTGTAAATTTAAACAGAGTCCTATTAGAAGCGACTTAATATTGATATTACGGAAGTAATCCAGTCTGGTCTGATTTAAAATCAATGCCGACCGATAGAGCTGGCGTGAACTTAGCCGGGGCTCGGTCAGATTACTTGGCCCGGCTCCAATCTTGGTCAGACAGAGGTCTCTCAAGTAATACTGCCACATCTTCAACAATAACAAAATTGCAGAGCGGTCTTTTTCAGCGCTGATGCTTTCGATTAACTCCTGCTGAGCCGCAATCTTCCTACTCAATAAGGCCTTCCAGAGCAGATTGGAGTTCTCTAAGGTCTTTTCCCATCTGCCAGAGGCGAAGTTCAAGGCTAGGCCTAAGCTCCCTTCGGCTAGAGAGGCATATTCTTGGGCTTTGTTCTCCTGCAAACCGAATTTCTTTTCCAGCTCTGCTCGGATAATCCCTGGCTTAAGGGGTATAAAGCGAATCTTCTGACAGCGGGAGACTACCGTGGGCAAAAGGCGGTCAATCTGCGAAGTAATCAATATGATAACTGTGTCTTTTGGGGGTTCTTCGAAGATTTTCAAAAGCAGATTGGCCGAGTCGATGCGTATGCTCTCAGCCTGCTCAATTATCACCACTTTTCTTTCCGCCTGAAAAGGGAGCCGGTAAATCTGTCCCTTTAAGGCGCGGATTCTGTCTACCGAAATGTTGATAGGTTTGGAATACTCTACCATCTGATAAGGTTCTTTCAGCTTAGTCTGGATAAAAATCTGTTGGTACTCCTGCTCCTCTTTGGGCTTGTTAGCTGAAGGGTGAGGGAAAATCAGGTAAAAGTCAGGATGACTGAAACTCTTCACTTTCAGACAGGAAGCGCATTTTTCACAAGCCTGAGCCTCATCGATTCTATCCTCACATAAAAGAATCTGCGCCAGTCTCCAAGCCAAGAGGAACTTCCCCACTCCGGGCGGCCCATAGAATAAATAGGTGTTGGCCAGCCGCTCTTTTTTTAAGGCCTGCTCTAAGATTTGTTTGGGTATCTCCTGCTGTATTATATCTTCAAAACTCATTTGAGCCACTCTAAGGGGTCCAACTGCTTTTTCCCCTGACGAATTTCAAAGCGGAGAGCCGGTCCCAAAAGCGAGCCGGAGTCTCCCACCTGTGCAATCACATCTCCGGCCCTGACCAGGGTGCCATTATCCACCAGCACTTCTCCTAAATGACCATACAAGGTATAAAAGCCGGAATCATGTTGCAATATCAGAAAACGGCCATAGCCGCGCAGGAAACTGTTGTAAATAACCAGACCATCGGCCACCGCTTGGACTGACTGCCCCAACTGGGAGCTTATTACCACGCCGGGATTAAAGGTCACGGTCTTGGTTTTGGGGTCGATTTGTTCTCCAAAGCCGGAAATGACGTTGCCGGCCACGGGCCAGGGGAGCTTCCCTTTGCTGGCCGCAAAGACTCCTTCCGGCAGGCTGATGGTTAATTTTTTACGCTCCGATTCTAATTTCTCAATGATGCTTTCCAACTCTCTCTGCGACTGCTCTAACTGGGCTATGGCCTGAAGTTCTGATTGTTTATCCTGACGGATATTTTTTAATAGGTTGCCTTTCTGAGCCAGAATGGTCTGACGGTTTTTTTCCTCGGATTGCTTGTCTTTTTTTAATTTTTGCAGTTCATTTAAGTTGCCCAAAAGCTGCTCTTTAGTCTTTTCAATCTGGGCCATATAGTCAGCAACCTGATTGACCAGCTCCCGGTCCTTCTGAGTCATCTTCTCCAGAAAAAATATCCGGCGCAGTAAGTCGACCGGAGACTCAGACGCTAATAGCAGACCGGTGCGGTAGAGCTTGCCGTAGCGGTAAACCTGATTCAGTCTGGAGGCCAGCAGCTTCTGTTTCTGTTTTAAAATCAGCTCGGCCTCCAGCAGCTCCAGGTTTTTCAAACTGACCTGCTTGGTCAAAGATTGTTCCTGCCTTCCCATCTTTTTGACCAATTTGTTCACTAATTCCAGCTCCTCTTCCAGGCCGGCCAGCTCTTCCAATACCCCCTTTTCTTTCTTGGAGAGTTTCTCTACGGAACTGCGCTTGACCTCCAGCTCCTTTTTAATTCGCTCTAACTCCTGGCGCTGGGTTTCAATCTGCTCCTGGTCCTGGGCAGCCAGACTTAGATTGAAGATGAAGCAGAGTAGGAATAGCCCGGAACAGAGTCGTTTCATACCCGGGAGATTCTGCGTAATGAGATTAAGCCTCCCACCAGAGAGAGCAATAGTACCGTTCCGGCCAAAAGCAGAAGTATTTGGTAGGGGAGAAATATCAAAGGGTAGAGTTTGATTTGAAAGACCTTGAAAATACCCCACAACAGAGCCAGTGAAAAGACAGTGCCAAAAAGCCCCAAAAACAGGCTCTCCCAGACAAAGGGCCAGATTACCAGTCCGGAAGTGGCTCCCATCAGCCGGTACAGGCGGACCGTCTCTTTCTTCTGGCTCATCAGAAGTCTGATGGTATTGGCCACGATAAAGACAATAGCCAAGAGCACAAAACCTCCGAATAATAGAGAGACCCTGACCGCAGTGTTGAACAAACTGTCCAGCCGGTCTAAGGATTCCTTGCCAAATTCTACTGTCTCCACTATGGCTTTATTCCTGGTGCGCTCTGACAGCTTTTCCAAAGCAGAAGGGATTCGGTACCTTTCCTTAATATCCAACACAAAGGAGCGGGGTAAAGGGTTTTCCTCCAGACCTTTTAATAAATCTGTTCCGAAGAAAGCCTCCATTTCCTGCAAAGCCTCCTCCTGGCTGACGTATTTCACATTTTCCACCTCGGGCTGGGTTAAAAGGAAAGCCTCCAGGTCAGCAATCTCGTTTTCCGCGGCAGAGGGCAAAAGATAGATCTGCACCTGGAACTGCTTCTTAAAGTCTTTCACGATGTGATTCAGATTCCAGATGATGAGCAGGAAGAAGTTCAGCACCAGAAGTGAAAATCCGATGGTAATTATGGCCAGGAAGGTGGTGACCTTATCCTTCCAGAAATCGGAAAAGGCTTCGCCCACACTGAAAAGCAGGCTCATTTCAGCCTCCCCAGACTCAACTCTGTCACCCGCCCAAAAGACATAAATTCCGCCACCTCTTTCTGGTTAGTGGTCAGCAATATGGTATTGCCCAGATGATTCAATCCCCGAATCAGATTCAAAATTTCCTGCCGAGCAGTGGCATCCAAATTGGAGGCCGGCTCATCAGCAAGTATTAGTTGAGGCTGGGAAATTATAGCCCGGGCCAGGGCCACCTTTTGTTTTTCTCCGGCAGATAGTTCCTCCGGATAAGACTCTCTTCTCTCCTCCAATCTTAAGAAGGCCAGCATTTCAACAGTGAGGCTGGCGATTTCTTTTTTATGCTTGCCCAGCACCCGCAAGGGGAGAGAGATGTTTTCAGCCACGGTCTTATCTTTCAATAATCTCAAATCCTGATAGAGCGTGCCGATTTTCTTTCTCCACTGCTGGAGCCTTCTCCCTTTCAATTTGACCGAAGAGATTCCCTCCAGGAGAATCTCTCCATCAGTGGGGGCTTCTTCTGCGGAAATTAGTTTAATCAGGGTGGTCTTGCCGGCCCCGGTGGGACCATAGATTGTCAAGAGTTCGCCCGCGTTTAAGGTCAAATCGATATTAAATAAAGCCATGGTCTTGCCGGAGTAGACCTTGGAGATGTTTTTCAATTCCAGCACAGAGGCAAAGCTAAGAATTTAGCCGTGGCCGTCAAGGAGAAAGGAAAAGTATCCTGCAGGGTAGCCAGTAGGACTTCATTCCAGCTCGGTCAAGATGGAATTATTAAGCGAATCCGGAAGGATTAGGCTGAATCTTTCCTTACTGGCGAAGTAAGGCCAAACTAATCCTTCATCGATTTCAGGAATTCGGCATTGGAGCGGGTCTTGCGCATCTTGTCAATCAGGAATTCCATGGCCTCCACCGCGTTCATCTCATTCAAGAATTTCCTCAAGACCCAGACTTTGTTCAACACTTCCGGTTCTAAAAGTAATTCCTCTTTTCGGGTGCCGGAGCGGTTGATGTCCATGGCCGGGAAGATGCGGCGGTCAGAGAGCCTTCTATCCAGCACTATTTCCATATTTCCGGTGCCCTTAAACTCTTCGAAAATCACCTCATCCATGCGGGAGCCGGTCTCAATCAAGGCCGTAGCAATAATGGTCAGAGAGCCGCCTTCTTCAATATTTCGGGCCGCTCCGAAGAAGCGCTTGGGTTTCTGCAGGGCGTTGGCGTCCACTCCGCCGGAGAGGATCTTGCCAGAGTGCGGGACCACCGCGTTGTAAGCCCGGGCCAGCCTGGTAATCGAGTCCAGCAATATCACCACATGCTGCTGGTGTTCCACCAAGCGTTTGGCTTTCTCAATCACCATCTCGGCCACCTGGACGTGTCTTTCTGCCGGCTCGTCAAAGGTGGAAGAAATGACCTCTCCTTTGACCGAGCGCTTCATGTCGGTCACCTCTTCCGGTCTTTCGTCGATGAGCAAGACTATCAGTTTCACTTCCGGCGAGTTGTTGGTTATCGAGTTGGCAATCTTCTGCAAGAGGATGGTTTTCCCGGCCTTGGGCGGCGAAGTAATCAGACCTCTCTGGCCTTTGCCCACCGGAGTCAAAAGGTCCATAATCCGCATGGCAATCTCCTCGGGAGCAGTCTCCAGTCTCAGCTTTCTTTCGGGGTATAAAGGGGTTAAGCTGTCAAACATAATCCGGTGTTTGGAGACATCCGGATTCTCATAGTTGACCGCCTCGATTTTTAAGAGGGCGAAATAGCGCTCGTTGTCTTTAGGGGGGCGCACCTGTCCGGATACCGTATCTCCGGTCTTCAAATCAAAACGCTTAATCTGAGAGGGGGAGACGTAGATGTCGTCCGGCCCGGGCAAGTAGTTATAATCCGGAGAACGCAGGAAGCCGTACCCCTCTTGCATCACCTCCAGGACCCCTTCCGCATATACTAAACCGGTCTTTTCGGTCCGGGCCTCTAAGATTTTGAAAATCAGATCCTGCTTCCTCAAGCTGGAGACTCCAGGAATTTCCAGCTGTTCGGCCAGATCCAGAAGCTCCGGCATGGTCTTGGCTTTAAGTTCGATTATATCCATACTATGGTTGCTCCTTAGAATTTAGGATTTTAAAGGTGGGATTCATGATTGGGGGATTAAAGTGTTTCTATACTTATTTTCGGTTTTTAGAGTTTTTCCTTTGGCCGTTCCAAGTCAAAAGTCTCCCTTTTTCAGAGAGGTACTTAGAGGGGGCATCTCCCCACAGCCTTTCCAAGTTATAATATTCCCGGGCCTCCTTCAAAAAGATATGCACTACCAGGTCCACAAAATCCAAAAGAATCCAGTTGGCTTTTTGATACCCTTCTTTATGCAGGGGCTTAACCTTCTTCTTTTCCAGTTCCTCCACCAGGCTGTCGGCTATGGCCCGGCCATGGATGTCGGCGCTGGCGGTGCAGATGATGAAATAATCGGTCACCTCGGTCAATCCTCGGACATCCAAGAGCCGGATGTCAGTGGCTTTTTTGGCCCAGGCCAGCTTGCTGACCTGATAGGCCAGGCGGGTAGTGGAGAGCTTCAAATCGGCCTTGAGTTACTCCTTTCTCAAGAATACCTGATGGTCCAAACCTACAATTACCTTCAAGTCCAGCTCCAGAAAATTCTCTCCAAAATCCTGCTGTATGGCCCGAGACCGGGGCAGTCCCAACAGATGGGCTAAATCAGCCGCAGCTGCCTGGTGGTCAGCCGCTGAATAAGCCACAAAGCTTTCCTCCACGTTAAACTTGGGGAAATTGGCTTTGTCCACCACATCAAAGTAGTAAAAGTCTGTGGGATTATAACCGGCAATCTTGTCACTGACCCGGTCGGCAATATATCTGACTCCGCAGGCATTCAGAATCTGCACCCGTTTGACCTCCGGCAGAGGAGACCGGACACTGCTTTCTGCCACCGGATCGGCGCCCCAGCGCTGGGCTACCGAGGCGATAAACAGCCCCACCACCAAGGTCAAGCCCACCAAAAGATAATCCCATCTGTTCAACCTGTACCTAGAGGGCGCAGTCTTATAAAAGCGATTTTTAGCTTTTTTCTTAAGAAACATCTGAAGAGGTTTGCCCCGGAGAGGTTAAAGAAAGCACTTTATTTTACTTAACGTTCCTCCTGATACCAATAGCGGTTGTATGAGTTCGAAGGCCCGGTCAAATAGTCGATACTCAAATGGAAATTGTTGCCGGGATTAAAATATAAATGAAAGTTGGGGAAAAAGCGATTGCTGACGTCCAGATTATTCTTAAAAGTCAAAGGCTGGTGCAGATAGCCTAAGTCCACTTGAACATACAAAGGGTTAGAGACCTTATAGCCTATAGAGGTCTGATATAAACCGAAACTACCGGAATATTTTCCGGCTGAGACATAGGAAAAACTGTAACTGTTTCTAATCTGCAGGCGGGAAGGGTCTAAAAGGGAGAAAGTCTTAGCCGGCAAGAGACCAAAGAGCTTGCCCGGATTATTTTCCGCCGGGCCAGGCAACGTGCCCTGGGCCAATGTTAGGGAGCTTAGCGCTGCAATTAGGCTGAGGGCGGTTACTATTCTGACAGCGTTCTTTTTCATTTCACACAACCCCAATATTTAACTATAACCTGCGTTCTCGGAATTGTCAACCGTTTTTAGCTAACTTTCTTCTGCAGGCTCCTCTGTTGATACGGCAGAGCCGGCCAATTTATTAGTCCAGATTTCCCGCACCGCCTTTAAATCCTCTTCGGAGTTGATTCCTAATAACTCTTCGGCAGTTTCGACCTGAATCGCCACGGTCTTTTTCCCCTGCGCTCTTAGAATCGCCACCACGTCGGTCAAGTAGCGTTCTCCCTGAGCATTATCGGCAGTCAGCTGTTCTAAAATAGGGTAGAGCGTCTTCGCATCAAAACAGAAAGTACCGCTGGAGACCTCCTTTAGCTTCTTCTCCTTGGGAGTGGCATCTTTGGCCTCCACGATTTTTTCCACTGAGCCGTCTTTGGCTCGGACCACCCGGCCATATTCCTGGGGGTCGTCTAACTCTCCGGTCAAAACCGCGGCTGAGACCGTCTTGTCATCTAAGGCTGAAATCAACTTGTCCAAGCTGTTCACCGAGACCAAGGGCATGTCCCCGCATATAATCAGGAGCTTGCCCTTAAAGTGCTCTAAGAAAGATCTGGTCTGCAAGACCGCGTGTCCGGTCCCTAACTGCTCTCTCTGCCAGACAAATTCCAGGCCCCGGCTCTTTAAGCGGTACTGAACCAGGCCTCCCTGGTAGCCAATCACTACGCAGACCTTCAAGACTCCCAGGGTGCGGGCAGTTTCAATCACAAATTCGATGGCGGCTTTACCATTGATTTCCTGCAGGACCTTGGGGAGCTCGGACTTCATCCTCTTCCCCTGGCCAGCAGCTAAGATTACGGCGACGGTGTCGGTATGTCTCATTTTCTAATCCTGTTCTTGGAATCTAAATAGACTAATTTTGGTTTGTACCTTCCGGCTTCTGCCGGAGTAAAGCAGGCATAGGCGATGATAATCACCTGGTCTTTTACCTGACCCAGGCGGGCGGCCGGTCCGTTCAAGCATACGGTGCCTGAGCCGGCTCTTCCCTTTATAACATACGTTTCAAAACGCTCCCCGTTATTCAAATTTACCACCTGGACTTTTTCAAAGGGAATTATGCCGGCTTTGTTCATTATTTTCGAATCTATGGTGATAGAACCCTCATAGTCCAGCCTGGTCTCGGTTATAATGGCTTTATGAATCTTGGACTTACATACCCGAATCAGCATCTTAACTCTTTGACCTTCTCGTTTACTTTAAGACACAGATTATCAATCAACCGGGTCTCTCCCACTCTTACTGCCAGGGATATTAGCACTTCTCCTTTGATTTTGTCAACCGGCAAAAGCCTTCGGGTGTCGGTTACGGCTATATAATCTATTTTTGTCAAAGGGTTTTTTCGGATAATTTCCTGCATAGAGGAGATGACTGTCTGAGGATTATCTTGACCCAACCGAATTAAATCCCGGGCTTTCTCTAAGGCTTCAAAGAGTGACAGAGCCTGCTTACTTTCATAATAACTAAGATAACTATTGCGGGAGGATAATGCCAGTCCTTTTTGGTCTCTGACCGTAGGGCAGATTACGATTTTCACCGGGAAATTCAAATCGGAAACCATCTTTTTAATCACTATCGCCTGCTGGGCATCTTTTTGGCCAAAATAGGCTAAGTCAGGCAGGACAATATTAAACAATTTAGCCACCACTGTGGCCACCCCCCTAAAATGCCCGGGCCGGCTGGCTCCTTCCAGCCGTGAGGTTATCTCCTCCACATTCACGAAAGTCAGATGGTTTTCAGGATACATTTCCTTAAGTGAAGGATAGAAGATAAGGTCGCATTTTTCCTTTTGCAGAAGTTTTTTATCTTGGGCAAAGAGACGTGGGTATTTTTGAAAATCTTCAGACGGACCGAACTGGGTGGGATTGACAAAGATTGAGACTACGGCCACATCTGACTCTTTCCTCGCCCTTCTAACCAAGCTCAAATGTCCTTCGTGCAGGGCCCCCATGGTGGGGACAAAGCCGATTACTTTGCCTCTGCGCCGTAAGGCTTGCGAGGTTTTTTGCATCTTGCTTATAGAGTTGATAATCTGCATAGTCACTTTAGAAGGATTCTTCCGCAGAGGGAAATTTGCCTTTTTTAACATCCTCTAAATAATTCTTCACCGCCTTTCTCATCTCTTCTGACAGCTTGGCATACTGCCTCACAAACTTAGGCTTAAACTCCTCGAATAATCCCAATAGGTCATTTATTACCAGCACCTGGCCGTCGCAGTCCACGCCGGCGCCGATTCCGATGGTCGGAATTTGCAGGCCCTCTGTAATTTTTTTAGCCAATTTAGCTGGCACTGCCTCCAAAACAATAGAGAAACAGCCTGCCTCTTGTAAAGCCAGGGCTGAATCCAAGAGATACTTCTCCTTCTCCGGGGTTTTCCCCTGTACTGAATAAGAGCCGAATTTGTGAATTGACTGAGGCACTAAGCCGATATGCCCCATCACCGGAATTCCGGCGATAATGATTTTTCTGACCGTCTCGGCCAGTTCCAATCCGCCTTCTACTTTGACCGCTTCGGCACTTCCCTCTTTTAAGAACCTTCCCGCATTGGTTATGGCCTGCTCGACTGAAGCCTGATAAGACATAAACGGCATATCCCCCACTGCCAAAGCTCTCTTGGTCGCATTGGCCACTGCTTTAGTGTGATAAAGCATAACTTCCAAAGGTATCGAGAGGGTATTGGGATAACCGTAGAAGACCATATTGGCTGAGTCTCCCACTAAGATGCAGTCAATTCCGATTTGGTCTAAAATCTTGGCCGTGTGATAATCATAAGCGGTCAGAATCGCAATCTTTTCTTTTTTCTGCTTGAATTCTAAAAACGTTTTGGTGGTTACTTTATCTTTCATAACAAGACGTCCTTTCCCACCGGGGCAAAGTAACGAGTACCGAAGGCGGTCTTACTTATTTCCGACAGAATCGATTCCAAGTCGGCTTTGCGGTTGAATAAATCCAAATTGGCGGTATTGACAATCAGAAGCGGGGTCTGGTCATAGTGGAAAAAGTACTGGTCAAAAGCTGTGGAGAGATTCTCCAGCTGGTCTATAGTAATGTTAAATTGAGGATTTTTCTTCTGACGCAAACGCTCCAATGCCAAAGGGGCCGGGGTCTGTAAATAAACCACCAAATCCGGGGAGGGAATTTCAGACTCCATCAGCTTAGAGAGGCTTTGATAGAGGCTGTATTCTCCCTGATTCAGATTCTGCTTAGCAAATATAGCATCTCGCGCAAAAATAAAATCAGCCACCTTCTTGCGCTCGAATAAATCGGGCTGGGCTAACTGCTTCAATTGCTGATAGCGATTGACCAGAAAGAAAATCTGGGCAGAAAAGGCAAAGCGGGCCGGGTTGGCATGGAAATCCTTCAAAAAAGGATTATTTTCAGTCTCATCTAAAATCAGGGCGGCGTCAAGTCTTTCCGCCAGAAAGCGGGTCAGCTCGCTCCTTCCGGAAGCCGGGATGCCCTCTACAGCGATATAGTTAAATTCGGACATAGGTTAATCTTTTCTGCGGAATTAAGTTTTTCCAGCAGTTCCCGAAGCGGAGTTTTGAAATAAGGATGTTCAAAATCAGGCGCCAGCTCCAGCATGGGCAAAAGCACAAATTCCCGGCGGTGAGCCTGGGGATGGGGAACAGTTAAGCCCGGTACCGAGAAGACCAAATCATTGTAGAAAAGGATATCTAAGTCAATGGTTCGGTCCTGCTTCTGCCCTTTTTCCTTTTTAGGGCGGCCCAGCCTCTCCTCTACTTCCTGTAAGAAGGCAGAAAGCTTCAAGGGCACTAAAAGAGTTTGCAGTTTAGCCGCGCCATTCAGAAATTTATGGGTGCTTTCCATCTCCATTGGCTGACTTTCGTAAATAGAAGAAATTTTCTCCACAGAAATTTTAGGGTGGTCGGCCAGTAATTTTAGGGCCTGTTTGAGGTTCTCTTTTCGATTGCCCAGGTTAGAGCCAAATCCCAGATAAACTTCAGCCAACTAACTTCTCTTTCTTCTGACTTCCACTTCAATGTGGTCTAAGTTGCCGGGGATGGGGGGGATTTTTTTGCGCACCCGGATTAAGACTTCCTCCACTTTGAAATTCTCTAAAATCTGCCGGGCTAACCTGACCGCAATGGTCTCCAAGAGATTGAAGCGGTTTTTCTGAATCACTTCTTCCACCAGATTGTACACGGCGGTGTAGTCCACTGTATCGGCCAGATGGTCGCTTTCCCCTGGTTTATCAACATCAAAAAAGAGCTCGGCGTCCACCTCGAATCTTCGGCCAGTCTGCCTTTCAGCCTGGGAGGTGCCGTGGTAGCCGTAGAAGGTCATGTTGTGTAAACGAATTACACCCATAAGTCGGTTACTCCTGATTCATTCAGATTTTTCTCTTTTGTATCTCTTCTTAAACAACGGCAAGTGCTCTCTTATCCTTCCAAAAGCCTCCTTAATCTTCTCCTCCGGCTGGGTCAGGCTGATTCTGACCCAGCCCTCTCCATTCTCGCCAAACCAACTCCCCGGAACAAAAGAGACTCCGGTTTTTCTCAAGACCATACGACAAAATCCGGCTGAGCTGTATCTTCTGGGGGCCTTCATCCAGACAAAATGGGTGGCTACCGGCTTCTTAGCCTGCCAGCCTAAATTAAGTATTTCAGAAAGAATCAAATCGCGCCGGGCCTGATAGACTTTGCGAAGATTCTCGACCGTGGAATCATAACACTTCATGGCCGCAATCCCGGCCCGGTAGACATAATCTGCCACCGGCGAGTAGAAATTGAACATTGTCTCTGCCAGATAGGCCAAGAGCTCCTTTCCACCCACGGCAAAAGTCAAAGGTAAACCGAAAAGATTATAGGTAAATTGGAAAGTGTGTAATTCCAAGACGAAGTTTTTCGCCCCGGAAATTTGTAAGAGCGAGGGAGGAGTAAAACCTTCGTAATAGAGTTCGTTGTAGACTGCATCATTTACTACCAGAAGATTGTGCTGGCGGGCGAAATTAATCACTTCCTGATAGAAGCTTAAATCCGCGACTGCGGTGGTGGGATTATGGGGATAATTCAGCAGGAGAAGTCGAGCTTTATTCAGAGTCTGCTTGGATAGAGTGAGATTGGGCAAAAAGTCGTTTCTCTCCAGGAGCGGGAGAACTAATATATCTGCCTGGCACAGGCTGGCAGCCGAACGGTAGATAGGGAAGGCCGGGTCGCAGATTAGAACTTTTTCTCGGGAGTTGACCAATCCTAAAGCCACTAAGTTGATCGCCTCTCTCTGTCCGGGGAGGAGCAGAACCTCCTTTTCCGGAGATAAGACTACCCGGTATCTTTTGGCAAACCAATGAGCGAATTCCTGTTTAAGCTCCGCCTTGATTTGAGGGCCGACCTGATAGAAATCGGTCCGGGACGAAACCCAGGCCGCGATTTCATCCCGCACTGCCTGAGGCGGGTCCAGGTCCGGAATGGCCCGGCCCAGGTCTATGATTTCCTCAGGCTTGAACCTGGTTTTCTTGCTGAACTGCTGACCCAGAAGATAAGGGGGTATCTTTTCCATTCTTTCGGCCTGGGTCAGGAAGAGTTTTCTGGGCATGGGTTTTAAATTTATTACAAAAACAATCAACAGGTCAACGCGCAGCAGACCTGATTTGCTCTAATTTATGCACCTGTTCTGCGGTCAGATAATCAATTTTTCCCAGGCCTTTGGCAATCAAATAAATCTGGGCCAGTTTTTCGACTGTTTCCATTTTAAAGAAGGCATCCCACAGGTCTGGTCCGCAGGCTAAGACCCCATGGTTCTTCAGCAGAATAGTATCACTTTTGCCAATCAGGTTTTCTATGACTGCCGGCACTTCTTCGGTAGTGGGGGTGGCATAACTGCTCAAAGGCACCTGGTCCAGAGACAATACTGCTTCGGGTAGAAAATACCTTTCCAAAGATTCGCCCGCCACAGTCAGGGCAGTGGCATAAGGGGGATGGGCATGCACCACCGCCTTTATCTCCGGCCTTTTTTTATATACGGCCAGATGCATTTTCAATTCGGAAGATGGATTCAAATAACCGGAGATTTTCTTTCCGCTAGAATCCACCACCACTAATTCCTTCTCCGAAAGAAAGCCCTTATTCAATCCGGAAGGGGTGACTAAGATTCTGTCCTTCTCTAACTTCAGACTTATATTTCCTTCGGCAGCAACCACCAAGTTTTTCTGGTACAAGAGCCTGCCGGCCTGGACCAGCTCTTTGCGCAACAGGGCATGACTGGCTTTGGGCATAGTTAGTCTTCAAATAAGATTCTGAGAGTAAGTTGTCAAGGGTAAAGCGCTTAGATTGAGAACCGATGTCAACAATGTGACGGTAAACTCAGAGACTTGAAATGACGACTTAATTAATATGCGAAAGGTTCTCATTAGCTTAATGCTGGCCTTTACTGCTGCATGGGCTTTGGATAAAGCTCAAATAGAGGTCGTAGAACAGGAAGGATTTTATACCTTAAAAGGGAAGGTAACCGCCTTCGGCGGTCAGCCAGAACTATATCTGCCTGAAGTAAGGGTCAAGCTTTTCAAGGATAATCAGACTATTGACTCCACTTTTTTGAATTCTGGCGGCGAATTCACTTTTATTGAACTTCTTGCCGGAGCATACGACCTGGCTTTTGCCGGGCATAAATATTTCCCTAAGAAAATCTATGGGGTAATAATAGATTCCACTCTGAGAATCTACCCCTCAGTAGAACTGCAAAATCTGGCGGAAAAGTACCCTGATTCCACCTGGAGACCGGGGCGCTATCTCTATGTGACCTTCAAGTCTGACCTTACTGAAGATGAAATTATCCGGTGCCTGGACTGGAATTATGACTTAGAGATTCTTCCCTTCAACAGCAACAGCATCCTAAGGCCGATGCTGCGCTTTAACGGAGAGAAGCTCTACCGGGCCACGGTGATTTTAGATAAAGACCGGGATGAATTAAAATTAGCCACTAAATTGGTTTTTGACCCTTACGTTTACAGTGTGGACCCGGATTTGCTCCTGCCTTTGCCTCCAGCGGTAAAGACCAATCAGAAGCCTCGGGCGACTCGGAAATAGTCGGGTCGTCATTGTGGCTATATTTCCACGATAGTCAGTATTTCTCTCTTTCCCGACTCCACCAGGGGGATGAACTTCTCATACCACTTTCTCCACTCCGGCATCGCTATGTCGGCTTTCAGAGCTTTCTCATATTCAGCTAAGTCTTTATATCTGCTCTCCATTATCAGGGTGTAGAAATCGCCGGTGAAATCGGTCAGAATTCGCTCCGGCGCATAGCCGCCCTTCTTCATAATGGGGAGCCCCTCTTTGAGGGCCGCCAGAGCATCTTTGGCTTTGCCGAATTTTAGCTGAAATACGTCGCGCACTAAAATCATTTCTCCTCCTTAAAGGGTTTTGATAAATACACAGACAGTTTTTAAGCAACTCTTGCCCTTAAATTACGAATACCAATTCAACCAAGCAAGATTTTTTTAAACAGCTTGGCTATAGGCCCAAAAAGGAGAAGGCCGCCCTTAGACGATCTTCCCAATCAAAGCTGACGTTATACTCTAATTACGGCAGACAGCACACTCCTACCGGTAATGCATTCCAGGGACCTCCGGGTTTGTTGAAGACGAAATTAACTGCCTGTATCACATCCGAAAGAGTTACCGCGCCATTGCCGTTCCAGTCTCCCCGGCACTGCAGATTAGTCAACCAACACGGTGGTTGAGGTGAACAACCAGGTTTGTTAAACACAAAGTTAACTATGCCAATTACATCTGCCAGGGTGTAGTTATTGCTGGCATTGGCGTCGCCAGGCTTGGAGATGCACTGAAGCTTCTCATCATCAGAAGTAATCACATAGTTGTGGCTCTCTCCGCTATCTGGTACGGGCTGGTTAAAAGCTAAGATATTGTCGGCGGTGCCGTCGATTCTGGCTTCAACGGAGTAGGTAGTGTCGCCAGAGGTATCCAAGGGGTCTTTGACTACTCTGATTCGGTAGTCTCCGATTAAAGCCTGGGGGATGTAGATGCTGTCATTGGAAAGGCTGTAAGTTGCACCTGGGATGGTATTAAATGAGACGCCGATGCTGTCGCTGTTGGGGTCGGTGACGATTAGGTTGACCGGAGAGAAAGCCTGGATGACAATAGGCCAGGGGTACTGAGTGTATTTGACGGTGACAATGTCGTCATCGGTGCCGTTCCAGCTGGAGCCGGTCACATACACGTGACGGAAGGCATCCACCGTCACTGTGGCAGGTATGTCGTTGCCGTTATCTGGCCCGTTATAACGCATAGCCCAGAGGCTGTCTCCGTCCGAGGAATATTTGATGGTGGCGTAGTCCTTGCCATTTGCACCAATTCCGCTCCCCCCGCAGACATAGACATTGCCGCTGTCATCCAGAGCCAAAGAATGAGTTAAATCCTCAGAATTGCTGGCTATCCCTCCATAATGTCTGACCCAGAGCTGGTCTCCATTGGGGGCATATTTTATTGTAATAAAATCATTATCCCCGCCCAGTGTGTCTCCATAGCCAGTAACATAGACATTCCCGTCCGGGGCCACCTTTATGGCCCGGCCTAATTCAGAAGAGCTTCCGGGCTCGTCATAACGCCTGACCCAAACTGTGTCACCAGCCGAAGTGTACTTGATAGTAGCATAATCTGCTGCAGTGCCAAAACCTATGCTGTTACCGAAAACATAAAGATAACCACTATCATCTCTAACTAAATCGTGAGTGCCATCTGCCGAATTACCGGGTCCATTGTAGCGCCTGACCCAGAGAGTGTCGCCGGAAGGTGAATACTTGATTAAGGTATAGTCAAAATCAGAAGAAATCCCAGTACTGTAGCCGGCAACATAGACATTTCCACTGTCATCGATTACTAGTTTTGAAACATAGTCGTGTGAGTTGCCGGTTCCGTTATAGCGCCTCACCCAAAGGGTATCTCCATTTGAATCGTATTTGATAGTGGCATAATCATAACCAACTCCTGTGTTTGGGCTAAAGCCGCTCACATGCACATTGCCGCTATCATCCACTGCCAGGGTAATGGCAAAGTCGGAGCTATTCCCTGGTCCATTGTAGCTTCTGACCCATAAAGTATCTCCGTTAGGGGCATACTTAATGGTAGCATAATCAAGAGAAGAAGCACCGCCATAGCTTGCTCCAGTCACATACACATTGCCACTGCTATCCACGGCCAAGGCATAAGCTATGTCTTGGTCGTTTCCCGGCCCGTTATAGCTCCTGACCCACAAAGTATCGCCGTCAGAATCGTATTTGATGGTGGCATAATCAGCAAAGGTTCCACTGCCATTACTGCCGGTCACGTACACATTACCGCTATCATCCACCGCTAGGGCATTTGCTACGTCTGAGGCAATTCCCGGACTGGTATAGCGACTGACCCACGCTTCTCCCACGGTTTGGGCAAAAATCTCTCCACCCAGAAGAATTAAAGCGAAAAGAAAAAATGATTTCACTCCACGCATTATATTTCTCCTCCAATTTTAACTACAGGTTTTTAATTCAGTTCTTTGTCAGATCAGGCAAAATGAGCATCCAAGAAATGGAGGAGAGGATTCCTTGTCAAGCTAAATCTTTGATTGTGAAAAAGTTAACTAAGTTCTCTCTCCACTTACTTGTCCTGAGGATAGTCGAAGGAGGGGAGGCAGAGGCCAAGGTAGGGGTAAGTTAAAAAAAATGGGAGGCCGCCGTTTGGGCAGCCTCCCTAAAAAGGAGGTGTTAGTCAGTAGATACCAGATTAAACTGCAACCTGGCCACTTGCTGACACCGAGCCGGGAGCTATGCGCTCTTCCAGCTCCTCGAGGATGAGTTCCTTCAGTTCCATAAGGCACCTCCTTGTGTCTTTTTTAAAGAACAAAGTTAGCAGAATCCACAAAAAACCACTTCACTTCTGTCAGCTTAATCCTCAAAACCCCTTGGTCTACTCTACTCCTGATGTTAATTTTGAAAAAAGTTGTTAATATGTCAAGAAAATTCAGCTTAAAATCAGAGGAAACTTTTTCCCACACAACAGGTTGTGAATCTAAGCAGCTACCATACAGAATATTAGCAATAAAAGTAGATAGTCTGTAATAGCCCGGTCGGGTGCTTTATTCAATCTGAGGGTGGAAGGGATCGAACCTAATCGGTCCCTTCCAGTGGTTCTTTGAAATACAGACGATTAGCAAATGGTACAACGGCTTAGCGTTTTCTTGACCACTCACCGTAACCCAAGAAAACACAAGATAACACAACCTTAGTGGAAACAAAATGGAAACAGGGGAGGGGCGGGGTACCCCTCGCTTCAATTTTGCCTTAGAGATTCAAAATCCCGCAGAGAGATTTTTCAACTTTTCCCAACCCTCACGTAGGCAGATTGGTTTGAACAAAAAAACAGGAGGAAGCCTCTGTTCGCTCCCTCCTATGTGAACTTGATTGTTTTTTCTTCAACCTTACGGCACAGGCAGACAGCAGGCACCGCTGGGAAGAGCATTCCAGGGACCGCCGGGTTTGTTGAAATAATAATTTACGCCCTGAATTATGTCTCCTAAGGTTATATTGCCGCTTCCATTCCAGTCCCCCCGGCAGAGCAAGTTTGACAACCAGCATAAAGGTTGAGGAGAACAGCCGGGTTTGTTGAAATAATAATTGACTGTAGCTATAATGTCTCCTAAGGAGTAATTGCCGTTGGCATTGGCATCCCCAGGGATAGCCGAACAGCCAGCCCAGTTCCAATCCACTACTTTAGCGTAAATATCCCAGCCTTTGGCTCTACGGTTGTCCTGCCAGGTGAAATAGATTTTAGAACTGTTGGCGGCAACACGGGGTTGTACTTGACCAAAGGAGACATATTTGACGTCGGGTACTAACTGATTGTAACCAACAGAATTCCCAAGGGAGTCACACCTCTGTGCGTATATATCCCCAGCGTAGTCGCCACGATAATCTTCCCAGGAGACAATAAAACTGCCGGCACGATCAGTAGCAATCGAAGGAGACCACCGACAGAACGCACCTGTGTCGTCACTGATTCTAAAGTTCGTACCTACAGGAACACCGAAGGAACTATAGATCTGAGCATAGATATCATAAGGACCGTTGCGGTCATCCAGCCAGGCGATGAGAAAGTTGCCAGAACCATCAATTGCAATAACAGGTAGAAGATGTGCGGATCCCACGTCATAGTTCACTTTAAAGTTTGAACCAATGGGAACTGCAAGTGAGTCATATCGCTGGGCATAGATATCTCCATAGTCATCTTCCCAAGTTATGACAAACTTGCCAGGGCCATCCATAGCGATAGCAGGTGTATTCTCCCAAGTATATTCACCAAGATCATTCACCTTGAAGTTTGAATCCACGGGAACCCCTGAACCATTATACCTCTGCGCGTAGATATCCTTGTCGCCATTGCGGAAATCTTCCCAGGTGATGACAAAATTGCCAGAACCATCCATAGCAATAGCAGGAGACCCTTGGGTGGCGTATCCAATGTCATCATTCACCGTAAAGTTTGAACCCAGTGGAACACCCGTGGAGTCATAGATCTGAGCATAAATATCATCTATTTCCCCGGTCCACGTGATGACAAATATACCAGAGCCGGCAACGACAATAGCGGGGCTGTTCTCCCAAGCATATCCTGCATGGGCGTTTACTTTGAAATTTGAACCTATTGGTCCATGTGAGGTGTTGTACCTCTGTGCGAATATATCCCAGTTCCCATTACGCTGGTCTGCCCAAGTGATTACGAAATTGCCAGAGCCATCTGTTGCAATAGCAGGATCCGATTGGTCAGCAGTACCTCCATCATGACTCACTCTGAAGTTGGAATCAAGCGGAGCACCAGACCAGTCATACCTCTGGGCATAGACATCCTCGCTGTCATTGCGATGATCTTCCCATGTGGCAATAAAGTTGCTTGAGCCACTCATCCCTATAGCCGGAGAATACTGATAAGCACTTCCAGCATCGTCATTGACCCTGAAGTTAGAACCTACTGGATTACCTGAGGAATCATACCTTTGAGCATAGATATCGGGATTGAAGGTGCCATTGCGTTCATCTTTCCAAGTAACGACAAAATTGCCAGAAGTATTTGCTGCAATAGCAGGAAACCCGTCCTGAGCATATCCAATGTCATCATTCACTTTGAAATTAGAGTCTAAAGGAGTTCCCGTGGAGTTATATCTCTGAGTATAAATATTGGCGCGACCATTACGATAGTCTTCCCAGGTAATGATGAAGCTGCCAGCGCTGTATTTGGCAGTAGCAGGAAAACGCTGGTAACTACTTCCCGTATCATCATTCACCTTGAAGTTAGAGCCCAAAGCCGTGCCTGAAGAGTCATATCTCTGGGCGTAGATGTCATTATTGCCATTGCGTTCATCAATCCAAGTGATGACAAAACCGCTGCTAACATCCATGGCAATAGCAGGAAAAGACCAGTACGCAGTTCCATGATTATCATTGACCTGGAAGCTAGAACCCAGCGGTTCTCCTGAAGAGTTGTATCGCTGGGCATGAATATCACTACTGTAGTCGTCTTCCCAGGTGATAACAAAGTTGCCTGAACCATCCATAGCAACAGCTGGCGAACCATGAGCCCAAAAAATCACCGTATCATCGTTCACCTTGAAGTTTGAACCTATTGGCAATCCAGGTGAGCTATATCGTTGAGCATAAATGTCCCCCCCAGAATTAATGCGCCCATCTTGCCACGTGATGACGAAATTGGCAGAGTCATCTATAGCAATAGCAGGTGAATGCTGGCTGCTAAATCCAGAATTGTCATTAACCCTGAAGATTGAGTCTAATAGCACGCCTGAGGAATCATATCTTGCAGCATAGATGTCCCAATTGTCGTTGCGATACTCTTGCCAGGTGATGACGAACTCACCGGACAGAGCTACGGCTATGGATGGCTTACCTTGTTCGATCGACCCGCCAGTAGAATCATCATTCACCAAAAAATCCTCTATGCTGTCAGAAAATGCACTTTGGCTCCGTAGGGTTATAGGAACCTTACTCATAGATGCAGGCTCATCCTCAGGTTTATCGACAGCTTGCAAATTCGGCTTCTCGGTCACTTTCAATATGCCACTTGCAATAGCTGCCTGCTCAAGGATAGACATCACGGAAAAAACGATAAACAACACCAATGAAAACCCTATCAGCCTTGGCATACGGCCTCCTTGGGTCCTTAGAAATTTTAAGCTATCAACAAAAGAACATAGGTAGCAACAAACCCCGCCGTCAGCAGTTTCAATATAGCTTCACCGAAACAGGCATGTCAAGAGAAAACAAATGCATAGCCGAATAAATCAATCTAAATGCGAGTACTTCTTAATGGCAGATCGAGTGGGTAAACCTCACTCCTAGATTCCGCCTGGACTATTCAAAATCTCCTAGTATAATACTCCCCAAAAACTGGACAGAGGGATAAAGTGGATGTTAGCCTGTCGGAATCTCTGAAAGGAGGAACGGCAGGATGGGAAAGAGAAGGACGTATGATGCCGCGTTCAAGGCTAAGGTAGCCCTGGAAGCGGTGAAGGCAGAAAAGACGCTGGCACAGCTGGCCGGGCAGTATGGCGTGCATCCGAACCAGATCGGGCAATGGAGGAAGAAGCTTCTAAAGGAGCTTCCGGCCATATTTTCTGATGGTTCGACTACGCTCACCATAAAGAGAGGCAATCATCCGGACAAGGACCGTGACGAGCTGGAGGCAGAGCTTTACCTTCAGATAGGCCAGCTTAAGGTAGAGCTGGAGTGTTCGGTTTCAAAGCCTGCCAGACCATTTAGGGGTATACTACACCTACTTGCGGCATAGGAATGTGAAATTACTCACTGAGTTCACACCTGGACTACTGGAGGAGTTCAAGTCCTTCATATTGAGAAGAGCTAAGCCTGTTACCTACAACCACTATCTGGAACTAATCAAGGCAATGCTCAACAAAGCCGTTGAATGGGGCCACCTGCTATCAAATCCTATAGCTGGGTGTAGGAGATTGAAAGACAGATATGCAAGGCAGGTTAGGTACCTGTCCAAAGAGGAAATCAACATTGTGCTTCAGAATGCCAATCCTTTTATGCAGCAGGTAATCAAATTGTTGCTCTATACTGGCATGAGAAGAGCGGAGCTGGTCTATCTGCATTGGGATGACATCGACTTCATCAATAAGACAATCACTATACAGTCCAAACCAGAACAAGGATTCCATCCGAAAAATTATAGACCACGTTCAATTCCAATGCATCCTGAAGTTGAGAAAATCCTGCTTGATTTGCCTCAGAGAGGAAAGTTCGTATTTGATGACGGCAAGAATAACCCCTTGCATCATGACGGCTACTATCTGAGGGAAATAAAGAAAATCTACAGAAAGTGTGGGATTCAGAATGCCAATCTCCACACACTGAGGCACAGCTTTGCTAGTCACTTGGTGATGGCCGGAGTTGATATTCGCTCTGTTCAGGAACTCTTAGGCCACTCTACAGTCAGGGTTACTGAGAGATACTCACACTTGTGTCCGACCCACCTTAGCAGGGCCGTAAACTCCATTAATATGGAAACAAAACGGAAACAAAATCCTGCGTCCCCACAATCTCCCCTAAGTCCCCCAACGACTTATCCTTCATCACAATCTGAGGGTGGAAGGGATCGAACCTTCGACCTCCTGCTTAAAAGGCAGATGCTCTACCACTGAGCTACACCCCCAGAGTATTTAAAAGAATGTCACCCTCAAATTCGTATTATACGCTTCCATACGGTGCTTGTCAAATTCATTTCTGGGTTCTGGACTCCTGGGGAGCCTGTTTTTTGCCGGCGGCGACCAATACGTAGTTTTCAGTATCAATCCACTTCCGGAAAGCAGAATTCACTTTTTCTGAGTTAACCACCTTTAAGTCTTCCAGGAATTTCTGGTCCCAGTCGTATCCCATTCCCAGGTATTCGTGAATGGACATATAAAAAGCCTGGTTGACCGAAGAGAGACGGGACATCAGAAGCGAGCCCCACAGGTCGTTTCTGGCCTTTTCCAATTCTGTGGCGCCAACCGGCTCAGTTCTGAGTTTTTTGATTTCTTCTAAAATTCCTTGCTGGGCAACTTCAAAGTTCTGCGGCGAGGTCCCCAGATAGGCATAGAACCACCCAAAGTCCTTATCCCATCTGACCGCCGAAGAGACCGAATAGGCCAACCCCTGCTTTTCCCTTAAATTCAAGGCCAAACGGGAGGCCAGGATGGAATTGGCAACTTCGATTGTGACTCTGTCTTCAGGGGACAGGTCGGGTAAGAGTGTACCTAAGTAGATATACAGCTGTTGTGATTCGAGCTGTTTTTCTGCAGTCTGTTCACCCTTAGGCGGGCTCGGTTTAACAGGACTCTTAGGCTGAGGGACTGAACCAAGCCTGGAAAATTTCTTCTCTATAAGTGCAAAGACTTCTTCTGCCGGCAGGCCGGTGCTTACGGCTAAGATTAGGTTCTGGGCAGAATAAAACTGGCGGTAGAAATCAATCAAATCGGCCTGCTCGATTTTAGAGACAGACTCAGCTGTTCCGGCCAGAGGTTTGTTATAGGGATAGGTTTTGAAAAGGGTCTGGTAAAATAATTGATTACAGTTCTTGGCCGGGGAGGTCTGGTCCTTTTTGAGTAAGGCTGAAATTTCTTTTCTGGTTTCTTCGATTTTATCTTCCGCGAAAACGGAGTTAGCCGCTAAGTCGTAAATTAAATCCAAAGATTTAACTGCGAAGTCGTCTAAGCTTTCAAATCTGAAGTAGGTGAACTGGGGAGATAGATAGCGGTCATCATAGGGGATGTAGGGATTATCCACGACCTGCAGTTGTGCCCCTATCAATTGCAGCTCTTTTTGAATCTCCTCAGCCGATTTACTCTTGGTCCCTTTCAGAAGCATCCGGTTGACAAAGTCGGCTATTCCTTCTTTTCCATCCGGCTCCAATAAGGTGCGGTTTTTTCCCAGAATGTTTACGGCGAAGACCTGGGAGGCGGGATTGCTCTTAATCAAAACGGTCAAGCCGTTAGGGAGAACTCTTTTCAGATAGCTTATTTTTTGATTCTCTTCAGCCTCCTTAGTTTCCGTCTGATTGAAAGTGAACTCTTTATCTGTGGGAGGCATTACCACTGTGCCTGAATAAATAGGTTCGGAGAAATATTTCTTTGCCGCCTGCTTCAAATCTTTTGGCTTTACTTCTGAGAGGAGGTCGAATTCGCTCTCTAAATATTCCCAGCCGGCAATGGCCAGCATGGGTGCCTTGCTCATCCAGTAATAGTGAGGCCTTTCAGCCATCAGATATTCGCCGGTCTTTTTGGGGATTAAGACTCGCTCGATATCCTGCTGAGTAAATTTGGCCTCAGATAGATTCTTTAGAATCTCTGAGGTTCTCTGGAGGATGGGCTGGACTTTATCTGCCGAGTCAGTGACTATGCTCAGATCGAAGGTGCAAAATTCCTTTTTAATGTCCAAATAGGCTGAAAAACTAACCGCTAATGGTTTTTCTCCTTTCGTCAAAGCAGAAAGGGGGGAAGATTCTTCCGAATTTAAAAGCTCGGTCAATATCTCAGAGGCATAAAAATCCGTCTGGTCAAGATTTGGTGCTTGAAAGGCCAAATTCAAATAGACATTCTTGGCCTGAGGAGTCTGTTTCACCGCCAGTCTGGATTGCTCCGGAAAGCTGAAATAAAACTTCGGCTCCTGCGGCAGATTGCCAGCCGGATACTTGCCAAAGTGTTTCAAAAGCACCTCTTTCATACCTTCAGAGTCGAAATCCCCCATTACCAGGATGGTCATGTTATTGGGCTGATAGTATTTTTTGTAATACTCCGTAATCTTCTCCACCGGCACGTCAGAGACGCTCTCCTTGTTCCCCAGCACCGGAATGGCATAAGGAGTAAAAGCAAAGGCGGTCGAGTCGAAGAATCTCTCCA
Source organism: uncultured Ignavibacteria bacterium (assembly GCA_964399055.1). GTDB lineage: Bacteria > Zixibacteria > MSB-5A5 > DSPP01 > RBG-1 > CAYNPJ01. The sequence goes on from CAYNPJ010000001.1 coordinate 208,812, forward strand.
CGATGTAATCGATATTGTCATTATCCTTGTTGATTTCCTCGATGACCACTTTCCTCTCTTTGGGAATCTCCTTCTCCGGCAATACCGAGTTGAAGAGCATATCAGCCTGAATCTCTATACCGAATTCAAAGTTCTCCTTAGGCATCAAGAGAATGTAGCCGGTCATCTCCTTTCTGGTAAAGGCATTGATGTATCCCCCTTTAGCCTTTATCCCCTCGGTGATATCTTCCCGGGTTCTGGTCTTGGTCCCGTCAAATAATAGATGCTCTAAGAGATGGCTGACACCGTTGATTTCATCGGTTTCATATTTTCCCCCGGCTTTTACCACCACTACCGAGGAAATCATCGGCACGGTGTGATTTTCTTCCAAAATGACCTGCAGGCCGCTGGGGAGATAAAAGGTCTTAGTCTTGGCAGAGGCAGAAAGAGTCAAGCCAATCAGCAAAAAATATAATACCAACACTCCGCTTCTTACTGTTCTCAACATATACACTCCTCTCTTTTCATACCCCATCATTAGAGGTAAAGAGCCTTATGTCAAGCTCTAAACTCTTTACAACTTATTCACTTTATCTATCTTGAGAATGTGTTAAGCGTAGAGCAGCTTTTATTTTTGAGCGGGTTATTGCTTCTGCTGGGGGTCCTCTCCAGCAAGATCTCCAGCCGCTTCGGCGTTCCGGCTCTGGTGTTGTTTTTGGCCTTAGGGATGTTAGCCGGCAGTGAGGGACCCGGCGGGATTTATTTTGACGACCCCCTCTTGGCCCAGTTGATAGGAGTAGCCTCTTTAGTCCTGATTCTCTTCTCAGGCGGAATGGATACAGACTGGAAATTAGTTCGCCAGGCAGTGAAGCCGGCGCTCACTCTGTCAACCGCGGGAGTCCTTCTGACCGCCCTCAGTGCGGGTCTGTTCTGCGTCTGGATTTTAAAATTCTCGCTTTTGCAGGGGATTCTGATAGGGGCCATCATCTCCTCCACGGACGCGGCCGCAGTTTTCTCAATTCTCAGAGATAAAAAGGTCCGCTTGCGCAAGGACTTATCTTCTTTGCTGGAGCTGGAATCCGGCAGCAATGACCCCATGGCAGTCTTTTTGACCGTTTCGGTCATTCAGCTGCTGCAGACCGGCAGCAGCGCCATTCCAGGCGTCATTCTGAGTTTTTTCTGGCAGATGGGAGTCGGACTCTCATCCGGCATTCTCCTGGGAAGACTTTTAGCCCATCTTCTCACTCGCATCAGCCTGCCTTCTGCCGGCCTTTTTCCGGTCTTCTCCACTGCAGCCGCTTTCTTCAGCTATGGTCTGACCACTTTAATCGGAGGGAGTGGTTTTCTGGCGGTCTATGTCACGGCCATCATCTTGGGGAATGCGGAGATTCAATTTAAGACCACGCTGGTCCGCTTTCACGACGGCGTGGCCTGGATGGCTCAGATTGTGATGTTCGTCACCTTAGGCCTGCTAGTTTTTCCCTATGACTTAGCCGGGGTAATCCTGCCTGGCCTGGCCATTTCTGCTTTCTTGATGCTGATAGCCCGGCCTGTGGCAGTCTACCTCTGCCTGTTCTGGTATGGATTAAAGCCTGCGGCGCTGAATCTGATTTCCTGGGTGGGATTACGAGGCGCGGTTCCGATTATTTTAGCCACCTACCCTCTTCTGGAGGGCATTGACCAAAGCCACACCATTTTTAACATTGTTTTTTTCGTAGTCCTGACCTCCTCCTTGATTCAGGGAACTACTGTCTCCTGGGTGGCCGAGAGATTGGGTTTGGTCCGAGAAATAGAGCCCAAAATCTCCAGTATTTCCCTGCCGGTTGCCCCTCATCTGGAGGCAGAAATCCTGCAGTTCAATCTGGGAGAAAACTGCCGTTTAACAAGCCTGAGACCCGAAGAACTGCATCTGCCCCCGGGCTCTGGGATATGTTTGGTTTTAAGGGGAGATGAAGTTTTGACACCTTCCCAGGCAGACTGGCTCCGGGCTGGCGACACCGTTTTTATCCTGGCTAGGCCGGAGGCAATTGCTCAAATCACCGAAATTTTTTCAGAGACCGCCTAGAATTTCGATTGACAAGAGTCAGAAATAAGTTATACTGAAATTTCTGTTTTTTATGGACGCCAGAGAATCGAGTAGCTAAATAAGATGCGCAAATCCCAAGCCTGGATGACCACCCTGGTCATTGTTCTGGTCTTAGTCTCCCTGTGGTATCTCTACCCCAGCTTTCGCCTGTGGAGCATGAGCCCGCAGGCCCAACAGACTCTGTCCGAGCAGGACCCGACCGGCCTGACCAGCCTGCAGAAGAAAGCCATCAAATTAGGCCTGGATTTAAAGGGGGGGATGTATGTTCTGATGGAGGTGGACAAGTCCAAGCTCAAAGCCGAAGAGGCCGCAGATGCGGTGGACCGGGCCTTGGAGGTAATTCGCAACCGGGTGGACCAGTTCGGGGTGACCGAGCCGGTGATTCAAAAGGCCGGCGCAGACAAGATTGTGATAGAGTTAGCCGGCCTGCAGGACGTGGACCGGGCCAGGGAATTGATTGGCCGCACGGCCCAGTTAGAATTCAAACTCACCGAAACTCCCGAAAACGCCCGCACGCTATTGAATCAACTAGACCAGGTGATTGCCCGCAAATTTGCCGGCGCTACGGCTTCAGAGAGCAAAACCGGCGAGTCAAAAACAGAGAGCGCAGAACAGAAAAAAGACACTGCCGACGTATTCAAAGCCTTATTTGGAGGAGACACCACCCAAAATGGAGCCGACACCCTGCCTCCGGTTGAACCGGGAGTAGGTCTCTCCGGCTTGCTCCAGCCTTTAGGAGAAGGGTATGTTTATGGAGTGGAGTCCAATGATATTCCTTTTGTCAGAAAATATCTCTCTGACCCGGATTTGCAGGCCGCCATCCCCCCGGATGTGCAGATGGTCTGGAGCACCGGCTCGGTCAGTTCCGGCGGCTTTTCATATCCACGGGGAATTTACTTTTTGAAAAGCAGAGTCGAGCTCTCCGGCAAACATCTGACCGATGCCCGGCCCAGAAGAGACGAATTCGGCAAGTGGGTAGTCGATTTCAGATTAGACCGTCAGGGTGGACAGATTTTCTCGGCGGTCACCGGCGCCAACATAAATAAGCCTTTGGCCATAGTTTTGGATAATCAAGTTGAGTCGGCGCCGATAATACAGTCTCGCATCCGCGACCGGGGGCAGATTGAATTAGGCAGTGTCTCCACTCTGGAAGCGGCCCGGGATTTATCTATCGTGCTGCGGGCGGGCGCGCTTCCGGCACCGGTTAAGATAGTGGAGAATCGGGTCATCGGCCCCTCCTTGGGAAAAGATTCCATCAAGAAAGGCCTGACCTCAGCCATTATTGGCGGTTTGGCAGTGATTTTATTCATCGCCATTTACTATAAAATTTCCGGAGTGATTGCCGACTTCGCCCTGCTGTTGAACGTCCTCTTCTTGATGGCGGTCTTGGCCGCCTTCCACGCTACATTAACCCTGCCGGGGATTGCCGGCATCATTCTGACCATGGGGATGTCGGTCGACTCCAACGTGCTTATTTTTGAGCGCATCCGGGAGGAATTGCGCACCGGCAAAACGGTCCGGGCCTCTATTGACGCCGGTTACAAGCGCGCACTTTTGACCATCATCGACTCACATGTCACCACCTTGATTACCGCCTTAGTCCTGTTTTTGTTCGGCACCGGGCCGATTAAAGGCTTTGCTGTGACCTTATCGGCCGGCATCGTGATTTCACTCTTCACCGCCCTGGTTATCACCAAGATGATTTTCGACTACCGCAAACAGTATCAGACCCTCTCAATTTAGAAAAAAATGCTTCACATTTTAGGCAAGACCAACATCGACTTCATCGGCAAGAGATATTACGCCTTTGTCTTCTCCGGCATCTTAGTTCTCATAGGGATAATCGCCTTTGTCTCGGTTCTCTTCGGCAAAGCTAAATTAGGAATCGATTTCTCCGGCGGAACCTTAATCGAAGGCTATTTTGCCAACCAAGTCGAAATCAGCCAGCTCCGCTCAGTGATGAGCCAGAACGGTTATGCCGATGCGGTGATTCAGGAATTGCAGAGAGAGATACCCAACTCCTTTGTGATCCGGGTCAAGGCCACGGCCGAGACTGGCAGTAAAGTAGCCAATCAGCTTTTAGAGGTTATCAAAAAAGGATTTCCAGACAACAGTTTCACCTTAGACAGCGTGGACGAAGTTGGTCCTTCCGTAGGCGCCGCTTTACAGAGCAAAGCCCGGGTGGCGGTCATAATCTCTTTATTCTGCATCTTGATTTACATCTGGCTCAGATTCGATTTCCGCTCCGGGGTGGCGGCCACCATTGCCACTTTCCACGATGTTTTAGCCGTTTTAGGAATAATGTTCATTCTGCAAAAGGAAATCACCCTCTTATTGGTTACCGCCCTTTTGACCTTGGCCGGCTATTCCCTGACCGACACGGTGGTGGTCTTCGACCGTATCCGGGAAAACTTGAAACTCTTCCGCAAGAAAGGGGATTTTGCCGGCACCATCAACACCTCCATCAATGAAGTCTTGAGCCGGACCATCATCACCTCCATGACCGTCTTTTTGGTAGTGACCGTGCTTTTCTTTATGGGCGGTGAAGTGCTGCGTGACTTTGCCTTCTCTTTAATGCTGGGAGTTTTAATCGGCACCTATTCTTCGGTCTTTGTGGCTTCTCCGATTGTGGTGGAGTGGGAGAAGAGGTCGCCTAGGAGATTTAAGTAATTCAATACAACCGCAGAAGAAAAAAGCCCCGGCTAAAATCGGGGCTTTCTTATTTTGAGTTTGGATTCGCAACCCCTTGTCTGAACGGGTGTTCAGAGAAATGTTTCACGTGCAACATTTTTTGAAACTGACCCCTCCCCCGCCTTGGCGTGGCTCGCCTTTGGCGGCTATCCCTCCCCTTATAGGAGAGGGGATAATACCCTCTCTCCTTTTAGGGGAGAGAAGGAGAGGGGTAAGTTATGCATTAGATGAGGGCCAGACTATAGCAAAACGGGGGTAAAAAGGGGGTAATTTTGCGAGTTAGACTTGACGAAAGTCAAGTCGGGGAAGAATTCTGGTTGACAGAATAGAATCAGGCCTTAGCTTTAAGGTAGGAAAAACAGCTATTTGAATAGGCGTTTTTGAAGGGGAAAGGTTTTGGCCGAGCCGCCCCGGAAAAGTGAGGGCGGACATCGGATGATGCAATAGCGGGGCGACCCGACTGAGACCTGTTCCGATAATAAGAAAGCAGGAACGGGTATTTTAGTTGGAGGTAGAATGGGAGAGAGAAATGTAAGGTTTTTGATACTTGGGTTGGTTCTCTCACATTTGTCAATTGGTTTGGGTTACCGTGTAAATGATTTCAAAGTTGACAATAACCCACCCCCTTCACTTATAGACCAGATTCATCTGGCCACTGATGGCAGGGGTAAGTTTGCTATTTCCTGGCTCGATGCATCCTCTTACCCTCCTGGAATGGTATATCTGAGAGTCTACAGGATAGATGGTACGCCAATGACCCCGCCAGTAATAATTCCTGACGTAGTTGATAATGGTAAAGTGATTGATAACGCAAGAGATGAACTCACGATTCTCCCGAATGGCAATATTGTTATTGCAAAGACGGTCTATATAGACTCTATGGAGACTGATAGTCAAATTTACGGTTTCAACCGGGGCTACATAGGAATCTTTGATTCCTTGGGTAACCAACTTGCCCCATACTTTCGAGGAGATACTTTGCCACCGTTCGGAGACACTAGGTTAATTAATTACTCGGGTATCGCTTCTGACAGCCAGGGGAATTTTACCGTCCTTATTTATCTTGCTAATGCTAGTCAAGTGTATTTCCAGCGGTTCGATGCCAATGGCAACAAAGCCGGGGAATTGACAAGAACAGACGAGTGTGGCATTCCCGAAGTCTGCGGATTCATCCAAGGCACGAGGATTAGTATGAATCCTGACGGGACATTTGTTATTAGCTGGGATAATCTCCTCCCAGCAGTAAGAATTTATAACCCCGATGGGGCTCCAGTTGATGACGTATTGATGCCTAGCTGCGATGATACTTTACCAAAATACTGCATTGCTACGGAACCGACCTGTATTTATGGCAATACCGGTGTCCATGTTGATATGGAAAATTCTGGTAATTTTGCCGTGGCATTCAATGGCTGTGATGGAAGTCCGGGACGAGGGAGTCATCCTTACGTTCGCATGTTCGATTCTTTGCGTGCTCCACTGACCCCCAATATTAAAATAGACGACCTAGATACCTCGTGGAGTCTTGACAGCGCGCCAAAAGTATCTGTTACGAATGATACTGAGTATGTGGTGGTCTGGACAGACAGAGGATTCGACCCATTTGCCCCAGATGCAGATGTTTATCTCAAACGTTATAAGCACAACGGTGAACAGGTTGGAATCAAGTATAGGGTAAACAATCCTTATTCAGTTGCCAGTAGTCATGAACATACCAGGATAGCGGTTTGTGACAGCCATCTAATTATAGTCTGGAGAGATAATCGTCATTGGCCACTACTAAGTGTATATGCTCAGATCATGCCCCTGGATGATATTGGCTTCTTCAATCCTGGAGATGTGAATTATGACAAGCTCATTACTCTTTCGGATGTAATTGCGATGGTTAACTACATTTTCAAAGGAAAGCACTATGGGCCTGAAGGCTCGCCACTTGTATGTGACGTAAATGGTGATTGTAGGGTAACTCTGTCAGATGTGATTTACTTGGTCAATTACATTTTCAAGCCTGGTTGGCAACCCCCAGTAGGATGTCCCATACAATAAGTTTCTCTTACGCATCCCTTTATTGACTTTCCTCCCCAAATCCGTATAATTGTCATTTACCGCGAAAGTGGCGGAATTGGCAGACGCGCTAGACTTAGGATCTAGTGGGATTTCCCGTGGGGGTTCGAGTCCCCCCTTTCGCATTGTCAGCGTTGGAGTTATACCAGTAATCCGGCACAGTCAGATAAATTAGAAAGAGGATAGAATTTGAAGGTCAACGTTACCAAAGGGGAGAATTGGAAAAGAATCTTAGAAGTTGAAGTCCCTCCGGAGCTAATCGAGCAGGAGTTTGAGAGGACTTACCTCAAAATTCAAAAAGAGGCCTCCCTGCCCGGATTTCGGCCAGGCAAGGCGCCTTTAGATTTAATCAAGTCCCGTTTCAAAGAGGCGGCTCAGGAAGAGGCGATTGAATCCCTCTTAAATTCCTCCTATCGTCAGGCGGTCTCAGAGGCTAAGCTGGTCCCCCTGAATTTTCCGAAAGTCTCAAACATTAAGTTTGAGCCGGGGAGCTCTCTTTCCTACAAAGCCGAGATTGAAATCCAGCCGGAGGTAGAGGTCAAGGATTATCAGAAGCTGAAATTAGTCCGCCGCATTCAGCCGGTCGAGGACAAGGAAGTTGAGAATGCGGTGCAGTTCCTCAGAGACAGAAATTCCGAGTTAAGGCCGGTTGAAAGAGAAATCAGAGAGAAAGATTTTGTGATAGCGGATTTTGAAGAGCACTATCGGGAAAACGGGAAACCGGCCAGTCAGAAATATGAGAATCAACTGTTAGAGATTGATCCGGAGCTGATGCTGAAGGAGTTTCAGGCCGCTTTAATCGGCTCTAAGATTGGAGAAGAGAAGAATTTTTCAGTGGAGTATCCGGCTGAGCATGCCAATAAGAGACTGGCCGGGCAGAAGGTCGGCTACAAGGTCAAGATTAGGGAAGTCAAAGAAAAGATTCTGCCAATTTTAGACGACAACTTTGCCAGGGCGCAGGGGGATTATCAGACTTTATTAGAATTGCGCTTAAAAATCAGAGAGTCGTTAGAAAAGAGACATCGGGACGACAGCCAGAAGGAGTTGGAGTCAGAGGCCATCAAAAAGATAGTAGAAAAAAATAGCTTCCCGGTGCCGGAGACTTTGATTGACTCCTATTTAGATTATCTGACCGAGGAGTTGAAGAAACGCTATCCGGATGTGGAGGAAAAAGAGGTCAGAGAGAAAAATATAAAAGGGGCTGAAGAAAGAATTCGCTGGGAGTATATTTACCACAAGTTGGCCGAGAAGGAAAATGTCACTGTCACCGAGCAGGATATAGAGAATAGGGTCAAGGCCTTTGCCGGCGCTTACAATTTGCCTCCGGACAAAGCTAAAGAATATCTGACCCAGACCAAGCAATTGGAAAAAATGAAAGAGTCGATATTAGAAGAAAAGGTTTTGGAAAAAGTCTTGTCATTTTCAGAGATAAAAGAGGAAAGGAAGGATAAATGACCTTAGTACCTTTTGTGGTGGAGCAGACCGGACGGGGTGAAAGAGCCTACGACATCTTCTCCCGCTTACTCAAAGACAGAATCATCTTCATCGGCACCCCCATCGACGACACCGTGGCCAACTTGGTAATTGCCCAGATGTTATTTTTAGAGGCCGAAGACCCGGACAAAGACATTCAGCTTTACATCAACAGCCCAGGAGGAATCGTCCCCTCCGGCCTGGCTATTTACGACACCATGCAGTTCGTCAAGCCGGACGTGGCCACCACCTGCGTGGGGATGGCCGCCTCCATGGGAGCGCTCTTACTTGCCGCCGGAACCAAAGGCAAGCGCGCCGCACTCCCTAATGCCAGAATAATGATTCACCAGCCCTGGGGAGGAGTGCAGGGCCAGGTCTCCGACATTCAGATTCATGCCAGGGAGCTGATTACTATCAAACAGAGGCTGAATGAGATTTTTGTCAAGCACACCGGCCAGCCGATTGATAAAATCGAGAAGGATACGGACCGGAATTACTTCATGTCAGCCAAGGAGTCGGTGGAGTACGGGCTGATTGACCAGGTGTATGATACGAAGAAGAAGAAGTAATTGAGACGCCTAACAGACAGTTTAGGAACAAACACCTAATAGATAAAGAAGCTACACTTCCTTAGCATTCCTATGTACTCACAACTGCAACAACTGCACAAGACAAATCAAATAAACAGCTCTGAAATCCATGCGGCCACTACTGGTAAATAGCTACCCACGTAGAGGATGTGCCGCCGGAGGAACTCAAGAAAAGGGCGGAAGCGGCTATGAAGCAGAAGATGGATAAGTGAAATTACAGGGCCTGAGTAAACCATGATGCTTCAGGACCACAAATATCGCGATGTTATTCTGGCTGCCTGGCAGACCAATGACCGGGTGACACAATTTCTTTTTGAAAATCTGCCGGAGGAGCTCTGGCCTGAAAAGGTTCCGGGCATACCCCGCAAGACCATCCGAAAGATAGCGGGCCACATCCACAACGATCGCTGCATGTGGATAAGAGTCATGGGCCGGCAGCACGGCATCTCCGTACCCAAACCGGTTGACCGGTTTCGCGTGACCAAAAGGGAACTCCTTCCTGCGCTTAGAAGAAGCAGCCGCGGTGTTATTGAGTTATTCGAACTTGGATTCAAACAGGGCGGAAAAATCCCGGTTCGCGGGATACCGTGGATTAACGTTCCTTCGGATGTGGCCCATTTCTTGGCACTCTTGGTAGCCCATGAGGCCCATCATCGCGGGCAGATTGTGATGCTCAGCCGCCAACTGGGTTACCGGCTTCCCAGCAGCGTTACCAATGGTCTGTGGGCCTGGTCTAAGCGTATTAAAGAGATATGAGGCCAAAATCGGCAACAGATGAATAAATAACTAGTATATCACGTCAAAGCCATTATTATATTATCCCCAGGTAATCTAAATGCAAAAGAAAAAAGAAATTCCGGCCCAGCAAATCTGCAGTTTCTGCGGCAGGTCCCCGGCCCCTCCGGCCAGGATTTTTGCCAGAGAAGAAGTGGCCATCTGCTCGGAGTGTATCAGAATCTGCAACAAAATCATCGAAGAAGAGGAAAAGAAGGAGCGTCAGGAGAAATATTTCGAGCTCCCCAAACCGGCCCAGATTCATGCCTTTTTGGATCAGTATGTCATCGGCCAAAAGAGGGCTAAAAAGATAATCTCGGTGGCGGTCTACAATCATTACAAGAGAATTTTTCACCCGGTCAAATCCGAAGTTGAGTTAGAGAAAAGCAACATCTTGCTCTTGGGCCCCACCGGAACAGGTAAGACTTTGATGGCTCAGACTCTGGCTCGAATGCTGCATGTGCCCTTCTCGATTGCTGACGCCACTTCTTTGACTGAAGCCGGTTACGTGGGCGAGGACGTGGAGAACGTGCTGGTTAGATTGTTGCAGGCCTGCAACTATGATTTAGAATCCGCCCAGAAGGGCATTGTCTATATAGACGAGATCGACAAGATTGCCAGAAAATCGGTCAATCCCAGCATCACCCGGGATGTCTCCGGCGAAGGGGTCCAGCAGGCTTTGCTCAAGATTTTAGAAGGGACAATTGCCAACGTCCCTCCTCAGGGGGGAAGAAAACATCCGGAACAGCCCTTCATTCAGTTTGATACCAGGAATGTGTTATTCATCTGCGGAGGGGCTTTTGACGGCTTAGAGAAAATTATCGCCCGACGGACCGGCCAGAAGGAAGTCGGTTTTGCGGCTCAGTCCAAGCCGCAGAGCAAAAACATCGGAGAAATTTTGGCCAAGGTACAGACTGAAGATTTGTTAGAATTCGGTTTCATTCCAGAGCTGATTGGCCGTCTGCCAATAGTCTCGGCTTTGGATGAACTGGATGCCCAAGCCCTGCGCACGATTCTAACTGAGCCTAAGAATGCTTTAGTCAAGCAGTATCAGAAATACTTCGAGATGGAAAATATAAAATTAAGTTTTACCGAAGGCGCTCTAAACAAGGCGGTAGAACTCTGCCAGAAGAGAAAGACCGGAGCCCGGGCTTTGCGCTCGATTTTGGAAGAGGCGATGTTAGATATCATGTACGAGGTGCCGCAGATGAAGAACGTGGCCGAGTGTATCGTCACCGAAGAAGTAATCACTCAAAAGGCTCAGCCTAAGATTGTTCTGGAGAAGAAGGCGGAAAGAAAAAGCGCGTAAAAAATGGCGAGAGTATCAGTTTGCAGGTCAAACAATACTCTGATTGAGAAGGCTTGAACATGAAATTAAAGTTAAGAGCGCTTGGAATAATTCTTATCTTGGCAGGGATAATAGGCTTCTTAACCGTAGCCGATGACCTCCGCCACAAAGGAGAACTGCTGGGAGTGGGGTCAATCTTGATAAGCGGATTGGTTTTACTGGTCATATCTTTTCGTCCCAAGCTTAGAGACAATGGTCAGGGATTACCCAAAGCATAAGTGGTGAAAAGGCAGACCCCCAGAACGCTCAACCGAGATTGATCCTTTAGAGATCGAGGAAAGAAGTACCTGATAGAATACCGACTATGTTCGGCTAGGCATTTGACTTATTTTACCAGTGAAGAAGTTAGCCAGAAGTCTCATCGATAATAGCCTCGAAGCATTCATACTTTCTCTTGAAATAGTCAATAAGCTTTCTATCAAGTACAGAGTGCAGACCTTCTGCTTTCTATTTTGCAATGCCTGGGAGCTTCTACTAAAAGCCAAGTTACTATCAGAAGGTAGGAAGATATTTTATCCCAAAGAGAGGAAGAAACCCAGACGTAGCCTAAGCTTAGATGATTGCTTATCTAGAACTTTCACTGCAATCAATGACCCGATTAAGAGAAACATAGAGAAAATACAAGAACTGAGAAACAATGCAGCTCATCTGTGTATATCTCATATCCCACCAGAGGTGATGGGTCTCTTCCAAGCCGGGATTTTAAACTATACTGCAAAACTTAGAGAGTGGTTTGGTCTTGATATAGCCTCCCGAGTTCCAGTTGGTATGATGTCTCTTGTTTTCGACCCAGACCCCCTTACTCAATCGATAGATAGCCCTTTGGTTAAGAGGAAAATGACTCCCGATGTCATAAAGTTCCTTAAGTCATATGTGAGCTCAATAGACACTGAATTTAAATCACTTTTTCCAACCAAAAGCTTCTATATTCCTATTGCGTTTAAGCTTGCACTAGTGCGAAATCCCAATAAAGCTGATATTGTTCTCAGTACAGGTCAGGGAGGTGAAAGGGCAATAGTCTTCGAAGTTCCTAAAAACCCAGACCAAACCCATCCTCATCGCACCAAAGATGTTGTTGAGCAAGTTAATACCAGATTGAGCGGTAAAACTAGAATCAATAATCACAGTATCTATTGTGTCCGGAAAGTACATGGTGTGGAAAATAGGAACGAGTTTTTTTATAAATCGAAGTTTGCAAGCCCTCAATATAGTGGTGCATTTATTGACTGGCTTATCGAACAGTTTGAAAGAGATAATGGGTTTTTCCAAAAGGCACATGAAAAGGCAAAGGCACTAACTAAGAATTAATAGCTCATACGATGGCTTATGAAGTAAGATCTCCCAGCTTTTTCAAATCAGTTTTCAGCTTAGCCGACCTGCCCAGGGATAATTTCCCTCAAGTTGCCTTTGCCGGCAAATCCAATGTGGGCAAGTCTTCTTTAATCAACGTTCTCTGCAACCGGAAAAAATTAGCCCAGATTTCCAAAACCCCGGGCAAGACCAGGGCGCTCAATTTTTTCACCATCAACCGCAATCTTTATTTCGTCGACCTGCCGGGCTACGGCTACGCCAAGGTGTCCAAAGAGTTTCGAAAGATGTGGAGCGAATTGATAGAAGGCTATTTGAAAAGTTGTAAACAAATCCGAGGGATTGTCTTCATCCTAGATATAAGGCATCCTCCTTCAGAAGATGACCTGCAGATGAAAGCTTTTTTGGACCATTACCAGCTCAATTACCTAGCGGTTTTGACCAAGGCGGACAAGCTCTCTTCCACAGAGATGTCGCAGAACTTGAATATGTTTCAGGAAGTACTGAAGAGCGATGATTTTGTAGTTTTCTCAGCAAAGAATAAAGAGGGGAAAAATAAAATTTTGGGGTGGATAAAAGGCTTGCTTTAGTTTCTAGTTTGTATATATTTGACGGGACATAGAGTCCCCCAGAAGAAACTGGCGAACCAAAGGGTTCGCTTTGTTTTGGTCAAAACTTAAGAAGAGCAAAAAAAGAACAGAGGAGCAATATGCCCAATCGAGTGGTCGTGGGCGCCCAGTGGGGCGATGAAGGCAAAGGGAAAATCGTCGACTTGTTAGCCGAGGAGGCCGATGTCATAGCTCGTTACCAAGGCGGAGCCAATGCCGGGCACACGGTGGTTTACAAAAACCAAAAATTTATTCTGCATCTAATTCCCTCTGGGATTCTGCGCCCGAAAAAAGTCTGCATAATCGGCAGCGGGGTAGTAGTAGACTTAGAAAGCCTTATAGCTGAACTGGCAGAACTCAAAAAAGCAGGAGTCAGGCCGGAAGGACGATTGTGGATTTCGCAAGGGGCGCACTTAGTGATGCCCTATCATAAAATCTGGGAGAAAAAAGAAGAAGAGAGAAGAGGGGAAAACAGAATCGGGACTACTCTGAGAGGAATCGGTCCCGCATATGAAGATAAGACCGGTAGAAGAGGAATCAGGGTCTGCGATTTGTGGGATGAAGGCAATTTCGAGAAGAAAGTGGAGGAGAATCTGAAGTTTTATGCGGCGGTGGGGAGATTTTCGGCACAGAATGGCATCCCGTCTAAAGCTGAATTAATTAATTCAGTTCTAAAACTAAGAGACAGAGTGAAAAAATTTGTCACTGACACATCAGTAGTTTTAAATGATGCCATTCACAAGGGCAAATCTCTTTTATTAGAAGGAGCCCAGGGGACTTTGCTCGATTTGGATTTTGGTACTTATCCTTACAATACTTCCTCTAACACTACTGCCGGGGGAGCCTGCACCGGCCTGGGCATCGGTCCTACGGTAATCGACGAAGTCATCGGCGTGGCTAAAGCCTATACTACCAGAGTCGGCAACGGTCCTTTTCCCACTGAGTTGAATGATTCCTTAGGTGAATACCTGCGCCGGAAAGGGGATGAATTCGGCGCCACTACCAGAAGGCCGAGAAGATGTGGCTGGCTGGATATGTTAATTTTGAAATACTCGGTGCGGGTGAATGGAATCTCCAAGTTGGCAATTACAAAATTAGATGTATTGGATGAAATGCCTGAAATAAAGGTGGCGGTGGCCTATAAGTATAAAGGCAAAATTTTGAAAGAATTTCCGCAGGATACGAATGTGTTGAAGCGGGTGACTCCGGTTTACAAGACTTTGCCGGGCTGGAAGGCTTCCACCAGTGGCCTGACTTCCTGGAAGAAGTTGCCAGTGAAGGCGAAAAAATACATCGACTTCATCGCAGAAAGTTTAGGCGTAAAGATTCTGTTGGTTTCCACTGGGTGCGGGAGAGAAGAGACTATCTGGCTGAGGTAATTTTCTCCCTCTCCTAAGAGGAGAGGGTTTATGGCTCTCTCCCCTCTGAGGGGAGAGCTGGAGAGGGGTCAGTTTTCGTAACGTCCGAGCTTGTCTCGGACGTTTTTACATCGGTATCACCGTAGCCCCGATTCCTATCGGGGCTGGAATAGAAAGAGGCGGGGAATGATCCCCGCCTACGAGATTCGTTGAGGGAACCGTCCCTCCTTAATCCTCCCCTGAAGGGCCGGGGTGAGGTCATTTTCATCAATTGACAAATCCCGCTTTCAAGTTAGATTTACCATAAGAGCTTGATTTCTATGCTGAAAATAGCCCTTGTAGTCATATTATCACTAACTCTAATTCTGCCGGTCCTGGCCCAACAATACGGGCAGAAGCCGCCAAATCCGAATGCCATTACCTTGGCCCGTCTGAAATATCCTGGCGGCGGGGACTGGTACTGGGGGAATTCAGCCCTGCCGAATCTGATTAAGTTTATCAGAGAGAATACTAATATCAATGTGGCTGAAGAAGAAGTGGTGGTCTCGATTATGGATGAAAATCTCTTCTCTTATCCGTTTCTGTTCATGACCGGGCATGGGAATATCAAATTCTCTGACCAGGAAGTTGACCGATTACGCAAATTCCTGACCTCAGGAGGGTTTCTGTTTGCCAATGACTCTTACGGAATGGACCAGGTTTTCCGGAGGGAGATGAAGAAGGTCTTTCCAGAGGAAGAGTTGAAGGAGCTTCCTTTTAATCACGGGATTTATCATTGTTACTATGATTTCCCCAATGGCCTGCCCAAGATTCACAAGCATGACGGCAAGCCGGCCCAGGGGTTCGGGATTTTCTATAAGGGGAGGCTAGTGGTCTTTTATGCCTATGAGTCGGACATCGGGGACGGCTGGGAAGATGAACAGGTACACCATGACCCGCCGGAAAAGAGAGTGCAGGCGCTGAAGATGGGGGTGAATATATTAACTTGGGCGATAATGGAATGAGTGAGCCTAAGAACGAATTGACCAAAAATCAACTCAAGCGGCAGGATTTTGTCGACAATACGATTCACGAGTTGCTACGCAGTTTAAATCCATCTCAAGAGGAGATTGAGTGGAATATAGAATTGATTGGGGAAATAAGGGATGTGGTTCGCCAAGTGCTTGTAGAACATCTTGAAGTTACAGACGAGATGACTTTTTACCCATATATAGAGACTGATTAAGATGTATAAGACTACATGGATCTATTCCAAACGCAGAAACGTATAATATACAGAGTATACTATGCCTGACGGAGCCTTACAGAGACTGCTTTCCCGGCTATCGAGCCTGCGGAGCTATCACACCCGCTATCAGGTCATTTTAGGGCTTTTGCTCTGTTCGGGTTTGGTCCTGTCTGGCTTGCTCTTAGCCTCACTTTTATCCTCGGTCTGGGTGGTGCCAGCAGAGGTCAGGGTGGCTTCATTGGGGATTTTTGGGCTGATTCTGTCGGTCAGTTTGGCATATTTTGTGTTCCGGCCTTTGATTTACCGCCCCTCATTCGAGCAGTTGGCCTTAAGAGTCGAGGAGCGTTTTCCTCAATTATCCGACCGGCTGATTTCGGCTCTGCAGTTGCAGAAGCAGTTTGTCTCCAACCCGGAAGGGTACTCTTTGGAGATGATTGATGCGGTCGTGTACCAAGCCGACCAATTGTCAGAAAATCTGGATTTCAAATCTGTAGTCGATAAGAGAAACTTGCGCAAGTATGGCAGAACCACCGGTATTTTAGCTGTGATTTTAGCCGCTTTTGCCCTGATTTTCCCGGGTAATTTTAAGTTTGCCCTGCAGGCTTTTTCCAATCCGCTGACCGAAATGGAATCGCCGGCCAAGTTTACTTTTGAGCTCTTCCCCGGCAATAAAGAAGTGGTGAAATACTCGGACGTTGAGATCGGCGTGAAATTATCCCCCACGCCTGAATTTCAGAATTTAGAATTGCCACGTAAGATTAAGCTTTTCTACAAATTCGAGAATAGCGAATGGGAATCTGTCAACTTAAAGAGAATAGACCAGACTAAGCTGACTTTGCCTGAGAAAATGGTTCGACTAACGCTCACCACAAAGAATTATGACTTCGCCCACACCTTCAAAGAGGTGAAAAGGAATTTCCAATTTTATGCGCTGGCAGAAGGGGAGAAATCGGAGACTTACAGAATTACGGTAGTCGATAAGCCTCGGGTGGTCGACCTGAAAATAACTCTAAATTTTCCCAGTTACACCGGCCTGAAGGCGCAGGTCTTAAATGACAATGAGGGAAATATTAAGGCTCTGGTCGGGACTAAAACCAAGATTCAGGTAAGAGCTAACAAAGTTTTAGAAGCTGCCAGCCTTATTTTTTCGGACGGCAATAAGTTGGCCCTGAATATAAATGGCAAGGTAGGCTCCAGCGAAATTAAAATCGCCAAGAACCTGACCTATCATATTGAGGTAATCGATGAGAACGATAATTCCAATCCGGACCCGATTGAGTATGAAATCACCGCGGTACCAGATGAGCTACCCCAGGTGGAAATTGCCTATCCTGGAGAAGATAGGGATTTAGATGAGACGATGCGGATGCGTTTGCGGATTGCGGTCAGAGATGATTTCGGCATCAGCGCCTTGAAGTTGAAATACAAAATCAACTCCGGCGGGCATGAGTGGCCTGAAGAGGAGACGGTGGTTTCCTTCCCCAAAGAAGGCTCAGAATTCTCTACTGACTATGACTGGTCTTTAGCCAAATTCCCCATTGTCCCGGGAGATTACATCAGCTACTACGCCGAGGTGTGGGACAATGATGCAGTCTCCGGGCCCAAGTGGGCCAAATCCCGCACTTATACTCTGCGCCTCCCGACTTTGGACGAAATTATTGCCGAAGTGGAGCAGGAGCAGTCCGGTCAGATTACGCAGTTACAAGAAGTCTTCTGGGGGACCGAAGAATTGAAGCGCAAATTAGACAAGCTCAGTCTGGATATGGAGCAGGGACAGAATCAGAGCTGGGAAAAGTCCAAGGAATTTGAATCGGCCCTACAGCAGCAGGAAGAAATCTTCCAGAAGGTAGACCAGATAAAGTCGCAGTTGGAAGAGACCATAAATAAGATGCTGCGCAATCAGGTGGTGCGCCAGGAAGTGGCCCAGAAGATGCAGGAAATCAGGGAGCTGATGGAGCAGGTGACCACTCCAGAGATGAAGGAGCTTCTTAAAAAACTGCAGGAAGCGCTGAAGAATTTGGACTGGGAGAAGATTAAAGAGAGTTTAAAAGACTTCAAGCTGAGCCAGGAAGATTTACTAAAGCGCTTGGACCAGACCATCGCCATGCTCAAGCGCCTGCAGGCGGAACAAAAATTAGACGCCATGACCAAGATGTTAGAGCAGATGGCGCAGAAGCAGGATGAGATAAATCAGAAATTAGCGGAGATGGCCGAAAAGGGTATTTCTCAACTCTCCGAGCAGGAAAAAGGTCTGCAGAAAGACTTAGAGAATGTGGCTGAGCAATTTGACGAATTCAGACAGCAGATGATGGAGATGCCTTTGCTTTCAGCCGAGGATTTATTCAATATGGAAGTTACCTTAAACAGATCCGGCAATCAAAAGGATATCTCCTCCATGTCCCAGCAGTTAGGGATGTGCCAAAAGAAAAATGCTTCCAATACAGGAGAAAAGTTAGCCTCTTCTTTCCAGAAGGCGGCCCAGCAGTTCAGGCAGATGGCAGAAAAGCTCTCCCGGGACCAGGAAAAAGAGATTTTAGCCCAGATGCAAAAGACCCTGCAGGATGTTCTATACCTCTCCGAAGAGCAAGAAAAGCTCTCCGATCAGGTCAAACAGAATCAGAGAGATTCTGACCATCTGCGGGATTTAGCCGGCCAGCAGATGAGCTTGAAGGAGTCAACCGAGAAGTTAAACCAGGACTTGGAGGAACTGCTCAAGCAGAGCAGCAGTATCCCCCAGAAGCTTTCCCAGAAATTAGGAATGTGCTCCAACCAAATGTCCCAGGCGGCCAGCGAACTGACCGACCGGGATGGTGCCAATGCCTTAAGCCTGCAGACTGAAGCCATGGCTAACTTAAATGAGATTGCCAGGGATTTGTTAGACGCAGTCAACAAGAGCTGTAACAACCCCGGCTCCGGAATGTGCAGTAATCCGTCTTTATCCCAGAGTCTGCAGAATTTAGCCCAACAGCAGCAGGGCATCAATCAGTCCACTGAAGATTATTCGAATCTACTGCAGGATATGATGTTCCCTGGTCAGGGAGAGCTGCAGAGACTGGCCCAGGAGCAGGCCGGGGTTCAAAAAAGTCTGGAGGAACTCTTCCAGGAGCAGGCCGAATCCGCCAATATTTTGGGACGCTTAGACAAGTTGGCCGCCGAGATTAAGGAAGCGGTCAAAAAGTTAGAAAAAGGGGAATTAGACGAAGAGCTAAAGAGGCGCCAGAACCGGATTCTAAACCGGCTCTTAGATGCCGAGAAATCACTCTACACTCAGGACTTTTCCAATCAGCGGAAAGCAGAAACCGGAGAAGATGTCCTGCGCAGGAGTCCGTCGGCATTGAATCTTAACCAGGATAGCGGCGCTCTTTCCGAGCAGGAAAAATTGATGCTGGAAAAATATCCGGCTCAGTACGAAGAGATGATTAAAAGCTATTTCCGCGCCATCCGGAGCGGAGACAATAAATAGAAAGTTCAATAGAGATTGTCTTTTTTATCTGAACCGACCTCTCCTTAGTTTCATGCTCAAGAAAACCCTCCTGATTTTTATAATTTCCACCCTGACAGTATCCCTTCAGGCGCAGACCGACCCGCAAGCTCTCCAGCAGCTAAACTTGGCCAACCAGCTTTTCTACCGGGGGGACTATGCCGCTGCGGCAGAAATTCTAACTCCCCTTTACCAAAGGGAGCCGGAGAATGAAAGAGTCTTTGACCTGCTAAAGCAGTGCTATCAGCGGCTGAAGGCCTATGCGCTTTTGGAGCAGATGCTTTTGAAGAGATTGGAGCAGAGGCCGGACGACATTATTGCTTTAGCCGACTTAGGGGGAGTGTGCCTGGCCGCAGGCAATTCAGCCGAGGCGGAGAAGAATTTTCAGAAGGCGCTCTCCATGGCAGAAGATAAAACCATCGTCTACGTTAAAATTGCTGATATCTATTCAAATCAGCAACAGCCACAGAAGGCCAAGGAAATCTACCTAAAGGCCCGGAAAAATTCCCAGACCTCTTTTCTTTTTGCCCGGGAATTGGCTCAGGTTTACGAAGCCTTAGGTGAGACCGAGAATGCCTTAGAAGAATATTTCAATTACTATCAGGAAGACAATAACCGGGCCGGAGAAGTGGAGTTAATCATAAATTCCACATTAGAGAAGGAAGAGAAAATACCCGTAGTGGAAAAATTCCTCCAGAGAAAAATTCAGGAAAGCCCTCAGGATTATCTGGCCTATCAAATTCTGGGCGAGGTTTACTTAGATAGAAACGAGTACGACCAGGCTTTGAAGGTCTATGAATCCTTAGATAAAATCATAAAAGCAGAAGGAGAATTGGTCTTATCCTTTGCCAGGCGCAGCCTGGATAAAGAGCAGTTCTCCGTCTCAGAAAAAGCCGTCAATTACGTTTTGCAGAAGTATCCTAATTCCAAGAAACACTCAACCGCGGTCTTTGCTCTGGCAGAAGTCTATCAGAAACAGGATAGGTTTTCCGAGGCACTGCAGATTTTAAAAGAATTACAGACTGAAAAGACCGACCCCAGAGATAGAGCCAAGGCGTTGCTTTTGTCAGGGGAACTCTGTTTTCAAAACCAAGATTTTGCCGGCTCAGTCGGTTTCTATCAAAAACTCTTAGCGGGGATGAATGCTCCTCAGATGGCGGGTCCTATAATCCTGGGACTGGGTAATGCTTATTTAGGGTGGGGGAAAAGCGATTCGGCTCTAAGTTGCTATCGCCAGCTTTTGAGACTTAGACCCTCCTTACCGCCAGAGGAAGAGGTCTTTTTCAGAATCGGGGAGCTATTTTTATTCACCGAGCAGTTTGACTCCGCCGGAAATTATTATGAGCAGATTATAAGAAAATCTCTGCGCTCTCCTTTAGCTAATGACGCCTTAGAGAGAATGAGGGTCATCGCCGAAAACAAGACTTTAGACCCCGGAGGGCTGGCTCTCTATGCCCAGGTTCAATGGTTGACTTATAAAGGGGAAGCTCAGACTGCTTTGGGCAAATTCTCGGAATTGAAAGAGAGCCAGGGCTCTCTTAAGGAACTGGCCTACTTGGAGGAGGCCAAGATATTTCGGCAGGAAAAGGAGTTTAAAAAGAGTCTGCAGTCCCTCCAGGAGCTGATTCTAAAATATCCGGAGAGCTACTACACCCCTCTGGCGGTCAAGCTGAGCGCTGATTTGTACAGCCAGGAGTTAAAAGAGCCGGCTTTAGCCCTGGAGCTATACCAGAAAATACTCAGAGAATACCCCCAGGCATTATTCTTAGACGAAGTCAGGGAAAAGGTAAAAAAACTTTCCCCTCTGCCTTGAAAAACCCAAATCCTCTTAGCCGCGAACCGATTCAGAGGTCTTCTTTTTGACCTCAAAGGTGCGGAGCTGCTGCTCCAATTCCCGGACTCTCTCCCGCATAGTCTCCAACTCTCTGAGTCTCCTCTTCATGCTGACGCGTACCAACAGACCCAGAGAGACCAACATGAACAGGACTGAGTTAATGGTGCGAAAGATCTCGCCGAAGGCGAAGGTGGAGTCCAAGAAGGCGGCCAAGCCTAGAAAGAATAAGACGGAACACCAGACTAACATATTATCTCCTTTCTCTTGATAAGGCATAACCATAATATCGGCACAAAAGCGGATTCTTTGAGATTGACGAACAGGGGTATTTTACTATATTGAAGGCTTATTTTCGGAGGATAACTAAATATGAAAGCTTGGCTTAGCGCGAATTCTGAGCGCATGAAGATAGTTTTGGGCTCGATTTTTGTATTTTTAGCCACATTTATAGTCTATAGCCTCACCGTAGCCCCCACGGTCTCCTTCTGGGACTGCGGTGAATTCATCGCCTGCAGCTATATCTTGGGAGTGGCCCACCCCCCGGGCTCCCCTATGTTTCTCTTGATAGGCAGAATTTTTTCCATGATTCCCTGGGCCGACCAGGTGGCTCTGCGGACTAATATCATTTCTTCCCTCTTCTCGTCTTTCTCAGCGGTGTTGATGTTTCTGATTGTAATCAAGTTGCTCTCCCGCTGTAAGGTCTCATCTTGGGCGACCTATGTGGGTGGATTGAGTGCGGCTCTATTCTTAGGGTTTTCAAATACCTTCTGGTCCAATGCGGTAGAGACTGAAGTATACGGCGTGACTTTGTTCCTCATGCTTTTAATGGTCTATCTTACTCTTATCTGGATGGAGCACAAGCAGACCCCTAAGGGAGACCGCCTCTTGGTATTTATCACTTATTTAGCCCTCTTATCAGTCGGCGTGCATATGACCAGCTTCTTAGTAGTGCCGATTCTGTTCCTCTTGGTAATCTGGGAGGATAGAGACCGGCTCAAGGACTTCAGGTTCTGGATAGCCGGTGTTATTTTTGCCCTGGTAATGTTCTCCTTTGACACCGAAATCATCTTAGGCGTCATGTTAGGCTGGCTGGCTCTTTCCATTCTGGCCACAGTTAACTCAGGGCAGGCCCGCAAATGGTTTCTGGCCGCGGCCATGATGAGCGTGGCCTTAGTAGGAGTGAGCAATCAGTTATACATACCGATTCGCTCGGCCCAGGACCCGGCTATCGATGAAAACGACCCGGAGACCTTTGGCAAGTTCACCTATTTCTTCGAGCGCAAGCAGTATGGCAGTGAGAGCATGGTCAAGCGAGCTATGACCCGAAGGGGGCAGTGGATTAACCAGATCGGAGACCATGAGCGGATGGGGTTCTGGAGATTCTTCAAAGAGCAGTACATGACCCCTAAGCTCTGGTTCATTCCAACGGCGCTGGGACTATACGGATTGTATCAATTAATCAGGAGGAGGCGCAAAGAAGGAGTAGCCCTGCTTTTACTCCTATTCTTGTGTACCTTCGGCTTAATCTGGTACATGAATTTCGGGGACGGAACCGTCCCGGGCGAGAGACTGGAGGTGCGTGACCGGGACTACTTCTTTTTGCCCGGATTTGTCTTTTTTGCAGCCTGTTTAGGGTTAGGTGCAGGTGCTTTAGTCACTTTGACCGAACAAAAACTGAACCAGTTAGGCCAGTCCAAATTATTAAAATCACCGGCTTATGCCTTAGGCTTGATATTCATACTGCTCCCCTCTTTGGCTTTAGCCAACAACTATCACCGGAACGACCGCTCCGGCAACTGGATTCCCTGGGACTACGCCTTCAATCTCTTAAACTCCTGCGAAAAAGACGCCCTGATGTTTACCAACGGGGACAATGACACTTTTCCTTTATGGTTTTTGCAGGAAGTGGAAGGCATCCGCAAGGATGTGCGCATCGTCAATTTAAGCCTCTTAAATACCGACTGGTATATTCTGCAGCTCAAACATCATATGAATGTTCCTATTACCTTAGAAGACAACCAGATCGAGTGGACTGTCACCATCAAAGTCCAGGCGGCCGGGGGCAGAATAGAGGAGATACAGCGGCCAGCCCAGCCTTATTTTGACCCGGTGCGGAATTCCACACATCACCTGATGTATTTCTCTGATCCCGCTACCGGCAGGACCGTCCGCGTGCAGGACCTGATGATTGAGCACATCGTCCGGGCTAACAACTGGAAATATCCGATTTACTTTTCAGCCACGGTCTCAGCCGGCAACCGGGTGGGCTTAGACCCTTATCTCTTAGTTCAGGGATACGGCTATAAATTAGTGAGTCAGTCAGGAACCGGACAGGTGGACACCAATTATACCTACCGCAAAGTAATGCCGGAGCCGGAAGGGGAGGGAAAATACCGGGGCTTGGCTGATGAGAAGGTTTTCAAGGATGAGAACACGGTGGGTTTGTTAATTAACTATCCGGAAAAGATGATAGAACTGGCCGGCTACTTTCAGCAGGCCGGAGACACGGCCAGGACCATTGAGATTTTGGAAAAGGCCCGAGAGACCTACCCGGACTACTGGAGGCTGTATGCGGTTCTGGCCAACATTTACGACATACAGAAGATGCCGGACCAGAAAGACCGGGTGACCAAGCTGGGCATCAACCGCCTCAAGCTGATGATTAAAGAGGCTCCGGGCGTGGCTGAGTATGCTCAATATCTGGGTCTGTTGTACCAGTTTTTGGGCGAGCACAATTTTGCCATAGATTACCTCAAGCAGGCTTACGGGACTTTCTCTTCTGACCCGATTACCTATCAGAGCCTCTTGTTCTCGTATATGCGTCTGAATCGCACGGCAGAGATGCGCCTTTTGGCAGAGGAGTGGCTGAGGAAGCACCCGGATGACCAGAATACCATGAATCTGCTCAGGCAGATGGGGGCCGGTCAGCCGCTGGTGCAGTAAAGTGTTTCCGCTGCCTGATTCTCTAAGGAAGTGTAAGTCAGAGAGTTAGAATTGAAAGTTTTCATCACCGGAGCCACCGGTTACATCGGCTTCAACGTCGCTTTAGCCCTGCGTAGAGCCGGGCATAGAGTCTGGGGTTTAGTGCGCAGTGAAGAGAAGGCCCGGATTCTAGCCCAAAATGAGATAATTCCGGTAATGGGGAGCCTGCAAAGGCCGGAAAACTATTTGGGCATAGCCGAGCAGTGCTCGGTGCTAATCCATGCCGCCACAGAATATTCAGAAGAGCGGACAACTTTAGAAAGGCTGACAGTTGAGTCCTTTATCCGCGCCGGCAAAAGCGGGGCCAGTTCAAAGACCTTTATTTACACCAGCGGGGTATGGGTCTATGGCAATACCAGCTGTCAATTAGTAGACGAAACCACTCCTCTGAATCCAGCCAAGCTGGTTTCCTGGCGCCCGGCAGTGGAAGAGATGGTCTTGAATGCCGCAGGAGTCAAAGGCCTAGTCATCCGGCCGGGGTGTGTCTATGGCAGAGGAGGGGGGATGACCGGTTTATGGTTCAAAGGGGCTTATCAGGAGAAATCTTTGAAGGCTATAGGAGATGGCCGTAATCACTGGGCCATGGTGCAAGTGGATGATTTGGCTCAGGGGTATCTGGCAGCAGCCGAGAGCAACTTTAAGGGAGAAGTCTTTAATTTCACTGACAAATCCAGATTGTCTGTGAATGAAATGGTCACCGCGGTCGCAAAAGTTACGGACTGTTCCGGCAAAATAGAATTTATTCCGGCTGAAAAGGCGGCTTTAAGTATGGGGGATTATGCTTACTGCCTGGCTTTAGACCAGCATGTAGATTCAGGCAAGGCGGCTCGCCTCTTAGGCTGGCAGGCCCGGCATCTTAACTTCGTAGATGAGGTCGAGCTTTATTTCGAGTCCTGGAAAGCTCACCAGAGTTAATTAATCAGAATAGTAAGATTGTCATCATTTTTGATGTCTCGTGTTTAACGGTTTAAGTTAGGCAATCATAAATTCGACTGCTGAGTCCTTAGTTTCTCCATCTCAATCAGATTAAGGGATAAATTTTCAAATATCTGCCTCAGGCGATAGAATTTAATTGTTTATCTAAAGACCGTTGAGTATGATGAGCGGGTTGCTGAAGCACTGGCCAATGATTAAACGCCGCATTCTGCCGAAACCAGGGGTATGAACTTTAATCCGATTGTCTTTTATAGTCTGAGTGCCGGTTTGGTGGTCTCGGCTATCCTGTCAACAACTCTGTCCAAACCAAGTGTTTCGAGAGCAACTCAGGTACTCATGCTCTTCTTCTGCCTGGGGCTACTTTTGCAGACGAACCCGAGCATAAGCGGGCTGATTTTAGTAGCATTTTGCCTCAGCCTCTTAATATCACTCTCTTTCAAGATCTCATCAGTTTCAATTACAGCGTCACTATCCGATTTTAGAATAGGTTTCTTAATCTGGATTGTCCTGGGAAGTTTTCTTTTGATTATAGCAGTGGTGCTTAAATACACTAAATGGACCGCCTTGCGCTTGGAGTGGGTAACGGATTGGAAAATAATTATGACTGAATATAGCATATTGCTTACAATTATCTTAGCCTGCGCAATCGCCGGTCTCTTCTGGAAGAAATTGAAAAAGACGTGAACCAGCTGATAATCTTGGGCATTTTTGTGTTTCTGTGGGGGATATTTACCTTAATTCGTGCCAGGTCGGGTCACAGCCTGAATGCCGGCCTGATTGTTCTGCTGGTCGGAGCAACTATAATCTTAGGAGCGATTGCCAATCTGCCCGGAGCAAAGACGCCCCTGGGAGATTTATTTTTCGGTGTAGGTTTGATATGTATGACAGGACTGACCGTTCTGCTGATGGTAAATCAGCAGGTCTTTAGGGAAGGGGATTTATCTCCGCTTCTTATAGAAGAGGAAAATAGCAAGATAGCCATTACCGGCTTCGCTCAATTCTTAAGCTTGTTGAAAACAGCCAATAGCAGGGCCGAGGAGGCCCGTTTTGGCCAGCAGATTTTGTTCAGCTTTTTCTTCATAGTCCTCTTTTTACTCTATAAGCTTACCTGAAACTGAATTGGATTATCTGTCACTTTATCCGGGGATAGGGCTGTTCGCAATAGGATTAATTATAGCCCTTCTGCCCCTCTCCCGCACCAAGGCTCTGGTCCTCTCCGCTCTGGCCTTAGTCTTAATCGGCGCCAGTCTGTTCGGCATTCCCTCAGCCGAGCTGTTTGCCCAGAATTTCTGTTGGGATGGCTTAAGCAGATGGTTTTCGCTTCTAATCTTAGGCTCCACTTTTTTGGGACTGATTCTAGCCTTCCATAAACTGCCGGAAGAAATCTCCTTCCGGAAATTCGTTATTCCTTTTTTCACACTCTCGGCCCTAATCTTATTCTTAGCCAGCTCTCAGAATCTGCTCTACTTTGTGGTGTTGTGGAGCCTGGCCCAGGTTCTCTTCTTTTTCTTGCTGAAGAAAATTGATGCGCATTTCAGCTGGAGTTATCTGGTCCTGGATTTGGTCTCCAGCGCCCTTTTCCTGATAGGAGCAGGATTTCTTTATGCTCTGAGCGGGGGGTTGAACTTAGTGGAGGTCAAAACCAATTTAGTGGTGAGGTTTTTCAGCCTGGGACCTATCGGGAAAATCTTGCCGGTCTCCTTGATTCTCATCACCATTAGCCTTGCCTCCAAGATGGGACTTTTTCCCTTTCACTTCTGGCTGGGAAATTTCAAGCACCTTAGGAATCCCCTGCCCTTGGCGGTTTTCACTCTACTCTTAAGGCTGGGGCTTTTGGCTTTTGCCATTCGCTTCTGGCTGAGGAGTGTGGCAATCTACTTAGAGCACTGGCAGTTCATTTTGATAATTGGGGGAGTGGGTTCGATTCTCTGGGGAGGATTGGCGCTATTGATTTACCGCCTGGAAAATAGGAGCTGGTACTATTTAGACTTAATGCAGATTGGATTTTTGCTAACCGGAATATGTGCAGCCGGTTTTCGGAGCTTATCCGGAAGTCTGTTCTTTCTGTGGGGCTATTGCTTTAGTTTCTGGGGGCTGGTGCTGGCTTTTGCCCGGCTCAATTTAACGGAGTTTGATTTCAGTCTGGCTAAATCACTTATAAAAAGAAACAAATTTCTGGGCATCGGTCTGATAATTTTTGCCAGTTCCTTAATCGGCCTGCCTTTGACAGCCGGATTCTGGGGAAAATATAATCTGCTTACCGCTCTTGCCGGTGAAAAGCTATGGGGTTTAGTGGGAGTAGGTCTATTGGGGACGCTCTTGACCTTGGCTTACTTCGTTCTAATAGTAAAAAATCACAGTTACTCCAATTTGTCTGGAGACACGCAGCCAATCACCCTGCCGCTTAAAATAGGCATGGCGTTCTGCCTTTTAGCAATTCTGTCGGTGGGACTATTCCCAGAACTCATTTTGGACTTAGTGCTGCAGGGTGCAGCCTCAATTCCCTTCTGATTTCCATTCTTTATTGACAAGACCCTGTTTTTGGATAGCTTGGTAATCCGAAATCGATGCCCGGTCTGCGCAAAAGACTCTGGAACCTCCTGCGCCGGCAGTTCTTGGCCGGAGTGATTGTAATCGTTCCCCTGATTCTAACCGTTTTTGTCTTGAAATTCCTTTTCGGCGGTGTGGACAGCCTCTTTTCCCCTTTGATTGAAAGATTTCTGGGGATTAAGATACCCGGTCTGGGAGTCGTAGCCACCTTGGTTCTAATCTATCTGGTAGGGATTCTGGCCACCAACGTCTTAGGCTCCCGCTTAATCAGAATGTGGGACATTCTCTTTACCAAAACCCCTTTAGTGCGTACTATTTACGGCGCCTCCAAGCAGTTCTTAGAAGGACTGACCTTACCCCAAAAAAAGGCTTTTCAGCAGGCAGTATTAGTCCAGTATCCGCGTTTAGGAAGTTATGTATTGGGATTTTCGTCAAACAGACTGGAGATGATTGAAAAGGGCACCAAGAAAGAGCTGGTATCGGTCTTTATTCCTACCACCCCGGCTCCCTTTACCGGCTTTGTGATAATGTTTCCAGCCGAAGAAGTTATAGCCTTAGACATACCGGTGGAGCAGGCTCTGCGCTTTGTGGTCTCCGGCGGAATCGCAGCCGCAGAGGGGCTTTTGACTACTAAATCTGAATGAAGACCCTTCTTTCCTCTTTAGCTACCGCCCAGGCCAAAGCCACTTCCGCCCTGTGGACCTTTCCTTCGATTTTAATCGCCGCCTTAGCCATTGCCTGGGGAGCCGAGTCGGCCCAGTTTCTCATCTCGCAAGGCTTTGTCTTGGCCATTATCTCCTGGTTGCAGACCTCTCCGGAGTTCGTGGTGGAAGGCCTAATCGCCTGGAAGCAGAACATCACCCTGATGACTGCCAACTTCACCGGAGCCACCCGGCTTTTAATTGGCTTTGGCATGCCTACAGTTTTTCTGACCGCCTACCTGTTTAATTTGAAAAACCACAAAAAGCACGGCCGCGCTCGCCATCTGAAATCCATTACCCTGAAACCGGAAAATGCCGTGCCGGTAATGGGGATGATTATTCCGATCTTTTATCTGATTTTCATCGTCCTTAAAGCCAGCCTGCACCTGGGGGATGCCGCGGCTCTGATTGTCATCTACGCCTTCTATCTTTTTGTCATCCGCAAAATCCCGCCCCAGGAAGTGGAGAGCTTGGAGGAGATGGAGCCGGTTCCCCGTTTTATTCTCACCCGGCCCAAGCGGGTGCGCAATCTTTTGATTCTCTCCTGTTTCCTATTCGGCGGAGTGGTAATATTCTTAGTGGCCGAGCCATTTTTGGAGAGCATGTTAGCCCTGGCACTTGTCTTAGGCCTATCGGACTACTTTTTTGTCCAGTGGGTGGCTCCCTTTTTATCCGAATTCCCGGAATTCATCTCCGCCTCTTACTGGGCCAGAACAATAAAAAAAGCTCCCATGGCTTTGATGAACACGGTCTCCTCGGCCATTGCCGAAATGACTCTCTTAGTGGCTTTGATTCCGATTGTCTATTCTTTTAGTCGCGGAGAACCCTCGATTATTCCCTTTGACCATTTGCATCAGATGGAGATTCTTTTGACTGCTCTGCAGGCCATGCTCGGCTTTGTGCTTTTGGCCAACATGGAGTTCCGCTGGTATGAAGCCTTGGGCCTTTATCTGTTATGGTTTTTCCAGTTTTTGGTGCCGCACAGCCGGGAAGAGATTATGTTTGTGTACGGCTTCTGGATTTTGGCAGAATTGGTTCTGGCTTATTTGGGTTACAGAAAGTTTAACGTGTTTGGGGTGTTCAGGCAGTTGTGGAGGGAGCATTTTTAGGTAATAGTACTTGACAATAAAAGGGGGCGGGTTATATCTTTCACAAGACTGGGGATAGGATGAGAAGAATAGTGATACTATTCTTGGGGCTTCTGATTCTCTTAGGGGGAAACTGCACCAAAAACCCGACCGGGCCGATTCATAGAAGGGGGTATACTCTGTATACCGTTGCGACTAACAAACCTTACAACATTTACTTTATCGATACAGCGATCGATAAGGTAGTTGACTCTATTCCATTTAATAATGATATCCGGATCAATGTATCGGAGGACGGCAACCTGCTTTTGGCCGCAGAATATGTCTACGAGGTGCAACCACCAAATTACGAGCCGAATTTTTATTATCTCTACCATTATATAGATACAGAGACTAAACGAATTCTTTATACCAACAGAGAAGGGGGATTGCAGATTTCGCCAGATAATAGGTACGTTTTTTCTAGTCTTCCACCTGCCTTCAAAGTGTACAGAACCTTTTCCAGCGTTCCAATATTTGAAGATAGCACTCTAAGTATTCATAGCATAACTTTCGATGAAAAAAAGCAGCTGGCATATGGTGAGTTATTGAGAAAAGACAGACAGACCATAGGTGAGATTGGAGTATTTGATTATCGGAGATTGATGTGGGTGGACACCTTTACCATTGCATCCATTGATGGAGACCAGACACAATATACTCAATTACAACTCTCCAAGGATGGCCGCAGACTCTATTTTGAAGGGATCGGCGTGTTTGGTGTATATGATGTCGTGGCCGGACAGGTTGTTTTCTGGTCTGACATTAATGCCTATACAGGGGGATATTTTGCTCTTACGCCAGATGAGAGGTATGCTTATATCACCGATCCAGCCGCTGGCCCGGATTGCCCTTATTGTCCACCGCCTAGCGGACAAATCCAGATTTACGACAGCTGGCAAAATTTAATGATAGAGCCGATTTCGGTAGATACCTTTGCGTGCGAGGGATGCGCGTTTCCTCCTTTCACTTACAATGTAGCCGCCTCCCCTGACAACCAAAATGTTTATGTTGAGGTGATGTTTGATTACATTTTAGTAATTGACACAAATACTCGCCAAATCATAAATACGATAGCTCCACGTGAGCCCAGTGGTGTCTCACAGTTGAAGATACAGAGAAAACCATGGAAGTTTTAACCTTTTTTCAATGAGGTAGTCATGCTGAGAATTGTAATTTTAGTAGTGTTGGTTTTGGTTGTCGGCTTCAATTTGAGCATAGGGCAGGAAGTATTCTACTCCTACAAAAATCCTAATTTTATTTATCAATCCGTTGATAAGTTTTCAGCTGTAGACCCAGGTTGCCCTCAACCTGGGCCGATCTTTCATGGAAGAGGCATCCAATAATCTACAACTAATGGACTCGCCACAACCTGCGATTTACCCAGAATGCAGGTTCTACAGATAAAATAATCAATCGAAACAACACTTGCCTTTGTTTTCAAAACCCTGCCGGTTACTACATGTGTAATTTCCCTCAAAAAACCAGTTGACAGCCCCCATTACAATATTGTAAAATTAGGCTTACTTTTGCCATAGAGAAAGTCTTAAATGCAAGCCTACAAACAAGGGAGTCTTTTTATGAAGAAAATTTTAGTGAGTTTGTGTGCAGGCTTTTTGTGTCTGGCACCGGTCCTTGCCATCGCCTCCGGCATTTTGGTCCCCGGCATCGGAGATAAAGCCACCTCGATGGGAGGCGCTTTCCGGGCTCTGGCCAATGACTGGTCAGCGGCCTGGTGGAATCCGGCAGGATTGGCCTACTTGGAGACCTCGGAGTTTACCACCCAGCTGATGATTAATATCCCCCGGCCCAATTTTACGCCGGACATTAACTTCTCCGGCTACAGCGTAGGCTATCGCAACGGAACCGAGTGGGTCCCGGATGACCGGATTTACTATCTCCCTAATGCCGCCGGCTTCTACAAGTTTCCCAACGCCAATAACCTGAAAGCCGGAATAGCCATAATCTTTCCCTATGGGATGGGCAGCAAATGGGATTTATTCGATCCTCTGCCCGGCTACAATAACACCGCAGAATATCCGGGAACAGACCACGAGCTCAATTTCGTGGTGGTAGATGTCCACCCTACCGTAGCCAAGGAATTAGTCCAGGACAAACTCTCTGCCGGCCTGGGCATCAGCATTCAAAATGGTGATTTTAATTATCGCCGGGTACACTTCATACCCTCTTACAGCTTCACCACCAACTCGGACACTCTGGAGAGACCATATGACAATTTTGTTATGGACAGCAAGACCCAGGCTAATGGCTGGGGCTTTGGCATCAACTTAGGTCTGCTGTACAAGGCCTCTCCCAAATTAAACCTGGCCATCTCCTACCGCAGCCCGGTAAATATAGAGCTCTCCGGTCATACCAAGCAGCGGGTTTATTTTCCGGACAACCAGCCCTTAAGAGAAGCAGACACCAGTTTAGTTCCCTTTCTTTCCGGCGGGGTAACCTATAACAAGCCCTCTTTAGATATGACCTTAAAGTTACCATCCGAGATTGGCCTGGGCTTGGCATTCTTCCCCTCAGAAAAATTCACTTTAACTGCTGACTTAGCCTTTACCCAGTGGTCCCGCTTCGACCAGTGGGATTTGGAATATAAGGGGAATGCTACTACTCCTTTAGGTACGCCGATTCCCAAAACCGTAGTCCTGGAGTGGGACAATGTCACCACCTTCAGCGTAGGGGTAGAATACTTAGCCTTGGAAAATTTAAAAATCCGAGCCGGCTACTCCAGTGACCCCACCCCGGTGCCGGACCAGACCATATCTCCCCTGTTCATCGATTTATCCGATAAGAACCGCCTCAACTTAGGCGGCAGCTACAGCTGGGAAAAGTATGAGGTCGGCTACAATTTCGAATATGTCATTTTCGAAGACCGGGAAGTGACCAGCCTGATTGACGTAAACAATGACGGAGTATTCGACAACTTCCCTGGCCAGTACACCAGCAAAGTCTACGGGTCGCACTTTTACTTTACTTACCGCTTCTAAGAGGAGGAAAAAAAGATTATGCGCAAACTTTGGATTATATTAGGCCTGACAATCTTAATCGGGATATTAATTTTCGGGGGGTGCGCTAAAAGAAAGAATCCGATTATCCCGCTACCGGCAGAAGGGAGCTACCGCACTTTTTTAAATGCTCCTTTTGGCTGGGTGGGTAACACTGCTCTGGCCGGCAATAAACTGGGGCTGACGGACGCCAGCGGCAAGAAGACCATTCACGCCTATCTGCCGCCGGGGCATCCTGAAGTAGACACCGCAGTCTCTTCCAGCCAGAGGTATCCGGTCCTCTATCTTCTGACCGACTTCAATCAGAATTCCTTAGAGTTCGGCAAGTTCTATCAAATAGAAAAAATCGCCAATGAGATGATTTCCTCCGGCCAGATGGACTCCCTGATAATTGTAGTAATCGGCGGGGACATGCAGGCAGCCGATGTTAACTTAGGAGGAGTTTTCTACGGCAATAATTTCCTGGTTGGAGACTGGATAACCTTTATCACTCAACAGCTGATTCCTCATTTAGACACTTTTTACCTCAACTTAAAGATTGACCGCAACCGGCGGGCCATAGCCGGACTGGGCATGGGCGGCTACGGCGCTCTGCGGATAGCCCTTCAGTATCCAGGTATGTTTGATGTAATCGGAGCAATGTCAGCCCCACTGTCTTTCGGCGGAACCGACCCGGCTGGGTGGCTGGAAAGTTATTTGAGGCCTGCGGTGATGGGTGAAAATGGCAACAATTACTCTGCTATTCAGGTCTCTGACCCCTTTGACCCCTCCAAGCCGGCCACCTCCTGGATGTTCGCCATGGCCGCGGCTTTCTCTCCCCGCGCTGATACTACCGATTCGAGCGGAACAACCTGGCACAGAATTCCGGGAACCAACTACGGAGTAGACAGCCCCTTTGACGGCTCAGCTTTAGTTCCCTCAGTAGTGGCGCAGTGGATGGGCTGGGATATTGAGAATCTGTTAGGCACTACTTATTCCGGCGCGCTAACTGGCAAGAAGGTCTATCTGGACTGCGGGGATGCGGATGAGTTTGACTTCGACGCCCAGAACCGCAGCCTGGATACCTACCTGACTAATCAGGGGGTCTCGCATGTCTATTTTGAGTACTCGGGCTACGGCGGGCATGATGCCATGCACGGGGATTTCACTTATGATCGTCTGCAGGAGTTGTTTAAGTATATCTCGGCGAATATGTAAACTTAGCAAGCAAAAGATGGTTCGACTCGTTCCGACAGGTCAGAGTGAATGAGTCAGAGTGAATAAACTCACCATTTGCAAAAAGCCCCGGCTGGAGACGGTCGGGGTTTTTTGTTTTCTATTTCGCTTAAGAAAAGAATGAACTTACCTCTCTCCACCTCTCCCCTAAGAGGGGAGAGTGCTTGTTCCCTCTCCTTTTAGGGGAGGGGAAGGGAGGGGTTAGAGCCAATAGGCACCGCGGTAGCCGAGGATCATTTCCTCGGCTATGAAAAGAGAGGGCGGGAATGATCCCGCCCTACGGGTTATGCTCGACAAATCATTTTAAATTATTAGAATTAAAATAATGGTAGAGTTTCTTCTATTTATGGCTGCGATCGTACGATTATTCAGTTGCGCAATAACTATTTCTTCATTTGTATCACGTTTAGTAACAGATATAAAAAAACTCTAAAAAGCAGTCGACCTCTCTAATTTATTGCAATCTAGACAGTTGTGTAAATTTCACTTTTAAAATTTGAGACAAAAAAAGCCCCGACTTTTGCCGGGGCTTTTAGCTTGTGGTGAGTTTACCGAACCATTTTTAGGAGTTATTTAAAACTCTCCTCCGCCGTATCCTCCTCCCGGGGGCATGGGAGGTGTTTTCTTCTCTTCCGGCTTGTCGGCCACTACTGACTCAGTAGTCACCAAGAGTCCGGCAATCGAAGCCGCATTCTCTAAGGCGATTCTGGCCACTTTGGCCGGGTCGATTACTCCTGCTTTTATCAAGTCTTCGTAGGCGTTGGTGTCCGCGTTGAAACCGAAGGCAGCATTTTCGCCTTTGACTTTGTTGACTACTACTGAGCCTTCGGCTCCGGCGTTCTCGGCAATCATCCGAATCGGCTCTTCTAAGGCTTTCTTCAGGATGCTGATGCCGATGGCTTCGTCTCCTTCCAGCTTGAGCTTGTCTAAGGCCGGTATGGCTCTCAGGAAAGTGACTCCGCCGCCGGCAACGATTCCTTCCTCAACTGCGGCACGGGTGGCGTGCAGGGCATCTTCTACCCGGGCTTTCTTCTCTTTCATCTCCGTCTCTGTGGCTGCGCCGACGTTAATCACCGCTACTCCGCCGGCTAATTTGGCCAGTCTTTCTTGCAGTTTCTCCTTGTCGTAGTCAGAAGTAGTCTCCTCAATCTGCTTTTTAATCGACTGCACCCGACCCTTGATGTCAGCCTGTTTGCCGCCGCCTTCTACTATGGTCGTGTTCTCCTTGTCAATCGTGACCCTCTTAGCCTTGCCCAAATCAGAGAGCTGGGTGTTCTCCAATTTGAAACCCAATTCTTCGGAAATCACTCTGCCGCCGGTCAAGACTGCTATATCCTGCAACATCTCTTTTCGTCTGTCACCGAAACCAGGGGCTTTAACTGCGCAGACCTTCAGGGTACCTCTGAGCTTGTTGACCACCAAAGTTGCCAGAGCTTCACCCTCCACTTCCTCGGCGATAATCAGCATGGCTCGTCCGGACTGGGCGACTTTCTCTAAAACGGGCAACAAATCCTTCATCACCGAAATCTTCTTGTCGTGAATCAGAATCATAGGTTCTTCCAA
The DNA here is from genome assembly GCA_964399055.1 of uncultured Ignavibacteria bacterium. Lineage (GTDB taxonomy): Bacteria > Zixibacteria > MSB-5A5 > DSPP01 > RBG-1 > CAYNPJ01. Next base: position 243,725 of record CAYNPJ010000001.1, read on the forward strand.
GACTGCTTCCATGGTGTCAGGGTTGGTTACAAAGTAGGGAGATAAATAGCCGCGGTCAAACTGCATCCCTTCCACCACTTCTAAAGAAGTGGTAGTGGTCTTGGCCTCTTCCACGGTAATCACGCCATCTTTGCCCACCTTCTCCATGGCGTCGGCAATCAAATCGCCAATGAAGCGGTCATTATTGGCCGAGACGGTTCCGACCTGAGCGATTTCAGCTTTGCCAGGCAGGGGCTTGGATTGTTTCTTAATCTCTGCCACCACAGTTTCCACCGCCTTGTCAATTCCTCTTTTCAAAGCCATGGGATTGGCGCCGGCAGTGACGTTCTTCAAGCCCTCTCTGTAAATGGCCTGAGCCAGGACCGTAGCCGTGGTAGTCCCATCACCTGCCACATCCGAAGTCTTGGAGGCCACTTCCTTGACCAACTGGGCCCCCATGTTTTCAAAGGGATCCTCTAATTCAATCTCTTTAGCCACGGTCACGCCGTCCTTGGTCACAGTGGGGGAGCCCCACTTCTTGTCCAGAATTACGTTTCTCCCTTTAGGGCCTAAGGTGACTTTAACCGCATTGGCTAACTTGTCGATTCCAAATTTAAGCTTCTCTCTGGCTGAACTGTTAAATTCGATTATCTTGGGCATATAATTTCTCCTTTATGTGAATCTGCAACCATTACTTTTCAATCACTGCCAAAACATCCGACTCTCTTAGAATCAGATGCTCGATGTCTCCTAAGGTGACCTCGGTGCCGGAATATTTGCCGTACAGCACCCGGTCTCCTTTCTTGACATCCATGACTATTTTCTTGCCGTCCTCGGTCACTTTGCCGGGGCCGACTTCTATTACTTCCCCTTGCTGGGGTTTTTCCTTGGCAGTGTCGGGAATGATGATGCTCCCTTTCTTGACCTCGGCCTCTTCTAAGGGCCGGACTAAGACTCTATCTGCCAATGGCCTTACCTTCATGAGAATACCTCCTTTTACATTTATGGTTTCCATGTGAATTTGTTATTTAATTACGTTGACTCAAAGTTGTTTGTTAGCACTCTCCTGAGTTGAGTGCTAATATATTAAAAAGAAAATGCCCTTGTCAAGAGAGAAATTATTCGCGAGGCGATTTTGCAGTTAAGTTGAAGAAATTCAAATAATTAGGGGAGAGACAGAAGTAAAAGTTCAGGCAAAAGTGGAAAAGAGAGCCTTATCAAGAACTGTCTGTGATTAGGATAATGAATGTCCAAGAATCACACTTGACAGAATCTATAAAGCAGGCTTATTATAGGGTTGACCAGGCGTTATAGAAGCTTTAAACAGAAGGAGGGGAGGTCTTTTTATGAGAGGGAAAATAAAATTTTATACCTACCGCTGGGCGAGATTAATCTGTTTTTGTTTATTGCTCGTCTTTATTTGCAGCTTCGCGAACATTTCTAAGGCTGGCAATGAGAATACCTTTATGTTTGTAGACTGCGGCCAGACTTCGCAAAACCCTTCAGAAACTACGATAGTCTGTTTTGACCTAAGGTATCACATTGAAGGTACCGGCTGGGACAGAATAGCCGGCTTTTACGTTCCGCTTCAGATTACCAGCATCAGTAATTGTCTTTTGAACATTGACTCTACGCAGGCTTCTGCTTTCCCTCCTAATTCAGGTGTCTCAGATTTCACAATTAAGGAAGTACAGTTATTCGGCAGCGGCCCGGATTCTTTCCATATCGTATATGGAGCGATTAATTTCAACGGCGGAATCAACGGTGACAGTCTGTTCGCCAGAATTTGCCTGCAAATCAGCGACACCGGCATCATCTACATTGATACACTGACCTCTCCGACAAACGCGGGGTACCTGTTAGCGACCGAAGGCGCAGTCGAGGTCAAGTCTGGCTGGGGTGGTCCGCCGAATTCGGGCTATCCTCCTGGTGGGGCATCTTGCGGTACGGAACAGTGTTTCATCGCTGATACGTTTGGAACTGGTTATGGTGTCCTGGGTGAGTCTTTGAGTCACATCGATACCTATTTTGATTGCTTTGGCTATCGACTGAAGGATATTTCACGAAGGGCCAACAATAATCCGCATGGGCACGACGGTGAGATGGCATACGGTTCGGCTATTATTACTCAAAGGGATGGCAGTGTGATGACTGACCCAGATAATGTCTGGGATGATTCTTCTCAGGGTCCGGGAGTGGATGCCCATGTTAATACCGGTCTGATTTATGACTACCTTCTGCATAACTTAGGTAGAAACAGTTTTGATAGTCTGGGTAAAAGCATGGTTACGATTGTAGAAGTGTCTGACCCGGACTTAAACAATCTCGCTTCATATGACTCAGAACTTGACCAAGTAGAGGTTTATCAAGCAGAACCAGATACAATCTTGGGTCAAGTGATCCAGAGATACTCCTATGCAGCATGTCTGGACGTACTGGCTCAGCAGTGGGGGCACGGAATTATAAAACATACTTCAAAGCTGAAACGCTCAGGCGAAGCCGGAGCGCTGCATGAATCTTTCTGTGATATGCTTGGCGCCGCAGTGGCCGCCGCTTACGGAGATGACGATTGGTGGCTAATAGGTCAGAAAAGTTACGAAGGTTATTATTACGACAGAAACATGGCTGACCCCACTGCAACCGGACAGGCTGATACTTATGGTGGTCCAAACTGGTTTGCCCAAGATTCCTGCTTCACTCCTGACGATACAAATGACTCCTGTGGCGTGCATACGAACATGGGAGTGACTAATAAGGCTTTCTATCTATTGGCTGAGGGAGGGACTCACAACGGCGTTTCAGTCACCGGAATTGGAATGCAGAACGTGATGAAGATTTTTTTCCGGGCAAACAGCCTTTATTGGGACAGCACTGCAGATTTTAGCTTGAGGGATGGAGCTTCAGGCTCAATGAAGGCTGCCCTTGACCTGGACACTTCCAATTTCTGGCTTCAACAAACTTCCCTGGCCTGGACCGCAGTCGGGGTTTGCACAATCTTGGCAGGGGATGTGAATGGCTCCGGTTCCATAACCATGGGGGATGTCATAACCTTGGTCAACTATATCTTTAAAGGACAGCCCCTACCTCTTTCTCCATTGTGCCGGGGAGATGCCAATGGTAATGGGTGGATAGACTTAGGGGACGTGATTTGGCTGGTCAATTATTCTTTTGATAAGGATAGATTTCCCTGTCTCGGCTCTAACCAAATTAATTGCTGGTTGCCGGTTTCCAGCGGTGAATGTTGCAGGGTTCCTTAAAGTAACTCTGAAGGCTTCTTAAATCGTTCAGTCAGGAGCTACTCCTGACGGCCAGTACTGTAGGTAGACCGGCTTTTCCTACTCCAGCAATTCTTTTGTAGCGTCCGAGCTTGACTCGAACGTTTAAACACCCTGGACAAGCCAGGGCGCTACAAAATTACCCCCTCGTCGGCAAGGTGAGGATGGAAGCTGTATAATCTTATGCGAATTTCTCTTTTACCCCCAGCTTCTCCAACAGCTTCTCCGTCAGAATCTTTCTTCTCTTCAGCTCTTCCTTGAAGTCGTGCTCTTCGGCCTTGTAGATTTCTTCCCTCAGCTCGGCGTGCTCTTCATTCAAAAGCTCGACTAAAAACTCTCTTTCCTTCTCGTCTAAGTTTATCTGCACAAGCGCCTCTTGTTTTCTAGGTCAAAAACTCCGGTTGCACCAATAAAATCAATTTCCCGAAGGAGAATCCTTTCTCCGCCTCTACTTCCACCATGGCCAGTCCCCCCTTCCTGAGGTCGATTTCTACCCTGCCACCTATCATCTTCTTGACTGTCTCGGTGACGTCCGGCTCATGTCCCACCAAGATTATTCTCTCATGTTTGAGGTAAGGGGCAATTGCCTTTGGCAGCTTGCTCAGATTAAAACCCGGGGACAAATCCTCAGAGACTTTTATAGCGGCCCCCAGGCGGTCGGACAGAATCTGCGCGCTCTGCTCAGTCCGGACAAAAGGGCTGGTCAGAATGATGTCGAAATGAATCCCCTGTAAAAAGCGGGCTATTTGCTTGGCCTGTTTTTTCCCCTCGCTGGTTAAAGGGCGCAGATGGTCTTCCCGGTATTTGGGCCCTTTGGGGAAGGCATCCGCATGCCTTAAGAAATATATCTGCATCCTGCTCCTTTAAACCGAACTAATTGCCGGAATAGCCAGACTGCAAAAAACCTTACAATCGCTATTCTATCTCTTTGTGAATCCAGTAATAGACTACCTGCTCTCCGTTTATCCAGTAGTGCTCCTTGCCTCCATCTATGAAGATGAGCTGGTTGGCGTCGTCGAACTTGACGTTGTGCAGGTGGAGCTCGAATTTCTTGCCGTCGGACACCATTATCATCAGCTCACCATTATCCTGTAAGGCTTTCTTGACCTGCTTATACATTGTAGAATCCTCCTATTATAAGTTGGCATCTCTTTTCATTGTTATTTGCTCTTTTTCCCTCGCAGAATTTTATAAATATAATAAAGTCCTTTCAAAGTCAAAGTTAAATCTATCTTTTCAATCTTGCGGCTCACCTTCCAGACCAAAGGGGCATATCCGCCGGTGGCGATTACTCGGCATTTTTTTCCCATTTCCTTTTCAATTTGATTGACAATAAAGTCAATCTGACCGGCTGCCCCTAAGATTATGCCGGACTTTAGACTATCCTGGGTGGTCTTGCCAATGGCCTGGGGCGGTTTTTCTAATTTGACTTTGAAGAGCTGGGCTGTCCTGCGAAACAGCTCAGATGATGAGGTCTCGATTCCCGGGGCGATTACCCCGCCTAAATACTCACCCTTGCCTGAAATCACGTCAAAAGTTGTAGCCGTCCCTAAATCTACGATTATGCAGGGGAGTTTGTATAACTTCTTGGTAGCTATGGCATTGGCCAAGCGGTCAGCCCCCACTTGAGAAGGGTCTTTATATTTGATTTTCAGGCCGATTCTTAAGTCCGAATTAACTATCACTGGCCTGATTTGGAGATACTTCTGGCTCATCTGCTGATAGGTGGAGGTCAAAGAGGGAACTACCGAACAGATGACCACAGCCTTTAATTTCTCCAAATAGTCTTCTCCAAACAGCTGCCGGACTAGCAGGCCAGCCTCGTCTTCAGTCAGGGATTGCTTGGAGGTCACCCGGTAAAAGCTGACGAGTCGGCCATTCTTAAATAAGCCCAAGACCGTAGTTGTGTTGCCGATGTCGAGGGCTAAGAGCATGTGATAAAAATAACTTGTGCTTAACCTATAGTCAATTAATAAGATTTCAGTCCAAAATAGGCCAAAGCTCACATCTGAAAAAAGTAAGCATAAGTGTCATAACTCCGGTGGCAAATTGAAATAATGTCCTGATAATGTGAAATTGATAACTTGTCTCAGATGAAACAATATCTTAAGTCTCTAAGATTCAACCGATTAACTTACTTCAATTATAATCTCTCTGGCATAAATGTTGCAATTTAAACATATGAAGAAATAATTACCTAAACCTTAAAGCAAAGAGGTAGCGCTCTTATGGTGAGCGCAGTCGAACCATGCTGGAGATAACCATTTATGGCCGGGGGGGCCAGGGGACTGTCATAGCCTCAGAAATTTTAGCCTCGGCTCTGTTTAAGGAAGGGAAATTCGTCCAAGCCTTCCCCAATTTCGGGGCGGAAAGAAGAGGGGCGCCGGTCACCGCTTTTTTGCGCTTTGATGACCAGCCCATAGACTTGCGCTGCCAGATTTACCAGCCGGACCATCTGATTGTCTTGGATGGGACCCTGTTACAGCATAAAGACATGTTCGCAGCTTTGAAGAAAGAGGGTTGGGTCATTGCCAATCTTCCGGCTGAGCCATCCACTAATGGACATCTCTCCGACTTTAAAATCGCATATTTGGATGCGGACAGCATATCCAAGAAATATCAGTTAGCTACCCGGGGAAATACGGTGGTCAACACCATTATCTTAGGTGCTTTTGCCAAGGCCACCGGTCTGGTCTCTTTGGATTCGGTCTTGAGTTCCATTGCCGAGTTTGTCCCCCAGAAAAAAGAGGAAAACCTGAAAGCCTGTCAGGAGGCTTTTGAGATTGTCAGAATCAAAAGTTAAGCCCAAGAGAAGAACTTACTCCGGCCAAAAAGAGATGCCGGAGGTAGCTAAATCCGAATCCGGCTCAGAGTGGAACAGGACCGGCTCCTGGGCCACATTAGCGCCTCTGCACCAGAATAAAAGCGCTCCCTGCCAGAAGGATTGCCCGGTGGGGGTGGACATTCCGGTCTACTTAGACCTAATCAAAGAGAAGAAATATCAGAAGGCTTACAGAATAGTCAAGGAGACCAATCCCATGCCGGCAGTGACTGGCCGGGTCTGCTATCACCCCTGTGAGGACGGCTGCAATCGAAAGGTCTTAGACCAGCCCTTGGCCATTCACGCTTTAGAAAGATTTATCGGCGACTGGGGCCTGGAGAAAGTCACAGCCAAGAAAATCAAGACCGACCCGCAAAAAGGGAAGATTGCCGTGGTCGGCTCCGGTCCGGCAGGTTTATCCTGCGCCTATCATTTAATCCGCAAGGGCTATCCGGTCACCATATTCGAAAAAGAGAGTCGGCCCGGAGGGATGTTGCGCCTGGGGATTCCGGAATATCGTCTGCCGGAGAAAATCTTAGATAAAGAGCTGAATTCAATCTTAGACTTAGGCATCGAGCTGAAGTTAAATTGCGAAGTGGGGAAAGACATCTCCTGGGAAGAGATTAAAAAATATGTAGCGGTCTTCATCGGCACAGGCGCTTATCGCTCCAGAAAAATGAACGTACCGGGCGAAAACTTGGAGCAGATCAAACCGGCTTTGGAATTCCTGATAAACTCGAATTTGGGAGAGAAATACGACCTGACCGGGCAAAAAATCTTAGTCCTGGGCCGGGGAAACACCGCCGTTGATGCGGCCCGCACTGCCTTGCGCTTCGGGGCCGAAGTCTCGATTCTCTCCCGCTCCGGAATAGAGGAGATGATTGCCACCCAGGAAGAAATTAGCCTGGCCGCCGAAGAAGGGGTGCAGATTGTAGAGCTGGTGGACGTGCAGGGCTTTGAGTGGATAGACTCAGCCTCAGTGCGGGTAAACTGCATCAGGCTGCAGCGGGAAGCCAATAAATCCGGGCAGGTCAAATATTCAGTAATTAAAGACTCGGAGTTTTCTCTGACCGCCAATTTAGTCTTAGTAGCTAAAGGGCAGGACTCAGAGATAGAGTCTCTCCCGGCAGAGCTGGAAAAGTCAAATTCGCAAGTGCAGGTTGACCGGTTCGGCAAAACTTCAAATGAGAAATACTATGCCGGCGGCGACTTAGCTCTAACCACCAAGACTGTGGCTTATGCCTTAGGCTCAGGCAGAAAGGCGGCTTTAGCCATCGAGGCTTGCTTAAACCAGATGGACACGCTCTCCAGAGAGGAAAATATTTTAGTCACCAGAGAGACCGATTTGAACTTAGCCTACTTTGTCAAAGCCCCGCGCGAAAGTGAGACCCATTTAGACCCGGAGCACAGAAAGTTAAGCTTCAAAGAGGTCAATGCCGGAATGGAGCCGGAGGCGATTTTAAGAGAGGTGGCCCGCTGCTTTTCCTGCGGGACCTGCAACTCCTGCGACAATTGCTATATCTTCTGCCCGGATTTAGCAGTTTACAAAGAGAATCATCAATATAAAGTCAGGACTGAATACTGTAAGGGGTGCGGCATCTGCGTGCAGGAGTGCCCTAGGGATGCCATAGAATTGGTGGCCAAATCAGGAGAGGAATCATGAAGAAAGTCATCACCGGCAATCAGGCCGCGGCGCATGCGGCCCGTTTAGCCAAACCCGAAGTAGTGGCGGTCTATCCCATAACTCCCCAGACTTCGGTCTCGGAGATGATGGCCGAATTCGTGGCCAAAGGTTTATTAAAAGCTCAGCTCATTAGGGTAGAGTCTGAGCATTCAGTGATGGCTGCTCTAATTGGAGCGTCTCAAACCGGAGCAAGAACTTTCACCGCCACTTCCTCGCACGGCTTAGCCTTAATGCACGAACTTTTACACTGGGCAGCTGGTGCCCGTCTCCCCATTGTAATGGTCAACGTCAATCGGGCCATGGGGACCCCCTGGACTATCTGGTGCGACCATTTAGACTCTCTGTCCCAGAGAGACACCGGCTGGATGCAGTTTTACTGCGAATCCTCCCAAGAAGCCTTAGACACAGTTCTCCAGGCCTACAAATTAGCCGAGCAGGTCAATCTGCCGGCCATGGTCAATCTGGACGGCTTTTATTTATCCCACACGGTCGAGCCGGTGGATATCCCGGAGCAAGAGCTGGTGGATGCCTTTCTGCCTCCTAGAAAACCACTCTACAAGTTGGATGTTGACGACCCCCACTCTTTCGGCGCCCTGACTTCGCCGGAACACTATTATGAACTGCGCTACAAGGCTCAGGCGGAGATGGAGAGAGCCAAGAGCCTGTTAAAGCAGATAGACTCGGAATATTCTCAAGTTTTCGGAAGAAGTTATCCGGCAGTAGAGAAGTTTCAGACCGAAGACGCCGAGATTATCCTGGTTGCCAACGCCACCGCCGTGGGCACCTGCCGCTGGACAGTCAAAAAGTTACGCAGTCAGGGCATCAAGGTAGGCCTGGTGAAACTCAAAATGTTCCGCCCTTTTCCAGCAGAGGACTTACTGCAGGCCATTCCCGAAGGCCCCAGAGTCGTGGTCTTAGACCGGAATTTATCCATCGGCATGGGTGGAATCATCCAGCAGGAATTAAAGAGCGTTTTTCAGACTGCCGGCAGGAGAAACCAGATTTTCTCGGCCATCGCCGGTCTGGGCGGCAGGGACATCACTCCCCAGCAGATTGAGTTGGTGGTCATCCAGTCTTTGCACGACCTGTATGCCGCCGACCAGATTAACTGGCTGGGAGGGAAAATATGATAAATGAAATTGAATTCTTAGAAGCTCCTTTTCATCAGGGGCATTTAGCCTGTGCCGGCTGCGGAGAGAGAATTGGCCACAAATTAGCCCTGCAGGCTTTAGGCCCAAAGACTGTTCTAGTCATTCCAGCCTGCTGCTCCACGGTAATAGATGGAATTTTCCCTCACACCGCCTCCAAGCTCCCTCTGATGCACACCGCCTTTGAGACCACTGCAGCAGCCGCTTCGGGCGTCAGGGCTGCCCTGCTTGCCTCCGGCAATAAAGATGTCACCGTCGTGGGCTGGGCCGGGGACGGCGGGACTTTTGACATCGGTTTCCAGGCCCTTTCAGCAGCAGCCGAAAGAAACGAGGACTTCATCTACGTCTGCTATGACAATGAAGCCTACATGAACACCGGCATCCAGCGCTCTTCGGCCACTCCTTACGGAGCCTGGACCACCACCACTCCTTTAGGGCAGACCAAAGATTTACCCAAGAAAAATATCGTGGAGATTTTAGCCGCTCACAAGATTCCCTACGCCGCTACAGTCAATCCGGCCTATCCGCAGGATTTAATGGCCAAATTCCGCAAGGCCAAAAAGATTTCCGGCTTCAGATTCATTCACCTTTTGGCCGCCTGCCCGACCGGCTGGAAATTCGACTCAGACCTCTCCATAAAGCTGGGCCGCTTAGCAGTCGAGACCAGAGTATTCCCGCTCTACGAAGTCGAAGACGGAGAAATCTATCGAATTACCTACCGGCCCAAGGGCCTGCCGGTGCAGGATTATTTGATGGAGCAGGGGAGATTCAAACACTTAAAAACAGAAGAGATTGCCTACATTCAGAAATTCGTGGACAAGAGCTGGCATCAGCTTCTGCTCAAAGAGAAGCATTCCCAACAGGAAGTACTAGAGTAGACAGAAAGAAGTATTTTAACTCACCCTAAGGCTTATGTCTCTCCATAACAGCCTGACCTTCAGAACGAGGTGAAAATTTATGGCTTATCAATATCAAAAAGAGGCTCTGGAATATCATAGAGGAGGGCGGCCCGGCAAGATAGAAGTAGTCTCCTCCAAGCCCTGTTTAACCCAGAGGGATTTGGCTTATGCCTACACTCCCGGGGTGGCTGAGCCCTGCCTTATCATCGAGAAAGAGCCGGAAGCGGCTTATGAATACACTGCCCGGGGAAATTTGGTGGCGGTAGTCTCCAACGGGACCGCGGTTTTAGGTCTGGGAAACATCGGCGCCTTAGCGGGCAAGCCGGTGATGGAGGGAAAGGGAGTGTTGTTCAAGAGATTTGCCGACATTGACGTCTTTGACATCGAGATAAACTCCACTGACCCGGAGGAAATAGTCAATACCTGCCGGCTTTTGGAGCCGACCTTCGGGGGAATCAATTTAGAGGACATAAAAGCGCCGGAATGTTTCTATGTCGAAGAAAAATTGCAGTCTTTGGTCTCTATCCCGGTCTTCCACGACGACCAGCACGGGACCGCCATCATCACCGGCGCAGCCTTGTTAAATGCAGTCGAAGTTGCGGAAAAGAATCTGAAAAATATCAGAATTGTCGTCATTGGTGCCGGAGCTTCAGGCATTGCCTGCGCCAAACTTTTCACCAGATTAGGAGTCGGGCACGAGCAGATAGTGATGTGCGACCGCAAAGGGGTAATCTACAAAGGGCGCTCTGAAGACATGAATCCCTACAAAGAGGAGTTTGCCTCAGATACCAAAGCGCGCACTATTGCTGAAGCATTAAAAGGGGCGGATATGCTTTTAGGCCTTTCAGTGGCCAACATGGTCACCCCGGAGATGGTCAAATCGATGGCCAAAACCCCCATAATTTTCGCCTGCGCCAATCCGGACCCGGAGATTACCTATCCGGAGGCCAAATCAGCCAGACCGGACGTCATCATGGCCACTGGCCGCTCGGACTATCCCAATCAGGTCAACAACGTTTTAGGTTTTCCGTTTTTATTCCGGGGCGCCTTAGATGTCAGAGCCAGGATGTTCAATTACGAGATGAAGTTGGCTGCGGTCAAGGCTCTGGCGGACTTAGCCAAAGAGGATGTGCCGGATGCGGTGGCCCGGGCTTACGGCGTAGAAACTTTCCGCTTCGGGCCGGAATATCTGATTCCCAAGCCCTTTGACCCGCGGGTCTTGCTCTGGGTGGCTCCTGCCGTTGCCCGGGCGGCCATGGACTCCGGGGTGGCCCGTTTGAAGATTGACCTCGAAGAATATAAAGAGAAATTGGAAGCTCGCTTAGGAAAATCCAGAGAGATAGCCCGCAGCTTAATCAACAAAGCCAGGACCGCAGCCAAAAGGATTGTCTTCCCAGAAGGGGCTCATCCCCGGATTCTGCGGGTGGCTTCTCACTTAGTAGAAGAAAAGATTGCCCGGCCGATTCTTTTAGGCAAGACCGAGGAGATTCGCCGTACCGCAGAGAATTTAGACCTCTCCTTAGAGGGAGTTGAAATAGTCAGGCCCAGAGAATATCCCAAGAGAGAAGTTTACATCGACGAACTCTACCGCCTGCGCCAGAGAAAAGGACTGACCAGAAAGGATGCCGAATTCTTAATCCGGAATTACAATTACTTCGGGGCCATGATGGTAAAGCTGGGGGATGCCGATGGGTTAGTATCAGGTTTAGGTCAGCACTACCCCGATGTGATTCGTCCGGCTTTGCAAATCATCGGCCTGCGCCCGGGCTGGACCAGGGTGTGCGGAGTCTACTGCATCATCGCCAAGAAGAAGTGCTATTTCTTTGCTGACACCACGGTCAACATCCAGCCCAATGCCGAGGAGTTGTCTGAAATCGCCATCTTAGCCGCCGAGGTAGCCCGGGAGTTCAATTTCATCCCCAGAGTGGCCATGCTCTCCTTCTCCAATTTCGGCTCGGTCAAGCATCCGGCAGTTGACATTGTAAGGAACGCCACCCAGATTGTCAGGCAGAAAGCGCCGGATTTAGAGATTGAAGGTGAAATGCAGTTAGAAACTGCGGTAGTGCCGGAAGTGGCCTCGGAGCACTTCCCCTTCAGTAAGATACAGGGGGATGCCAACGTCTTAATCTTTCCGGACTTACACTCCGGAAACATCGCCTACAAGCTGATGCAGAGACTGGGTGGGGCCGAGACCATCGGGCCAATCTTAACCGGCCTGGCCAAGCCGGTGCATGTGGTGGGGCAGGCCTCAGACGACAACGAGATTATCAATATCGCTGCCATAGCAGTGGTGGAGGCGCAGTTGAGGGAAAAGGAAAAGAGTCAGATCTCGCCTAGAATGGAAGAGGAGTTGGTTTAATGGACATCGGCATATTGAAAGAGACTTACATCGGAGAGACCAGAGCACCTTTGATACCCTTTGCAGTCGGCGAGCTGGTCAAGCAGGGAAATCGGGTCATGATTCAGTCCGAAGCCGGTTTGGGCTCTAGCTTTGACGACCAGGCTTACCGGGAAATGGGAGCCACTGTAGTCTATTCTGCCGAGGAGGTAATCTCCCGGGCTGAATTAGTCTTGAAAGTTTATCCTCCTTCCTGGGAGGAATACCAAAAATTAGAAGAAGGACAGATTCTCTTCTCCTTCTTACAGCTCTCCCATGCCACTCGCAAGAATTTAGAGTTACTTATCGACCGCAGAATCACCGCCATCGGCTTTGAAGCGATTGAAGAAGAAGACGGAGACCGCCCCATTTTAACCGTGATGAGCGAGATTGCCGGAAAGCTGACAATTCCCATAGCGGCCCATTATCTACAGGTCAGACAGGGGGGAAGAGGAATCCTCTTAGGCGGGATGCCGGGCGTTCCTCCGGCAGTAGTAGTTGTACTTGGCGCCGGAGTGGTGGGGAGCAATGCTGCTCTGAAGGCTGCTTCTATGGGCGCTCAGGTAATGGTCCTGGACAAAGAAGTGAGCCGTCTGCGAAGATTAGAAGAAAAAAGCCCCTTCGGATTTGTTACTGCAGTGGCCTCGCCTTACAATCTCAACCGCTTTGTGCCGATTGCCGATGTCTTAATCGGGGCGGTCTTCATCGAATTGGAAACCACCCCGCATATCATAGACGAAGAGATTATCCGCAGGATGCGTCCCCGCTCAGTCTTTTTGGACATCTCCATTGACCAGGGGGGATGCTCTACTACTTCCCGTCCTACGACCATCATCGACCAGGTCTACGTCAAAGAGGGTGTGATTCACTTCTGCGTCCCTAATATTCCGGCTTTGGTGCCGCGCACTTCGACCATTGCCCTCTCAAATATACTCTTGCCCTTTTTGGAGCAACTGACTCAGTCCGGACCTGAACTGACACTGCGCAGCCATAAGACCTTAGCGCAAGGCTTCTATACTTACAACGGCTTCTGTTTGAAACAGAAGATAGCCGAGCCTCTGGATTTGCCTTTTCTTAACATAGAAAGCGAGTGGAATTTAGAATATGCCCGATGAAGCAGTCAGCTCGCCAGTTGAAAAGAACAAAACCAATAAGGTAGCAGTGGGCCAGCCGGCAAGCCCGGCTTATCAGAAGCTCTTCCACCAGAAATTAGTCACCGCCGAAGAGGCGGTTAAAGCGGTCAAGTCCGGAGACTTTGTCTATGTCCATCCCGGGTGTGCTGCTCCGCAAAGGCTTCTGGATGCCATGACCGCCCGCAGTCAGGAATTATCCGAGGTCAAGATCATGCACCTGATGGCCATGAGCAAGGCGGACTATGCTAATCCGGGCATGGAGGGGCATTTTCGACATATCGCTTTTTTCACCGGCAAGAATGTTCGCGATGCAATAAACGCCGGAAGGGCCGATTACATACCGGTCTTTTTGTCGGAGATTCCGCGCCTTTTCACCTCCAAAAGAGTACCGGTCGATGTCGCTCTAATCCACGTCTCCCCGCCGGATGAGCACGGCTTCTGCAGTTACGGCATCGGAGTAGAATGCACCAAGGCCGCCGCAGAGACCGCCAAAATTGTGATAGCCCAGGTCAATCCCAACATGCCCCGGGTCCTGGGGGACAACTTCATCCACATCCGCAAAGTGACATATTTTGTAGAATCGCACGACCCCATTTTAGAGCTTCCCAGAGTCAGAATGTCCCCTGCTTTTGAAGAAATAGGAAAGAACGTAGCCTCCTTGATTGATGACGGCTGCACCTTACAATTAGGCATCGGCGGGATTCCTGATGCAGTTCTGCATTACTTAAGAGATAGAAAACACTTAGGCGTGCACACGGAGATGTTCTCAGACGGGATGGTAGAGTTGGTCGAGCAGGGGATTGTCACTAATGAAAAGAAGACCCTGCATCCGGGCAAGATTATCGCCTCTTTCGTCCTGGGCACCCGGCCTTTATTCGACTTCATGCACAACAACCCGATTGTGGAGTTTCACCCTTCGGATTATGTCAACGACCCTTTTATCATCTCGCAGAACTACAAGATGGTGGCTGTGAATTCGGCCATTCAGGTGGATTTGACCGGCCAGGTCTGCGCGGATTCTATCGGGGATATGGTCTATTCCGGATTCGGCGGGCAGGTCGATTTTGTGCGGGGTGCTTCCCGGGCTAAGGAAGGGAAGGCGGTTATAGCGCTGTTGTCAACTGCCAGGGATGGGGAGATTTCCCGGATTAGCACTTATCTGGATGAAGGGGCAGGAGTGGTTACTTCAAGGGCGGACGTGCACTATGTAGTGACTGAATTCGGGATTGCGGATTTGCACGGGAAGACTTTAAGGGAGAGGGCGAAGGCGCTGATAAATATCGCGCATCCGAAATTCAGGGAGGAGCTGGAGGAGGGGGGGAGGAGGAGGAGGTTGTTGTAAGAACTATTCATTGGCCAGTTCCTCTTTTTTAATATTATTTCCAGTTTTTCTTTGGCGGCGAATTCTTTTTTAATTAAAATTTAACTTTTTTCTAAAACAAGTAAATATTCCGATTTCATGCCTTCTGGGTTTTGATTGTTTCTTCCCTTAAATAATTTTCTTGAAACTATTTTATCCTCATAGAGTTTTACAAACTCAAACCCCAATTGACCAACAAAATACTCATAAATGACTTTCCAAATTTCAACTTCAATTCCTTTCATATTCGGATTTCCAACCAAAACGCAAAGTTTTCCACCTTCCTTTAATCTTTCAGAGGCACTTTCTAAAACTTTTATAGTGAACCAAAAATAGGAGTCATATAATTTTAAGAGGTCTTTCCTTCCAATTTTGTTTCTAATGTCGTTGATATATTTTCCCTGAATCCGTGAAGGGGCTTCGCTAAAAGGAATTTCTTTTGACGTATATTCTTTTATTGTTTTTTGTGGTATTCCTATCCACATCATTTCAAGTTTGAATGTTCTCATATATTCTTGTGCTTGTAGGTAGGGCGGGGAAGTAATAATACAATCTAATTTCGGTATTTTATTAAAATCAAATTCTGAGGAATCGACACCTGCAAAATATTTCGCTTTTTTGAGTTTTCCGTCCAGTTCTATCAAATTATCAACAGATTGTTTTATATCTCTTAAAGTGTTAAATGCCATTTGTTCAATTTGGCTTTTGATTGTTTCGTCTTGTCCGAATAATGAATTTTCATTAAGCTTTTTATCAATTAATGCCCTTTTTCTTTTTGATATAAACAATTTGGGCATAGAATGTTCAGCGTATGAGAAATATTTTGAAATTTTGAAAAGAACGAGCGCAACAGCATTTTTAGAGATTGTATTGTTCTGATTTTTTAATTCGTGAAAATTAGTCCACACTCTACAAAAATAAGTATATAACTTTTCAGGATACCAATAATCAATATTTTCGTTTATTTTGTTTATTGTTTTCGGATTTCTAGTTAGAACCTCCTTCAAAAATTCTTTCGCTTCATTATAAACTTTTTCCCATTCTCCTTTTGTGAAAGAAGGCATTTTTAATGGATAAAAAAAATCAAGAAGGGGGTTTATATCAAGCATATAGGATTCGTAGCCCTGCGTTGATGCTTCAACGCCCATGGTTCCAGAACCGGCAAAGGGGTCTAAAACAACGCCACCTTTTTTACAATATTCATCAAGGCAGTATCTAACAATTTGTGGGATAAATTTAGCGGGGTGATAGTATAAAGAATGGGTTAAATAAGTAGTGCTTTTTATCCCACTTACTTTTTCTCTAAACGAAACCACTTTGGGTTTAGGAAACATCATAAATAAA
The DNA here is from genome assembly GCA_964399055.1 of uncultured Ignavibacteria bacterium. Lineage (GTDB taxonomy): Bacteria > Zixibacteria > MSB-5A5 > DSPP01 > RBG-1 > CAYNPJ01. The sequence continues at coordinate 259,745 of CAYNPJ010000001.1, forward strand.
TCTCAACAAAATTAAATCTCGGATATAGTGTGCCTTTTCTGACATAGTTTGTACGGGCAAAGAATCCTTATCCCATTTCGGGATTATTTTTAGAGCCAGCTCATTAGCTAATTTCAAATACTCATCATTTGAAGTAAAGGCGGAAATATCTAACTTTTCGCTTTTTAGCAATTCATTCAAGTACTGAATATTGTTAATTCCCCTTAGCTCTATATTCTCTAACTCCAATGAGGCGATTGCATAAGAAAGCCATAAGTCATCGGAGCTTTCAAGTGTCTTGATTATTTTTTTCATTGATCCATAATCCAGTTGTGTATCTTGACCAATCCATTCAGAAACGTCTTTAACAATTTCTTCATCTCCATATGCAAGTTTTAGCGTTATCCCTTTATGTAATTTAATTCCTTTTTCGATATTATTAACAAAATGGTCTTTTGAAATTGTTTTCTGAAAATAGGGTTTAAGAGATTCGTATATTTTGCTTATAGTAATATTCTTTTGGTTGCTTTTTATTGTGTCCCAAATGCCAATGAGGTAAAATAAATCGGCATCTTCCTCAACATGTTTTTTCATTACCCCGCGCAATGCTTCAACAAGGGATGATTTTGCAGTGGTGCCTCCTGTATCATCTCTTGACCTTAACTGTAAAGCTAAAACTCTACCTTTTGATTTCTTTGCAACGACATCAATATCTAACCTTGAATCGTAGCTCTTAAACACTTCAGACATTACTTTTTGTTTGTCTTTTTCCTTATCAGGCACGACAAAATCTTTGTTGGCTTGTCGTATTAATTCTTTAAATAATTCTTCAAGAGTTTTACCTTGTCTTGCTCTATAAGAGCTATGAACAAATTGATGAAACGAGAACAGATAAGGATAAAATCTTGCTAATGTATAAGATTTTCCCATTGCTTCAGAGCGAGTTATGCCTGCGACAAACTGCTTAATGCTATCTAAATTGTCTTTAACTTCTCTAAAATTATTCGCAAAAAACAATCTTATAATCTGTTGAGCCAACCCCAGGGGGCTTTTTAAAATAGTTTTAACGATTTTCGTGTTTTCGTCATCTGAAGACAAAGTTAATAAAAATCTTTCTTGAAAATTTTGGTTGTTTTTCATAGTTCTATTTTATTAAGTCCTCAATATTAACACCGAGATATATTATTGTTTAATACGCTCCTTCTTCAGCAGTACCTCCAACTTCTCCTTAAACTCATTCCTCTCCCTCCCCTTTTTAAATCCTACTTTATCACACGCCTCTTCCGCCTCCATCCCCTCTAACACCAAGTCCAGCGCCTCAACTTCCAGTTTCGAGAGATGCAGCGACTTCAGCTTGTAGTCTTCAAAGGCCTCATAAGCCACAGGCACCACTTTCTTAGTAATCTCCGCCATCTTCTGGGCATAGACCCTGATTTCATGCTGGGCTCGCTGGTCCAATCTCAGGCGCAGAAAGTGAAACAGATTGTGCAAATCAATTTTCCAGTACCATCTGGTGTAAAAATTCACCGGCAGAAATATCCGGGCTAATTCCCGGGCCACCCCTTTTTCATTCATCTCCTGGTATCTCTTCAGAGCCAGCTCAGAGATTTCTCTGACATATTCCTGGAATTTTCTGCCGGTCTCCTCTGAGACCGGCTGGTCACTCCTGCCTTGTCTATTATTCTTAGCCTGATAGCCGATAGCCTCTAATTCCGGCACATAGAAATCCCCTTCTGGCTCAGAGTATCTCAGGCTGTATTCGTTGACCGAAGCAGTCCGGTGCCTAATCCATTCTCTGGCCACAAAGATGGGCATCTTGCAGTGGAATTTTAACTCCACCATTTCAAAGGGGGTGGTGTGGTCGTGCCGCATAAGGTAGCGGATGAGCCCTCTGTCATCCGACACTGATTTAGTGCCCTTACCGTAGCTTACCCGGGCGGCCTGGACAATGGACTCATCCCCTCCCATATAGTCCACCAGGGTTACAAAGCCTTTGTCCAGGCATTTATACTCTTTTTCTAAGATTACTTCTGCTTCGGGGATGAATAGACGGCTCATGTTTTGCTCTATATTAACAATTTGTTAGCGTATTTTCAAGTTAGAGTACAATAGACAATATGACCCCACCCTATCCCTCTCCTAGAGGGGAGGGAATTCTGCACTCTCTCCTGCGAGGGAAAGGATGGGGTAAGGTTAGTTTCCAGCAGTCATTCCGAGGAGAGCCCCGATAAGAATCGGGGCTCGACGTGGGAATCCCCTGGAATTAGGACCGTCTTTTAACAACGGGATTGCCACGCCCCTCGACTTCGCTCCCTTCGGGGTCTGTCTTTGACTCCCATTCGGCCTCGAGCTCATGGCCGAGAGGCGAGGTCGCTCAGACTCGAGGAGAGCCCTTCAGGGTCGAAGACGGGGCTCGCAATGACTGCTATCGAATTGATTGACGAGGCGGTTTGAGTTATATTCACTCGGAGGTATAGATTTGCTCAAGGCAGCGTTCATAGGCTCCTCATTATCCGGCAAGACCACTGTATTCAAGGCCCTGACTTACGGCCATTCACAGACCGCCAAGAGCTCTGCCGGGCATGTGGAGATTCACCGGGGGGTCGTCAAGGTTCCGGACGCAAAGTTGCTTAAATTAGCCGAATTCTATTCTCCCAGGAAAATCTCTCCGGTTGAAATCGAATATTTTGACTTGGTTGGCACCCTGGAATCGGAAAAGAAGCAGGAAGGGGAGAAGACCGCCATTTTGCGGGAATGCGACGAGCTGATTGTAGTAGACGGCCTATATCCAGAGCCGGATTTGGAAAAAGCAATTGCTGCGGCGCAGAAAGAAGTCCAAAAAATATTGGAGGATTTAATAGTCTTAGACTACATCCTGGTGGAGAAGAGAATCGAAAGGTCAAAAAAACAATCCAAAGGACAGTTGACTGCCCAGCAAAAATTAGAAGAGGAAGCCCTGGAAAAATGCCGTCAATCTCTGGAAAAACAGATTCCCTGCCGGAAAATCAGCTTCACGCCTGATGAAGAAAAGCTGCTCAGGAGCTATGCCCTTTTGACCCTCAAACCGATTCTGATTATATTGAACATAAACGAAAAAATGATTCCCCGGACTGATGAAATTGAGAAAAGATTTGCCCCTTTTGCACAGAGTCAGGATTCCTTGGCCGTAGCATTTTGCGGAGAAATGGAGTTAGAACTCTCCCAATTACAGCCTGAGGAACGGGTTGACTTCATGCGGGACTTAGGCATAGAAAAGTTGGCCTCTGACAGAGTAGCTCAGGCTTCGTATCAAATTATGAAGCTGATTACTTTTTATACCGCTAACCAGAATGAAGTCCGAGCCTGGGCCTTACCCAAAGGACACAAAGCTATTCAAGCCGCGGGAATGATTCATACGGATATGGAGAAAGGCTTCATAAAGGCCGAAGTCATAAATATAGATAAGTTATTTGAGCTGGGCTCCATGCCTAATGCCAAGGAAAAGGGAGCAGTCGGCTTGGAAGGAAAAGAATACGTAGTCCGGGATGGAGACGTGATTTTTTTTAGATTTAACCCTTAGGAGGTAGTCGAGATGGAAGAGGAACCGAAGAAAAAAGTTTTGAAGGATTTGAAAAAGATTGAAGAGGAAATGGACGTGCTCTTCTCCCATCTCTATAAGATTAAGCACTCCTCCTTTCTGCAGGGCTCTCCGGTCTGGCATCCGCCCTTAGACTGCTACGAGACGGATACCGAAGTGGTTATGGTAATGGAAATCGCCGGCATGCAGGAAAAGGACTTTACTATCGCCTTAAACGGCAACATCCTCACCATACACGGCGACAGAAATGAGAAGGTAGACCCCTCCCGGGTGGCTTTTCATCACATGGAGATTAACTACGGCAGATTCGAGAGAAACCTGCATCTGCCAGAGGATTTAGATAAAGAGAGCATCAAGGCAGTTTACAAAGAAGGAATCTTGGAAATCAGGATTAGGAAAAAGGGAACTGCTGGGAAGCCGGTCAAGGAGGTAAAGATTGAATAACAAGATTGAAGTGGCCCAGGAAGATATCAAGCCCATGACTCAGAAAGAGCAGTTGCCCTCTGAGCTCTTTATCCTCCCCACCAAAGGGATTGTAGTCTATCCTTATCTGATCATGCCCTTGATGATTACCGACCAGCGCTATGCCAACCTAATCGATGAGGCTTTGATGGGGGGGAAGACCATCGGGCTGGTGGCCCAGAAAAATCAGGAGGCAGAATCCCCCTCACCGGCGGACATCTTTCGGGTCGGCACCGCGGCTACGATTCTAAAAATGCTCCGCTTTCCGGACGGCTCGGTCCGCTTCTTGGTCCAGGGTTTATCCCGCATCGAGATAAAGTCTTTTGCCAAGACCGAACCCTTCCTAGTCGCCCGGGTAGATTACATTGAGGACCAGCTAGACAAATCAGTGGAGTTAGAAGCCTTGGTCCGCAATATCCTCGACCTTTTGCGCAAGATGGTGGCCATTGCCCCTTACCTCTCAGACGAATTACAGGTTCCGGCCCTAAACACGGAAGACCCTTCCAAATTAGCCGATTTGGTGGCCGCCAACCTGAACATCTCCCTGCAGCAGAAGCAGGAAATCTTAGAGACCTTCAATGTCCGGCAGAGACTGCACAAGTTAGTCCAGCATCTCAACAAAGAAGTAGAGGTTTTAGAACTTTCACGCAAAATTCAGTCACAAGCTGCACAGGAGTTAGGCAAAGCCCAGAAGGAATTTCTGCTCCGGGAACAGTTGAAGGCCATCCAGAAAGAATTAGGCGAGTCGGATGAGCGCACGGCTGAGTTGGAGGAGTTCAAAAAGAAGATTGAAGAGGCCCGCCTGTCCAAAGAGGCTTTAGAGGCGGCCCATAAGGAGTTAGACCGCTTAGGCCATATGAATCCGGCCTCAGCCGAATACACCGTCTCCCGCAGTTACTTAGACTGGCTGGTGAACTTACCCTGGAGCAAGTCCACAGTCGACACCCTGGACATTAAATCAGCCAGAAAAGTCTTGGACGAAGACCACTACGATTTAGAAAAGGTCAAAGAGAGAATTTTAGAATATTTGGCAGTCCGCAAGCTGAAAGCAGACACCAAGTCTCCGATTCTCTGCTTCGTGGGACCTCCGGGAGTGGGGAAGACTTCTTTGGGTATGTCGATTGCCCGGGCTTTAGGAAGAAAGTTTCAGCGGATTTCCTTAGGCGGAATGCATGATGAGGCTGAAATCCGGGGGCATCGTAGGACCTACATCGGTGCTCTGCCAGGCAGAATCCTTCAGGGGATAAGAAGAGCTGGCTCCAATAATCCGGTTTTCATGTTAGACGAGGTGGACAAAATCGGGCAGGACTTCAGGGGGGACCCGGCTTCCGCTCTTTTAGAAGTCTTGGATCCTGAACAAAACTTCTCCTTCTCCGACCATTATCTAGAGGTTCCTTTTGATTTGCGCAAGGTGATGTTTATCACCACAGCCAATATCTTAGACCCGATTCCCCCGGTACTGCGCGACAGGATGGAAGTGATTGAGATTCCAGGGTATACTGATTTAGAAAAGCTCAACATAGCCAAAAAATACCTTATTCCCAAAGAGCTCGAAAATCACGGCCTTAAAGCCGAGCAGTTGGTTATCCAAGACGAAGCGCTCAAGGATATTATCAACGACTACACCCGGGAGTCGGGCCTGCGCAATCTGGACCGGGAGATTGCCACGGTCTGTCGCAAAGTGGCCAAGAAAATCGCCGGCGGAGAGGCTAAGAAGGTCACCGTAAAGAATAACAATTTGGTAGAATACTTAGGCCCTCCCAAATTTTACCAGGAGTTGGTGGACCGGGTCTCCAAAGTCGGGGTGGTCCCGGGCGTGGCCTGGACCCAGACCGGCGGCGAGATTTTATTCATTGAAGCCACCAAAATGCCGGGCAAGAAATCTCTGACCTTAACCGGCCATCTGGGTGAAGTGATGAAGGAGTCGGCCCAGATTGCCCTGTCTTACGTCCGCTCCACGGCCTCCAGGTGGGGAATCTCCGAGGATTTCTTTGAGAACTTTGACATTCACCTGCATGTGCCGGCTGGCTCGATTCCCAAGGACGGGCCCTCAGCCGGCGTTACCATGGCCACGGCCATCGCCTCGCTTCTGGCCGGCAAGAAGGCCAGGCCTCTATTAGCCATGACCGGGGAGATGACTCTGCGGGGGCAGGTCCTGCCTATCGGCGGTTTGAAAGAAAAAGCCTTAGCTGCCTACCGGGCCGGGATTAAGACTCTGATTCTCCCCAAACAGAATGAGAAGGACATGGAAGAAATACCTGAGGAGATTAAAAAGAAGGTAAAGTTTGTGTTTGTGGATACGGTGGATGAAGTTTTGGAATTGGCTTTGGATTTGGCCAGAGGAAAAAAGAATGCCAAGGGCGGGGATGGTTCGACCTTGACTCTAAAAAAGGAAAAGTTGGCGGCCAGGAAATAACCTAACTTAGACTGATAACTTTTAGACTAAAAGCCCTGACAGATTCGGGGCTTTTTTATTTCAAAATTTTCTTGGCAATTAAGTAGTATTTGTTTTACTTTGAAAACTAAATTCCAACTATGTCTCTATTTTCAAAGCTATCAGATTCGCTGACCAATTTTTCCCACAGATTCGTCCCCAGTTCTTTTGTGATCGCCTTAGTCCTGACGTTATTGACCTTCGTCTTGGGATTGAGCTTCACCGACAGCAGTCTTTTCTCTTTGATTCAGTACTGGGGGAACGGCTTCTGGGAGCTTTTGTCCTTTGCCATGCAGATGTGCCTGGTTATTGTGACTGGCTACATTGTAGCAGTTTCGCCTTTAGTCTCCCGCTTCCTGAGTTTCTTAGCTGGTTTGCCCAAAGGTCCCAAACCCTCGATTCTCTTGATGGTGATTATTTCTTTAGTCCTTTCATTTTTGCACTGGGGCCTCTCTTTAGTTGGTAGCGCGGTGATGGTACGCTACATCGCCTCCCGTCAGAAGGAGGTTGACTATGCACTTTTGGTAGCCTCTGCCTATTTGGGCATGGGCTGTACCTGGCATGCCGGGCTTTCCGGCTCGGCGCCTCTTTTGATGGCCACTCCTAAGAATTTTTTAGAGGCGGATTTCGGTTTAGTCCCCACCAGTCAGACGATTTTCTCGGGCTTCAATTTAATTCTGCTGTTATTTGTATTCATTTTCCTCTGTCTTTTGGTTCCCCGGCTTCATCCACCAGAGCAGAAGACTCGTCCGACTGAGGAAGTTTTTGAGCCTGTAAAAGGAGAGACTATTCTATCTGGCTCTAAGAAAAGTCTTGCGGAGATACTTGACCATACCCCGCTTTTCAGTCTGCTCTTCGGAATTTTGGGGATTATCTGGGTGGTCTGGTACTTTTTCTCTAAAAAAGGCGGCTTGAATCTGGATGTGCTGAATTTTCTGTTTCTGTTTTTGGGAATACTTTTGCACTATCGCCCTTCCTCTTTTTTGAAGGCCGCAGAAGAGGGAGGAAAATTAGTCTACGGGGTAATCTTGCAGTTTCCCTTTTATGCGGGGATGTTCGGGATAATCAAATACTCCGGCTTAGCCGAAATAGTGGCCAATTTCTTCGTAAATATTTCTTCAGCCAAGACCTATCCGGCAATTGTCTACTGGTACTCCGGCATTGTCAATTACTTCGTCCCCTCAGGCGGCTCCAAGTGGGCCATTGAAGCCCCTTATTTACTTTCTGCAGCTCACGATTTGGGTGTTCCTTACAGCAAAGCGGTGATTTCCTATGCCTGGGGAGATATGGCCACGGATTTGATTCAGCCTTTCTGGGCTATTCCGTTACTATCGGTTGCAAGACTAGACTTCAAAGATATTATGGGATATTTGCTGTTGATTTTTATTCTGTACTGGAGCATTATCTCTTTAGTGTTTCTTCTGATTCCGTTCTGAAATGCAAGAGACCTATCACATCTCCGTTAAAGAATTAGAATCAGACCAGCGGCCCCGGGAAAAGCTGATTCAGTTCGGGCCTCAGGCGCTGAAGGATTCGGAGCTTTTGGCCATCATTCTAAACACCGGCATCCCCGGCAAATTCGGAGTATTAGAGCTCTCCGACTTCATTTTTAAACTCTATGGTTTAAAAGGGCTGTCCAAAGAGAAATCAGTCCCTGATTTAGTGGGTAATACCGGTTTAGGGCAGGTGAAAGCAGCTCAGATAATCGCCTGCGTGGAGTTAGGCCGCAGAATCTTTTATGAAGACAAATCCAGAGTGCCGACTATCAAGACGCCGGAAGAGGCTTTTAAGTATTTAGCCGACATGCAGAAATTGACCAAAGAGCAGTTTCGCGGACTCTATCTGAATACCCGTAACCGCCTGATTCATGACGAAGTAATCTCTATGGGCAGTTTGAATCTTTCGGTAGTCCACCCCAGAGAAGTCTTCCGCCCAGCAGTTGAATATGGTGCAGCGGCCATGATATTAGCTCATAATCATCCTTCCGGGGACCCGGAGCCGTCAGACGAGGATATAAGGATAACCAAACAATTAACCGAAGCCGGAAAATTGATGGAGATTGAGGTTTTAGACCATCTGATTATCGGAGAAGAGAAATTTACAAGCTTAAAAGAGCGAGGTTTGTGCTGAAAATTTAAAATAGTCAAGCGGAAATTTTTTCCCGTCAATCAAGGGACAAAAAAGTCTCTCTCTAAGTTATCCTCTATCAAAAACTTTTCGACTCTGCGAACCAGAATTATTTTCCCACTGTATAATCACAAAAAAATGTTGCCAAATTCCGGCTGAACCTCTATACTAAAAGGTTCGATATTTTTAATAAGAGAGCAAAAAATATGAGACACTTAATCAGACGGCTGCCGATTTTGATTCAGTTTGCGGTCATTATCGGCTTCATTTTTACGCTGGCCGTAGTGCAAAATCTCTTCAACCGCACTGGAATTGAAAAGCTACTGACCCCCAAGCAACCGGCCAACGCTCCAGCCAACCAGGTGCAGACCATCTCCTTAGCCTGTCTCTTTTCCGAGGAATTAAAGCCTAACCAAACCTTGGAGACTCTCTTATCCGCCAAAGGATTTCCCCGGGAGCTGATACATCATTTAAGCGAGCCTCTGAAGGCGATTGTCAATCTGCGCCAGCTCAAGCCGGGTGAATTGCTCTCTTTATGGAGCAGTCCGGACTCCAGCTTCGTGTTACTTGAATATGAGAAAAGCCCCACGGAGGTCTATCAGGTCTCCAAAAACCTGGAAGAAGTCAGCGCCTATTCAGTGCCGGTCCATTTGGATGAGAAAGTGGTCAGCGCCACAGCAGTGATTGACAACTCTCTGTGGGAGGCCCTGCTGAGAGCTGACAAGTCTCCTGAATTGGCGGTCAAACTAGCCGACATCTTTGCCTGGGAGATTGACTTCTTGACCGAGACCCGACCCGGGGATAAGCTGAAATTTCTGTACGAGGAAATCTGGAAGGCAGACCAGTTAATCGGCTACGGGGATATATTGGCCGCAGAGGTGGAGATATCCGGCCAGGCCTACCGAGCATTCTTATATGAGAATCCTTCGGGCCACTGCGACTATTACGATGACTCCGGTAAATCGCTGCGCAAAGCTTTCCTGAAATCACCTTTAAACTACCGCCGGGTCAGCTCTGGCTTTTCTTATTCCAGAAAACACCCCATTTTTCACACTAGCCGTCCCCATTACGGGGTCGACTTTGCCGCGCCGGTCGGCTCTCCGGTAGTGGCCACTGCCGACGGGGTGGTGCGCTTTGCCGGCTGGAAAGGCGGTCTGGGGAAATTCGTAGAAATCCGGCACAGCAACGGCTGGGTGACCGGCTACGGCCATCTCTCCCGCATTGCCACCGGAATCATCCCAGGCCGCAGAATACAGCAGAAAGACTTAATCGGCTATGTAGGCAGCACCGGCTGGTCCACCGGGCCGCATCTCCACTACCAGGTGGAAATCGGCGGCAGACAGGTCAATCCCTTGAAACTACAGGCACCAGCCGGAACACCGGTTAAACTAGAGTATTTGGTCGAATTTCAGCAGATGAGAGATAAATATTTGGCAGAATTGAATACTCTGCCGGTTATCTACGCCCAAAGCCAGAATTAAGTTAAAAAGACCAAATAAAGGAATTGAGCGCCCCTGGAAAGGGGCTTTTCAGCTTCAGGGGGACGAGTTAGAACCGCTTGGGCATCATTGAGTTAAGATTAACCAAAAAAATACAAGGTAGGAAAATCCGGCTCAGGGCGTATATTTATTAGTGTAGATAGATTAAATCCGGATTTGAAAGATGGACTATCGCCGCCACATCATCGCCCTGCGGGAACATGGCAAAGTAGGGCCCAAGGGTTTTCAGCAGTTACTCTTGCGCTTCGGCTCGCCGGATAAGATTTTTGCGGCCACGGTGGAGGAGATTGCCGGTCTTCCCCGGGTGTCAAAAGAGAAAGCAGAGGCCATCTTGGCTGCTGAAGAACATTTGGAAGAAGCCGACCGACTGTTAGAATTTCTGCAGGCTAATCACATCGGTGTGGCTACTATCTTAGATGAGGATTACCCTCAGCTCTTAAGACAGACTGATGACCCTCCCTTGCTTTTGTATTACCGAGGGGAGTTCCCACTCAACAACGATAAGGTAAGCATTGCCTTAATCGGCACTACCGAAGCCACCCAGGCCGGCATTGCCCGAGCAGTCGCCTTAGGAAAAGGGATTTCGGAAAGAGGAGGCATTGTCGTCTCCGGCTTAGCCCGGGGGATTGATGCAGCCGCTCATTTAGGCGCCTTAGCCGGCAACGGCAAGACTTATGCTGTCTTAGGCTCTGGTTTCGACCACATCTATCCGGAGGATAATCACAGCTTGGCCGAGAATATTGTTCAACACGGGGCTTTAATCAGCGAATATCCCCCCTCAATCAGAGTCAGCCCCGGACAGCTCTTGTCCCGTAACCGGATTGTAGTCGGACTTTCACAGGTGGTTATTTTGGTCGAGGAGGCTTCAGATTCCGGAGCAAATTCAGACGGGGCAAAAAGGGCTCTGGAGGCAGGAAGGCCGGTGTATGTTGCTTCTTTTTCCCCTTATGCCAAAAAGTGGCAGAAAAAAGGAGCTCTTCTAATCGAGAGCGAGGCTGATTTAGAACTGGTCTGGAGATATTTATGAAGAGATTCGTGGACTATTTCGCCTGGCTGGAGGAGGAGTACCGCATCAAGAAACTGCAGTTCTTGGTAGACCGGACCTGCTATCTCTTAGTCCATCGCCTGCTGACCTATAGCGAAGCGGTGATAAAAATTGCCTGGATCAGAAAAGAGGCCCAGAAGCTCTTTCCGGACCAGATGCAGACCTACGATTTAATCTATCAGACCCGCTTAGACCGGCTCTTGGCCGAGAATTATTCCGAAGCCCGGAAATGAAAAACGCGGACAGTTTCTGGACTATTTCTGACTCAGTTCAGGCTAAAATCGAAAGCAAAGGGTCACGTTTCTTAGCTCTGGCCCGGCCGGTCAATTCTGAAGCCGAGATAAAGGCCTGGTTAAAAGAGCTGCAAAAAGAATTTTCAGATGCCACTCACCTCTGCTATGCTTATCGCCTGGGAGCCGGTCAGAATGAAATCAGTAGAGCTTTCAATGCTGGAGAGCCGAACTTTACCGCGGGAAAGCCGATTCTGAATGCCATTCTCTCTCAGAATCTGACCAATATCATAGTTGCGGTGGCACGCTGGTTCGGAGGGACGAGATTAGGGAAGGCCAACTTAGCCAGAGTCTACAGGCAGGCGACTGAGGAGGCGTTAAAAAGGGCGGAAAGAATTGAGAGACCGATTACTGCACGGATAGTTTTCCAATGTCAGCCGGAGAAGTTCAATTCGATTCAGGCGTTACTCTTGAAGTATAAATCAGAAATTCTGAACAAGAGTTTCAATTCCAATTGTAAGATTGTCGCTGCGGTTCCCAGAATAAATCTCGCAGTTGTGAAGGAAAGATTGACAGAATTGACTTCCGGCCAGATAGAATTTGAATGATGCAGGCTCTCATAGAGTGGGATAAAATAGTCTTTCATTTCCTGAATTCCGGATTTCACAATTCCTTTCTGGACTGGCTGATGCCGGTGGTCACTGATTTTTCCTATTTCCGGATTCCCTTATTTTTGGGGCTGGCCGCACTCTTCATCTGGGGAGGCAAGAAGGGGCGCTGGCTGGTCATCTTGGGCTTAGTCGGTGTAGGCCTGGCCGATTTTACTTCCCATCAATTCTTAAAACCGCTCTTTGTCCGTCTGCGCCCCTGCCATGAGTTGGAGAATGTCAGGCTCCTGATTGGCTGCGGCGGAATATACGGCTTCCCCTCCAATCACGCCTGCAATTTCTTCAGTACGGCTGTTTTCTTCACTTTTTTCTATCATAGATTCGGCTGGATTCTGTTTTTTCCGGCGATTCTGATAGGCTGGTCTAGGGTTTATGTTGGCGTTCACTATCCCCTGGATGTGATAGGCGGGGCGGTGTGGGGAGCTTTCGTGGCAGTCACAGTTTTAAAGCTTGCGAAGCTGGCCTTCAAGGAGAAAATTAAATTTCCAAGAGCTTCCAGACCGGCTGGTTAAATCCTCTTAGCTAGGCTAATAGTCCCCAAAAAACACTTGACAAGAAAAATCGCATAGGCCAAATTTTTGACAAGCGCGGAGGGAATTCGTGCGAAAAGTAATCGTAACATTTCTGCTGGGACTGATTCTTTTGGGGGGAAATTGTACCAAAAACCCGACCGGGCCCGTTGTCGGTCAGGGACCGTTTCTCTATGCAGTGTCAGATAGATACCCGGATGGCTATACCAGAGTCTATGTCATAGATACGGCCATTGATTCGCTTATTGATACAATCTTCGTGGCCGGCCTGGGGGATGTGGGCCTGTCCTACGGTGTTTCACCGGACGGGTCAAAACTTTATTTGAATGGAGGTGTGCTGGATACAAGAAATAGAACTCTCATAAGCGGGGCGGTGAGCGGTGTGCCTACTCCTGATGGAAAATACTTACTTTTGGGAAGCATAGCCGCCAATATTTTCGGCGTGGTCGACGCTCGCACGAATCAGATTGTTTACAACACAGATTCGCTTGGAATGATAGTGACGGGTAGAGGACGGGAATATGACTACATAGGAGGGTTGGTTTACGGGCGTATGCAGGACAGCCTATACAATGTCCCTACCCTGATAGGTGTATTTGATTACCGAAAACTGGACTTCGTTAAGATAATCAGACCGGCTGACATCGGTGGGTATGCTATAGCCGTTAACGACATAGTCGTGACTAAAGATGGCAGAAAGCTCTATTATACTTCAGGCCGCTCTGGGGCCTTTACCGGAATAGACTTAATTAGAGATACGGTGATTACGGTCCTGGGACTAAATTCTATTAGCTTCCTGGGAGTCAGGCCTGATGACAATTACATCTATCTTACCGATCCAGGCGGGTATTTTATAGAACCTGAGCCAACCGAAAAGATTGGGGTTTATTCTCCTCTTCTGGAAAGTCCACTCCAGTCTATAGACGTAAGTAGTATTCCCAGTCCTTGCACACTCTCTGGTCTTGCCACAGAAATGATAGCTTTATCCCCGGACGGAGGGAAAGCCTACGTTTCCATATTTGACTTTTGTGGGATTATAGTGATAGACACCTGGTCTAATCAGGTAGAAAAGGTTATACAGGCTGAGATAAGCATCAGGTCGCTGGCTATATTAAAACCATATAGTAATACTTTTTTCAAGGGAGGATAACATGAAAAGTTTTAAGATGTTTCCTTTGTTTTGGTTCGTTGTCCTTATACTGGCATATTTCTCTTTAAGTGCTTTGGCGCAGGATGCCTATTATCAGGATAAGAACGGGGCGTTACCTCTCTGGTATTACCCTGACAAGATTGTCATCCGACTCGCAGAGGAAGGTGACTTGGATATAGGTTCCCTCTTGGGCCTTGACCCGGCTTTTGACCCGAACATAGAACCTGAGCAGACCCTGTTCGGCTTTTACTTTGTCTGGCTGATTGAGGGGAGTAATGTGGCCTCTGTGGTAGCCCGCCTGGATACCAATCAGGCTGTAGACATAGTAAATCCGATTTATATAGTATCGCCTGATGATACTATGGAGTTTGTGGCCTTTGACCGGGTGACGGTCAGATTTTTGGAGTCAGTTTCCAGGGCAACTATTGATTCCCTGAACCAATTCTGGAAGGTTGAGATTATCGACAGTATAGCAGAGATTCCCTACTATGTTCTGAGGATGACCGACAGTACCGAAAAGAGCGTCCTAGAGATTGCCAATATTTATGAGCAGGATTCTCGCACGGAATTTGCAATACCAGACTGGCTAGCCCAGGTTACCTTGGATTATGTCCCCAGCGATTCATTTTTCAACAATCAGTACTATCTTCACAACACCGGACAAACCGGCGGTACTGCAGACGCTGATATTGATGTTCCGGAAGCATGGGAATTCGGACCGGATGACTTCGGATTAGGCGATACCAGTCTGGTCATCGCCATCAGTGATATGGGGGTAGAAGCGCATGAAGACCTGCCAGCTAATAGACTTTATCACGGCTACGATTTTGCAGGAAACAGCGTAATTGACAGTTTGCCACGTGACTCTGACCCCAGTCCTGGTGACTGCTGTGAATGTGCTCATGGAATGGCATCCGCAGGGATTATTGCTGCCTCCCATAACTCCATTGGCGTTTCCGGGATTGCCCCAAATTGCAAAATCATGCCGCTGAAGATATTCGATAATTTTGGGAATCGAAAGTCTTATACTGATTTTGCTCATGCTATTTACTACGCCCTTGGTTACGTTCACGGACAAGGTGTCTCCATTATAATGAGCAATAGCTGAACCATTAAAGCTGAAACAGATACCATTGTGACCGATGTCTTTATAAAGGATGTCTATTGGGCTATCAAAGAGGCATCCCAGGAGATGTTGATTTTTCATTCAGCCGGCAATACCAGCGATGTCATGCCCTTTCCAGCCAATATGAAAGAGGTCATATCAGTAGGCGCCATCGACAAATCCAATAACCGCTGGTCGTACAGCCCTCACTACAGCAGAGGGGATAGCATGGACTTGGTCGCTCCCACAGGTAACAAGAGCCTATTAGGCGATGTCTGGACTATGGATATCACCGGAAACAGAGGCTACAATCCCTGGGAAACTTGTTCACAACAAGGCAACCCGGAACAGACCGCGAATTTACAATATACTACAAGATTCGGTGGCACCTCTGCTGCCTGCCCTCAGGCGGCTGGTGTAGCTGCCCTTTTGATGTCCTATGACAAAAATAGCACCTGGAGAAATATGGCCTTGGCAGAGTACAAAGAAGTCCTCAAGAATTCGGCAGACGACTTGGGTGCGGCCGGTTGGGACTCCTTATTCGGCTACGGTCGTCTCAATGCCATGAAGGCTTTAGTGGCCATCGCCCGGGGTGACATCAACAAAGACGGTATGTTGACTCTGGTGGATGTCAACCGGCTTGTAGATTATTATTTCAACCATGTTCCGATTACACCTCACGTGGGGCTTGGAGATGTAAACTGCGATGGTGCTATAACCCTAGGTGATATAATCTACCTGGTTAATTTCGTTTTTAATAAACCAGGAGGGCCATGGCTGCCGCCTATCTGCTATCAGTATAATTACTAACAGTTAGTGTGAAAGCCGAGGTCTAAAGCAGGGCCTCGGCTTATTTATTACCAGCCGAACACCAACGCTACCGTACTCGAATATGCAACCTTAAATTCACTTAAGCGGGCCGAAGAGTTGAATCTAAAGGATATTGCCTTTCCAGCCTTAGGCACCGGAGTAGGGGGTTTTCAAACGGCAGAGTGCGCCAGAATAATGTTAGATATCGCCTGGAAATTTTTGCGGAAGGTCAAGCAAATCAAGGAAGTTAGAATGGTTTTGTTTGATTTGGAGAGTTACAAAATATTTCAGGGGAAGTTTGAGGAACTAATGGATAGGTAGAGAATGATTTCCTTTGAAATACTATGAGAATGAATCTCAAAGGGCTAAGATTCCAATAATTAGGACTTGACAGATTAAGAAAGGGAGGCTAATTTTTAATTAAGGGAAAGTCCCAGCTAAAGCCCATCTTGAATTACAGAGAGGTGGAGCTAACGGACGGGACGGCTTGACTGAGACCTATTCCCCTAAAGCGAAAGGAGTAGGTCTTATTTGTGTGAGGCGAAAAGGCTAAATCAACTCAAAGAGATTTGTAAAGGACCACCCGGTGGTCAGGGAGGTTTTATGTCCAAAATTTACAGGGTTTGCTATTTAGTCATAGCGGTGCTGCTCTTTACATCTCTGATGGCTACCGCGCGCACCAGAGATGGCAAAAAATCAATACCTAAACCTACAACCGCGGCGCTGCCGGCTGAGGAACTGCGCGTCCACAATGTGGGGAAATTCTGGCTCTCGGTTTCCAACTACGGCATCTTCGGCAGTCAGAGCGGCGAATTAAAAGACCCCTGCACCAGGGCCAGCGCTCCTTCAGCCGAATTCCCGGCCGGCACCGGAGTCAGCTATCTGTTCCAGGGAGCCATCTGGATAGGAGCCATAAAAGGGGAAGGGTCAGAAGCAGAGACTTTGGTCTCGGTGGGCAATGACGGCTGGTTCGGCGACATTTTTGAAATGACCGCTGACCTTCCCTTTCTCGGACGCACCATCCGGCCCACCGGACTCCAGCAGGGGAGCTGTTTTAACCCTTTTTCTGATTCCGCGGTCTCGGAGCAGGATTTCATTGCCGTCTATACCGATACGGTTACCGACCCATCCTTAGTGCACGCCGACAACTTTGACGGGCCCTTCCAGCCCCTGGGATTAAAGATAACTCAAGAAAGCTATGCCTGGAGCTATGACTACGCCGAGGATTTCATCTTATTCGACTACACCATCGAGAACATCGGCGACAAGCTCTTAAACGGAGTCTACATGGCCTTATACATTGATGCCGATAACCATAATCCGGAATTAGACGGCCCGGCTGTAGGAGCCCAGGATGACGTGAGCGGCTTCAAACATGCGGTCCCCTCTTTCCGCTGCCCGGAGACTTATGAGGATACCCTCAACATCGCCTGGACCGGTGACAATGATGGATTTTCTATGATCCCAGACAACGATGATAACCAGCAGGGAATCTTTCTCCCTCATCTCAGCCCCACTTCAGTGGCCGGGACGCGCATAGTCAAGGCCCCGGGGCCGGTTCAGACTTCTTTTAACTGGTGGAATTCCTGGGGAGATCCTCCTTTTGAGTTGGACTGGGGTCCCTGGACCAGGGAAAATTTTAATCGCCGTCCAGGGGGTTTTGGAGACAACAACTTCGGCACTCCGGTGGGCAACCCCAGCAAGTACTTCATCATGTCCAATAACGAATTCGACTACGACCAGCTCAAAGCAGCGCTGCCTGTCTGGGAGGATTCAGGCTGGATGCCGGCGCCGCCGGGCTTAGCTGGAGAAATCGCCGACGGCTATGATACCCGATATCTCCTCTCTTTCGGGCCTTTCCGGATTCAGCCCGGAGAGTCGCTGCCTTTGACTTTAGCCTACATCGCCGGCGAGGACTTTCATGTCAAGCCGGCAGACTGGCAGGCGGTGAAAGGGAAATTTGACCAGATAGGCCCAGTGACAAAATACTTGGACACCCTTCTGAACTTCACCGACTTTGCCACTAACGCCCGCTGGGCCGGATGGGTCTACGATAACCCAGGAGTTGACACTGACAGCAATGGCTTTCGGGGGCGGTATAGAATCTGCCAGGGGGATACGGTCTATTTTGAAGGCGACAGCGTGCCTGATTTCACCGGCCCTCCGCCTCCCTTGGCTCCGGAGCTTGAATTCGAGACCTCAGACGGGAAAGTGGGCGTGCGCTGGAACGGGTACAAGATTGAGACAAACTTGGACTATTTCAGCAATGAGGCTGATTTTGAAGGTTACCGCATCTACTTAAGCCGCACCGGATTTACCAACGACTATGCCCTCTTAGACTCCTACGATAAAATCGATTTAAGGATGTTCGTCTACAGTCCCTCGACCAAAAAGTGGGTCTTAAAGGCGACCGCTATCCCGCCTGATTCGGCGGTCAGACTCTTTGCCCAGGACAATGCCTGTTGTTATCAGGATTTTGATGGCAGCTGCACCTGCCTGGATTCTACTCTCTGCCTTGACCCTTTCAGGTTCGGCTCCGACCCTCTGACCTGGACTTTTGCTAATCCATACGTTTTCAAAGGATTCTGCGGCACGGAGTTAGAAATATCCCCCTCGCTTAAACTCTTTGCCGGAGACACCATCGCCTTTCAGATGGAGGACTGGAATAAAGACCTGGAGGCCATCCGGGTCTACCGAGATTCCAGCTATATCACTCCGGAGTCTTTGAAGTATTATGAGTATGAGTATCTCATCGACGATTTGAATCCTAGCTCTCCGGTGCACATTGCCGTATCCGCCTTTGATTACGGCAATCCCCAGACCGGTCTGGCGCCCTTGGAGACCAGCGTCTTGGTCAACTCTAAGGAGGTCTGGCCCTTGCCCTCCCCCTCCAGCATCGGAGACAAGAAAGTTGTGGTCTTCCCCAATCCCTACAAGATTACCGAGACCTATCCAGGGGAGGACCGCAATCTGCCTTCCGGGAAGAGGATTCACTTTGTCCAGCTCCCAGGCAACTGCACCATCCGGATTTTCACCCTGGACGGCGACCAGATAGCGGAAATAAAGACTGACCCTTTGAATCCGGAGCAGTCGGAGCTGAATTGGAATCTGATTTCCTCCAATGGCCAGGAGGTGGTGGCAGGCGTCTATATTTTCCACGTTGAGTCAAAGAAGGGAAACCAGATCGGGAAGTTTGTGATAGTAAAATAGGAGGACCAAAGGAAGTTGTTAAATATTTTTAAAGTTTCTATATTGTTTATATTGGGACTGGAATAAGGGCAAAGTCCCAAGGAGGAAATATGGCCAAGTGCTATAGATTTATTTGGCTGCCTTTAATAGTCAGCCTCTGCCTGAGCATTCCTGCTGTTGCAAAAAACAACTCTGAGTCTACTCAGGCGAAGCAGACTTCAGCCGCTTCAACAGCGGAGGGGTTAAGAGTGCATAATGTGGGCAATTTCTGGCTCTCGGTCACCAATTACGGGATTTTAGGGAGCGAGAGCGGAAATTTAAGAGACCCCTGCACCGGCGAGCCCGCCCCTTCGGCAGAATTCCCGGCTGGAAGCGGGATTAATTATCTCTGGATCGGAGGAATATGGGTAGGGGCGATTAAAGGAGAAGGGGAAGCTGAAACCTTAGTGAGTGTGGGTCTGGACGGATGGCAGAATGTGAATGAGATGAGGGCGGTGGTTCCTTTTGAGAGTCGTACTACCCGGTTAGCCGGAATCCAGCAAGGAAGCTGCTTCATTCCCTATTCGCCAGAGGCTATTTCTGAACAGGACTTTCTGGCAATCTATTCAGACACATGCCTTAACCCTGCTAATTGTGAATCTGATCCACTGGATGGCCCATTTTCGGCACTAGGAATAAGAGTTACCCAGAATAGCTATGCCTGGGGGCAGGATTTCGCTAAGGATTTCGTCCTGCTAGACTTTGTCTTGGAGAATGTGGGTTCGGTTAAGCTGAGTAAGATATATGTCGGTTTCTACATCGACGCAGATGTGCATAATCCTCAAACAGACCCGAGCGGTTTTACTGATGATATCAGTGGTTTTATGCGGGTTATTCCCTCTTATGTTTTTCCAGGTTATTTAGATACGATAAATTTAGCTTGGACTGCGGACAATAATGGTCTCTCCATTAACCCACCAGTTTTTGGGCCAACTGGAATTGCAGGAATTAGATTACTCAGACCGGAAAGACCTGGACAATTCTCCTTTAACTGGTGGAATTCGAGCTCAGACCCTATATATGATTGGGGGCCTTGGAGAATCTCTAGCCTATCTCGCCGACCTGGAATGTTTCCTGGAGGAGTTTTGGGAACTCCAGAAGGCAACAAGGCTAAATACTTTATGATGTCGAATGGTGAAATCGACTATGACCAGCTAATGTCAGCCTTGTCCATCTGGCAGGATTCTGGGTGGCTGCCACCGCCTGGCTACATTTCGGATTTGGCTGACGGCTATGACACTCGCTATCTCTTGTCCTTCGGTCCTTTTGACTTGAATCCGGGGGATACGTCGTCTTTCACCTTAGCCTATGTGGCCGGTGAGGATTTCCATGTTCGAGTTGATGATTGGTACGAATTCCAGGGTCTTGTCTGGAATCTCGAAGCAGTTATGCGATACTACAGTAAACTCGATTTCTCTGATATCGGCTTGAATGCCCTGTGGGCGGGGTGGATGTATGATAATCCCGGCTTAGACACTGACGGGGATGGCTATAAAGGGAAATACAGAATAATCGAAGGAGATACTATCTATTACCAGGGGGATGGAGTGCCTGATTTTAAAGGGCCTCAGCCTCCTTTAGCTCCTCAAGTTTCTTGTGAATACGCTTTAGGTAGTATGATTTTGCACTGGAATGGCAAAAGGACCGAAACCTCCCGCGATTTATTCAGCCGGGAAAAGGATTTTGAAGGCTATCGAATTTATCTGAGCCGGAGTGGTAAGTCTGAAGATTTGATTATGATTGACACCTACGACAAGATTGACTATTCCCTTTCTGTGTTCAATCCCGGCACCCAGCAATGGGCCCTTAAAATCGCCTCTATTTCGGCTGATTCTATTATAAAGTTATTCGAAAAAGATAATATCTGCTGTTTTGACGATGGTTTTGGCAACTGTGTCTGCTTAGACAGCGCCTGCACTGACCCCAATAGTTTCGGCACTGACCCGGAATACTGGACCAAAGCCAATCCTTATATCTATAAAGGAACTTGTACTCCGGAACTGAAGATTTCGCCCCTGGTTACGATTCGCACCGGTGATAAGATTGCAATCGCCCCTCAGGACTACAACTGGGGACTCTTAGACATCAAAAAACACAAAGATTTGATCTTAGCCGGAAAGCTCACACCGGCAGATCCGGAATATTACGAATATGAATATGTGATCCGCAATGTAGGCTTCCGCAGTCAGGTCTTAGCCTCGGTGACCGCATTTGACTACGGCTCTGCTCAGGTGAGAGTGGAACCACAGGAGAATGACCCCCGTAAGAATGTCTTTCAGACTTGCCGCTTTTTCCGCGGGGACATGGATTACTCCGGAGAACTCAATTTAAGGGATATAGTCGATCTGACCAATTATCTCTTTGGCAGGGGGAGATTTGCCTGCCGGCTCAACCTGAATTCTGATTGTGGCAGCCCTGAACTTTTCCGGTCGGCTGATACGGACGGCTCCGGCAGAGTTACAGTAGAGGATGTCTTGACTCTGGTTAAATACTTTTTCGCCGAGGATTAAAGAATCTTGGACAGCAAAAATTTATTCTTGACAGAAGCTGAACCGGCAGTGTAAATTTCCATCGCCTGATTTGAAGCTATGGAGGTTTATGGATGAACAACTGCACCTGTTTTCTGAAAGTCATTTGCTCCAAGCTCGATAGTTGGATAGGCTGCTGTCGCTTGCCTGGTAAGTGAGAAAGATGCCCGCCTTCTCGGTGGGTTTTTTATTTCTATAGACAAGGAGGTGATAAAAGATGAAAAGGATTTTAGGGGTAATCCTCTTAGCCGCCTTCCTGCTTTCTTTCGGCGCCGGAATTCTACTCTCCGCCAACTCTGCGGAAGCCGGCTGCGTTAAGTCCTGCTCCATTATCCGCTGCATACCGGAAAAGGTATGTGTCTGTGATGGGATTCCTAAGTGCTGTCACTGCGTCTGGAGAGATTAAGGGCCAAAGCGCGGCAGATTTTTACTGTTTGAACAAAATGCCTGTCGGTCTAAAAAAAGCCTGACAGGCATTTCTGTTATCGAGTTATATCAGCTTGCCAAGGGATTCCCTCACCTTCTCAAACTTTTCGGCTCCCCGACCTAATATTAAGCTGTTTTTGACCCAAATCAAAATTGACACCATCCGTCTTTCCCCAGTCATTACTTGTTGAAAAACCAAATGAAGAGGAGATTGAATAAAACCGGCTCTCATTTTACTTGCCCCTTCCTTGTGAATCTTGTAACTTGCTAAAAAATTAGAAGGAGTCACAATGCCACAGAAGAAACTAATCACCGAAAAAGACCTGCTCACCCTGAAATTCCTGAGGAGTTTTGCCCTCTCCCCGGATGAGAGGGAAATCGTCTACACCTTGGAGTGGATAGATGAGAAGGACAACAAGTACTACTCCAATCTCTGGCTGGTCGGCACTGACGGTAAGAACAACCACCAGTTCACCTTCGGCAAATATAAAGATTCCTCACCGGTCTGGTCGCCGGACGGAAAGAAAATCGCCTTTGTCTCCAAGCGGGGAGAAAAAGTAGGCATCCACATCATCAACCGGGATGGAGGAGAGGCCAATAAATTAGTCGAGGAAGAAGGCTCTTTTCAAAATCTCTCCTGGTCGCCGGACGGAAAATATATTCTCTGCGCTTTCCGCAGGGCGGAGATTCACAAAGACAAAGAGGGGAAGAAGGTGGCGCCGGCCTTTCGTGAAGTCCAGCGGCTCTTTTATCGCTTAGATGGAGATGGCTGGCTGCCCAAAGACAGATACCATATCTGGAAATATGAAGTCGCCACTGGCAAAGGGACGCAGTTGACCAAAGGAAAATATGAAGAGGTCAATCCGGTCTTTTCCCCGAACGGAAAGCAGATCTGTTTTATCTCTAATCGCCAGCCGGACCCGGACATGGACTCTGACCGCCATGATTTGTATTTGATTTCAGCAGACGGTGGAAAATTCAAAAAAATCTCTGCTCCGGATGGCCCCAAGTTAGAACCGGTCTGGTCCCCGGATGGAAAAAGAATAGCCTACATCGCTCACACTAACCCCAAGGATGCCTGGGGAGTGACTAATTTCCACATCTGGGTGGCGGAGCCGGCTAAGAAAGGCTCGGCCCGGGATTTGACCCCTAAGTTAGACCGGATGTGCCTGGATATGGGTATTTCTGATACCGGGGAGGCCGGGCACGGCGGCAAGGTTGCCTGGTCAAGAGACGGCAAGAAGCTGTATTTCTTGGTCTCCAATCAAGGGAGCGTCAATCTCCACTCGGTCGGCTCAGACCGGAAAATGACCGGCATTACCAAGAGGAAGCAGCGCATTATGAATTTCGACACCAACGGCAGAGTGAGTCTCTTAGCCTATTCGCAAGTAGATTTCACCTCCTGCGGAGATTTATATGTCACCACTCCGGCTGGCCGGGTCAAGCGCCTGACCGAGATAAACAAAGAATGGTTTACTGCTCATCAGGTTCAAATTCCGGAAGAGCACTGGTTCAAATCCACCGGGGGGCAGAAAATTCAGGGCTGGATTCTCAAGCCCCCTAATTTTAATTCTAAGAGGAGGTATCCGGCCATCGTGGAGGTCCATGGAGGACCCCGGGTGCAGTACGGCTATGTCTTCATGCACGAATTTCAGTATCTGGCCGCCAAAGGTTTTGTGGTCTTTTTCTGCAATCCACGCGGGGGTCAGGGCTACGGCGAGAAATTCGCCGGCTGTATCGTGGCCAAATGGGGAAGTTACGATTATCAGGATGTGATGGCCGGCACCGATTATCTCTGCTCCAAGCCTTACGTTGACAAAAACAGAATCGGCATCACCGGCGGCTCCTATGGCGGATTCATGACCAACTGGGTGGTGGGACATACTCAGCGCTTCAAGGCTGCGGTCACCCAGAGAAGCATCTCTAACCTGCTTTCTTTCTTCGGCAGTTCGGATATCGGCTTTGAAGACTGGCGTGAATTCGGGGGCCGGGTGTGGGAGAACTGGGATCACTATCTGAAAATGTCGCCTTTATACTATGTGCGCAACGTCCGCACCCCGCTTCTGATTCTCCACAACGAAGGGGACCTGCGCTGCCCGATAGAACAGGCCGAACAGTTCTACACCGCCCTGAGAGTTTTGAAAAGAAGAGTGGCTTTTGTACGATTTCCAGAAGAATTCCATGGCTTGTCCCGTTCGGGCAGACCGGACAGGAGATTAGAACGCTTGAGAAGGATTGGCGGG
This sequence comes from uncultured Ignavibacteria bacterium, assembly GCA_964399055.1. GTDB lineage: Bacteria > Zixibacteria > MSB-5A5 > DSPP01 > RBG-1 > CAYNPJ01. The sequence goes on from CAYNPJ010000001.1 coordinate 283,786, forward strand.
TGGTTTGTGAAGTATTTGAAGTAGAAGCTACTTTTTTGTAGCGCCCTGGCTTGTCCAGGGCAAGAATCTTAGGTATCACCGTAGCCGAGGATCTTTTCCTCGGCTGGCAAAAGAGGCGGGGAATGATCCCCGCCTACGTAAATCGTTTTTTAATGTTTGTAAGGAACTATTCCGGACAATAATGAAATTGTCAAGGCTAGGTCCTGGCATAACTAAATATGACCTCACCCTGGCCCTCTCCTGAAGGAGAGGGAGCAAAATCTCCTCCCCTTCAGGGGAGGACTGAGGTGGGGTCATTCTCTCCTTGTAGGGGAGGGTAAGGGAGGGGTTAGTATTTGTCTCATTAACTGGAATCAATTAAATTAACAATATGCCCGAACCGCAAATCCTCCCGGTCCTCCCTTTATCCTCCACGGTAGTCTTCCCCAATACGGTCGCTTCGCTGCATATCGGCTTAGCCAGAAATATCAAGCTGATTGAGGAGATTCCTTCCAATGGCCAGTTAATCTTAGCCCCTTCCTTAGTCCCCAAATCCATCGACGTGGGCCCGGAGACCATCTCTTTAACCGGCGTCTTGGCCAAACTTTTGGAGATTACCAAACAGTCCAGCGGATACTTGCAGGTCACAGTCCAAGGGTTGAAGCGGGTAAAGATTAAACATTTCACTGAGACTACGCCTTATCTGAAGGCAGAAATAATTACTTTAGAAGATGAGCCTGGCCTTGTCGAGGAGGAGAAAGCTTTAATTCGAGAAGTCTTAGACCGGATTGAGACTTTGCTGAATTTGGACCAGCGCTATCCCCAGGAGCTGGAGCGAATTTTGAGTCTGAATCAGGAACAGCCCGGAAAATTGGCTGACCTCTCCGCTTACCTGCTCCACTTCACCCTGGAGAGCAAGCGCAAGGTCTTAGACGAGATAAATGTGGGCAAAAGACTGCGCATCCTTTCGGCGCTCTTAATCTCCGAAATCGAAAGATTGAGAGTCAGCCAGGATATGGTGCGGGCCACCAAGTCTAAGATTGAGACTTCTCAGCGGGAATATTTTTTACGCCAGGAGTTAGCCGAAATCAGGAGGCAGTTGGGCGAGATTGACCCCCTGCAGAGAGAATTGGAAGTTTTACAGCAGAAATTAGAGGCCGTGGAATTGCCTGCGGGAGTTAAGAATAAACTTTTGGCCGGTTTAGAAAGACTAAAAATAATTCCTCCGGGGATGACCGAATTTGGCCTGTTAACCAGCCGTTTAGAGTGGATAATCTCACTCCCCTGGAAATCTTTACCTCAACCAGCTTGTGATTATTCAGCCACCAGGCAAACACTTGACCAGGAAATTTTCGGCTTGGATAAAGTCAAAAACCAGGTTATGGAACTTATTTCAGCTCATCTCTTGCGACCAGATGCCCGTCTGCCAGTCCTCTGTTTAATCGGCCCCTCTGGAACCGGCAAGACTTATCTGGGAAAAGCTCTGGCCAAAGCTTTGAAAAGAGAATTTGCCCGTTTCAGTGTGGAAGGAATTTCGGATGCCCGGGAATTGAAGGGTCGGCCGGGCAGATATTACGGCGACGCTCCGGGCAGGGTGATGCGGGCTCTCAAAGAGAGCGGGGCAAGAAATCCGTTGCTAATGATTGAAGACATCGACAAATTAGGGCAGAAAACCTCCCTGGAAGGGCCAGTCTATGCTTTAGTTGAGATTTTAAACCCGGACAGCAACTCTCACTTTGTAGACGATTACTTAGGCATCTCCTATGATTTATCAGAATGCTTTTTAGTCACCTCTGCCACTAATTACGATGACATCCCGGAGGCCGTCAGCGATTTGTTAGAATACGTGGAGTTTTCGCCCCTGACCGAGGATGAAAAAATCGAGGTAGCCCAAAGGTCAATCTTTCCCAGGCACTGCCAGAACTTAGGCTTAGATCCCAAAGCGCTGCAGATTTCAGAGGAGACTTTGCGACTGATTATCAGATATTACACCCAGGAGGCCGGGGTAAGAGAATTGGGCCGGCAAATGGAGACTCTCTGCCACAAGTGCGCCACCCAGACTTTTTCCACGGGCCAGAAGAGCTGGCAGATTACCCCGGAGAATCTGGAACAATACTTAGGTCCCCAGCTCTACAAGCCGGACCGGGCCGGCACCCAACCTGAAATCGGAGCGGCCATGGGCTTGGCCTGGACTGAGGCAGGCGGGGATATAATGCCGATTGAGGCCTTAAAAATCCCCGGCTCCGGACAGGTTTTCTCCACCGGCTCCTTAGGCGAGGTTATGAAAGAATCAATCCAGGCCTCGCACTCCTTTGTCCGCTCTCAGGCCCGGATTTTGGGCATAAGCCCTAACGATTTTTTCCAACATGACGTCCACATTAATTTCCCTTCCGGCGGCATCCCCAAGGACGGGCCCTCAGCCGGAGTAGCGGTTACCTTAGTCTTGGCCTCGGTCTTTTCCAATAAGGCCATCCGCAATGACATTGCCTTAACCGGTGAAGTGACCCTGAGGGGAAAGATTCTCCCCATCGGCGGGGTTAAGGAAAAGATCTTAGCCGCTCACCGGGTCGGGATTAAAGAAGTAATAATTCCTAAGCAAAACCTATCCGACCTGCAGGAGATTCCAGAAAAGGTTAGAAATCAAATGAAGTTTCATCTGGTCGAAAATATGTCAGAGGTATTTCAGCTGACCTTGGTAGATTATACTCCTAAAAAAGACGGATTGGAGGGACTGCTATTAGAGGAGGTAAAGAGAATTAAGACCAAATTAGATAAGAAGAAGGTAAAGTCAGGTCATAAAAATAAGGTTGCAAGAAGGCGCAGCAAGAAATAGAACTCACTTCCTTCTATCTATTGCCACAGAAGATAAGCCAAAGCAATTAAATATGCCACTGTTAATTATAGACCCTCAAATATCAATCCTGATACTTTCGAGAAAATTTTTGAGAAAACAGCAGGAAATTGACAACAATTACCATTGAGATAGTTAATTATAAGTACTTCAATCGGTAAGCTTCTACTGCCTACCGTAAATTTCCTTGGGCTTGTAATTTAGGTCATTTTAATTCCTAAGCCTGACACTACATTTTGTGTTCTCCAACTTATTTGTTTACAACCTATTGCGATTTTTTTCGATTTTGACACAAAAAAAACTTGACAGCCCTGTAACCTTAAGTTTTATTAAGGGTCACCCAATTAGCCTAAATTTCTAAGTTTTTTTGCTAATAAAAGCAGGGTGAATTGTTTTTGAAAGCTACGTAGCACCTGTTAGGACTGAGCTATGAAAGTGACCGACATGGTCAGGAAAGTAATCGACCCGGCCAGCTTTGAAACCCCTCAATGGGGAGTAATAAGGCTGAAATGGGTGGACTTGGCCGGCTTGAATGATGAAAAAAAAGAGCAGGCCAAACACCATTTAGGAAAGCTTATCTATAGGGAAACTGTGACTATCAGGGTGGACGGAAGAAGAGTGGAGCCAGAGGCCGAGGCGGAAGTTACGCTGGGGAAGATGAACGTGAATGATGAGATGAGGAAGTTTATAAGGGAGATAAGGTAAGAATAGAGTCAATGGTAACAAAGAGATGTCATTGCGAGGAGTCCCGAGCTTGTCGAGGGACGACGTGGCAATCCCCCCAGAATTGAATGCGTCTTTTAACGATGGGATTGCTTCACTACCGCTCGCAATGACTGCCGGAGGACAAAGGATTGCTTCCTTCGACTACGCTCAGGACAAGTCGCTTGTGATTGAAGAAGGAAAAAATAAAAATTGAAAATCAAGTTTAACCGATAACAAGAGAGGGAGGAAGAAGTGGAGAACCAAATCAGAACCGAGATTGAGCCGCAGCTCTCGGTGAATGCGGTCAAGGTCCTGGAAAGGCGCTACCTTATCAAGGATGAGAACGGTAAGGTTATCGAAACCCCCAAGGAGCTTTTCTGGCGGGTGGCTAAGGCTTTGGCTGCTCCGGATGCCAAGTATGGCGCCACTCAGGAAGAAGTGGATACCACAGCCAAGGAATTCTACGAAATGATGGCCCTTCTGGAATTTACCCCCAACTCACCCACCATGATGAATGCCGGCCGGCCCTTAGGCCAGCTTTCCGCCTGTTTTGTCCTACCGGTAGAAGACACCATGGAGTCAATCTTCGACACGGTCAAGCATGCGGCTTTGATACATAAATCCGGTGGCGGGACCGGTTTTGCCTTCTCCCGCCTGCGGCCCAAAGGCTCGATGGTCGCCTCCACTTCAGGAGTGGCATCTGGTCCTGTTTCTTTCATGAAAGTGGTCAATGCGGCCACTGAGGCGGTCAAACAGGGCGGCACCCGTCGGGGCGCCAACATGGGGATGCTCCGGGTGGACCACCCGGACATCATCGACTTCATCACCGTCAAAGATGACCTAAGCGAATTAATCAATTTCAACATCTCGGTGGTGATTCCGGACTCCTTCATGCAGAAAGTAGAAAAAAACGAAGAATATGAGCTAATCGACCCCCGCACCAAAAGGACTTATCTGAAAGACGGCCAACCGGTCAGATTAAATGCCCGTCAGGTCTTCCGCATGATAGTTGAGCACGCCTGGAAGACCGGGGAGCCGGGGGTGATGTTTGTCGATAAAATGAATGACGGTAATCCCTCACCCAGAGTGGCTCTGTACGAAGCTACCAACCCCTGCGGGGAGCAGCCTTTATTACCCTACGAATCCTGTAACTTAGGCTCGATTAATCTATCTAAGATGCTAAAAACCGTGGTGGATGCCACCAATCCCTCTCGGCCTTATAAATATGAGATGGACTGGGAAAAATTAGCCGCTACAGTAGAAAAGGGAGTCCACTTCTTGGACAACGTAATCGAAGCCAACAAGTATCCCTTAACCGAAATCGACAAGTGGACCAAAGACCTGCGCAAAATCGGCTTAGGAGTAATGGGGTGGGCTGATATGTTGACTTTATTAGAAATTCCTTACGACTCCCAGGAGGCTTTGAACTTAGCTGAGCAGGTAATGGCCTTCATCAAGGAAAAAGGGCATGGTGCCTCCCGTAAACTAGCTGAGACCAGAGGGGTCTTTCCTTTGTGGAAAAAGTCAGTCTTCTACGATGAAATAACCGGCACAGGAGTACCGATGCGTAATTCCACGGTCACCACCATTGCTCCGGCCGGAACCATCTCCATCATTGCCGGCTGTTCCTCAGGCATCGAGCCGATTTTTGCCATCTCCTATGTCCGCAATGTGATGGACAACACCAAATTGGTGGAAGTCAATCCCTACTTCGAAAAGGTGGCCAAAGAGCGAGGATTTTATTCAGAAGAATTGATGGAAAGAATCGCCTCCACCGGCTCAGTGGCCCATTTCAAAGAGGTTCCAGAGGAAGTCAAGAAAGTCTTTGTCACTTCGCATGACATCAAGCCGGAGTGGCATATCAAGATGCAGGCGGTCTTTCAGAAATTCACCGACAATGCGGTCTCCAAGACCATCAATCTGCCGGAAGAAGCCACCGTGGAAGACGTGGAGACCGCCTACTGGAGCGCTTACAAATTGAACTGCAAAGGAGTGACCGTTTACCGGGACGGCTGCCGCAAGGGGCAGGTCTTATCCTTCAAGAAAGAGGCCAAAAAACCGGAACAGGTCACCATCCAGGAGAGACCCGATTTACTCCAGGGTTTTACCGAGAAAATCAAGACCGGCTACGGCAACCTCTACGTCACGGTCAACACTTTAGGAGGCAAGCCGTTCGAGGTCTTCGCCCAGATAGGCAAATCCGGATATACCACCATGGCTGACACTGAGGCGGTCTGCCGTTTAATCTCCTTGGCCTTCCGTAGCGGAGTCAAGGTCGAGAATGTGGTCGAACAGCTGACCGGCATAGGCGGGGCCTCGCAAATCTATCAGGAAGGCGGAATTGTCACCTCTATCCCGGATGCTATAGCCAAGGTCTTAAAGAAACATTTCATCAACGGCAAAAACTCAAAAAATCTCAGAAAGGACATTGACTTAGAGACCTGCCCGGACTGCGGCGGGAGCTTGGCTTTCCAGGAGGGGTGCCTGACCTGTCAGGAGTGCGGGTTTTCCAAGTGTTAGAGAAGTAGAGCGGGGGTCATTCCCGGCCACGATCTTTAAAAAATAGTCAGTTAGCGTCAGTAGAAATATAAAAAGAGGCAAAGGAGGCGAGGGAGGGGGAAACTACCTTCGCCTCTTTTTTTGTTTTGAGAAATGATCCCTCCTCTATAGGAGTGGGGACAAGGCGCTCTCGTCCCTTAGGGGAGGAAACATGGTTACCAACTGTCATTGCGAGCCCCGAACAAGTCGGGGCGACTTGTCCTGAGCATAGTCGAAGGAAGCAATCTGGTTTAACTCTCTATTTGAAATCTAAAGGCAGATTGCTTCGTCATCCCGATTTCATCGGGACTCCTCGCAATGATGGCAGAAGACTAACCCTCCCCTTATAGGAGAGGGAATAAATGACCTCACCCTAACCCTCTCCTCCAGGAGAGGGGACAAGGCACTCTCTCCTTTTAGGAGAGAGCAGGAGAGAGGTAAGTTCTCTTTTAACTCTTTCCTTCTATCTTGTCTTTATATCCTTTTTTTATTTTGGCTTCCCGGGACCCCGTTACTCTGAGGGCGCACCAACCAAAATGTAGAGTTACTGCGAAAGCCGGGTCGTGGCCACGAATCCACACAGTCCCTCTATAAATAGGGCCTCCCCTCCCCCCTGGTAGCGATTCGGTAGCGGGGTTAACTTGCGATAGATGAAAAAGTTAGGCTGAAAAAGGGCTGTTTTTCGGCATTTGCTGCGAGTTGTAACTTTAGAAATGGCAGAGAGTTAATCTTGAGTGCTCGGAAGTGGAGTGAAAAAAGTCGGTTACACGGAGTGGTTTTTGAGTAAAAAACTTTTAATTTTTTTACCAGCCCTTACTATCAATCAGTTAGAAAAGAGGGGAAAATTTATCTCACCCTAGCCCTCTCCTCTAGGAGAGGGAACAAAGGCAGATTGCTTCGTCATCCCGATTTCATCGGGACTCCTCGCAATGACTACCAACACCAAAACCCCTCCTTTGTCCTCCCCTCTAGGGGAGGAGATGAGAATTAGAGTTTATCTGGCTCGATGTGGACTAAGACGTCTCTGATGCTGGGGTTCTGGCTTCTTAAGCGGTCTTTGACGTCGTGGCCGATTTTATGGGCGATTTTTACCGGCAGGTCGGCATTGACAATCACATGCAGGTCTACATAAAAATCAAAGCCCATCTTGCGCACGAAACATTTGTCCAATCCCATTACTCCTTCCACCTGTCCTGCGATTTCTAATACCTGATTGACAATCTCCGGCGAAGGGGCGGTATCCATCGCTTCCAGAAGGGCCGGTCGAAGCAGGCGAATGCCATTAAAAGCAATAACTCCGGAGGCAAAGAGCGCGGCCCAGTCATCTGCCTCTTCATAACCCGGCCCGCCGATTAAGGCAATCGAAATCCCGAAAAAAGCGGCCAGAGATGTCAAAGCATCACTGCGGTGATGCCAGGCGTCAGTTTTGATTACCGTACTCTCCAAAGATTTGCCGGTTTTGAAGACATAGCGATAGAGTGTTTCCTTGGTAATCACAACTATTACCAGCACAATGAGTGTAAACGAAGCCGGGGCGTGGTGAGGGGTCTCTATTTCCCGGATACTGTTAATCGCAATTCCAATGGCAGCTACGATTAAAGCCACTGCCACCACAGCGGCGGCCAGAGGCTCGGCTTTGCCGTGGCCGTAAGGATGGTCTTTATCCGGCGGCGCTTTGGAAATGACGAGGCCTCCCCAGACTACTAAGGAAGAGAAGACGTCCATGCTTGATTCAATGGCATCTGCCACCAGAGCGTAGGAGTTACCCAGGACCCCAGCTAAGAATTTAATGCCGGCTAAAAGGGCATTGGTGATGATGCCGACAAAGGTGGTGCGGGCGCCGATGGTGGCGGGGTGAGGATCTGTTTGTTTAGGAATTTTCATTCATTCAAATTTTCTGGCTGTCATTCCGAGGAGTCCCGATAGCTTTCGGGACTACGTGGGAATCCCGTTGAATTATCTGCGTCTTTTAACAGCGGGATTGCCACGCCCCTCGACTACGCTCGGGACTCGCAATGATTGCATATTCCGGCGGGGTAGTAAAACCCCGCCTACGGCCACTAACCTATACCCCGCATCTTTCTTAGTTTTTTCTCCTCTTTTCTCTTTTTCTTCTCCTCTTTCTCCCTTTCCTCCTGCTCGGCATCGAATTTCTCAATCTTCACCAGCAATCTTTCAACGTTTCCCCTTTCTTCCATAATTTTAATAAACTCATTGTACTCTTTCACATTAAAAAGCGCCTGCACGAAGGGTTCGAAGAAGACTAACATCTGAGAGCCGATGTAGTTCATCGGCTTGACCGATTCCAAAAAGAGGATTGCCGGGGTGGTCATCCGCCACTGCACGACTTTCTTGGCTATCTTGTCCAAAATTACTTCCTGTTCAGGCGTCAACGGAGTCTTCTCAATCTTGAAAGACTCTTTTCTCCAGAAGAGCAAATCTTTGAAGGACATTTTAACCCTTTTCTGTGGCGGAAACTTGAGTCTGAGGCTGATAGTTAATTCTCGACTTGACAAAATCTAGCACTGCTTCCTGATTTTTATCATAGCGCAGATAAATGCCACGATAATTCTCCAATCGGCTCGGTTTGGCGAATGGAGAAATAAAGACTCCATTCTTTTCCGGATAATAACTTCTGAATTCTGACCAGGTTTTTTCCTTTTTAACGGCCAAGAAATAAACTTTGACTTTATCCTCGCTCAATTCATACCGGGTGGGAAAAAAGAAAGGAGAGAGGGAGCTCATTAAGATTACGACCGCTAAAAATAAAAAAGCCCAGGAGTAAGCAGTGGCCCAGAAGACTAAAGACCAGATTAAAAAGAGGGCCAGAATCAGAAAAACTGTTCTCTTTCTGGATTTTTTAAAAGGATGGGAGGTCCAGCGTAAAACTTCATCCGGCATTTTACTTCTCAGGCGGAGGCTGGGGGGCGGAATAGCGCTCTTGTCTGACCTTCTGCAGCTCTTCCAATAGTTCCTGGGGAGTGACGATATTTTTTTTGACCAGGACCCGCACCAGGGCCTCCTGCGATAAATTGTTGGCCAAAGTCAGCTCATCGAAACTGACCTCTTTCTCCTGCCCGCCGGTGATGATTTTTAGGGCAACTTTCTTTTCTTCGGTCATCACTCCCTCTTTTTAAAAGTTTCATTCAGGCTCCCGCTCCTGTATCCCTGCAGGTCTAAGGTGACGTAGAGGTAGCCTATCTCCCTGAACTTTTCATAAACTTTCTCTCGGGTCTTCTCATTCAGAAACTTAGAAGTTTCATCCGGTTCTAACTCTATCCGGGCAATGTTCTCATGGTGTCTTACTCTCAATTGCCTGAATCCAAGAGAGTGCAGAAACTCCTCAGCCTGCTCAATCTGAGAGAGCTTTTCTTTGGTCACTTTCTGTCCATATGGAATTCGGGAAGAGAGGCAGGCCAGAGCCGGCTTATCCCAGACTGAGAGTCCCAGCATCTTTGAAATCTCCCTTATTTCCTCTTTGTTCAATCCGGCTTCGATTAATGGAGAACGCACGCCGTGATTCTGTGCCGCAGTTCTTCCGGGGCGAAGGTCCGCCTGGTCAGAGAGATTGCAGCCATCCAAGATATGATTGAATCCTCCTTCTTCCGCGATTCTCTTAAGCTGAGTGTAAAGCTCATCCTTGCAGAAGAAACAGCGGGAGGGGGCATTGGCTGAATATTCGGGATTGGCCAATTCTTCAGTGCGGATAATCTGGTGCCGGCCATCCAATCCGATTTGTGAGGCGAAATTTTTGGCTGACTCTAATTCTTGACGGGGATAGCTCTCCGAGTCGGCGGTGACAGCCAAGACTCTCTGCTTGCCCAATACGTCCACAGCTACTTTCAGCACCAGGGCTGAATCCACGCCACCGGAGAAGGCCACGATGACTCTCTCCATGGATTTTAGAATATTCTGCAACCGCTGATATTTTTCCTGCGCGGTCATCTCTCTTAATATACGCTAAAATAGGCTTATCACAAGTTTCATTCGAAGAGGGGTAAGGCAATCCTCTTAGTGTAGGTCAGAGCTGATTTAGTGGGATTGCCACGCCCCTCGACTTCGCTCGGGACTCGCAATGACTGCAAAGTACTAACCCCTCCCCTAAGAGGAGAGGGAATAACTCGATAGCCGAGGATTTTATCCTCGGCTCTTAGTGAGGCGGGGTAGTAAAACCCCGCCTACGAGATTCATCAGGATTGAGCCCACCCTGGCCCTCCCCTTTAGGGGAGGGAAATATGTTAAACACCCTCTCCTGGAGGAGAGGGTAGGGGAGAGGTCAATAGTCCATTCAACTGAGTTTATCCCAGATTGGGGGCAACCTGGGTCTACCTTTCTGGTCCCTTAAGGGAAGAGACAAGAAAGAAAAACGTCCCGACTTGTCGGGACGCTACAAAATATACTAAGTGAATTACAGGGAATATTTGCCGAATTCTTCCGGTGGGATTTTTCTGAGGCGGTCTTTGAGCGATTCCGGGTCGGACAAATCCTGGGTAATGCCGTCGGAGCGCTTCATCTGGAAGAGCTCTTCGTTGACAAAAATGGGGGCCGAGGTCTTCAAGGCGATGGCAATCGAGTCCGAAGGCCGAGCATCGACCTGAATGCTCTTACCGTTGAGCTGGATATGGACCTTGGCGTAGAAGGTCTGATTGACCAGCTCGGTCACCTCCACCTTCTCCACCTTGCCGCCCAGATGCTCGATGCAGGAGCGGATTAAGTCATGCGTCAAAGGCCGCTTGGAGGCTACTCCGGAGAGCTCCATGGCGATGGCCCAGGCCTCGTAGTGGCCGATCCATATAGGTAGAATCCGAGTCTCCTGTTCTGACTCCGGAGCTAAGATAATCACCGGCGAATTAGTGGTGACATCCAGAGCCAGTCCGTTGATTTTGGCCTTTTGCATCACTTTTCTCTCCTGCGCTTGGCAAGCCGCCTCCGGCGACCCGCCTTACTTTTGTTTCCTCACCACCCAGAGTTTCAGGTTGGCCGTGACTTCCGGGTGCAGTTTAATCGGCACGGTAAAGACACCTAATGCTTTTATCGGCTCTTCCATAAGAATATTACGCTTTTCGATGAAAAAACCTTGGTCTTTTAACATCCGGGCAATCTCAATTCCGGTCACCGAGCCGAAGACCCTTTCCTCTTCACCTACCAAGACTTCGGCAGTGCAGGAAATCCCCTCTAATTTGTCCTTTAAGGCCAGAGCCTCCTTGCGGCGCTTATTTTCCTTGGTCTGTTTCTCCTTTAAGATTCTTTCAATAGAGGACAGACTTCCTCGGGTAGCCGCCACGGCCAGGTTGCGGGGGACTAAAAAATTGCGGGCGTAGCCGTCCTTGACTTCCACCACCTCTCCGGCTTTACCCAGTTTATCCAGATCTTCCTTCAAGATTACTTTCACGTTTTACCTCTCTTATTCTCTCAGCGCTGTCCTTCGGCCACAAAAGGCAGCAGGGCTAAATGCCGGCTCCTCTTGATGGCCGTGGTCAGCTGTCTCTGGTGAAAGGCGCAGGTGCCGGTAATCCGGCGGGTCAAAATCTTGGCCCGGTCGTTTAAATAACGGCGCAACAGCCGGTCGTCTTTGTGGTCGATAAATTCAATGCCGTGCTCGCAGAAGCGGCAGGTGCGCTTGCGCCTTCTTTCTTCATCATGCGGTATCACTTATCCTCCTGAATATCAAATTTGGCGTTAAAATCTTCAATGGAAGGGAGATTCTCCGGCTCCAGGCTGGTAAACTCCAGAGACTCTTCTGCTTCCTGGACCAGATTCTGTATCTCCCCCCGGCGGTCTAAGAACTGAATGTGAAAGGCCTTAATCTCCACGAAATTGCGCTTGGCTCCGTCAGCGGTCTCTTTAATCCGGCTGCGCAACTCCCCTTCAATCAAGACTGTGCTCCCTTTATGCAGATAATCCTTGCAACTCTGGGCCAGCTTCTGCCAGGCTACCACCCCGATGTGGCAGACATCCTCCCGGGGGGTGCCTAAGCTGTCTTTATACCTCTTGCTGGAAGCAATCTTGAAGTTGACTACCGAGACCCCGGCCTGGGTATGTCTTAACTCCGGGTCCTTGGTCAGGTTGCCGATAATCAAGACCTTGTTCAAGCTGGGCAATTTACTGTTGTTAGTACCCATGACCTCTACTCCCCTTTACAAAGGTTTAAGCTGAGGCCGCCTGCTCTTTGGCTTTCTCCAGAGCCTGCAGCTGCTTTTTCTCCAGCACTACGGTCAAATGCCTCAAAACCTGCTCATCTAAGCGGTAGGCTCTATCCAGCTCGGTCAATGTCTCTCTGCTCCCCTCAAACAGAGTCACCACGTAAAAACCCTGGCTTCTTCTGGCAATGGGGTAGGCTAAATTTCTGACACCCCATTTGTCCTGTTTAATAATGTTGCCGCCATAAGAGGTGATGACCGCGTTGAACTTCTCTGTCTGCGCCTCGATGGCTGTGCTATCCAAAGTCGGGTCTAAAATGTAGACCGTCTCATAAGTTCTCAAATATCTCCTCCTGTTGCATTAAAGCGATTCATGGCTTTCTCCACTCCTTCGATTATACAAGAATCCGCTGCCTCTGCAGCAGTTTTTATCATCTGTCTGACGGTTTTCCGTTCTGTTCTGGCAAACGGCTCTAATACGTATTCCTCTGCCGAATAGTTGGGCTGTGGCTGGCCAATACCCATGCGCAGGCGGGGAAAGTCGGTTGTCCCGATTTCGGCAATTATGGACTTTAATCCATTATGCCCGCCGTCTGAGCCTTTATTCCGGATTCTAATTCTGCCCAGCGGCAGATACAAATCGTCGCAAATCACCAGAAGCTCTTCCGGCCTGACCTCCCAGCGCTTCAGACAGTCGGAAACTGCCATTCCAGAGTGATTCATAAAAGTATCCGGCTTAACCAAGTACACGTCCCGGTCCTTAAAGGAGATTCTGGCGAAGTGAAAATCCCCCGGGCCGGATTTGAGCTTTTTCTTGTGCTTCTTGGCCAGTGAATCCAGGACCTGGAAGCCTAAGTTATGCCGGGTGCTTTTATATTTTCTGCCGGGATTGCCTAAGCCCACAATAAGCCTAATCATTCATAAAGTTAACGTATCGCACTGTATATTACAATATTCAGACAGGAATGTCTACCTTTAAAATAGGGGCGGGTCGGGAAATGTCAAGCCGAATTTGGGAGGCTGACCCCTCCTTTTGTCCTCCCCTCTGGTTCGACCCTTCGACCCCTCAACAAGTTCGGGGTGGTGAGCAAAGTCGAATCACAAGCTCAGGGCAAGCTTAGCTCACCATAAATAGGGGAGGAGATTAAATTCCCTCTCCTGAAGGAGAGGGTTAGGGTGAGGTCATTTCTAATTCGTAGGCGGGGTTTTAATACCCCGCCTCAACCGGAGCCGAGGATTAAATTTTCGGCTACGGAAAGATAGTAGAATAAAGACTGCCTAACCAAAGTTTGGCTTGACTTTTTCCGTCACATATTTATTAAATGAATAGAGTCGGCTTCTACTCTCATCGCTTTCCCCGTGCATACCACACCCCAAAGAGGCCGACTCCCCTTCATTATAGAACTTTTCTGACAAAAATCACTTAAGGCAGGCGGGTTTTCAAACTGCATTTTGAAAAGAGCCGAGGAAGGGATCCTCGGCTACGGCGGTGCCGTTCGGTTTTAGCAGTCATTGCGAGCCCCGAGCAAAGTCGAGGGGCGTGGCAATCCCACGGTTAAAAGGCGCAGATGATTCAACGGGATTCCCACATCCCCTTCGACAGGCTCCGGGTATTCGGAATGACTGCTGGTAATGGCCCACCTTTAGGGCAAGGTGGGGCTACGGGGGAAAAAGGAAAAAAACGTCCGAAGCGAGCTCGGAAGCTACTTTTTATTAATTGAGTCATCGAGACCTCCTCTATCTGAAATATAGAACTCTTATAATCGTCTACATTATCTTCCTACTCCCCGGCTTCACCAGCTCCACCCCTTTCTGACAGAGCGGACAATTCTCAGGCTGATAATTCTCCACCTTGGTCGTCGCCAGCGCAAAGAAGGGATACCCGAAATTTACCTTCCCTCCGCTTCGGTCCAACAGCACTCCGATTCCGATAATCTTCGCCCCGTACCCGTTCACCAAATCAATTACCTCCTGCACTGACTTGCCAGTAGTCAAAATATCATCTACAATCAGGACTTTCTGGGGCGGTTTCAATTCAAAACCTCGCTTTAGAACCCGCTTTTGACCCCGAGCGACGTCGAGGGGATCACCTTCTGACTCCGCAAACATAAACTGCTTCTTCAAATTCTTAGCCACTTCATAGGCAATCAGCATCCCGCCGGTAGTGGGGCCAATCACCACGTCAATTTTCTGCTTTTTGAAGTGATTGGACATTTTTTTACAAAGCAGTTGCAGATATTCTGGCCTTTTGATTACCGCAAACTTTTCAAAATAGGTTCCGCTGTGCAGGCCTGAGCTTAATAAAAAATGGCCGGATAAGAGGGCTTTGGACTTTTTGAAGATTCCGAGGATGGGGTCTTTTTTGGGCAAGTTGATACTCCTTTTGCTATATAAAATATGGCCCTCCTTCTCAGAATCAAGCAAAAGCATGACCCTCCTTTGTCCTCCCCTCTGGTTCGACCCTTCGACCCCTCAACAAGTTCGGGGTGGTGAACAAAATCGAACCACAAGCTCAGGGCAAGCTTCGCTCACCATAAATAGGAGAGGATTACGTCACCCTCTCCTAGAGGAGAGGGCTGGGGTGAGGTCAGAAAAGCAGATTGCCACGTCCCGACAAGTCGGGACTCGCAATGACAGCAAAGATAGACCCCTCCTTTTATCCTCCCCTCTAGGGGAGGAAATCATTTTCTTTCCTATGGCTTTCTCTGACAGGAAATTAAGACAATGGCGATGGCGAAATTTTCGGTGTGGGAGAGGCTCAGGGCGACTTGTTTATATCTGAGAATCTTTCTCAATCTGGGGGAGATTGCAAGCTCTGGCACTTTGCTTTTATTTACGACCACTTCGACTTCCTGCCAGCTAATCGATTTAACCCAGTATTGAGACAGTGCCTTCTTGAAAGCCTCCTTGGCGGCAAATCTGGCGGAAATACTTTGATAGAAATTTTTCTTATTCTGGCAGTAGGCAATCTCCTGCTTGGTCAACACCTTAGCTAAAAAGCGGCTTCCGAATTTCTTATGGCTGGCTCGGATTTTGCTTACTTCGACTAAATCTATCCCGATTGATTTTTGCACTTTAGCCATCAGATTTTACTTGCCTGATTTTGATTTGGCAATATACTATAAATTGACTGGACGAGGGTAGTTTTTGAAAAAAACCTTTCACAGTTGATTTCATGAAGGTCGTCCCTGGCGGTTGAGCAGACGCGATGACCCCCACCCGGGGAGAGCGAACCGCAAGATACCGCCGGCGGCTGTAAAAACCTTTACCGTATCATACGGAAAGGGATTTTTTTCAAACCTTCAAAACCCTCCTCCAGTTTTTTATTTGGGGGGAATTGTTTAAAGATAGTTGACATTGATGCGATGACCCCTCCTTTTTTCGCCATCGACGAGCTGGATAACTTATCCGCCCCGAAGAATCGGGGCGAGCTCGTTTCTGGCTCACTTCCCCTCTAGGGGAGGTGAGATTCTCCCTCTCCTGAAGGAGAGGGCTGGGGTGAGGTCAGAATGGCAGATTGCCACGCCCCGACAAGTCGGGGCTCGCAATGACAGCAAAGACAGACCCCTCCTTAATCCTCCCCTCTAGGGGAGGAAACAAGATTACCCTCCGCAGGAGAGCATGAGGGTTGGACCAATAAACTGAAAGGTCTGAGACAAGGCTCAGACCTAAAAAAACCAAGCTTAACAAAATAACTCGACACTTAACCGACAGTCAGGGTCTCATACCAGTGGTAAAAACCCTGCTTGGCCAGTTCGCTTTTGAGCTCGGCGGTCAGTTCTTTTATGTCCGCATCCTGCAAGGCCGGAACGGAAGTGTCGCAGTAGGCCTTAAAGGCGTAGATCCAGTTGGCAAAGGCCTCCTGAATCTTGGTCTGGTCGATCTCCTGCTTGGACTTAAGGAAAGATACCCGGGCCTGGTTGTCCACGTAGAAATTGGTAAGGTAGGGAAAGATGTCCAAGAGCTTGTCTTTAGCCTTACGCAGATTCTGAGTCACCTGATAAGCCCCCATCAAATCCCGGTACTTATTGGCAATCAAATTAATAGCCGCCAAGAGCAAATCCAGATTGACCCGGTTCAAGGCGTAGACCTGCTCCTGCTCTACTTCCTGGAAGGGATTGTTTTTGCTGATTTTTTTTTCAATCTGAGGCAGGACCGATTTCAGAACCAGGCTTAAATCAGGAAAGTAGATATCCGACTTAGCGAGTACATAAATCACACTGGAAACGGTGTTAATCAATCGGCCATAGCCGGACTCGAACTTCACTTCTAGCTGCTGCAGGTCCGGCCAGGTTCGGGTCACTTCCTTTAAGCGGACAGCCAGTTTCTTAATTACCTCAACCGAAAAGGAGGCCGGCAAGAGCTGATAAGTGGTGGAATTGTTTTTATCCAAGACGAGAATGCCGCTGACGCCGTTGACCGACTTAACTTGCTGTAAGAGCTGGTTCATCTATACTCCGGCTAAGGCCAGTTGAATGCTGGTTTTCAAACGGTTCAAGTCGCACTCAGGCCCGGCCTCGAATAGAAGGAACTTGTCCCCCCAAGCCTGCAGGAGATGCTGACCCTCTTTTAACTGGGCCACAAACTGTACTGGACGGCCTACCCGGCTTACCGAAGAAATCATTTGACCTAACTCTATATTCTGTTTGGCAAGTTCAATTTCCCGGACGGTGCCGCCCTCTCCATTGTTCTTAATGACCAGGTAGTCCCAGTCCTGGTCTAAGAGCAAGACCTTCTTGATCCCGCCTATCTGAGAAATTTTCTTTTTGAGGTCCTCCAATCTCTTTTCGGTGTGGACCTGTTCTATCTCTTCAATCAACGGAAGGATTAACTCCTCGCAGTGCGCCACCGCAAATTCCACTTCCTGTTTATGCTGCCGGGCTAGGCCTTCCTCGGCCTGTCGGCGGTCCTCCTCCTTCTCTAAAACGTGAGGCCAGGGGGTCTGCTGTCTGCGCAGCACCCGCCCGGAGAAAATATGAGAGGTGATAATGCTCTTAGCCGGCTCCAGACTAAATTCAGTCTGAATCTGCAAGACTCCCTTTTCGGTCTCTATGGCTGAGAGCCGGCCTGACGGTATCAGCGACATGTTCTTTCCTTTTTCAAGCGCCAGAGAGGGCCTTGTGGCACTTTCTGGTTTGGGCATCTTCCCTCCACCATTACTCTATTTTCGGTTGAATTCGAAGCGACTTTAGAGAGGGGTGAGATGGCCCATTTTGTGAAGATGACAGCCTAAAATCTACTTGACTATGGTCGAAATTGAGCTATCGTATTAGTGTTTAATTTGCAGCAGAGAGTTTTTACAGGTCTGGTTTTCAAAGCAATCTGCCACAGAGAACATAGTTTTACACTTTAGGGTCCAGGAGGTAGTTATGCCGAGAGTTTCCCTTTCAAACGGGTTGATGCTTTATATTATCACCGGGGCAGTTTTAGTAGTAGTCTTAAACTTTTCAGTTCGGGCCGAAACACCCAAGACCAACTTTAATCCTGCGCCGGCTTACACCTGCTGCGCCGGTAACCGCACGGATGACTTTGCCGACAGCAACTTGGCCCCCTTATGGCTGGATTACTCTTATTGCGGTACAGTAGCCGAGAGCGGCGGTCAGCTGGTCTTAACCCGCAGCGGTTGTTTCACCGATGAGGGCCCGACTGTTCAACTGGATAGTTTTTTTCTGGTCTGCGGAGATTTTGACATCCAGTTAGATTACAGTTTAGTCAACTGGCCTGCCTCTACTGGCGAGCATTATGCCGGTCTCTATGTCAAGATTGGCCCGGACTTTTTTGCTTTAGAGCGCTATCGCACCAGTGTTACCGGGACCTGCCGGCCTTACTTGCAGGCCTATAAGGCCACCATTTACTTGAAGGAGAATTGTAACGCTATTTGGGTCTCCACCACCGATACTACCGGGAGACTGAGAATAACCCGCACCGGCGCCTTGGTCTCTTCCTATTACTGGGATGGCTCAGCCTGGGTTTTGGTAAGAAGTGAAACTTTGAACTCAGGGCTGGCTACCTTTGGTATGTATGTCTTGGGAAGTGATACCAGTCCCTCAACCGTAGCCTTTGATAACCTTTCCCTGACAAGCGCACCGCCCTCTGATGGGGATGGCGACGGTGTTCCCACCTGTGTGGATAATTGCCCCAGTAAAGTCAACCCTTTGCAGGAAGACTCAGACTCTGATTTGGTAGGCGATTCCTGCGATAACTGCCCGGCTATTGCTAATTCTCAGCAAGATGATGCCGACGATGATGGCATTGGCGACCCGTGCGATATCTGCCCTCTTTATGCCAATCCCCTGCAGCAGTACATCGAACCGGGGGATGCCAATGCGGACAGCGCCCACACTCTGCCGGACATCATCTCCCTGGTGAATTATATCTTCAGCAAGCCTGGCTGGCCTTCCTGCAGTTCGAATACCACCCTGTGCTGGCTCTCGGATTTACCCTGTCGGGGGGACTGGAACGGCAACGGCAATGCGACCTTAGATGATGCGGTCCGGGGAGTAAATTATATCTTCAACAAGCCCGGCGGCCCCTGGTATCCGGTTCGGGTGGGAATCTGCTGTATTCCGGTGTTTTAAGCGCGAATTCTGATTTATTGCTGCCACAGCTGTAGGTTGCAGGTACGATCCCTGTCGGGCCTAAGAAGTTCTGCTAGAGCGTAATAAACCTCATTTAGTTCCGCATCATTCGGTCAGCTTTTTTTAAGACCGTCCCATCGTGGGCGTCAATATAATACTGCCAATCGTGGGTCTCGGGGTAGTCTTGCGAAACCCAGACAACCCAGATGAGATGAAACTTTTCGTCCTGATGAAGCCAGATACACAATTGGGTTGACGCCTTTTTCTTTTTATTGTTAACCACCTTGGCGTCTTTGGGAAAGCCGAGGTCCTTGAGTGCCAGATTTTCGGCTGTGGCTGAATCGACCTGAGGAATGGGTGATAAATCAACTATATCATAATAGGTAAAGTCTAAATGTTCCAGCTCTCCTCGGTTGTTGAAAAAAACTCTAGTCCCCGCATCAACAGCAACGCCCTTATATACCTGTTTAAGCGTAACCCTAGTTATAATGTCATCAGACAATACTCCAGCCAAGACTAGTTCATCCTTGGGATTCTTGATATGAAATTGTTCCCGATTAAGTTCAAAGAATTCTAATGCCATATCTTTGGGGTCACCCTTCTCTGGCATTTTGAGTTTACCTGTATTTACATATCCGGAAAAAGTGTGGACTTTCGCAGCACCAGCGGCAGCTTGGTCGTCTTGCGTTTTGCCATCCTCTTTTTCAGAGGCAAGACTGTTAATACATAATATTAGTATAATCGCTATTAATGAAGTCAATTTTTTCATTTTGTCTCCTTTTATAAATGCTACGCTGTCCACTTCTCTTTATTATACGATTTAATCGGTATACATTCCATAATTAGGGATAATAGGTGCAGCAAATATCGGATGGCCTGGGCAACCAGCAACCAGTGGGTGGGTGGTTGGGATTAGAGCAGGGTTTATTGAAATAGTAATTGACTAATATTACTATGTCAGCAACTGATACTCCGCCATCACCGTTGCAGTCTCCACGACACTTAAGCCCGGATAGCCAGCAGATAGGCTGGGGTGAACATCCGGGTCTGTTAAAGACATAATTGACTATTGATATAACATCGGCTAACGTATATGTCCCGCTGGCATTGGCATCTCCGGGCATGGCTTTACAGACTCGGACTGCTTCCCAGGCTTTGCCAGTCCGTCTGGCCCAGGTGCCTGTGCTGTCCAGGTCAAACGCTGCCATAACGGCACCTCGTGCACCCTTTATAAAGTTGGTAAGAGAATCCCAGTAAACTCTATTTGCGCGATACATAATCCGCATTGCCTTGTGGATACCTATCCCAGTAACTGTCACATCATAATGAGTACCGCCCACTGACAAAAGATGAAACATTTTGTTGGGCACGCCACTATTCGTGTGTACTCCGCAGTAGTCATTCAAAGAGTCTGGGTCGGAACAGTTGGGATTTACCCAGAAAAGTGCTCCCACTGTGTCCGGCTGGAAGCTATTGAGAGGGTTCTCCATATCAACGCCGAATAATAAAGGGTTTGAGGGATACATATTCTCGTTAACAAGCCAGTCGGCATCGTTATTGGCAAACCCTACAGAAACACCCAGCATATCGGAGAAAGATTCACTTAGCGCGCCTGATTCTCTTTCATAAAGTAGTCCAGAGGCATACTTGGTCAGACCATGCCCCCATTCATGTGCCACCGCGTCCAGGCAGCCAGCACTTGAATAATAACTCGAACTGGTTGGTCGGTAGTAGTAAACGTATTCGGAGCTGTAGTGAAACTCTGCCAGGTTCTTAGCCGGTTGCCGGTCGACAATTGAGTACATATAAGACCCAAGATTATCGAAACCATTCCAGCCGAGCGAATCTAACATATAATCGTAAGTCCAGCCGGCATAAACATGGGCATCCACGCCCGGACGCTGACTTAATGCGTTCCAATAGTTGTCGGGGTCGGTCATTATGGGCGTATTTAAGCTGTCTATCCAAATGAAAGTTGAAATAGACGCATCGCACAGCATCTCACCGTCGTGGCCATGCGGGTCAGTGTCAGTCTGTCTGGCAATGTCCTTCAATTCATATAGCGGTCCATTGTCATAAGTGTCTATGTGGCCCTTAAAATCACCAAGCACGCCATACCCGGTCCCGGTCGCATAATTCGGCGGATAGCAGTTAGTTAGGAAACAGTTAATTCCACCAGAATAACCGACTGGCCGACCACCCCAGCCTGGTACAAATTCTATGCTATTTTCCTGGGCCATCTTGTAGTTGCCTTCAGATACAATAGAGAGAGTGTCTATATTGACTACGCAGGCGCTGTTTACCACTACGCAGACTTTAGCAAATAAACCATCGCCAGTTATTCCCGATCCAAGGGTAACCGCGCCTAAGATGGTGTGGTAATAGTCAGGCGGACTCGTCTGTGGGCTGATTACTTTAATGTTAAACCCGTAAACACCTGAAGTGGCTGGGAAAGTCGAAGCTTCCGTGGTATCGACCGAAGCAATACTATTGAGAGGCGTGCTTGAAATCTTGAGCGGAACAGAAAAACCAGTTATTTTCTCAGACCCAGTTCCTTCTATGTGATACATGAGGTCAAAGCAGACTGTATCAGGCCCGGGAGCAATGAACACAGGGTTGCCGCAGGTTATGTACATATAGGTGTCTTCATTACCGGAGCTTTGGGCGGCTACGAAGCTGCTAATGACCAAAATATACAGACAACTGAAAATCGCCAAGCGGTGGTGAACACAAAACGCCTTCCCTCTCATAAAACCTCCATGTTTTGAGGTTTTATTGTTCCTTAAATTTATAAGCTAGCTATAATTATTAAGCTCTGTTATTTTGCTTTGTCAAGGAAGATCGAATTGACTTCCGTCAGGCCCATTCAGACCACATAGGAATTGAGAAATTTCATTTGTGTACGAGGCTATTTATGTTTATATTAAAAATCTTGAATTTAATAATTTCTGCACAGAATGACCGCCGGATGTGACTCCCGGTTGCTCTAATGACAGGCGCGATAGTAGTTAAAGGAGATTTATGAAGGGCTTAAAATCAGAAGAGATAAAAGTCATCGTGGCCACGGACTGCGGCTCCACCACCACCAAGGCCATTCTAATAGAAAAAAGAGACGGGGAATACCGGCTGATTGTACGGGGGGAAGCCCCCACCACAGTCGAAGCTCCCTTTGAAGACGTGACTATGGGAGTCCTGAATGCCATAGCCGAGGTGGAGGAGCTCTCCAATCGAAAAATACTTGACGAAAAAGGTCAGATAATCTCTCCGGCCAAGGATGGCGTTGGCACCGACATTTATGTCTCCACCTCATCAGCCGGCGGTGGCCTGCAGATGATGGTAGCCGGAGTCGTCCGCAGTATGACCGCCGAGTCAGCTGAAAGGGCCGCCTTAGGGGCCGGGGCAATTGTGATGGACGTAATCGCCTCCAACGACAAAAGACTCCCCCACCAGCAGATTGAGCGAATTCGTCACTTGAGGCCGGATATGATTCTTTTATCCGGAGGAATTGACGGAGGAACCACCACTCACGTTGTAGAAATTGCAGAGTTAATCTCAGCGGCTGACCCCAGGCCCCGCTTAGGCACCGGTTATAACCTGCCGGTCATTTACGCGGGCAATAAAGACGCCCGCGAGGCCGTTAAGGAAACCTTAGCCAAAAAGACCGACCTTTCAGTTGTCGATAACATTCGCCCGGTCTTGGAAAGAGAGAATTTACTTCCTGCCCGGGAGAAGATTCACGACCTGTTCATGGAGCATGTGATGGCCCAGGCGCCTGGTTACAGAAAACTTATGACCTGGACCGATGCGCCGATTATGCCCACCCCCGGGGCAGTCGGTCTAATCATCAAGACTATAGCCGACCTGGAAAAGATGCAGGTGATAGGCGTCGATATAGGTGGCGCAACCACTGATATCTTCTCTGTCTTCCAGAATACCTTCAACCGGACCGTGTCGGCCAATTTGGGGATGAGTTACTCTATCTCCAACGTCTTTGCCGAAGCCACCCTGCCTAACGTGATGCGCTGGGTGCCTTTCAAAATGGACGAGCGGGATTTGCGCAATAGAGTAAAGAATAAGATGATTAGGCCCACCACCATTCCGCAGATGATGGAGGAGTTAATTTTCGAGCAGGCCATTGCCAAAGAAGCCTTGAGGCTGGCCTTCATCCAACACAAGTCCTTCGCCACAACCCTAAAAGGGGTGCAGCAGCAGAGAACCATTGCCGAGGCATTTGAGCAGACCGTCTCCGGCCAGACCATCGTCAATATGATGGAGTGTGACATGCTCATCGGCTCCGGCGGAGTTCTATCCCATGCACCTCGCCGTCAGCAAGCCGCTTTAATGTTAATCGATGCCTTTTTACCGGAAGGAGTCACCCGCCTGGCGGTCGACTCGATTTTCATGATGCCACAGTTAGGGGTGCTCTCCACGGTTCATCCCCAAGCTGCCACCGAGGTTTTCGACAAAGACTGTCTGATTCACCTGGGAACCTGCATCACTCCGGTCGGAGAGGAGAAGTTTGGCAAGGATATTTTAAAATACAGATTCGAACTTCCGGGCGGAAAATCAGAGCAGGGCGTTCTCAAATTCGGGGAGATGAAGAATTTTCCCTTGGGCGTGGAAGAGAGCGCCAAAGCCTGGTTGGAGCCGGAAAAAGGATTTGACTTGGGAGAGGGAAAAGGAAAAAAGAGAGAGATGACCATCCACGGCGGAGTGGCCGGAATAATTTTAGATGGCAGAGGGCGCTCCAATATCCTTCCCACAGACGAAAACATGCGCGTCAAAAAACTAAAGGAATGGATGTTAGCTCTGAATAACTATCCTGAAGAAGCTCTGAACAGATAGCTAAAAAATTATGGAAAAGACCCAGCGCTACGACGTCCTGAAAGACCTGCTGATTGCCGAGGATAGAGTCTTCGGCGACCGGATGAACATTTTTTTAGTGGTCAACTCCATTATGCTGGTGGCCTTCGGGCAATTCAAGGTGCCGGGCTTTGTCATTCCTACTCTGGGTATTGTCATAGACCTAATCTGGCTATACGTGGGGTCGCTGACTTTATCTGCTCATAACTTCTGGCGGGATGAAATGTTAAAGTTAGAGCAGGAGATGTTCGGGGAGGAGTCGGACAAACATGGAATCGTCACCCGGCGGAGAGCCTTCTATCCCTGGCTGGGGAAAATAACCGGGTTTTCCTCCACGGAAAGCCTGGCCTACCTTTTGCCGCTGGCTTTTATGGCGATTTGGGTGTATTTGCTGGTGAAGTGATGTTTGCGAAGAGAATGTCAAATTATAAGGAGAAGTAAATGGGACACGCCTATACTCCGGGGTTAAAAGTCACAGAAAAAGAATTAATCACCAAGAAGAGAATCCTACCTCTCAAGGGAGAGGTCTTGGTCAAAGTTGGCGAGAAGGTCAAGCCGGATGATGTGGTTGCTCGCACTTACTTGCCCGGCCCGGTTGAACCTATCAACGTAGCCAACATCTTAGGCGTTCCGCCGGAAGATGTTCCCCACTTCATGCTCAAGAAAGAAGGAGAAAAAGTCACCGAGGGAGAAATCATCGCCAAGAGCAAGACTTTCTTCGGGCTCTTTTCTTCAGTCTGCAAGTCTAAAATTGCCGGCACCATTGAATCGATCTCCCATATTACCGGACAGGTCCTAATCCGCGGCAACCCGGTGCCGGTAGAAGTCAAAGCTTATTTAGACGGAGAAGTAGTGGAAGTCTACGAGAAAGAAGGAGTGGCGGTCTCCTGCTGGGGGAGTTTTATCCAGGGAATTTTCGGCATCGGCCCGGAGACTCACGGCGAAATAAAAATCGTGGTGGGCTCGCCAAACCAGGTTTTGACTGAGAAGGAGATTGATTCCTCATGCGCCGGCAAGGTTGTTGTAGGCGGCAGTTTAGTCACTGCTCCTGCATTGCAGAAAGCCATTTCGGTCAAGGCCAAGGGAATCGTGGTGGGAGGATTTGACGACAAAGACCTGCGCGATTTTTTAGGCTATGATTTAGGCGTGGCCATCACCGGCTCAGAAGAAAAGGGGATTACCTTAATTGTCACCGAAGGCTTCGGGCAAATCAATATGGCGGAGCGAACCTTCAATTTGCTGAAATCCAAAGAAGGCCAATCCGCCAGCATCAATGGCGCAACTCAAATTCGGGCAGGCGTGATTCGACCGGAGGTGGTCATCCCTATGCCGCTGGAGGTTCGGACTTCAGCCAAAAAAGAGGCCGTGGAGAACATCGGCCTGCAGACCGGCAGTCCGGTGCGGGTGATTCGCCAGCCTTATTTCGGCAAATTAGGCAAAGTGGTTGATTTGCCGCCGCAGCTACAGCAATTGGAGACTGAGTCCTCGGCTAGAATCCTTCAGGTTGAATTCCCGGACGGACAAAAGGCGATTGTCCCCCGGGCTAACGTGGAGATGATTGAGGGTTAAGCCCAAGCTTAGGTTCCCATCAAAATTTCTAAAATCGCCAAATCAGGCGAGGTTCTACCTTTAGCCGATTTTAAGCCACCCGGCTTAGATTTAACTTGACAGATTTTGAGGGTGAGTCTATTTTGGTGCTCGTGTCCTTATAAAATAAATATGCGAGCGCAACCGTGTCGGCATAGAGTTAACCGTAAAACTACAGGAGGCAGAGATTGAGGAAAATTTTAGCCTCCTTTTTTATTTTGCTCTGCTGTAGCCTCACCTCCGCACAAGTTCCCGCCCCAGCCACAGAAGTTAAAGCTTACGATACCCCGGATGATGCCGGTAACAGCATCACCATTGAATGGCAACTCTCTCCAGATGATAAAGAGGGAATAGTCACCGGCTATGAAATTTTGCGAGCCGAGTCACCGGAAGGTGAGTATGTCAAGGTTGGGGACGCGCCACGAGGCACAAATTCCAATATTGACAGCGGGCCAAAGAACCACAAAGATTACTTTTACAAAATCCGAGCTTTGTCTGCTGCAGGTCCATCTGATTCCCAACCATCGCCTGTAGTTCAAGCCAAAGCGCAGTGGTTCAAGCGGAATCGCCTCAACGGACTAATCGCCCTGTTACTTCTCTCGGGTGGAATTCTTTATTTCATACGCAAGGCCCGCTCCGGAAAGGAAATTTACATTCGCAAAATCGCCGGCATCGAAGCGGTGGAAGAGGCAGTGGGCCGGGCCACTGAGATGGGGAGAAAAATTGTCTTCATTCCCGGGATTCAGGACATGGACAACATGCAGACCATTGCCGGAGTCACCATCTTAGGACATGTGGCTAAAAAAGCAGCTGAATATGAAGCCAAGTTAGAGGTGCCGGTCTCACGGGCCTTGGTGATGGTGGCCTGCCGGGAGGTGACCAAACAGGCCTTCACGGCCAGCGGCAGGCCGGATGCCTACAAGGATGACATGGTTTATTATCTGACCGACGACCAGTTCGGTTACACCGCTGCTCTGGACGGATTTTTTGTCCGGGAAAAGCCGGCAGCAATCTTCATGCAGGGAGCTTTCTTTGCCGAATCTCTGATTCTAGCCGAGACCGGTAATTACATCGGCGCCATCCAGATTGCCGGCACGGCCCAGCCCTCCCAGCTCCCCTTTTTCGTGGCCGCCTGCGATTACACTTTGATCGGTGAGGAGCTCTTTGCGGCTTCGGCCTATCTTTCCAGAGATGTCAAACTTTTGGGGAGCCTGAAAGGACAGGATGTGGGAAAATTCCTGATGATGGCGGCTATTTTCACCGGAGTAATTCTGGTCAGTTTAGGAATCTACGACTTAAGCCGGATTTTCACGGTGAGGTGAAGCCATGCGCAGAGAGATTCCCTTAATCATCACAGCAGTAGCCGGATTCATCTTCATCATCCAGTTTTTTGTCCCCCATCCCCCTTTTAACAAAACTCAAGATATTTTCAATGACTGGGTCAATATCATCATCGGTTTTGCCATTGTCCTGGGGGTTTTGAACCTGATGAGGGTTAATTTAAACAAGATGTCCCAAAAAACAAAAGGGTGGCCCTATGCCCTGGTCGTGATACTGGGCCTAGTGGTTTATACCATAGTGGGACTGGCTTTCTCTGGCGGCAGGTCGTTCCAAAATCCAGGCACTTCCTTCTACTGGGTCTATATCAACATCTTCTATCCCCTGAATTCCACCATGTTTGCGCTTTTAGCCTTCTTTGTGGCCAGCGCTTCCTATCGGGCCTTCCGAGCGCGCAACAAGGAAGCGACTTTGCTTCTGATTGCCGCAACAATTCTTATGCTGGGAAGAGTTCCCTTAGGCGAATACTTGAGCGGCTGGCTGCCGGAAGGGTACCGGCTCTCCAGCCTCTCCGACTGGATCATGGATTTCCCCCAGACCGCCGGACAGAGGGCGATTATGATGGGGATTGCCTTAGGGATCATTTCAACTTCTCTGAGAATCATTCTAGGAATAGAAAGAACCTATTTGGGCGGTGACTGAGTGAACTTCTGGCAGAGACTTTTAGCAGTTGACCGCAGGGTAATTTTTGGATTGGTGGCCGTCGCCATTGTAATTCCCTTCTTTATGAGTTTTCCGGTCGAGGTGGGGGTCACTCCCCAAGTTCAGGCGGTCTATGATTATATAGAAAAGCTCCCCCCTGGCTCCTTGGTGATGATCTCCTGCGATTACGACCCTCCTTCTGCTCCGGAGTTGCAGCCCATGACCGAGACCATGCTGAAGCAATTTTTTATGAAAGACCTCAAAGTCATCATGTTAGGCTTATGGCCACAAGGTTCAGTGCAGGCCAACATTGCCTTAGACAAAGTGATGGAAGACCCGGTTTTGAAGGCTAAAAATCTTAAATACGGAATAGACTATGTCAACTTAGGATTCACCGCCGGCAATGAATTCGTCATCATCCGGATGGGGACCGACATGCACGCCGCCTTTCCGGTCGATTACAACGGCAAAAAAATATCTGAATTGCCTTTGATGCAGAATGTCCGCAATTTTGACAACATCGCTTTTGTCTTCAATGTCTCAGCCGGTTATCCCGGCACGTACGAATGGGTCATCTTCGGGGTGGACCGCTATCGGGTCAAATTGGCCGCCGGCAACACCGCAGTGCAGGCGCCTTTAGTCTCCCCTTATGTCCAGACCGGTCAGCTCATAGGTCTATTAGGGGGAATGCGGGGAGCAGCGGAATACGAAGAGGTTTCCCGCTATTACGGCAAGGCCACCGGCTTCATGCGCTCGCAGACTTTCTCTCATGCGGTGGTAATCTTTTTCATCATCGTGGGGAACTTGGCTTACTTTCTCACACGCGGAAAGAAGAGTTAACAGATGGACGGCAATTCCTTTTTCAATATAGGAAATTTAATCGCCGGCATTCTGACCATCGGCATCATCTCCTTTTTGTACAAGGACAATCCCCTGTACAAGTTCTGCGAATCCCTCTTCGTAGGCGTCTCGGCCGGGTACTGGTTTGTCACCATCGTATTCACCGTGATTCTGCCCAAGCTGTACGACAAGCTGGTCTCCAAGGAGTACATTTATCTCATCGGAGGGACCTTAGGGGTTTTGCTTTTGATGCGTTTAATCCCTAAGATAAGCTGGCTGGCCAACTGGGCTATGGCTTTTGTGGTAGGAAGCACGGCCGGAGTAAATTTAATCGGCTACATGCAGTCCAACGGCATGAACCAGGTCAAGAATACCATTCTCCCTTTGTGGACCGGGGCCTGGAACTCCTCCATCGGCAACATAATCATCGTAGTGGGGACTTTTTGCGGCCTGGTCTATTTTTTCTTCTCCAAGGAGCACAAAGGGACCTTTGGATGGTTAGCCAAGGTCGGAATCCTGTTCTTGATGGTTACCTTCGGCGCGGCTTTCGGCTACACGGTGATGTCGCGTATGTCGCTTCTGATCGGCAGGATGGACTTCATCTTCGGAACCTGGCTGGGGTTGATTAGATAAGAATTCTGCAGGAGGATTACTTCAAATTTTGTTTGCTTTCATTTGGCCAAAATTGCCTGACGAACTCTACTTGCCGAAATTTTGAATTTGCCTAAATTCAGAAGCATTGCCCTGATTTGTTTAATCTTGCTGGTCGGGTTACACACAGCTCTGGCCCAGGAGTTGCCGGTAAGTTCTACCAGCAGTGCTTCTGACTCCCGCTGGTTCGACTCCAACCGCTGGAACGTATTATTGGCTCTGCTGATAGTTTTCTTTTTCATCATCTATTTCATCGAGCGAGCCAAACAGGGGAAGAGTCTCTTTGTGCGCCGGATAGCAGGCTTGGACGCCATTGAGGAGGCAGTAGGGAGGGCTACTGAGATGGGCAAACCAATTCTTTATGTCCCAGGCATAGATGATATGAACAATATCCAGACCGTGGCCAGTATGATTATTTTAGGCAATGTAGCCAGGACCGTGGCCCAGTATGATACCCCTTTGATTGTCCCCCTGCGCTTGCCATTCGTTCTGCCGGTGGCAGAGGAGGCGGTCAGGCAGGGGTATATGTCAGCTGGAAGGCCGGATGCCTATAACAAAGACAACATTCGCTATATTTCCGATGAGCAGTTCGCTTATGCGGCAGGAATCAACGGCATCATGCTAAGAGAGAGACCGGCTGCTAATCTCTTCTTAGGCTCTTTCTTTGCTGAGTCATTGGTTTTGGCTGAGACCGGATTTTCCACCGGAGCGATTCAGGTGGCCGGCACCGCCAACATTCACCAGTTGCCTTTCTTTGTAGTGGCCTGTGACTACACTTTAATCGGTGAAGAATTATTTGCTGCCAGCGCTTACTTGTCCAGAGAGCCGAAACTCTTAGGCGCTTTGAAAGGCTCGGATTACGTGAAGGCGATTATTTTGGCGATTCTGATTTTAGGCGGTATTCTGATGAGTTTCAATCAGCAGTGGTTTCAGGATTGGTTTTTTGTGCAATGAGAGATTTAAGATATGCGTAAAGAAGTCCCTCTAATCATAACCTTTTTAGCCGGCGCCTTCTTCATCGCCGACTATTTCATCCCCCACATAGGCTTCTCCCGCATTGCCGAGGCCATCAATGGCTGGACCATAATCGTGATTGCCTTCGCCTACGTCTTGGGAGTTGCCAATGTCGCCAGAGTTAACTTGGATTACATCCAGCGAAAAGGGAAGGATACTCCTTACAAGATAATTCTTTTAATCTGCTTACTCTTCATGATGTCGGTCGGCATCATCTGGGGCATCGGAGAGGGGACGGTCTTTGACTGGTTCTTTATCAACGTCTATAGCCCCATGCAGGCGATGATGTTCGCCCTGCTGGCTTTCTATATATCCTCGGCAGCTTTCCGGGCTTTCAGAATTCGCTCCATTCAGGCGGCACTCTTGGCTATTACCGCAGTCTTGGTCATGATCGGCAGAGTCCCCATCGGGGAGGCCATCTGGAAGGATTTTTCCAATTTCGCCGAGTGGATTATGAACGTCCCCCAGTTGGCCGGCAAAAGGGCCATCTTAATCGGCGCGGCCTTGGGAGCGATTTCCACCGGCTTGAAAGTAATCGTGGGCTTAGAGAGAACTCACTTGGGCGCAGATTAAATGAAAAAACTCTTAGAGTTCATCAACACTTTAGACCGGCGCTGGATTTTTCTTTTCATCGGCCTGGCAGTCAGCATACCACTGTTCTTCCCCTTGGGTATAGAGTTCACGGTCTCCCATCCGGTCCGGGGCTTTTATGACACCATCGAGAAAGTCCCCAACGGGAGCAAAATTTTAATGTCCTGCGACTATGACCCAGGCTCCCTGCCGGAGCTATTGCCCATGACTGTCTCGGCCTTAGAGCAGATGTTCAGAAAAGATTTGAAGGTAATCATCACCTGCCTCTGGCCAGCAGCCCCGCCAGTGGTAGAAAGGGCCTTGGCCCAGGTGGCGCCAAAATATAACAAGCAGAGAGGAATTGACTACGTCAATTTGGGTTTCAAGGAAGGCCGGGAAGTGGTGATGGTCTCCCTGGGGGCTTCGATTCCCAATACTTTTCCGGCTGATTATTACGGCACTCCGGTCTCTCAGATTCCGATTATGCAGGGAGTCACCAATTTCAAAGACATGGCCATGATAGTAAACATCTCTGCCGGCTATCCCGGGACCAAGGAGTGGGTGCAACAGGTGCAGGCGCGCTACAATATCGATTTGATAGCCGGATGCACCGCCGTTTCAGCCCCTGAATTTTATCCCTATTACCAGACCGGTCAGTTGAAGGGACTCTTAGGGGGAATGAAAGGGGCGGCTGAGTATGAAAAATTAGTCGGGGTGATGGGCTTGGGCACCCGGGGGATGGATGCCCAGTCGGTTTCACATCTGATGGTTTTCGCCTTCATCTTAATCGGGAATCTGGCTTACTTTACCTTGCGCGCGCTGAAGGAAAAGGGGACGAAATGACTTTTGAAACCTTGGGAATCTGGATAGGGGCAGGATTTACCCTTTGTATCCTTTCTTTTTTGTACAAGGACAACCCTTTTTACAAATTTGCCGAGCATGTCTTTGTGGGCATCTCTGCCGGCTATGGAGTGGCTCTTCAATTCCACAACGTCTTTCTCCCCAATCTGTGGCGGCCTTTAATCCAGGGACAGGTTATGATGATTGTACCACTTATCCTGGGCATGCTTCTATTTACCCGCTTTTTTGCCAACATCTCCTGGCTCTCGCGCTGGTCGATAGGACTATTAATCGGCATCTATGCCGGGATTGCCATCATCGGCTTCGGCTCCGGCGATTTAGTCTTACAAATTCACGGCAACTTGCTTCCGCTCTGGGGCGGAAATAATGATTTTCTCACCCTGTTTAACAACTGGATTTTAACGGTGGGACTGATTACCTGTCTGGTTTACTTCTTCTTCTCCAAAGAGCACAAGGGCTCTTTCGGAGTCTTAGCCCGGGTGGGAATCTATTTTTTGATGATATCTTTCGGGGCCTCCTTCGGATATACGGTTATGTCGCGTATGTCGCTTCTAATAGGCCGGTTCTACTATCTGTATGGCGACTGGCTGAATATCCTGCCGCAGTAGTTTTTTAGCCTGGCACCAGCTTGCCTCAGTTTTTCGCCAAGAATAGCCTCTTAATCAGAATACAAATCAGAAGACAAACACCAAAAGTGACCACAATAGTGGCGCCAGTGGGCAAATCTATCAGATAAGACATGGCTACTCCGACTACGCTGACCACAGTTCCCAAAATCCAGCCCAAAATCAGGCGGGAAGAAGTCTTTTGGGCAAAAAGCATGGCGCAGACCGAGGGGACTACTAAATAGGAGAAGACGAGCAGAACACCGGCAATGGCCACCGAGGAAGTCACCACAAAACCAAAAGTAACATAAAAAAACAAATCCCAGATGCGGACATTCAGGGCAGAGCCGCCAGCTCGCTCCGGATGCAGGGAAATTAGCAGAAGTTGTTTTCGGAAGAGCCAGTGGAGAAATCCTATCCCGGCGTATAGCAAAGCAGTTTTACCAACTTCCATCCAGCTGACAGTTAAGATATTTCCCACCAACATGTGGCGAAGTTGTTCAGTCCCCTGAGGGGCTTTGCTCATAATTAAAATGGCCAAAGCCGCGCTGACGATGTAGACAATGCCGATGAAGGCTTCCTGGGGTATTCGGGAATCTTTAGTCCTGGTCCAGGTTAAAACCACAGCGGCTAGGAGGGTGAAGCCCAGGGACCACCAGTAGGCTGATGAACTGTGCCACTCAAGGCCGAAAAGGATGCCTACGGTGGCTCCTAGGGCGGCAACCTGAGCCATGGCCAGGTCGACAAAAATCACTCCCCTTTCCACGACGTGTAATCCCAGGTAGGCATGAATGCCGGTTAGTACTAAACTGGCCACGAAGGGCGGAATTAGAAAAACGAGAATATCCATAGTTTACCTCAAATTCTGGATTAAGAGATTTAGGTTGTAATCAAAGAGCTGGAAATAGTCTTCCACTCCTTTAATCCCGCCCACAGAACTGGGTAGAATCAAGACTTTAGCTCCGGTTTTTAGGGCGATAGACTCCGGGGTCTTGAGGTCGTAGAAGGGCTCCGCCAGAATAACCTTTATCTTATCTGTTTTGATTCTGTTTATAATCTCTAAAGTATGAGATGGGGTAGGAGGGATACCGGGTTTGGGCTCTATTTCGCCTGCGATCGTTAAACCAAAACGATTGACGAAATATCCACGCGTGCGATGGTAAGTGATTACCTCTGAACCTCGGAAAGGTTCAATTACTTTCTGCCAGTCTTTTAGCTTCTCATCAATCTTGCGGTGGAAATCTTTTAGATTTTCTTGATAAAATTTTAAGTTGGCCGGGTCGAGCTGACTAAGCTTGTCAGCAATGTTTTGGGCAATAATTTTCCCGTTTTCCGGATCCAGCCAGTAATGAGGGTTGCCAAAAGGGTGAACATCTCCTTGGGCCCGGGTGATTTGTCCGGTGGGCTTTTCCAGCACGGCAATGCCTTCGGAAGCATCCAGATAGCTCTTTCCAGAAATAATCTTAGTGTTGCGGCTGTCTTTTATTAAGGTGGGAAGCCAGCCTACTTCCAATTCGAGTCCTACAGCAATCAGTAAGTCAGCTTCTCTGAGTTTAAGAAGATAGCTGGGCTTGGGGTCCACAAAATGGGGGTCCTGATAGCCTTTGACGATGTAATCTATTTCGATTCGGTCTTTGCCAATAAAGCTGGCGATAGAAGCTATGTCCTGCGTGGTGGTGACGACTTTCAATTTAGCAGAAGCTAGTCCAAAAAAGGTTGAAATAGTTATTAATATTAGAAATATTTTTTTCATTTTGGTCTACTCCAAATTGTTAGAAGGGGTGAGCTCCATGGGGGCCGATATTGAAGGTTAGCTTGACAAAGCCGGCCCAGTCTTCTCTGCCGTCGGAACGCTTGATGTATCTCCCTTGCGCACTGACTAAGCTAAATTCCGAGGGAGTGAAAGAGAGAAAGGCCAGGCCGCCCTTCTCGTTTATTTTTTCAGCTTCCGGAAATTCTGAGTAGTCATATCGTCCGCCAACATGCCAGCGTTTGGCGAATTGCCACTCCAAAAAAGAGAAAATGCCAACGCTGCTTACGTTTTCTGCTCCGGCTGGCATTTCCCTGTGGCTAAAGAGCGCCTCAGTCCTCCAGGTGACAGAACGGTAAACTGCCCTGCGTGGATTCTTCCAGCGAAAAGTAAGGTCAGCGCCCCATAGCCTGGTCCAGAGCTTTTCATCCGGGTGGTTGACCGAAGTCGCAAAACTACTCCCCAGAGAGATATTGGCCGCTTCGGATAAGTCGAAGTAAGTTTCTACGCGTCCCAGATAGCCTAAGTCATCTCTTTTTTCGGAAGTTACCAATTCCTCTATACCGGAACTGTCGATTTTTAAAGTGCCAAAAGCTGGAGCCTCTCCCCAAATAGTAGTCACTTCAGCAATGAATTTCAGGTAAAAATCAGGGAGAGGAGCAAGCCAGCTGACAGATACTCCGGCGGAACCTAATCCTTCTTCACCCAGGAAGTTCAGGGCTGCCAGGGGCCGGTCAGCAAGTCCGGTTTCCGGAGGATGAATTAGATTGAACTTTCCAAAGCTTGAGCGGAATTTCCCCAGCTTAGCCTGCAAGCCAAGCGGCATGGTCAGCCAGGTGAAATAGGCTTCTTCAATTTCAACTGCTTCTTCTGCCGGGTGATAGCCGATGAAGATGTCTGCCCTTCCGTAGGGGTCGACTACGGCCTGAAGGGCTAGCTCAGCTTCATTCAGATTGAAAGCCTCTTGGGGGAGGGTTGAATCATTGCCGAAAGCAGAAAGAATATCAGTTATAACGCTGATATTGGGATTGAAGACGCCGGAAGCCTGCTGGGGAGCGCCGGTCTGGGATTTGGCGACGGGGCAGAAGCACAAAATAAATGTCAAAAAGGTAAATACAGATTTTAACACAAAACCTCCTTTTGAGTTAAGCGAAAATCAGGGTGAAAAGCTTAACTCGTAAAAGGAGGAGAGCGCGAGGTATTGGCTGAAGTGGAGAGTTGTGGGGTTAAAAGATAATTGCCAAGAGTAAAACGAGTTTGCTGAAGGGAAAAAAGGGAGAGGAATAGAATCGGGAGAATGAAAACCAGATTGGAAAGCCAGTGGCAGACCGCACAGCTAGTCCCATGGTCATGATGGTCGTAATAATGCAGAAGGGCTAGACCAAAGGCGAAAATTAGAACGGCTGATATACCAAGTATTATGAATCTCTGCGTCAGGTTCATTATTTTTTAAGAAAATCTAAGAGATTGGCTATGTCAAGGGTAATACGGGACTCAAATTCCAAATATTGGCCGGTGCGGGGATGAACGAATCCGATTTTCCGGGCGTGCAGAGCCTGGCGGGGAATTTTGCGTAGTATTTCTTCGGCTAAGAGTATAGATTTCTTATTTTTTAAACTGCCCACCCACTTGCTCCTGCCGCCATACTCCAGGTCTCCCACCACCGGATGCCCTAAATAGGCCAAATGCACCCGAATCTGATGAGTCCTGCCAGTTTTCAAACGGAGTTGCAAAAGTTCACATAGGGAAAAACTCTCCTTGACTTCATACAGGGTCAAGGCCTCCTTACTTTTTAGTGTACTGATCGCCATCTTTTTCCGGTCGGTGATTGCTCTGCCAATGGGGGCGGTGATTTCCCCTTTCTTCTGAGGCATCTTCCCCCAGACCAAGGCGATATATTCCCGGAAAAGTGACTTGTCTTTTAATTGGGCAGATAAATTAAGATGGGCTGTATCATTCTTAGCTACTACCAGAAGTCCGGAAGTCTCTTTGTCCAGTCGGTGAACGATGCCCGGTCTCTCCACACCTCCAATGCCGGAGAGATCTTTACAGTAGTAGAGCAAGGCATTAACCAAGGTTCCGGAATAGTTTCCGCTGGCCGGATGGGTGACCATGCCAGCTGGTTTGTTGATTACCAGCAAATCTTGATCTTCATAAACAATGTCCAGGGGTATGTTCTCCGGCAAAATGGGTGATTTTTTAGGAGGAGGGATTTCAACTGTGATTGCTTCTCCAGCCTTGATTTTATGGCTAGGCTTGGTTAAGGAGCCGTCAACTAAGATTTTGCCGGAGTCAATCAATCCCTGAATCCGGCTCCTGGTTAAGTCTAATTCCTTATCGGCCAGATAAGAGTCCAGGCGCTGTCCGGCTTCTTCTGCTGAGACTATTAATTCAAATCTGCGGGTTGCTTGAATCAACTTTAATTGAGGAAGGCTTCGGCTCTTTATGCCTCAGGACGTGAATTACAATCAGAATGGCACCCACGGTGATGGCCGAGTCAGCCAGATTGAAGATGGGCCAGCGCTCCAGAGAGTAGCCGGTTAGTTGAAAAAGGCCCAAATTTAAAGGAGGAATGGTCAGATTCGGAAAATCAAAATCCAGAAAGTCAATCACCTGTCCGAAGCGGAAACGGTCGACCACATTGCCCAGAGCCCCGCCTAAGACCAGTGCCAGACCGGTGCGAATCAAAAACTGCCGGGGGTGAGTCTTGGCAAAAAAAATAACAGTAAAGACGATGGCTAAGAGAGAGACAATCAGATAGAAGGAGGAGCCTCCCAGCCGGGTGCCGAAGGCGCCGCCCGGATTCAAAATGTAGGTTATTCTAAAAAAATCCCCCAACACTGGAAGAGACTGGCCTAAGAACAAGGAGTGAAAAATTACAGTCTTAGAGAGCTGGTCTAAAAAAAGGACCGTTAAGGCTAAGGAAGTAAATAGAAGATAAGAACGAAACACGGGGCCTTTAAGCCAAAGCCTTTAGGCCAGTTCGCTGGCTTTTTTCTTCTCTTCTTTCTCTTTGCAGTCGATGCACAGCCGGGCGTGGGGCACAGCCTCCAGTCGGGCCACGGAAATATCTCCGCCGCACTCCTGACATTTGCCATAGGTCTTGTCCTTAATCCGGCGCAAGGCTTCGTCAATATGATAGAGGAGCCGGCCATTCTTGGAGGCTAAAAGGAAAGCCTTTTCCCTCTCTTCGGCGTCGGTTCCCTGGTCGGCCATATGATAAGAATAACTGGAGAGGTCGCCGGAGGAGTCTTTTTGGGTGGTGTCGGCGATATTCTTCTTCCACAGCCCTAATTCTTCCAGAAGCTCTCTTCTCTTCTCC
Source organism: uncultured Ignavibacteria bacterium (assembly GCA_964399055.1). Classification (GTDB taxonomy): domain Bacteria; phylum Zixibacteria; class MSB-5A5; order DSPP01; family RBG-1; genus CAYNPJ01. Next base: position 320,620 of record CAYNPJ010000001.1, read on the forward strand.
AAGAGGAGTTTTTCGAATTTTTCCAAATCTTTCTTCTTCATACTTCCTCCATCAGCGTATTTTTTCTACCGCCAGATAGGTCGGGTGTCCGTTTAGATCCAAATCAGCCGACAAACTACCAGGCTGTCTTTCAAAAAGCAAGTCCAAAGCCAGAGTTTCTCTCTTGATGTAATCCAAATTGTTCTGGATTGCTTTCCTGACTCTATCGTCAGTTTGCAGATATAATTTAATTCTATCAGTCACTTCCAGGCCGGCCTCTTTACGCAAATTTTGCACCCGGTTCACCAGTTCCCGGGCCAAACCCTCATCTAAGAGTTCTTCGGTTAAGCTTAGGTTCAACGCCACCTGATAACCACCGTCGGTCTCCACTGCAAATCCCTCTTTGGCTTGCTCCAAGATTTCCACTTCTTGGCCGGTTATTTCTATTACGTCACCATTTAGAGTCAGGTTGAGAATTCCTCTGTTTTTTAACTTTAAAATCTCATCCTGGCTCAACTGCTTGATTTTATCCACTGCCAGGCCAACCTGTTTCCCTAATTTCGGCCCCAGGCGGGCGAAATTGGGCTTGACTGAATAATTCACCAAGGGTTGGGCACGGTCGGCAAAGCTTACCTTTTTGACGTTAATCTCTTCGGCGATTAAATACTCCACACCGGATAGTGATTTTCTGACGGATTCATCCGGAGTCAAGATTAGCATCTCGGATAAGGGCTGCCGGACTTTAATCTTAGCCTTGTTGCGGGCAGACCGGGCCAGCTCCACAATACGGATTAAAGCCTGCATCTTGGCTTCCAAGGCTGAATCTATTTGGCTCAAGTCGGGCTGAGGATAGTCTTGAAGATGAATCGATTCATTAGCCCCGGTCCCATCTCCACTTCTCAGCCCTTGATAAATCTCCTCAGCCACAAAAGGGGCAAAAGGGGCAATCAACTTAGCCAGAGTTGTCAGGGTTTGACTCAAGGTCTGATAGGCGGAGAGCTTGTCCTTGTCATCGCCTGCTTTCCAGAATCTTCTTCTGTTTCTCCGGACATACCAGTTGGAGACTTCGTCAATCACAAAATCGGAAATCATCCGGGCGGTGCGGGTCAAATCATAATTGTCCATGGCTTGGTTGGCTTTCTGTACCAGGGTATTTAGCCGGGACAAGAGCCAGCGGTCGATTTCCGGCCTGTCCTTTATAGGAAGTTTTTCTCGTTCTGGGTCAAACCGGTCGATGTTGGCATACAGGGCAAAGAAGGAATAAGTGTTGACCAGGGTATCCAAGAACTTGGAGACGACCTCCTTGACCCCTAAAGTGTCAAACTTGGTGGGAATCCAGGGCTGGGAGGCAGAGAGCAGATACCATCTTAAGGCATCGGCCCCATATTGATTAATCACTTCCCAGGGCTGGACCACATTGCCTTTGGATTTGGACATTTTCTGTCCCTGTTTATCCAGGACAAACTCAATCACAATCAGGTTTTTATAAGCCGGCTGGTCGAAGAGCAGAGTGGAAATGGCAAACAGGGAATAGAACCAGCCCCGGGTCTGGTCTACACCCTCGGAGATGAAATCAGCTGGGAATTGTTCCTCAAAATTTTTCTGATTCTCAAAAGGATAATGCCACTGGGCATAGGGCATGGAGCCGGAGTCAAACCAGACATCAATCACCTCTGGAGTGCGATACATCTTGCAGCCGCAAGCACACTGGAAAGTAATCTTATCCACAAAAGGCTTATGCAAATCCAGAGGTTCGGCTAACCCCTCTCCCTGCTTGAGCTGGTCAATGGAGCCGACCGCTTTTTCCTTTTCACATTTTTCGCAGATCCAGATATTCAAAGGCGTTCCCCAGAAGCGCTCCCGGGACAAAGACCAGTCCACGTTGTTCTCCAGCCATTCACCGAAACGCCCTGACCCGATTTCCGGGGGATACCAGTTAATCTTCTTATTGTTGGCAAGCAGCCTGTCTTTCAACGCAGTGGTGCGAATATACCAGGACTGGCGGGCATAATAGATTAAGGGGGTGTCACATCTCCAGCAGAAGGGATAGGAATGGCGATACTTCTCTTTCTTATATAGCAATTTTCTCTGCTTCAAGTCCTCAATGATTTTCGGGTCAGCATCTTTGATGAACATCCCCTTCCAGGGTATCACTTCTTCAGTGAATCTTCCGGCTTCATCTACTAGCTGGGGCATGGGAAGATTATATCTTAGCCCTAAGTTGTAGTCATCCGCACCAAAGGCAGGAGCAATGTGAACAATGCCAGTCCCGTCTTCCAGGGTCACAAAATCTGCAGTGGTGACATAGTAAGCTTTGGCCTGGTCAATCTTAACGAAATCAAATAGAGGAACATAGCGCACCTTTTCCAACTTTTTACCGGCAAATTCCTCCACGATTCTGTATTCTCCCTCCAGAACTTTCTCCAGAAGCTCCTTGGCCAGAATCAGCCTCTCTCCTTTATGTTCCACCAAGGCATAAATCGCCTGCGGAGAGACTGCCAGAGCCACATTGGAAATCAGGGTCCAGGGGGTGGTGGTCCAGACTAAAAAGTAGGTGTCCGGCTTATCCTGTAACTGCACTTTAACGAAAATTGAGGGGTCGTCTACCTCTTCATATCCCTGCGAAACTTCATGCGAAGAAAGACCGGTGCCACAGCGAGGGCAGTAGGGGATGATTTTATGCCCTTTGTAAATCAGTCCTTTCTGATGGAATTGAGCTAAAATCCACCAGACTGTCTCAATGTATTTATTATCGCAGGTGATGTAATAGTCCTCCAAATCCAGCCAGTAGCCTATCCGCTCGGTCAGGGTGTCCCAGTCTTTCTTATATTTGAAGACCGAGTCCCGGCATTTGGCATTGAATTTTTCCACGCCGTACTCTAAAATCTTGGGCTTGGTGTCAATGCCCAGTTCTTTTTCCACTTCGATCTCTACGGGCAGGCCGTGAGTGTCCCATCCGGCTTTTCTATCCACCCGAAAACCCTGCATAGTCTTGTACCTGCAGACCAAATCCTTGATGGTTCTGGAAATGACATGATGAATGCCGGGCTTTCCATTGGCGGTAGGCGGCCCCTCGTAGAAGACAAAGCGGGGAGCCTTCTCTCTAATCTGAATGGATTTTTCAAAGATTTTATTCTCCTTCCAGAACCGGAGAATCTGCTCTTCCATTTTGGGGAAGGAAAAATCTTTGGGGATTTCTTCAAAACGCTTCACAATTTTACTTTCTCCACTACGGCCTCAATCAACTTCCTCAAGACCGGCTCGCTCCGGTTGGCGGTAGCAATAATCTCTTCTAAGGAACAGGGTTTCAGTGCATCCGGCAGCCCCATATCGGTAACAATTGAGAATCCCAATACCTTGGTCCCCTGGTGGCGAGCCACAATCACCTCCGGCACAGTGGACATCCCCACCACGTCCGCTCCGGTGAATCTCAAGAATCTATATTCCGCTGCAGTCTCTAAGTTCGGTCCAGCCACTGATACGTAAACCCCTTTGTGCAATTTAATCCCTGATTCCAGGGCGGTCTGCTCGGCCAGATTCACCAGTTCCCGGTCATAACAGTTAAACATATCCGGAAAACGGGGCCCTAAACTCTCATCGTTCGGTCCAATCAAGGGGTTAGCGCCCTGCAGGTTGATGTGGTCAGTTATCACCATCAAATCTCCGGCCTTGAACTGCGGATTCAAGCCGCCACAGGCGTTGGAAACTATTAACACTTTGATTCCCAGAGCCTTCATCACCCGCACCGGAAAGGTGACCTGTTGCATATTATACCCCTCGTAGAAGTGAAAGCGGCCCTGCATGGCCACCACTTTTTTACCTTTGAGATCACCGAAGAGAAGCCGACCAGCATGACTCTCTACGGTCGATACCGGAAAATTAGGGATGGTCTCATAGCCGATTTTAGTTTCAATTTTAATCCCGTCAGCCAGAGAGCCTAAACCGGTGCCTAAGATGATGCCGATTTGCGGTTCCAGCTTAGTCTTGGTGCGTATGAACTTCGACGCTTCTTCTATCTTCTGTTTCAATTCAGCGGTCATTTTTCTCCTTTTAATTTCTGGGTCCGAAAATGGCGGTGCCGATTCTGAGCATGTTCGCCCCCTCTTCCAGGGCAATTTCAAAGTCAGAGCTCATCCCCATGGAGAGATGTTTCATCTGACAGCAGGATAAGTTCAGACTGCCAGCCTGCTCATAGAGCCCCCTCAGAGTTTTAAAAGAATTCCTTATAACAGTCTGGTCTACGGACAGTGGCCCGACCGTCATCAATCCCAAAATTTTGATATGTTCCATTTCACTTAATTTTCTCAAAAACTCCAGGGTCTCTTCGGGTCTTACACCTGATTTGGCAACTTCGCCAGAGGTATTCACTTCTATTAAGACCGGCACAATCATGGTGCTTCTCCGGTCTATTTCCTGGGCTAATTTCAAACTGTCTAAGGATTGAATCAAGTCAAAGAGTTCCAGGGCCTTTTTCACCTTATTGGTCTGCAGATGTCCGACCAAATGGCGCTGGACATCTTTGGGCAAAGCGTCAAATTTCTTCTCCGCCTCCTGCACCCGGTTTTCTCCAATTTCTTTTACGCCTGCCTCTATGGCTTCTAATATTTTGTCCAGGGCGACCTGTTTGGTCACCGCCACTACTGTAATCTCCTTTTCGGTTCTGCCGGATTTACGGCAGGAGAGAGCTATTCTCTCCCGTAAACGCTCCAAGTTGTTCCGAATTGAGACCATTTAGGCAAATTACAAAAAATAAGACTTGGAAACAGAAAAGCAACGGTTTTATGAAGTGAAAAGGGGAGCCTAATTAATCAGAGTAGAGCTAGATTCTTTCTTGTCCCAGGAGGTCGGAGAGCATTTTCTCTATCTGCTCGACGGTAAAGGGCTTGTTTAAAAAGCCGTCGGCCTGCTCGCCGATAATCAGATTCTGAGTATTGCCTGGCGTAAAGCCGGAGACCACCACTACCGGCAGGCGGGGCTGGTCTTTTTTGATAAGTTTCAAGAGCTCAGTGCCGCTCATCTTGGGCATGCGCAAGTCAGTAATTACCAGGTCAAATCGGTCCTGTTTGAGCTTGCTTAAGGCCTCCTCGCCATCCTTAGCCTGATGAGCCTGATAGTCAAAGAGTTCCAGGATGTCGGCCAGAAGCGAGCACATCTGGTCGTTGTCATCCACAATCAGAATCTTACCGGTTTTAGAAGTAGACATTCTACGGCCTTTCCTTCTCTGTTATCGGCAGAAATAGAGGGGCAGATTAATAAATTTGAGGGCTTAGGAGGTCTTAACTTGAGCCGTTCCAGCGGGTTTTGACCGTCTGCAAAATCTGCTGCAGAGAGCCGTTGACATCTGAAAGTACTTTGGAATAGCGCTTGAGAAGCTCGGAATACTGCCAGCGCATGGCAAAAGCTTCCGGCGGAAAGCCCAGAACCTCTAAGAGGGCCTTTCTGTAGATTTCATTCAGATAGCTGAAGACCGAATAAGGAAAATCGGGCAGATTGGCGTCGGTGGCCTCGCCTTTAGTCAGCCGCTCTTTGTAAATTTCAATCTTTTCCAAGACCACGGTTCCGAAGCACCAGGGGCTCATTATCACCCCCAAGTTAGTGGCGTCAGAATAGAAGGAATAAACGGTCTTGAGGAGTTGTTCCACCACAATCTTTCTGGCCCGGTAATAAGAGAAGGTCTCCTGATGGTCCTCAGGAACGCGGTTCAGCTTGTAATTCAGCACCCCCAATTCCGCCAGACACTTCTTTTCGGTCTCTTCTAAGAATTGATAAAACTCTTCAAAGTAGACTTTGCTATTCTCGCTGATGGAATAGATGAAATGGCCTCCTTGGTCCTTATGTACTCTGGGCTCGGTCACTGTGGAGAGCCATTTTTCCGGGAAGCCGCGCTGAATGCCGTTGTTTAGCATAACCTTGCTCCAATTGTGAAACAAGCAAAGTAAATGCCTCCCTTTCACCTCTAACTTTAAAGCAGACAGACTGAGAATGGGTTGAATTATAAGGAGTTACCGAAGCAGAAAAATTCCTACCGGAAACAAGAGTTCAAATGCTGAACAGGGGCTGTGCAGAGAACTTCATAGATATTGCAAGATGATTGAAGCGGTTAAATTCGTATTATTTGAAGAAGCACAAAGTTGTAGACTAAGCTGAATTTGACAAGGAACAGCTGACGACTAAATTGTCTGGATGAACCGAATTTTAGGAATAGATTTTGGTCCGGCCAGAACCGGCCTGGCCTTATCAGACGAGAGCCAGACTTTGGCCAGTCCTCTGCCTGCCTGGGAGAGGAGAAATAAGATGGAGCTGGCAGAGCATCTGCAAGCGCTGATATCCGAATATCAGATTGAAAGGATAGTTCTGGGTTTTCCCCGCAATTTGGACGGAAGCGAAGGTGAGATGGCCCAGGAAGTATCGGCGCTCAAGGAAAAATTGGCGCAGTCTTTGGGTATTGAAATTGTGCTGTGGGATGAGCGCTTGAGCTCGGTTTCGGCCAGAAGGCACCTAAAGGAACACCGGATTTCCACCAAGAGAAAGAAGAGCGTGGTCGATACTATTTCTGCAGTCCTTATCTTGCAGAGCTATCTAGACGGACAGAAAAAATGAGTCAAATCTTAAAGAATATATGGAATTGGGTCTTGCTGTTAGGCTCCGGCCTGGCGCTGATTTTAATCTCTCCGGTAGTACTTCTCTTAAAATTCTGGGAGAAAATCAAATTTCGTTCACACACAGGACTTTCATTTTTTAACCGCCGAGTCCTGGCTGTGTCTGGGATTGTGCTCATAATATTGTGGTTAGGCTTATCCTACCTCCGTTTTCTGCCGGCGCTGCGGGCCTCCCATGAAACCATACCTTTAGTCATCAATCAGGGGGAGAGTTTCAGGCAGATTGCCAGCAAATTGAAAGAGATGGACTTGGTCAGGTCCACTCTGATTTTCAGAACCATAGCTAAAATGCAGGGATTGGATACCAAAATATACGCTGGCCGTTATGAATTTCAGTCCGGGCAAAGCATGTTCTCTATTTTAAGCCAGCTTTCTAAAGGAGGAGCAACAGCCATCAATGTCACCATCCCACCAGGGCTGGAGATAAAGCAGATAGCCGGAATACTACGCCAGCAGATTGGGACTGATTCTCTCCGTCTGGTACAGCTCACCCAGGACATTCTATTCCTGCGGGAGTTCGGCCTGGAGGTCAAAAACTTAGAGGGGTTTCTATTCCCGGAGACTTACAACTTCTACTGGAAGCCTAAGGAAGAAGAAGTCATCCAGACCATGGTAAATCAGTTCAAGAAGGTTGTGTTCAATGACTTGGGCTATCGCTCTTCCGGGATTCGCAGAAATGAGCTAAGAGATTTGGTCACTCTGGCCTCGCTCATAGAAAAGGAGGGATTAAAAAGCGAGGAATTTCCCCTGATTTCAGCCGTATTTCACAATCGCCTGAAAATCGACATGCCCCTGCAGTGCGACCCCACTATTCTCTACGTTCTCCCTCCTTTGAATCGTCCTATCCGGCCAGAAGACCTACAAATCGATTCACCCTACAACACTTACAAATATTATGGGCTGCCCCCTGGCCCGATTTGCAATCCCGGCAAGGAGGCCCTGCGGGCGGCCCTGAACCCGGCTGAGGTCAAATACCTCTACTTTGTCCACCGGGGGGACGGAACCCATATCTTCTCGAATACTTTGGAGGAGCATAACCGAGCAATCTGGCAATTGAAGAGGAATAAAAATAGCTAAGGAGATTGAGCCAGATACTACAGCACGTTGGCTGGCTGAAGGTTAGGCTTGTTTTTACAAATAGACTATTCAGCATAAAAGAGATTACTACTTGTCAAACAGTGATTTCTTACGTATATTGTTAGCGAATTAGGAGGAATTAGTGAGAGAAGGCATACACCCTAAATATTACGAAACCACTATCACCTGTGCCTGCGGGAACGTGATCAAGACCCGCTCCACAGTAAAAGACCTTCACGTGGAAATCTGCTCTAACTGTCACCCCTTCTTTACCGGCAAACAGAAGTTATTAGACACGGCTGGCCGGGTGGAAAAATTCAGGGCTAAATACGGAAGCAAGAAAAAGGAAAAAGCCGAAACGACTTCTTAGATATCGATTTCAGCATTCCCCTTTTGGTCCAGAAAGCCTAAAAGGGGGATGCTATTTTTATGTCCTAAAGGAAAAATAAAATATGGCTCAATTTCACATCGGCGGACAGGCGGTCATCGAAGGCGTGCTGATTCGCGCGCCGGAGAGATATTCCACTGCGGTGCGCAAGCCAAATGGAGAAATTGTAGTCAAGTCCCTTCCCTATATTCCTCTGGCCAAAAGGAAGAAGCTTTACAATTTCCCCATTATCAGAGGAGTATTGGGGCTGTATGAAATGTTGGCTATTGGCATCGGCTCCTTGAACTACTCCGCAGACGTGCAGATGACCGAAGACGAAAAACAGAAGGCTAAAAAGTCCAATCAATTCCTAAAATCATTGAGCTTCGGATTTTCATTCGTCCTGGCGCTGGGGATAGCCCTGCTGGTATTCTTCTATTTCCCGCTCTGGCTGGCTAATTTTTTACACCTGCAGAAGACCACCTGGCAGTTCAATCTCTTGACCGGTGCGGTCCGGGTCTCGCTCTTCTTAGGCTATGTCTGGTTACTCTCTTTTTTCAAAGACTTGCGCCGAATTTTCCAGTATCACGGGGCCGAGCATATGTCGATTTACGCCTTTGAGGCCGGAGAAGACTTGACTTTGGACAACATACGCAAATATACGACCCTGCATCCCCGTTGCGGAACCAGTTTCATCTTTTTAGTGGTAGTTCTGGCAATCACAATCTATTCAGTCTCCGACTTTTTATTCTACCTAATCAGCGGCTCGATTCCCATCTTGGCCGAGAGAGTGATTCTACACCTGATACTGTTACCCCTGGTAGCCGGAATTGCCTACGAGGCCCTGAAGCTCTCGGATAAAACCAAGAGCAAGTTATTGACCAGAATTATAATAACCCCGGGCCTGTGGCTGCAGAAGATTACCACTCAAAAACCGAGTGATGACCAGATTGAAGTGGCAGTGGCCGCCATTTGCGGGGCACTCAATCGTGCGCCGGTACAGGGAGTGGCGGTAGTGGAGTAAAAATGTTAGAGCTGATTAAAAAGATTAAAGAGCGGCACCAGGAGCTTTCCTTACTTCTGGCCGACCCCAAGATTTTGACAGACAGTAATCGTTATCGCACTGTCTCCAAGGAGTTCAACGACCTGTCGGATATAATGGCAGTTGCCAATCAGTATGAGAAGATTCTCCAGAACATCTCCGAGGATGAAAAGATCAAGAGAGAGGCAAAGGACAAAGACTTAGTGGAGATGGCCAAGCAGGAATTGGCCGAGCTGGACGTAAAGAAGATAGGGTTAGAGCAGAAGCTCAAAATATTACTTCTGCCCAAAGATCCTAATGAGGGCAAAAACGTGATTGTAGAAATCCGGGCCGGAACCGGCGGGGAAGAGGCGGCCTTATTCGTCTCTGACCTATTCCGGATGTACAGCCGTTTTGCCGAGAGCAAGAAGTGGAAGATAGAGTTGCTGAGCTCCAATCCCATCGGCATCGGCGGTTTCAAAGAAATTATTTTCTCTTTAGAGGGTCCGGACTGTTACAGCCTGATGAAATATGAGGCCGGAGTGCACCGCGTCCAACGGGTACCGGTCACTGAAGCCTCGGGCAGAATTCACACCTCAGCAGTATCCGTGGCAGTGCTGCCAGAAGCCGAGGAAGTTGACGTGCTTATCAAGCCGGAAGAAATCAGAATCGATGTTTTCCGCTCTTCTGGTCCGGGAGGACAATCAGTCAACACCACTGATTCGGCAGTCAGAATCACCCATTTGCCTTCCGGCCTGGTAGTCAGCTGTCAGGACGAAAAATCCCAGATTAAGAACCGAAACAAGGCCCTGAAGGTCCTGCGGGCGCGGCTTCTGGATAAAGCCAAACGGGAACAACAGGATAAAATCTCTCAGGAAAGGAAGATAATGGTGGGGAGCGGTGACCGCTCGGAAAAAATCAGGACCTATAATTTCCCCCAGAACCGGGTGACCGACCACCGCATAGATTTGTCGGTCCACCAGCTGCAGGCGGTATTAGACGGCAAATTAGACGAGTTCACCGAAGCTTTAAGGCAGAAGGAGCAGGAAGAGAATCTGCAGGGACTGCAGATGGAAAAGGTAGAATAAGGATAAAAATGAAAATATTTAGGATTGTCTCGGCTCTGGTTTTGACTATAGTGCTGCTTTTTATTGCCCGTAAACTGGCCATGGTTCAGTCCCGGGCCACAGAGATACATTCAGGAAATTATACTATTGGCCACTTAAATCCGGGAAAGACGGCTGAAGACCAAAATTTAGATGTAGAGTTAGAACTTACACCCGATTTGGCTCCCGGCCAGAAGGTGTTATTGAGTTTTCGCTACGGGAATGGCGTGGAAGAATGGTCGATGGCCGAGATGTCGTCATTTGACGGGAAAAATTTCAAAACCGCAATCAATGGGCAGCCCAAAGGGGTTTCCCTGTTATATTATTTCGAAGTACAAGACAGCCTCGGCTCTGTGGTAGCCTACTTAGGCCAGGAGCAGATGCCACTGAAACTGAGATTTGAAGGGGAAATACCTGCTTCCATAATCATTCCCCATATAATCTGTATGTTCGCGGGAGCGTTTTTTGCCTTTTTGACTCTGTTCGGCACATTCTCTCTGCTAAAAGGCACCGGAGACATTACCGCGCTGGCCAGGAAAGTGGGCTGGGCTACCTTGTTCGTCTTCATCGGCGGATTTCCTTTAGGAATAATGGTTACCAGAGCGGCACTGGGTGGACTGGGCTGGGGAGGATTTCCGCTGGGGAACGATATTACTGACACTAAGACTCTGATTATTTTTCTCTACTGGCTGGTACTGGTAGTCTTAGCCAAAGGGAGTATTTTTCAGAAGAACCCGGAAAAGGATTTAGTTAAGCCTCTTACCTACGCCAAGCTGACATTGATCGGGTTTATTCTGTTTTTGGGGCTGTATCTAATTCCCCACAGCTTGTAAATCTCAGATTCAACTTCACCTACACCTGAGGATGATGTTTGGAGTATAAATGGCTGTTAATCTACCTACCATTAAAGAAGCTTTGGATATAGGGACCGAGAAATTTCGGTCTTATAGCGTAGACAGTCCTTTGGTAGTGGCGGAACTACTCCTGCTCCATGTTTTGAAGTGTAAAAGAGTAGACTTATATCTGAATTTAAATCAAGTCCTCCATCGGTCACAGTGTGCTCAATTTGACTCACTCTTATCCCAGAGAATAGCCGGTAAGCCGGTCCAGTATCTAACTCACTCGGCCAATTTCTTTGGTTTTGAGCTTTATGTAGACGAAAACGTTTTGATTCCCCGTCCAGAGACTGAAATTTTAGTCGAGACAGTCTTGCAGAAACTCTCTCCATTTGAAAATAAATTAAAAATAATAGACTGGGGGACCGGTTCGGCGAATATTGCCATTGCCTTGGCTGCGCATCTGAATTGTGAGGTGTATGCTGTGGATATTTCCGAAAAGGCCTTAGAAGTGGCTGAGAGAAATGTCTTAACCCATGGTCTGGGTCAAAAGATAAAATTGTTGCAGGGGGATGGATTTTCAGCCTTGCCTAAGAGTCTCAAAAGAAAAATCGATGCAGTGGTCTCAAATCCTCCTTATGTCAAAATTGAAGAGTTAGAGTCACTCCCTAAGGAAGTTAGAGATTATGAGCCTAAAGAGGCCCTGTTCGACAAAGAAGAAGGACTTCACTTCACCGGTGAAATAGTCACCGGGGCAAAAGAGTTTTTGAAAAAAGAAGGAATGCTGGCCTTAGAGATAGCCTTGGGGCAGGCTAAAAAAGTGGTCGAATTGATTAGCCAAACAAAGTCATATCACAAAATAGAGGCATTGCCTGACCTGGCCGGAATAGAAAGAGTCCTATTAGCTTACAAAAAGTGAGAGTCTACGGATACTTTCCCTTCAACATGACCACATAGGTTACCAGAGCCTTGGCACAGAGATTATTCTGTTTATCCCTGATTTCCACATCAATCACCACGGTTCTCCGGCCCTTGTGAATGACCTTGGCTTTGGCCTTGATGTCACTCTGGGCCGGGTTGAGGTAATTAATCTTCATTTCCAGAGTGACTAACTTATCTTCCGGCTCAATCAGGGTGCGGGTGGCAAAGGCGGCTGCGGTGTCGGCCAAGGAAGCCAAGACTCCACCATGTATGAAACCGTAGGTTTGAGTCAACTGCCTACGGCATTTAATCGAGACCTGGGCAAATCCGGACTCCAGCCGGTCAATCTTGTTTCCCAGAAATTTAAGAAAGGGTATGGAGGGGAGTTCGGCTTTAATGGTTCGGGCAGAAGCCGTGGAGAGTTTCTTCATTTAGATTTTAAGAGGGGCAAAATTTCAGACTGAAGCGGCAGAGTGGTGACTTCAATCCCCTTTTGTCCGGCATAAACATTAATCTCGCTGCGCACTCCGAAATCCTTCAGATAAATTCCTGGCTCAATGGTGAAACCCACACCCGGTATGATTTTTCTCTCATCCTTGGATTCAAAATTGTCCAGGTTTACACCTATACCATGCGGGGAAGTGGTTAAACTGTGGCCAGTACGGTGCTGAAAGAAATCAGCATAACCGGCCCGGCGAATCACGTCCCGGGCCACATTGTCCACTTGCCAGCCGGCTACAGACTTGGCAGGCCAGTTTTTCTTCAGATAATCCACCGCTGCATCTCTTGCCTGAATTACAATTTTAAAAATCATGGCGTATTTCTCCGGCACGTTTTCACCCAGATACCCTATCCAGGTGATGTCAGCATAAACTGCATCGGGTTTATTCTTCTTAGCCCACAGGTCTATTAATACCAGGTCGCCTTTTTTAATAGGGAGGCTTTTCTGAGTGGTTGGGGAATAATGGGGATTAGCAGAATTTTGATTAACCGCCACGATCGGGCCAGAATCTGCCATCAGACCGGCTCTTTCGTATTCCTTCAAAATGAATTGCTGAAGGTCAAACTCAGTCACAGCAGCGCCCTTCTTTATCTGTCCGGCTACATATTTAAAAGCCATATCCTTTATCTTAACTAGAGATTGGGCCGCCTCTTTGTGCAGCTGATACCCCTTTTTGCTCCAGCGGGCTAATAGATACTGGACTAAATCCTGTGAAGATTGAATTTTTGCCCCTAAAGACTTCAATAGCTCAATGGTGCCAGCATCTACCTGGGAGACATAAGGATTATTCCCCTTGGGGGAATACTCCATCAGAAGATTCTTGTGCTTGGAGATAATCTGCTCCAATTTCTTGACCATTTCTTCCCGGCCAGAGTAGGTCTCCACATAGCCCGGCACCTCAGAGAAATTACTTTTCTCAATCTGATGCACCAAGGCAATCGGTTTACCTTCAGCCGGCACCAGATAGAACCAGCGCCTGGTCACCATTCCGGTAGGCCGGACAAATTCCTTGGCAATGGAGTTGCTCCCCTTGAAATCATAGAGGAGCCAGCCGGCAATACGGTTACTATTCAAATATTGCTGAATCAATTTTAATCGCTCTGCCATGGGATTGCTCTCTCCTGTCTGAGCCAATAAAATTAATGGATAAGATAATAAGGTCATAAGGAAAAATCTTTTCACCGGCTATCTCCTCACAATCAGGGGGCGGAGATTCATCTGGGAAGTCCAGGCTGATGATTCCTGAGTGGCTAAAAAGAAGCAGGCTTCGGCTACTTCCTCGGCAGTTAGAGCGTTCTGGGGATGCTGTCCGGGTCTAGTCTGCTGTTTACGTTTACCGAAAGTAGTATCCACGGTCCCAGGTAAGAGCAAATTTATTTTGATGCCATAATTTCTAACCTCAAGGGCAACCGACTCAGAAAAACCAATCAAGCCGAATTTGGACGCGCAATAGGCAGCCAAGTTGGCAATCGGATTTTTGCCGGCCAGAGAGCCGATGTTAATAATCTGACCGCCTTTCTGTTTAATCATAAAAGGCAGTACTTCCCTGGTGCAGTAAAAAGGTCCCTTGAGGTTTGTGTCAATGGTGGTATCCCAATCTCTGGTCGTGAATTCCACAACCGGCTTGTGAATACCCAGACCGGCATTGTTAATCAGAATGTCGATTCTTTTAAATCTCTGCACAGTCTTTCGGATTAAACTCCTGACCTGATTTTCTTTGGTCACGTCGCAGGGGATGACTGTGCAGTTACCGCCACCCGTTTCAATCTCCTTAGCCACTCTTTTCAGACCACTTTTCCCTCGAGCTGAAAGCATTACGCTGGCTCCCTGTCTGGCAAAGAGGAGGGCGATGGCCCGGCCAATTCCTTTGGATGCTCCGGTTACTATAATCACTTTATTCTTGATGGAAATCATTTTCTCCTTCCGGTTTCTCTTAATTTACGCTGTTTCTTCTCTACCTTACCATAAAATATGACAAATGTAGCTGATGTCAATTTCGCGGCTGGCAACAGAGGAGGGTTTTCTTTTGCGGAAATAATTTTGTGAGCAAAAATTTAGCTTTCTGGTAAAAAAAACTTGCGTTCATCTGAGATTATTTCTTTATTGATTGCCTGATTTGAAGGAGGTCGGAAAAAAATGACTCCAGTACCCAAGAGGATGTTCTTGACTAAAGGAGTGGGGAGACACAAAGAGTATCTTGCTTCATTTGAGCTAGCTTTACGGTCGGCCGGGATTGCCCGCTTTAATCTGGTTACGGTATCTTCAATCTTTCCGCCGCGCTGCAAATTGATATCCCGGAGTGCCGGTCTGCAATATCTGTATGACGGCCAGATAGTCTACAGCGTGATGGCCCGAAGTTCCACCAACGAGCCCAACCGTCTGATTTCCGCCTCAGTGGGGGTAGCCATCCCCCAGGACCGCAGCCTGTACGGGTACCTCTCCGAGCACCACGCCTACGGAGAGACCGAAAAGAAATCCGGAGATTATGCCGAGGATCTGGCAGCCAGTATGTTAGCCAGTACCTTGGGAATCGAGTTCGACGTAGAAAAGGGTTATGATGAGAAGAAAGAGTTGTGGAAAATCTCCGGCAAGATCGTACGCACCATGAATGCGACCCAGTCGGCTGAAGGGGATAAAAATGGGTTATGGACCTCGGTAGTGGCGGCCGGAATCTTTGTCATGGAATAAAAGGAAAATTGTATGAAAGATTATTTGGCCCAACCCACCATACCTTTAGAAATCGACCCGGCTGATTCTGTGGCCGAACTACTACAGAAGATGGGGAAGACCTCCTTTCAATCCCGTAACTTAGCCACCGCACTTTCTATCTGGAACGATATGGTCAAGGATAAGGTCTTAATCTTCTTGGGCCTGGCCGGGGCCATGTCTGCAGCTGGCATGAGAAGGATTGTCTCTTACTTAATAGAGAATCGCTACGTGGACTGCATAGTCTCTACCGGAGCCAATCTGTTTCACGACATGCATGAGTGTTTAGGCCGGTATCATTTCATTGGCACTCATCAGGTAGATGACGTGGAGCTGCAACAGCAGGGAATTGACCGAATTTACGACACCTATGCCAAGGAGAGAGAGTTCAGAAACTTAGACTACATGATTGGGGAGTTCTCCCAGAACTTGGATTTGAAACGGGCTTATTCCACCAGAGAATTTTTTTATTTACTGGGTGAAAAAATCTGGTCAAAGGGCAGACAAAAGGGAATCGTCACTTCTGCTTACCGAGCTAAAGTTCCCATCTACTGCCCGGCAGTGGCTGACTCTTCTGTAGGGATTGCCATCGCCACCAAGAATCTGAAGACCAACCGCCCTTTTAACTTCAATGTGGTCCAGGATGTGGAAGAGACTGCCCAGTTAGTAGCCAATTCACCTAATGCGGCCATCATCACCATCGGCGGCGGAACTCCTAAGAATTTTATCCAGCAGGCAGAAGTCACTGCCTCCATTCACTTAGGCATAGAAGCCACCGGTTATAAATACTGCATCCAGATTACCACTGATGCCCCGCACTGGGGAGGGCTTTCCGGCTGCACTTTTCAGGAATCGCAATCCTGGGGGAAAATCAATAAAAAGGCCCGCATGGTGGCGGTCTATGCGGATGCCACCATCGCCTTGCCGATTCTGGCCACTGCCATAGCACAGTTAACTAAAACGAGAATCAAGAAGAGAAAGAAACCGAGCTTTGAGATGGGGCAGAGACTTAAAATAAAGTGGTAATCGGTCAGCAGAATGTCAGTTGATTCTCTCCCTTTTAATTTCTTAGGCCTGCTTGAAAAATACTCTACCTATCGCAGGTCTAAATTTGTAGTTCTGCCGGTCCCTTATGAGCAGACCACTTCCTTCAGAGGAGGGACCAAAGATGGGCCTTTAGCCATAATCAATGCCTCCCGGCAGGTGGAGTATTTTGACGAGGAATTAAGGAAGGAGTCTTATCAGACAGGCATTCACACCCTGCCGGAGATGTTTCCCACGGTCTTGGGACCGCAGAAGATGAATGAAAAAATCTACCAGGAGAGCAAAAGGCTTCTAAAAGAGGGCAAATTCGTGATAATGTTAGGTGGGGAACACAGTATTACTTATGGCTGTGTTAGAGCATATAAAGAAAAATTTCCCCGATTGTCGGTCTTGCAGTTAGACGCTCACGCCGATTTACGCGACTCTTATCAGGAGAATAAATTCAGCCATGCCTGCGCCATGCGCCGCGTTTGGGAGCTCTGTCCAGTGGTGGGGTATGGCATTCGCAACCTCAGTTTGGAAGAATATCAATGGGTGCAAAGAAAAAAAATCAGGCTATTTTATGCCAATGAGCTTAAGAATAGAATCACGGCCCCCTTTGAAGCAGCGGAACAGTTGAGCCAGGACGTATTTATTACCATTGACTTAGATTATTTTGACCCCGGCATAGTCCCCGGAGTGGGAACCCCTGAGCCGGGCGGATTCTACTGGCAGGAGACTTTAGAATTTTTACGCACGGTAATTGAAGGCAAGAATGTCGTAGGCTTTGACGTAGTAGAATTAGCACCGGTTCCTGGACAGGTAGTCTCTGAATTCTTAGCCGCCAAGCTGATTTATAAATTGATAGGCTATCTGGTCAACAAGCGCAGCTGACCGATAGTAGATTTAGAGCAGTTGACACCCAGTCCTGGAAATCAGGAGTGGGGTTTTGGCTTTGCAGAAAAACAGAGTATGGCTTTAGACAGACTGACTAAAATAGCCGCACAACTTCTGGCAGTTACTGATTTGACTCAGAAACTTACCGGAAGTAAAAGCGCTCCGGTTCTCTCGGGCTGGGCCGGCTCCGGGAAAGCATGGGTCTTGGCTGGCATTTTTGAGCAACTTAAAAGACCGATGCTGATTATCACCTCTTCCGAGTTAGAGGCCGAACAAACTCAAGAAGATTTGGAGAGTTTCTTAGGCTCTTCAAAAGTGAGACTATTTCCCAATTGGGATACTAATTTCCTGGCTGCTGAGGCGCCGGAGGCGGAAATCGTGGCGGAGAGATTGGAGACTCTGACGCATTTGCAAAGTGGCGAAACTGGAGTGGTGACTCTTTCCGCTTCCGCTCTCTTAGAACCGACTCTTGGAAAAGAGTATTTGAAACAAAGCTGCATTGAACTAAGCGTAGGAGAGGCGAACGACTTAGGGAGGCTTGTCAAAAAATTGGAAAATCTGGGTTTCAAAAGGAATGCCTGGGTGGAGGAGGTGGGAGATTACAGCCTGCGGGGAGGGATTTTAGATGTCTTTGCCTACAGTTTCGACTCCCCGGTCAGAATAGAGTTCTTCGGCAATCAGGTGGAATCGATTCGAACCTTTTCGGTCTTATCCCAGCGCTCGACCACCCGGCTAGGGTCTGTCGCTATTCTCCCTCTACGGGAATTTCAAGCCAGCTTAGAGCAAATCAACCAAGACTTGGAAAAGCTTAAGCCTCATGCCAGAGGAATTTTAGAAGCAAGCGACTACTACCAGTCGGACCATCCAGGCTGGGAGTGGCTGACTTTTCTTTTGGGATTTCAAAAGTCGACCATTTTAGATTTCTTGCCAGATGAGGCTATAGTGGTGTTAGATGAGCCGGACTTGATAAAAGATAAGCTGGATGAAATTTTGGCTGGCTGGAAATCGACTCTTTCCCAGAAAGGCTTGGAAGAGTTTTCTCCTGAAATAGAAAAACTTCATTCCTCGGTAAAATCAAAACTGAATAACTTCCAGCAGGTCAAATGGGAATCACTGCCAAAGTTATCTGACAATGAGGCGAAGACAGTAATCAATCTGGGTCTGCAGGAGTTGCCTGTTATAGCCGGCAATTTCAAATTGTTAGAGAAAACCTTAGAGGAATATCTCAGTCAAAACTACTCAGTATATCTGGTCTGCGACAGCCACAAGCAAAAGGAGAGGTTACAGGAGATTTTGGAAAATTGGGGAGATAGAATTTACTGGGAGGTAGGAACTTTAAATGCCGGGTTCGTACACCCAGAGATTAAGTTAGCTGTCTTAGCCGACCATCAGCTTTTTGGCAGGCCGTCTTATCGCTTTAAACCCAGAAAGTTCAAAGAGGGGCTGGCCATCTCTTCCTACAAGAGTTTAAATCCCCAGGATTACGTGGTACACATCGATTATGGCATAGGAAGATTCAAAGGTTTGACTACTCTCAATTTGGATGGAGTCAAAAGAGAATGCTTAGAGATAACCTATGCCGGGGATGACAAGCTATATGTCCCCATAGAAGAATTTCGTCTGGTGCAGAAATTCATCGGCAAAGAAGGGGAACCGGTTTTAAGTAAATTAGGAGGCACCTCTTGGGAAAAAGCCAAGCAGAGGGTCAAAAAAGTCATCGTCGAGATGGCCGAGGAGCTGTTACAACTCTATGCCGAGCGCCAGGCTAAGGCTGGCCTGGCCTTTTCCCTGGATGGTCTCTGGCAGAAGGAATTAGAGGCCTCTTTCCCTTATCAGGAGACCCCGGACCAGCTCAAGGCAATTGAGGAAGTGAAAAGAGACATGCACCTGGCACACCCCATGGATCGTCTGGTCTGCGGAGACGTAGGCTATGGAAAGACCGAAGTTGCTCTGCGAGCCGCCTTCAAGGCGGTCTGCGACCACAAACAGGTGGCCGTGTTAGTCCCCACCACTATTTTAGCCTTCCAGCATTTGAATACTTTCTCCGAAAGGCTCAAAGATTTTCCTGTCAAAGTGGAGATGCTATCTAGATTCAGAAACCGCTCAGAGCAGAAAAAAATTTTGCAGGAACTGGCTTCCGGGCAGATCGATATTGTCATTGGCACCCACATGCTCCTCCAGGAAAGAGTGAAGTTCAGAGACTTGGGACTTTTAATCATTGACGAAGAGCATCGCTTCGGAGTAGCCCAAAAAGAGAAGATTAAGAAATATAAAAGACTGATAGATGTACTAACCCTGACCGCCACCCCCATTCCCCGTACCATGCAGATGGCCTTATTCGGCGCCCGGGATATGTCCGCTATCAATACGCCTCCAGCAGGAAGACAGTCCATTCACACGGAAATTGTCCGATTCAGCCCCAAAACGATTGCCGAAAGTATTCTGAGGGAAATCAGTAGAGGAGGCCAGGTCTTTTTTGTCCACAACCGCATTCAGACAATTGAAGGAGTCCATCGCTTTCTGAACGAGCTTCTGCCAGAGATAAAAATCGCGGTGGCTCATGGGCAGATGCCGGAGCAAAGGCTAGAAAAAATAGTGCTCGATTTTATGGACCGAAAGTATGACCTACTCCTCAGCACGACCATAATTGAATCCGGCTTAGACCTGCGCAACGTTAATACCATCATTATAAATCGGGCCGACAAATTCGGGCTGGCAGAATTGTATCAACTGCGTGGCCGGGTGGGAAGGTCGGAGCAGAAGGCCTATGCCTATCTATTAGTCCCGCCAGATTCCTCTTTGCAAGAAGCGGCCCGTAAAAGACTCAAAGCCTTAGAGCAGTTTTCAGAATTGGGCTCCGGCTTCCATTTAGCTCTCAAAGACCTGGAAATAAGGGGTGCCGGCAACTTACTCGGTCCCCAACAGCATGGCTATATTGCCGAAGTGGGCATTGATCTCTATTTTCGCCTGTTAGAGCAAACTGTAAGTGAACTCAAAGGAGGGGAGAGCAAACCTGAAGTGCATGCTAAGATAGAGACTAACCTGGAAGCCCATCTTCCCGGAGATTATATCTCCGACTCCAGGCAGAGAATAGAAATTTACACGAGGCTTTCCGAAGCCGAGAACCTTGACGAGGTGGAAGCGGTAGAATCAGAATTGGAAGACCGTTTCGGAGTCATCCCGGAGCCGGTCGGCAATCTATTACAGATCAGCCGGCTGAGAATTCTGGCTCAGAGTCGGATGATAGAAAAGCTTAGTCTAAGCGATAATAAAGTGAGCTGGGAATACTCTCCCCAAGTCTTTTGGAACAAAGAGAAATTGCTGAGACTGGCCGGTAAAATAGAAAAGAAGGTTGAATTTTCCGGCCAAGAAAAGCTGAAGGTTGTCGTAACAACTATCGCAGAAGAGAAATTTAACTTAGAATGGGTGAAAAAGCTGTTGCCAAGCCTGTGAGAGGAGCTATATTTAGTGGTTATCACGGCTTAACTGTGAGATTGCCAAACCTGTCCGAGACGGCCGGGATAGAAATTTCGCCAAAAAGAGATGCTTAAACTTATAATGGAGGAGCAATGAGAAGGTTTTTCCCTTGGTGGAGCATTATCTTTAGCTTGAGCCTGCTTCTGGCCTGTCAGGCCCAGACCGAAGACAGCACCATCATCGCCAAAATTGGGAATGATCAGATTACTTTTGAAAGCTTAGATCCCAGCTTCTTTCAGTCCTTAGAAATCTATGAAGATAGCGCTCTGGAAAACCAGGTGGCTCTAACATATCTGGACAGCCTGGTCAACCAGCGGCTTTTGATCCGGGCGGCTTATGAAGGGGGTCTAGATCAAGACCGGGAAATCAATATTTTGGTGGATGAGCAGAAGCCCCGTTTTAAGATCGATGAATTGTACAGGATGCTCATCTTAGAAAAATCTGAGCCCGCCGAGCGGGAACTCAAAGATTACTATCAAAAATCCGGAGAGCAGAGGAAGCTAAGACACATATTAGTAAAGGAAAAATCCCAGGCCAATGAGATTTACAAACAATTGCAAAAAGGGGGCGATTTCGAGCAACTGGCCAAGGAGAATTCGACCGATCCCGGAAGCAAAGATTTCGGCGGGGACTTGGGCTGGGTTAGCTGGGGGAGCATGGCGGAGCCTTTCCAGCAGGCGGCCTGGAAATTGAGGCCTGGAGGGTTGTCCAAGCCGGTACAGACCAACTTCGGCTGGCACATCATCAAATTGGAAGAAATTAAGAAAATCGAGCAGCGGCCCTATGAAGAAGTGGCCGATTTCCTGAAACAAAGGCTCAAAACCACCAAGCAGGCCCAGCTCAGCCAGGAATTCCTAGACCAGCTCCGGACCAAGGCCAAGATTAAAATGGATTCCAGCACCTATCAGCTTTTGGTGGAGAGAGACAGCTTGGAGCGGAAAAAAGACCTGCTTAATCCTCCCCGGCCCCGTGGCTCTTATTTGAAGCCGGACTTGTTTTCAGAAACAGAACGTAATCTCCCCTTATTGGAGTACAAAGGAGGGGAAATAACCTTAGGGGAATTCTTGGAGCTACTGGCCCGAGTGCCCGTCTATCAGCGGGGCAATTTTGACGACCCCTCTCGAGTTGAGCAGCTGGCTTTTCAAATGGCGACCGGGGACCTCCTAGAGAAAGAAGCTGAGAAAAAAGGGGTGGAATCCCGGCCAGGTTACAAGGAAAACATTCTCAAGCTCAAAGAAGCCCTGATGGCCGACAAGATGCGCAATGATTATATCATGCTCAACGTCAAGGTTAATGATGAAGACCTGCACAATTACTATGATACTCACCTGGAGCAATTCCAGATACCGGAGAATGTCAAGATTCAGGAAGTCTTAGTGGCTAGCGAGGCAGAAGCTAAAAGATTAGCCCAACAGCTCAAAGCCGGAGCCGATTTCGTCAAGATTGTCCAGCAGCATACCCTGCGACCTGGAGTGAAAGAGAAGGGAGGAATCTTAGACTCTATTACTTTGGCCAGAAGCGAGCCGCTCTTCAATGCGGTCAGGACCGCCAAGAAAGGGCAGATAGTAGGCCCGGCTCCCTTTAAGGACAAATTCTCAGTCATAAAGCTCTTAGAGCGCCGGCCCATGAAACAGTTTACTTATGAAGAGGCGCTTCCCCAACTGCGGATGCTGGCTTACGAGGAGAAGAAGCAATCGGTGTTTAAGAACTGGGTGGAAGCCAGAAAACAAAGAGACCAGGTGGAAGTTTACTCCGACCTGTTTATCACCCAAGTTTTCGATGAATTGGCCCGCTTACAGACCCAGCGCCCTCCCGGACAAACTAAGAAAATCAAGGGTCAGTTTCCCCTAAAGATTAAGATAGGCCCGGAAGGACAGATAGAGAAAGTGGAAGACGAATAAAGATGCGACCACTTTTTGCATTTTTATTAATCGGGGTCTTATTCCTGGTCCCATTTGGCTCCGCCGCCCGGGCGCAGCAGGTTATAGACCGGATAGTAGCCATTGTAGGAGAGCAGATAATCCTGCAGTCGGAGCTGGATTTTCAGCTCCAGCTGCTCTTAGCCCAGACCGGCCAGAAGCCCGGCAGCGAGGCTCAGCTTAAAGAAATGAAAAGAGAGCTCTTGGAACAGATGATTAACGACCGCCTGATTCTGGCTCAGGCCGAAAAGGATACCAGCCTTTCTGTCACCCCCAAGGAAATCGAGACCGCCTTGGAAGAGCACCTGCAGAGAATCCGCAGCCAGTTTGCCAGCGAGGAGGAGTTTTTACAGCAGTTATCCCAGGAAAACCTGTCGGTGCGGGAGCTGAAAATCAAATACCGACCAGATGTGCGCGCTCAGATTTTAAAGGAGAAATTGATGGGACAAAGACTGGGAAAAGTGACCGTCGCTGCCAAAGAGGTCAGGGATTTCTTCCAACAGTACCAGGACAGTCTGCCGGCCCAGCAGGCCGGGATGAAGCTGTCCCACATTCTGTTAGAAATCCAGCCCGGCCCGCAGACCTTAGATTCCCTGCGCAGTTTCCTGGAAGATATCAGACAGCAAGCCTTAGCCGGAGCAGATTTTTCGACCCTGGCTAAGACTTATTCCCAGGACCTCACGGCCAAAAACGGGGGAGACCTGGGCTATTTCGGCCAGGGGGAACTGGATTCTACCTTTGAAAGAGCGGCTTTCAGCCTGAACCCAGGGGAAATCAGCGGGATAATCAGAACTCAGTTCGGTTTTCATCTGATTAAAGTCGAAGAGCGACAGGCCGACAGGGTGCGAGCCCGCCACATTTTGCTACTGGCCTCCCCTTCGGCTGAAGACGAAAGAAAGGTCCAAAATTTGACCGACAGCTTATATCAGCTTCTGAAAAATGGGGCCGATTTTGGCGCTCTGGCCCAAGAATTCTCCGATGACATCGGTTCCCAGAAATTAGGAGGGGACTTGGGCTGGGTAAATGTGGAGATATTAGAGTCGGTCTTCAAGCAAGCTCTGTCCGACTTACCGATTGGAGAAATCACAGCCCCCTTTAAATCTCCTTACGGGATTCACATCTTTAAACTGTGGGATAAAAGAGAGTCCAGGCGCTTGAGCTTAGAGGAGGACTGGGACACCATAAAGGAGCTGGCCCGGCGGCACAAGACCGGCCAGGAGATTCAAAAATGGGTGGCCGGCTTGCGCCAAAAAATATATCTGGAGGTGAAAGAGTCCGCTTAGTTTGAGAGTCGATCAATTTCTCTCCGAAAGCAGAATCATCAAACGCAGAGTTCTGGCCAAAGAAGCCTGCGAGGGGAAATTAGTCTACGTGAACGGCCAAACAGCCAAGCCCAGCAAGGAAGTTCATCCACAGAGCATCATCCGCATCGAATTTGCCAACCGCACCTTGGAAGTGGAAGTTCTGGAAATCCCAGTGGGAAATGTTAGGAAAGACCTGGCTAAAAATCTCTATCGGGTGATAAGGGAAGAGTTCAAGAAAGAAGAGTTGATTTAATTTGTTGACTGGGTGGAATTCAATTTAGCAGGGATTGACAGTCCAGTCAGGCTTTTTGGATTTGATAAAGTGTAATTAAGTCATGCCAGCCAACTTGACTCCCCAGTATTTAAAGGCCGAAGAGCGCTACAAACAGGCTAAGACTGAACCGGAGAAGCTCTTAGCCTTGGAAGAAATGTTGGCCACCATCCCCAAGCACAAGGGGACTGAAAAACTGCAGGCCGATATAAAGCAGAGAATTTCCCGGCTTAAGAAGGAAGGACAAAAGAAAAAAGGAGCACACCACCGGGAGTCGGATTTTTTCACGGTCAAAGAGGGGGCCGGTCAGGTGGTAATCTTAGGCCCTCCCAATGCCGGGAAATCACAGCTATTGGCGGCGGTGACTTCCGCCCATCCGGAGATAGCGCCCTATCCTTGCACCACCCAGAAAATTCTGCCCGGGATGATGCCTTTTGAAAACATACAGATTCAGTTGGTTGACACCCCGGCCATTGCTAAAGAATACTTTGAAACCGAGCTTTCCAGCTTAATTAGAAATACGGACTGTATTTTACTCCTGAGCGATTTGTCTGCGCCCGATTGTGTCCTGCAAATCACAGAGGTCATCCAGCAGTTGGAAAGAGTCCACATCAGATTAGGCGGTAATTTGTACGAGGTGTCAGAAGAAGGCTACGCTTATAAGAAAGCAATACTTGTGGGCAACAAATGGGATTTACCTGAAGCGGATGATAATTTCGCCAAAATTAAAGATACTTTTGGGAATAAATTTCCGGTCCTAGCTGTCTCTGCCTTGCACGGTCAAAATCTGGAAGAGCTAAAACAGAAAATCTATGAAGAGTTGGAGATTATTCGGGTCTACACCAAAGAGCCGGGAAAAGAGGCGGATTTGACCGACCCTGTGATTCTTAAAAGAGACAGCCAACTCTTAGAGGCGGCCCGGCACATTCACAAGGACTTTGCGGAAAAGCTCAAGTATGCCCGGGTGTGGGGTAAGGGGAGATATGCCGGGCAGATGATAGGCAAAGCGGATAGACTTTTGGAGGGGGACATCGTAGAATTTCACACTTGAATGGACCAGGACTTTCCTGAATTCATAGAACAGCCGATTGACGGCACTTTGGATTTGCACACCTTTTCCCCCAAGGAAGTCAAGCTCTTGATTCCAGATTTCATTGAAGCCTGTCTGGAAAAAGGGATTTTCCAGCTGCGCATCATCCACGGCAAGGGGACCGGAACCCTGCGGAAGACGGTGCGTTCGATTTTAGAGCGACATCCTAAAGTAGCAGGTTTCTGGCAGGAGGAAGGGAGCGGCGGAGGCTGGGGAGCGACCATTGTGGATTTAAAGAAATAGAATATCATCTGAAGTTATTTTCAGGAAAATCTATCCAATTGACGGATCGGTTATCTACGTCTATATTGGACAAATCTTTGACTAACCATAAGAGGAAAACTTTAAAAGAGGATAGGTATATGAAGAGAATCAGAGTCTATTTGTTGATACTCGCTGCTGTTTGCTTACTTTCATCAGCAAGGGCTTATTCCCAGTCAAATAGCAAGGTCAGCGCCATTCCCCAGCGCTCGGGGATTGAGGATATATATAAATGGAGATTGGAAGACATCTATGCCACAGACCAGATGTGGGAAGAGGATTTCAAAAAGGTCGAAGCCATGCTGCCTCATTTCGATAAATCCAAAAATCAGCTCTCTAAGTCCGCCAAGAATTTAGAGTCCTGTCTGGTACTGCGGGACAGTCTTATGAATATTTTTGACCAGCTCTATGTCTACGCCAATATGAAACGGGATGAGGATAACCGACTTCCCCAGTATCAAGAGATGTCGGAAAGAGTCGGCTTCTTACAGACCAAAGTAAACCAGGCTCTCTCTTTCATCGAGCCGGAAATTATTTCTCTGCCGACCGCCACCTTAGAAAAGTTCAAGAAATCTCAGCCGAGCCTGAAGCTTTATGAACATTATCTGGACGATTTAATCCGCACCAAGGCCCATATACTCCCCACTGAGCAGGAAGAGCTCTTGGCCTTAGCCGGTGATTTGGCCCGGGGGCCGTCCAAGACCTTTGATATGCTGGACAATGCGGATATCAAATACGGCACTATCAAGGATGAAAAGGGAAAAGAGGTGGAATTGAGCAAAGCCCGCTATGCTAAATTCATGGAATCGAATAAGAGGAGAGTGCGCCAAGACGCCTTCTTGACTTACAACACTGCCTATCACACTTATTACAATACCTTAGGTGCCAACTACTCCACCAGCATCAACAAGGACATTTTCTTTGCCAGAGCCAGAAAATATAACTCTAGCCTGGAGGCCTCCTTGGATGCCAGCAACATCCCGGTCTCCGTCTATCACAACCTAATCCAGACCGCAAATCAGAATTTAGAGCCTCTGCACCGCTACGCTTCCTTGCGCAAAAAAGTCTTAGACTTGGACGAACTGCATATTTATGACCTTTACGTTCCCTTAGTCCCTGAGGTCAAAATGGAGTTCACCTATGAACAGGCTAAGGGAGTCGTTACCAATGGCCTGGCCCCTTTAGGTTCATCTTACATCCAAGACCTGAAATACGGCTTTGAATCCGGCTGGATTGATGTCTTTGAGTCCCAGGGTAAAGGCAGCGGGGCTTATTCCTGGGGCGCCTATTCCACCCATCCCTATGTACTGATGAATTTTAACGGCACCCTGGAGGATGTCTTTACTCTGGCTCATGAGATGGGGCACGCCATGAATTCTTTCTACACTAATCGCAAGCAACCTTACATTTACTCCGATTACGCCACTTTTGTGGCAGAAGTGGCTTCCGTGACTAATGAAGTGCTGCTGATGAACGAACTCTTGAAGACCACTACCGACCAACAAGAGAGAATCTACTTAACCAACTATTTTATTGAATTGATTAGAGGGACTTTCTACCAGCAGGCGCTCTTTGCCGAGTTTGAGTATGAAGCGCATGAAAAAGCCGAAAAAGGAGAGGCTTTGAGCAGCGAGTCCTTGTCCGAATTGTATAAGGAGATTTTGCAGAAATACTGGGGACCGGAGTTGGTGATAGATTCTATTGCCACTATCGGCTGGGCTCGGGTTTCACATTTTTACTACAACTACTATGTCTATCAGTATGCCACCAGCCAGGCAGCGGGAATTGCTTTGGCGGAGAACATTTCAAATGGAGATGAAGAGGCACAGAGGAGATACTTGGATTTCCTGGCTGCCGGCTCTGGAGATTATCCGATCGAGATTCTGAAGAAGGCCGGGGTGGATATGACTAAGCCGGAGCCGGTGATGGCGGTGATTGAGTTGTTTGATGAGTTAGTGACGCAACTGGAGCAACTGTTAGAAAAGAATTAAGATTAACATTCTATGACCGTTAAGAAACTCCAGCGCTTTGCCGAGCTATCTACCTTCCCCAATACTTTCCAGAATCCAGCCGGAATGAAGGGAAGATGGAACCAGCCTTTCTTTAAGAATGATAACCCCATCACCTTAGAGTTGGCCTGCGGCAAAGGGGAATACACTCTTGAATTAGCCCGGCGTTTCCCAAAGCGCAATTTCATCGGCGTGGATTTAAAAGGCGCCCGTCTATGGCGCGGGGCCAAGACCGCTCTGCAAGAAAATCTGACCAATGCCGCTTTCTTGCGCATCCCAATTGAAAAGTTGGCCGAGTACTTTGCCCCCGGAGATGTAAAAGAAATCTGGATTCCTTTTCCGGACCCCTTTCCCAGACCAGGGAAATCTAAAAAGAGGCTCACCTCCCCGCGCTTCTTGAATATTTACCGGGAAATCTTAAAGCCGGGCGGTTTGGTTCATCTAAAGACAGATGACAGGAATTTGTTCGATTATACCCTGGAGACTTTGAAACAGCAAAATCTAAAGGTAGTTGAGGTCGTCGAAAATTTGTACAACGGAAAGCCACAGGATGGTCTTCTGACCATTAAGACCACTTACGAACTGAAACATCTGAAGGCAGGGAAAAGGATTACTTACTTGAGATTTACGATTTAAAACCTTTACCCCCGGCCTGACTCGAACAGGCGACCCTCTGCTTAGAAGGCAGATGCTCTATCCACCTGAGCTACGGGGGCGATTTACCGGCTCGAATTTTAAGAAATTTTCCGAAAGAACGCAAACTAAATTACTGATTGAAATCGGGGCGACAGGATTTGAACCTGCGACCCCTTGGTCCCAAACCAAGTGCGCTTCCAACTGCGCTACGCCCCGATGTTCGAATTGCCAAATAACTCTTTCTCGACCTCTAAGTCAACTCTTTGGCCAGCAGTCTCTCTAAGAGTCGTCTTAATTTACGCAAGGCTCGACCACGATGGCTGATCTTATTTTTCTGTGCCAGGCTCATCTGGGCAAAGGTCTTTTTAAATTGGGGGAGATAGAATACCGGGTCGTAGCCGAAGCCGTTCTTACCTTTCATTTCTCTGATTATCAGACCCGAAACGTAGCCCTCTACTAAATAATGTTTTCTGCTACTTAAAACTAAGGCTAATACGCAACGGAACCGAGCCTTGCGATTTTTCAGGGGAACTCCCTCTAGTTTTTTAAGTAGCTTCAGATTATTCTCCAGATAAGTTGCTTGAGGACCGGAGAATCTGGAGGACTTCACACCTGGAGCGCCGTTCAAGTAATCTACCTCTAAGCCGGTGTCATCCGCCAGGGAAGGAAAGCCGGTCATTTTGAATACGGCTATAGCCTTTTGCAGGGCATTTTGCTCCAAGGTCTTGCCGGTCTCTCTAAGCTTGTCACTTTTAGTTTTTGGCAGGGTCAGAATTTTAACCGGCAACCCTTTTAGAGCCGCTTTAATCTCTCTGATTTTATCCTGATTACCAGTGGCTAAGACTAACTTCAAACTAATAGCGGTTGATGTCTATTTTCTGGACTTCCTCGACTGGATACTTCAGAAATCTGCGGCTGAGCTTCTTGAACTTTTCCGGAAAGTCGGAGACAAAGAAGCGATGCTTCCCCTGGCCAACTCCATCTTTGAGCAAATCCGCATCTTTCAAGACCTGCCTGGTTTCTAGAGCCACGCTTTCGGCAGCATCGGCCAAAGTTACTTTAGTCCCCATCACCTTCTGAATAACTGGCTTGAGTAAGGGAAAGTGAGTACAGCCCAAAATCAGGGTGTCAACTTTTTTCTGTTTCAAAGGCTGCAAATAATCCTGAGCAATGAGATAGCTGGCTTTTTTTTGCAAATATCCCTCTTCAGCCAGAGCCACAAACAGGGGACAGGGCTGAGAAAAGACCTTAATGTCTGAATCAAGCTGTTGGATAGCCTGAGGATAAGAGCCTGAATTTACCGTCGCTTCTGTTCCAATCACTCCAATCCTCCTATTCTTGGTCGAAGAGACCGCCTTTTTGGCACCGGGCAGAATTACCCCCAAGATAGGAACCTTCAATCTCTCTTCCAAAAAATTCAGAGCCTGAGCAGAGGCGGTATTACAGGCCACAACCATCATTTTAACCTCCTGCTCTAAAAGAAAATTAGCTGCCTGCATAGAGAAATGGCGAATGGCCTCAGGAGAGCGGGTGCCATAGGGAAATCTGCCGGTATCTCCAAAATAAACCACATCTTCTTTAGGCAAATGACGGAAAATCTCCCTGACTACGGTGAGCCCACCAACTCCGGAATCGAAGACGCCGATTTTACTGGGACTGGGCACGGTTAATTTTCTCGTATTTTTCCTTGAACTTGGTCGCCGCATCAGTGATAGCCTTGGCGATTTTCTCCTGAAAGGAGTCCTTTTTTAGAAGTTTAGCCTCGTTGGCATTAGAGATAAAGGCGGTCTCAACTAAAACAGCCGGCATATAGGCTTTATTTAGCACGAAGAAGCCGGCCTGGTCGACCCCCCGGTTGGGAATGGGCAGACGGTCTTCCATATAATCCTGAATCAGGGCAGCCAAGTCCTGAGACTCTTTTAAGAATTCATTCTGCACCATGTCCAATAGAATAAAGTCTAAATCCTCCATCCCCTCCACCTCGAATTCCGGCTTCTCAAAGCGCAGACTGGCATTTTCCAGGGCGGCCACAGCCCGGGCCTCGTCATTCTTGGCCCGGGAAAGGAAATAAGTCTCCGACCCGGAAGCCTGTTTCCTCTTGGCTGCATTGGCGTGAATAGATATAAACAGGTCAGCCCCTTTGCGGTTGGCAAAGGCGGTTCGCTCCCCCAGTGGAATGAAGATATCCTCTTCCCGGGTGAGCACAACTTTGAATCCCTTATCTCGAAGCGCCTCGGCCACTTTTTTAGAAATTTCCAAAACCACCTCTTTTTCCAGCACTCCCCCGGGTCCTTTGGCGCCGGTATCCTCGCCGCCATGGCCCGGGTCAATCACAATCAGGTCAATGGGATTGGCAGTATTCTCAATGTTATCGCTGAAGATCTGACTCTGCATTTTCGAGGAGAGCGTGGTGTCGGTAAGAGAAACACGCAGACGCAGAGGGTCGTCTTTGAGCTCATCCTGAAATTTGTTGAAGGGGCGTTTTAGTTTGACCGAGAGCTGACAGGAATTCTCAAACTGGTAGACCTTGATTTCTTTAATCACCGGGTTCACACCCTGGCGCTCAATCTCCGGGTTAATCTTGGCGGAGAAGAAATTCAAATGCAGGGAGTTGTCCTCTGTCCTGAAGATTTCTGCCTGCAGGGGCCGGGTTAAGAATATTTCCAGCAGCATTCCGTTGACCTTCTCTTCAACTTTAATGGAGGTGATATCCAGCTCCTTGGGGGTCAGTTTGATTTTCTTGTCCCCCGGCTCCCATTCAACTTCTAAAGCCAGAGTATTCCCCAAAATCTGAAGCAAGGTAGAGACCGGAGCCAGTAAGTCCCCCTGTCCGAATCCCACCGGATAGGAGAGATTATAAGTCTGAGCGTCCAGCTGAAAGTAAGGAGAGAATAAAGAGAATTTGAACTGCCGACTCTGAACATTCAATACTAATTTTTTATTAACCGGATTCCAGTACCAGGCGCCGCCTAAAGCCTGACACAAATCGGAGAGAGAAAGATACTCGACCTGGCCGATTTTCTGGCTGCGGACCGACTTGTCCTCCTTGAGATACTCTACGGTCAGGTCGGCCGATGCAGTTAAAACTACGCTCAGAGTCAATAAGAATGAGATTAAAAAAGCTTTTTTCATTTTTTGTCCTTCATAAATCTCTGCAGGTCCCGTTTAGCCTGTTCTCTTTTGATTTCCTCGCGCTTGTCATAGGCCCTTTTGCCTTTTCCTAAGGCAATCTCGACTTTAACCAGTCCGTTCTTTAAATAAATCTTAGTCGGTACCAGGGTTAACCCTTTTTCATGGGTTTTACCCACTAGCCTATCGATTTGTTTCCGGTGTAAGAGCAATTTTCTGGTCCTCTCCGGGTCGACATTGTAGCGGTTTCCCTGTTCATACGGGCTGATGTGGAGATTGAGCAAGAAAAGTTCACCATTCTTCAAACGGGCAAAACTGTCTTTGAAATTGACCCTACCGCCGCGAATGGATTTGACCTCGGTCCCTCTCAGGGTAATACCAGCCTCGTATGTCTCCTCCAGAAAATAGTCTTTATAGGCTTTCTTATTGGTAGCTATGACCTTAACTTCCTCTTTGGGCACTTTTCTAATATAGGTCGGCTTACCAGAGGTGCAAGACAATTTTAGTTTCCGCTTGCCTGAGCAGGCTAAGATTGGTTATATTTTTCACAATGCCGAAGTGGTGGAATTGGCAGACGCGCTGCGTTCAGGGCGCAGTGTCCGAAAGGACGTGCGGGTTCAAATCCCGCCTTCGGCATTTTATAATCTTAGTGAGTTGTAGCTGTCCATTGATTAGATGAGGAAATTGTCCAGCAAGTTTACAATAAGATTACAGGAATTCGAGTGGAAGTTTGGTATTCATTTTTTGAGCACCCTTTGTTTAATTTTATTTGTCTCAAGTAGTTGTTCGTCTCAACCCAATTCTAACCGAGAAAAGCTAGTTGAAAATCTGAAGCAATATATAGAACAGAATTATCTGACCCCAGAAGACTATGTAATTTCCAAATTCAAAGAGCATGAGGTGGTCTTTTTGGGGGAGCAACATCGCATCAAGCATGATGTTCTCTTAGTGCAGAATCTGATACCGCTTCTGCACCGTGGTGGTATTTACTACTTAGGCACAGAGTTTGCCCGAAGACAAGACCAGCCTCTTATCGATAGTCTGCTGAATGCTCCAGAATATGATGAAAATTTAGCCAGGCTCATCACTTTCTTAAGTCTGGTCTTCTGGGGTTTTCAGGAGTATGTGGACATTTACAAAGTGGCCTGGCAGTTAAATCACAGCCTACCCGCAGAGAGCCGAAAGTTCCATATCTTGGGGCTTAATGACTCTCCTGACTGGAGTTTTGTCAAGACCGAAGAAGATCAGGACAAAAGGGAAGTCATGCAGCAAGTCTGGCATGGAGAGGATGAAGGGGATTGGGCCAAGGTCATCCTGGATAATGTAATCGCTAAAGGTGAAAAGATGTTGGTCTACTGCGGAATACATCACGCCTTTACTGAGTACCGACAGCCGATGGTCTGGGAGGCGGCATTCAGAGGGTTCGGGGACGTACGAGTAGGTAACCATGTTTTCAATCAGATCGGCAAGCGCTGCATGACAGTTTATCTCCATGCCCCCTGGGAAGGTGCTGAGGGTTATGGAGGTAAAAGGGTTTTGCCTGCAGACGGAGCAATCGATTCCGTTCTCCTAAGTATTGACCCAAGGTACCGGAGAATTGGCTTCGACACCAGAGGCACGCCTTTTGGCCAGCTGACAGGGGAAACCTCAGTATACAGACATGGTTATCAGGATTTCACTCTGGCAACCTTCTGTGATGGTTACATCTGCCAGAAGCTGTTTTCCGAATACGAAGGAGTGACTCCCATACCCGACTTCATCAATGAAGCTAATCTAGATTATGCCCGAGCTCAGTCCCCGAATCCCGGTTTTAGAGAGGCCTCGGTTGAGGGATTTAACCGGGGGATTGCCAGCGATGCCACGGTCATGCCAAGGATAATTGCTAAGATCAAAAAGGACTGATGCAACAGGAAAGGATTCGTTTTCACAATTTGATTTTCAGGATGTTTTAGCTATAATCAAGCCTAATGACTGAGTTTGGATTCGGGCTGTGTGTAATTTGCTTGAATGATTGAGGAGCCAACCATGAAAAAGATATTAATCACCGGCGCAGCCGGGCAAATCGGAACCGAACTAACCGAGGCTTTAAGAGCTCGCTATGGTCGGGAGAATGTGATTGCCACTGACCTGCGCCTGCCTGCGGACTTGAGTCTGTCGCAGAATGGCATCTTCGACACTTTAGACGTCTTAGACACCAATCAGATTACCCGTTTGATGCAAAAGCATGAAATCGGTACGATCTATCACTTAGCCGCCTTACTCTCCGCCACCGGTGAATCCAGCCCGAATTTGGCCTGGAAGGTCAATGTGAACGGACTTTACAACATGTTGGAAACAGCCCGGCAATATAAGTGCGCGCTCTTTTTTCCCAGTTCCATAGGCGCTTTCGGCCCCAATACTCCGAAAGACAACACTCCTCAAGATACCATCATGCGGCCTACTACTATGTATGGAATCACCAAGGTGGCCGGTGAATTATTATGCGATTATTACTTTAAGAGATTTGGAGTAGATAGCCGGGGATTGCGTTTCCCTGGTTTGATTTCGCATGTGGCTGAACCAGGCGGGGGGACTACTGACTATGCGGTCTCCATTTTTTACGACGCTATTCGCTATAAAAAATTTACCTGCTATCTGCGGCCGGATACCTGTCTGGATATGATGTATATGCCGGACGCCTTAAGAGCCATGATAGAGTTAATGGAGTCAGAGCCGGCTCTGTTAATTCACCGCAACGCCTATAATTTAACTGCCATGAACTTCACCCCGGCTGAAATCGCCGCAGAAATCGAGAAACATCTGCCGGACTTTGAAATCGAGTACGAAGTCGACCCAGCCAGACAGGCAATCGCCGACTCCTGGCCGAACTACATGGACGACTCGTGTGCCCGGCAGGAGTGGGGCTGGAGGCCGGAATATGATTTGCCGAGGATGGCCAAAGAGATGATAGAAGTCCTCTCCAGAAAACTCTTAGGCGAAGGCGCCTTAGACATTTCTGGCAGAAAATATTGAACACAGCGCAACTTTGAAATAGAAAGGTCAATATGCAGGCTATAACTGAAGTCTTAGACACGGCAATAAAGAACCTACACCAGAATAAGACCTACAAATACGAAGTTCCTTTACAGTCGCCCCAGGGCGGGGTAGTCAAAGTAAACGGCAAAGAAGTGGTAATGCTGGCCTCCAATAATTATCTGGGTTTATCCTCTCATCCCAAAATTATGG
Source organism: uncultured Ignavibacteria bacterium (assembly GCA_964399055.1). GTDB lineage: Bacteria > Zixibacteria > MSB-5A5 > DSPP01 > RBG-1 > CAYNPJ01. The sequence continues at coordinate 355,035 of CAYNPJ010000001.1, forward strand.
AGGCGGCCTTAGAAGGGGTAAAAAAATATGGCTACGGCATGTCTTCGGTCCGTTTCATCTGCGGCACGCACGAAGTCCATTTAGAATTAGAGAGAAAAATTGCCTCTTTCTTAGGCACGGAAGACACGATTTTGTATCTCTCCTGTTTTTCCGCCAATGAGGGACTCTTTGCCGGATTGTTTGCCGACAACTTAGGCTTTGAAAGTTACCGGGATGTGATTTATTCCGACCGCTTGAATCACGCCTCCATCATTGACGGGATGCGCCTGTGCAAAGCTGAGACTACGGATAAGAGAATCTACAATCACCGCGACACTGGGCATTTGAAAATGATGTTAGAAGAAGACCGGGGGAGAGAATATCGCTTCCGTTTAATGGTGACCGACGGGGTCTTTTCCATGGAAGGGGATTTAGCCCCTCTGCCGGAACTAGTTAACTTGGCTAAAACCTACGATGCGATTTTAGTAGTAGATGACTCCCACTCCATCGGGGTCCTGGGTAAGACCGGCAGAGGGACAGCCGAAGACTTAGGGGTTCTGGGTAAAGTCGACATTACTACCGGGACTTTGGGAAAAGCTTTGGGCGGGGCAGTGGGAGGATTCATTACCGGCAAGAAAGTGATTGTGGATTATTTAAGACAGAGCTCGCGCCCCTATATTTTCTCAAATTCTCTGCCACCGGCTATTGTATATACTTCACTGAAGGCTTTTGAACTTTTGGAAAAGGACAATTCGCTGGTGGAAAAACTGCACCAGAACACCGCTTATTTCCGCAAAGAGATTAAGAACTTAGGCTACACCATCATCGAGGGGACTCATCCGATTGTCCCCATAATGTTAGGCGAAGCAGCCTTAGCTCAGGATGCTTCAGCCGAGCTTCTAAAAGAAGGCGTTTATATCAAAGGCTTGTGGTTTCCAGTAGTTCCCAGGGGAGAGGCGCGCCTGCGGGCACAGGTATCTGCTGCCCTGGAGAAAAAGGACCTTGACCGGGCTTTAGAAGCCTTTAAGAAGGTGGGGAAAAGACTGGGAATTCTGAAATAGCCGATGGACAAGTTCATCCACCTCTATCTCTTTTGGGGCTTTCTATTTTTTAACATAGTCTTCGGCTATTTCAACCACCGGTTCCACACAAAAGAGACACCGATTGTCAAGCGCGAGCCGAAATTCTGGATTTTAGGGACCATACGCTTTCTTTTATTGCTGACCTGGTTCGTAGTCTTCTTTCTGGCTGAGGGATACAAGTATAGACTCTTTTCCGATGGCTCCTCAGGTTTGACCAGATGGTTAAAGCTAATCGGACTGGTTCTCTACACCGGGGGAGGATTCATAATCCTGTGGGCCCGCGCGACTCTCGGGGAGTGGTTTGCCAACCGTCTGATAACCAAGAAGGGGCAACGGGTAGTCCAGGCAGGGCCCTATAAACTTGTCCGGCACCCCATTTATGTAGGGGGCACTTTAGCGCTCTGGGGGCTGACCCTGGCTCTGAACAGCCTGGTCACGCTTCTGATTCTGGCCATTCCCTTTCCGATATTTTTGTATGTGGTCTCTAAAGTTGAAGAGAAAATGCTGGTCTCGGCCTTAAAAGATGAATATGTAGAGTATCAGAAAAAGGTGGGGAGGTTTGTGCCGGGAATAAAGAAAAGCTGACCTGTCAGAAAAAAACGTCCGAGGCAAGCTCAGACGCTACAGGATCTACTGCTCAGATAAGAATTCCGGTTCCCTCTCCTGGAGGAGAGGATTAGGGTGAGGTCAAGAATTATTCTTCTGGCTGAAAAATCTTGGTGGCAAAAAAATGATTCACCGGGCTCCGGCCATGCCCCACCGGATAAGAGTTCTCCAGGGCCTTGGTAATATACTCTTTAGCCGAAACTACCGCTGAGGACAAATCCATTCCCAGAGCTAAGAATCCCGCGATAGCAGCAGAAAAAGTACAGCCAGTCCCGTGGTCATTCTTGGTCATAATCTTCTTAGCCTTCAGCTCCTGAAAATTCTCCCCGTCGTAGAAGACATCCACTGCCCCTTCATCTAAGTGCCCGCCTTTGACCACCACCCCTTTACAGCCATAGTCCAAAATCTTCTTGGCCGCCTCTTTCATTCCCTCAAGGCTGGTCACTTTTTTGCCACACAGGACTTCCGCCTCAAAGAGATTGGGTGTAATCACCAGAGCCAAAGGTATCAGTTTTTTAACTAACGCTTCTTCTGCTTCCGGCAAGAGCAGACGGTCACCGGACTTTGCCACCATCACCGGGTCAACCACTAGGTTGGGTATTTTGTAGCGCTGGACTGCTTGAACGACAACGTCGACGATTTTCGAGCTGGCTAACATTCCGGTCTTGGCCGCGGAGACTTCGAAGTCGGTGCAGATGGCTTCCAATTGGTCTGAAACAATCTCCGGGGAGATTTCCTGAAAGGATTTCACACCAAGGGTATTCTGGGCCGTGACCGCGGTAATCACCGAGGTGCCATACACCCCCAAAGCCGCGAAGGTCTTCAGGTCGGCCTGGATGCCTGCCCCGCCGCCGGAGTCAGAGCCGGCGATGGTGAGGGCGGTTTTCATAGGGTCACTTTCAGCTAGTTATCGCTAAGCCTTGTTAGAATTTGGAAATCGTGCTTGCTTATTTTTCTGGTTGCCTGTACAAGCCAAGCCCAAGATTTATTAGGATCTCTGCCTTTGAACGCGTCTAGTTTGCCTCGTACTTCGGCATCTATCACAACAGGCTTGTCATCATATAAACGAGCATTATCTAAATTAAAGACCCAAGGGTAAGCTTCAGAATTCCGAACTTTTGGGTGTTTCTTTTTTTCCGGCCTGGAGCGTACTTTTGCGTGAGCGATTACTCCATTGGTCGTTGCATAAAAACAAATCCAATCGCCCGGTTTTAAATGTCGTCTTCCGGGCGTTCTTTCCCCGAAGGCATAAAGTTTTTCTTCACCCACGAGAGTTTGAATAACTTCGTCTGCCGTTTGTTTATCATCTGATTTTACTGGTGTGAGCCAATATGCGGCCTCTGTTTCAACTGATGGTTCTTCGATCGGAACTTCCTTAGCTGATACTTCCTCGGCTTGACGCTGGGCCACTAGACCGGCCATTAAGTCAACCACAGAGTCAATTGAAGGACCGGAAGGTCTTAAAACAGCTAGTATATCTTCATGTCTTACGTCATATTCATTCATCATTTCTGCCAGAGAAAGCAAAGACTCAACAGAGATGATCCTAAGTTGGTGCGTTCTCTTTTCGGCAATGATAGCATTCTCGAGCTGACGAATTTCTGGATCGGGTCTTCCAACTATATACAGACCTAATGCAGTTTCCCAGCTCTTTATTTTCTTCTCAGAAATCAACTCATCGACATAGCCAACTAATGTGGCCGTCTTGATAGCATACGCTTCAGTTGTCTTTACCTCAGCGACAACATGGAACCCAGTTTGGGATTTCCAAAGCCCGTCAAAGCCAATTTGGCCCTGCACGCCATGATATCGGCCAAAAGATATTTCAAATCCTATAAAGCTTCCAATATAGTTTACCAAGTCCTGTAAAGCTCGATTATATTGTTCCCCAGTTTTCCTAAGACATTCCTCAACATAGTCTCGTACTTGGCCTACTGCTTTAACATTCTGTTTGAGGTAGTGTCTGAATCTCTCCCGTGAAGTTTCATTCCCTGGTGTATCATCCAGTTTACCAACAAGTGATAATATCTGGTCTAGCGTTATGTTCACGTTTTTTGCTCCTATGCTCGACTATGGCAAGACAAAACTTTATTTATGTGTTCTCTAGCGGCGGAGGGACTCGAACCCCCGACCAAAGGATTATGATTCCCTTGCTCTGCCGACTGAGCTACGCCGCCATTTATTTCAAAATTAAAGCTTAAATCATATACGCCCCAAAGTCAAGGAGAAACCATTCCACCCTTCTTATCGAATCCTCCGTAGACCCAGGTTGCCCCCAACCTGGGTATCCCACCTTGAGGGCAAGGTGGGACTACGGTCTCAAAGTCAAGGAGAAACCGACCCACTTTGTAACCAGCAGTCATTGCGAGGAGTCTCGAGCGGAGCCGAGGGACGACGTGGCAATCCCCTTGAACTTGCTCCGTCTCTTAACAGCGGGATTGCCACGCCCTTCGACTAAGCTCAGGGCTCGCAATGACAGCATCAATGTAATTGTTGCACGTGAAACATTTCGTGGAACATTTGTTCAGGCAAGGGATTGCAAATCCAAACTCAAAATAAGGTGGTTCGGCCCTTCGACTCCGCTCAGGGCAAGCAAGCTCACCATAAAAAGCCTACTTCAGCACCCTCTTTTTCATGGCCCAAAGACTCACTCTATAAAATATCAGAGTCGCTATCACCATCCAGAGCAAGTCCCCTAACATTGAGACGGAAAGTTGTCCTACAATCAGACCCCGGGTAATGTTCACCACATGGTATAGAGGCATGAAGAAAGCCACTTTCTGGGCCCAGCTGGGCAACTGCGAGACCGGGAAAAAGGTGCCGGCGAAGATGAACATGGGAGTCATTAGAATGACAAAGAAGTAATCGACGTAGTTGATGTCAGGCATCCAGGCTGTGTAAGAGATGGCGATGCAGGCGAACATGAAACCGGCGAATAGACAGAAGGGGAGAATCAAGAGTCCCCACCAGGAAGCGACCAATCCGAATAGGGCCACCACTATGAAGACCGAGGTCCCCTGAATCAGAGCTTTGAAAGCTCCGTAGAGGATGTCGCCGGTGACCACATCTTCGATAGAAGCTGGAGTTGATACCATGGCATCATAGGTCTTCTGGTGTTTTAAGCGAATGAATGAGCCTATGGTGTTCTCAAAAAATGGGGCAGTCATCATCACCGAGGCGATGATAGCCGGGGCGATAAACTGGACATAGCTCATCCCCTCTATGCGGGTAATTAAGGCGCCCAAACCATAGCCCATGCCGACTAAATAAAATAAGGGGTCTAGAAATGGCGGAAGAATCGAGGTCTTGGCCTGCATCAAGAAGACGTCTTTGTGCCGCAGAAGAACTCTGAATGAGAGCGACGAGACGTCCGGAATTATTCTCATTCTATTAAACTCCTGCCAGTCAATTTCAAGAATACATCCTCCAAATCCGCATCCCGGTGGATGATTTTATCGGCTTTGATTTCAGCCAGAGAACTCAGGATGCTCTTCCCGTCCTGAGTGAAGATGTAGAGACTGTCGCCGAAATGTTCTAAGTGATACTTGTCTTTGAATCTGCCAGAGACGGTTTCCGCATCAGAAGCTTGGATGCCCTTAAGTTCCACTACCTCTTCTCCCACATATTTCTGAACCAGTTCTTCCGGCTTGCCTTCTGCCAGAATTTTTCCCTGATTCATAATCACCAGCCGGTCACACAAATAAGCGGCTTCATCCATATAGTGCGTTGTCAAGATAATAGTAATTCCCTGGCTCTTGAACTGCCTTATCTTCTGCCAGATTAGGTGCCGGGCCTGGGGGTCTAAGCCCACTGTGGGCTCATCCAGAATCAAAATCTTAGGGTTATTAATCAGGCCGCGGGCAAGCACCAGTCTTCTCCTCATTCCACCGGAGAGGTCGTCGATGACTACTTTTTTCTTTTCTGACAGCTGCATCAAATCCAAAAGCTCTTCGGTTCTCTTTTTAGCCACACTCTTGGGGAGTTTGAAATATCGAGAATAGGCAATCAGGTTGCCATACACGGTCAAATCCGGGTCGAGGTTGTTGTCCTGCGGTACTACACCCAAGATGGCTTTAATCTGGCGCGAATGCTCCACTACGTTCATCCCGGCCACTTCTAACTTTCCCGAAGTGGGCTTAATAAAGCAATAAATCATCTTCATGGTGGTAGTTTTGCCCGCTCCGTTAGGGCCCAAAAATCCGAAGACCTCTCCTTCCTGGATGGAGAAATCAATGCGGTCCACGGCGGTAAGGCCGCCATATTTTTTGACCAGCTTATGGGCTTGGATGATGGACATAAAAAAACAGATTGCTTCGTCGCTCCTCTTCTCGCAATGACTGCAAGAGAATTCTGACCCCACCCTTACCCTCCCCTCTGGGGGAGGGAATAACTTCAGGAGAGGTTTTATAATTTGTAACCTATCCGGCGCAAAAACTCTTTTCTTTTAGTGACGTCGGGCTCGGTTTCGATACCTTTGGGTGAACTGCCGTCGATGACACCGATTACTCCTCGACCTTGCTCTGACTCTACGTAAAGCACCTGCACCGGATTGGCGGTGGCACAGAGAATCCGGCAGACCTCCGGACAGTTTTTCACCGCGTTCAAGAGATTAATGGGGAAGGCATTCTTGATGTAGATAATAAAAGTATGTCCGGCGGCGATGGAAAGGGCCGACTGCTCGGCCTGCTTTTTCAACTCCGGGTCATTCCCTTCTGAGCGGACCAAACAGGGACCGGAGGCCTCGCAAAAAGCCAGGCCGAATTTTATCCCCGGCACGGAAGTAACTATTATCTCGTAAAGGTCCTCTACGGTCTTGATGAAATGGGTCTGTCCTAAAACTACATTGCAATCTTGAGGAATAGGGAGCTGATAGAATTTGATTTCCATAACACCTCTCTTTTCGATGGTTTGATATAGAAAATATCAGCTCGAATGAGAAAGGCAAGGGAAGCAACAGATGACTTACCTCTCCCTAACCCTCTCCTCCTTCGAAAAGACTCAGGACGAGTAAGAGGAGAGGGTGAAAAAAGAGGCGAAGAGAAGTCCTCGCCTCATAGATTCGTTGGCAAGCAGAATTAACTGATCTCTGGAACTGTCTTTAAGGCACAGGTTGACAACAGACACTGGAGGGCACAGGTGTCCAGGGACCGCCAGGCTTATTGAAGTAATAGTTGACCGCCTGGATCACATCCCCTAAGGTGACCGTGCCGCTGGCATTCCAGTCCCCCCGGCATAATAAGCCGGAAAGCCAGCAAATCGGCTGGGGCGAGCAGCCGGGCTTATTGAAGACATAATTGACAATACTAATAATGTCTCCCAGGGTATAATCGGCGCTGGCATTGGCATCTCCGGCCTTAGCCACGCACATCAGGCCGGTCTGATACTTGTCAATGGCCCGCTGGGCAAAGGCCTGCAAGTCAGTCAGATTATTTGCCCCCACCAGGGCAAAAGAGGTCTTGACCGAATCCCCTGGTGGAATGTCCCAGGGCCCGGTGGCGGCTAAAATCGAGCCGTCGAGGTTAGAGGTGTTGGTGGTATCCACAAACCCTCCGGACATAAACTGCCACTTCTCCAGGTCAGTGAAACCATCATAGATAAAGTTCGTGTTTTCAATGGCCCGATAGGAGGTGATTCCCAGAGTATCCGTAACCACCACTCCCCGATAGAGAGTATTGTTGGATTGGTACATATATCCCAGTTCTTGGCTGCGCACAAAGCCAGCCCTGTCACTCGAGCCGCTCCCCCAGGGGAAGTCAAAGTCTAAGAAGAAGCCGGCCCTCAATCCGGTTAGAGTAGAGCCGCTCGTATTGTGGATAGTGTATTCAAAAATCACGTAATCGTCATTGGCCGTGTCGGAAAAGACGTAGCTGCTCTGGGCTATTTTCAGGCCGATGGGGATCTCGGCCTTCTCGTCGGTAAAACAGCCGAACCCGTCCTGGTCAGATTTGCGATTTCCGGAGAGGGTATCCAAAACTAATTCTCCTCCAGGAGCCACCACAAAGTCGCTGTCCGGCAGAAAACCCACATAATCGCGGGCGGCGTCAGAGACCTGACCAGTGGGGAGACCGAATAAGACCGCCCCTTCAAAGAGGTTGTTACTGCCGGCCTTAGGGTATTTGAAGCCCACGCCGGTATCCGGAGTAATGCCCGGGTTGACCGAGCCGGAGCCAAAGCCATACTGCCCGAAATTAGAAATAGTTAAAAGGAAGTTGCCCTTATTAAGGAGGGCTTTGGACTGCAGGGGCTTAGCAGTAACATAAAACAGCAGAGGATAGGAAGCCGCATAGCCGCTGTCATCGGTGATGGAGAGTGTGAAGGGGAGTTTATCTCCGGCTAGGGCTGAAGCACTGGCGGTAAACTGCATGAAGTCTACTGAAAATAAGGTGTCGAAACGATCCATATTCCCGAAAAGCGAAGTCGAGTCAGTGACAGTTGCCAGGGGGGTGTTAGAGCTCAGAGTCAACCTCACGTTGTAGGCATTTTCTCCGTCATTGATTATGTAAGGGTAAAAGGTGAGATTCTCACCAGGGTCCGGGGCATTGTTTCCGTCCCCTAAGAATTCATACTGGGAGACAAAAATGTGAGGGGTGTTGGCCGGCGGCAGAGAATCTTTGGCAGCCCAGACATCGATGACCCCCCGGCCATAGGAGTTGTCATCTCCGGGAGTGCCTTTATCTCTGGCAGTCACCAAGAGTGCCCGGAGTATTTCTTCTGAAGTAGCGTCCGGATTGATTTGTTTCAACAGGGCTGCGGCGCCGGCTACGTGAGGCGCTGAAAAGGAGGTGCCGCTCCAGAAGGCATAGCCCCCTGGATAAGCTGCTTCCACATTTTCTCCTGGAGCTGCAACTTCCGGCTTCTTGGTAACTCCGTCGCAGGGAGAAGGTCCTTCACTGCTGAAAGATGAAATGGGAAAATTTACAGTGTCAGCCCCGTTAATCGAGCCGACGGCAAAGACATTGTAATCTGAGGCGATTCTATCAGCAGGAATTCTTAAGTTAGGGGCCGGACATGCACCTTCGTTGCCTGCTGCAAAGACTACTACGGGTCCAGCTGCTGCCAAGTTATCCAGCGCTTGCCAGTAATACTCCCAGCAAGGGGTATAGAATAGTTGCAGTCCGCAGGAGCCATTATACTTAGGAAGTCCCCAGGAATTATTGACTACATCAGGCACATCGTCTAAGGTGTTGGGGTCGCCGTCCGGGTCAGCGGCCCACTGCATGGCCCCGATTTCCACAGGCCAGTCAGCCGGTATATCAATAGCCTGGGCCGCAATCCACTGAGCCTCAGGTGCGACTCCCAGCGTATCACCGGTAGCCGCATTTCGCCCACCACAGAGAACGCTCATAGTTCCTGTGCCATGTCCGGCACTACCGCCGGCTTTGTTGTCATTGGGAGTAGTAGTACCATAGACAGGGTCATACCAGGCCTGATTATATTGATCAGGAGTCAGGAAGTTTCCGCGCCAGTTTGCGTTGACAATGATATTGCTTTTATCTACACCCGTGTCAATATTGCAGACCAATCTGTTTTTGCCTTTGTAGCCCTGAGCCCAGAGCCGGTCCGCCCTTATGGTCTTGATGCCGGTCTCTATGCCGGTCACGTCAGCCGGAGCCTGGGCATCCATCACGATTACTTCAACTGGTTTGACTAACTCCACTTTGGGAGTCAGGAAGATAATCTCCACGTCTTTTCTCTTAGATAATGCTTCAATTTCACCCTTAGGTGCCTTGACCCAGATTAGATTGGAAATCCAGAAGTTTTTGAAGTCAGAAACTTTGCCGGAGTTTTTGGCCTGATTCAAATATCCCAATATGTCTCTCTGGGATTGGTCGGCTTTATCCTTCAGGGCGGTTATGACCCTCTTATGCCTTTCAGCTAATTTGGCCTGCTTAGCCTTCAGCTCCAACTTTAAGCCGGGCATATCGACCTGGTCAGCCATCTGGATTATAACCGAGAACTGCTCTTCGGGCTGGGCAGAGGCCATCTTTTCGGCTAACTGCTGGTCAATGGTGCCTGCCAGAGGAGAAGAGAAAAGAAAAAACATACTTAAGATTGCAGACAGAAGTTTGGAAGTGCGCATCAAATCTCCTTTAATTTTGCTAAACATTCTACGTTTTCTTTAGTCTAAAGCAACAGTCAATTTGCTACCGTCACACTCTTAAAATATACCATTTTAGCTTTAAGCCCGCAACCGAAATCAAGTTAAGCCCAGCCAAGGACAAAGCACTCTTAAGCCCAACCAGATAACCGCTATGCCTATCAAGTCCAAAAGGACTCCGGCTCTTATCATCTTGGTTATCGGAATAAGGCCGGAGGAATAGACAATGGCATTGGGCGGGGTGGAGACCGGCAGCATAAAACCGAAGCTGGCGCCTAAGGTTGCGCCCAGGGCGGGGGGTAAGGGAGAAACTCCAGCTGTCTGTGCAACTCCAATCATCACCGGCACTACCATGCTGGCTGAGGCGGTGTTCGAGGTCGTTTCGCTGATAAAGACGGCTGATACAATAGAAATAAAAGTTATAGTCCACAGAGAGGAGGCGCCGCTTAAGGATAAAACCCACTGGCCTATATTTTCCGCCAGCCCGGTGGAGAACATCAAGCCTCCTAAGGTCAAACCTCCCCCGAACAAAAGAATTGTCCCCCAGTCAATCCGGACCGCCTCTTTCCAACTCAAAGTAAACTCTCGTTTCTTCCAATTCGCCGGCAGAAAAAAGAGTAAAGAAGCGGCAATCAGAGCGGCTACTGCTTCTGGTATCCGGGAATTATACGTTTGATAGAATTTAGAATCAGTGCCGGTCCAGAGAGCCACAATTCCGGGCAGAATCCAGAGCGCTACCGCTGTTAAAAAGGCAATTAAAGTGTTTCTCTCTCCCGGGCTTAATCTTCCCAGACTCTTACGCCTGGCCAATATGCTCTCCCTGAGCTGGGACAGGCCCTGGCTCTTGATGCGGAAGGTCAGTCTAAAAACCAGCAAAAGAATTATCAAGGTGACAACAGTCAGAGGCAAAGCCAGCATCATCCAGCCGAAAAAGGAGATGTTCACATTTAGAATAGACTCTATCATCCCTAGACCAATAAGATTGGGGGGAGTCCCCACTGGCGTGGCAATCCCGCCCACAGAGGAAGCGTAAGCCACTATCAAGAGTAAGGCGATTTTGAAACCGGCCAAGTTAAAACCTTCCTTTTCCAGAGAAGAGAGACTGGAGATTATGCCTAAGGCAATGGGAAAGACCATGGCCGCAGTGGCAGTGTTGGAAATCCACATAGAGACAAAGGCAGAGGCTATGGCAATGGCGGCCACAATCCCCCAGGCAGATTTTTCCAAGAATCTTCGGGAGAGGACTAAATAGGCGATTCTCCTATCCAGGCCGTGCAGTTGCATGGCCCGGGCAATCATGAAGCTTCCCATAAACAGGAAAATGATGGGATTGGCGAAATGACTTAATACCTTTTTCTCCTCTTCCACGCCTAAAACGATACACAGAGCCGCTCCTAAAAGGGCGCTGGCCGGAATGGGAATGGCTTCAGTAATCCAGAAAATGACTACCAGGCTGACAATGGCCAAGAGCTTATGCGCGGCAGGAGTTAATTCGGGAAATGGAAAAATTAAGATGAGGACAAAGATAATTGGTCCAAGAAAAAGCCCAATGGTATTGCGCCATTTTTCAAAGCGGGTTTCCCCTTCGGTGATTTTTTCTTCCAGGTCCAAATTTTATTTCGGGGTCAAGAGTTTTCTTAAAATGGGAGGTGATAAAATTGTGGTGGCGACAACCATGAATAGAACCACCGCATATAATTCAGAAGAAATTGCTCCGGAAGCCAGGCCAATCGAAGCCACAATCATCCCCACCTCTCCCCGGGGGGTCATACCTATCCCCACAGTGAAGGCGCTTTTTAAGCCGGATTTGATGACCGCTATTCCGCAGCCGATAATCTTCCCTAAAATGGCAAACAGGGTGATGATACCGGCAGCAATCCAGATGCCGGAGTCAGCAAAAAGACTCAAATCCACCCTGCTCCCCAAAATCACAAAGAAGAAGGGAACCAGAAAATCATACAGGGATTCGGCCCTCTGGGTCAACTGGAACTGATAGTTGAATTCGGAAAGCACCAGTCCGGCCATGAAGGCACCGATGATGGCGGCTAATTTGATTGAACTGGCAACTGCAGACAATCCTAACAGGAAAATTAAGGAGAGCGCAAAGACCGCATTCCTGGTTCTTAAGTTCGCTACCCGGGGGACATAGCGGCGGGCTAATCTGGTTCCCACTAAGATCAAGAAGAGGACAAAGCCTATAGCTTCCAAGGTGATTATTCCCAAGTTCACGTAGGAAAGTGTCCCCTGGCCGGCGCCGGTGACAATGGCCAGGACAATCATTCCTAGAATATCATCTATAACTGCCGCTGCCAGGATTATGCGGGCCACTTCTGATTCCATCAGATTCAGGTCCGCAAAAATACGGGCGGTAATCCCCACGCTGGTGGCCACCATGGCGGCGCCGATGAACATGGCTTCGACGGTGTTGTGGTCAGAAATCAGGGTATAGAGATAGCCAAAGATGAAAGGGACGATTACCCCTAAGACGGCGACTAAAGTGGAACGTCCGCCTACTTTTAGTATATCTTCCACCTTGATGTGTAGCCCCACGGTAAAGAGCAGAACCATCACTCCAATCTCGGCTAAGACTTCATAAACTTCCAGAAGCGGAATCAGATTCAAAAGGTAGGGACCTAAAATCACGCCGGCTAATATCTCACCTATCAGAGCCGGCTGTTTGAAACGCTCAAACAATTCACCCATTATCTTGGCAGAGGTGAAGATGATGAAGAGGCGGAAGAGGATGTCGGTTATGCCGTGCATGAGTTTGAGAACCAAATTAAGAGGCAGACTATATCTCTGTCAATAAAATTAGGTGAGGGGTCAGAATTAAGACAGATTGCTTCGTCCCTTTCGACAAGCTCATGGTCCTCGCAATGACCGCCAATAAATATTCTTTCTCCATTCAGGGAGGGAACTCAACTTGCTTTAGGAACGATTCGGCTATTACTTGCAGATAAATCTCAGGAGGAAATGTGAAAAGAATTGAAATTGCAATCATTGTGTTAGCGCTGACGTTTCTGATTGCCATTGAAGTGTCAGCCATGCCCGGCAATCCCATCAGGGTTTTTTATCTGGACAACGGCCTGCAGGTGATAATGAAGGAACAGCATGAAAAGAACCTGATAGCGGTCAATGCCTATGTCAAAGGAGGGAGCAGGACTGAAACGCCTGATATTTCCGGGCTGTCCCATTATTACGAGCATCTCATCTTTCGAGGGGGAACCGACAAACAAGCAGAATTGGAGACCAGAAAGGTCTTTCAGGCCTTAGGAACATTTTACGGCTTCACCAGTGATGATGTGACTGACTACTACATTATCACGACGAAAGAAAACTTAGACGAGGCACTCTGGCGGCACGCCGACGTGGTGATGAACACTAAAATCACTCAGGAGAAAATTGACAAGGAGCGCCAGGTGGTGATGGAAGAGTACAATATGGACTGGGACCGCCCGGATTACAGAGTTTACTACCTGATGTTAGAGACGGCCTATAAAGTTCATCCCTATAAAATTTCGCCCATCGGCTTGAAAGATGTCATTCTCAATTCCGATTTAGACAAGTTCAAAACTTTTTACCAGGAACGCTATGTCCCCAATCAGATTGTCTTGGCCTGCGTGGGGGATTTTGATACCGATGAGATGCTGCAAAAGATTAAAATGCTGTGGGGGAGTTACCCCAAGGGAAAAGACTCGTTTGAACTTGGTTTGGGCGAGCCGGAACAGACCGAATTTAGGGAAGCCTCGGTGCAGATGAAAGCCTCTTATACTTACATGCTCTGGGCTTTCCACATTCCGGAGGCGGCCCATTTTGACATTCCCAGTTTAGATGTGTTGAATACCATCCTCACTGACGGAGAGAATTCCAGATTGTATCAGGCTTTAAAAGTCCGAGAAAATTTAGTTCTCTCAGTGGGGAGTTATATAGACAAGAGAAAGGACCCCGGGCTTTTGGTTTTGGACATTCAACTTATGCCTGAAAATGAGAGCAAAGTAGCGGAGATTGTCTTTGAGGAGTTTAGGAAAATTGCTGAGGAGGGTGTAACCGAAGAAGAGTTGGCCTCAGCCCAGAAGAAAATCGTAAACAATTATTATTTCCAGCATCAGTCTTTCATCAATCAGGCTCAGACTCTGTGTTTCTATGGCGCTAACTCCGATATTGTCTTAGAGGATTACTACTTAGACGAGATAAATCAGACCGGCAATGCAGATATTATTAGAATCACCAGAAACTATCTCCGCCCGACTAACTGTTCCATTGCTACGGTCAGACCGGAGAAGGCCCCTTCAGTCAGTATTGCCGGAATAGCGGAGAGTGTTGACTTTCCCCCCATCGAACAGGAAGCCACTACTGCTGTTTCAGCCACCAAAAAAGTATTAGACAACGGGCTGACTTTAATCTCCAAGCCGGATTTCTCCTCCAAAACTATTGCCGTAGAAGTCTACGTTAAAGGCGGATTGTTAGCCGAAGATGAAAAGACGAATGGTCTGTGCAATTTTATCTCCCGAAGTCTCTTAAAGGGAACAAGTACCAAAGATGTCACTCAAATCGCTCAGGAGATTGACCGCCTGGGAATCAATCTGAGCGCCTCCAGTTTTGAGGATTATTCCCGCGTATCGCTTCTGACCGTGCCGGAGAATTTTCAACCGTCTTTTGAATTGATGGCAGAAGTCTTAACTCAGCCCTCGTTCCCGGAAGCTGAGATTAGTAAAGTCAAACAGGATATCTTAGCCCAGATTAAGTCCATTCCTGATCGGAGCTACGACCTGACCAATAAGGAATTCGCCAAACTCATCTTCAGCCAGAGCCCTTATCGAATGTCGGTTTTAGGCGAAGAGAGTTCAGTCGCAAAACTCTCTCGGGCCGATTTAGTGGCCGCGTTCTGGAGATTGTATATACCAGCCAATATGACCGTGGCGGTAGTGGGAGCTTTCAATGAAGAAGATTTACAATTCTTGGAGGTTAAATTAGCCTCACTGCCGAAAAAGGAAAAGCCCGAGTTAAAATTAACCAGGGAAGATTATCGCCCTAAGCTGCAGGTTAAAGAATTCCCCTTAGACAAGACTCAAATCACCTTCAATATCGGCAGCATGGGAGTCGGCCTGACCGACCCGGACTATCTCCCTTTAAAGTTAGTAGAACGGGTCTTTTCCCGCAGACTGTTTTTCAAATATGTATATGAAGAAGGAATTGCCTACCGGATGTGGACTTATATCCGGCCCAGACTGTTAACAACCCCTTTTACCTTCGAGATGGGTGTTTCAGCCCCTAATTACCAGAAAGGAAAGAAGGGAATTCTCAACGAAGTCAAACAGATTCTAAATAGCTCAATTCCGGAAGATGATTTTGAAGTGGCTAAGAAAAACGTGGTTACCAGCATGTATCTGAGCCAGGAGACCAATACCGGCCAGGCTCAGAACTTGGCTTTCTACGAAATGGCCGGCTTAGGCTATGATTTTCCGGAGAGAATCAAAGAATTGGTGGAGCCGATTACCTTGGAACAGGCCAATCAGACTGCCAAGAAATATCTCAGTCCGGAGAAGTACACCATGGTCATCGTAGGAAAAACACCTTAAAGAGGAAGAGATGGGAGAGCGCACCTACTGGGGTTTAAAGATTGATAAGAAGTTTTCTCCTAAGGTTGGGTTGATTTACTCCCTGCTGGAGGAGAACCGGAGACTGGTCAAAGATAAGGTGAGAAAGTTGAAACCGGCTCATTTGCAGTGGCGGCCAGATAAGAAGACCAATACCATCGGAACCCTGCTGTTGCACATTGCCGAAGCCGAGCTGTGGTGGATGCAGGAAATAATCGACCACATACCACTCAGCCAGAAGCAGAAAGAAGAATTTAGCTCTGACCTCTATGGACGCAACCGGACCAGGCAGATAGGCAGGACTAGCTTGGATTATTTATTCGGCAAAATGGATAAAGTCCGCCGCCGGACCAGAGGGATTTTACGGAAGTTATCCGATAGGGATTTGGAGAAAGTGCACCAATTTAAGAATGATAGAATTACCTATGGCTATATTCTGTTCCATTTGCTGGAGCACGAAGCCTCGCATGCGGGACAGATTTCGAACTTGATTAACCGGATGAGGGAATTGCGACTGATTAAGCCCTGACCCCAATCTTAGGCTCAGAGGCTAAGATTTCCCCGATAATTCGGGCCTGGCTTATGCCTTCCTGGTGTAAATCTTCTAAAAGGGCTTGGGCATTCTTCTCTGGCACCGAAATCAACAGTCCGCCGGAGGTCTGGGGGTCGAACATCAAGGCCTGAAATACCTCGCTGACTTTAGAGTCAAACAGCACTTTATCGCCCACGAAACTTCGGTTGGCCGAATTCATTCCGATTTTCACATCCTTTTTAATCATCTCCAGACTTTCGGGATAGTGGGGGATTGAGCCGGCATGCAGTCTAATTCCCACGCCACTGGCTTTAGCCAATTCCCAAATATGTCCCAGAAGGCCAAAGCCGCTGATATCAGTACAAGCATTGGCCTCATACTTCTGCATCAATCTGCAGGCAGTGTCATTAAGCTGAATCATATTTGGCGCAATTCTAGAAATAGCAGAAGCGTCTAAGACTTTCTGTTTTGCCGCGTGGATGATTACTCCGGTTCCAACCGGTTTGGTCAAGATTAACCTATCCCCCGGCTTTGCTGTGGAATTCTTCTTTATCTCCGATAGCTTGGCGACTCCATTCGCCGACAGGCCATATTTCAACTCTTCGTCTCTAATCGTGTGCCCCCCCAGAAGAACTGCTCCGGCTTTTTCTAAAATATCCAAGCCTCCTTTTAGAATCTGAGCCAAATAATCCTTCTCAATCCCTTTGGCCGGAAAACAGCACAGGTTGATAGCTGAGATTGGCTTCCCCCCCATGGCATAAATGTCAGAGAGCGAATTGGCCGCAGCAATCTGTCCAAACAAGAAGGGGTCCTCGCCAATGGGGGTGATGAAATCTGCGGTCTGAATCAGGCAGAGGTCGTCAGAAAAACGAAACACCCCGGCGTCATCGGAAGTGTCGAAGCTCACCACCACATTTCCGTGAGGTTTGTGTCTTAAATCTTTGACAATCTCAGCTAAGTCCACCGGACTTAGTTTGCCGGCTCAACCGCCGGAGCTGGCAAAATCGCACAGCCGCTTACTTAAGGGCTCGGCCAATTCTTCTCACCTCCTGTCTGACATTACTTAGGGCGCGGTTAAGATAGCTATTTTTTGACCCTCAGCACATAAAAATCGTCATCCGGGACTTTGTACAAGATTTCAAATTTATCCTGATATTTGTAAATCGCCGGAACCAAGTATCTCTTAGTAGAAGTGGTCCACTGGAAGTTGTCCGTCAGAATATAATCGGCCTGAGCAATCTTCTGATAGACCGAATCCGGGTTTTCGCTAAAGGGATAGACAAAACCCTGATTGCGGGTTTGAAAGAAGAGCATATTGGGCTTGCGGGAGACTATCACGGCCTCCTGAGGAATATTTTCATTAACCCAGTTACAGCACTTGAAAAAACTGAGCCAATCCTGAGGGTAGTATTGAGCAATGTTTCCCTGTTGGAAAGCCTGAAAGCGCTCCAGAGTCAGGGGGACAAGCTTAGCTATAACATAGGCATTGTACAGAAGTATAATGCCGGTCACCATTAGAAAAACTTTCGACTTTGCCAGACGGTAAAGGGCATAAGCTAAATAGAATATCACCAGGTAAATGACGGGGAGGATATATCTTTCCCCGCTCCAGACCTGGGGCCAGGAGAGAATCAATAGGATGTAGAATATAAAATAGAGCTCTAAGGCTGACAGTTTTGCTCTTATTTTTAGAAACCATCCGACCAAGATTGCCAGCGTAACAATAATCCCCACCCAGATCGGAGGAGCAATCCAGCTGAAGAGGTCAACGGGAAAATAACTCAAAAAATAGGTCTGGAAGTTTTCCAGCCAGCGCTGTCCCAGTTCGCCCATAGTCAAAAGCTTTCTCTGGGCGGCATAGGGTGCTCCGGTCAGGATGTCGGTCAGGGCAAAGCCGTGAGCAATTACGTAAACAGCCCAAGGCAATATCAGCCCGAAGGAAAGAATGCCGTAAGACCAGAATTTTTTGTACTGCTTTTTAATAAGCAGATAAGCCAGAAGAGCCAAGACTAAGACCAGGCCGGCATAGCGGGTATAAGTAGCCATGACTGCCAGAATTATTCCAATCAAGTTTCCGTTCTTACGACCGGAAATGAAAAAATAAAGCGAGGCAAATAAGAAAGTGTTGAACAGGACATCGGAGAGCTCCAGGTGATTAGGATAAAGTATGTTAAAATTCACCACTACTAGAAGTGAAGCGACCAGGCTGAAGATTCTGCCCAAAGAAAGGGTCTGCAGAATCCGGTAAAAGAAATAGAGGGTGATACAGGAGAGCCCTAAAGAGGCCAGCTTGAATAAAATAACATCCGCACTGTTTCCGAAAATCAGCATTAAAAACGTCAAAAATACCGGATAGCCCGGAGGGGAGCCGATAAACACAGGCTTATCTGGATTGGATAGGTCACGGTATCCCTGACCTTCTAATAAAGAATGAGCTAAGATGATGAAGGTGACGTTGTCTCCCCCCAAAAAGAGACGAGGGTCAAAGATAAGGAAGGCTAAAAGAATATTTAGCAGGATTAAAATTAAGGGAACGTACTTTTCCGAGCGGAATTTCATCCCCCTAATATAAGACTCAGAAGTCGGACAGTAAAAGAGAGATTAATCCAGAGTCTGCTGGGTTTTTTTCTCGGCCAGATTAGTGGAATAGCCAGGAAAGACCCTCAGCTCCGGATTAATGGCATGGGCGGCATGGTTAACCGCAATGGCGGCTTCTGAAAAGCCGGTGCAGATTAAGCGCAGTTTCCCCTCATAAAGGGCCACATCTCCGGCGGCATAAACACCAGGCAGGTTGGTCTCCATCCTCTGATTGACTCTAATCGAGGAAGCCTGCAATTCCAGGCCCCATTCTTTGAGAGGACCTAAATTGGGAGTGAAGCCGACACAGCAGAGGACCGAATCGACTTCGAGCGTTTTTTCTTCCTTACTTGTGTTATTGAATACCACCGCGCTCTCCAATTGCGAGTTCCCTTTGAGCTCCTTTAATTCAGTGAAAGTCAGAACTTCTATGTCAGAATTCAAAAGCTGTTTCACGCTGGAAGGCGCGGCCACAAATTTGTTGGAGCGGTGAATCAGAGTCACACGGCTGGCAACTTCTTTTAAATATATGGCCCAGTCTAAAGCCGTATCTCCTCCGCCGATGACCAGGAGTTTCTTGCTCCGAAATTTCTCCACATCAGTCACCAGATAATAAAAATCTTTCTCCAAAAATTTCTCCACTCCCGGCACTTCTAATTTCTTAGGAGAAAAAACCCCTGCTCCGGCGGTGATGACTATTTTTTTGGTGAAATGCTCTTCTCCGGTCTCGGTGGTGATTCTAATAGTGCCGTTATCCAGATAGAAAAGTTTCTGCACTCTCTGGTTCAGACAAATGGTGGGATTGTACTGTTTAGCCTGTTCGTATAAGTTTTCAGCTAATTCAGAAGCCAATATTTTAGGGAAGCCGGCCACGTCATAAATATACTTCTGAGGATAAAGAGTAGTCAGCTGGCCTCCCACCTGTGGCAGATGGTCGATTATTTTGGTAGTCAAGTCTCTCAAACCTGAATAATAAGCCGCAAATAACCCCACCGGGCCTGCGCCCACAATCGTAATGTCGTAAATTTTATTTTTCAAAATCCCCCTTCAAGCCAGGTTCTGCTGGGCTTTCAAGACTCCGGTCTGGGCTAACTTTTTCTCTTTCTCCTGCAGCAATCTTTCAATTTCAGCCACGTCAGGGTTATTCAGGGGATTACTGGAGGCTGGAATGTTCACCACAATATCTCCGACAATTTTCGATTGACAGCTCAGGCGGGAAGTATCAGTCAATCCTTCGGCTTCATTTAGCATATCCTGCTCCTCATTTGTCTTGGGTGAGAGGTTTTCATACCCCTCTAAGACCACCACATGACAGGTTGAGCAGGCGCAGTTGCCGCCGCAGTTGTGCTCCAAGTCGATGTCATTGTTGAGGGCCACTTCTAAAATAGTAAATCCCTCTGGCGCTTCGAAAGTTTTGTTAACCTGCGGGAAAGTTACTTTAGGCATTCGATTAATCTTGTTTGACAGATTGTTTCTCCCGGTTGAAAACAGAAAGCGGTGATGTCACCTCTCCAAAAGTTATACTGTCAGCGTATTGCGACAGTTTAGCCGCAATCATCACATAAGCCCAGAGTGGAATCGGCATCTGAGAGCATCCGGGAATCAGGACTCTCTTCCCCTGATACTGCTTCCAGTTGAAATTTTCAACTGCCCTGCGAAAGGATTCCTCACGGATAATGCCCCCTTCGGCAAACCGGGTGATGTCAAAACTGTGCATCTTTAAGCGGAAAAAGAATGGCCGCAGCCGCAACTCTTCTTAGCATTAGGATTTACAAATTTAAATCCGCCACCCAAAAGCTCGCCGGTATAATCCAAGGTCATCCCCATCAAATAGAGCATACTGCGGATGTCAACCACCACTTTCAAGCCCTGAAAATCGTAAACTTTGTCCTGCTCAGAGACTTTATCATCAAAAGCCATCTTGTAGTTCAGGCCGGAGCAGCCGCCTGACTCCACACCCAGGCGGAGATACTGATTCTGCGCGCCCTGTTTCTCTTTTAGGCGCTTGACTTCCTGGATGGCGCTCTCACTTAAGTTAATCATCTTTTGTCACCTCTATGGTCTCGCAACTATTACGCAAGATTGCTGGTATCTGTTTATGTGAGCTGGTTACCATCAGGCAGTATTTCCAACTCCTGCTTCTAATTTAAGCTCTTCAAGCTCAATGTCAAGGACTCTATCCACTTGAATAATCGGCAGTTAGACTAACAGTTTAACATATTCAGCAGAGTTGACACAAAGATTATCTTCTCTTATTATCCAGGTAAGAGAGTAGAAGGAATATAAATGCCAGCCATTGTCAGCGGAAAAAGAGCGCCGGAATTCAGACTCCCCGGCACTGATGGGAAGTTTTATGTCTTAAAAGAGGTGCTGAGCCGGAATGTTACTCTGGTGGTTTTTTACAAAGATACCTGCCCCACCTGCCAGTTTGCTTTGCCCTTCATCGAGAGGATTTATCAGGCTTATAAGGAAAAAGGTCTGCAGGTCTTAGGCATTGAGCAGGATGACAAACAGCGGACAATAGCTTTTTCAAAGGAGTATGGCCTGACCTTTCCGGCTCTGCTGGATTTGGAGAACTACAAGGTCTCTTATGCCTACGGGATTGACACGGTGCCAACTATCTTTTTGGTGGACAAGAATGGAGAAATCTTATACACCAGTGTCGGGTTTGTTAAAGATGAGTTGACTGAGCTCTCTAAAAAGATTGGTAGCAAACTTAGTGCGCCGGTTTTTGAGGTCTATAGGCCGGGGGAGTATGTGCCAGCTCTGAAGGCGGGCTGAGGGGCGAGGAATAAGTAGCCCAGGTTGGGCTATTAAGAATTCAAAAATTGGGTATTGACGGAGGGGGAAAAGAGGTTATTATTGTAGCAGAATCAACCTTGTTTTTGGGCGTATGAAGCGGATACAGAGGTTATTGGGGACTTTAATTCTTGGCTTGCCTATATTATCACAGGCCTCAAATCCAGATTCAATACTTTTTGCTCCCAAAGTTGACTATCAAGTAGGTATGGCAGCTACTTCTGTGTACTCTGCAGACCTAGATGGTGACGGTGACAATGATATAGCTGCTTGTAGCTGGGATAAGATAGTCTCTATTCTGCTGAATAATGGAAACGCTACTTTTGGGAATAGAACGGATTATTCAGTTGGCAATAAACCACACGCAGTGGTTATCTGTGACTTAGATGGTGATGGTGATAATGATTTGGCAGTAGCAAATTTTGATGATAGTCAAGTTTCAATTCTTAAGAATTATGGCGATGGTACCTTTGCACCAAGGGTTAATTACGCGACAGGGGTGAATCCGATTTCAGTGACTGCTGCGGACTTAGACAACGACGGAGATCAAGATTTAGCAACAGGTGACCACTATGGGCAAAGTTTTTCAGTCCTAAAGAATAATGGCGATGGTACCTTTGCAGGTAAAGTGACATACGTACACAGTACTTGCAGCTACGCAGCAGAGCTTGAGTGTTTTGACATTGACCAAGATGGAGACAAAGACATTGCAGTAGCAAATGGGGTAATCTGCAACACTTTTACAATATTCAATAATAATTCTGACGGAACTTTTGTTGAAGAGAATACTTACAGCACAGGTTCGACTCCATTCGGAGTTTACTCCTTTGACTCTGACATGGATGGTGATTTAGATTTGGTATTCGCTAATTCTCTTGTTGATTCAGTGAGTGTATACCTGAACAATGGAAATGGGACGTTTTCAAATAGAATCGATTATCAAACTGAAGCAGGTTCTAATTCGGTGGTTACTTCTGACTTTAACAAAGATGGATTTTCTGATTTAGCAGTCGCGAACTATTTTGCCAATAGTGTCTCGGTGCTCAAAAACAATGGTGATGGCACATTTGAACCAAGAACTGACTACTCTACTGGAAAGGGTGCATACATACTATTCGCTGCTGATTTCAATGGCGATGGCCGTGCTGATATTGTCACTGCCAATTATGACACAAATACAGTATCAGTATTATTGAACGTGTCCAATGCGTTTCCAATTCTTGATCCTATTGGACCCATTAACGGCAACGAGGGAGATGGCATCATAGTTACTGTTCACGCTATTGACCCAGATTCTGAGGATGTAGCACTGTTTGCCGTAGACTTGCCCCAGAATTCTACTTTTGAAGACTCGGGAAATGGTATAGGGATCTTTAGCTTTAACCCTGATACTACTCAAGCAGGGGTATATTATGTCACATTCATAGCCTCAGATGGACTTTTAGCTGATACACAGACTGTTGAGATTACTGTTATAAACTGTGAAGGTATCCCAGGCGATGCCAATGCCAGTGGAACATTAACTCTGGCTGACATTATTGGAGCAGTCAATTACATTTTCAACAAACCGGGCTACCCAAGTTGTCCCGCCAATTCAGCCTTCTGTTGGTTGTCTGGCCTTTTATGCCGCGGCGACTGGGGAGGAGGAGATGGAGTTAGCCTTTCAGACGTGATCCAGGGCGTCAACTACATCTTCAACAAACCCGGCGGCCCCTGGGCTCCCATTCCCTCTGGCGCCTGCTGCCTGCCTGTCCCATAGGATTGAAATGGCGTCACCCTCTCCTAAGAGGAGAGGTGAGCAAGAGATGAGCCACGCCGGAGGCGTTAGAATTAATCGGCTCGTCGATTGCGAAATGGGGTGAGGTTTTTCTGTCAAACATATCAAAAGAAAAGCAAAACCCCTCCTTGGTCCTCCCCCGACAAGTCGGGGAGGATAACGGCACCCCTTAGAGGAGAGGGTACGTTGAATATGGCTGTCATTGCGAGTTCCGACTTGTCGGAACGTGGCAATCCCGCTGTTAATGGACGCTAAAAATTAGACGGATTCCCACGTCCCCTTCGGCAAGCTCCCTTCAGGTTTGAGCCCTTCAGGGTCGAAGACAGGGTCCTCGGAAGGACTGCTCGTTACAGGATGGTTTGAATCCTTGACACACTCCCCTTGCAATTCAAATTCCAGTTTATATATTAAAAAAGCATGAAGAAAGCCTGGCACTACATTAAAACCACTCTGGCCATTGCGGTCGGTTTGTGGGTGGTCTTCAAGCAGATCTTCCGCAAGCCGGTGACCATTCAGTTTCCGGAAGAGAGAGTCCCGATGTATCCCCGTTACCGGGGCCTGCATTTTTTGGAGCGCTATGAGGACGGCTCGGAGCGGTGCGTCTGCTGCGGATTGTGCGCGGCCGCCTGTCCGGCTGACTGTATCTACATGGAGCCGGCTGAGAATGAAAAAGGGGAGCGCTATGCCCAGGTTTATGAAATCAATGAACTGCGCTGTATCTTCTGCGGTTTCTGCGAGGAGGCCTGCCCTGAAGAAGCGATTTTCTTGGGCAAGGAGTATGAGTTCGCCGCTGATAATCGCAATAAGTTTATTTACACGAAGGAAGATTTGCTAGTTCCGTGGCCCAGGGTCAAGCCTTCGCCGATTAATTTCATCCGCAAGGAGCGCAGGCATTACGCCGAAGGGGCCCCCAGCCTGCATTAAGCACACTCTATTTAGAGAAGGAGGAATTCATGCGGGGTAAAGCAATTTTTGTCGTAACATTATTACTGATGTCATATTTATTGCCGGCGACCAGTCTGGCAGGGGAAAATGAAGCGGAAATGTCGGAGATGAAGACTTATTATTTAGTTCTGTTGCTCAAAGGTCCCAATCGGAGTCAGGATTCCACTGAAGCAGCTAAAATACAAGAGGCGCACCTGGCACATCTGGCTAAACTTTCTATGGAAGGATTATTGGTCATGGCCGGGCCGCTCTTAGACGAGGGAGATTTGCGGGGCATATGTATTTATGATACCAAGAGCTTAGAAAGGGCCAAGATTCTGGCAGAGGCCGACCCGGCAGTTAAGGCAGGAAGATTGAAAGTGGAAGTGCATCCCTGGATGAGTAAGAGAGGGGCGAAGCTGCC
Source organism: uncultured Ignavibacteria bacterium (assembly GCA_964399055.1). Lineage (GTDB taxonomy): Bacteria > Zixibacteria > MSB-5A5 > DSPP01 > RBG-1 > CAYNPJ01. The sequence continues at coordinate 379,430 of CAYNPJ010000001.1, forward strand.
TTAGTAGAATCGTAATAAACCCCACCTTGGTCCTCCCCTCATAGGGGAGGATTGAAAGAAACTGACCCCTCCCTATCCCTCCCCTCCTTCGACAGGCTCAGGACAAGTAAAAGGAGAGGGAATTTTATCTTTAGAGGAGATAGTATTGGCTTGCCCTTCTAATATCAGCGGCTTAGATTAAGTGGCCTGAAGATAATCCGACAGAAATGTTCAAACTGGAGGAAAGATGAACTGGTTTATTGTTATCCTGCTGTCGCTGTTTGGCATTGTGATGGGGCTGCTTTCAGTTAAAGGAATGACCAAAGGGATTGAACCGTTTTTGTGGGTGGTGCTGGGGATATTTGTGGTCATTGTCTTGGCCAAGAATCCGGTGCCGAAATTCTTTTTGCAGGCTTTTGTCATCGGGCTGATGTGGGGCATTCTGAATTCTCTGATGGCGGTCTTTTTTTTCCAGACTTACTTGAGCAACAATCCCCAGGTGGTGGCTCAGTTTCAAACCAAGGGAGGGAGTGTCAAGCCAGGATTCTTTCTGATGATGGGGCCAATTATTGGGGTAGTTACCGGACTGGCTCTAGGAGGGCTGACCTGGGTAGCGAAGAAGATTTTTTAGAAGAACAGTAGTCCACTTTGCCCTCAAGGTAGGCGATTCCCAATGAAGGGTTATTACGAAGATAAGCTCTCGGCTGAAAGGCTTAAGCTCTGCTACGAAATCGCTCCCCCGCGGGTGCAGCAGTATCTGAGGGCGGAAATCGAACATGTGCTAGAAGCAATTCGCCCCGGGGATGTGGTGCTTGAATTAGGGTGCGGCTACGGAAGGATTCTTCCATTCCTGGCCCAGAAGGCAAGCTTAGTCATAGGTATTGACAATTCGATGGTCAGTCTATCATTGGGATTAAACTTTCTCAAAGGATTATCTAACTGTCAGCTTATTTGCATGAACGCAGTCGAATTAGCTTTTGCAGACAAAACTTTTGACTGCGTGGTCTGCATCCAGAACGGCATCTCGGCCTTTCACGTCAACCAGCAAGAATTGATAAAGGAGAGTTTCCGGGTCACAAAACCGGGAGGGAGAATTTTATTCTCAAGCTATTCAGATAAGTTCTGGAAGCACAGGCTGGAATGGTTTCAATTACAGTCTGAGGCTGGTTTAGTGGGGGAAATCGACCAAGAGAAAAGTAAGGATGGGGTAATCGTGTGTAAGGATGGATTTACTGCCACCACAGTGGGAGCAGAGGAGTTTCTTTTGTTGACTGCCGGACTTGAAGCTGAGGTCAAAATCGTAGAAGTGGATGAGTCAAGTCTGTTTTGTGAAATGGTGAGGCGTAAGTAGCAGCCCTACTTCAAGGTGAGAAAAACTTTATCCTCTCCTAATTTATGGTGAGCAGAGCTTGCCCTGAGCCTCTCCTTAAACCAGACCCGATAAAAATCGGGGCTATGGTGATGCCGTAAGAAAGTTGCGGTAGCCCCACCTTGCCCACAAGGTGGGAAACGCATGTTAGGGTAACCTGGGGCAACAACAAGGGATTTTACATTGCAAAACATTAAATTTCTTACTAATATTGTATTCCTATACGATGCACTCATGACTCAGATTCCTCTAATATTCCTATGTTGACAATCCCCAAGAGAGAATATGGCCAGCGGAATGTCATCTATATCCTTAGCGTTACTAAACCTTATCATAATTGGTCAAAGAAATCAACGATAATTCACTTAGGAACACTTAGAATGAGAGGGAGGTCGAAGAAATGGGCACACGCAGAGCAACAGTGACTTTGCACAGCGAGCCAGTGTTTTCTATTGAGAAGAGAGCGTTTGGTAAAGGGATACTGAAAATAGTCTATATTTTGGTGGCAAATAAACCGATTAGATACAGATGGGGACGGTGGTCTAGGGTCGTATATATAGGTACTACAAAGAGGGGGCCGAAAAGGATAGCGGAAAGTGTTGTGGCACATGGAAAGAAGGCACTCGCCAAAAAAGGTATTACAAGCGTTGAGGCATATGTCATTCAATGTCGGCCACGCCGTGCAGTCGAGATGTGGAAGAAATTAGAGTCAGCGCTTATTTTTACCTTTCGTGGGCGTTACGGTGACATCCCTAAATACAATACAAAGCTCAAGAATAGCATTCCTTCAGACGAGTTCGATTATTTTCATGAGAGCTATTTGCGGAAAAAACTCTTAAAATTCGAAGAGAGATAGCCGTTCTATGCCCTAGCGGTAGGCCCACCTTGCCTCAAGGTGGGATTCCCAGGTTGAGGGCAACCTGGGTCTACAGACTACAGACTTTCTCACCGCTTCTATCCCCCCTTGCTTTTTCCCTTTTTCACCCGTATTTTTTACGGTGGTACCCATGTCTGAAAATAAGAAACCCAAAGCAGTCGCCCTCTTGTCCGGCGGCTTGGATTCTACTTTGGCCCTGCGGGTGATGCAGGAGGCCGGGGTGGAGGTTCACCCGATTAACTTTCACACCGGCTTTTGCAACTGCACTTCGACTCACAAGACCTGCGGGGATGCCAAGACTGCCTCCAAAAATGGGGATATCCCGTTAAAGCACTTCAACATAGCCGAAGAATATTTGGATGTTGTCAAGCATCCTAAATTCGGCTATGGAAAGCATATGAATCCCTGCATGGACTGCCGTATAATTATGCTGAAGAAAGCCAAAGAGTACATGCAGGAAATCGGAACAGATTTTATTATCACCGGCGAGGTGCTGGGGCAGAGGCCCAAGAGTCAGCATCGCCACTCTTTAGTAGATATTGAAAACGAAGCTGGTCTAGAAGGGCTCCTTGTCCGTCCACTTACAGCCAAGAATTTACCGCCGACCAAGCCTGAAGAAGAGGGGTTGATTGACCGGGAAAAACTGTTAGATTTCTCCGGCAGGAGCAGGAAGCCGCAGATGGAATTAGCAGAGAAGCTGGGTGTCACTGACTATCCCAATCCGGCGGGCGGATGTCTCTTAGCGGATGGAGCCTTTGCCCGGAGACTTAAGGATTTGATGAAACACAAGCCCGATTTTACGGTAAAGGATGTCAACCGCCTGAAGAAAGGGAGACACTTTAGAATCGGCGAGGCAAAAGTTATCGTGGGCAAAAGTGAAGCTGAAAACCGCTATCTGAAATTGCTTCGTTACGACTCCGATACTTTATTTGAAGCCGAAGATTTTATGAGTCCCTTGAGTATTGCCGAAGGTTCGTTAAATGAAGAAAAAATCAGAATTATTGCAGGTATTACTGCGCGCTACTCAGATGGTAAAACAGAGCCAGTTGTTAAAGTAGCATATCAGAATGGGACTGCGGAAAGATTTTATGTGGAAGTTGCACCCTTAAAAGACGAGGAGATTGAAAAATATCGCCTCTAAAAAGAAGGTGAAGTAAGATGTTCGTGTTAGAGAATGACCCCAACTGGAAGTTAAAAGTCGGCTTAGCCGAAATGCTCAAAGGCGGGGTAATTATGGATGTGACCAATGCCGAGCAGGCTAAAATAGCCGAAGAGGCCGGCGCCTGCGCGGTGATGGCCTTAGAGCGCGTGCCGGCTGACATCCGCAAAGAGGGTGGTGTGGCTCGGATGGCTGACCCGGAGATTATCGAACAAATAAAGAAGGCGGTCTCCATTCCGGTGATGGCCAAGTGCCGAATCGGGCATTTTGCCGAGGCGCAGATTTTGGAGGCCTTAGAAGTGGATTACATTGACGAGTCCGAAGTCTTGACTCCGGCTGATGAAACCCACCACGTTGACAAAACCAAATTCAAAGTCCCTTTCGTGTGCGGCTGCCGCAACTTAGGAGAAGCATTGCGCAGAATAGCAGAAGGGGCCGCTTTAATCCGCACCAAAGGTGAAGCCGGTACAGGAAATGTAGTGGAAGCGGTCCGGCATATGCGGGAAATCAACGGCCATATCAAAAGATTGAAGGTCTTGTCTGCTGATGAAATTTACGCGGAAGCAAAAAATTTAGCCTCACCTTTAGAATTGGTCAAATGGGTAGCCCAGAACGGGAAGCTGCCGGTCCCCAACTTTGCTGCTGGCGGACTGGCCACTCCGGCAGATGCGGCCATGATGATGCAGTTAGGTGCCGAAGCAATCTTCGTCGGCTCCGGCATCTTCAAATCTGAAAATCCGGCCAAGAGGGCTAAAGCCATTGTGATTGCCACCACCCATTACAACGACCCCAAGCTGATTGCCGAAGTCTCCAAGGGTCTGGGAGGGTCGATGAAAGGTCTGGAAATCTCCCAGATTCCGCAGGAGCAGTTGTTGCAGATTAGGTAAATCATTTGGCTTATCTCTAAGGAGGCATCTGTATGCGGGAAAAAGTTTTAACAATGGTTTCTATCTTCCTTCTGTCAAGTCATTCTGGGCAGGTAATAAGTTCTGCAATGGTCACAGAGGAGCAAGCTGTAAAAAAGGCTAAGAAAGAAATCTCATCAGGAGTGGAATACACAAAGACATTTTGCGTTTTTGTATTATCCCAACAACTTGGGGTTGATTCATATTATCAAATACATTTTATGGACGACAGTGGAAGACTTAAGGCATTAGTAAGAACGAATGCCTATGGTCACGATGCCAAGACGCCTGTAGGACGGGTACAATTGTATCCTGAAGGAGTGATATTTGACACAACCTATTTCCTGTGGAAAAATATTAAAGAGCTATTCAACCGTGAACAGGAAGTCAAGCTGCACAATGCAGTCTTTGTGCTACCCGGAGATGTAGATGATTTAGATATATTGCAACCCTGTTGGAGAGTTATCGATGAAAATGGGAAGGATTGGTATGTTACTACAGAAGGAAGAATATTTGACGCGGAGGAACTAAGACGGCAGGCTATCGAAGAACCAAATTTCTTGCGCGAGACTGCATCTAAAAGCAAGAAATGAAAGGTTTGGATATCTCCCAGATTCCGCAGGAGCAGTTGCTGCAGACCAGATAAAATGCCTTACACAGTCGGCGTCCTGGCTCTGCAGGGGGACTTTGACCTGCACTGCCAGGTGATAGAAAAATTGGGGCATAGACCCCTTTTGGTAAAGACCGTTCCGGAGTTGAAGAAATGCGATGCTTTAATCATACCCGGAGGGGAATCCACCACAGTCAGAAGACTCTCTAACGGATTGGGCCTGACCGAGGGGTTAGTTAAGTTCGGCAAATCGAAGCCGGTGATGGGGACCTGTGCCGGACTGATTTTGTTAGCCCAAAAAATTGAAAATAGCAGTGAACCAACCCTGGGTTTAATTGATATAACCGTAAAGCGCAATGCTTACGGCAGGCAGGTACATTCTTTCAGCCAGACAGGAAGGCTAGTGGGCTTAAACGGACTTTCAGAATTTGAGATGGTCTTTATCCGGGCGCCGATTATTACTCAGGTCGGCTCAAATGTGAAAGAATTGGGCTTCTTAGGCGAGCAGGTAGTGATGGTGCAGAATGAGAATATATTGGGTCTGACCTTCCATCCAGAGCTGACCTCTGACCCTCGCATTCACCAGTATTTCCTAAATGAGTTCTTGACTCAGAGACAGCAGAGAGCAAATTAGGATTAATGTACCCGATTCTATCCCGAATAGATTCACCGGCAGACTTAAAGCAACTCTCCTTGGAGGAGCTAAAGGAGTTAGCCTCTGAAATCCGGCAGAGGATTATTGAGGTCACCTCGGTTACTGGCGGGCATGTGGCCACTAATTTAGGCATCGTTGAGCTCACCTTAGCCTTACACTATGCCTTCGATACTCCAAGAGACAAAATCGTCTTCGACGTCTCCAACCAGACTTATCCGCATAAGTTAGTCACCGGCCGAAAAGACAGATTTCACACTGTGCGTACTTATCAGGGATTGTGCGGATTTTCCCGGATGGATGAATCGGAATACGACACCTTTGGAGCCGGGCATGCCTCCACCGGCATTTCCGCCGCCCTGGGGATGGTGGCGGCCCGGGATTTGGCAAAAGAAGACTACAAAGTCATCTGCGTGGTAGGGGATGGGGCTCTGACCGGAGGCCTGGCTTTTGAAGGACTGAACAATGCCGGTTCGCTTAAGAAGGATTGCCTGGTAATTTTAAATGACAACTCCTGGTCGATTTCCAAAAACGTGGGGGCCATCTCCACTTACTTGACCCAGGTCTTGACTGACACCACCTACAATAAAATCAAAAAAGACCTGTGGAAGCTCTCCGGTAAGTTGAAAGAAACAGTCAAATTGAGAAAACTGTTCGTCAACTTTGAAGAGTCGGTCAAGGGGTTCTTGGTGCCCGGAATTCTGTTTGAAAAATTAGGCTTCCGCTACTTCGGGCCCATTGACGGACATAATTTAGATTTGCTGATAAAGACTCTGAATGGGCTGAAACCACTTAAAGGCCCGCTCTTGTTACACGTTGCCACAATTAAAGGGAAAGGATATCAGCCGGCTGAGCAGGATGTGGCTACTTTCCACGGCATGTCGGCTTTTGACGTTGCTACCGGCAAATCCAAACCCTCCTCTGGAAAATCTTACTCCTCTTTAATGGGCGAGACTCTCTGTCAGATAGCCGAAAAAGACCCTAAAACTGTGGCCATTACTGCGGCAATGTGTTCCGGCACCGGCTTGACCAAGTTTGAGCAGAAATTTCCAGAGAGGTTTTATGACGTGGGGATTGCCGAAGCGCATGCAGTCACCTTTGCAGCCGGTCTGGCCACCAGCGGGACCAAACCCTTTTTAGCCATCTACTCCACATTTTTACAGCGAGGGTTTGACCAGGTGGTTCACGATGTGGCCTTACAGAATCTGCCGGTGCGCTTCTGCATTGACCGGGCCGGATTAGTGGGAGAAGACGGTCCCACCCACCACGGAGTGTTTGACTTAAGCTATCTGCGCCTGATTCCCCAGATGACCATCTTAGCTCCTCACAATGGAACCGAATTAGTGCAGATGTTAAATTTTGCCGCCAAATGGGATAAAGGCCCTATAGCCATCCGCTATCCGCGCGGCACCATCCCTGAGGCCGAAATAAAATATCCAGTGCCGGAGCTGAAAGATTTAAGCTGGGAAATTTTAAAAGAGGGGGGAAATCTCTTAATCTTAGCCTGCGGAAGTATGGTGTCTCCGGCTCTTAAGTTAGCTGAAAGCTTGGATGAAAATTATAGTCTTGGCTCAACGTTAGTAAATTGCCGGGTAATAAAACCCTTAGATGAAGTTTCTCTATCCCAATTGGTCTCTAAGTTTAACCGAGTCGTGACCTTAGAAGAAAACATTTTGCCCGGCGGTTTCGGCTCGGCCATTCTGGAGTACATCGAGTCCAAGCAGTTGGAGGGGATTTCCGTATGCAGAATGGGTGTACCGGACAGCTTTATCACCCACGGCGACAGGAAATCCCTGTTAAAAGAAGCCGGCTTGGATGACGAGTCAATTCTAAAGAAGGTAAAGGAGTTCTTAGACCTGACGGAAGAGAAGAGACAAATGGTTTTTAAGACCGGAGCTGCAACCAAAGAGCCGGTTCGAGTGCAGGCTCGCAAGTAGCTGACTTCATATTGACTGGGAAATTTTTTTAGATATCTTGTGTGTTTGATACTCAATCTCAATAAGAGAACATGTTCAAAGTAATCTTGGCTGACAGCTGGGGCTTCTGCTTCGGAGTGGAGCGGGCTTTAAAATTGGTGGAAAAGACCGCTCAGGCCAACCCGGGCCCGATTAAAATCTTGAACAAGATTGTCCATAACTCCTCCATTGTAAAGAGCCTGGAGGAAAGAAACATCGTCTCCATTTCAGACTTAAAAGATGCTGAAGATGGAACCCTGGTAATCTCAGCCCACGGGGTAGCCCCCTCGGTCCGGGAGGAAGCCGAGAAAAGAGGTTTACACATTGTGGATACCACCTGCCCTTTAGTAACCAGAATTCACAAAGCGGCCAAACAGTTCTTAGATAAGGGCTGCACAGTATTAATCTACGGCGATAAGAATCACAATGAGGTCAAGGGAGTAGTGGGTATCGCTCCGGATAGAATCATCATCATTGACGAGAAAACCGATTTGGAATTGCTGCCTGACCTAGAAGGACCTGTAGGCTTCATCAGCCAGTCCACCCAGAGCACCAAGCAGTTTGAGGTTTTAGAGCGAAAATTAAAGGAAAAATATCCGCATTTAGAGGTGCAGAATACCATCTGTGACCCGACGGTCAGACGCCAGGAGGCGATTAGGAATCTTGCACCTCAGGTGGATATGCTGATTGTGGTCGGCTCCACTATAAGCTCAAATTCTCTGCGGCTCTTAGAACTGGCTCAGGATTACTGTCCCAAATCCCATCTGATAGACAATGCTTCTCAAATCAAAAGAGAATGGTTAGCAGGAGTGGAAAAAGTCGGCATCACTGCCGGCGCCTCCACTCCAGCCAATTTGGTGCGGGAAGTGGTGGAGAGGGTTTATCAAATTTACGAAGAGCATTATCTAAACCAGACTGTCAGCTGATAAATGATTCAAAAGAAAAAAACCAGAGTAGTCCAGATAGGCAATGTGAAAATCGGAGGAGAACATCCGGTAGCGGTGCAGTCGATGTGTTCCACTGATACCAGAGATGTCAAAGCCACGGTCGAGCAAATCTTAAGAATGGAAGAAGCCGGCTGTGAGATAGTGCGTGTAGCAGTGCCGGATATTCCAGCAGCCGAGGCACTCTCAGATATCAAGAAACAGATTCATATCCCTTTGATTGCCGACATCCATTTCAACTACGTCCTAGCCATTGAAGCAGCCAAGAGGGGAGTGGATAAATTAAGAATTAATCCCGGGAATATTGGTGGGAAAGAAAAAATTAAAAGAGTTTTAGTCGTAGCAGAAGACAAAGGGATTCCGATTAGAGTAGGTGTAAATCAGGGCTCGGTAGAGAATGATCTGCTGGAAAAATACGGGCACCCCACTCCAGAAGCTTTGGTAGAGTCAGCGCTGCGAAATGTTGGCTACTTAGCCGAACTCGATTTCCACAACATAATTGTCTCTTTGAAAGCCTCTGACCCCAAGGATATGGTGAAGGCTTACACATTGTTCTCTCAAAAAGCAAATTACCCTCTCCACTTAGGAGTCACAGAAGCAGGCCCAGCTTGGTCAGGAACAATCCGCTCGGCTGTAGCCATGGGGACTCTATTATACAACGGAATCGGTGATACCATCCGGGTTTCTTTGACTGCCGACCCGGTCGAAGAAGTCAAAGTAGGCTGGGAAATTTTAAAGTCATTCGGTTTACGAGTCAAAGGCCCTACTTTAATCTCCTGTCCGACCTGCGGCAGAATTGAAGTCGACTTGATGAATATTATTAATGAGATTGAGCAGGTCTTAAAAGGGGAGACCAAGCCTGTCAAAATCTCGGTGATGGGGTGCGTGGTCAATGGGCCGGGAGAGGCTAAGGAGGCTCCGATTGGCGTGATTGGAGGCAAAGGAGTGTTAATGCTAACCAGACACGGCAAGATTGTTAAAAGGCTAAAAGAACATGAATTGGTAGAAGCCCTCAAAGCAGAAATTGCAGCCTACGACCCTGAAACTAATAGCTTTAAGGATGAAGTCGCACAGACCGCAGGAATGAATCAGAAACTAGAGGTGAGTTGATGATACCCCTTTTAGGTAAATTTGCCATCTATTCAGCCACATTCTTCGCCCTGCTGACCGCAGTGGCGTACTTCTTAGCCTGGAGAGGGAAAGAAAATTTCACTATTGTGGGGAGAAGGACATTTTACCTAACTTCTGTCTCCGTATTCTCAGCCGTTTTTTTTCTTCTCTATCTGATACTGAGTCACAATTTCAATGTGGCGTATGTCTACAATTATTCCTCCACGGATTTGCCCCTCTACTACAAGATTGCCACCTTCTGGGCGGGCCAGGAGGGAACCTATCTGCTCTGGATTTTTTACACTGCCATTTTAGGGTTAATTCTTATAAAGCGCTCAGGAAAATTCGAAAAAGGGAATTTCTTTTTCATCTCCTTATTTCTGATTTCAGTCTTACTGATTTTAATCAAACGCTCTCCCTTTGCCTTGTTGGAGGCCGCGCCGGTTCAGGGAGCTGGCCTCAATCCCTTGTTGCAGAACTACTGGATGACCATTCACCCTTTGGTGATGTTTGTGGGGTTTGCCGCTACGGTGATTCCCTTTGCTTTTGCGCTGTCAGCTTTGGTCTCCCGCGAATATGACTCCTGGGTGGCTTATGTCTTTCCCTGGGCGATTCTCTCTTTCATCGGCTTAGGTGCCGCCTTAGTGATGGGAGGCTTCTGGGCTTATGAGACCTTAGGCTGGGGAGGATACTGGGCCTGGGACCCGGTGGAGAATTCTTCTCTTATACCCTGGCTTTTCTCTGCCGGTTTTATTCATACTTTGATAATTCACAAAAAGAAGAATGCCTTAAAGAGAACGGGCTTTCTTATGGCAATTTTGGCTTTCTTATCCGTAATCTACGGAACTTTCTTAACCCGCAGCGGTGTGCTTGGAGATTTTTCAGTTCATTCTTTCCTCGGCCTGGGAATTAACTCTTATTTGATAGGCTCGGTCTTTCTGTTCGGGATACTCGGATTCGGAACCCTGCTCTACCGCTCCAGAGAAATCAAAGGCCAGACCACGGCCGATGACTGGTTCTCCAGAGAATTTTTAGTCTTCGGCAATATTTTAGGATTGATACTCTCCGGATTCTTAGTCCTGTTGGGGATGTCCTCGCCTTTAATCACCCGCTGGTTCGGGGCTCCGGCTTCGGTGCAGACCGCCTACTACAATATTTCCATCACTCCCATAGCCATTATAGTCACTTTCTTCATGGGGTTGCTGCCGGCTTTGAGCTGGGGGAATAATGAGAAAGAAAGCTTCTGGAAAAATCTGAGAATCCCGTTGTTGCTTTCGGTTATTATCAGCCTAGCGATAATCATCGCCTCGGTGCGTAAACCCCTGTTTGCGATTTTCATCTTCATGTCGGTTTTCGCCTTTTTCTCTAACGGTAAAATAGTTTGGGAGAGATTGAAAAAGAAGAGAATAGCCGGCGCTTTTCTGGCACATGCCGGTTTGGCCCTGCTCTTCATAGGAGTAATCTTTTCCAACGTGTATGAGAACAGAACCAGAGTCAGTTTAACCCCCGGGGTTGCGCAGGAAGTTTTCGGTTACAGCTTCACCTATCAAGGTAAGGACGAAGCCTCTCCCCAGGGGAAAACTCCCCACAAGATTTTAGTCCAGCAGGGGAGTCATTCTTTTGTGGCTGCACCCAAACAATTCTTCTCCGCCTACAATCAGGGAATAATGCGCACACCTTACATCAAGAGATACTGGAACAAAGACTTATACATTGCCCCCATTGAAGAAGTCGACCCTTCTATCACTGAACAAGTTTTCGACTTGCAGAAGGGCCAGAAGGTAGAAGTCAAAGGTTATAAATTTAGCTTCACTGAATTCAAAGTATCTCCCCACGGACAAGGAGCTAATCAGGAAGTGGGAGCAGTATTGCAAGTTTCCTCCGGTGAAAACCATGAGCAGATAGTACCCAGACTGGTAGCGGATGACCGAGGAATCCGCCAGGAACCGGCCCGTTTCAATCACGACCGAGCTTTAGTCTATTTAGAAGGAGTGCAGGCAGACAATGGCACTGCTTCTTTCAGGATTGTGGGCCAATCGGCCAACACCACAGAAATTCCCCAGCCCGGCTTTGCCATCGAAGTCTCGGTCAAGCCTTTTATCAATTTTTTCTGGGGCGGTTCGATTTTGGTAATTGTCGGAGGCATATTCTCTTTGCGAAATCGCTGGGAAACTGTTTCTCTACAGAAGCAGAGCAAAACGACCGTGCCTGCCCCTAAGACAGAAACGGAAGTAGAGCAGATTCCGGTTTAGTCCTGCTTCTGTTTAGCAGGGTTTATTAAAGGGCGGGGGTGAGATTTCCTTTCATAATCAATAGCATGAAACGTAGATCTTTTCCTAAAGATAGACATCCAACCTCTTTCTATTCTGAAAATCGACACCATAAACTCCGCTTGTTAGATCCCGAGCATAACTCAATCATTAGCAAAACTGTTTGCCAGACTCCCTGGCAAGCGGATTGCTGATTGTGAAAAGAATAATTTGAGGCTCTAACCCAAAATTCCCTTGACAATTTTGAGGGAGGGTCTAATTTCTTGCTTTAATTTTTACGGCTATTCAGAGTTGCAGACGGAGGATTTCAAGATATAATAAATGTTTCTCTTCGCCAGAATTCCAGGAAGGAGGTGGTGACAGAGGAAGAACGGGGCTTTCTCAAAAGACGGGGGCTTAAACAGGTAAATAAACCGTTTTAAGGTTTCACGGAGGTTAAAATGCGTAAAGTCTTATTGGCTGTGGTGGCAGTGATGATGCTGTCTGCTTCAGTCGGAGCAGAGAAATTCATCACCCTCCCGTGGGTAGAGCCGTCTCAGGATGTCTACTACCGGGATGACGCCATCATCATCAACTTATCCGCTTCGACCGGTAAGGTCAGAGTATCGCCTGAGGTAGCCGCTACAGGCAAATTCGGAATTCCAGACCTGGATGCACTGGCGGTTAAATTTGCAGTCATTCAAGTAGAGACTCTGTTCCCCAATGCCGAGTTAACCACTTCTCCGGGTGTGCCGGATATGTCTCGCTTCTATAGAGTCACCTTTGATTCCAGAGCGGCGGCGCTCTCTAATGTTCTGGCAGCTTTTTCCAAGAGTGCTTTGGTAGAGACTGCCGAACCCATCGGAATTCACCGCTTGGATTTCACCCCCAATGACACCTATTTTTCTCCCGGACAGTCATTCGGCTATCAGTGGGACATGGAGCAGCAGAGCGACCAGGATGTGGATGCTTCCTGTGCCTGGGATGTTAACAAGGGAAGCACTTCCGTAATCGTAGCCGACCTGGACTCTGGCTTCCGCTATTATCACCGGGACTTGGGCGGCGCTAGCTGGACCGGCGGGCCTTCTGCCACCGGCACTACCGGTAACATCTGGATTAACACTCTGGATCCAGTGGATGGCTTAGACAATGACGGCAATGGTAAGGTCGATGACCACATCGGCTGGGACTTCGTCAATGGCGGCTACTTATGTTATTCTAGTGCGGGTGAAGACTGCAGTACTCCAGACAATGACCCCACTGACTTCAACGGTCACGGCACTCACACAGCCGGGACTATTGCGGCCATAACCAACAATGCCCGCGGTGTGGCAGGTATGGCCGGTGGTGACGCAGGTGGAACTACCGGTGGAATCGGTAACGGTTGCAAGATTATGTGCTTAAGAATCGGCTGGCATGCCAGCGATGGCGGCGGCTACGTCAGCATGGACTATGCGGCTCAGGCCTTGAACTACGCCGCGGCCATTAACAACAACCCTAACCAGACCGCCAAGGTAGTGGCGGCCAATTGTAGCTGGGGCTCTTCCAGTTTAAGCGCCCTGCAGACCGCGCTGCAGAATGCGATTGCAGCCGGAATCTTGATTTGCAAAGCAGCCGGCAACAGCAACAACCAGACCGCTGATTTTTTGAATGCCAAAGGCGGAGATACAACTTTGTCAGTGGCGGCCACTGACAGTTTAGACAAAAAGGCCTCCTTTTCTTCCTACGGAACCTGGGTGGATGTTTCTGCTCCAGGAGTGGACATAATCAGTACTTATCACTATTACCCGGACCCGGCTGGCGAATACGTGGCTAAATCCAGCGGAACGTCCATGTCCGCTCCTCACGTAGCTGGTTTAGCCGGACTGATTAAATCTTGGAACCCGGGCTGGACCAGAAGTCAGGTTTCCGCCCAGATTAAGGGCACTACTGACAACATTGATGCTCTGCAGCAAAAACGCTTCAGAGGAAAGATGGGAACTGGCAGGATAAACGCCTGCCGAGCTTTGGGCGGCTCAGCCGCGGCCTCAGTGGAAGTGGAGCCGGTAATCGAGGAAGCTTTCGTCTCGAAAGCCAGTCTGAGCAATGCCCCCAATCCCTTCAACGCCAGCACCTCGATTTCCTACTATGTTCCCAGAGATGCCCAGGTGACATTGGAAGTCTACAACATCCGCGGTCAAAAAGTGAAAACCTTAGTCAACGGGACCAAAAGCGCAGGAAGTTATTCAGTCGTCTGGGATGGCACCAATTCCAACGGTGACGTAGTCAGCTCCGGAGTTTACTTCTATAATCTGTCAATCGGGGTAGAAAGAGTGACTAAGAAGATGACCTTTCTGAAGTAACTTTAATTTTACTTCAGACCAGAGCCGGGATAAAAAGTCTCGGCTCTTTTTTTGCACAAAATTAGTTCGATTTTTTCGCCGAAATTTGCAGGTAGGTTTATTCCCTTGTTAGGTATTGGGTTATTGCAGAAACACAATATCCCTACTCTTCGCTCGCAAGAAATGATGACCTGTCAGTAGAATAATTTTCCTATCTGTGTCGTCTGTGATAAAATGCACAACTTATTGTCTGATATAAAATTATAATAGAAGAATTAATTCCAACAAAACGGGCATATTCTTTGTAATATATAGGAGCGTCCTCTGTTAGCTCCTTCAATACCCAAACCTCCATACTTTCGCCCCGTCGCCCGACGGGGCGGAGTTGTTTTATGGCAAGTAGTTCAATAAGTTAGCTAAGATGTGACTGTTCTTCGGCTGGAGTGGTCGAACAAACTATTGACTGAACTTTGCCTGTCCAATAGATTGGTTTGCTCTGAGTATAAAGTATGAATCTACCCAATAAACTGACCATTGCCAGAATTATCCTCTCTCCGGTTTTTATGATTCTCTTTATGATAGACAATTTCTACACCAAGGCTTTGGCTCTCTTAGTCTTCTTTATAGCGGTGTTGACTGACTTAGTGGATGGCTACTTAGCCCGTAAGAACGGGTGGGTGACTGGCTTTGGGAAGTTCATGGACCCTCTGGCAGACAAGATCCTGACCACCACTGCATTTATTTGTTTCGTAGCCTTGGACTATGTGAAAGCCTGGATGGTTTTGACCATAGTAGGCAGGGAATTCTTAATCACCGGTTTGCGGACTCTGGCTGCATACAAAGGCTGGGTGATTATGCCCACAATTCTAGCCCAGTGGAAGACCGCTTCGCAGATGGGGGTGATTTTGGGGATTTTAGGCTACTATGAGCTACTTAGCTTACTGGCGCCTTTGGGGTATCATATTCCGGCACTGGATTCTCCCTGGGGCCCGAGGATTATTGATTATTCGGTCTTTTTGGTGATGATGCTGACGGTTATCACTGGCCTGGATTATCTGATTAAGAATGCCCCGCTCTTGAAAGGGGTGCTTAGATAAATAACAAATTTACTCCGGTCAATATTCTTGCCACTGGTTTGGGGACAGGATATCTGCTGCTCTTTCCAGGAACTTGGGGGAGTCTGTTGGGATTGGCTATTACCTGGTTTCTAGTGCCGGTGAATTTGTGGTCGATTATTGTCTGGGTAGTAATACTGGTTTTAGGAGCAATGGTTTCTACCAGGGCAGAAAAGGAGTTGGGACATGATGCCAGGCCGATTGTGATTGATGAAATCTTGGGGATGGGGCTGGCTTTACTTTTCGTGCCTAAAAAGATAGTTTATTATGTGATTGCCTTTGTTCTATTCAGGCTGCTTGACATTGTGAAGCCTTTTCCGGCCCGGCAGGCGGAGAAATTACCTTCTGGCTGGGGGGTGATGGCGGATGACCTGGTGGCGGGGGTGTATGCGAATGTGGTGGTGCAGGTTTTTTTATATATGAGAAGTTAATATGGTTGGCATTGTCATCTCCTTCCTGGTAGGTGCGCTCGTTGGGATTACTGGTGCAGTAGTATCGAATTTTTTTATATGGCCAATCCGTAGACAGTTGAAAGTAATAGGGAATATAGCAGATAGCTTGGAATACCACGCAGATGTAATATTCAATCCAAATACACTTCCGCCAGAAGAAACAGAAAAGGTTCGAAGAATATTTAGAAATCATGCAACTAAGTTGTTATCAAGCACAGTTACAATTCCTTGGTATCCAATATGTGAGGTAATGCGCTTTGTCAGGAAGAAAGAGGATATAAAGAAAGCCAAACAAAGCCTTATAGGGCTCTCAAACTATGTGGTGATTAGAGATGTGCAGAATATCCTTTTGCACCTAGAATTAGTGCAGAACGCCGTAGACCAAATTAAAAGCTCACTCAAGATAGAACTTTAATAATAAGATTCATATATGAAAGCTGAAATCATCTCCATCGGCGATGAGATTATGTATGGCCACACCATCGACTCAAACTCGGCCTATATCAGTCAGCGCTTGGCCGAGTTGGGTATCGAGGTGGTCTATCAGACAAGCGTGGGGGATGAGGTCTCTCTGATTGTGGAGGCTATCAATCAAGCGCGCCAGCGAGTAAATCTGATTATCACTACCGGCGGCTTGGGTCCCACTCATGATGACGTGACCATGAAGGGCATTGTCAAAGCCTTCAAGAAGAATCTGGTCTTCCACCCGGAAATCTTGGAAAAAATCAAGCAGAGATATGAAAAGCGCGGAATGGAAATGCCGCAGATTAATCAGAATCAGGCCTTAATTCCGCAGGGGGCGAAGTATTTTGACAATGCGGTCGGCTCTGCGCCGGGGATTTTGATTCAGGAAGAAGAAATTATTTTCATGGCTCTGCCCGGTGTCCCCAGAGAGATGCGCTACCTTACGGATAATGAAGTGATTCCCTTTCTCTCCAAACAGAAAATAGCCAAGAAGATTGTTCATCAGAAAATCAGGACTACGGGAATTGTGGAGTCCGCACTGTATGAAATAGTGGAAGGCATCATCAAAGAGAGTAAAGATGTGAAGATCGCTTTCCTGCCGGGGTATCATGGGGTGGATATTCGCTTGACGGTTTCAGCCAGAGATGAGAAGGCGGGAAAAATCCTCATTGACCAAGTTCAGAACAAGATTATGGAAAAGGCAGGAGAATACGTTTATTCCACAGATAGCGAAAGTCAGGAAGAACTGGTAGGTCGTCTTTTACGCGAGAAGAAAATGAAGCTGGCCGTGGCTGAATCCTGTACTGGCGGACTTTTGGCTTCAAAGATTACCAACATTCCCGGCTCATCTGATTATTTTGACCGGGGGATTGTTACCTACAGCAATCAGGCCAAGACCCAGATTTTAGGCGTGCCGGAGGAGATGATAAGAAAATATGGCGCAGTCAGTCAACAGGTAGCTGAGGCGATGGCTAAAGGAGTGGTTAAAATCTCAGGCGCTGATGTCGGAGTTGGAATCACCGGAATTGCGGGTCCGGCAGGAGGGACGACAGAAAAACCTGTGGGGTTAGTTTACATAGGTTTAGCCAATAAGCAAAAAGCCTGGGTGGAAGAATTTCTGTTCGGGGATGACCGGCAGATTATTCGGGAGAGAAGCAGTTATGCAGCTCTGAACATGATTAGATTATACTTGTTAGGGAAGAAATACGTATGAGGACTTTTGTAGCGGTTGAATTGCCGGAAGAAATTAAGAATCAGATTGCAACTGTCCAAGCTGAACTTAAGAGGATTCCGGCGCAGGTGAGCTGGGTTAAGTCTGCTAACATTCACGTTACCCTGAAATTCTTAGGAGAAGTGCCAGAAGATAAAATTCAGGACGTGTTTACCGCCACTGATTCAGGTTGCAAAGGGGTAAAAAAGTTCAGAATGGGCTTGAAAGGATTGGGAGGTTTTCCTAACTTAAAGAAGCCCAGAGTAATCTGGGTGGGGACCTCCACAGGAGAAAAGGAGATAACCGAACTGCAGAAGAAGGTCGAACAGGAGTTAGAGAAAATCGGGTTCCCCAAAGAAGAGAGGAGTTTTACGCCTCATTTTACCATAGGAAGAATTAAGATACCCAAAGGAATTGAAAAATTGAGCGAGGCAGTGGAACAAATTGGGTTTGTCACAGAGGAATTTGACGTAAATGAAGTGGTGGTGATAAGAAGCCAGCTGAATCTGGCTGGTGCGATTTATACTCCTTTGAAAAAGATAACCTTAGAAAATTAAGCGAGGAAGTTATGAAGGAAATATTGCCAGAAAAAAGGAAGGCAGTCGAACAGGCAGTTACCGAGATAGAAAGACAGTTCGGCAAAGGGGCGGTGATGCGCTTAGGTGACCAGGCCGCAGTGGCCATACCGGTCATCTCCACCGGCTCGATTGCCTTAGATGCCGCCTTAGGAGTGGGTGGAGTCCCCCGAGGTCGTGTCGTGGAAATCTTCGGGCCAGAGGCATCCGGAAAAACCACCTTAGCCTTAAACATCGTGGCTCAGGCTCAAAAGGTGGGTGGCGTGGCGGCTTTTATTGATGCCGAGCACGCTCTGGATACTCGTTATGCCGGAGCTTTAGGCGTGGACATGGACAATCTCTTAATCTCCCAGCCGGATACCGGCGAACAGGCTTTAGAGATTGCAGATACCTTGGTGCGCAGCGGAGCGGTTGACGTTATCGCGGTCGATTCAGTAGCCGCCCTGGTCCCCAAGGCAGAAATCGAAGGAGAGATGGGGGACAGCCACATGGGTCTGCAGGCGCGCTTGATGTCCCAGGCTCTGAGAAAACTGACCGCCACCATCAGCAAGTCTAAAACCTGCGTGGTATTTATCAACCAGATCCGGATGAAAATCGGGGTGATGTTCGGCAATCCGGAAACTACTACCGGAGGAAATGCACTGAAATTCTACTCCACGGTCCGCCTGGACATCCGCAGAATTAACTCGATCAAAGAAGGGGATAGAGTCATCGGCTCGCGCACGCGAGTCAAGGTCGTGAAAAACAAAGTGGCTCCTCCGTTCCGGGAGGCCGAATTCGACATCATCTACGGCGAGGGAATATCCAGACCGGGCGAGTTGGTTGACCTGGGCACCGATTTGAAACTCTTGGAAAAGAGCGGCACCTGGTACTCCTTTGAGCAGGAGAGATTGGGACAGGGGAGAGAGAATGTGGTGGCCTACTTCAAAAATAATCAAGAGATAGCCTCCAAGTTAGAACAGAGAATTCGGGCCGGACTGGGCATTGACCACCGGGAAGCACCCAAGTTAGAGAAGGAGGAACCCAAGCAGCCGGCTAAAGCCAAAAGATAATGCCCTCGGTCTTAGTGATTACCAAGATTGTTCCGCAGAAGAATCGCCCGGAGAGAAAATCGGTCTACATCAATGGAAAATTCGCCTTCGGCATCTCTGAAGATTTACTGCACGAATATGGTTTAGAAGAGAATAAGCGCCTTACCTCCGTCGAACTAAAACAAATCCTGTGGTCAGTTGATAAGGCCAAATTGAAAGAAAAAGCTTATCATTTGCTGGCTTTCCGGCCCAGGAGTGAAAAGGAGATGAGGCAGAAACTGAGATTGAAAGGAGCGGGGAATAAACTGATAGAGCAGGTGCTTGAAGAATTGAAACAGAAAGGTCTAATCAACGACCAGAAATTTGCTCAAAGCTGGGCAGAGAGCAGAATCTTCAACCGGCCCATGGGAAAATTTCTGTTACGCCGGGAACTGATGCAGAAAGGGATTAAAAAGGAGACCATAGAGGGAGTAATTGAGAAAGCTTATTCTGAAGAGGATGAAGTAGAGTTAGCCAGAAGTCTTTTGCAAAGGAAGGTAAGAACTTTTAAGAACCTTGAGGATACGAAAACTAAGAAGAGGATGATGGATTTTTTGCTAAGGCGAGGATTCTCTTACGAAGTCGTCAGACAGGCAATAAAGGGTCTGGATGAGTTGATTGAAGCATGAAGAGTTCTGAAGTCAGAGAGAAGTTTTTAAGCTATTTTGAGTCGCAGGGGCACAAGCGAATTGCTTCTTCTTCCTTAGTCCCTCAGGATGACCCCACTCTGCTTTTCACCAATGCGGGAATGAATCAATTTAAAAAGGTTTTCTTAGGGCAGGAGAGGAGGGACTATAAAAGGGCTGCCTCCTCGCAGAAGTGTATGCGGGCCGGGGGCAAGCACAATGATTTGGAAAACGTGGGGCAAACCGCCCGGCATCACACTTTTTTTGAGATGCTGGGGAATTTCTCTTTCGGGGATTATTTCAAAAAAGATGCAGTGGCCTATGCCTGGGAGTTCTGCACCAGGGTTCTGGCTCTGCCTAAGGAGAGATTATATATAACCATTTATGAAAAGGATGATGAAGCGGAAAAGTTTTGGCTGGCGACAGACTCTTTCCTCAAAGGTAGAATCTATCGCTTCGGAGAAAAGGATAACTTCTGGTCCATGGGGGAAACCGGCCCGTGCGGGCCCTGTTCTGAGCTGCTCTATGACCAGGGAAAGGAATTTAGCTGTGGTAAGCCGAATTGTGGTGTCGGCTGTGAGTGTGATCGCTATTTAGAGCTTTGGAACTTAGTCTTCATGCAGTTTGACCGAGATGAGAATGGGAAACTAAATCCTCTGCCGGCACCGTCGGTTGATACCGGGATGGGATTGGAAAGAACTGCGGCTGTGCTGCAAAGGGTGAAATCAAATTATGAGACTGATTTGTTTCTGCCCATAATTGAGAAGGTAGAAAAACTAGCCGGCAAGAAGTACTCCTCAGATACGAAAGGCGTTTCCTTTCGGGTGATTGCGGACCATATTCGGGCTTTGACTTTTTGCATTGCTGATGGAGTGATTCCTTCCAATGAAGGGCGAGGCTATGTTCTGCGCCGGATTTTAAGGAGAGCGGCACGGCATGGGAGATTGCTGGATTTACACGAGCCTTTTTTATACCAGCTGACTGATAAAGTGGTGGAGACTTTAGGCAAGGTCTATCCGGAAATAAAGGCTAAGAGATCTCACATTAATTTGGTGATTAAATCTGAAGAGGAGGGATTTGAGAGGACTTTGGACCGAGGGCTGGAACTGTTCGAATCTGTGGCGGCGAAGGTTATTTCTGCTGGAGAAAAAGTGATTCCCGGCGAGGAAGTATTCAAATTGTACGATACTTATGGCTTCCCGGTGGATTTGACAGAAGTGATGGCCAGGGAAAAAGGACTGCATGCTGATTTGGAGGGTTTTGAGAAAGAATTGGAAAAACAAAGAGAACGCTCTCGAACTACTTCTACATTTGCCACTGTTGGAATAATTGCGACTGGCGCAGAATCATCAGAAGCAAGAAATGAGACTAAATTTGTAGGTTATGATACATTAGAGGCTGAGAGTATTATTCAGGAGGTGTGGGAATCTTCCTCCGGACAAAAATATCTGGTTCTGGGAGTTACTCCTTTTTACGCGGAAGCAGGCGGTCAGGTAGGAGATACGGGCAAGATTATGACGGAGAAAACTGATTTTACTGTCGCTGATACTCGTAAAGAAGATGTAACTATCTTGCACTTGATAACTGAGACCAACATTAGCAAAGAATTGAAAGGCTGCAAGGCTTTAGCTCAAGTGGACAAAGCCCGGCGCAAGGCTATAATGAAGAATCACACTGTTACTCATCTTCTGCACAAGGCTCTGAGAGATATCTTAGGAGAACACGTTCATCAGGCCGGCTCTTTAGTTGCTCCGGATAGGATGAGGTTTGACTTCACCCATTTTAAAGCCTTGGACCAAGAGACCGTAGATAAACTCGAATATGAGGTCAACCAGCACATCTGGGAAAACTTTGATGTGATTCCGCTCTCTGATATTCCTCTGGAGGAAGCTAAAAAAATGGGAGCGATGGCCTTGTTCGGGGAGAAATACGGCGATAAGGTCAGAGTGATAAAAATAGGCGATTATTCCTTAGAATTATGCGGAGGGACACATGTCAGGACTACCGGTGAAATCGGATTATTCAGAATCACACATGAGACAGCAGTTGCCGCGGGAGTGCGCAGAATAGAGGCGGTGACTGGAGAAGGGGCGTATAAATTGACTCAGGTTGAACGCAATAAGCTCGTTCACGGTTTAAGCCTATTACAGTCAGATGAAGAGAGCTATTTAGTAAAATTAGAAAACTTATTACAACAGCAAAAAATTCAGGAAAAAAGAATCCGGGAACTGCAGGGGGAAATTCTCAAAAATAAACTGGAAGAGTTGTTAGCCAAAGCGCCTAAGGTGGAAGATATTCCGGTCATCACTCTCAATGTAGATGCTTCCAGCCGGGATGACCTGCTTTTCCTGGCAGATATTTTTAGAGAGAAAATTCCCACAGCGGTAGGGGTGTTGACATGGGTCAATCAGGATAAGGTTAGTTTTGTCACTGTGGTCACAGACGATTTAGTTAAGAAAAGAGGACTAAAAGCAGGAGATATTGTCAAGGAAATCGCTTCCCGTATAGGCGGTGAAGGTGGAGGCCGAGCCAATTTAGCTTTCGGAGGCGTCAAGGAAGTTAATAAAATGCAGGAGATTTTAGAACACCTGCCGGTAATCGTGGAAAAATTCTTGAAAAAATGAGTATCTATAATAGACTACTGGAGATTAAGAATAAAAGAGGGGCAGGTTTTCTGGTACTATTGGACCCGGACCGTTTGAAAGCCAATCATCTCCTCCAGGCGGTTGAGACTTATCAAAAAGCGGGCGTGGATGCATTCTTAGTTGGCTCCAGTCTGCTTTTGAGCAATTGTTTTGAGCAGACTGTCCGGGTAGTCAAGCAGGCTTCACAAGTTCCGGTCATAATTTTTCCGGGCAACTCACATCAAATCTCGTCAGAGGCGGATGCCATTCTCTATTTATCCCTAATCTCCGGCAGAAACCCTGATTACCTTATTGGAGAGCATGTCAAGTCCGCCGGCTTAGTCAAAGAGTACAATTTAGAACCGATTTCCACCGGCTACATCATCATCGACTCCGGCAAGATGACCTCGGTTTTGTACATGTCCAACACCAAGCCCATCCCTGCAGACAAGCCGGATATCGTCAAAGCCCATGCTTTAGCGGCTCAGTTTCTGGGTATGAAGTTGATTTATTTGGAGGCTGGCTCCGGAGCCGAGAATCACGTCCCGCTTGAAATTGTCAAAGAAGTAAAACAGACCCTCAATATTCCCCTGATAGTGGGAGGAGGAATCAGAGAGCCGGAGACAGCGCAGAGTATCGTGCAGAGCGGTGCAGATTTTGTTGTGATTGGCAATGCCCTGGAGAAGGAGTCTTCCCTTACCCATTTAAAGAAATTTGCCGGGGCGATTCATTGGAAAGAGAAATGAATGGTTAAGGAGATTGAACTGGTAAAAGAGCAGTTCCAGGCCAGCATTGAATTAAAAAAGGAAGCTCAGAAAACATTTTCCAGACAGATAGTTGGGATAGCCGAATTATTGAGCAAGCGTTTAAAACAAGGCAAGAAAATTTTCTTCTGCGGCAATGGTGGTTCGGCAGCGGACGCTCAGCATTTAGCGGCAGAACTGGTAGTCCGGCTGAGGAAAGATTCCAAGAGAAGGGCACTTCCGGCTTTAGCCCTCTCCACTAACCCGTCAATTCTGACTGCCTGCTCCAATGATTTGGGATTCGAGCAGGTGTTTGCTAGACAGATCGAAGCCTTGGGGCAAAAAGGGGATTGTTTAGTGGCAATTTCCACCAGTGGAAAATCCCCTAATGTCAATCAGGCTTGTAAGGCTGCAAGAAAAAAAGGCTTGGAAGTAATTTCTCTTTTGGGTGGCAATGGAGGCAGTCAGGTCCGATTTTCAGATTATAAAATTACAGTCCCATCTTTTGACACTCAGCGTGTACAGGAAGTCCAGATTACTATCGGTCACATCCTCTGTGACCTGATTGAACGCCGGCTCTTCAAGTAGCCGTGGTCAGCCGTTTTAAAATCGCCCGCAACATTTTGGCCAACTGGAGCGGGCTGGCGCTCTCCACTCTAGTCTCCTTCCTTTTAGCCCCTTTCATCCTGAGAAAATTAGGGGATGCCGGATATGGGGTGTGGATGCTGGCAATTTCTCTAACCGGTTACTTAGGACTTCTCGACTTGGGAATCCGCTCTTCGGTGGTGCGCTATGTGGCCAAGTACAAGGCTAGTGCTGACAATGAAAATCTCAACCGAGTGGTCAACACCGGCCTGGTGGCTTTCAGCTTAGCCGGAATTTTAGCATTGATGATTGGGCTCATTATAGGTCTGGGCTCCGGAAAGATTTTTAACATACCGGAAGAATTAGTTAGCCAGGCAACTTGGGTCATTATATTAATCAGTTTTTCCGTGGCTCTGGGTTTCGGCACCGGAGTATTTGCCAGCACTCTGGTAGGTATCGAGCGCTTTGATTTACTCAACTTGTCCGTTTCAGTCGGCAATCTTCTGCGGGCGGCCTTAATTCTTCTGATTTTTCCCTTCAAGGCCAACTTAATCATCTTGGGAATAATCAGCATAGTTAGCAGTCTGGTCAGCTTTATGATGATAATCTACTTTGCCTTCAAACGGGAGCCTGAATTACACTTAAATTTGAAATTAGCCAACAAGCAGAGCGCCAGAATTTTCTGGAATTATGGTCTTTTCAGCTTCCTTATCATCATCGCCACCCGCATCTCTTATTATTCGGACAATACCGTCATTGGCATCTTCGGCACCGCCGAGGAAATCACTTATTTTGCCATCGGGGCTATCTGCGTGGAATTTCTGCGCCGGATTGTCAATTCTCTTTCCAGCGTGATTATGCCGGTGGCCTCCAGTCTGGATTCTGCCGGGTCAAAACAGTCGCTTGCGCAACTTTTGACTCTGGGCTCCAAGTACTCTTATCTGATAATCCTTCCGGCCAGTATAATTCTCTTGATAATGGGGAAGACTTTGCTGTCGGTCTGGATGGGGCCGGAGTATGCCGCCAGGTCTTATATAATCCTGGCAATTCTGCTGATTCCTCAGATTTACAGTCTCTCTCAGTTCACCACCGAAGAGATATTGTTAGGCACTGCCAGACATAGATTATTTTCTTTGATTACAGTTGCAGAAGCCCTCACGAATTTGGCCTTGAGTATTATTTTAATAGGCCCTTATGGGATAAAGGGAGTAGCTTTAGGCACCTCAGTCCCAATCATAATTTTCAGAATCCTGTTTAGTCCGATTTTCGTCAGAAGAATCAGCGGACAATCCTTCGCAAAATATCTTAAAGAGAGTTTGACCGCTCCTTTGTCTATTGCCATTCCGGTGGCAGGGGTGGCATTTCTTTTGGAGCAATTCCTGAGGGCCGAGTCCCTGGTGGAGTTTTTTTTGCAGGCTTTGCTTCTGACCTTGCTGTATTATCTTTTAGCCTGGATCTTTGTGCTTGAAAAGTCGGTCAAAGAGTCGATTGAGAGTCGTCTGAGAGGATTGTTAGGCAAGTAATACTACCTATTTGGCAGTAAGAGAAAAAGGTATGCTCGAACTTTCGGTTTTGATTGTCACCTTCAATTCGGGGAAGACGATTTTAGATTGCCTAGAGTCGGTTTATGCCCAGGCCACAGGCATTGAACTGGAAGTTCTTCTATACGACAATGCCTCTCAGGATGACACGGTTAAAAAAATCGCCGAACATTTCCCACAGGTACGACTCTTTCAAGGAGAAGCCAATCTGGGCTTCGGCCCGGCCAACAATGTTTTGCTAGAGGAATCCCGGGGAGAGTACATTCTATTTCTAAATCCGGATGGCATGCTTCTTGAAAATTCGCTTTCAATTCTGCTCGATTTTGCCATAAAACATCAAAA
The DNA here is from genome assembly GCA_964399055.1 of uncultured Ignavibacteria bacterium. Classification (GTDB taxonomy): domain Bacteria; phylum Zixibacteria; class MSB-5A5; order DSPP01; family RBG-1; genus CAYNPJ01. The sequence goes on from CAYNPJ010000001.1 coordinate 404,908, forward strand.
AGCCGGAGCGATTGGTCCTCGTTTGCGCTTTCCTGACGGAAGCTATCAGATTTCGGCGGCAGAGTTTCCCAGCTTGAAAAATGAATTCATAACCAAACTGCACTACCGGGCGTTAGACCGAAAAATTAAACCGGTTATAAACTATCTGGAGAATCGCCATAAAGAGGCCACCCGGGTTCCCTGGGTGGGGGGCGCCTGCCTGCTGGTTGCCAGAAAAAAGTTAGTCCAGATAGGGGGATTTGACCCCAATTTTTTTCTTTATTTCGAAGACATTGACCTGTGTAAAAGATTAGCTCGGCAGGGGTGGAAAAATTATCATCTTCCCCAGGCAGTGGTCAGACATTTGAGCGGCTATAGTATGACCACCATTCCCTTGATTAAAGAGCTGGAGTATCGGAAGAGCCAATTGTATTATTACCGCAAGCATCTTGGCCATACTTCTTTTACCTTGCTAAAACTTTATTTAAGGCTGAAATTCGGCTCTCACTGGTTATTTATGAAAACAAAAAAGATTCTCCAGACCGGTTCGGCAACTGCGGAGCAGGCTGACTTTTACCGAACCATTTTCAGAGTAATTTCTCAGAGCAAATATCGAAATTGACCAATGCCATATTCAGAAAAGCGAATCCGCCTTCTGCTTATTATCGATGAAGCCAAACTGGGGGGCGGCCAGAAGCACGTCCTCTGGCTGGCAAAGTATCTGCCTCAAGAGAAGTTTGAAACGACGGTGATATGCGGAGGCAGCGGTTATCTAACTGAAAAATTGGAGAAAGAGGGGATAGAATGCGTTGTGCTGCCCGGCAAGATAAGCTCCAGGGACATCCTCAGACTCAGGAAGGAGATGAAGAGAATAAAACCGGCTATTGTGCACACCCACGGGACAGTGGCCGGTGTCTGGGGGAGGCTGGCGGCTTTGAAATTCAGAAAGCCCAAGTTCGTCCATACCCTGCACGGTATCCACTATCTGCACTTTCCCGGTTCGCTCAAGAAAGTAGTCGGCATCCGGTCGGAGAGAATCCTCTGCAAATTTACGGAAAGAATTGTATGCGTGTCCGAGGCTGACCGCAAGCGGGGATTGTCAAACAGGCTTTTCCCGGCAGATAAAACCACGGTTATTAGAAATGGAGTGGAAGAAATTAATGTCAATAGTTGTACGGGCGCGGCTCAATTGAGGCAGGAGCTCGGACTTTCTCCGGATGACATAGTCATCGGCTCAGTAGGTCGCCTGCGTCGGGAAAAGGGACACATTTATTTATTGGCTGCAGTCAGTTTAATGAAAGAAGAACTGCCTCAAGCCAAATTTATTATAGTTGGCGAGGGGTCTTTAGAAAAATTCCTCAGACAGAAAACTCAAGAACTGGGATTGGACGACAGAATATTATTTTTGGGCAGCAGAGAAGATGTGCCGGCCCTTTTGCAGATTTTTGACATTTTAGTGCTTCCCTCACTGTGGGAAGGGTTGCCATTGATTATCTTAGAGGCTATGCAGGCCGGAAAGGCAATCGTCGCCAGTAAAATTGACAGCCTAGAAGAAATTATAACTGACCAAAAGGAAGGTCTGCTATTTCCAGTAGGCTCGGCAGAGGATTTAGCCGGAATCCTGCGAGAATTAGCCGGGAATCCGCAGAAGAGAAAGCTGTTAGGAGAGAATGCTCGTAGAAAAGCTGAGGATTTTTTGCTGACAAAGATGATAAAAAACTACGAAGAGTTATATTTAAATTTAGTTAGCAAGAATAGAAGATGAAAGTTGCTTTAGTTCATGACTGGCTGACTGGCATGCGGGGAGGGGAAAAATGCTTGGAGGCGCTCTGTCAGATTTTTCCTGAAGCCGAAATTTTCACTCTATTGCATAAGCGGGGTTCGGTTTCGGCAGAAATCGAATCAAAGAAGATAGATACTTCCTTCATCCAAAGATTTCCTCTTGCGGAGAAGAAATACCAACACTATCTCCCTCTGTTTCCCACGGCCATAGAACAGTTTGACCTCTCGGGTTTTGACTTGGTAATCTCTTCCAGCCACTGTGTGGCCAAAGGAGTCTTGACCCGACCGGAAACCTGTCACATCTGTTACTGTCATACTCCCATGCGCTATGCCTGGGAGATGTACTACATCTACTTTGACGCTCAGAAGATGAGCTGGCTTTCCAGACGCATGGTTAAGTACTTCATGAATTATTTGCGAACCTGGGACGAAGCTTCAGCCCAGAGAGTTGATTATTTTATAGCCAACAGCCGGAATGTCCAGAAGAGAATTAAAAAGCATTACCGGCAAGAGAGTGAAGTCATCTATCCTCCGGTAGAGGTTGATTCCTTTGAGGTCTCTAAAAATGAGGGAGACTATTTCCTGATTGTATCGGCGCTGGTGCCTTACAAGAGGATTGATTTAGCGGTGCTGGCATTTAATCGGTCAGGAAATAGACTTCTAATTATTGGAGAGGGTTCGGAAAAGAATAGGCTAACTAGATTAGCACAGAAAAACATTGAATTCCTTCCCTGGTTGAAGCCGGAAGAATTGAAAGAACATTATGCTCACTGCCAGGCTCTAATTTTTCCAGGGGAAGAGGATTTCGGTATCGTGCCAGTGGAGGCACAGGCCTGCGGCAAGCCGGTGATTGCCCTTGGACAAGGGGGCGCCCTTGAGACAGTAGTTGGAGTTTTTCCCGAAGAGGCTCTTACTTTTAAGAATAAACCCACAGGTATATTCTTCAGAGAACAGAAGGTCGATTCATTGCTGGAGGCTGTCAGGATGTTTGAAAATATGGAATTCGACCCGGCTGTAATAAGGCAGAATTCAATGAGATTCAGCAGCCGTATCTTTAAGGAGAAAATCAAAGCATTTGTGGGCCAAAAAATAGAAGAACATCACCGGGTGTTTAATTTATGAATAGAAAAACCCATGAGATAGTATTTCCGGTAATTCTAATTGCGTCAGATTTTGTTACAATCCTGCTCTCCTTTTTGATTTCGTACTGGCTCAGATTTTATTCTCCCTTCACATCAATCTTTCCGGTGACCAAGGGTTTTCCCTCCCTGAGTCTCTATTTTTACAGCTCTTTTTTCGTGGGTTTGGTCTTTCTCTTGAGTTTTGCCATCGCGGGCGCTTACCGCAGTCTTCGCCCGCGACTCTTCTCGGACCAGCTCTTTATGATATTCAAAGCCATTTCCTGGGGAATGGTGGTGGTCTTAGCCTTTAGCTTCTTCTACCGCTCCACTACCTTTTCCCGGCTGACTCTGGCAGTGATGTGGGGGGTGAGTTTGCTTTTGGTCTGTTTGGGAAGAGCTTTGCTTTCCAAAATTGAAAGCAACCTGGCTAGAAAAGGTATCGGAGTCAAAAGAGCCGTCATAGTGGCTCTGCCTCAGACTGCCTTGAACTTAGCCAATCGATTGAAGGAGAGACCTCACTTAGGTTATCAAGTGATTGGAACAGTTCTGCCAGAAGAGATTAAAGAAAAATCAGAGCAGAGCCTGGGACGCTTAAAAGACTTGCCCCAGATAATCTCCCGCAACTCAGTCGAAGTAGTGCTGATGTCTTTACCTCTGCAGTACCACCACCAGATGTTAGAGACCGCCCTCCGCTGCGACGATTTGAGGGTAGAGTTTCAGATAGCGCCGGATATGCTGGAACTCCTGACCATGCAGGCCAGGATAGTCTCCTTAGACGGCACCCCTTTCATCTCTCTGGGAAAAACTCCTCTGGAAGGGTGGAATAGAATCTTAAAAAGAATCTTCGACATGATTTTTACGACTTTAGGATTAGTTCTCCTGGCGCCCTTTTTATTCCTGCTGGCTTTACTGATTAAGATAGATTCCCGGGGACCGGCTCTTTATAAGCAGGAGAGAATCGGCCGGGATGGCAAGAGATTCATCATGCTCAAGTTCCGCAGCATGAAGTCAGATGCCGAAGAACAAAGCGGCCCCATTCGGACAAAGCCGGATGACCTGCGCCGTACCAGAGTGGGAAGATTCTTACGGAGATACAGCCTGGACGAACTACCTCAGCTCTTCAATGTCCTCAAAGGGGAGATGAGCCTGGTGGGCCCCCGTCCAGAAAGGCCCTATTTTGTCGATAAACTCAAAGAGGATCTGCCCCGCTATTTTATCCGGCACAAGGTCAAGTCCGGGCTGACCGGGTGGGCCCAGGTGAACGGCCTGCGGGGGGACACTTCCATTGAAGAGCGGACCAAGTATGACTTATATTACGTGGAGAACTGGTCATTGGGACTGGACCTGAAAATAATTCTTTTGACTCTGAAAAATATCCTAAAGCAGGAAAATGCGTACTGATAAGAAGTAGATTTTAACTTGACTAATTCAGAACCGCCCCTAAATTAAGTTGACTTTATGGCAGAGAAACCCAAAACCAAACCACCCACAAAACCGAAACCCCAAGTCAAGCAGCCGCTCCCCTTCGGAAAGAGGAATTACGTCTGGTTCGGGATAGCACTGGCCAGCATTGTCGTAGGGTACATTTTCTTGGGAACTGGCGACATCACGATTGCTCCTATTCTTTTGGTCTTGGGCTACTGTGTCTTGGTTCCGGTGGCCATCCTTCTCCCACCGGAAAAGAAGACTAAGGCTCCTGTCGCGATAGATAAAACTGAAATTCCTGCCTCGGTAAATAAGTAGCTTTACCGGTTGCGCAGAATTCTCCAACAGCATATATTTCAGATTAGCTCTTTATCAGATTAAGTTTTTGGGCGGCTAGCTCAGCCGGTTCAGAGCGTCTGCCTTACACGCAGAAGGTCACAGGTTCGAACCCTGTGCCGCCCAGTTGGTGATAATTCGGGGACGTAGTTCAATTGGTTAGAGCGCCGCCCTGTCACGGCGGAAGTTGCGAGTTCGAGCCTCGTCGTCCCCGCTTATAGACTCCCCTATTCTGACTGAAATCCTATCATTCCATATTTCCCTTGACTTCAATACTTGGGAAAGGTCTATTGTCTAATCTATATGACCATTAAATCTTCAGACATTGGATTTACAGGTCTAGGCATTGCCCCTGGTCTGCTTCAAGCGATTGCTCGCCTCCGCTTCACCGAACCGACCCCTATCCAACGGCGGTCAATACCGATCGGCATTGAAGGTAAAGACCTGATTGCCATCGCTCAGACCGGGACTGGCAAGACGCTGGCTTTTGGGGTTCCGATGATACAAAGGCTGGCTCAGGTCAAGGGACGCGGGCTTATTCTGCTGCCGACTCGCGAGCTGGCCATTCAGGTAGACGAAGCGCTGCATGCGGTTGGCCGCGCTTTCGGCCTGCGGACGGCAGTGCTGATCGGGGGAGCCTCCATGACGCTCCAGCACCAGGCCCTGGAGCGTAAACCAAGGGTTATAATTGCCACGCCCGGGCGCTTATTGGATCATCTCGAACAGCGAACGGTAACTCTCTCTGACATACGGATTCTGGTTTTAGACGAGGCGGACCGAATGTTAGACATGGGCTTTGCGCCGCAGATTAACAGGATTCTGGCCACTCTGCCGCGGGAACGCCAGACCATGCTCTTCTCAGCCAGCATACCACAGGAGATTGTGGCTATTGCACAGCGGCACATGCAGCTTCCTATACAGGTCGAGATTGCCCCTTCCGGGACGGCTGCGGAAAAAGTCACTCAGGAGGTATTTTTTGTCGGCCGGGAGGCTAAGACTCGACTGTTAGAGGTGCTGCTTAAAGAATATCACGGCCCGGTTCTGATCTTTACCAGAACCAAACACGGGGCGCGGAATCTTGCCCACAAATTAAAGGCTAAAGGCCAGGCCGCAGCTGATATCCACTCTAACCTGAGCCTGGCACAGCGCCGCAAGGCTCTGGAGGGATTCAAGTCTGGAAAATACCGCGTTCTGGTGGCCACCGACATTGCTGCCCGGGGTATTGATGTCATAGGGATTGAATTAGTTGTCAACTATGACCTGCCTTCGAATTCGGAGGATTATGTCCACCGCATCGGTCGAACCGGGCGGGCAGGCCGGGCAGGCCGGGCCGTCTCATTTGCCACTTTCGACCAGCGGGGTGAGGTAAAGAGCATAGAGCGGCTGATCAGAGCGGCGCTGCCGGTGACGGCGCTCCCCAGCTTATCCCCGGAGCGCCCGAAGTTCCATCCGCCACGTCACCCACAGATACTTCGACACCCGCGATCATCGCTGCGGCGGTCGCACTATGGCCGCCACTCAAGAAGGCATGAGAATTGAAAGGGAGAAGCGCGTCAAGCATGTTCTAAAATCGTAGCTTACACTCCGCTTTTGATTCAGCAAGACAACTGATTTTTCCCCTTAGCATCAACTCAACTACTACTCCTGAATATTCTACCCTCCCTCCTTTAATATTGCTACTCATTTCGAATAAACATTCCAACAAAATATTATTGCACTTGATTATTTAGGATTGCAATTCTATAAATACATCATAAATTCTTACACCAGAGAGGAGGTGATGCCAGGTGAAACATTTCCGGAGGTCGAAACTGGCGGTCTTCTTTATAGCAGTTTTTGTCCTAGCAATAGGATATTCGGTTCTGACCGCTCCCAAGACGGTGGATGCCGCCAGGTTGTGCTGTTATATGTATTGCACAATTGATCCGCCGATATATTGCTGGGAGGTGTGCAAGCCCTGTCCTAAGTTCCCATAAGGGTAGCCATCAGGCAGTAAGGTTTCAGGGGCGAGCAGGTTTTTAGCTCGCCCTTAATTATTGATATAACCCTTAATTCCTCAACATCTTTGCTTTATTATGGCTTTTATTCTTCCAAATAGTGAACATAAATCTGAAACAAAGTATCCTTCATAATTTCTCCAAACACACTTGATTTTGTGAAAAAAATAACTTAGTTTAACGGCGGTCATATATGTTTAAATCCTACTCTAAAAAATACGCCCGGAGGTGAATATGGTGAAAGCAGTAGCAGATAAAAAAGCAGACTTAGCCGGACCAGGCATCGGCAATTATGCCGAGCTGGAAAGGATTTTACCCAATGATTACCGGTCACTTTTAAACCCCAAGGAAACCCAGATTGCCCTGACTGCTCTTAAGCGCTATATCGAGGATAATTTATGTAAGGAGCTTAATCTGATTCGAGTCGAAGTTCCTCTAATCGTCGATGTCGACAGCGGCGTCAACGATTACTTGGACCGGGATGGCTCCCGGACCCCGATTCAATTTCACATCTCCAATGATTATAATAAAAACCCGATTGATGCGCAGGTAGTCCAGGCGGCCACTAAATGGAAGAGGGTGGCTCTAAGGCAATTCGGCCTGAAAGTCGGAGAAGGATTAGTCACCGACATGCGGGCTGTGCGCAAAGATTATTTTTTAGACCACGATCACAGCGCGTACGTGGATCAGTGGGACTGGGAATTAGTAATGACTCCCCAGCAGCGAAACCTGAAATTCCTGAAAGAGATTGTCAGAAAAATCTGGAAGGTAATTAAAGGTGCGGAAATATATATTCAGAGCGAATTTCCTAAGCTTAAAACTGACAAATATCCTGATTTAGCAGACGAGCTGACCTTCCTGCACGCGGAAGATATCTTGGACATGTATCCGGACCTGCCGCGCAAGCAACGGGAGACCATGGTCCTGCAGAAGTATCCGGCCATTTTCATCATCGGTATCGGCTGGGTGCTCAAGGATGGGTATCCGCATGAGATGAGGGCGGCAGACTATGACGACTGGGTAACTGAGACAGTATCCGAAGACGGAAGACCAATGCATGGTCTGAATGGTGATATACTGGTCTGGAATCCGGTTACCAAGAGAAGACATGAGCTGACTTCAATGGGCATTCGGGTTACCAAGGAGACTTTAGTCAAGCAGTTGGAAATCACCGGCCAGATGGACTTCTTAAAGCTCCCCTACCACCAGGCTATTATGAAGGATGAAATCCCTTTAAGCATCGGCGGCGGCATCGGCCAGGCCCGCACCTGCATGTCGATTCTTAAAAAAGCCCATTTAGGCGAGGTAAGCGTTACGGTCTGGCCCAGGATCCTGAAAGAGATGTGCGCTAAAAAGAATATATTTGTATTGGAATAAAGCCCTTGCGGATGAATCCGGTTTGAGAGATTGCTAAAATTATCACAAATTCTGGTAACTTCTCAGACAGGGATTCAGTATTAAAGGATGTTACTTACTGCAAAAACAATTTAAACCACAAAAGGAGAGAGTATGTTTAAATTAAAATTCTCAGCATTGGCAGTGACACTATTTTTGATAGCGATCATGGCCTCCTGCGCCCAAAAAGTCCGCCAGATTCCAGTGCGGGATTTCTTCAAGAATCCGGAGAAAGCCTATTTCCAGGTCTCGCCGGATGGCAACTGGATTTCCTTTACCATGCCCTACGAGAGCCGGATGAACATCAATGTCCAGAAACGGGGCTCGACTGAGGTAAAGAGAATTACTTCTATTACCGACCGGGATCTGCAGACCTATTTCTGGAAGGGGAACGACCGGCTGTTGTATTTGAAAGATTTCGGAGGGGATGAGAATTTCCACCTCTTTGCTGTCGACCGGGAGGGCCAGAAGGAGACCGACCTGACCCCCTTTGACAGCACCCGCGTCATGGTGGTGGATGATTTAAGAGACCATGACACCGACGTCATCATCGCCATGAACAAGCGCAACAAGCAGGTCTTCGACTGCTACCGTTTGAATACTGCTACCGGCGAGATGACCATGATAGCCGAAAACCCGGGCAATATCACCAACTGGGTGACCGACCATGATGGCCGGATCAGAGTGGCCGGAACCACTGATGGCGTCAATACCAGTCTGTTATACCGCAAGAGCGAGAAGGATAAATTCAAGACCATTCTTACCACTAACTTCAAAGAGAGTTTTTCTCCTCTCTTCTTTACCTTCGACAATCAAAACCTGTATGCCGCTTCCAATTTAGGCCGGGATAAAGTGGTCATTGTCAAATACGATTTACCTACGGCCAAAGAAGTCGAAGTTCTATATGAGAATCCGGAAGTGGACGTGCAGGGGATGGACTACTCCAGACACCGCAAGGTGCTGACCGAGATTTATTACATCACCTGGAAGTTAGAGCGCAAATATTTGGATAAAGAGACCGAGGAGTTGTACCAGAAATTAGAAAAACTTCTGCCTGGCTATGAAGTTTATATCACCTTCATGAATAAGAATGAAGACGTGATGATAGTCCGCACTATCAGCGACCGCACTTTAGGCGCCTATTATCTGTATGAAAAGGCCACCGGCACCCTGACCAAATTAGCGGACCGCAACCCTTGGCTGAAAGAGGAAGAATTGGCGGAGATGAAGCCGATTACTTATACCTCCAGAGATGGTTTAACCATTCACGGCTATTTAACTCTCCCCAAGGGAAAAGAAGCCAAGAATCTGCCGGTGGTGGTCAATCCTCACGGCGGGCCCTGGGCCAGAGATGTGTGGGGTTTCAATCCGGAGATTCAGTTCTTGGCCAACCGGGGCTTTGCAGTTCTGCAGATGAACTTCCGCGGCTCCACCGGCTATGGCAAGCAGTTCTGGATGACTTCATTCAAACAGTGGGGCAAGACCATGCAGGACGACATCACCGACGGGGTGAAATGGCTTATTGACCAGGGAATCGCCGACCCCAAGAAGATTGCCATTTACGGCGGAAGTTATGGAGGTTACGCCACTTTGGCCGGCTTAACTTTTACTCCGGATTTGTATGCCTGCGGAGTCGATTACGTGGGCGTCTCGAATATGTTCACCTTCATGCAGACCATTCCCCCTTACTGGGAGCCGTACCGGGATATGTTCTACGAAATGGTGGGTGACCCGAAAAAGGACAGCGCCTTATTGGCTTCGGCCTCTCCGGTCTTCTATGCCGACAATATCAAGGTGCCTCTTTTAGTGGCCCAGGGAGCCAAGGACCCGCGGGTGAATATTAACGAGTCGAACCAGATTGTGGAGGCGGTCAAGGCTAAAGGGATTGACGTGGAGTATCTGGTCAAGGAGAATGAGGCGCATGGTTTCGCCAACGAGGAGAACCGGTTTGATTTCTATGAGGCGATGGAGAGGTTTCTGGCGAAGCATTTATTAGGGAAGACAGGTAGCTGAGACTTAGAATAGGTAAAAAAGAAGGGCAGTTCTGCGGAAGCGGGGCTGCCTTTTTTGTTGTACCGACTTATAGAGTAAATTAGTAAATTAACTTTCTAAAATAGTCTTGACCTGTTCTGATTTGTACTTAATATCATTCTTATGCCTATGCCGAAATTTCCGGTAAGTTTCAACTTCGATAAAATGGTTTGGTCACTCATTTTTCGGATGAAACCGGATGAGCGGCGTACTCTGCAACTCCAAATTGATAGTCATACAAAAGAGGGGAATATCTTAGTTGCTTTTTCACCAGTAAATTTGATGGAGCTTATAGACGGACTGGATGAGAAGACTTTTGAAAAATGTAGAGCCGAGCTGCAGATTGCCTCAGGTATCGCGAACAAGTGTTTTCTCGAAGACCCTTGGGATCATGTTAGACGCGTCACTGCAAATATATTTGGCATAACCACGCCACTGCCAAACCGTAATTTTATCGATTTATGCTTCAAAATCGCAAATTCAAAACAATACGAAGATATTAAATATGAAGTTGAGAACTTAAAAAGTTATGTTAAGAAATTCGAAGATTCTTGGCTTGAATCTACTGTTACGACTAAAGATTTCGCCCTTTCTCTTGGAGAATCAAAGCTTCAGCAATTTAGAAGACCTGAAGTAGCTGACCTAAGACTCCTACATTTATGGAAAGCATTCTGTACGCGTTTCCCTGTTGTTGCTGAGACTAAGTCGCTATCAGTCGACCAGGCGTTAGGCAAGCTTCCATCATTCAGGGAATGGGTTGATGTACACGTGATCTATCAAGACCAAATGATTTTTGAGGGTCGCAATCCAAAGAAGCAAGACTATCTCGATTTAGAGCAAGTAGTTTACTTGAATATCATAGATTATTTCGTGACCGAAGAAAAATGGCTCAGAAGATTAATAAAGCAAACTAACAATATTGGATTAAAGGATAGATTCATAACATTGAATGAATTTCGTACATTTCTGGCTGGCCCATTACCACCAAAAAGAGCCATGGAACCGATTGACCGTATCTGAGACGACCAACAGGGCTACTACATCAGCGAATACCCCCCATCCGCTATAATCGTCTGACCCCTTATCCACTCTGCTTCCGGCGTGCATAAGAAAGCCACCACATTGGCGATGTCCTCAGGTTTACCTAATCTTTTGGCCGGGGTTTTGCGGATGTATTCTTCGGCGATGTGGCGGTTATGCTCGGATAGAATCCTCAATGAGTCCGTATCCACTGCTCCGCCGGAGACGCAGTTGACATTGATGCCTTTGTGGGCAAACTCCACTGCTAAGTATTTGGTCAGGGTCTCAATGGCTGCCTTGGCTGAGCCTAAGGCGGCGTAGCCGGGGATGTATTTCTGGGAGCCGTAACTGGTCAGTGCCACTATTTTCCCACCTCTGGGCATCATCTTGACTGCTTCCTGTGCGCAGAGGAAATAAGCTTTGGCATTGGCGTCTAAGGTGACTTCCCAGCCTTTGAGCGATAGATGCTCTATTTCTCCGAACATGGCCATGGCGGCATTGGCGATTAAGATGTCGATGTGTCCGTATTTGTGTTTGACGTCATGGAATAATTTCTTAATCGAATCCACGTCATTGATGTTGGCTCTGAAGATGGCGCACTCTCGCCCTAAATTGAAAATCTCCTGCTGGGTTTCCTGGGCTTTTTGTCTGGATCTGAAGAAATTTATGGCCAGGTCGGCCCCCATATCGGCTAATTTCAGGGCGATGGCTCGTCCGATTCCGCGGGAGCCGCCGGTCACTAAGGCTATTTTTCCTGCTAAGACCATTTACTCCTCCTTGAAAAGGCACAATATAGTTTTTGCCGGCACAATTTCAAGATTTTTTTCTTGCCTTAGGGTTTTTGGCAGAGCAAATTAAGGGCGTTGCTAATCTTGTAACATGAAAATAATCGCCGACCTGCACCTGCACTCCAAATACTCCCGAGCCACCAGCCCGGACATGGATGTGGACAGCTTGGCCAAGTGGGGGAAGATTAAAGGGATTAATTTAATCGGCACCGGAGATTTTACCCATCCGAGTTACTTCCACGAGCTGAAGACCAAACTACAGCCCACAGGCAAGGGTCTCTTTAAGCTAAAGGATGATTCCTCTGAAGTGTACTTTATGCTCTCAGTGGAAGTCAGCAGTGTCTACTCTCAGGGAGGAAGATTAAGGAAGATTCACACTATCCTGTTTGCACCCACTTTTGAAATTGCCGAGCAGTTGAACCTGAAACTTTCCCGAATAGGTAAACTGACGTCAGATGGCCGGCCTACTTTCGGCGCCAGTGTCAAAGATATCGCCAAGATTGTCTATGATACCTCTCCGGATTGTATCTTAGTCCCGGCTCATGCCTGGACCCCCTGGTTTTCAATCTTCGGCTCGAATTCAGGGTTTGATTCGATTCCAGAAGCTTTCGGCGAATACTCGAAATACATCTTTGCCATCGAGACTGGTTTATCCTCTGACCCGCCCATGAACTGGCGCATTTCTGCATTGGATAAAGTGACCTTAATCTCCAATTCTGATGCGCATTCCGGCTCCAAGTTAGGCCGGGAGGCGAATGTGTTCGATTGCGAAATGGACTATTTCAAAATCTGGGAAGCGGTTAAAAAAAGAGACAAGACCAAGTTTCTCTACACCATCGAATTTTTCCCGGAAGAGGGGAAATATCACTTTGACGGCCACCGCAAGTGCAATGTCAGTTTCAAGCCCTCGGAGACTAAGAAAGCCAAGTCGATTTGTCCGGTCTGCGGCCGGGGGCTGACTGTGGGTGTGTTGAACCGGGTGGATGAATTGGCCGACCGGCCAGAGGGGTTTTTTCTGCCGGAGGCGATTCCTTACAAAAACCTGATTCCCCTGGCAGAAATTATTGGGGAGGCGTTGGACCAGTCGCCGGGTACAAAGGGGGTGGAGAAGGAATATATGCGTCTCGTGCAGGACTATGGCTCAGAGTTCAATGTGCTTTTAGAGGTCCCTATAGCAGAACTGGAAAAAAGCGCTCCACCCAAGGTGGCAGAAGGAATTAAGCTGATGCGGGAAGGAAGGGTGAAGATTGAGCCGGGGTATGATGGGGTGTATGGGAGAATCAGCTTGTTTGGAGAGGAAAAGAAAGCATTGGAGGTGAAGGAGGAGGGGCAGTTGGGGCTGTTCGGGTAGATTAAAAACCAAACTTTGAGATGAAGGGTCGCAGGACTGTTAGTGTAATTGTCTGTTTTGCGACTTTGATGGGGTTCATACCGAAACCTACTTTAAGTCAATCTTCCGGCCTTGACCAGGTTGTCACTGACTTTTACCAAGACGGCAAATCCTTAGTCACCTCCCCTTTCCACTGGCAGAAAAAAGACCACATCATTGCCCTCTCCTTTCTGGCCGCCACTTCTATCGTTTTTGCGACTGACGAAGATTCGCGGGATATCTTTAAAAGGAATCGCACAGATTTCAGCAACCGGGCCGCGGATTTTTTCCGCCCCATCGGAGACAAGCTGCCTCTGTGGGCTCTGGGAGGGATGTATGCGACCGGTCTTGTCATCAAAGACCGGAAAGCCAAGGATACTGCTTATCTGGGCTTGCGCTCGATTTTAATTACTCAGAGTATCGTGCGAGGGATGAAATATTCTGTTGGCCGAGCCAGGCCCTTTGCCGAGAAGGGCGCCTATTATTTCAAAAGTTTTGACTTCTCGCCGTCTGATTTTTCACTCTCTCTGCCTTCCGGGCATGCGGCTACTGCTTTTGCCTTCGCCTCGGTGATTGCTCATCAATACCCCCAGTGGTGGGTGAAGTATCCGATCTATCTTTTGGCAACCGGAGTGGCCTGGTCCCGCCTGAATGATGACGTGCATTTTGCCTCAGATGTGGTCATTGGCGCTGGAATCGGCTATTTTGTGGGGGAGAAGATTGTCCACCGGCATCAGAAGAAATCCCGGCCAGGGTAGCCCTGGCTTGCCCTTCAGGGTGAGCCTGCTGCCGTACCCCGCGCTGGGATTATTCAAATCCTTAAGCATAGCTTACGTATACCTTAAGCCAGAAGCCAAATTCCTCTTGACTTAGAACCTAAATACCTATAATTAAAGAGTTTTATGGAAATCCACTTTAAGGACCTAATAGAGGGTCAGAATCATATAGTCTTTCAGGAGAGCCAGGAATCCCTGAGCCTGAATCCGGAAGAGATGTTTTTAATGAACCCGGCGGACATTGACCTGTATGTCTTCAAGAGCTCGGATAAGTTCACCTTTCAGGCTAAGATTTCAGCCCTGTTAGAGGCGGAATGCGCCCGCTGTCTGAAGCTGTTTCAGCATCCCCTGTGTGCGGAAATGAAATTCGTGATCGACCAGACCGAAATGGCAGGCGGTGCCGATTTCCAGGATGACGACTATCTGTTCCTCTCCAAGGCCGTTCCCGCTTATGACCTGGTGCCCCGAATGCGGGAGGCTTTGATTTTGAATCTCCCCATGCGCTTTCTGTGCTCTTCAGATTGTAAGGGTTTATGTCCCTATTGTGGAGCAGACCTGAATTTGCAGACCTGCAATTGCAAGAAAGAAGGAATCGACCCCCGCTGGGGTAAATTAGAACAACTAATCAAGGAGTAGAATTGCCATTACCGAAAAGGAGACATTCCAAAACCAGAGGGAGAAAGAGAAGAACCCACTGGAAACTGCCTGCGGCTAACGTGATTGCCTGCCCCAAATGTTCAGAACCGGTTCTGCCGCACCGCATCTGCCCCCACTGCGGATACTACGCCGGCAAAGAGATTTTCACACCGGAGTCCGCTTAATAAATATATAAGCATGGAGAACTCCATCCGCATCGGCGTAGACGCCATGGGGGGGGATTATGCCCCGGAATCGGTCATCGAAGGGGCCGCCTTGGCTCAAAAAGAATCCAATGGAGCCTATCAAATAACGCTGGTCGGCCACCAAGAGAAAGTAGACGAGGCCTCAGAAAGACTCAGACACAAGCTGCGGCACCGAGTCAAGATGGTCTTTCCGGTCAAACATGCTCCCGGTGAAGTAAGTATGGAGGACTCCCCCGGTGATGCGGCCAGAAGAAAAGATACTTCCATTGCAGTGGCCATGCAGATGCAAAAAGAAGGAGAGGTGGATGCGGTCATCTCGGCCGGCAATACCGGCGCGGTGATGGCTTCTGCGTTAGTCACCATGGGAAGATTAGAAGGCATCGACCGGCCTGCCTTAGCCATGTATCTCCCCACTGAAAATCAAAGAGGAGTCCTGGTCTTAGACGTAGGAGCCAATGCTTACTGCAAGCCGAGCAATCTGTATGAATTCGGGGTGATGGGCTCAATTTATTCTTCCGCGATTTTAAACAAGGAGAATCCCAGTGTAGGTCTGCTCTCCATCGGCGAAGAGAAGAGTAAAGGTAATCCGGTCACAGTTGAGTCCCATAAGATTCTACAAGAGAGCAGTCTGAATTTCTACGGCAACGTGGAGGGACGAGATATACTAAAAGGTACCACTGATGTGGTGGTCTGCGACGGCTTTGTGGGGAATGTGATGATTAAAATGGCAGAGAGCTTTGAGGGCTTCTTGGCTCATCTTCTGCGCCGTCAGGTGCGCAGTAATCTCCTCTCCAGGATGGGGGTCTTCTTTTTGAAATACACCTTTAAGAAAGTGAAAAAGACTCTGGATTACGCTGAATATGGCGGCGCTCCCCTTTTGGGTGTCAACGGAGTTTGTGTAATCTGCCATGGCTCTTCTTCCCCTAAAGCGATAAAGAATGGCATCCGGGTGGCGGCGACGATGGTGAAGAAGAAGGTTAATCAGCGGATTAAAGAGATGCTCTTTTTTCACGGGGTGGGCAATAATAAGAATAAAGTTATCCCCTCACAATTATCTTCCTGATTGTAATTCGGCCAGCTTATCAAATTCTATTTGACCGGCACATTATTAAGAGTTATCCTGTCATAAGTTAAATTACGGAGAAAAATTGAACGCTAAAACCGCCTTCTTATTTCCTGGCCAGGCTTCCCAGTATAAAGGGATGGGAAAAGATTTATATGACCAGTTCCCTTTAGTCAAAGAGATGTATGCCAAGGCCGACCAGGTTTTGGGTATTCCTTTGACCAAAGTCTCATTCGAAGGCCCGGAAGAATTGCTCCAACAGACCCAGTATACCCAGCCGGCGGTCTTTGTCCACTCCTGCGTTTTACTTTCACAATTCGAAAATGGTGTAAAACCAGAATTTGTGGCCGGTCACAGCTTAGGTGAATACAGCGCCCTAGTTTGCGCCAAGGTTCTATCTTACGAGGATGCCCTCTATGCGGTCGGAAGAAGAAGCCAGCTGATGCAGAAAGCCTGCGATGAGAATCCGGGAACCATGGCCGCAGTTGTAGGAATGAACGAAGAGGAGATTTTCGCCCTGTGTACTGAGGCTTCTCAGTCCGGGATTGTCCAGCCGGCCAACTTTAATTCCAAGGAGCAGGTGGTCATCTCCGGTGATTTTAAAGGAGTTGAGAAAGCCGTAGAAATAGCCAAGCAAAAAGGCAAGAAAGCGTTGCTGTTAAAAGTGGGCGGAGCGTTTCACTCGCCCCTGATGCTCTCAGCCAAGGCCGAATTAGGGCCGGAATTGGAGAAACTCAGTTTCCAAACAGCAAAAATTCCAGTGGTGGCCAATGTCACTGCTAAGTCGGTCACTGACCCGGCACAGATTAAGGAGCTCTTGGTAGAGCAGATAACTAAGCCGGTTCTGTGGTCCCGCTCCCTAGAATATATGTTCAATCACGGAGTAACTAATTTTATAGAAATCGGGCCCGGAAGAGTCTTGCAGGGACTGGTGAAAAAAACAATACCTGGAGCTATATTTTCTGGTATAGACAAGCTCTCTGATTTATTGCATTTAACTCAAAATAAAACTGTATGAATTTGCAGAATCGAGTAGCCATAGTCACCGGCGCTTCGCGCGGAATAGGCGAGGCGATTGTCCGACGCATTTTCAAAGAAGGAGCCAGTGTGACTATAGCCAATCTGAACTTGGAGGCAGCCTCCAAAATCGCAAGCCAGCTGGATGCCTCCGGCAAAAGAGTCTTAGCCCTGACAGCAGATGTCACAGACTATCAGCAGGTCTCCCGGATGGTGGAAACAACTCTGGAAAAATTCAACAGAGTCGACATTTTGGTCAATAACGCCGGGGTTACCAAAGACAACCTAATAATGCGGATGTCGGAGCAGGAGTGGGACCTGGTTCTAAACACCAATCTCAAAGGGGCCTTCAACTGCATTAAGGCAATCAGCCGGATTATGATGAAGAACCGCTCAGGCTCAATCGTCAACATCAGTTCGGTAGTGGCGCTGATGGGAAATCCCGGGCAGGCCAACTATGCCGCTTCAAAGGCCGGGCTAGTAGCTCTGACAAAGAGTGTAGCCAAAGAATTAGCTTCCCGCAACATCACAGTCAATGCGGTAGCCCCGGGTTTTATTGACACCCAGATGACTCAGTCTCTCTCTGACGAGGCCAAAGGCGCTATGCTCTCCCGGGTCCCGCTTAATCGTGCCGGAACTCCGGAAGATGTGGCCAATTTGGTAGCCTTCTTAGTTTCTGACCAGGCTTCCTATATCACTGGTCAGGTATTTCAGGTCGATGGCGGTCTGCTAATGTAACCGATAGATTAACATTTACTTAACCCTCGCATTTTTCAGTTGACAGCAAAATAGCGGGGTATATATTATCCCGACCTAAAAGTAAGAAAATTAATCAAGCCATTAGAGCAAGACAGGAGGTGTCATAGATGGCTTCAGTAGAGCAGAAAGTCAAGGACATAATCGTGGAGCAGTTAGGGGTCGACCCGGAACAGGTCACCCCGGAGGCTTCCTTTGTGGATGATTTAGGGGCTGATTCATTGGATACCGTCGAATTGGTCATGGCCTTAGAAGACGAGTTCAATCTGGAGATTCCAGACGAAGAGGCAGAGAAGATAACCACGGTGGGGGATGCCGTGGCCTACATTGAGAAAGGTTTAGCCGCTGCTGAAAATACCCCGGTAGCCGAAAATGACGAAGACGAAGATGAGGAAGAAGAGGAAGAATAGACGTTGTCAATAGCAGGGTGAATTCTTAAGAATGAAAATAAGAGTTGTGGTCACCGGTCTGGGTGTTATCAGCCCGGTGGGCAATGAGGTAAAGACCTTCTGGGAAAATCTGAAGGCTGGCCAGTCAGGCGTGGGACCAGTGACCAGATTCAATCCAGACGGTCTTACCACCAGGATTGCCGCGGAAGTAAAGGAGTTCGACCCCTCGGCCTATATCGACAAGAAAGACCTGCGCCGGATGGACTTGGTGGAACAGTATGCTGTGGCAGCGGCTCAGCAGGCAGTCGATGACGCCAAATTAGATTTCAGTTCCCTGGATCAGGACCGCGTAGGCGTAATAACCGGCTCCGGCATCGGGGGGATAGACACTTTGGAAAAGCAGCACACTCAGCTGTTGAAGTCCGGCTCTTCCAAAGTCTCCCCTTTCTTCATCCCCATGATGATAATCGACATGTGCCCAGGATTAATCTCCCTGCGCTTTGGCTTAAAGGGCCCGAATTACTCAACCGTTTCAGCCTGCGCCTCTTCAGCCCACGCCATTGCCGACGCTTTTAGAGTCATCCAGAGAGGAGAGGCTGACATCATGCTGACCGGAGGCTCCGAGGCTTCCATCACTCCCCTGTCTTTTGCCGGATTCTGCGCGGCCCGGGCCATGTCCACTCGCAACGACTCTCCCCAGACCGCTTCCCGCCCGTTTGACCGGGACCGGGACGGCTTCGTGATGGGAGAAGGTGGAGGAATCTTAGTTTTGGAATCTTTGGAAAACGCTCAGAGAAGAGGGGCAAAAATTTATGCCGAAATCCTAGGGGTAGGGATGTCTGCTGACGCTTATCACATCACCGCCCCGGCCCCGGACGGTAATGGCGCGGCCCGCTCCATGCGCACCGCCTTGAAAGATGCCGGATTGGAGCCAGAGCAAGTAGACCATATCAATACTCACGGCACTTCTACTGACTTAGGAGATATCAGCGAGACTCTGGCCATAAAAAATGTCTTTGGCTCCCGGGCATATAAAATCTTAATCAATTCTACCAAGTCGATGATCGGACATCTACTTGGAGCTGCCGGAGCGGCCGAATTGATAGCCATTATAATGTCAATTCAAGAAGGAATCGTGCACCCCACAATAAATTTGGAAAATCCCTCTCCGGAATGTGACTTAGATTACGTCCCCAAACAGGCCCGCTCAGCCGAGATTAAAATAGCCTTATCAAATTCCTTTGGCTTTGGCGGCCACAACATTACTTTAGCGGTAGGCAAGTATCAGCCTTAGGCAGTAGCAGTGATGAAGTCCGAATGGCTCACTCTGTTTAATTTTTTCAAACGCAAAAAATCACCGGTCGAGATTCAGCAGTTAGAGTCAATATTAGGGTACCGCTTTAAACGAAAATCTCATTTAATCGCCGCCTTAGCCCACAAATCCTACCTCAGAAGCAGACTTCCCAAAGAAGTACAGAGCTCAAACGAGAGATTGGAATTCTTGGGCGACTCAGTCTTGGGGCTGGTAGTATCGGAATTCCTTTATAATAAATACCCTCATAAGCCGGAAGGGGAACTGACCAAAATGAAAGCCATTCTGGTAAACGAGGCCACCTTAAGCCGGAAAGCCAAAGAATTTAAACTCGGTGAGTATTTGTTATTAAGTCCGGAAGAGGAAAGGTCCGGAGGACGGCAGAGGGACTCCATTTTAGCCGACGCCTGCGAAGCCATTATTGCCGCCGCTTATATCGACGGAGGAATCAAAGCTTCCCAGAGGGTAGTCCGCCGCTTAATCTTGGACAGACATCAGGAGACCACCACTGATAAAAGCCAGCATAATTACAAAGGAGAGTTGTTAGAATTCTTGCAGGGAAAGGGTCTGGGAATGCCCCGCTATGAAGTAGAGGTAGCCGAAGGACCGGACCACAAGAAAACCTTTACTATTGCGGCTTTTGCCTTGGGGATGAAGTTCGGTTATGGGAAAGGTAGAAACAAAAAGGAGGCAGAGCAAGCGGCAGCCAAGATGGCTTTAGATAAACTCAAAAAAGAGGAGCAAAAATCCAGTCATTTTGCACAAAAAATGGAGTCAGATTCGTAAAAATTGGCTGATGTTAATTTGTTGATTTTCAAATAGTTAGTTCTTTGTATATGCATTTACTCGTCCCAATCTGCAACCCAGACAATTCACAGATTACTGAATTCGCAATTTCAATTCCGCAACAGAGCTAACTTATTGAATACAAAAGAATTAGCTATTTTGGATACTTAATGCAAGTGATAAGTAACTCAGGCACAATGTTTGTAAATCACTACTTTGTCAGAGAGGATAAGAGCTTATGAATATTATTGTATGTGTCAAGCAGGTTCCAGAGATAGCGTTAATAAAGGTGGATGATTCGGCTAAGAGGATAGTATATCCCTCAGGTCCTGGAATGACTAATCCCTTTGATGACTATGCTGTTGAAGAAGCTTTGA
Source organism: uncultured Ignavibacteria bacterium (assembly GCA_964399055.1). GTDB lineage: Bacteria > Zixibacteria > MSB-5A5 > DSPP01 > RBG-1 > CAYNPJ01. The sequence goes on from CAYNPJ010000001.1 coordinate 425,469, forward strand.
GAATCAAAGAGAAAACTAATGGAAAAGTCCTTGTTCTGAGCCTCGGTAACCAGAATGCCGAGCCGGTCTTAAGGAACTGCTTGGCCTTAGGAGTAGATGAAGCGGTTTTGCTGTCAGTTCCTGATGTAAATAACCTTGATTCTTATACTGCGGCTTATATTCTCTCCCTGGGAATAAAGAAGATTTCAGATTACGGCTTAATCCTGTGCGGCAAGCAGGCTGTAGACGGAGATTCCAGCCTAATGCCTCCGGCCTTAGCTGAATGGTTGGGCCTGCCGGTCGTGAGTTTTGTTAAGAAATTCGAGAACATTACAGCCGCTTCAGCCACGGTCTTGCGCATGACTGAAGAGGGTTACGATATAGTAGACATCACTCTGCCAGCCGTGGTCTCGGTAGTCAAAGAGATAAACGAACCCCGTTTACCCTCTTTAAAGGGGAAGATGAAAGCCAAATCCGCCCCGCTGGTTATGTGGGGCAAAGAAGAGTTAGGTCTGGAAGAAGATAAGATAAACGGCCAAAGTTCTTTGACAAAAATGTCTTCCTTTATGTCGCCTCCTCCCAGGCCCAAAGGGGAGATTATAGCTGGTCAGACCCCAGCCGAGTTAGCCGAGAACTTGGCGGCCAAGCTAAGAGAAGCTCAGGTTATATAATTTGCGATTCTGGAGATTAATCTATTCCGGTCCGGGTTCCCCCTACTGGAATATGGCGGTTGACGAGATGCTGTTCATTCGCTGTCAGGAGAATAGGAATTTTCCGCCTACTCTGAGAATCTATGATTGGTCTGAGCCGGCCATTAGCCTAGGATACTTTCAGGATGCTTACCAGGCCATAAATGTCCACAAAGCCCAGCTGGAGAGGGTGAGCCTAGTGCGTAGGATAACCGGCGGCAGAGCAGTGTTACACTTCGGAGAGTTGACCTATGCAGTAGTCGCCAATAGTCATAGAGATAGGATGCTAGGGACTGAATTGAGGTCAACCTACCAGAAGATATCTTTAGCCATCAGGAGGGCTCTGCAGAAGTTAGGTATAAGGGCAGAGTATAAGAGGGGTCGTCCAGCCCGCAGAGCAGACCGGTTATCCTACACTCACCCTTGTTTTCAAAGCGTCTCGGCCTATGAGCTGACCGTAGAGGGGAAGAAAATTGCCGGAAGCGCCCAGCGAAGGAGCAAGGAGTGTTTCATCCAGCAGGGGAGTCTCCCCCGGGAGAAAGTTCAGTGGAAAATCAGCGATTTCCTTCCCGCCAGCCAGAATCTCTCCGGCTCTGCCCTGCACAGCTGGGATGAAAAGGGAATCAGCCTGAGCGGCCTGACGGGCAAAAAGGTGGACCTGCTTGAGTTGAAAGAGCATTTCAAACATGGTTTTGAGGAGCATTTCGGGGTCAGTTTTATAGAAGAAGGACTTACGAAAGCGGAACACAATACTGCCTTTCAGCTGGAACGGGAGAAATATAGCCAGCCGGAGTGGAACTTAGGCGGTAGGGAAGGGAGCCTCTACTTGAAGCCGGCCCGAGTGGGGGAACAGTTGGTCTGCGCTTGCGGTTGATTATCAGGAGGAGTGGTCTTGAGCTATTCACATAAATTTACATAAAAGGACTTGACTTAAAGAGAGTAAGAGTTTTAAATTTTATACTTAAGTCTTAAAAGAACTGCACCAAGCAGAGTCGTGAAGGAAAGGAGTAAGTTATGAAGGGCGTCGTAAAAGTTTTAATCATTGTCTTTTTCATCGTGTACGGGGTGGCTCAATTAGTCTGGTCCGGCACTACCGGGAAGATTACCGGAGTGGTCAGAGACTCTGACAGTAAAGAGCCCTTGCCAGGCGCCACAGTTCAAGTTGTGGGGACTAACCTGGGAGCCGCAACCAAAGTGGATGGCTCGTACACAATTCTAAACGTTCCGCCCGGCACCTACAATTTGAAGATTACTTTTATCGGTTATCAGGCCGTGGAAGTCAAAGGGATCTCTGTCTCGGCTGACATCACTAGTACTGTGGATGCTAAGCTGAAGGTTACAGCGGTAGAACTGCCTCCGGAGGTCATCATTGCTGAGCCGCCGATAATTGAAAAGGACGTGACTTCCAACCTGCGGAGAATCTCCGCCGAAAACATTGAATTCCTGCCGGTCAAAACTTTAGATGAGCTTCTCACGGTGCAGGTGGGTTTTGTCACTCGCAACAATGAGCTGCACGTCAGAGGAGGCCGGGCCGGCGAGGTAATGTACATTGTCGATGGAGTGGCCACGCGCGACCCCTTAGGAGGGTTGGGAGCAGTACGGGCGGGGATGAATGTCAGCTCTGAAGCGATAGAAGAGGTGACGGTGCTTAAAGGCGGTTTTGATGCCGAGTACGGCAACGCCAGCTCAGGGGTAATCAACATTGTGACTAAAGTAGGAAACGTCACCAGCACCAAAGGTTCAGTCGAATACATTACCGATGATTTCGGAGACCCCAAGCTCAATAAGTACTCTTTTAACACTGACCGGCTGTCTCTTAGTCTCAACGGGCCAGAGCCTTTTCTGACCAGGTACTTGCTGCCGGCATTAGGAATTAACTTTGCAGGAGAGAAACTCTCTTATTATGCTGACTTTACCGTTTATAAAAGCGACGGTTATGCCGGATTAAACGATTATGCACCGGACCAGCTGCGTAAAAAATTCAGATCCGATGACCTCCTGAGCATAACCTGGCCCGGGGTCTTCAGTTATCAGTCAGGCATCAAGATTCCCGAAAGATTCAATAACCTGTACGACGGCGGATTTAAATTATCCTATAAAGCGACCCCCACGCGCAGCTTGACTTTTTCATATCGTCAGACGGTCAACCGCTACACTTCCTATTATAACCCCTCTTACGAAACGCGAGGCGATATCGACATCTGGAATTATCGCTATACCCCCTCCACCCTGCCGGTTTATGACGAGAGAGACATAACTGCCAGTCTAAACTATTCTGAGAATCTGGGCCGCAACTCTCTCTTGGAAGTACAGCTGAGTCGCTTCCTCAAACATTACAAACAGCTGCCCGGAAGTCCGACAGAACCGGGAGGAGAGGTCTACCCGGACCAGTTCCTTTTTTACAACCAGTGGGAGGGACAGACTTCCACTCAGGATGCCAATCAAAACGGAAAGTGGGATGCGGCTGAGCCTTACACCGATATAAACGGCAATGGCCGCTATGACGTGGGCGAGCCCTTCGAGGATATTAATTATGGCAAGAACGGAGTCTGGGACCCGGGTGAATTTTACATCGACCAGGATGGAGTGGACGGCTACTGCCAGGAGTGCGGAGACGTTTTTATCGCCTCGCAGCACGACACTTATGGCAAAGGCAAATGGGATGGCGCCGAGGAGTTTACTGATACCGATGGAGACGGTATCCTTGATCTCGAGAGATTGTCAACCGCCTCCGGTTCCCAGGGCGTGGACAATCCCGAGCCTTTTGTAGACGGGGATATATTCTTAGGCGAGCCTTTTAACGACGTTGACAAAGATGGCGTTTACAACCCCTTTGAGCCTTTTATAGATGAGCCGGACGAGAGTGGCAAGAAAAATGGTAAATGGGATCCGGGCGAATACTTTCAGGACCTGAATGGCAACGAAGTTTATGATGAAATCTTAGACGTTTTTGTCTTCAGCCAAGGCCCGGATAACCAGGACTTGAACCACGATGGCCGCTACAACGGACCCAACGAGGAATTTCCGGCCAATATGCCCTTCATTGAGGGAGTGACGGTGCGGGACCTGAACAAGAACGGAAAGTTTGACAAGAAAAACGGGTTTTGGGACCCGGGCGAGCCTTATGCAGACGTCAACGGCAACGGCCAGTATGACTTAAGAGACGGCTTCTATGACCGTGGTTATGAGCGCAGAACCTACTATCAGGACCGCCGCAGCGAACTGTGGACCTTGAAAGGAAGCTTTACCAGCCAGGTCCGGCGCGAACATGAAATCAAGACCGGTCTGGAGCTGACTTACAATAGATTGCAGATGGCCGACATCCGCTATCCTTACATACCTTACGATGGCATTCCCGACGGCGGACCCTGGCCGGACCACGGCGTCTTCAGAGACTTCTTTACCAGAGAGCCTCTGCAGGGCGCTTTCTATTTGCAGGACAAAATCGAGTATGGCACCATGACCGCTAAATTGGGTGTCAGATATGATTTCTATCTTCAGTCCAAGGATCTGGTCAAGAAAGTAGAATCGGTTCCAGAAGGCGATTCTAAGACCGAAGAAGGGTTTGTGGAGATTATTACCGGAGAGCGGACTCTTAAGAGCCGCAACCGGGTCTCTCCGCGTTTGGGCGTGGCTTATCCGGTTTCAGACGTGGCTAAAGTCTATTTCAATTACGGACACTTTTACCAGCTGCCGGAACTCCGTTTTATGTACGCCCGGGCTACTCAGGGCGGCAGTGCCGCCGGAATTATCGGCAATTACAATCTGGACTATATCAAGAATATCCAATATGAATTGGGCATTCAATATGCGATGTCAGATGAATACTCCCTGGATGTCTCCGGATTTTACAAAGACCAGTTCGGCCTGCTCAACACTGTTCAAGTCAATTACCAGGGAAGAAACTGGGATTTCTACGACAATGTGGACTATGGCAGAAGCCGGGGCCTGGAAATCCAGCTGGACAAAAAGAGAGGCGCCTACGTGAATGGATACTTAAATTATCAATATGCCTATGCCTACGGGAAAAACTCGGCCGAGGTGTCCAATTACTACGCCGCTTTTGACTTAGGTGGAGTGCAGTTTATCCCCTTGAAAGAGTATCCCCTGGACTGGGATGTGCGCCATCAGTTGACCTTCAATCTGGATTTGAGGGTGCGCAAAGGAGACCATCCGCGCATATTCGGGGTTAGGGTTTTGGATAACTGGGGAATCAACATCCTCTGGCAGTACCGCAGCGGCTTCCCCTTTACCCCGGACCGCACCTACCCAGGCATAGAAAGACAGTTGCAGGGGCGCCAGACACCCACGAATTACTTGAGAATGCCGGCTTCCAGCGTGGTGGATGTCAGGATAAACAAAGACTTTCAAATTTGGAAGACTGCCTATTCGGCCACCCTTTATGTCTACAACTTATTTGACCGCAAAAACGTGGAAACGGTATGGGATGTTACCGGTCGGCCAGATACCAGCCGAAACTTCAGCGGCCTGATTTTACCCGGCACGGAAAGAGATAGAAACCCACTCTACTACGGAGCTGGCCGCAACATACAGCTTGGAATCGCAATGAATTTCTAATTGAGCAATCCGGCGAGGAGGTAAATTAATGATTAGAAAGGTAATGAAAATTTTAGGAATAGGCCTGGCTCTCTGGGGAATGGTTTTGGTCACAGGTGCCGAAGCCAGAACCAAGGAGGACACCGGGCAAAAGAACAGGCCGGCCCGGCCTCAGGCCGCGGCAGTAGCAGAAGAACTAAGAGTTCACAACGTTGGCAAATTCTGGCTCTCAGTCACCAACTACGGAATATTCGGCAGTGAAAGCGGAGGTCTGGCCGACCCCTGTACCCGACAATCGGCCCCTTCTGCAGAATTCCCGGCCGGGACCGGAGTCAGCTATCTGTTTCAAGGAGCACTCTGGGTAGGGGCTATAAAGGGAGAGGCTGAAACCTTAGTGACCGTAGGCGCCGATGGCTGGCAGCAAGTCAATGAAATGATTGCCGAGCTCCCCTTTAGTACCCGGACCATCCGTCCAGCCGGCATTCAGCAGGGAAGCTGTTTTATTCCTTATTCTGACTCCGCTGTTTCTGAACAAGACCTGATAGCCGTGTATGTCGATACCTGCAGCGACCCCTCTTTATGTGATTCCGACCCCCTGGACGGGCCCTTTGTTCCGTTAGATATCAAGATAACTCAGAAGAGCTACGCCTGGAGCTATGACTATGCCCAGGACTTTGTTCTCTTTGACTACATCCTACAAAATATTGGGGAGACGAAACTTAATCAGGTTTATTTAGCTCTGTACATTGACGCTGACAATCACAATCCGGACGTGGATGCAGCCGGATTCCAAGACGATATCAGCGGTTTTAAGGGTTCAGTTCCCTCCTTTAGATGCCCCGAACTTTATGAAGACACGCTCAACTTAGCTTGGACTGGTGATAATAACGGGCTATCCAATTGCAGCATTTGCGAAGACAATAGAAAAGGGGTTTTTGTTCCTACATACAGCCCGACCTCACTGGCCGGCACCCGGGTGGTCAAGACTCCCGGAGAAGTAAAAACCTCTTTTAACTGGTGGAATTCCCAGGGGGATGCCAGCTTAGATTGGGGTCCTTGGACCATCCAGAACTTAGGGAAACGTCCTGAGAAGTTTCCCGGAGGCGTATTGGGTACTCCGGAAGGGAACAAGGCCAAGTACTTCATAATGTCTAATGGCGAGTTCGACTATGACCAGCTCTGGAGCGCTTTGAGCATCTGGCAGGATTCAGGCTGGCTGCCACCTCCGGGAAATATCGATGACCTGGCGGATGGATATGATACCAGATATTTACTCTCCTTTGGACCCTTTAACATAAATCCAGGAGACACTCTACCCCTGACGTTAGCCTATATAGCCGGAGAGAATTTTCACGTTCGTCCCAGCGACTGGAATATCGTGCAGGGCAACATCACCAGTCTGTCGGCGGTGCAAGCTTATTATAACACCAAAGATCTATCCGACTTTGCCACCAATGCCCGCTGGGCTGGCTGGGTCTATGACAACCCCGGCATTGATTCTGACACTCTCAATGCCCCAGATTTTAAGGGGCTGTATCGCATCTGTCAGGGAGATACAGTTTACTATGAAGGGGACGGGATTCCTGATTTTAAGGGTCCGCCTCCTCCCAATCCTCCGGTGTTGAAGTTTGATGCTTCGGAGGGGAAAGTGGCGGTGAATTGGAACGGACTGTTTACAGAAACTTCCCTGGATAACTTCAGCAATGAAGCTGACTTTGAAGGTTACCGGATCTGGCTTAGCCGCAGCGGAATTCCAGATGACTACGCCCTTCTGGATTCCTATGACAAAAAGGATTTTAAAATGTATATTTTTAATCCAGGCACCCAGAAATGGGCCTTGAAAATAGCCTCCATGGATTCGGCCACAGCGGTCAATCTGTTTGCCTATGACAATATCTGCTGTTACGCAGACAATGGTGGATGTACCTGCTTGGACCCCCAATTCTGTCAAGATCCAAGCGCCTTCGGAGAAAACCCTCTGAAATGGACCCAGCAGAATCCCTACAGCTATAAGGGAAGCTGTCAGCAGGAGTTAGTGATAACCGCCTCAGTCAGCGTAAGAATCGGCGACCAAGTGGCTTTCGAACCGCAGGACTGGAATCAAGACTTGACAGCCCTTAAGAAATACGCCAGTGAAATAGAACAAGGGATTTATACCCCGGCTGATTCGGAATACTACGAATACGAATATGTGATAGACAGTCTGTCCCCCAGCACGCCAGTCTACATCGCGGTGAGCGCCTTTGACTACGGCAACCCTCAAACCGGATTGGCTCCTCTGGAGACCAGCCCTCTGGTTAACGCCCGGTCAGTTTGGCCTCTGCCGTCTCCGCCGGAAGGAACTGTGGGTAAGAAGGTTGTGGTTTTCCCCAATCCTTATAAGATAAGCGAAAGCTACCCCTTAGAAGACCGGAACCTCCCCAGTGGCAAGAGGATTCACTTTGTCCAGCTTCCTGGCGCCTGCACTATCAGAATATTCACTTTGGATGGAGATGAGGTGGTTGTGATTGAGAATCCTGACCCGATTAATCCCGAGGTGAGCTGGAATCTGATATCCAGCAACGGCCAAGAAGTGGTAGCCGGAGTTTACATCTACCATATTGAGTCGGACCGCGGGGACCAAATTGGCAAATTTGTGCTGGTTAAGTAGCAAAAGGAGTCTGAAAATGAAATACAAAATAATTTTGCTCTCAGTTTTCCTGATGGTCGGGTGTCTCTTCAGCCTGGGATGGGGACAGGCTAAAGTAGGGACAGCCGGCGCCCAATTCTTGGAAATTGGCATATCAGCACGGGGAGTGGCCATGGGAGACGCCTTCACCAGCATGGTGGATGACGCCTCGGCGGTTTACTATAACCCGGCTGGTCTGGCTTTAGTGGAAGGCCGGGAAGCGATGTTCACCCATATCAGTTATATAGCCGACATAAATTATGAGTTTTTTGCCTTGGCCCTGCCGCTTAATAAAATAGGCGGAACCTTGGGGGCTGCAGTATATTACATGGACATAGGGGAGATGTACGTGACGGATTTTAACTATCCCCTTCCCCCTTCTAGCCAGGAGACTTTTAATCCCAAGGAGTATGCTGTAACCTTGAGCTATGCTCGAAACCTGACCGACCGGCTTAGCATTGGCCTGACCGGCAAATTCATCGGCGAAAATATCGGAGATGGTTTCTACAACAATGACACCAAGCAAGAGGAAAAGTTTGTAGCTACCGGCTGGGCCGCTGATGTTGGAACCATCTACAATACCGGTTTCAGAGGTTTTAAAATCGGGATGATCATCAGCAACTTCGGTCCGGACCTAAACTTCAATGCCGGAGCCTCTCAGAGCTACCCTCTGCCGGCTAACTTCAAATTCGGTGGCTCCATAAATGTCATCCAGAATCACTCCCACCGAGCAGTGCTGGCGGCTGAGCTGGCCCACCCCAATGACAATGTGGAAAAATACAACCTGGGTATGGAGTACTGGTACAATGAGAAATTTGCCCTGCGTTTCGGCAATCAGTTCAAAAATGACACTTATCTAGGAGGAATCAGCCTGGGCGGTGGAGTACGCCTACCATTCAACAATTTAAAATCAGAGTTAAGGGTGGATTACGCCTATCGAGATTTTGGCATTCTGCAGCAGGCGCACCGTTTCTCATTGGCCTTGGCCTTTTAATAAATGCACAGTGGGTGATAGAGAGGAAAACATGAAATTGAAAGGGTCGAAATTTTACACAGCCGTCAGTGGCTTGACTTTGATAATTCTGATGATAGCCAGTATGGGTCTGAAATGCAATGTGGAGGGGAACCGACCCGGTAATCTCCCTCCTTCGGTTAAATTTGCGAATATCCCCAGTGAAGGAACTTCTTTTACTAGTCAGCCTTTGCTTTACTGGTTCGGCAAAGACTTAGACGGCTTCATAGCAGAATATCAGTATGTAGTCTTCAAAGCCAGCCAGATACAACTTCTGGGTTATGACGCTGATTCCACCGGGGTGGAGGACAGCTTCATAGTATTTCTGAAAACCATACCAGCTGAAACCTGGACAGATAGTCTAACTCAAATCGGAAAAAAGCTCCAGACCTTGGGAGAGGAAGTTGTGCGGCCGGTAGAGTTGGTTACCCGGGGCGGGGCTGGCCAGACCAGTGACCGGATTCAGCTTTTTGCCTCCTCTGACCCCAGTAAAATCATTTTACAGTTCATATTCTTGAGAGCCGTAGACAATGCCGGCGCGCTCTCAGAGGTCATATACCGGCGCTTTTTCCGGACCAATAACCCCCCTAATTCCAGGATAGAATTTAATACCAAAGAAATTTATTACAGTCTGGATGACACGACCCGAACCTGGAAAGGGATTCAAATCGGTTGGGGAGGGACTGATTCGATAGATTATCCGATTGGAGAACCCCCTTTAGAGTTTTTCTGGAAGCTTTTCTATCTGGGTAACACACCCGACACGTTAAATAAAGTGGTCATTGATTCATCCTTTGACTCCAATGACGGAGACAAATGGGTCACGACTAAATCTGCCGTGCTCCCCACCGGCCTACAGACCGGCTACCATATGTTCAGAGTCACCGCTCGGGATGATGCTTTAATTCCTGATCCGACTCCGGCTGACTCTATATTTTATGTAATCAAACCCGCATTTAATAAGAATGTTCTGCTGGTGGACCTGACTTTTTTCTTCTCCGGAAACACCGGCTCAGTCACCGATCCCGATTTCTATCGACCCTACTATGAGCAGTTATTTAGCTCAGCAGGCTATCCGCTGGATACCATCTGGGGCGATCCAAACGATCAACCAACGGATGCATCTCCGCGGGAACCGCTTCTGTCACAGTACAAACTTGTAGTCGTGCTCAATCATGATCACCGAGGGGGCGTATTCGATTCTCTGGGCCGGCAGTTAAACAAGTACTTGGACGTGGGTGGGAAAGTATGGCTGACAGGAATAAACAATTTTACTACAGGAGGAACATTTCTTCCTGATGCGGACCGCGTTACGAATGGTTATAAGTTTTCTGACCAGAAGAGAATCGCTCTCACCAAATCAGAACTGGGATATCCCTGTGACTTAGGCATGCAGTATTGTGGTTTAGAAGCATATTTCATGCCGGGTTGGGGAGCTCTATACGACAGCATTGACTGCGTTAATGGTAGTAACTGTCAACCGAATTATCATACCTGGCCTTCCTTTCCTGCAGGTCGCAACGAGGAGCTAATCGGAGTTAGTTCACTTTTGCCCGCCCCCTGGCCGGCTACCATGGAGTTGGACACGGTTAATGTTAAAGCGGCCAGCACCTTGGATCCTGACCGGAAGATACTCCTGCGCAATAAACTTCCTCGGGCGAACTACGCCATAATAAGTTCCATTCACGCAGTATACCCGGATCTGCCCCCAGCCCAGGCACTTTATCTGGTCAACTCCTCTTACGGCTCAACTCCGGCAAGCATGCATGGGAAGCCCGCTATCGTCAGATACCAAGGGCCGACTTTTCAGACCGCGGTCTGTACTTTCCCCTTATACTACCTGAAGATGGACCAGGCCTCACAATTTACAGAGCAGTTACTGGCTTGGTTTGGCCTGCCTTAGGTGATTTAAATAACTCAGAGACCGAAACGGGGAGTTTTAGACTCCCCGTTTTATTTTGACAGAGCCTGTAGTAACTGACGGGCGGCTCGAAATTGGGAATCTAACTGCAGAGAACTCTGTAGGTCCTTTTTGGCAAAATCTTTATTCCCTATTTTGGCGTAATTGACGGCTCGGTTGTAGTACAACACAGGGTTACCCGGCTCTGAGACCAGAGCACGAGTATAGAGTTCAATCGCCCCTGAAAAATCTCCTTCCAATTCGGCTATTTTGCCCAAATCGGCCAGGGCACTGCTTAAATCAGGCTGATACTGTAGGGCCAGCCGGAAGTATTCCTTGGCCCGGAGGATATCGTGTTTGCTTACTCGAATCACGCCTGAATAATAGGCTGCCTGAGCTTTTAATTTCGATTCGCCTATTGTCTGGCCGAAGCTGGAGAGGTCGTAAGTCTGGATGTCAACCTGGCCAGCTGAATTCAGAACCCGGGTAAACTCTTTTTCAGCCAGCTCCTGTTTTTTCTGCCAGAAATAAACTTCTCCTAAATAATAGCGCAATTGAATGTCCTGGGGCAGGATTTGCAACCCCTGCTGCAGAACAGTCTCTGCGCTGTCAAGCAACCCCAGGGCTCGGTAGGAGACGCTCAGATTAGAATAGGCCGTGCCGTAGTTGGGCCTGAGCCGAATAGCAGCCCGGGCGAACTGAACTGCCTTGGAATAATCTTTTTTCAGACGGTAAATAGTGGAGAGATTATTATAGGCCTTTTCTTCATAAGGATTGAGCAAAAGGACCCGGGAGAATTCGGCCCCGGCGCTGTCCAAATTCTCCTTTCTTAATTGAATAATTCCCAGATTCAAATGCGCCCGGGGGAGGTTGGGATTTTCGGTCAGGGCTGAATCATAATAGGCTTCTGCCCGCTCGAGCTGATTTTGCTTCAAATAGATATTACCCAGGCTGAAATAGCTCTGGGCAAAGTTCTTAGTGGATAGACCATACAGGTTAGAATTACTAAACCAGAAGAAAACAGTCAGAAGAGCCAGGGGAACAATTAAGCGGCGGAACTGTTTGCTTTTGACCTTCTCCCATAATTGCACCAGAGCAAAACCGGAGAAGATGATTAAAACCGGAATCACTGGCAGGCGGAGGCGGTCAGCCACGAAAAAGAGGACCACTGTCAGCATATAAGAGAAAAGATAAAATATGAGCAGAGAGTACTTTCTAAAGTTCCTGAGGCTTAAAACTATGCCCAGCAGGGAGAGAGGACCGATAATCCAGAATCCAACCGGCAATATTCTTAAAAGAGAGGAATAACGCTGGAAAAAGTAAGTATTCTGATTGTTGCTGACTTCGAATTTGTTCCAGAAGAGATAGAATTTCTTCCATAATAAGGGGAGGGATTTCTCCGACTCGTTAAGGATGAAATCCCATCCCCGCCTATAAAAATAGTTAGAAGCCTGGGAGGGTTTAAGTTTACGCCCCAATTCCTGTTCGGCCAATACTACCGCATCGGCATAGTCCCAGTCGTCCCCTAAGCCGGGTACCACTGCGCTGGTGCCGTCAGCATAGGGGTTATTGCCGATGAAGAAGTTAATTCCGCCCTGGGAGGAAATTAATACAAAATCATGCCCCCTCAGATAATTCCTGAGGGTTACAGGTGAAATAATCATCACCGCGCCCAATCCAACCCAGACCCAGTATTTAAGGGCAGTCCGCCATTTGGTCTGCTTCTGTATCCAGAGCCAGATCAGGATAAAGGGTGTAAATATCAGAATGTTTGGTCTGGTTATGGCAAACAGGCCTAGAATCATGCCGGCCAGAAACCAGTTTAAGAATCTAGATTTTTCTGCTGCCCGATAGAGGAGCAAAAGCAATAGTGGCCCCAAAAAGACCAGCCAGAAATCCAAAAGAAGCTCCCCTTCAAAGTGGATGAATATCCAATAGGCGGCAGCCAGAAGCCCGGAGATTACCGCCACTTTGCGGTCATAGAGTCTTCTGGACAACAGATAGACCACTACTACCGAGAAACTGCCTAGGAGATGCTGAATCAATCTGGCCAGGAATAAATCATGCCCGAAGATTTTATACAGCAGAGCCAGAAAGTAAGGATAAAAAGGAGCCCGGAAAAACACTCCTTCTCCCAGCCAGTCGCCCTGGGCGATAGACTGGGCCCAGAGGTCATGAAACAGGGGATCTAAGGAGAGATTCTCAAAGAAAGGATTAGATTTTATTTGCAGAAGATAGATTATTCTCAGAAGAAAGGCGAAGACAAATAAACCGGCCAGGAAGAGCCTTTCTCTTCCGGTAAACTTTTGAATTCGATTCATTCTAACCGGCCTGGGTGCCTGATTTATACAATCTATAGGCTAAGAAGACTGAAAGCAAAGCCAAACCTAAAATCAGACTGAAGAAGAACTGATAGGAGGAGAGCTCTAAAATAGTCCCGCCCAAGAGAGGCAGAAATAGAGTCAGGGCAATCAAGCTGTTCAAAAACCCCAGATATAAAGGGCGATGGTCATCCGGGGCTATGTCCAAAAGATAATTGATAAATCCCACCCACAGGCCGCTGGCAGTAGCTCCTAGAAGAAAAAAGCTAAAAGCGAAAAGATGGAGGGGTAATCTGACAGCAAAGGAGATTAAGACGAAGCAGGGGGCTAAGGCAGCCGTGATAGCGGATAGAAGCATTACCAGTCTGTTACTCACTCTGTCTGAGAGATAGGCCCAGAGCAGATTGGAGACTAGATATCCTGCCATTTCGTAAGAGACGAAGATGCCGGCTGAGCCAGGCGGGTAAAACATCACCTGTTTGGCAAAAATGATGTAAAAAGGATAACCCAAAAGGAAGCTGCTGATAGCAGTCCGCACCCAGAAAAGGGTCTTGTAGTTTTTATCCGATTGGAAGAACGAATAAGCCTCTTTGACATTCTCCACTAAGGTCCTTTTGGCCCGGGGAGTTTTCAACTCCGGCTCCTGAACGAAAAAGAAGGCCAACAGGCCCAAAGCGATGAAGAGGAACCCCAGAGAAAAGATAATCCCAAAATTGAAAGGATACTCATACTCGATTAGAAGAGAGTTTACCACCAGTCCGCCTAAAATTCCTAAGGCGCCACCGATGGTCATTCTCAAGCCGAAGAAACTCCCTCGTCTATAAGAAGGGACAGCCCTTCCCACGATATCCATAAAGGCAATGCCGGCCATTCCCCCGCTTAAGGCATAGATGGTCAACAAGAATAAGAATAAGACCAAACAGAGAGCCGGATTTGTGAGCGGGAGGAAAAGGACGGTCAAGACCAGTAGCAAAAAGGAGACGATTCTGAAGTAGGCCGCCTGTTTGTAAATCTTTAATTGCTGACTGTGATGCAGGGTTAGGCCCGCGGCCACTATCTGGGGGAGATACCAGCCGATGTTTTCGATGCTACCGGCCAATCCGATTAGAATCTTAGAGTCTGTCAGATTACTTATGAATAAAGGAATTATGGTGGAGGCAGAGAGAAAGACGCCAGAGACATTAAAAAAGATGCCGTTTAGGACTCCTAAGAAGAAAACCCGCCTGTAGATGCTCTCTGGGACCGGTAATTCGGACACTGTTTCTGAAGAGAATTAATCCCGCCGGCCTGGAAAGTCAAGTTGAGTGGTTTGACAATTTCGGCTCCGCACTTATATTGAGCAGGACTGCGTTGAACACCTACCGGAACATCAAGCTGACCATTGAATACGACGGCACCCATTTTTCCGGCTGGCAGAGGCAGGCTAAAGAGAGAACGGTTCAGGGGGATATAGAAAGGGCCTTAAAGGAATTAACAGCAGAGAAAATTAACCTGATTGCAGCAGGCAGGACTGACGCCGGGGTTCATGCCTTGGGGCAGGCAGCTAATTTCAAAACTAAATCCAAACTGCCAATAGATAGATTTGCCCCGGCGATTAACTCTCTTTTACCCAAGGACATATTAGTCAAGGAAGCTCAGGAGGTAGCTTTAAGATTCAACTCCCGCCGGGATGCCCGGAGCAAGGTCTATCGGTACCGTATCTTCTTGGGGCAGACTGCCTTGCAGAGAACTTATCTCTGGCCGTATCGCTTCCGGGTCGCTCTACCTCAGATGAGAAAGACAACCAAGTATATTGTAGGTAAACATGACTTCACCTCTTTTTGTGTTGCCAAATCCCGGAAAGGGTCTAATATATGTGTTATCAAAAAAGCAATCTGGAAAAAGAGCGGAAATATGCTGGAATTTGAGATAGAGGGAGACAGATTCTTGCGCTCAATGATTCGAATCATTGTAGGAACTTTAATGGAAGTTGGCCGAGGAAAGATTTCACCGACTGAATTTAAAGGAATTCTTTCAGCCAGAGACAGGAGAAGAGCCGGCCTGACTGCCCCGGCCTGTGGATTGTATTTAGTGGAAGTTAAGTATTAGGAGGAATTATGAAAATTTTTTTAGATACAGCCAACGTAGCTGAAATAAAAGAAGCGGCCAGTTTAGGGGTCTTAGATGGAGTGACCACCAACCCTTCGCTGGTAGCCAAAGAGAAGAGAGATTTCAAACAGGTCTTAGAAGAAATCTGCGCCACTGTCAAAGGCCCGGTTTCAGCCGAGGTGGTAAGTACCGATTACAACGGCATGGTCAGAGAAGGGCAGGAATTGGCCAAGATTCACTCCAATATCGTAGTCAAGGTCCCTATTATAAAAGAAGGACTAAAGGCCATTAAGACCCTCTCCGCAGAAGGCGTTCGCATAAACTGCACCCTGATTTTCCAGCCGATGCAGGCCCTCTTGGCTGCCAAGGCGGGGGCCACTTTTGTCTCCCCCTTCATTGGCAGATTGGATGATGTCAGCCAGGCCGGAATGGAAATCATCAGCCAGATTCGGCAGATTTTTGACAACTACGGAATTGAAACTGAGATTTTAGCCGCTTCTCTGCGCCATCCCATGCATGCCTTAGAGGCCGCTTTACTGGGCGCGGATATCGGCACCATGCCCTACAGTGTCTTTGAACAATTAATCAAGCATCCCTTGACTGATGTGGGATTGAAGAGATTCTTGGAGGACTGGGAAAAGTTCAAGCAGACCACCAAGTCAGAGTCTTTGCTGGAGATTTTGAAAAGAGTTTAAGTGATAGAGCGCTACACCCTCCCCCAGATGGGGAGCATCTGGTCAGAGCAGAATAAGTTTCAAAAATGGCTGGAGATTGAGCTTTTAGCCTGCGAAGCCCAGGTCAGATTAGGCTTAGTTCCAGCCAATTCCTACCGGGTCATAAAGAAAAAAGCCCGCTTTTCTCCAGAGCGTATAAAAAAACTGGAGAAGACTACCGGCCATGATCTGGTGGCTTTCCTGAACAATCTGCAGGAGAGTATTGGCCCGGAATCCAAATATCTGCACTACGGGATGACTTCTTATGACGTGGAGGATACGGCTTTATCCCTGCGGATGAAGGAGGCGGCCCAGAGTATCGCCAGGGATTTGCAGGAATTGGGCAAAACTCTGAAACTGAGAGCATTTAAATATAAGAATACTCCCTGCATCGGCAGGACTCACGGGGTTCATGCCGAGCCGACTTCTTTTGGGCTTAAATTGGCGTTGTGGTATGCGGAGAATGAGAGAAACAGAGAGCGTCTTGTGCATGCCCAGGAATCGATTTCAGCCGGGCGCTTATCTGCTTCAGTAGGGAATTTTGCCCATCTTGACCCCAGAGTTGAAATCTATGTTTGTAAGAAATTAGGGCTAAAGCCGGCTGCCGTCTCAACCCAGGTTCTGCAAAGAGACCGGCACGCAGAATTTCTGACCACCCTGGCCATAATTGCCGGTACCTGCGAAAAGATTGCTTTAGAAATCAGAAATTTACAGAGGACCGAAGTCTTGGAAGCAGAAGAACCTTTTGCCAAGGGACAGAAGGGCTCCTCTTCTATGCCCCATAAGAGAAACCCGGTTGTCTGCGAGAGAATCTGCGGTTTAGCCCGCTTGATTCGCGCTTATTCCCTGGCGGCTTTAGAGAATATGGCCCTCTGGCATGAGCGGGATATCACTCATTCCTCAGTTGAGCGAATCATCATACCTGATAGTTGTATATTGGTGGATTATATGTTAGTTTTGCTGACAGGTGTCATTTCTGGGATGAAAGTCTATCCGGAGAATATGTTAGCCAATCTCAATCGCACCGGCGGCCTGATTTTTTCCCAGCGCGTTCTATCTGAATTGATAGCCAAAGGCCTGACCAGACAGAAGGCTTACGCCTTAGTGCAGGGATTGGCTATGCAGGCTTGGGAGAAGAAGAAAAACTTTAAAGAATTAGTTATGAATGATAGAGAAATCAGGAAGACCCTCACCCCAGCCCAGATAAAGGCCTGTTTTGATTTAAGCTACTATCTCCGGAGGGTCGATTACATTTATAAGAGAGTGTTTGCAAGGCGCTAACTGCTTCAGGAGTAGGAAAGTTTGATTGCCAGAGAAGGTCTGAGTTTGATTCTAATCTCGGTGGTGATTTCTATGCTATTTTTCTCCATTACTTTTTTGGCCAGAGCAAAAGCAGGCCTGATATTAGCCAGCTTGTCTGCTGTGGCAACCCTATTTCTGCTCTATTTTTTCCGCGACCCAGAGAGAAAAATACCTATTGAGCCAAATCTAATTGTAGCCCCCTCGGATGGCAGAATACTGGCTATTGAATCTGTTTCAAGCAATGATTTCTTGGGTGCTGCCGGAAAAAAAATTTCGGTCTTCTTATCTCCTCTGGATGTGCATATAATTCGCTCCCCGGTTGCAGGACGAGTGGAATGCCTCAATTACCAAAAAGGCAGCTTTAAGGCGGCTTATAAGGAAAAAGCCTCCTTGGAAAATGAAAACTTAGAATTGGGAATCTCCTCTGATAACGGAAAGATCATATTGAAGCAAATCGCCGGATTTCTGGCCCGCAGGATTGTCTGTCATGCAAAACAATTTGACCAAATTTCACGCGGAGCCAGACTGGGAATCATCAAGTTCGGCTCCAGGGTTGAACTTATCCTGCCGGAAAACGTAGAACTAAAAGTAAACCTAAAACAAAGAATCAGATCCGGAGAGACCATAATCGGAGTTCTGAAGTGAAAAAGATGCCAGGCATTGTGCCGGGAGTTTTCACCGTGGGCAATATGTTCTGCGGTTTCTTGTCCATCCTCTCCAGTCTGGACGGGCAGGCCAAGACCGCGGCCTGGCTGATTGTGATGGCCGGTTTTTTTGACGCCTTAGACGGCTGGATTGCCCGCTTCTCCCGCACCACCAGTAGATTCGGAATAGAGCTGGACTCTTTTGCCGACTTTGTCTCCTTTGCCATTGCTCCGGCAGTGATGCTTTACTCTTTTGAACTCTTCGTCTTAGGCAAATGGGGCTTTCTTTTAGGATTTGTCTTCATTGTCACCGGAGCCTTTCGCTTAGCCCGTTTTAACTTAGGCGCCAAGTCGGAAAAGAAACTCTATTACACCGGCCTCCCCATTCCCATGGCCGCGGTCACCTTTGCGGGCTACGTTTTGTTCTGCAATGAAATCTGGGGAAGTCTGAAATACCCGGAATTCTTAATCTCAATGATTATCGCCTTTTCCGCCCTGATGGTCTCCTCCTTAAAATATGACACCCTCCCCAACACTAACTTCCGCAGCCGGCATAATAATATCAAACTCCTTTACACCTTAATCGCCATCGCGGCTTTATTCATCAAGCCCCAGCTGGTATTCTTCCCTTTGGGGATAGTCTACGTCTTATCCGGCTTGGCCCGGGAGGCGGTCAGCTGGTTCCGCTTTGCCCAGTCCGAGTCCCAGCCCGGCCAAGAATTGCAAAGAGCGGAAAATCCCAGATAGACTATGCCTAAGACAAACAAGAAACCAAAAGAGGAGAAAGTGTCCCAAGCGACAGTCTATGTCAGCCTTAAGAACGGAGTCTTAGACCCCCAGGGCTTGACTATCAAAAGGGCTTTGGAAGATCTAGGTTACAAAGAGATAAAAGACGTCCGTTCCGGAAAATTCTACGAGATCAAGTTAAACAGTCAATCTTCTAAAGAAACCAAAACATTGTTGGCGGAAATTTCCAATAAACTGTTAGCCAATCCGGTGATTGAAACCTTTGAAATCGAGGAAGAGAAGTGAAATTTGGAGTCGTAGTCTTTCCCGGCTCTAATTGCGACTACGACGCCTATAAGGTGCTAAAAGATGTTCTCCATCAGAGAGTAGAATATCTGTGGCACAAGGATACGTCTCTAAAGAATAGCGACTGTGTCATCCTCCCTGGGGGATTCTCCTACGGAGACTATTTGCGCACCGGGGCCATTGCCCGGTTCTCCCCGATTATGAAGGAAGTGATAAGATTTGCCAAATCCGGAGGCCTAGTCTTGGGCATCTGCAATGGTTTTCAGATTCTATCAGAAGCCGGACTTTTGCCGGGTGCTATGCTGCAGAACAACAATCTACGCTTTGTCTGCCGCTGGATTCATATCAGGGTGGAGCGCAACGACTTGCCCTTCACAAGAGCCTTTCAGCCCGGACAGGTGCTGAAAATACCAGTGGCACATAAGGAGGGGAACTATTATATTGACCCAGATGAGTTAGTGCAATTGGAACGGGAGCGTAAAGTGGTTTTCAGATACTGCACTGCAAACGGAGAATTTAATTCAGACTCTAACCCCAACGGCTCTTTGGCCAACATATCCGGCATAACCAATACCCGAGGAAATGTCTTGGGGCTGATGCCCCACCCGGAAAGAGCCTCGGAGAGAATTTTGGGTTCTGCCGACGGTAGGCTGATTTTCGAATCGATAGTAACTCATTTTAAGGGAAGAGGTTGATTGAAAAGGTCCGAAGCCATTTTTCTTACCACCGCTTTAGTCTTAGCCGCCGTCTTAGGCGGGCTGGTGGGAGAAGTGGTCGGCTCCTTTTTACCCCAGGGCTCGGTGAGGACCCTGTTTGAAAAGTCAGTCCAGATCGGTTTTGACACCCAGCATCTGAATCTCTACGCCCTGGATCTGTCTTTTGGCCTAAAAATCACTTTGAATTTCATCAGCGTGCTCTTTGTCTTAGGAGTGATTGCCTATTACCGCTGGTGGTATTTGTAAAGAAAGGAAGGCAAGATGCTAATCGCTGGCATAGGAGCCCAGGAGATATTGCTGATTCTTCTGGTCATTCTGATTCTGTTCGGCGCCAAGAAAATACCGGAGTTAGCCCAGGGCTTGGGCAAGGGAATCCGGGAATTCCGCAAGGCGGTCAAGGAGACCAAAGAGGAATTGGAGAAGCCGGAGGAAGAGCCTAAGTCGGATAAGAAAGAATAGGAATGGCGGTCTTTTCTAAGAAGGACATCGACAGTATTGCGGCCTGCCTGAAGACCGAGCAGGTCTCGGCAGAAAAAGAGTGTTATCGTCTCAAAGTCAGCCACCCAGCTGAAAAGCGCTGGGTGACTTTGGAGATTTATCCCCAGACCTCCCTGGGCAAGAAACGCGGCTCCATGATTGTGGTCTACTCCGGCAACTCCCACCTGCAATTGCACGGCTGTTCCGGCTATGTGATTTCCGAAGAGTTAGGAGAGGTCACCTTCGTGGCTGAATCGGAAGGAAAGATTTCCGGGCTGGTGGTGGAAAGAGAGGCGGCCTGCTCTCTTTACGCCAATGTCAACCGGGACCTAATCTCCGGCGACTTCACCAAGTTAGGTGTGGAGGTAATGCTTTCCGGAGTAGCTTTATCTTTAGCAGAGGATATATTAGAAGCAAAGAGTGTCAGCAAAAAAAAGAGATAACGTAAACTTGGAGGATAGGATATGCGCAAGAAAGTCACAGTAATCGGCGCCGGCAATGTAGGCGCTTCTTTAGCCTGCTATTTGGCCGAAGAAAACTCAGCCGACGTAGTTCTCCTAGACATTATCGAAGGGGTTCCCCAGGGAAAGGCTTTGGACTTACTGCAGACCGGGCCGATTCGGGGCTATGACGTCAACCTCACTGGCACCAATGACTATAAAGACATCGCCGGCTCAGAGGTAGTGGCCATCACAGCCGGTTTAGCCCGCCAGCCAGGAATGAGCAGGGAGGATTTAATCACTAAGAATGCCGGCATCGTGGGGCAGGTGGTGGAAAATGTGGTCAAATATGCCCCGAATTCATTCATCATTGTGGTTACCAATCCGTTAGATATAATGACTTATCACGCTTTCAAGAAGTCCGGTTTTCCGGCTAACCGGGTGATGGGGCAGGCCGGAGTATTGGACTCGATTCGCTTCCGCACTTTTGTGGCCATGGAGTTGAAAGTTTCGGTAAAAGAGGTTCAGGCTCTGGTCCTGGGTGGGCACGGGGATTCGATGGTTCCTCTACCGCGCTATACTACTGTGGGCGGAGTTCCCATCACCGAGCTCTTGTCAACTGAAAGAATTGCCGCCCTAAGTCAGCGGACCAGAGATGGCGGCACGGAAATCGTCAAACTATTGAAAACCGGCTCGGCTTATTATGCTCCGGCTGCGTCAACCGCGGAGATGATAGACGCAATTCTAAATGACAGGAAGAAAATGTTAGCCGCTTCAGCCATGGTAAAGGGTGAATATGGCTTAAGTGATTTATACATCGGAGTGCCAGTAATTTTGGGCGCCCAAGGCATAGAAAAAGTAGTGGAATTAAAACTGTTGCCGGAAGAGAAAGAGGCTCTGCACAATTCGGCTAAGATTTATAAGGATATGCTGAAAGTTTTAGGATATTAAGAAGGAGTTCACATAATATGGGACAGACTTTAGCGGAAAGAATCATTAGCGAACATGTAAAGCGTAATGTTGGCGCCGGAGAGACTGTTCTAACTCCGATTGACCTGTGCCTCTTGCAGGATGGAACCGCTCCTTTAGCCATTCGCCAGTTAGAAAAACTGGGATTGGAGAAGGTATTCAATCCCCAAAGGGTGGTCTTTTTCATCGACCACGCCTCACCTTCTCCCAGAAGAGAATTGTCTAATGACCACAAGTTTATCCGGGAGTTCGCCAGAAAGACCGGAGCCCAGCTCTCCGATATCGGCGGGGGAATTTCTCATCAGGTTATCAACGAATTCTACGTCAGCCCCGGCGACATTTTAATCGGAGCCGATTCCCACACCTGCACCGGCGGGGCTCTGTGCGCCTTTGCCACCGGCATGGGCTCATCCGATGTGGCTATCGGCATGGCTCTGGGCAAAACCTGGTTCAGGATACCGGAAACCTTCAAAATAGTTGTTAAAGGAAAATTCCCCTTCGGAGTGTACGCCAAGGATTTGATTCTGCATCTGATAGGGCTGATAGGAGCTGATGGTGCTACTTATAAAGCCTTAGAATTTAGCGGGGAGACTGTCGAGAATATGCCCATGCACGACCGGCTTACGCTTTCGAACATGGCGGTGGAAGCAGGTGCCAAGGTGGGGCTGATTGCCTCGGATAAAACCACTCGGAAGTTTTTGCAGAAGTTGGGAAGGGGAAATAAATACAGAGAAATCAGACCAGATTCTGATGCGGTTTACGAAAGAGTAATCGAAATAGATGTCTCTAAATTAGAGCCGCAGATTTCCTTTCCGCATACTGTGGACAATACCAGGCCTTTGTCAAAAGCCAGCGGAACCAAGATTCAGCAGGTCTTCTTAGGCACCTGCACCAACGGGCGGCTGGAGGACCTGGAAATCTTCTACAGTATAGTCAAAGGCAAAAAGAGAAATCCTTTGACCAGAGTGATTGTCACTCCTGCTTCCCGGACAGTCTATTTGCAGGCGGCAGAAAGAGGCTATTTGCAAGAATTTGTCCGCTTCGGCGCGGAAGTCTTAATGCCCGGCTGCGGACCCTGTGTGGGTGTTCACGGCGGCGTTCCCTCAGATGGAGAGAATATCCTCTCCACTATGAACCGTAATTTCAAAGGCCGGATGGGGAATCCGGAGAGCTTTATCTACTTAGCCTCTCCGGCAGTCTGTGCGGCCACGGCCATTAAGGGTGAAATTGCCGACCCGCGAGAGTTTTTGCCCAGGCGTTCCAAGAAAACTCCTGTCAGAAAATCCATTGCCGTGAAAAGCAATGCTAAAAGAAAAACCTCCAAAGCGAGAAAAATCAAAAAGAGGAAAAGATAGAATCGAAGATGCTTATCCAGATGTGCGAACCGTATATCTGCAAGCGTAGGTTTCAAGAGAGTTAAGAGGAGAGTTTATGTTACTGAAAGGTAAAGTGTGGAAATTCGGGGATGATATCTCCACGGATTTGATTGCCCCGGGGCGTTTTTATCATCTGCGCTCTAATCTGCCGGAATTTGCCAAGCACGTAATGGAAGATGCAGACCCCAGTTTCGCCGGCAAAGTCCAGCCCGGTGATTTTATCGTAGGGGGCAAGAACTTCGGCCTGGGCTCCTCCCGGGAGCATGCCCCCTTAATCATCAAAATGGCCGGGGTTTCGGCTGTAATGGCCAAGTCCTTTGCCCGGATTTTTTATCGCAACGGTATCAACGTGGGCCTGCCGGTCCTAATCTGCGACACAGATAGGTTTGAAGCCGGCGATGAACTGGAAGTGGATTTGGAAAAGGGGTTAATCCGCAATCTGAACAAGAATGTTACCATAGATTTCAAGCCATTGCCGAAAGTAATGATTAATATTTTGGAGGATGGCGGTCTGGTGGCCCACATCGAGAAACACAAAGATTTCAAATTAGATTGAAGTATTACAAATCAAATTAACCGCAGTTATCAAGGACTCAAAAGCATGCCTAAATTTAAGAAGATTCAAATTCCCGCTGAAGGCGAAGCGATTACTGTGAGCAAGGACAAACTCTCTGTCCCAAACCAACCTATCATACCTTTCATAGAAGGAGATGGAATAGGGATAGACATTTTCCCTGCCTCAAAGCAGGTCTGGGATAAAGCAGTGCAGGTAGCCTACTCAGGCAATCGCAAGATCGCCTGGATGGAAATCTATGCCGGAGAAAAAGCCCAGAAGCTCTACGGAGAATGGCTCCCCAAAGAGACTTTTGAAGCTATTAAAAAATTCATAGTAGCCATCAAAGGACCTTTGACTACCCCGATTGGAGGAGGTTTCCGAAGTCTCAATGTTACCCTGCGTCAGGTTTTAAATCTCTATGCTTGTGTGCGTCCGGTGAAATACATACCCGGAGTGCCAGCCCCGGTAAGAAATCCGGAAGCAGTCGACATCATCATCTTCCGGGAGAATACCGAGGATGTTTATGCCGGTTTTGAATGGCCTAAAGGAAGCAAAGAAGCCAAAAAATTAATTACCTTTTTAAATAAGAGCCTGAAAACCAAAATCAGAACTGATTCCGGAGTGGGGATAAAGCCTATTAGCGCTACTGGAAGCAAGAGATTAGTCCGTAAAGCCATTCAACATGCCCTAGACCATAATCGCAAATCGGTTACTCTGGTTCACAAGGGTAATATCATGAAATACACCGAAGGTGCTTTCCGGGACTGGGGTTATCAGCTGGCCAAGACGGAGTTCAGAGACAGAATCGTTACAGAAGAAGAGCTTTATGCTCAGTACAACGGCCAATTGCCAACAGGAAAGCTCTTAATCAACGACCGGATCGCGGACAATATCTTTCAGCAGGTTCTCTTGCACCCGGCTGATTACAAAGTTTTAGCCTGTCCCAATCTGAATGGAGACTATCTCTCGGATGCCATTGCCGCCCAGGTGGGAGGATTGGGTTTAGCCCCGGGAGCAAATATTGGCGACTATGTGGGCTTGTTCGAAGCCACTCACGGTACTGCCCCTAAATATGCCGGCAAAGACATGGCCAATCCCTCTTCTCTAATTTTATCCGGAGTGATGATGTTGGAGTACTTGGGCTGGGTGGAAGCCGCTGATTCGATAATCAAAGCCATAGAAAAGACGGTTCAAGAAAAAACAGTTACTTACGACCTGCACCGGGCTATGGAGGGGGCCACTAAAGTCTCTTCTTCGGGCTTTGCCGAGGCGATTTGCAGGAACCTGGAAAGTCTGTAACCTGATGTCAGTCAAGAAGTATCGAAAAATGCTTGACAGATAGAAATTCCTTGTTAAATTCTTCACAAGAATGCGTTTTTTAAACGTATAAACCCATAGGAGGTGATATGGTGAAAAGATTAAGTCTGATTCTGATAGCTGTAGTGATAGGGATAGCACTCGTCGCTCTCTCCGCCTTGGGTCAGGAGAAGACAGCGCCGGCGGGAAAAGCCAGCAAGGCTAGCTACAAGTTTATCGGCGCCAAGGGTTGTAAGATGTGTCACAGCGGAGAAGCCAAAGGCAAGCAATACGAGATTTGGATGGCTTCCAAGCACTCCAAGGCCTATGCGGTTTTAGCCAGCCCGGAAGCCAAGAAAATTGCCGGTGAAAAGGGCATAGCCGACCCCCAGAAAGATGAGAAGTGTCTGAAGTGTCACGTGACCGCCCATAATGCTCCCAAGGAGATGCTGTTAGCCACCTATTCGATAGAAGACGGAGTTTCCTGTGAATCCTGCCATGGTCCCGGAGAGAAATACAAGGCTATGAACATTATGAAGGATAAAAAGCTGGCCATGGAAAACGGCCTGATTATTCCGGATGAAAAGACCTGCAAGGGCTGCCACAATCCTGAGAGCCCGACCTACAAAGAATTCAAATTTGAAGAGGCCTATAAGTCGATTGCCCACCCCAAGCCCAAGCCTAAGGGGTAAATGAATTCGGCTGAAAACTAAGGCGACCGGCCCATTCAGCCGGTCGCCTTTTTGTTGAGCAGTTTGACAAACTGAAGTGAGTTATATATCTTGAGCAGAGAGTGAAATGATGATAATAACCAGCCTTAAGAAACTCCTTCTCCGCATCTGGCTCAAAGGGGCGACCTAATTTTCTCCTGTCTTTAATTCTTTCAAACCGTAACCGTAACACCAAAGACCAACGAACAGGAGGAATAACCATGCGCAACGGTCTGGGTCCTAAAATCAGAATGTCTCCCCCGGGTCCCCAGGGGAAAAAACTAATAGCTCAGGATAAGAAGTATGTTTCCCCCTCTTATACCAGGGCCTATCCGGCTATGCTGGAAAGAGCTTCTGGAGTTTATCTGTGGGATGTAGACGGAAACTGCTATCTCGATTTTCACTCCGGCATCGGAGTGAATACCACCGGTAATTGCCATCCCCGGGTAGTCAATGCGGTAGAAAAACAACTTAGAAAAGCGATTCACATCGCCACGGCTGATTTTTATCATCCTTTAACCGGTCGATTGGCCAAAAAACTCTCCAGCTTGATGCCCGGCAACGGCAAAAACCGGGTATTCTTCAGCAATTCCGGCACCGAGGCAGTGGAGTGCGCCTTCAAACTGGCCCGCTATGTGAAAAGGCGACCCCGAATGCTGGCTTTCACCGGCGCTTTTCATGGCCGCACCATGGGAGCTCTCTCTTTGACCGCCAGCAAGCTGAATCAGCGCAAGTTCTTTGCCCCCTTGGTCCCGGAAGTGACCCACGTTCCTTTCGCCTATTGCTACCGCTGTCCCTTTCATCTGACTTATCCAAAGTGCAATATCGCCTGTGTGGACTATATCGAGGACGAAATCTTCAAGCGGGTAGCCCCGGCAGAAGACGTGGCCGCTATCTTTGTGGAGCCGATTCAAGGCGAGGGCGGCTATGTAGTCCCGCCGCCGGGATACCATCAGAAGCTGAAGAAACTGGCCGAAAAATACGAGATCCTCTACGTAGCCGATGAAGTTCAATCCGGAGTAGGCAAAACCGGAAAGTTTTTTGCCATCGAACATTGGAAGGTTACGCCGGATATCATTTCAGTCTCCAAAGCCTTAGCCTCCGGTCTGCCCTTAGGGGCCTGTATCGCCTCGGAGAAGCTGATGAACTGGCCTCCGGGAGCACATTCCACTACCTTTGGCGGCAATCCGGTTGCTTGTGCGGCTGCGATTGAGACCATCAATCTCTTGGAAGAGGGATTGATGGAGAATGCAGCCCGGATGGGGAAATTTATCATGGTGCGCCTGGAGAAGATGAAAGATAAATACGAAATCATCGGCGACGTAAGGGGCAAAGGCCTGATGATCGGAATCGAATTCGTCAAGTCTAAGAAGACTAAAGAGAGAGCCCCGGAGATTTCCAGCGGCGTGGAACAGGAATGTTTCAAAAAAGGCCTGATGCTTTTGACCTGCGGGCCGAATTCGATTCGCTTTGTGCCACCTCTGATTATAGACCAGGAGATTGCCAGCACGGCTCTGGATATTTTCGAAAAGGTGGTAGCCAAGTTCAACAGCAAGAAGAGGAAGTGACCAAAGGAGAGATACTAGCCCGAGTTTATCGCGGAACCACGGTGGAGTCGGTCCACTGTGGTTCCGTTGTTATAGTGGATTCAAAAGGAAAGATTCTCTACCGGATCGGCAATCCCAATTTCTTCACCTTCCTGCGCTCCTCGGCCAAGCCCTTTCAGGTTCTGCCTCACATTGAATTGGGCACTGTTAAAGAATTCGGCTTTACAGCCAGAGAGCTGGCGATAATGGCCGGTTCGCACAATGGTGAGCCTCAACATGTCAAGGTTGTGCAGGGAATACTGAAGAAAATCGGGCTTTCAGGCAAATACCTTAAGTGCGGCACTCAACCTCCCCTGAACTACACCGTCAGAGGAATATTACCCCGGCAGGGTGAGCAATTCTCAGTCCTGCAGCATAATTGTTCCGGCAAGCACTCCGGTTTTTTGGCCAGCTGCGTCTTTCAGGACTGGGATATCAGAGATTATTTAAATCCCCGGCATCCGCTCCACCGCCGGATTTTACAATACGTATCTGATTTGTGCGAATATCCGTTCAAAAAAATCCGAATTGGCATCGACGGCTGTTCCGCCCCGAATTTTGCCCTGCCGCTGAAAAATATGGCTCTTGGATTTGCCAAGCTGACTTCTGCCAAGACTGACAGTTCCCTCGGAGTGGTACTGAAATCTATGCGTCAGTATCCGGAGATGGTTTCCGGCCAGGGACGTCTGGATTACGCTTTATCCCGGATAAATTCCGGAAAAATAGTTGCCAAGGCAGGGGCCGAGGCATTAGAATGTCTGGGTGTGGTCGAAGAGAATCTGGGCGTGGCGGTAAGAATCTATGACGGTAACAACCGGGCCACTGGGCCGGTAGTGATAGAGGCCCTGCGTCAGCTCGGATTTGTCAGAAAAGAGGAAGTTGAAAAATTAGAGAAATTTGCCAGGCCGCAGATTAAAAATTTTGCCGGTAAGATTGTGGGGCATATACAGCCGGCATTCAGTTTAAGAGAATCCAAATAATGTTGCCTCCAGTAGAACCCTATCGCATCAAGACAGTGGAGTACATTAAGCTTCTTTCCAATCAAGAACGGGAAATCAAAATAAAAGAGGCCGGCTTTAATCTCTTTAACCTCCGCTCAGAAGATGTCTACATCGACCTGTTGACCGACTCAGGCACTTCAGCATTGAGCGACCAGCAATGGGCCGGTCTCTTAACCGGCGACGAAGCCTATGCCGGCGCCCGCAACTTCTATAATCTGGAAGCCACGGTCAGAGACATATTCGGCTATAAGAATGTAATTCCAGTCCACCAAGGAAGGGCGGCTGAGCATCTCTTTTTCAGCAACGTAGTCAAGCAGGGAGATGTGGTCTTGGCCAATACCCACTTCGATACCACCCGGGCCAACATCGAGCACTTAGGAGCCAAAGCCATTGACTGCTGCATTGAAACTGAAATTCAGGAGGAGCACCCTTTCAAGGGGAACATGGATCTGGAAAAATTAGAATCCAATATCAAACAGCATGGGCCTGAGAAAATTCCTCTGGTCATCATGACCGTGACCAACAACTCCATCGGCGGGCAGCCGGTTTCTTTAGAGAACATAAAGCAGACTAAAAAGCTTCTGGAAAAATATGAAATCCCGCTTTTCTTCGACGCCTGCCGCTTTGCCGAGAACGCCTACTTTATCAGGACCAGAGAGCCGGGTTACCAGGGAAAAACTGTCAAGGCCATTGCCCAGGAGATGTTCTCCTACGGCTCAGGCTGCACCATGAGCGCCAAGAAAGACGGCCTCTCCAACATGGGGGGTTTCTTCGCTTGCCATGATGATGTCTTGGCCGAAAAGTTCACCAATCTCTTAGTCCTGTTCGAGGGATTCAAGACCTATGGCGGCTTGGCCGGGCGGGACTTGGAAGCTATCTCCCGCGGTCTGCAAGAAGTCTTAGATGAAAACTATCTCGCTTATCGGGTCAAGCAGGTGGCCTATTTAGGCGAGAAAATCTCCTCTTCGGGAATTCCGGTGGTCAAGCCAACCGGCGGCAATGCGGTCTTTGTTGAAGCCTCGCAATTCTTAAATCACATTCCCAAGGAACAATATCCTGGCCAGGCTTTAGCTGTGGCTCTCTATCGCCAGGGAGGGGTCAGGTCAGTTGAAATCGGGGGGATGATGTGGGCCAAAGAGGACAGAGAGACCGGTAAAATGGTCTACCCCAGATATGATTTTGTGCGCTTAGCCATTCCCCGCCGGGTTTATACCAATTCCCACATGGACTATGTGGCCGCCTGTTTTGAAGAAATAAAAAAAGACAAGTGTAAGGCTAAGGGTTTGAAAATCATCTATCAGGCTCCCTGGCTGAGGCACTTCACGGTGCGTCTGGAAGAGATTTAAACTCGCCTTTGGATTTATTTGCTTGCCTGCCCTGCAATCCCGTCTTATCCTGTTAGCCAATGAAAGGCACCCTGGTCAATACCGCCACAGTCATCCTGGGCTCTCTAATGGGGATGGCGGTCGGCGCTCGCCTGCCGGAAAAGGTAAAGCAGATCGTGATGAGTGGGCTGGGTCTTTGCACACTCTTGATTGGTTTCAAAATGGCTTTTAAGGGAGAGCAAATCTTGATAGTAATCGGGAGTTTGGTCTTGGGTGGAATCATCGGCGAGTTGTTGGACATCGAAGGCTGGTTGGAGAATATCGCCGAGAAAATCAAGAAGAAGATAAAATCTGAATCTGGCAATTTTGTGGTGGGTTTTGTGACTGCCAGCCTGGTCTTCTGCGTGGGGCCTATGACGGTAGTAGGCTCGATTGAAGATGGAATCAGGGGGGATGCTTCGATTCTATATGCTAAGTCAGTATTGGATGGATTTGCCTCAATGGCTTTTGCCTCCGGACTGGGTGTAGGAGTTTTATTCTCAGCGGTGACTGTTTTAGTCTATCAGGGATTGCTCACTTTATTAGGGCAGAAGCTCTCTTTTCTTTTAAATGAACATGTCTTAAATGAGCTGACCGCCACTGGCGGGTTGATGATTGTGGGGATTGGATTACTATTATTAGACATTAAAAAAGTGAGAGTGGGGAATTTCCTGCCAGCATTGGTGATAGTGGTAATTCTTGCTTTAATGTTCTAGTTTACATTTGCCTTGAAGTGTGACGCATGTCAGATAACCCCCTATAATTCAAAAACTTATCAAAATTGTTCAAAATATAGGCTTGACAAATCCAGTCTGGGGGCTAACTTAGGCGTATAAAACTTGAGGTATATCATATAGAGTAACAGCTAAAGGGTTTTGTAGTTTTTTGGCAGTTTAAGATGTGCAGTACTGTGTCTAACAGGCCCTTTAGCGGTTACTTTTTTATTTCCGAGTGGGCTTAGAATGACACTCGGATTTTTTATTGAAAATTAAATGAAATATAAGAAAATCTTAGCGGTCTGCAGTTTCAGCCTGGTAGCCTCGGCTCTGGCCGGGCTTCAAAATTATCCGGATGTAACCGTGACCAAAGATGACCAGACCGGAATAAGCTTCACTTATCAGGTACCGCTACAAGTGGAAAGAGAGATTAACTATCAAGGCGAAAAGTTCAAGATTGTAGAAATCGAAGGCTGCAGTTACAGTTTTGAAGCAGGAATGCCACAGGTTCCAGTTAAAATTGTGGTTTTGGGGGTTCCGCCTGAGGGCGAGGTGACCCTGAACTATGATATAAATCCAGGCCCGGAAATAAAAGGTCTGAGTTTTCCTGGCGCACCTGATTCTTCAAGCGAAACAAATTTACCAGAACCACAAAAAATTGCCCGCACAGGCTATTACCCTCAGCAATTAGTGGAAGTGGAAGGGCCGATGTTTATCCGCAGTCAGAGGGTCGTTAGATTGAAGATTTATCCGTTACAGTATAATCTGCAAACGAAAACTACCAGACTTGTAAGCAGTTTTTCTATTCAGGTTAATTTTGAAGACGCCAGACAGAATTTGGCGCCCTTAACTTCTCCGGAGAGATTTGATAAAATCTTTGAGGAGGCTCTGCTAAATTACACCACGGCTAAAAATTGGCGGGTGGAGAAATCCTGGACCAGTACACCAGCCCAGGCTGACCCTTTTGCCTATTCGGATAACTGGTACAAAATTAATGTCAGAGATGATGGCCTATTCAGAATAGATTACACTTTTCTGCAGTCAGCCGGCATTGATCCTGGTGCTATCGACCCGCGCACCATCAGAATTCTCAGCGGGGGAGGCAGAGTTTTGCCCGATTCAAACTCCTTCCCCAGGCCCGATCTTCGAGAGCTCTCAATCCTGGTCAGTGGAGGAGACGATGGAAGCTTTGATGCTGATGACTATGTTTTATTCTACGGCTGGTCGGTAGATAACTGGGAGTTTGATACCAGTAAGAGCAGATACGTTTATTACAAGAACCCTTATACTTTTGACAACGTGTACTGGCTAACCTGGGGTGGCTCATTTCCGGGCACTCCCTCAAGATGGCAGCCTAAAGATGGCGGCTTAGGAGCTTATGATCGAGCGGTTACCACATTTAAGGATAAAATTCATATCGAGAATAACCAAATGCTTGCCCGAGATTCTGAAGGAGCAATAAATGATTATTTCAACTGGTATTGGCTGAATCAAAGCTCTTTTAATTTCTTTTCGACGCTCAGAGGAGTGGTTAGTTCAGATACAGCGGAAGTGCGATTCTCTTCGAATGCCAGCGCTCCTTTACCAAATTCAGTCTCCATAAATGGCATAGCACCTCTGTCTGTTACCCGGGATGGAGTGGCCGCAGTCTGTAAGACTTTAAGTCTGCAGGAGGGCTCTAATCAGTTACAGGCTAATTATTCCAGTTCTATTTTCCTGGATTTTTACGAAGTTCACTACACCCGGCTTATGGATGCCAGCCAGAACCTTTTGGCTTTTGGCAATCCTGCTTTCGACGGTTTGGTGCGCTACGACGTCAGCAATGTCAATTTCAGTAATTTCTATCTTTTGGACCTGACCGATAAATATAATGTCACTCAGATTCAAAACTATCAATTGAATGGCACCACCCTCAGTTTTCAGGATTCCTCTTATTCGGCTGTGAAGAAAAACTATTTGCTTTTGAATGCCAGCCAGTTGAGAAGGCCGACAGCCATTCTGGCTGCGACCAAGCCAAATCTGCGGGATGTAAATGAGCCGACCAACCGGGCGGATTTGCTGATAATATCTCACCCGGATTTCCTAAACGACCTGCAGGAGCTGGCCAATTTTCACCGGAGTTTTAATAATCTGGAAGTTAAGGTCGTCAGCACTGAGGAAATTTATAATCATTTCTCCTGGGGAATGTTTGACCCTTTGGCCATCCGCGATTTTTTAAAATACAGCTATGAAAACTGGAGCGCTCCTCGACCGGCATACTGCTTGTTAGTCGGAGATGGAAGTTATGACTATAAAGATTACTCAGGGGCTGGCTCAGTCAATTACGTTCCTCCAGTATACTTAGGAAATTTTGCTGATGATTATTATATCTATTTCGGTAAGATCGGCCTATATGACTCTGATTCCAGTTTGGGCCAGGACCGGGGCCTGGATATGGTCATCTCCCGCTGGCCGGTCAAGAGTTCTTTTGATGTGCAGAATATATCCCAAAAAGTGATTTCTTATCTTTCCCAGCCGGAATTAGGCTCCTGGAAGAATTTAGTCACCTTGGTGGCAGATGACGAATACAATCCGGATGCGGGCCGGGAGGATGAGAATTTCCACACTGATTTCACCGAAGAGATTGCCAATCTGTATGTCCCTGCGGATTTCAACCTGTCAAAAATTTACGCCATCGAGTTCCCCTTTGATGTCAGTCGCCGGAAGCCGAGCGTGGAAGACGCTATTGTCAATCAGGTCAACCGTGGTACCCTGCTTGTAAACTACATGGGGCACGGCAACCCGGATGTCTGGGCCCATGAGAATATCTTTCGTCGAACCCAGGATATCCCTCGCCTGAATAATAGCAGAAGACTGCCTTTAATCTCCACCTTTTCCTGCAGTATCGGTTTTTTCGACGATCCCAATTCCGAAGCGATGGCAGAGGAAATCATGCGGGTTGTAGGAGGAGGGGCGATTTCAGTGGTGGCGGCTACACGTTTGGTCTCTGCGCTTTCCAACAAGTTTTTGAATGACTTTTTCTTCGACCGACTGTTAAAAAACGACACTCTATCCATCGCCGAAGCCCTTTATTTGACTAAACTGATGCGCCAGCCAATCTCCAATGACAGACTCTACGTTGTCTTTGGCGACCCTCTCCTGGCTCTGGCAGTGCCGCAATTAGAGGCCAGAATCACCCAGATAAATCCGGACACGCTCAAAGCCGGCAGCCTGGTGATTTTTCAGGGAGAAGTTTATGACCGGGCCGGTCTGTTTCAATCTGCCTATAGTGGTGAAGCCGAAGTCACGGTCTTTGATGCCAACCAGCCCAGGACGCATGTGATGCCAGAAGGCGGCACCATTAACTACAAAATGCCTGGTTCCAGATTGTTCCGGGGGAAAGTGCCGGTTCAGAACGGAGAATTTAGCGGAGCCTTCATCGTCCCCAAAGACGTCTCCTATGGAGCGGTCGATGCCCGGCTGTCAGTCTACTTAATGGGCAATAACCAAGACGGTCGCGGTTTGTATGACTCCATTCCTATTGCCGGCTCCAAAGACTCTTTAGTTGATGTTACCGGTCCGCAAATTCAGATTGGATTGGCAGACCAGCCCGGCCCCAGGGATTATGATTTCGTAGACCCGCAGCCGATTTTGCAACTGACTATAACCGATTCCAGCGGCATCAACCTGACTGGCGGACTGGGACATGCCCTTACCGCAACCTTAGACCAAAACCAGGTGTTCGAGGTCACTGACTTGTTTCAGTATGACCCGGGCTCTTACCGGAGCGGCTCATTGACTTATCAGCTACCGCTTTTGGAGCCGGGGGTGCATGAGATTGAAGTCAAAGCCTGGGATAATCTGAACAATTCCGCTACAGCCAGGCTAACTTTTCAAGTAGCCAATCTCTCTGAGCTGGTCATTACTGAAGTGATGAACTACCCCAATCCCTTCCAGGATTTTACCAATTTCTCTTATCAACTCTCTCAGAACGCCGACCGAGTAAGTATAAAAATATTCACCCTGTCAGGAAAGCCCATAAAAGAGATAACCAATGCCTCCAGTCAGGCCGGATACAATTACGCTACTACCTGGGATGGCCGGGACCAGGATGGCTATAAGGTGGCGACCGGAGTATATATTTATAAAATAGTCGCCAGTGGAAAAGTCTACAAAGAAGGACAGTTGACCAATGAACAAAAAGAGGTTCACGGCAAGCTGGTCTATCAACGTTAAATTGCCAAATTACAACTTAGTGATTAACTTGCATAACTTAAATAGCAGTCAAGCGGAGGAAGTCGTATGAAGAAGCATTTTCTGGTTCTGACGGGATTTATCCTTTTGAGCCTAAGTTTCACCGCCGAGCTTAAAGCCAGCACCAGCCAGTCGGCAGTCCTGTTTTTGCGCATAGCCGCCGGCGCTCGGGCCGCAGGCATGGGTGAGTCTTTCGTAGCCATCGCTGATGATGCCACGGCCACTCATTGGAACCCGGCTGGTCTGGGGAAATATCCCCTGTACAGCGAGTGGTATGAATACTTTTTGCCGGAGAAGGTCACCCTCAAGCAAATTGCACTGTTGAGAAATGATGTTCCGGACAACAACTACACCCGCTTTGACATCTGGGGGATAACTGACAGGGACCTTTATCACTGGGACGGCAGCCAGTGGCGCAGCTGGAATCCGGTAATTAAGATGGAGGGGCAGACGCTGGCTAGCTCTATCAGCAAAGCCACCGGAGAGACTGACCCAGAGAGACTGAAAGGGTTAGCCCATCGGGCAGCCCAATTCAATTATGGAATCTCTTATGACAGCCTGCAACACTTAGCAGAAAGATGCAAGAGCTCTCTGCCGGCTGACTATCCCCTTTCGAAAAACTTTGCCCTGTTGTGGACCCAGCTAAGCGAAGCCTGGGAAGAGGGGAGGTTAATCCGGAATAATTTCCTTAAGCTGCAATCCACGGTTAGGACCGCCTTTTCTGACGGGGCCTTAAACCGGTCCGAGACTGAGCAGATTTATTTTGCCTTAGAAAAGTCTTTTTCTTCTCAACCTACAGAGCAGATCAGGATTCCCTACCGCATATTTCTAGGAGATACACTAACGACTCTGGCTTCCGATTTGGAGCACACACTCTGGATTGGAACGCCCCAGGGGATTTACAGCTTCGACGGCGAAGAGACCTGGAAGAGATTTGGCCTGCAGGAGGGACTGTTAGATACAAATATTATCACTTTAGCCAGCGGGCCACATGGGGCCCTGTGGGCCGGGACTCCCAGCGGAATAGCGCGCTATGCAGGAAATCGTTTTGCTTCGGTTTTGGAGTTTAACCCGGAACAATTGGGAGGTACCCCCAAGTACATTCATCTGAAAAGCGAGCGCTCGGTCTGGATTGCCTCAGACAGCAACCTGATGTACTTCGACGGCTCGGCCTGGAAGACTTTTGCCAACTACGTAATTAAAGTGGGAGACACGCCAGAAAAGATTGCCCGGGAATTCTACGGTCGCCAGGATGACCTAAGGGTCACCCAGGCAGCAGAAGAAATAAAACAGCTTAATTCTCTGGGCTCAGATGAACTTCCGGCTAACACCATTATCAAGTTGCCCTTCCGTCTGGCAATTGAAGGAGAAGTCACCGCCTTAGCGCTCGACCAGAAAGACCGGCTCTGGCTGGGAACCACCCGAGGCGTAAAAGTTTTTGACGGCAAAGCCTGGCACAATTTCGGATACAGCCTCTACGCCGTTTCCAAGGCAGGGGAGACTCTGGAAAGCATTGCCGAAAAATTCTTAGAGAGTAAGGACGCCAAAAGAATCTCCACCTTAGCGCAAATTATCAGAGAATACAATTATCTAAGCGATGAATCTCTTAGCGTCGGACAGAAATTGTATGTCTACCGTAACCCGGCTGGCAGCCGGATTTTGAGTATTGAGGCGGTTGGCCGGGAAGAAGTCTATGTCGGAACCGAATTCGGCACTCTCAAATACGACTCCGGTCTGTGGAGCAGGTATTACCACGGCGGTTTAGAGAGAGATAAGACGCACTCCATTATCGCCAAAGACGGTGAGCTCTGGTTTGCCTCCTCCAAGAAAGTCACCGTATATGCCCACGCCAAAAAGGAGTTCACCTTTATGTTTGCCAAATGGCTGCCGGAACTGGCCTCGGACTTGTATTACGCCTATGCCTCTTATGTTCATCATCTGGAAGGATGGGGGACTGTAGGGGGCAACCTTACCTTTTTGAATCTGGGAACCAGTCAGAGAACCGATGAGATTGGGAATATAATCGGTGAGTTCACCAGCTATGACGCCGCTCTAACTCTCTCTTACGGCACTAAATTCTCCCCCTCTTTAGCCTTGGGCATGTCGGCCAAGTTCATTTACTCCAATCTGGCAGCCGTAGGTGCAGGCAAGGAGCAGGGCAGCGGAACCGGCTCCAGCTTTGCATTAGATGCAGGATTGTTATATCGGGCCTGGAAGAGATTAACCCTGGGTGCCGTCATAACTAACGTTGGACCGGATATCACTTATATTGATGCGGACCAGTCCGATCCTTTGCCCCGCAATCTGGCTGTGGGGTTTGCTTACCGATTAATCGATTCGCCCTACAATCGCCTTACCTGGGTAGGGGAAGTGAATAAGGAGTTGGTAGGGATTAAGGATGATGTGAAGACCGAATACCAGGAGGCCATCTGGAACACCGGCTTAGAATACTGGTACGGAAGTTATCTGGCCCTGCGGGCTGGCTACATCTACGACCGCATCGGCGAGGTTAAGACCCCCACTTTCGGCGGAACCTTGCAGTATTCTAACTACCATTTTGATTTAGCCTATATTCCAGCCCGGCAGGATTTGGCCTTGTCGAACACTTTAAGGCTCTCTATAACTGCGAGATTTTGAAAGGTTAAAAATTGCATAAGAAATCTGTCGGCCTGCTATTAACGATTACATGGCTGTCTCTGGTTTTAGCACAAACTGCAAGTATGGGAGGAATTCTGGAGATTAAAGAGAAAATATATCCTCAGCCGGAGAAGACCTCTGCTCAGCCAGGCATACCTTATTTTAACAGCGCGGTTTCCCAGAAGAATCTGCTGGGGCTTAAGCGTAAAAGCCTCCACAGTCTGCCTGACCCTTCCAGCATCAGCACTCAGCCTATTACCATCAGAATTTTAGCGGTCAGGGTGGCTTTTCTACAGGAAATTCCGGATGACCCAACCACAACCGGTGACGGTACTTTTGATTTCCGTTCCTTTGACCAATTCGTCACAGAGGAGGGGCACGAAATCGACCCCTCTCCCCATAACAAAGAATATTTTGAAGCCCATTTGCAGGCTTTAAAGAATTACTGGGAGACGGTCTCAGAAGGGAAGTTGAATATTGTTTTCGACGTCTTTCCAGCCACTTCTGACATAGTCTACGAGCTCCCGGAGTCGATGGCTCATTACGGCTCCCAGAGGCCGGACTCAGGCTTAGGGGAGTTTTTCACTGACGCCTGGAAATTAGTGGACCAGCTTACCCCCTCGATTGATTTTTCCCAGTATCAGTCCTTTGTGATTTTTCATGCCGGCTCAGACCAGCAGTCTAACCTTTCTTTTTCACCTACCAATACCCCCAATGATTTGTTTACCGGCTTTATAATCATGGGAGACCCGGTGCCAGTTGACGGCGGGACTTTTTCGATAGAAGAGGGGCTGATAATGCCTGAGACGGTTTCCCAAGATACCCGTATCGGAGCTTTGAATGCGGTCATGGCTCATGAATTCGGCCATCAATTAGGGCTGGTGGATTTGTACAAGACTTATGACGTCCGCACCGGTCAATTCACTTTCACCACTCAGGTTGGGGATTTTTCCTTGATGGACAACAATGCCACAGATGTGGGAGTCGATTTAGGCTTTCGCGGCCCGGCCTTTGGCACTCTGCCGGTTTATCCGGATGCCTGGAGCCGGGCCTATTTAGGCTTTGAAATTCCGATAGAAGTTCAAAACCAGCAGAATGCCTTGATTAAGGCCGCAGCCCTGTTATCTGATTCCCTGCAGACTATCAAGATTCCCATCAATTCCCAGGAGTATTTTCTTTTAGAAAACAGACACCAGGATTTGGACGCCGACGGACGCACAGATTTGCGGGGCGACCCGCTTACCGGAGTAGTGTTAGGGCCGGGCAAATTAGTGGGCAATACTCCGGTTCTTACCAGAGAGTACGACGCCTTACTGCCCGGCTCCGGAATGCTTATCTGGCACATCGACGAAGGAGCAGCTTACCTGGATTTTGACGGAGACGGCTTGAATAACTTCCTCTCCAATCAGGTGCAGGGAGATAAGGAGCGCCGCTTTGTGTCGCTCGAAGAAGCAGATGGAATCATTGATTTCGGCGGGGATTATTACACCGGTTTCGGTCTGCAGGTGGATATGTATTACCGGGAGAATAATTCGGCCTTTACGCCCACCACCTATCCCTCCTCCCGTAGCAATACTGGCGCTGATTCACACATCAGAGTTACCGGCATAGGCAGGCGAGATACAGTGATGCAGTGCGACATCGCGGTTGACGTCTATCAGGCCGGCTGGCCTCAGAAGTTTAAACCGGCCTCCAACACCAGCTCTCTGGTGGCATATGACGTGGATGATGATACTATCCCAGAGCTTTTCTTGAGTAGTGGCAATCGGGTTTATGCCTGGAAGAAAGAAGGAAGCAAACTGATAAACAATTCAGACCTAGATTCTCTAATTTTGTATGACGGGGAAAAAATACCCACTTATCCGGCGGCAATTTTTGCGGAGACCGACGCTCCGATTGTGGGCCCGCCAGCTGTGGCTGATTTGGTGGCAGGAGATACGATTGGGCCTGTAGTGGTGGCTATATCTCAAACCGACAAAGTTTATGTTTGGTTGCCTAAAGACGAAGATGGGGATGGCCGGGCTGATTCTCTGCCGGGATTTCCCTTGACCCTTGGCTGTGCCAGTCTGGTTCATCACGCAGTAATCGGAAATTTCGTTGGCTCTAATGATTCGTTGGAAATTCTGGCAGCATGCGATGTGGGAAGGCTATATTTTCTTTCTCCTGTTCCTGATTCTTTAATTAGACAAGATAGCGACAAATTGATAGGTATGGCATTATCGTCCATTAGCCTTAAGTATTATGTACTGAGAGAGACTGCGGGAGGCGTTTCATTGAGCCGTGAGCAGGCCAATAGCTCCGGTTGGGCCACGAGTCTGCCTGTTGGCTCTTATTTTTCTCCGGTTACCGGAGATTTGGACCGCAACGGTGTGGAAGATGTGTTAGTAATAGGTCAGAGCGGCTATGTCAGCGCCTATGATTCGCTCGGCAATCTCCTGTCCGGTTTTCCGGTCAACTTGGGAGAAGCTATCTCCTCCAAACCAGTCTTGGGAGACATTGACGGCGACGGTTTTCTGGAAATTCTTTTCGGAGGAGAGAATAAAGTGTGGGCTTTGAACTACAACGGCACCGTGGCCACTGATTTTCCTATTGTTATCGGTAAAAGCACGCCGGTTGGCCCTGTCTCAACTGCGCCGATTTTAGTGGACATTAATGCCGATGGCCGGACGGATGTCCTGGTCGGCTCGCCGGGCAGAGAAATTTTAGCCTACAGCAGTTCGGTATATAAACTCAACGGATTTCCGCTTTCGACCGCGGCAGAGGTTCTGACCTCAGGCGCCATTGTCAATTTTGACCGCAACCCTGGCAATGACACCGAAAGAGAAATCGCCTTTCCGGCAGAAGACGGCTTTGTGTACCTCTGGAACATCACCGCCAGTTTCGATGAATCCAAAAATTTCTGGATGATGGAGAATTTTGACGCCCAGCATTCCAACCATTTTCCTTCGGCCAAGCTTCCTTCTCCGCCAATAGCCGGAGTAGATATTTTGCCCTCAGAAAAGTTTTATGCTTATCCTAATCCGGCTTCCAGTCAGGCCACGGTGCGTTTCTATTCGAATTACGACTGTCAGGTGGAGCTGAAGTTTTTTGACTTGGCCGGTAATCTAATCGAGGCTCATCAGACTTCAGGTCAGGCTTTCACTGACAATGAATTTAACTGGAACTGTTCTGGAATAGCCAGCGGAGTCTATCTCTGCCGGATAGAGGCCAAAAGCGGCGGGAGAAGTCAGACCCAATTTTGCAAAATAGCGGTAGTTAAATAAAGGAGGTTTTGTAAATGCAGTTAATTAAAATCCTTACAACCCTGACGATTGTGGCACTATTCTCAGTAGTGTTGCCACAGGCCTGGGCTGAGGAGAGTCAAAATGGAGTGGCAGTGGAAGATTACTTCCGCTCCATAGATTACTCCAGCTATGGCCAGATAATGGAGCAGAGCCAGAATTTTAATTTGGAAGTTCAGCCGGAGGAAACTCCGGGAGTGAATCGGGACGTCTACTCCACCAAGAGCAAATCGACCAAGAAGGCCTTTCTATTATCTCTGG
Source organism: uncultured Ignavibacteria bacterium (assembly GCA_964399055.1). Lineage (GTDB taxonomy): Bacteria > Zixibacteria > MSB-5A5 > DSPP01 > RBG-1 > CAYNPJ01. The sequence goes on from CAYNPJ010000001.1 coordinate 465,993, forward strand.
TCCTGCCGGGCGCGGGCGAATTCTATGGAGAGTCCAAGCTCAAAGCAGCCGCTTTCCTGGGCCTGGAGGCTCTGTTCTGGTACGGCTACTTCCACTATGACGGTAAGGGGGATGATAAAAAAGTAGAATACCGAACCTATGCAGACGCCAACTGGGATGCCAACTCTTACCGGGATTATCTCTTGTCAGAGTATTTTGCAGAAGGATTTTTCTATGCCCTCAACGGCGACACCCTGGATTTTTCCAATTACTATTCGGACACAGCGCGTTATCAGGCCGTGCGTGCCAATGAGGATATAATATATAACATGGAAGAATCCCTTTCTGTATCGGTAAGAGACACGATTAATGACCTGGGTTTCACGCATCATTCGGTCAAGATAAGCGACCAGCAATATTACGAAAACATTGGCAAGTATGACCAGTTTGTGTACGGCTGGGGAGGAGACGAGTTCAATCTATTGCCGTTAATCAGGAGTGTTTATCTGGGCATGCGTAAAGATGCCAATGACTTGTATGACAAAGCCAAATGGGCGGTGATTGCCTCCATGGGGAATCACATTCTCTCGGCTATCGATGCGGCCCTGACCGTGAAGAGCTACAATCGCAAACAGGACCGCTTCATAGATGAGGCCAATTTACGCCTGCGGATGGTGCCGGACCAGGATGGGCTATCTCCGCGGGCGGTTTTCACGCTTAAGTTCGATTAATTTGAAGATAGAGAAATGAAAAAAAGATTACTCGGCCTGTTCTGCTTAACGCTTACCCTGGGAGGGCCGCTTATTATCCGGGCAGATGAATATTCTACCAATTCCTCCATTCTTTTTAAGATGGAACTCTATCTGGCCCAGAAAGAGAGCCGGATTTATAATTTCTCCGCCTCGGCTCTTCAGCCTCAGGATGAGTTTACCGATGAGTTTGCCCAGGCCGGTCAGCTCAAATCACCCAAGAAGGCTTTTCTATTGTCTCTGCTCTTGCCCGGGGCAGGCCAGTATTACAATGACGCCAAGACCAAGGCCAAAATCTTTGCCGGCAGCGAAGCCTCATTGTGGGTGGCCTTTTTTGCATTTAGAACCGTGGGAAGCTGGAAGAAAAACGACTACAAAAATTACGCGGTGGAGCATGCCGGGATAGTTCCAGAGGGCAAAGATGATAATTATTATGAAAGACTAACCTACTACGACAACCGCGACCAGTATAATCAATTCACCAGACTCTTCAATGGCCCGGAGGCCCCCATCTATCCGGAGACCGATTACTGGAACTGGGAGTGGGACAGTATTGACTCCCGCTCGGAATACCGGGATTTGAGGAACCAGAGCAAGAATGCCTACCGCCGCTCATTATATATGCTGGGCCTGGCCGGTCTGAATCGCATTATCAGCGCGGTGGACGCTTTCCGGGACGCCAAGAAATTCAACCGTAAAAAAGTCTTTGAAGCCCAGATCAGCCTTCACCCGCAGGTCAATCTCTTCGGCTCCAATCGCAAAATTTCGCTGACTGCCACCAAGACCTTTTATTAAAGCCTCTGAAAGAGATGAGACCCCTGGGTTTCTTCTTTCTGCTGGGATTTTTGCTTGGCTGTGCCAGCGTTCCCCAGATTTCCACCACTTCGGTTTCTACTCCGGCTTCTAAGGGCATAAAGCCTTTAGGCTTTCTAGATACAAGTCAGTTAGGGGAAAGAGGGCTGAAGAATCCCACCGGCATTGCCGTGGATAATTTTGGAAATATTTACCTGGCAGACACCAACAATGACCGGATTCTGAAATGCTCCCCTTCCGGAGAATTACTCAAACAACAAGGAGGGTTTGGGTGGGATGGAGGTCAATTTAACCGCCCTACCGGCTTATTTATAGACCGAGGGTTAAATCTTTACGTCGCCGACTCTCAGAACAAGAGGGCCCAGCTGTTCGACTTAAATTTGAACTTCGTCTCCGTAATTCAGCCCCCTGAATCTTTAGATTTCCGCGGTCTTGGAACGGTCCATGACTTGACAGTCTCCTATACCGGCGAACTGTATATTACCGACACCTGGAACGACTTAATTGTCCAGACGGATAATTTCTATATTTTCAAAAGCAGAATCGGAGGCTTTGAGGCCGGAGAAGGGAAGCTCACTGACCCCCTGGGCATTGCCTCTGACTCACGGGGAAATCTCTATGTGGCTGATTCAGGCAATAGGAGAGTGGCGATGTTCGACCCCTTTGGCAATTTTATCAGGTCTATCGGTACTGGTCTGCTGGTCAAACCTGCGGATGTAGCGCTTTCCGGCGCAGATATTCTAGTGGCAGATCAGGAGCTCTGCCAGATATTAGCCTTTGACCGGCAGGGGGATTTATTATGGAGACAGGGGAGTAAAGGAGCAGATATCGGCCAGTTCCAGGAGCCTGCCGGAATTGCACTGGATGACTCTAAACTTTATGTGGTTGAAAAAGGGAATAACCGGGTTCAGATTTTTGAGATTATAAGATAGTTGGACATGGACTGCAAAGGACGGCTCTCAATCGCAGTAATCCTTTCTTTAACCTCCGCCTGTCTGGCCAGTTCCTCAGTTGATTCGCTAGTCAAAGCCCATTCCTTTTATCTGAAAGGCACTGGCACCCAGGGCCCTTACCAATTGCCGCATGATTTCATTCTCTCAGAAAGCATAAAATTGTTCAATCCACTAGCTGAAGATTTGAGGGAATACGATTTCGTATTCCACGCTTCTAACAGCACACTGTATCTATCCCAACCTCTGTCTATCTCTGACTCGATTTTAGTCTCTTATCATTACCTGCATACAGATTTAAAGAAGCGGTATTATAAAAGAGAGCTGGAATACTCTTCAACGGTGGATACTTTGAATAAGGTTGTTATTTCAGCTAAGACCAGGCCCAAACCTGTTCCGGTCAAAATCGACGAAAATAATTCTTCCCTAGAATTAAAGGGGAGCAAAACCTTCTCCATAGAGGCTGGAAATAGCAAAGACTTGCAGTTCAAGCAAGGCTTAAACTTGAGCGTCAAGGGCCAGCTGACCGAGGAGGTGCAGGTTTTAGCCCTCTTATCAGATAGAGGGGACTTTTACTCTCCTACCGGCTCTACCCAGAGATTAGAGGAATTAGACAAACTCCGCCTGGAGATTAGTTCTCCCAATTTCAGCGGCTCTCTGGGGAACCAGCAGATTGATTATTCAGAAAGCAGACTGACCGGTTACAGTAAGAACATAAAAGGTGTTCAGACCAAGGCCCAATTCTCCAATCTCAGTCTGGAAACTACGGTGGCCAATTCAAAGGGGACTTTTCATTCCAATCTGATTTACGGCCAGGATGGCAAGCAGGGCCCCTATTACCTGAGCAGTCCCAGCGGCCAGACCAGAATCAGCGTTCTTCCCGGCACTGAAAAAGTCTGGCTGAATGGAGAATTACTCCAGCGGGGCTCGGATTTGGACTACACCATCGACTACCTGAGCGGAGCAATATATTTCGCTCCCGCTCGGCTGATTACGAGCCAGTCGGTCATCCGGGTAGATTTTGAATACACTCAGGAGAATTTTTCTCAGAAATTCGTAGCCAGCCGGGCTCAGTTGAGCTTTCAAGAAGGGGCACTGAAGTTAGGCGGCATTCTAATCTCGGAAGGAGATGCTAAAAACAGTCCGCTGGGGCTGCCTTTGTCCGAGCTTCAAAAACAGGCTTTATCTTTAGCCGGAGATTCAGACACCAAAATTCAGCAGAGCGGAGCAGTCTATTTAGGCCCCAATCTGGGAGATTACCTTTTGAATTATGATTCCACTGGTCACGCCTATTATCAATACGTCGGAGAGATGAAGGGAGATTATGAGGTTGACTTTTCCTATGTAGGCGAAAATCAGGGGGAATATATTTATCAGGGGGCAGGCGTATTCATTTATGCAGGAGAAGCCAAAGGCAATTACTCACCCCTGCAGAGCCTGCCAGTGCCAAAGAGTCACAATTTGCTGGGTCTGGACCTGGCCTACCAGCCCAATTCTTCTTGGAATGTGAAATTAGAATTAGCTCAGTCTAATTTTGATAAGAATACTTATTCAAGAATCGACGATCAGGACAATAAGGGGTGGGGATTTGACTCTCAGGTCAAATTCAGCCAAACCGATTTGAACTTGCTCGGGAAAAAGGTAAGGCAGTTTCAGACCGCTGCCCAGTTCTTTATTCAGGATGAGAACTTCTCGCCTTTGTCCCCGGCGCAAGAGATAGAATCAGCCCGACTCTGGAATCTCCCCGGCGGCCTGCAGAGTAAGCGCCGTTTTCAAGCCGAGTTTTCGCCTGCCCTTACTATAGCCAGAAATTTTTCGCTCTCTACTTACTTAGGATATTTCAGGGCCGGAACGGAATTTGATTCAAGAAAACGGAGCTGGAGCCTAAACTTACCTTCTCTTAATTCGGGCTCGTTTTTGCTTCAGCAGGAAAATAATATCAGTTTGTTCACCCCGCTCAACGATAGCATCTCGGCCAGAAAACTACAGTGGAAAAAAGAACAATTTAGCTGGACCCAGCCGCTGAAAGCCTGGACAATAAGAGGAAACTATTCCTTTGAACGGAGAGGGCAAACCACTCTAGAGAATAGCTGGAAGAAATATGAAATCGGTTTAGGCTCTAATTCAGTTTCACCTCTAGTCTACGAAGCAAGCTGGTCTAAGACCAATAATTTATCTAATAACAACGGCTGGCAAAATAATATTTCTTCCAAGACTTACCGGTTCAGAGGGGCTTTGCGAAACTGGGGCAAGGCACTCTCCTCCAACTGGGAATACACCCTCAATCAGATTAATTATCAATCAGAACAGCAGAGCACGGCTCAGCATTTGGCCCTGTGGCAGATTGATTTTTCTCCACCTCAAGGCTATCTCAATCTGGATTTACGCTACCGGCTTAATCAGGGGGGCTTGGACCTTAAATCCCACAATTATGTTCAGGTGCCTGACGGTAAAGGGGATTATCGACTGGAGAACGGTGAATACGTGCCGGACCCGCAGGGCAATTATCAGCTCCTGATAGAAAACAGCGGCAATTTAAGGACCACGCTTTCAGGCGAGAAATCCCTACACTTGGCAGTGGAGCCGACTCGCTTAATCACTCGAAAAAATAAATCAGAGGCAAAAGACCTTCTTTCCTGGCTGCACTCGGATACTTACTTGCGTTTAGACAATCAAGTAGCACATAATTTCAGTTTAGGCCTGGATTTTCTACTCCCCTGGCAGTCAATTCAATCGGATACCAGCTATATGGAAAATTACAATTTTCAGCAGGAGCTAAAAATCACCCCCGGGTTCACCCGACACTATTTTGTCCTGCGCTGGCAGAAGGAGAGCCAGAAAAGCTCCAGATATATTTCCGCCAGCCAGACCAACCAGAACTTTCGCCAGAGCCAGTCGGCTTATTTGAGATTGGGTAATGCCAATCTTCTGGAGTTAAAACACGAATACAGTCTCAAGTTGCAGGAATTCAGCGGTTATCCTTCCCATCGGATAATAGGACAGGGCTATTACTTAACTTTTACCCACCGATTAAGCAACGCCTCGCAATACTTTTGCAAGAGCAGATGTCTGGCGGAAAAAGACCAGTTTCAGAACATCAGCAGCTCTCTATATTCACTGGCTCCCGGATTCATATATTCTCCATCTGCTACTATTAGATGGCGGGGGAGCCTCTCCTGGACTAAAGTCTCCACCGGCTCGACTTATCTGAACTGGTTTCTGGCAGAAGGCAAAAGGCCGGGGAATAATTTTGACTGGGACTCAGGCTTGGATTTGAGAATTAAAGATAATTTTCAATACTCGGCCAGCTACCGGGGAAATCTATTGGCTGATAGAAGCCCTTTACACTATTTCAGATTTGATTTGACCGCGACATTTTAAAATGAAATTCAGGTTTATTACCTTAAACATATCGTCATTGGCAATACTGCTAATTGCCGGACAAGTCCAGGGAAATCCGTCAAATTATACTCTTACACAGGTAAATTTGGAAGGCCAAACTATTTTCAGCAGCGAAGAATTGCTGAAATCTGCCGGATGGAAGAGGCCGATTGCATTCTCGGATGAGGCTGTGAAATCTGGCATTCAGAAAATTCTGAATCTTTATGAGAATTCGGGCTATCCTTATGCTCAGGTAACCATTGATGATTTTGCTCTTGACAACAATCTCGGAGTCAAGGTCTGGTTAAGAATAGTAGAAGGTCCTCTGGTAAGGGTCAGCCAAATAGAATGGGCTGGAATTTCTCCAGGGGTAGCCGGGGTTTTAGAGAAAGAAATTAATTTTAAGCCGGGTGAAGAATACTCTGCCAGAATTTGGCAAGAGCGAATAAAAACCCTAAGGAATCTGGCCTATTTGAAACAAGTAAATGACCCGGAACTACAACTGGATGCCGATTATGAGGGGAGAGTCAGAATTACTGTGATTCACTTGAGCAATAGTATAGCCGGTGCATTAGGGTATGTTCCCGCCAGCAGTAAGCGGATTGGATATCTTACCGGAAATATAGCTTTACAGCTCTCTAATTTTCTGGATGGCCCCAGGGAGGCTCAAATTGACTGGTCCAAAAAAGACCTAAGTTCCTATTACCTGAATTTTGCCTTCAGGGAATACTGGTTGTTTAGAACTCCTCTCTCCGTTGGCCTCAACTTCCAGCAGCGTCAGACCGACTCCAGCTATTCTAAGATAGCGGTCGAAGAGCAGACCTCTTATCGTCTGTCAAACAATTTGACGATTTCATCACTATTAAGCTGGGAAAGAGTCTATCAGAAAGACTACTTTAAGAATATCTTCCCTTCCAGCCAGAAATTAGGCCTGGGTATGAAATTAAACTGGAGCAGACTGAATTACCGCTACAATCCCAGAAAAGGGACCGAATTGGAAGCTCAAGCTAAATTTGTGAACTGGGAAAAGAACAGCGCAGATACTCTGCTTACCTCTCCAGCTAAGGATAAAATCTGGGAACGCCAGGTTACAATTTGGAATTACTTTCCTCTCTGGCACAAGCAGACCCTGGCGCTGAAATTAGCTTATTTAGAACTCTCCTCTTCGGAAGATATTCTTTCTCCGGCTGACTTATATAAGTTAGGAGGTATTGGCACGCTGAGGGGATACTACCCGGAGCAATTCTGGGCCCGGCAACTCTTCTTGACTACCGGGGAATATCGCTTTTTATTGTCAGAGGAAGTCCGTTTATATCTGTTCTTGGATATGGCCAAGTTCAAACGCCAGACACTTCAGGAAAATCGACTGACCGGCTCATCCAGCTTTAAGCTGGGCTACGGAGCCGGCCTGTGGCTGGATTCGAAAATCGGTTTGGTAGGTCTGGACCTCGGTTTAGGACAGAAAGACCAGCTTCAGGATTTGAAAATACATCTCTCCTTAAAAAATAGATTCTGATGAAAAAACTCTGGGAGTATCTCAAAGTGATCCGTCTGCACAATTTGCTCTTGGTGGTCGGCTCAGTCCTATTAGGCGGCTGGCTGGAAATAGGGGAGGCGCTCGATCCGCGATTAATTCTGGCCGCCATCTCTGCCGTGCTCTTAGCAGCCTTTGGCTATGCCCATAATGATTTCTGCGATCAGGAGGTTGATAAAGTAAACAAGGCTCACCGCCCTTTACCCAGAGGTAAAATTGAGGGAAGAAAAGTTTTAATTCTGGCTTTTGTCCTGGCTTTCTTGGGGCTGGCGCTCAGTTCCTGGATTAACGGCCAGGTCTTTATACTGGCCTCAATAGCGGTAATCTTGCTTTTAAGCTACAACATCTATCTGAAAAAGAGTTTTCTGTGGGGAAACCTCATGGTAAGTTTTCTCTCCGGGGGCCTGTTTGTCTTTGGCGCTGCAGCTGTCAATAAGCTGAGTCTAGCTCTGGTACCGGCGATTTTTTCCTTTCTTTTTCACTTTGGCCGGGAGCTTTTGAAAGACTTAGAAGACCATCAGGCGGATCGTCAGATAAAGGCCCGGACTTTTCCTCTGATTGCCGGCACTGTTCAGACCCGTTTTCTAGTGACGCTGATATTTGCCATCCTCATACTTCTGGTCTTCATACCCTATTTTTTGAATCTGTTTAATTCCCGCTACCTGATTTTGACCGTCTTGGGAGTGGACTGGTTTTTGCTCTATATCCTCTGGTCGTTGTGGAAGGACGCCTCGCCGGTAAACGTCGGCCGCCTGAACTCGCTTTTGAAGATAAACATGTATGTCGGCCTGCTGGCCATATTAGTTGGCAGACTTTAGAATAATCTGGAGCAAGTGAGTGTGTATTCCGCCAGTAATAAAAAAGTAACACTGAGAGGCAGAAATATTTTCGAGGAGGCAATATGCCAGAGGAATTGATTGGGAAAGTAACCGATTATTTTGCCAAGATTGGCGTAATAGCAGTCGAGCTCTCCGGCACGCTTAAGGCGGGAGATAAAATTCACGTCAAAGGGCACACCACCGATTTTGAGCAAGTGGTGGACTCCATTCAAATCGAGCATCAGAACGTTCCGGAGGCAGGTCCGGGAGCTTCCATCGGCATCAAAGTCAAGGAGCACTGCCGGCACAACGACCAGGTCTTCAGGGTGGTGGCTTAACCTTACAAGTTTTTGTTGACAGACAGAGAGTCTTGCCTATCTTGCGGTCTGTTTTTATGGTTACGACTCTGATTCTTGTAAGGCTTTATGTCTAATTCAAGCAGACCCGCAGAGATTAGCCGCCGCACTTTTCTGAACCGCCTCTTAGGAGGTGGTGTCTTAGCCTTACTGGCGGCCATTTTTTATCCGGTAATTCGCTTCATCATTCCACCCCAGATTCCGGAAGCTTCCACAAATCGGGTAATAGCCGCCAAACTATCCGAACTCCCGCCAAACACCGGCAAGATTTTTCGTTTCGGGGACAAGCCGGGTCTTGTGGTACACGCCGCTGACGGCACCTTCAAAGCCTTCTCGGCCATCTGCACTCATCTGGATTGCACGGTCCAGTACCGCCCGGACTTAAAGCATATCTGGTGTGCCTGCCACAACGGGCATTATGATTTAAACGGTAAAAACATCTCCGGTCCTCCTCCTCGACCCTTAGATGAATATCAGGCATTTGTTCAGGGGGAAGATGTGATTGTGACCAAGAGCTAAAAGATGGGGCTGACCTCTCTTTTTGCCAAATCGGCCGGTTGGGTAGAAGAGCGAGTCGACCTTGCGGCAATCAAAGAGATAATCACTCACAAGACCGTACCCCGGCATAGACACAGCCTGTGGTACTACATGGGAGGGATGACCCTCTTCCTGTTTTTCGTGCAGGTGGTGACCGGCATTCTGCTTTTACTGTACTACCGCCCTTCGGCAGAAGAGGCCTACGAGTCAGTCCAGTTCATCATGACCGAAGTAAAGTTCGGCTGGTTAATACGCTCGATTCACTCCTGGTCTGCCAACCTGATGATATTTTTTGCCTTTCTGCATCTTTTTTCAGTCTTCCTTTTGAAATCTTACCGCAAACCCCGGGAGCTGACCTGGGTGAGCGGCGCTTTACTTCTGTTTTTGGCCTTGGGATTCGGTTTTTCCGGGTATCTTCTGCCCTGGAATAAGCTGGCCTTCTTTGCTACCAAAGTCGGCACTGAAATCGCCGGAGTAGTTCCTTTCATCGGAAGTTTCGTATTGAAATTCCTGCGGGGCGGCAACGAGGTCACCGGCGCCACTTTGACCCGCTTTTTCGGCTTCCACGTGGCGGTCCTGCCTATGCTGACTACGGCCCTGCTGACTTTACATCTCCTCTTGGTTCAGAAACAGGGGATGAGCTGGCCCATCTCCCTGGGCAAAAATTCCGATGCTAAAGTCATCCCATTTTTCCCAAATTTTCTTTTACGGGACCTGTTGGGCTGGCTGATAGCCTTGGGGATTTTGGTCTTCTTAGCTTCGGTCTTTCCCTGGGAATTAGGGGAGAAGGCCGACCCGTTGGCTCCGGCTCCTGCGGGCATCAGGCCGGAGTGGTATTTTATGTTTATGTTCCAGACTCTGAAGTTTTTGCCGGCTAAAATCTTGTTTTTTGAAGGCGAGATGCTGGGGGTCTTAGCCTTTACCGTACTGGGGGCCTTACTCATCTTAGTCCCTTTTTTGGATAAAAAAGCAGCCCAGGAATTGCGCAGTCCCTTTTTTACAACGGTCGGAGTAATCGCCATAATCTATATTCTAATTATGACCATAGTGGGATATCTGGTATGAAAAAGCATATTGTCATTATCCCGGCACTGGTTTTGACCTTTTCCGGATTCTCCCCTGCAAAGGATTTAACCAAGAATTCCTGCATCCAGTGTCATGAGACCTTAGATGAAAAACACGCCAAGATTACTGCTGATTTCAAAACCGATATCCACTATCTCCGCGGAATCGGCTGTGAAGGATGCCACGGAGGAGACGCCAGAGTCGGCTTTGCCGAAGGAGACCCGATGCTATCCATGGACCCGGCCAAAGGGTACGTAGGCGCCCCTAAGCCCCAGCAAATTCCCCGCTTTTGCGGCAAATGCCACTCTGATGTGGAATACATGAAAAAATTCAATCCCGGCCTAAGAGTAGACCAGGAACAGCAATACCGCACCTCCCAGCACGCCAAACTCTTGGCCAGAGGGGATACCAATGTGGCCACCTGCATCAGCTGTCATGGGGTTCATGGAATCCTCTCAATCTCTGACACCCGCTCGCCAGTACACAAATTGAATGTCCCTAAAACCTGCTCTCATTGTCATTCAAACAAAACCCTGATGGCCGGATATAACATTCCCTCAGACCAGTTCGAAAAGTATCAGAAATCAGTCCACGGAGTATTACTTTTAGAAAAAAATGACCGCTCGGCCCCCACTTGTGCCGACTGCCACGGCAATCATGGAGCTACACCTCCTGGTTTAGTTACGGTATCCCAGGTGTGCGGGGAATGCCACGCCAGCAACCGGGACCTGTTCGCCGAATCCCCCCACAAACAGGCATTTGCCGAGTTGAACCTGCCGGAATGCGAAGCCTGCCACGGCAATCACGAAGTGCAGAAAACTTTGGATGAAATGTTAGGCGTAGGGGAAGGCTCTCTCTGTGGTCAGTGTCACTCCGACCCGGACAGCAAGGCTTATACTGTAGCCCAGGGAATCAAAGCAGTGCTAGACAGCCTTAAGGGTGAAATAAACCAAGCTCAAAATTTAGTCTCCCAGGCTGAAAAGGCGGGCTTAGACATAGCCGCAGCCAAATTCGATTTAAAATTCGCCTCGGATGCAGTGGTTAAGATACAAAGCCTGATTCACGCCGTTTCCTTAGAGAAGGTAAGGGAAGAGGCCGGGCAAGGGAGATTCAAAGCCAATTTAGTTCAGACCAAAGCCCAAGAGGCTCTTAAGGATGCCCGCATCAGACAGTATGGGCTGGCCGGCTCAGGCATTATTATCATTTTCCTGGCTTTGTTGCTTTACTTCAAGATAAGAGAGACTGACCGCAAGGCGGGGTTGTAAGTCTTTATTAGCCCAGTTAATTTGTGAATTATTTCACAAAAAAGCTTGCTTTTCGTATTTATTATAGTAACTTATACCGGATTTAATAAAGCAATTGAACTTCAAATCAGACACTTATGTCCGACCAGATAACTAAGCCGAAATTCATAACCCGTTTCTTTACCAATATCATCAGCTTCCTCGGACTGGTTTTAGTCATCACCAGCCTGGTTTTGATTTTGGCCATCCTAGTGATGGACCTTTTGGGGTTAGACGTTGTCCACGCCAATCCCTACGTAGGAATCATTGTCTTTTTAATCCTCCCCATTGTTCTGGTTGTCGGCTTGGTATTGATTCCCGTCGGCAATCATCTGACCAGAAGAAGGGCCGGAGCCGAGGAGCTTCTTCCCAGGATTGATATAGACTTAAATCGCCCTTTAGTCCGGCGCAAGGTGATGATTTTCATACCGGCGGCGGTCTTCATCGTGGCCATACTCTCGGCCGCCAGCTATCAGGCGGTGGAGTTTATGGATTCCACCACCTTCTGCGGCCAGGTCTGCCATGAGGTGATGGAGCCGGAGTTTGTCACTTACCGGAATTCTCCTCACTCTAGGGTACACTGTGTCAGCTGTCACATCGGACCAGGCGCTTCCTGGTTCGTTAAATCGAAATTATCCGGAACCAGACAGGTCTTTGCAGTTCTGTTAAACACTTACGGAAAACCCATTCCGGTGCCGGTCAAAAATCTCCGCCCGGCCAGAGAGACCTGCGAGCAATGCCACTGGCCCCAGAAATTCCACGGCGAACAGCTCAAGGTCATAACCAAATATTCAGAAGATGAGAAGAACACCCCTTTAAAGACGGTCATATTGCTTAAAACCGGCGGCGGGGACAAAGAGACCGGCATAGCTGAAGGGATTCACTGGCACATGAATATCGCCAATAAAATCGAGTACATCGCGGTCGATTCGGCCCGACAGGTGATTCCCTGGACTAGATTGACAGACTTGAAAGGAAATGTCACCGAGTTTGTCTCTTCCGATCTGCCGGTCCCCTTAGATTCCATTTTGAAACTTCCTAAGCGGATAATGGACTGTATGGACTGTCATAACCGGCCCACTCATATTTACCGCCTGCCGGATGAGGCCATAGATGAGGCCATGCTGGCCGGTTTCATCAGCCCGAAACTGCCCTATGTCAAAAAAACCAGCCTGGAATTACTCAATGCAGAATACCAGGACAAATCCACTGCCCTGCAAAAGATACAGCAGGGTCTGATAGATTTCTATAAGACTAACTATGACTACCTCTATGTAGCCAAACAGGAGGATATACACCGGGCCGCAGAAAAGCTCAAAGAGATTTACGCCTCCAATGTCTTCCCCAGGATGAACATCGCCTGGAAGACCTATCCCAACAACATCGGCCATATGAACTTTCCCGGCTGTTTCCGCTGTCACGATGAACTGCACGCCAGCTCGGATGGCAAGGTCATTTCCCAGGATTGCAACCAGTGCCACAATCTCTTGGCCTATGAGGAACAGAATCCCAAACCGGTGATAGAAGAGCTACCGATAAGATAAGTAAAATGTAGTGTTAGCTCGATGAAACTGTTTTTCAAAATAGTCATTTGTGCTGCGCTCTTTGGATCTGCTCCAGTCCGGGGAATAGAAAACTCCGATTGTTTTACATGTCACTCGGATAATTCTCTCACAAAGATAAAAAGTGGTAAGAGAATCTCTCTTTTCGTCGACCAGGCCAAGTTTGAAAAATCCATTCACGGTCAATTAGAGTGCGTCTCCTGTCACGTAGACCTGGCTGAAAGTGAACTCCCTCATGCGGAGAATTTACAGCCACCGGACTGCTCTTCCTGTCACAGCGACATTGCGGAAAAGTACGACCAAAGCTTGCATGGTCAAGCGGTCCAGGCCGGAGCCCGTTTAGCCCCTCGCTGCTGGGACTGCCATGGCAGCCACGATATTCTCCAGATTGACTCTCCTGAATCCAAGGTCAACCGCTTCAATATCCCTTTTGTGTGTGGCTACTGTCACAAAGAGGGGACCGAGGTCACCCGCACCTATGACATCCCTCAAGACAGCATTCTCACCCATTACTCGGTCAGCATTCACGGGGAAGGCTTATACCAAAAAGGTCTGTCAGTAAGCGCGGTCTGTACCGACTGCCATACGTCCCACAGTGTCCTGCCCCACACCGACCCCAAATCATCCATTCATCGCAACAATGTGGCCAAGACCTGTGAATCCTGCCACAGTTTAATTGAACAGGTTCACCAGAAAGTAATCCGCGGCGAACTCTGGGAAAGAGAGCCCAACAAGGTGCCAGTCTGTGTGGACTGCCATGCCCCTCACAAGGCCAGAAAAATCTTCTATGAATTAGGGATGGCTGACCGGGACTGCCTGAACTGTCATACCCGCCCCAATCTGTTTACCATACGGGATGGAGACAGCATTTCCCTTTATATAGATACCTTAGAGGTCAAGGGTTCCATCCACCGCAATACCGCCTGCGCCCAGTGCCACACCGGAGCCAGTCCGGTCGGCAAGAGGCCCTGTGCCACCATCACCACCAGAGTGGACTGCTCCATCTGCCACGCTGAAGTCGTTTCTACCTATGCCACCAGTACCCACGGCACTTTGAGCCAGAGAGGAGACCCTAATGCGCCTCTTTGTCGAGATTGTCACGGTATCCACGGCACCAAGGAGCACCGCAATCCGAATTCTCCCACTTACCCCACAAAAGTTCCTGATTTGTGCGGAAAGTGTCACCGAGTAGGGGAGAAAGCCGCTATTCGGCTCACCGGCGAAAAGCAAGAAGTTGTCAAAAATTATGTCGAGAGCATTCATGGAAAGGGACTTTTGCAGAGTGGTTTGGTAGTTACGGCTATGTGCACCGACTGTCACACTCCTCATCACGAATTGCCGGCGGATAATCCCGCCTCCAGCGTCAATCGCCACAACATCGCTCAGACCTGCGCCGAATGCCATCACGGCATCTACGAAGAGTTTACCCAGAGCATTCATTTTACCGCCAAGGTCAAGACCGACAAAGAGCTCCCTTTATGCCACGACTGTCATTCCGCCCATACTATCACCAGAACCGACCAGGAAGGGTTCAAACTCAACATCATCAATCAGTGCGGACGCTGCCATCAGGATGTCACTGAATCCTATTTTGAAACTTTTCACGGCAAAGTCTCCAAATTGGGCTATACAGCCGCAGCCAAATGCTACGACTGCCATGGCGCCCATAATGTTCTCCCCACCTGGGACCCTAAATCTACTCTCTCCCGGCAGAACATCGTCTCCACCTGCGGACAGTGCCATCCCGGTTCCCACCGCCGCTTTGCCGGCTATCTGACACATGCCACCCATCATGACCGGGACAAGTATCCGATTTTGTTTTACACTTTCTGGTTTATGACCTTCCTTTTGGTGGGGACTCTGGGATTTTTCGGCCTGCACACGGTCCTGTGGCTTCCCCGCTCCTTCCAGGCCATGCATGAGCGCAAGAAATCAAGAATCGAGTACACAGAAAAGCAATATCTCCGTTTCGATACCCTCCCCCGCAGACTGCATGTTCTGGTGATAATCAGCTTCTTGGGTCTGGCTTTGACCGGCATGACTTTGAAGTTTTCTTACTTGGGTTGGGCCCAGTGGCTCTCCCATATGTTGGGAGGATTTGAATCAGCCGGCTACATTCACCGCATCTGCGCGGTCATAACCTTCTTGTATTTCGTGATTCACATCTTTTATCTCTTCAGAAAGAAGGAGGAGCAGGGGAAAACCTGGCGCCAATTTTTAGGCAGCCCAGGCTCCATGCTCCCCAACCGCCAGGATGTGAAAGACTTCTGGGGGACTTTCAAATGGTTTTTAGGATTAGGCCCCCGGCCGGCCTACGGCAGATGGACTTACTGGGAGAAATTCGACTACTTTGCGGTTTTCTGGGGAGTCACCATCATCGGCTCTACCGGCTTGATTCTCTGGTTTCCAGAGCTATTCACCTACATTCTGCCGGGCTGGTTCATCAACGTCGCCACCATTATCCATTCTGATGAGGCACTTCTGGCAGTCGGCTTCATTTTCACGGTCCATTTCTTTAATACCCACTTCCGCCCGGATAAATTCCCTATGGATACGGTCATTTTTACGGGCCGGGTCTCTTTGGAAGAACTGAGAGCAGACCGTCCCCGCGAATATCAGGAGTTGGTTGAATCCGGTGAATTAGAAAAGAAGTTGGTCGACCCTCTGCCGCCGGTAGTGGTCAAGGGGATGAAATTCTTTGGCTGGATTGCTCTAAGCTTAGGGCTGATTTTGATTCTCTTGATTATCTGGGCCGAGATTTTTGGTTATAGATAATTTAGTACTTTAGTTTTTATTCAATTCAATAAGTTTAGCCCAAGCTCCATTACTACCCAGTAATTCTCGCAAGAACCAGATCTATTATCTTAAATTAAAACTCTATTCTGCCCACCCTTTGGGTGCTTCTCCGGTCACAGCCGGGTCTTTGGGATGTTCATGCTGGTACATCTCTTCTGGCATTGAACCGGTCAGCCAGGCCGGATTCATAGGATAGACTCCGGGCCGGAAGACCACGGAATACATATGCCAGATTAGAATAGCCAGGGTAGCCAGCCAGGCCTCGTAGTAATGAATCACCAGCATCACGTCTAAGAATCCCTTGGCAAACCATTTGACCGCCACGTTGTCAAACCAGAGGAAGAACCCGGAGATGGTCATTATCACCGTTCCCCAGACCAGGGCCCAGTATTCGGCTTTCTCGACATAACCGAATTTGCCAAAAGCGGGAGGCTCGTTTTTTAATCCCAGATTATAGCGCACCATCTGGAAAAATTGGCCCAGGTCCCTTTTGGCCGGGAAGATTTCATGAAAGAATTGGCGTCCCCGGGCAGTGGTGAGATAAAACAGGTGCCAGAGGGCGGTCAGAACAAAAATCACCGCCGCGGTCCGGTGAATTATTCCCCGGACAGGAAAGCCTCCTTCCCAGCCGAATAAAAACTTGACCCAGGCTGCCTCGGAAAATCTCAGAGAAAATCCGGTCACTACCAGAACCACGAAAGTGACGGTCAGAAACATGTGCTGCCACATCTCATTGTAGGTCATGCGCTGAATCGACTTTTTCTGCAGCACCTTCTTAATCTGCATGCGCAGGTCGAACAGCCAGTGTACAGCCATGGTCCCTACAATCAGCACGATAGCTATGACGTAGATATTCTTGACAATGTTCGCCAGAGGAGTGCTGGAAAATCCCGGGGTTTCATGAATAGGGGTCTTGGCCATGGCCGCAGAAATTCCCGGATGGCAGCCACCGCAGGTGGCTTGGAGATTGGCCGGATATATGGAGGAGGTCGAATCGGTATGCGGCAGAATCCGGTGGGCTCCATGACATGAGGCGCAGTTAGCCACGGTGACGTCGCCAGCCCGGCTCTTCAGGCCGTGGTAGCTATCTACCCAGGTCTGCAGCCGTCCGGTGGGGATTTTGTACTTCTCATTCAAACGGGCGGACTCATGGCAGGGAGAGCAGGTGGCTTCAGCCACCCGGGTGGGGCTGACCGGTGAGCGAGGGTCGTCCGGTGGAAGAATGCCATGCTCGCCGTGGCAGTCGGAGCAGACCGGTGAATCGGTCTCGCCTCTCAGAGTTAACTGGCCATGAATTCCCTCCCAGTAGTCATACTCGATTCCTTTGTGGCATCTGCCACAGGTCTTGGGGACATTAAAATGGTTAATGGAGGACTGAGGATTGCCCGGCGAAAGGATGATATGAGCCGTGCCATTGCTGGAGTGGCAGTCATTACAGCTGGCCGCAAAATATAACCCTCCCATGGAGGCCTTTCCGTGCACGCTGTTCTTGAATACTGCCACCGGCTCCTGCAATAGAATCTCATGTTTCTTGACCAGGTCGATGTCCTCGTGGCAGCGCCCGCAGGTCTGGGGAAGGTTAAGCGGGTTGACCTTTGATTTTTTGGAAGAAGAATGGAAAACGTCGTGACTGCCATGACAGCTTTGACAGGAAGGCAGATCCGGGTCGGCTCCTATCATTTCCCTTCCATGCCATTGGTAAATTTCTGCTTCAGCAGAGTGACAGGTGCCGCAATTGACGTCCGGCAACTTCTCACTGTGGGGCAGTTCATTTATGCCGGCATGACAACTAACGCATTCCAGCTGGCCGTGGGCCGAACTCTTAAGGAGATTCAAGTCCACATACAGCAAGTGAGTTTTACCCAGACTATCCTGCGCTACCAGACTCTGGTCGGCATGGCACTGCATACAATCATAGTCACTCTGGGCATACAGAGAACTAACGCCCAAGGAGTAGATTATCATCAACAGCCCCAGGCACAACCTATTAAGACCCAGAATCGAAAATAAGGATTTTAAATACATACCTATATAATATACCTAATTTTACATCGGCAATACTTTCTCATAAAACATAATCTATGCGACAAACAGCCGGTCGGCAATGAAAATGATTCGCAGCAAGCAGCGCCAGCAGTTTTGAAAGACGTAGTCATGGGACAATACTTGACCTCGGTCAAGAAAAAATGATAAAAAAATAGTTGACATTCATTTAGTATTAAAGTAGAATATCGACAATTTTAAGAAACGTCTTTGTGAAAGAAAGCACAAACTAAGGACAGAAAGTGGAGAGCAAAATAAAACGGATAACATGGGGAGCCGGGCTGACTGCCCTGTTTTTCTGGTCTATTCTTTTCTGGATCTCTGCCGGAGCCGCTTCTGAGTCCGTCGAGATGAATTCTAACTGTTTGGAGTGTCACTCTGATTACGGCGATAATCTTCAACGGACAGTACATAAGTTTAACCCGACTGCCAGTGCCAATCTCCCCCAGGTTCTCTGTACCAGTTGTCATGGGGATGGCTCCAAACACTTGGAAGAGCCCAGCGCCGAGAATATAATCAACCCGGCCAAGGCCTCTATCTTTGATTTAGTCAAAACCTGTTCCGGCTGCCATGCTTCTGAACACGTAAAGGAATTCTCACAGACCAATGTCCACTTCCGGCAAAATGTCGGATGTCTGAACTGTCATTCAATTCATCAGCCCAAGGCAGAAAGACTTCTCCGAATGAGTCCGGTTTCACTCTGTCTCTCCTGCCACGCCGAAATCAAGCAGAAATTAGCCGGCCCTTCCCGGCATCCGGTCAAAGACAAACTGGTGAGCTGCATTGATTGTCACCAGATTTCGCTTCAACCCGGCCAGAGCTTCTCTTTGAGTCGGGCTGACCAGACCTGTTTTAACTGTCATGCTGAATTCCAGGGCCCTTTTATCTATGAGCACGACGCGGCCAATGAATACAGCCTGGAAAAAGGGAGTTGCCTCTCCTGTCATGACCCGCACGGTTCTTCAAATCCTCGTTTACTGCTCCAGCCAGTCAAACAGCTCTGCTTACAGTGCCACACCGTGCCTAAGCACCGCACTGCCCATAATGGAATTTACGCCAATCGCAGCTGCTCAGAGTGTCACACCGACGTGCACGGCTCCTACACGGATGAGCGCTTTTTCAATGAGTCGATTCTGTCCCAAAGCTGTTTTCTGTCCAGCTGTCATGGGAATTGAGGGAAAGAAATGTTAAAGACCATACGTTCCGCAACCTTTCTACTGATACTTCTGACAGTGCCAGGCTTGGCCCAGGAAAATTCCACTTTTGACGGAGAAATCAAACTCTCTTATTCCTTTTTTGACCAGGAAGGGAAACGCAGCACCACTGAGGAAGTGTTTAATCTCTATTCGGGTATGGCCCTGGGAAGCCTCTCCTTCAATTCCTATTTTGCCGATGGCACCTCTCTGAATTTTACCTCCTCCAATCTTAATCTGGGCAACCGTGACCTGGCTTTTGGCCTGCGCCGCAATAACTGGCTGGATTTTAAGCTCAATCATCAGGAGTCCCGCTTTTTCTTCGGAGACAACCAGGAAAATTCTAAACGGAAGAGCAGCGGAGGAACTTTTACTGTCAGCCCCTTGAAATGGCTGAAACTTTTTGCTGATTACAATTATCAGAAGAGGGAAGGAGATAGAATCGGGATAATTTCAGATGAGCCGGGAGTCCTGGGCACCCGCTATGACCATTTTGTGCAGAACGGCAAAATTGGACTGCAGTTAAATGGCAGGAAAAACTTTTTTACCTATTCCTATCGCATCTTAGATTTTGACTCTCGCATCAGCGAAGCCTTTGACCGGCGCTCCCACCGACATCAGCTCATTTTTAATACTTCACTACCTAAGGATCTATTCGCCAGCCTGCAATATTTAAGAGATGACGCCCAATTGACCGAATCGGATTTGGAGATGGGCACCGATTTATATACCCTGTCGCTTTTGTACAAGATAATCCAGGAACTGTCTGTGTCCGGCAAGTTTTATTATCAGAGCACGGACAATCAGGCCACTGGTTTGACCAGCAGGACTTTCAAAACGGCTTACAATGTTATCTATGATGTGCACCAAAGAATCGGCTTAGAGGCAGGCTATGCATATGAACGGCGCAAGGACGAAATCGGAAAGAACAGCCTGAATTCATTTTTGGTGGGCTTGCGAGCCTTACCCCTGAACAATCTCAAAATCAAGGCCAATTATGCCAAAAAAGAGCGTAAAGACAAAGACCTTTCCACCTTGGTCGGGCCCTATGATTCCGACAACTTTCTGTTCAGTGTGAATTATAAGCCGATTCAGAAATTGGTGCTGGATATAAAGTATCAGGACCGGCAAAGAGACAATGAGGAAATCCTGACTTCAGTAGATTCCAAGGGGCTCACCTCCTTCGGCTCTTTCACTTATAATGATAAATTTAGTGCGGATGCCACCTTTACTATGCAGGATGTGGAGTATCAGGATTCCTTTGGCCGCTTCTTCGGCAAGACCAGAAATTTTCTAATTAACGGAACCCTAAAGCCGATAGAGCGCTTGATATTAAGCGGCGGATTCAGCTATTTCAGAAGCAAGGGGGACCTGGACCTGCAACGAGAAGATCTGCGCCTGGCAGTGGAATACCTCATCTGGAAAAAGCTCTCAGCCCAGTTTGCTTACAATCAGTACAATTACGATGATTACCTAATCGCTCCGGATTATTATACTCTCAATGTATTCACTATCAGCATTTCACAGAGAATAGGCAGTTTGTGAAAATAGTAACAAACGGCCCCTGACAATATGTCCTGAACTTATGGGAAAAATTCGCAAAATGTTAAATTTTTCACAAGGTTGCTTTTCCGGGATTGCAACTACCGTATAATGCTTTACCTATTAACTAGTTACGAGAAATAAGCTTGGCACATAATTTGCCGTAAAGAACATAAACAAAATAGAAATAAGCTCTAGAAGGAGGTCTTTATGAGGAAATGGTTAAGTTTGGGAGTACTATCTTCACTGGCGCTTGTGGTAATTCTCAGCGCGTGTACTAGGGAGAGGATAATAAACCAGATAGTGGCGGACACCTCCTGCTTTACCTGCCACAGCGACCAGAACACTGCAGTTCTGGCGGCAGAGAAGCAGTGGGAAAACTCGGTGCATGCATCAGGTGAGAACATCAACCGCAATACCTCTTCCTGCAATTACTGCCACACCAATGAGGGTTTTGTGGAAAAACTTACCACCGGAACAGCCCCGGCAGTGGTAGAGAATCCGACTGCCATCGGCTGTTTCACGTGCCATGCTCCTCATACTAATGGGGACTTGACTCTGCGAACCGTTGCGGCTGTGACCATGCAGGATGGGTCAACTTACAACAAAGGTCTGAGCAACATCTGCGCAAATTGTCATCAGTCTCGCAGAGATGTTAATACGTACGTCTATGACGGAGTCAAATTCACCAGCGTGCACTGGGGACCCCACTACAATGGCCAGGGGGATATGCTGAACGGCACTAATGGTTATGAGTACGCAGGTTACAGCTATCCCAGCTCTCCTCATACGACTCGTACCATCAATGGCTGCGTGGACTGTCATATGTATCCTTCTGGTACTTATGAAATGGGCGGCCATACCTGGAGAATGGAGTATGAAGAGATTGAACTTGTGGCAGCCTGCAACCAGAGCGGTTGTCATGCTAATGTGGATGATTTCAATTACGCCACTGCAGATTTCCC
Source organism: uncultured Ignavibacteria bacterium (assembly GCA_964399055.1). Classification (GTDB taxonomy): domain Bacteria; phylum Zixibacteria; class MSB-5A5; order DSPP01; family RBG-1; genus CAYNPJ01. The sequence continues at coordinate 487,559 of CAYNPJ010000001.1, forward strand.
GGACGGAGTTCAGGATTCGCTGCAGACCCTTCTGGATGTCCTACAAACTGAATTGGTAGCCGCCGGTTTGATAGACAGCGTTACCTATCATCCCATAGCGGGCCGGACAGTAGCGACTGCCGATTCAGCCGGAGCAGTCTGGAATTTTCTCTTCGTAGAAGAGGACAAGTGCCTGGGAATTCACAACACAAAGTATGCGGCAGCTCTCATGAATTCTTCTATTGAGTACCTGCAGGGCACTTTGACCATGAATCTTATAGCCAGCCATTAGCTAGTTACCGGCTTAGATTTCAGCGGGTGGGTTGTAAGACTCACCCGCTTTTGTTTTAGGCCACAGCTTTTCTTGACATCCGGTCATCTGACCAGTATTTATTCATATTAAACTTGCTATGTTTGCCAGAATTGGCCTGTGTCTTGCAATAAACTTAATCAATCTCGGAGCTCTCAATGCATCGGCACAATCTGACATCGTTGCTGCTGAAGTCAAAATTTCAACGGCAATAAGTTCTCCGTCGCTCAGCCTGGGAGATACCCTGACTTATTCGATTACTTTCTCCTGGCCCGGTGAGCAGGGTCGGGTGCTTATAGAGGAATTTAGTCCTCCTGCAACAGAGAATCTTCATATTATTGTGACAAAGACTGAATTGGGCTTTTATCAGGAAAATCAGAAGACCTATTCTAAAAAAGAATTTTTCTTTTATTTCTCAGCCGACTCGATGGGTATTGCCAGACTCCAGCCTCTTACGATTAATTACTACGATACACAATTTGATAAAACCGGCAGCTATACTACCCCGGTTTATAATCTGACCATTACTGCTCCTGCATTGGCAGGCAGGCGGTTTGTCTGGTTCCAAATGGCGGCGGCAGTTTTGCTGGGATTGGGTTACCTGTTTCGCATTTACTGTAAACTAAAAAAACCTCCTTCAGAACTGGCACCCAGTCTGACCTTGGAACAGCAAACCCTGACAGAATTAGAAGCTATAACTGTGCAGGATTTAGGAAATGCTCTCAATCAGTTGCGGAAAATCGTATTTAATTATTTAGAGCTGAAATTCAGCCTGAACCTGGCAGGCATGACAACTGCGGAAGTGCTGGAAAATCCGAATCATCTGGAAAATGAAAGCAGACAATTACTGGAAGAAGTATTAAAGAAAATTGAACAGGCTCGATTCAACCCAGAATTTAGAGAGAGATTGGTGTTGGAAGAGACGATAACTAAGTTTAGAAGAGTGGTGGAACTTCAGCAAAATCAGCCTGTAAAATAATGGTTTAGCGCCCAAGGAGGAGAGGAATGCATCCGGACATTAAGGCTCTGCAGGAGAAAATCGCAGCCGAATCTTTTTTCGTCAAAAGACTCACTGATGAAATTTCCAAAGTAATTGTAGGTCAGAAATATCTGATAGAGAGATTGCTAGTCGGACTTTTATGCGACGGGCATATTCTAATCGAGGGAGTGCCCGGTTTGGCCAAGACTCTGGCGGTTAAAACCTTAGCTTCTGCCATCCAGGCTAAGTTTCAGAGAATTCAATTCACACCGGATTTGCTGCCAGCAGATTTAATCGGCACAGTAATTTACAATCCGCAAAAGGGAACCTTCACTCCCAAAAAGGGTCCCATCTTCGCCAATCTGATTCTGGCAGATGAAATCAACCGGGCGCCGGCCAAAGTCCAATCGGCCCTGCTGGAAGCAATGCAGGAAAGACAGGTCACCATCGGGGACACAACTTATCCTTTAGAAGAGCCTTTCTTGGTCCTGGCCACCCAAAACCCGATTGAGCAGGAGGGAACCTATCCTTTGCCAGAAGCGCAGGTGGACCGCTTCATGTTGAAGCTATCGGTAACCTATCCCTCCCGTGCGGAAGAGTTGCAGATTTTAGATAAGAATACAGCCACCGGCCTGCCGGAGACCAGTCCGGTTATCACCCCCAAGGAGATTTTACACACCCGCCACATGGTTCAGCAGGTCTACTTAGACGAAAAACTAAAGGAATACATTGTCAATCTGGTCCTGGCTACCCGGGAGCCGGATAAATTCAACTTACGGATTAAAGACTTAATCGCATATGGCGCCTCACCCCGGGCCACCATCTATTTGAGCCTGGCGGCCAAGGCCATGGCTTTCCTACGCGGTAGAGGCTACGTGATTCCAGAAGACATAAAGGCCATCGGCAAAGATGTCCTCCGCCACCGGGTAATCATCAGCTATGAAGCCGAGGCAGAAGACTTGGAAAGCGACGACGTAGTGCAAAAAGTCTTCGAAGGAGTGGAAGTTCCTTAAATGCTGACTAAAGAAGTCATCAGCAAAATCAGAAGAATCGAAATCACCACCAAGCATTTGGTGCAGGATTTGTTCTCCGGCGAATACCACTCGGTCTTCAAAGGCCAGGGCATAGAATTTACAGAAGTGCGGGAATATCAGCCCGGAGATGACATCCGCAGCATCGACTGGAACGTGACCGCCCGCTTCGGCTATCCCTTCGTGAAGAAATTCAGAGAGGAACGCGAACTCTTAGTTATGATTTTAGTGGACCTCTCTGCCTCCCAGAGATTCGGCACGGTCCAACGCTTCAAGAATGAGATTGCCGCTGAGCTGAGCGCGGTATTAGCCTATTCCGCCATTCAAAATAACGATAAGGTGGGGCTGTTGGTCTTCACCGACCAGATTGAAAAGGTCATCCCCCCTAAGAAAGGGAGAAATCACGTCCTGCGCCTAATTCGAGAAGTGCTCTACTACCAGCCCCAGGGCAGAGGAACCAACTTAGCCTTGGCCTTGGAATACGCTGGCCGGATGCTCACCCGGCACAGCATCATCTTTGTGATTTCTGATTTTTTAAGCAGCGGCTATGAAAAGGCTTTGAAGACTCTATCCGGCAGGCATGACATAATTGCCCTAAGAATCAAAGACCCCAAAGAAGAGCAATTCCCCCGACTCGGTTTTTTAGAATTTGAGGACGCCGAGACCGGTCAGCAATTCTTAGTGGATTCCTCGGACAAGACCCTCCAGCGCCAGTTCGGCTTGATTCGCTATAAACAGAAGCAGGACTGGGAGAATCTCCTCAAGCAAATTGACCTGGATAGAATAGAAATTTCAACTGACCGTTCTTACGTAGAGCCCCTGGTGCAGTTTTTCAGAAAAAGGGCTAAGCGATTCAGATAATAAAAGAGGAAAAATGGAAGACAGAAAATATAAAATACTATTGAGTTTGATTTTTCTCACCCTGGCTATTTCGACCGTGAGCTTAATATTAATACTTTCTCAAGATTCTGGAACCAGAGAGAAAATACTTAAAGCAGACTCCGATATTTTGCAGACACCGGCTCATCTCTCAACTATAACCGGGCCGGGCCCGGCGATTGCCAGAATCGGGGATAATAAGATTACCAGACAGGAACTGGCAGAGCAGTTTCAGATTCTCCCGGCGGAGATGAGAGTGCCTTTTGTGACGCGGCAGGACACCTTGGACTTTCTGCGTCAATACATTGGCTTGGAGCTGGTCTATCAGGCGGCGGTTAAACAGGGTTTTGGAAAAGATAAAGAAATTTTGGCTCAAGTGCAAGATACCAAAAAACAGCTGATGATAGAAAAATACTTAGCCACAAATCTCTCCCGGCACAGTTTTGTTCCCACAGAAGAACAGATTAAGCAATACTTTCAAGTAAACAAAGCACTTTTCGGCAGCAAAAGCTTGGACCAGGTTCGCGGTGACATAGTCTCTGCCTTAAATCAACAGCATCGCCATCAGGCTTATCAGGATCTGGTGAACCAACTCTGGCAGAAGGCTGAGATTGAAATCTATGAAGATAGTCTGTAGAGCAATTCTGGTTTTAATCGGCGTTCTGGCTTCAGTGGTCACGGCCAAGGAGTCAGAATTTTCGGTTCAAACTAAAGCGGACCGAACTACTCTGACCATCGGAGACCCCTTCCATTATACTCTGGCCCTGAAATATTCACCTGACTTTCAGCTGGACTCCTTAAATCTTCAGGAAAAACTGGCTGGATTAGAAATTAGGGATTCACTTTTGACTTCCAAGACCAGCAAAAAACAGATTGTCTCCATCTATGATTACACATTAGTTCCCTGGCTGACTGGCGAGTTTGAGATTCCACCGATAACCATAAATTACCAGGACAAAGATGGAAATCAAAAGACGGTCTTCAGCGAGCCGGTGAAGGTTAAGGTTGAATCAGTCTTAGGAGAGGTTACGGATACAACTGACGTCAAAGGTTTAAAAGCTCAGTTGAGCCTAGGAAAAGGCTGGAAGTTTTACGCCTCCATTATCCTGGCGCTGTTAATCTTAGGTGCCGGGCTATGGCTCTTCTGGCTCATGACCAGAAGAAAAAAGATAATCCAGCCGGAAGAAGTGCGCTTCCCTTGGGAACTGGCTTTAGAAGAGCTGTTTAATTTGAAAGGAAAACAGCACTCAGGGAAGATGTCAGCCAAAGAATATTATTACCTGCTTTCAGAAATTTTACGTGGCTATTTAGAAAAACGCTTTTCCATACCCCTTCTGGAAAGCACCACTGAAGAAATCAGGTTAATTTTAGAGCGGGATTTTCTGCAGCCCAATTCTAAGACGGTTTTGCTGCGTTTCTTAGAGCAGAGTGACCTGATAAAATTCGCCAAAGTAGTTCCGGAAAACCAGCAGTTGGACAACGACTGGCAGCTGGCCTATCAGATTGTGGAAGAGACTATTCCCAGGCCGGAGTTGGCTCAGACAAAGGAGACTACAAAGGTCTGATATGCTCAGATTGTACTCCCCTCTCTGGCTGATTTTATTAGCGCTGATTCCCGCAGCAATCTATTTTTTCTTCTATAAGAAAACAGTGCGCAATTCCAGCCTGCGCTACTCGGATTTGTCCTGGTTCGGCCTGGTAAAAAAACCGGGCTTCAACCGGCGCCATTTATTGATTCTCCTCAGACTTTTCGCCTTAATCATTCTAATCTTAGCTTTAGCTCGTCCCCAGTCGGGCCAGACCTCCCGAGACGTAGAATCCGAGGGGATTGACATAGTCTTAGCCTTAGACATCTCCGGCAGCATGCAGGCCGAGGACTTCAAACCCCACAACCGCCTCTATGCCGCCAAACAGGTGATAAGAGAGTTCATCAAAAACCGCGTCTCAGACAGAATCGGGCTGGTGATTTTCGCCAAAGAGGCAGTCTCCCAGTGTCCCTTAACCACCGATTACAGCGTCCTGCAAACTTTTCTAAACCAGGTGGAAATCGGCCAGATTGAAGACGGCACAGCCATCGGCCTAGGCTTGGCCACCAGCGTCAACCGTTTGCGCTACACCCCGGGCAAGAGCAAAATAATCATCCTGCTCACTGACGGCAACAACAATGCCGGCGAAATCGAGCCTCTGACTGCGGCAGAATTAGCATCCCTGGTGGGCATAAAAATCTATACTATCGGAGCCGGAAAGCCTGGAGAAGCCTTTTTCCAGTCCCGGGACCCGGCCACGGGCCAGCGGATTATCTACCGTCTTCCGGAATTAGACGAAAATATCTTAAGAGAGATTGCCCGGATGACCAAAGGAGAGTATTTCCGGGCCACCGATGAAGAGGCCTTAGCCAATATATACAGACAGATTGACGAGATGGAAAAAAGCAAAGTGAAGGTCAAAGAATACACCCAGTATGCCGAGCTCTTTCCCTATTTTCTGGGGGCCGGCCTGGCCTTGGCCCTGCTGGAAATTATAGCCGCCAACACCATTTTAAGAAAACTGCCATAAATTATGCGCTTCGGAACAGTACTCTATCTGTGGGGATTGTTACTCATACCAGCTTTAATACTCTTTTTTATCTTGGCCGAGCGACTCAAACTCAAAGCCAAACAGAAATTCAGTTCGCTCCATTTGTTTTCACTCTTGGCTGAAAGTCATTCTCCCCGGAAAACGCGCTGGAAGAAGATATTACTCCTCTTGACCATTCTGTTCTTAGTAATCTGCCTGGCCCGTCCTCAATGGGGGAGTCAATTGGTGGAGATAAAGAAGCAGGGCCTGGATATAATCTTCGCCTTAGATGTCTCTTTGTCCATGCTGGCCGAAGACATCCAGCCCAACAGATTAGAACGGGCAAAATTAGAAATCCGCGATTTCATGGAAAAACTGCAAGGGGACAGAATAGGGCTGGTGACCTTTGCCGGAGCAGCTTACATCTCCTGCCCTTTGACCCTGGACTACCGGGCCGCCCAGCTCTTTTTAGACAATGTCCAGGCCGGTATCATCACCAAGCCGGGAACCAATCTGGCCGAGGCGATTAACACCGCGGCCTTAGCCTTTAATCAGAAAGAGAAAAAATACAAGGTTTTAATCTTAGTCACCGATGGGGAGGACCAGGGGCATCAGCCAGTAGAAGCCGCGCAACAGGCCGCCAAGGAAGGGATTAGAATCCACACTCTGGGAATCGGCACTCCGGCTGGAGAGCCGATTCCCTTGCGCCAGCCCAGCGGAGAGTTTTTGGGCTATAAAAAAGATGAGACCGGCTCAGTGGTCTTATCCCGTCTGGATGAGCAGACTCTAGCGGAAATAGCGCAGGTAGGAAAAGGGAAATATCTCTCGCCAGCCCAGGGAAGAATTGATTTAGACCAGTTCTATCAGGAGATCTCCGGCCTGGAAAAAAGAGAACTGCAGGGGACTATGGCGGTAGAATATAGGGAGCGCTATCAGTACTTTCTATTCTTGGCCGTGGTATGTTTAATATCAGAGATGTTGCTGACTGACAGAAAAAGGACTCTACCTTTTAGGCTGAATATCTGGAAAAGGGTTCCAGCTAGCTCTGCAATCCTGATTATGTTTCTTCTGGTTCCTGTGGCTTCAGCCAAGGAGAGCCCTTCTTCTTTGAATTCCAAGGGCAATAAGCAATACCAGCAGGGTAAATATCAGGAGGCAGCTAAACTTTATGAAGAAGCAGCCGTGGAAAAGCCAGAGGAATTTGCCCTGCAGTACAATTTAGCCAATGCCTTACAACAAAGTCAAAATTTCGCCAATTCTTTAAAAGCCTACCAGCGTTCCATTGAATTAGGCGATACCGGCCAGCAGGCTCTGGCCTTTTACAATTTAGGTAATAACCTCTTTCGCCTCCGACAGTATAAGGAGGCCGCAGCAGCTTACCAAAAGGCTTTAGAGCTTAATCCGTCTGACCGGGATGCCAAGTATAACTTTGAGCTGGCCTTGAAGAAAATGCAGGAGCAGGCTTCTGAACCTCAAAAACAGAATCAGAGAGACCGAAATCAAAAACAGGAGCAGCAGAAGAATCAATCCGACCAGAAAGACCAACAGCAAGATAAAGAGTCAGAACAAAAACAGCCAGAGAAGAATCAACAAGATAAACAGGAACAGCCGCAAGAACTAAAGCAGAAACCTCAGGAAAAACCTTCCCTGTCTCAGCTAAAACAGGAAGAGGCTAAAAGAATCTTAGAGGCCTTAGAGCAGAAAGAAAGGGAGCAGCAACAGCAGAAAGCAGCCGAATTACAAAAGAGGCTTTTAAGGCAGGGAAGAGAAGGCAAGGACTGGTAGCGATGGAGAAAAGAATTCTGGCTCTGGGTATAATCTTATTCTTGGGCTTGGGATTGACAGTGGCTCAGAATGTAAAATTCTACGCCCAGGTGGACCGCACTCAGATTTATTTAGACGAACAATTGACCCTTACTGTTTTCTTAGAAGGAGAGGTTGGTTCAATACCCAAACCTAAATTTCCGCCTCTGACTCAGTTCGTCATCTACGAGGCCGGACGCTCTCAGAATTTCTCTTATGTCAACGGCCAGGTCTCCAGCTCGGTGAATTACAACTATGTCCTGATGCCTAGAATGGCCGGCAAATTCACCATTCCTCCCATTGAAATTGAATTAGAGGGGAAGACTTTCCAGACCAACCCCATTGAAATCACGGTCCTGGCCGGCCAGAGTAAGGGTGAGCCGCTGCAAAAAGACCAGATGCGGGCTACTAAGCAGGCCCAGGACCTGTGGATAGAGACCTCCCTGGATAAGAATAAAGCTTACGTGGGCGAGCAGGTCACATTAACCCTGAAATTTTATCAAGGAGTCAGACTCTTTCAGAATCCGGAATACACGCCGCCATCTCTGACCGGCTTCTGGACCGAGGACTTGCCCCCTCAGAAAAAATACTACCAGAACATAGCCGGGCGGCGCTACTACGTCCAGGAGATTAAAACTGCCTTATTTCCCACCACCAGCGGGAAAAAGACCATAGGCTCGGCTGAATTGAAATGTCGAATAGAAGACTTAGAGTCCGTATTTAACCGAGATCCTTTTTCCTTATTTGACAAAGACCTCTCTCAACTCTTCAGCCAGGGGAAGCCCAAGATTTTGCACAGTAAACCCCTATCATTGGAGGTCCTCCCATTACCTCCGGGGCAGCCGGCCAATTTCAGCGGGGCAGTGGGAGAATTCAAGCTGAAAGCCGAGCTGGATAAGACCGAGGCTGAGACCGGTCAGCCGCTCACTTTGAAAATAACCATCTCCGGAAAGGGGAATCTCAAGTCGATTACTGCCCCGCCTCTCCCGGAAATAGCCTCCTTGCGCACTTACAACTCCAGTAATTCGGAGAACATTTCCAAGTCTGATTACCAGCTACAGGGGACTAAGACTTTTGAGCAGATACTGATTCCCAAGGAGCCGGGGAGTCTGGTCATCCCGCCAGCGGAGTTCAGCTATTTTGACGTCTCCAGAAAGGAATACCGGACTTTGAAATCCCCCAGCTTCACCATCTCTGTCCGCTCTGCCGGGGCAATCCCTTTAGCCTCAGTGCCGGTTACCAGCAATGAAATCAGCGCCGGAATCAAGGATATTCATTATCTGAAGACCGAACTGGGCCGGGCCGAAAGCAGAAGCTTGGTTCTGAAAAACCCGGTTTTTATCGCTCTGCAAATAGTGCCGGTCATAGCCCTGATAATCTTCTGGCGCCGGGAGACCGCCCGCCAGAAGTTTCTGAATAACCGCAGCCTAGCCCGTTTTCGCTTAGCCTACAAGAAAGCTCAAAAAGGGCTGGATTTTGCCCGACAGAGCTTAGTGGCTGATAAAGAAGCAGAATTCTATTCCCATCTGCACCGGACTTTGTGCAACTATTTAGCCGACAAAGTCAACTTACCGGAAAGCGGCAACTGGTTTACCGAAGAACTATTGGCTCGCCTAAATCAGTCCACCCTCCCCACTGCCGAATTCAAACAGATTCAGGAAGTCCTGGAGGCCTGCGAACAGGCCCGTTTCGGCGGAGGAAGGGCGGACAAAAATCGAAGGCTATTGCTGTGGGAACTGACCAAAAATCTGATTGACCTGCTGGAAAAGGGTGATTGGTTTAAGAGAGTTAAGATTACAGCTTAAATGAAACACTTTATTACTCTGGGAGCCGCTCTAATCGCAGTTGCTTCAGTCCAGGCTCAGGAAAATCCTCAGGAGATTTTTCTAGCAGCCAATCTGGCCTACGATCAGAAGGATTATCCCGCTGCTATTGAGAAATACCAGAACCTCTTGCAGCAGGGCCAGGCCACGACAGCGGTCTACTATAATCTGGGGAACTGCTATTTTCGCCTGGGTGATTTGGGCCGGGCCATCTGGTCATATCGCCGGGCCCTGAAATTGAATCCAGGCGATAAGGATACCCGGGAGAACCTTGAATTTGCTCGTTTATATAGAATAGATAAGATTAAAGAGGAAAACAGCTTTGCTCCATTATCCATCTTTTACTTCTTACCGACTACACTGGGCTTGAATTCAGTCAGCTGGTTGGGTGCTCTTTTGTGGTGGACTTCTGCGGGATTCTTATTATTGCTTTTGGTTTTCAGGAGGCGGACACGTTTGATTCAAATCTTGACCGGAATAAGTCTGGCGCTCTTGCTAATACTTGCAATTTCACTTTGGGTTGGAATAAAAGCTGAAGGCAAAAAATATGCAGTAGTGCTGTCTAATGAAGCAGAGGCTAAGAGCGGTCCGGGTGAAGACTATGTCAGCCTTTTCAATGTACATCAGGGTCTGGAATGTGAAGTTGAGGAGGAGCGGGAGGGGTGGTATCTGATTTATCTATCTAACGGGACTAAGGGGTGGGTGCCCGGCCGGACTTTGGGCTTAATTTGAAGCTAACTTTCCAGTTTTAATTTTCAGGGAAATCCTGTAGATTATCCGCGCATGGCCAAGCTGACCTTTTATAAATCCAAGCGCTTCTGGGGGGTGGCTTTTGCCCTGGGGTTTCTCTACTACTGCTTCTACGACATCAACCTGCAAGCCCTCTGGCAGGTCATCTCCGGCATCAATCCCCTGTTTCTTTTAGGCGCTCTTTTATTTCAGCTCTCGATACCTGTCTGGAAAAGTACCCGCTGGAAATTCATCTTAGACCCGGTTAAAAAAATCAAATTCTGGGAGATGTTTTCGGTCTATTGCATCGGCTGGGTTCTAAACGTCAGCCTGCCTATGCTGACCGGCCAGGTGGCCCGCACCTTTCTCTTGAGCAAAAAGCATCAGATAGGCAAGACCAAGTCTTTTGCTTCGATAGCTCTGGAGATAATCTTTGACGGCAGCTCGCTCTTGATTCTGATGACGATTCTCTCCTTCTTTTTTGCCTTCCCCACCTGGCTGATAAGGGGCCAGCACACCTTAGCTCTTTTTTTAGGCATCGGCATACTTTTGCTCTATCTTTTAATCTTGAATCAAAGGCTTTTTACTAAAATCAAGGAGAAATTCCCTCACAAAGTTACCGAGAAGATAGAATATCTCTCCAATTCTTTTTCCGAGGGCCTGCAGATACTGAAGAGTTCTAGACACATCGTCATCGTGGGCTCGCTCTCTTTTGCCTCCTGGTTTTCGCAGGTCATGACGGTCACATTTCTAATCGTGGCTTTCAACCTACATTTGCCGGTCTGGGGGGCAATTGTGGTCGTGGTGATTAATACTCTGATGCTGATGTTTCCTTTGACTCCGGCCAACATCGGCACTTTTCAGATAGCCACTATCGGAGGCCTGGCTTTCTTCGGGATTTCTAAGACTGAGGCTCTGAGTCTGGGTCTACTGTTGCACGCCATTGACCTGATTCCTTTGCTTTCCTTGGGCATATTCTTCATGGCTTTCGAAAAGAAACTACTCCGCCGAGCTACTGAATCACTCCCCGCCACTTTGGTTGAACACACCGAGCCGGAAGTCTCCTCTCCTAAAGGGGATAAATAGGTTAGTTGTTGACTGTCCCCTTATATCAGAAAAGAGGGGAAAGGTGTCATTGCGAGCGAAGCGAACCAATCTGTAGTTCTAGCAAAACCGCGTTCACATTGGCCTTAAACCTTTGCAGGTCATCATATTAACAAATCGTGCCTTCACAATGGGTCAGTGAAGTCAGACTGCCCAGGCTTGACTACTGTGTTATCTGGTTTAAATTTACCTTAAAATAGCTTCTTACCGTATAGAATATTACTTAAGAGGAAACAAAAATGGCCCAAGAGAAAGAAGTCCAATCCAGTTACTCTTTGACTGAAGTACGTGAGAGCCCTGAAGGCAAGGCTGAGCTTGACTATGCCAATATCATTCAGCCGGGCTTTTTGTTGCCCCATTTTGTGCTGCCAGACGCCTTCGGCAAGGAGTTTGTCCTCAAACAGCACATAGGCCAGCACAATATAATTCTGACTTTCCTTCATCGCTTAGACTGCCCCTGCACCAGGCCTCTTTTGAGCCAGTTAAAACAGCATTACCCTGAAATCCTAGCCCACAACGGAATTTTAGCCGCCGTCAGCATCGACCATCCCCGGCTTCTGGTTCCGGCCATCAGAGAGATGCGGATTGAATTTCCCTTACTCTATGACGCCCAGCAGACTGCCATCCGGCTCTATACCGTAAGAGACCGCGATTCAGTCCGTAAGGAGCCTCACCCGGCTATCTTTCTAGCAGATACCTTAGGTGTAATCAGGCACAAGGACATCAGCCTGGGCCATGCGGAGCAGCTCTCCATTCCCTCTCTTTTGAACGCTCTTAAGGAAGTTTGAATGCATTTGAGTTTCAAAGAGCTCAAAGGAGCCAGCCGGCTCTACTCTGATTATCTCTACTCTTTTGAGAATCTGTCTGAATTTTATAATGGGGATTTTCACCATTTATCCAGTTTCAAAGAAATTCAGAAACAGGTCAGGACGAAAGAGTACCCCCGAAGGAAATTAGCCGAGATCTTAGTTGACCAAAATAAAAACTATAACGCCGGCACAAGGACATTACAGAATATCGAAGCTCTGAAAGACCCGGACTGCTGTGTAGTCTTTACCGGCCAGCAGATTGGTCTATTCGGGGGTCCCCTCTATACTCTCTACAAAAGCCTGACTGCCGTGAAGCTGGCCCAGAAACTGTCAGCCGAACTTAAAGCAAAAGTCGTCCCTATTTTCTGGATGGCCACCGACGACCACGATTTTGCTGAAATCAATCACCTCTATTTTGTGGATAAAGAAGATAAATTGGTCAAATTGGAATATCAGTCCAAGAAGGACTGGAATGGCTATCCGGCTTCTCAGATTGTTTTAGACGAAAACATCAAACAGACTCTGCAAGTGTTTGAATCCAGTAGTGTAGCAGGCGGGTTTCAAAAAGATGTTATAACAATACTACAAGAGTTTTATGCGCCAGGGCAGTCTTATTATCTGGCCTTTGCCCGCTGGATGGCTTTTCTGCTGAAGGAAACCGGCCTAATCTGGCTGGATCCGGCTGACCAGAGATTTAAATCTTTACTATCTTCTATTTTCATCTCGGAACTTCAGAACAATGGCAGCCTCCAACTGTTAGTGGATAAGACCAGCCAACGTTTGGAACAGTTGAATTACCACCGGCAGGTGCATAAGCCTGAAAAGGCCACCAATATTTTTTATCACTCCCCCAAGAGAGTCCACATCAGCAGGCAAGATGGCGAATTTTATTGGGAAGGAGCCAAAAACCCACTTGGGGGGACTGAATTACTCAGGCTGATTGAAAACTCTCCTCAGGATTTTTCCGCCAATGTTTTGTTGCGTCCGGTCCTGGAAAGCTATCTTTTTCCCAACTTAGCTCATGTAGCCGGCCCCTCGGAGGTGGCTTATTTTGCCCAGATTAAAGCCCTGCATCGGGAATTAGGCGTGATTATGCCGGTGATTTATCCCCGCAAAAGCCTCACTTTAGTCGAGCCGAAAGTTAGAACAATCTTGACCAAATACGAAATTGCGGTCTCCGCAATAATGCGGGACGTGGAACAGGCTTACAATCAAGTAATTGAAAGTAAAATACCCCAGGAAGCTGAGCGTTTGCTGAACCAGACTCAAAAAGAGCTGAGAGAGAAAGTCGAGTCAATGGGGAAAGAGATTTTGAAAATTCAACCGGGGCTGAAGCCCAACTTGGAATTCACAGTAGGGAAGATCGATTTTGAGTTTAACAAATTCAAGGAGAAGTTTTTTCAGACTTACAAGAAGCAGTTCAAGGAGATTAAAGAGGAATTGTATGCCGCCAGAGATATGCTCCATCCGCAGAATACGTTTCAGGAAAGGATTTTTAATGTCACTCAGTTCTTGAATCGATATGGTTTTGATTTCATAAATAATCTCCCTGAGATCTTAGACCTGGAGAGCTTTGACCACCAAATACAGTACTTTGATGAGGCCGAGCCTCTTTTCGGCAAGAGAGAAGCAGTCCATGACCAGCATGACAGACTCACCAATTTGGAAAAATGAAAGATAGGTTCAAAATCGGCATCACCTGCTATCCGGTCCCCGGCGGCAGCGGTGTGATTGCCTCCGAATTAGGCCTGCAATTAGCCCGAAGGGGGCATCAGGTGCATTTCGTCTCCTATTCTCTCCCTTTCCGTTTACCCCAGTACCAGGAAAATCTCTTTTTTCACGAAGTGGAAATTACAAATTACCCATTGTTCAAATATCCCCCTTATACCCTGACCTTGGCTTCTAAGATGGCCGAAATCGCCGGCGACTGGAATTTAGATATTCTGCACGTGCACTACGCCATTCCCCATGCCATCTGCGCTTTTTTGGCCAAGAGTATGTTAGGCGAAAACGCACCTAAGATTATAACCACTTTACACGGCACCGACATCACCCTGGTGGGCCAGGAAAAATCATTTTATGAAATAACCAAATTTGGCATCGAGGCTTCGGATGCGGTCACTGCCGTATCTGAATATCTGTGTGAAACCACCCGGAAAGAATTTGGAATCAACAAACCCATTCACTGTCTGCGCAATTTCGTAGACACGGCCCGTTTCACTCCAACCAATCCTGCCTGCCAGAGAGAGAAATTTGCCCCGGATGGAGAAAAGATACTTATCCACATGTCCAATTTCCGGCCAGTAAAAAGGGTGCAGGACGTGATTAAGATATTTGCTGAAGTAAAGAAGCAGATACCGGCCAAATTGCTCTTAATCGGCGAAGGACCCCAGCTCGACTCAGCTTTGAGTTTAGCCCGGCAACTGTGCGTGCGCAAAGACATAATTCTTCTGGGCCAGCAGGAATTTGTGGAGAATTTGCTCTGCTTGGGGGATTTGTTTCTGCTACCCTCGGACACGGAGAGTTTCGGCCTGGGAGCTCTGGAGGCCTTAAGCTGCGGCGTCCCGGTTATCGGGACCAATTTAGGTGGTCTGCCGGAGGTGGTCGGAGACGGAGAATGCGGCTATCTTCTGCCTTTGGGTGACATTGCCGGAATGAGCGATAAAGCTTTGGAAATTTTGGAGAATGAAAAGAAACTATCTGAGTTCAGACAGCAAGCCCGTCAGCGGGCAGTGGAGAATTTTGAGGCCGGCAAGATTGTGCCTGAATACGAAGAGCTTTATTATCGACTTTTGAACTAATCTTAAGAACCAAACTGGAGGAGGAGAATTGAAATTAGACGTTTTAGTGATGGCCGCGCACCGGGACGATATTGAAATTGTCTGCGGCGGCACAGTTATTAAATTAGTTGACTTAGGCTACAAGGTCGGAATCTTAGATTTGACTGAAGGGGAGATGGGGACCCGCGGCTCGGCCCACGAGCGGGAAAAAGAGGCCAACTGCGCGGCAGAGGTGATGGGAGTGCATTTGCGTGACAACTTGAAATTGCCAGACGCAAAGGTGGAATTGGACTGGAAGACCAAAATGAAGGTGGTGGAAAAGCTGCGTAAATACAAACCTCATCTGTTAATTCTCCCTTACTGGGAGCAACGCCATCCGGACCATGCCGCCTGCTCTTATTTAGGCTGGGATGCCTCTTTTTTAGCCGGCCTGAAAAAGATTACCGAGGTTCCGGGTGAACCGCACCGGCCTTTTAAGATTATCTATGCCACAGTATCAGTCTCTGACAAGAAGCCCAGCATTATTGTCGACATTACCGACCAGTTGGAGCGCAAGATTAAGGCGGTGAAATGTTACGCCACTCAATTTCTGGACCGTCCGCCGGAAGGTAAGGAAATATTTCCTCCGGCGCGGGATATTTATCAGTTTATTGAAGCTCGGGCCAGGCATTATGGATATTTAATCGGGAAGAAATATGGAGAGCCATTTATGCTGAAGGAGACTATAGAAGTCGAAGACCCGATGAAAATGAGTGTGCGCTCGATATGAGAATAAATTGGAAGTGGATAGGATCTGGTGGTCCTTGCGGACTTCAAATCCGTCAGATCTGCGCAAGTGGATTGGCAGGTTCGATTCCTGCCCCTTCCGCCAAAGTTTATGAATAAAGAATCTCTGCAGGAAAAATTAAGAGCCCTCCCCAGTGTGGAGGAGTTGCTGAGTGCGGCAGAATCAAAGGATTTGGTTGTTCTCTATTCGCATCCGCTGGTGGCAAAAGTCTGCCGGGAGGTTCTGGCTGATGCGCGGGAGATGATTGTCTCCCAAGGTAAGGAGGCCACAAAAGAGGAAATCTTAGCCGAGGTAAGACTCCGCCTGGAAGAGCAGTTCTCCTTTAAACTTCAGCCGGTGATTAACGCCACCGGGATTATTCTGCACACGAATCTAGGCCGGGCGCCGCTTTCAGACGAAATCCTCAAACATTTAGCACAAGTAGCAACCAATTACAATAACCTCGAATTTATTTTGGAGTCCGGTCAGCGCGGCAAAAGGGGAGCTCTTTTGGAACAGCTGCTCTGTGAATTGACCGGCGCAGAATCGGCCTGCGCGGTAAACAACAATGCCGGCGCTATGTTTTTGACTCTGTCTGCTCTGGCCAAGGGCAAGGAAGTTATTGTTTCGAGAGGTGAGCTGGTACAGATTGGAGGCGGTTTCAGGATTCCTGAAATTTTGAATTTGAGCGGGGCGATTTTAAGAGAAGTGGGTACGACTAATCAAACTGCGATTGAAGATTATGAAAAGGCTATTACCGATAACACCGCTCTTCTGCTGAAGGTTCACCACAGCAATTTCAAAATGCAGGGCTTTATTAAAGAAGCCTCCCTCAAAGAACTGTCGGAACTGGCTTCTGAGAAGAAATTAAATTTGGTTTATGACCAGGGGAGCGGCGCAGTGATTGACACCCGCCAGTTCGGCTTAGAAAAGGAGCCGATGGTGCAGGAGGGGGTTTCCTTCGGCGCCGATTTGGTGGCTTTCAGCGGAGATAAGCTTCTGGGCGGGCCTCAGGCGGGAATAATCGTCGGAAAGAGCGAATTGATAGATAGAATCAAATCCCATCCGCTCTACCGGGCGCTCAGGCCGGATAAGTTCACTCTGTCAGGATTAGAGGAAACGATTCTGCTCTATCTGAGAGGTCAGGCTTTGGAGAGAATACCGATTTGGAAAATGATTTCTCAACCGGCTGAAAACATTAGACAGAGAGCAGAACAGATTCTTCGGCAAGTTTCTGCCAAGTCCGCTAAATTCTCTGTGACTCAAACCACCAGCCATCTAGGGGGCGGCTCGCTTCCAGGCCAGGGCCTGCCCAGTTATGCAATCAGTGTTGAAACACCTGTTCCACTAGAAGATTTGGCTAGGCGCTTCAGGTCAGCCAGGCCCCCTGTCATAGGAAGAGTTTCTCAAGACAGATTTCTTCTGGATTTGCGCACAGTCTTTCCTGAGCTGGACGCTCTCTTAATCTCTATTATTACTCAAATCCTTAATTAAGATGTTTGTCATCGGCACAGCCGGGCATGTGGACCACGGCAAGTCGAGTCTGGTCCGAGCTCTGACCGGCATCGACCCGGACCGCCTCCCAGAAGAAAAAGAAAGGGAGATGACCATTGATTTGGGATTTGCCTGGCTTTCCCTGGATAATGGCCAGGAAGTTGGCATAGTGGATGTCCCCGGGCATGAGCGCTTCATCAAAAATATGATTGCCGGCGCCGGTGCGGTGAATGCAGTTCTCTTTGTAGTAGCCGCAGATGACGGCTGGATGCCGCAGTCGCAGGAACATCTGGATATACTTGAACTACTCCAGATAAAGAATGGAATCATGGTGCTTTCCAAAATTGATTTGGTGGAAAAAGACTGGCTGAATTTGGTTGAACAGGAGATTAGAAAGAAGGCAACAAATTCTTTTCTGAAGGATGCCCCTCTAATCAGAGTTTCTTCAGCGACTCAGACCGGGATTGATGAATTAAAATCAGAAATTCAACAGATGCTGTCAAAGATGGCTCTTCCGGCAGACGCAGGTAAACCTCGACTCTTTATCGACAGAGTGTTTACAATGGCCGGCAGAGGAACGGTGGTTACCGGTACTTTGACTGATGGGAAACTTATACTGAATCAGGAAGTGGAAATTCTACCCCAGAGATTAAAAAGTAAAATCCGGGAGATTCAGACTCACAAGAAATCGCTGAACGAGGCTCTGCCCGGTAACCGGGTGGCGCTTAATTTGAGCGGCTTGGAAAAGCAGGCTCTGAAAAGGGGGGATGTGGTTGTCTCTTTTAACCTGGACACCCAGGCTTCAACTCTGTACATATATTTGCAGCTACTACCTCAGCTGAAATGGAGTTTAAAGAAACCAGTCCTGTTGCAAGTCATGTTAGGCAGCGCTGAAGTTCTGGCTAATGCGGTCTTGCTGGATAAGAAAGAACTTGGTCCAGGAGATTCCGGTCTGGTCGAACTGCGGTTGAAGGAACCCTTGGTTCCGCGAATTGGAGACCGGGTGATTTTACGTCTGCCCGGCCCTCAGTTGACCATTGGCGGCGGCCCGATTCTGGATTGGTCTGTATCAATCAAAGACTATCCCCACGATAAAAGAATCAGCATCCTACAAAGGCGCATGGACCTGAAATTACCAGACCTGATTTTGACCGAGATCGAAAGAAAGGTATATGCAAAACCAGCAGAATTGTTGAAGTCCAGCCATTTTTCCTCAGAAGAAATTATCAAAGAAACAGAGATACTTACAGGTACAGGTCAGATGATAAGGCTAAGAGATGGGCTCTGCACTTCTTCTACCTGGAGCCGGCTTAAGAATGAGCTATTGGATGAATTAAAAAAATACCATAGAGAGTATCCCTATAAAATCGGCCTGAAGCTTCAGGAAATAGCCGTCAGACTAAAGACTGACCTGGAACTGATTCAATTGTTGATTGAGGAATTGTTAAAGAAAGGAAAACTATTGGAAAAACAGGGCTATATTGCCCTCAGCACACATCAACCTAGTCTGCCGGAGGGCTTGCAAAAGAGGTTGAATTCGCTATTCAGAATGTTTGACTCAAATCCTCTGACTCCACCCAGCCGGAAGGAACTGGTCAAGGAAAATCCGGACTTTGAATTGGTATTGACTTATCTGATTCAAAGGGGAGAGCTGATTGAACTGAGAGACGGGCTTCTCTTGAGAGCTTCTGATTTTGAAACAGTGGCCGAGAAGGTGAGAGAACTGATACTGGACAAAGGACAGGTCTCGGTCTCGGAGGTGCGGGAATCTCTGGCCACTTCCCGCAAATATGCGGTCCCGATTCTGGAGAAATTGGACCAGTTGGGGATAACCAAGCGCAAAGGGGATTACCGGATTCTCCATGAAAAAAGCTAAAGACGGGCTGATTCTATTTAATGGCAGGATTTACACCCAGGATACGATACTTCCGTTGGTAAGTTCTGTTGTAGTTCAAGGAAGTCGTATTTATGAAATAGGGAAGGATTCGGTCGTAAAAAAATACCCTTCAGCCAGGTTTAAAAAGATAAATCTTAAGGGGAAGACTGTTGTGTCTTCATTCTGCGATTGCCACACCCACTTTCTTAGCTATGTTCAAACCCTTTCCAGGCTTGATTTGGGTTCGGCCGAGTCTATATCTCAAGCTCTGGACTTAATTAGGAAGTTTACTCAAGATAAAAGACCGGGTGAATGGGTTCTGGGTTATAACTGGGACGCAAATCAGTGGAAAGATTCGCCTGCGCCGGATAAAAGAGTTCTAGATAACATCTCTGCTTTACATCCGATGGCTTTCTCGGCTAGGGATGGCCATCAGCTCTGGGTGAATTCGTTGGCATTGCAGAAGGCGCAGATAGATGAGAAGACGCCAGAGATTTCAGGCGGTCTGATTGGACGGTATCCGAACTCAGATGAACCCAATGGTATCTTGAAGGATAAAGCCCGCAGGCCGGTAGAAGATTTAATTCCTAAAACAATTGACATTAAAGCGCTCAAGAAGGCTTTCAGAAACTTACACCAGAAGGGGATTACTGCCATTCATAATATGGAGAATGGGAAGAGTCTCTCCCTGTTTCAAGAACTTGAGTCGCAGGGTAAACTCTCTCTCAGGGTCTGGCAGACGATTGCCAAAGATGACTTAGATGAAGCAATCAAGACCGGTCTGCGAACCGGTTTTGGTTCGGAAAAACTGAAAATCGGAGGAGTGAAGCTCTTTGCGGACGGGGCGCTGGGTTCACGGACAGCTTTGATGTTTGAGCCGTATGAGAATGAGCCGGATAATCCTGGTCTGGAAACCCTGACTTTTGAAGAAATGACCGTTTTGGTCAGGCGAGCCGGTCAAGCAGGAATTTCTGCCGTGATTCACGCCATCGGAGATAAGGCCAATTATCAAGCCCTGCAGGCTATTAGGCTGGCGACTGAAAGCAAAGATTTGCGTCAGCGCATCGAACACTGTCAGATTGTGCGACCTGAAGACTTAAACCTCTTCAGGCAGTTGCAGGTGATTGCCTCTTTTCAGCCGATTCACTGCCCTAATGATTATGAAATGGCGTTGAAATACTGTGGGGAGAGAAATGTAAATGCCTATCCCATAGCCAGCTTAGCAAAGCAAAAGTTAAGAATCTGTTTCGGTTCTGACTTTCCCCTTTATGATTTTGACCCGCTTTTGGGAATTTACTCGGCTGTTAATCGAAGACTGCCTGATTCCAAGAATCCGGCCTGGAATCTCTTGCAGAAAATATCTGTCCCCCAGGCTATTGCCGCTTACACAAAAAACGCTGCCTACGCCTCAGGTCAGGAAAAAGACTTGGGAACTATCTCACCTGGAAAACTGGCCGATTTGGTGATTCTATCTCAGGATATATATCAGCTCAAACCCGAAGAGATAGACCGAGTTAAAATCCTGGCTACTATT
The DNA here is from genome assembly GCA_964399055.1 of uncultured Ignavibacteria bacterium. GTDB lineage: Bacteria > Zixibacteria > MSB-5A5 > DSPP01 > RBG-1 > CAYNPJ01. The sequence goes on from CAYNPJ010000001.1 coordinate 508,011, forward strand.
TTTGATGGGGAGATAGTCTGGGGAGAATTGTATTGACTTTTCCGGCTGATTGAGGCTTCTTTAATCCAGAAAATGCATAGAAAAATTCTCTTAATCGTTTTTTTAGCCCTGACTTTAGCCCGGATTTCTCCGGCACAAGAGAAGTTGGTCAACCTGATTTCGATTTCCAGCGCCATCACTCCGGTCTCAGCCAGGATCATCGTCCAAGCGATTGACCAGTCGGTCAAAGACTCAGCCGAAGCGCTGATAATTGAGTTAGACACCCCCGGCGGCTTAGATGAATCGATGCGCCAGATTGTGCGGGAAATCCTGAATTCCAAAGTGCCGGTGATAGTCTACGTTTCTCCAGGCGGCGCGCGGGCCGCTTCTGCCGGAGTTTTCATTACCCTGGCCGCGCACATTGCTGTCATGGCTCCAGGCACCAACATTGGCGCGGCTCATCCGGTAGGCATCGGCGGACAAATAGACTCCACCATGCTAGCCAAGGTCGAAAATGATGCCGCCGCCTACATTAAAAGTCTAGCCAAGAAGAGAAATCACAATGAAGAGTGGGCCGAGCAGGCAGTCAGGAAGTCTGTCTCGATTACTGAATATGAAGCTCTGCAAAAGAATGTGATTGACTTAGTGGCTAATGACCTGCGTGATTTGTTGAATAAAATAGACGGCAAAAAAATAACTCTTCAGGAGGGAGAAGAGAGAACTCTAGCGACCAAGAACATTAATATCAACCGGATTGAGATTTCCTGGCGGGACAGAATCTTAGAGGTAATAACCAATCCCAACATCGCCTACATTCTTTATACTCTGGGGATGTTGGGCCTATTTTTCGAGCTCTCCAATCCGGGAGCGATTTTTCCGGGCATAATCGGGGGCATCTGTTTAATCTTAGCCTTCTTTGCCTTCCAGAGCCTCCCCATCAATTATGCCGGAGTCTTGTTGATGGCTTTAGCCCTGATTCTGTTTCTCTTGGAGGTAAAAATCGTCTCGCACGGAGCCCTGACCATCGGGGGGATTATCTCCATGCTCTTAGGCTCCTTGCTCTTGTTTGATTCACCTACTCCGTACATGAGGGTATCCTTGTCTTTAATTTTAGTCGCAGTCATCTCTACGGCCCTGTTTTTCATCTTTGCAGTGGGAATGGGCATCAGAGCCCAGAAAAGAAAGCCCACCACCGGCGTGTCCGGCTTAATCGGACAGATTGCCATTGCCAAAACCCCTTTAGAGCTGGAAGGAACCGTTTTTGTGGAAGGGGAGCTGTGGAAGGCAATTTCCGACCAGCCGGTCCAGGCCGGGGAAAGGGTGAAGATATTGGCAGTAGAGCATTTGACTTTAAAAGTTACCAAAGCTTAAGCTCAAGGAGGAAAAATGGTATCAGCCGGACTGTTAACGGTACTGGTCATTGCAATTTTTATCTTAGCCAATGCCATCCGCATTCTTCGGGAATACGAACGCGGAATCATCTTCAGATTAGGCCGCTTAATCGGCTCCAAAGGGCCCGGATTGATTCTGCTCATTCCCATAGTAGACCGCATGGTCAAAGTCTCCCTGCGGGTCATCACCATGGATGTGCCTCCCCAGGATATCATCACCCGGGACAACGTCTCCATCAAGGTCAATGCCGTGATTTATTTCCGGGTAATAGACCCCAGCAAGGCCATTGTGGCAGTGGAAGACTTTCTCTACGCCACCTCCATGATATCCCAGACGACCCTGCGTTCAGTCTTGGGCCAGGTCGAATTGGATGATTTACTGGCCAATCGGGAGAAAATCAACAAACAGCTCCAGGAAATTATCGATGCTCAGACCGAGCCCTGGGGGGTGAAGGTCACCATGGTGGAGGTCAAGAACGTGGACCTGCCTCAGGAGATGCAGAGAGCGATTGCCAAGCAGGCTGAGGCCGAAAGAGAGAAAAGGGCCAAGATTATTCATGCAGACGGTGAATTCCAGGCCGCCCAGAAATTAGCCGATGCGGCCAAGGTGATTGCCAGCCAGGGACAGACTTTACAGTTACGCTATCTGCAGACTCTGACCGAAATCGCCACGGAGAAGAATTCGACCATAATATTTCCGATTCCGATTGATTTGATAAAGCCGCTGATGGAAAAAATCACCTCGAAGTAGGAAATAAAACTTTACGAATCTGGCAGGCGGGGTGAGGTCATATCCCCTCCCCTAAGAGGGGAGGGCGAGGGTGGGGTTAGTTTAAGCAGTCATTGCGAGGAATCCCGATTCTATCGGGATGACGTGGTAATCTGTCTTAAAACAGACCGGTTTGCTCGAATAAAACTACAGGCGAGGATCTCTTCCTCGCCTCTGCTAAATTTCTTGCCAAACCCTTAAGGTCGGCTTAAATTACCCTAACTTTTCTATGCGCTTTTGGCGGTCTGCAAACCGGCGACTATACGGCTCAAGCGGGCTTTGATGCGGCCAGCCTGATTGTCGTGGATGACATTTCTCTTGGCGGCCTTGTCGACTACGGAAAAAGCCCGGGCTAAGAAATTCTTAGCCTGCTCGGCCTGGGTGGCGGTCTCTACCTTTTTAATCCAGGTCTTGACTTCGGTCTTGACGCTCTTGTTGCGCAGATTTCTCTGGCTGCTTTGCTTTAAGGCCTTTTTAGCCGATTTCTTTCTTCCAGTCTTTTTAGCTGGCAAATTACCTCCAGTAAGTTTGGCTTTATATACTAAAAAAACTTGAACCTGTCAACCTGTGGAATCCCCTAAATTACTCCGCTCTGCTGGCCTAGTCAGCTTCGCCACTCTGGTCTCCCGCTTGTCCGGTCTGGTAAGGGAGCAGGTCTTTGCCGTGCTGTTCGGAGCCGGGCTGGCAGTGGATGCTTTTGTGGCCGCCTTCCGCATCCCTAATCTTCTGCGGGACCTGTTTGCCGAGGGGGTTTTGTCCTCGGCCTTTGTGCCGGTCTTTACCGAGGATTTGACCAAATCAGGTAAAGAATCCGCCTGGCGGACAGCCAATATTGTGGTCAGCACCGTTATCCTAGTAGTAGGCGCAATAGTCCTGATAGGCATTTTTCTCTCGCCTCTTTTAGTAAAAGCGATCGCCCCGGGATTCGGCAAGGTCGCCGGCAAATGGGAGCTGACCACTCTTCTGACTCAGATAATGTTTCCTTTTCTCTTGTTCATCTCTTTGGCCGCAGTAGCCATGGGGATGCTCAACAGCCTGCACCGCTTTTCAGTGCCGGCTTTTGCTCCGGTGATGCTGAATGCGGGGATGATTTTATCCGGGCTGGTTCTATCTCCGCTGTTGCCTGAGCCGATGGTGGGGATGGCAATCGGGGCGGTGTTAGGGGCCATTGGTCAGTTTGCGATTCAGATTCCGAGCCTGCGAAAAGAGGGCTATCGCTTTCACTTTCTCTTGGATTTTAACGACCCGGGCTTGCGCAAGATTTTACTTCTGATGACCCCGGCCATTTTAGGCCTGGCTTCCACCCAGATTAACATTTTTGTGAATACTCAGATTGCGTCTTTTCTGCCGCAGGGGAGTGTGGCTTATCTGAATTACAGCTATCGCTTGCTCTTCTTTCCCTTGGGCGTTTTCGGGGTGGCGATTGCCACGGTGAGCTTGCCGGCATTTTCAAGATTGATTGCCAGCGGGGATAATCAGGGCGCGCTGAACTCATTTTATCAGGCGGTAAGATTGGTCTTCTTCTTATCCCTGCCGTCCACAGTCTTCTTTTGTGTAGCCGGAGAGCCGGTTGTCTCGGTCTTATACCAATATGGCAAGTTTAACTATCAGGACACTCTTAATACTGCTTCAGCTCTGCTTTTTTATTGTTTGGGTCTGTTTGCCTTTGCCGCAGTGCGGGTGACGGTCTCGCTGTTTTATTCCCTGAAGGATGCCAAGACTCCGGTGAAGATTTCGGTGATTGCGGTGGCGGTGAATATCATTGCCAATCTGCTTTTGATGAAACCTTTAAGTTTCCGTGGTCTGGCGCTGGCAGCCTCGCTTTCCGGTACCCTGAATTTTGTCTTGCTGTTGCGGGCGCTTAAGAAAAAGATGGCCGGAGTAGATCATAAACAACTCAGGTCTGGCTTCTGGCAATGTCTCTTGGCTTCTTTGGGGATGGGGCTTATTATCTGGCTCTTTCTAGGTTTTTATGAACTGGATTTGTCAATTGCTTCGTTAAGTCAAAAGTTGGTCGCCGTAATTCTACTCCTGATTTTAGCCGGGCTGTCCTATCTGGGTTTCTCCAGGATTCTGAAAGTGCCTGAGCTGAACCAAATCTTTTCTCTTATTTTCAAACGCAAACCCTGATGCGGATTCCGGCTTTCTGGTCGGCTGTGGCTTTTGTAGCCGGAGTGGTGACAGCCGACTATTTTGATTTCTCGACCTATCTGATTTTATCCATTCTGGTTCTATTGCTGATACTTACCTTGATTTTACTGAAGTACTCCTCCCGGATTTTGTCCACCCTGCTTCTGCTGACCCTTTTTCTGGCCGGTTTATGGCGCTATGAGCTGGCCACTTCTGATTTCCCCTGGAATCACGTCAGTAATTTTACCAATCTGAATAGCAGTGTCATATTGAGGGGGCAGATTGTGGAGGACCCGGATGTCCGTTCAGACCGCACTTATCTGACTGCGGAAGCAGACAGCCTGACTTATCAGCTGAAGAAAATTGAGGTTCAGGGAAAGATTCTAATAAAGATAAAAGAGGCTTCTAATAGGTTTAACTACGGGGATGAGATTATAGTCTACGGCTATCTCTTTTCGCCTTTAGGGAAGAGGAACCCGGGGAGTTTTGACTACGTCCGTTATCTGAATACCAAAGGCATTTATGGGCAATTGAATTTAGATGCAGGAAATGAAGTTTACATCCGCTCAGAGGGGGGAAATTTTATTTTGAGTAAAATCATATCTCCGGTACGAAAGTATATTCTGAGGCATTTTCACCAGAGCCTGCCTCCCCCTTATGACAACTTTTTGGCCGGTTTTGTCTTGGGAGAGAAGCGGGGGATGCCAAAGGAGCTGATCGAGAAATTTGCCCGCACTGGCACCCTGCATCTGATGGCTGTCTCCGGCTCCAATGTGGGCTTAGTCTTAGCTTTTGCCTACGTCCTCACTGCGCTTATCAGATTTCCGCGCTGGCTGAAATTTCTTTTCTTAAGTCTGGTAATTATCTTCTTTGCCCTCTTGACCAATCTTCAGCCCTCGGTGGTGCGCGCTTCGATTATGGCTCTTTTGGCATTAGCTGCGTTTTATACCGAAAGAGAGATAACCTTTTTGAACTTAGTCTCACTCACGGTCCTGCTCATCCTGTTCTTCAATCCTCAGGCTCTTTATGACATCAGTTTTCAGCTCTCCTTTGCCTCGGTGGCCGCCATTGGAATTCTGGTGCCTCAGATGCAAAAAATCTATACCAAATTCTTCAGACCCATACCTCGCGTTATCAATCGCTGGCTGGTTTTGCCCTTCTTTGTCTCTACTGCCGCCATTTTGGGGGTGGCACCTCTGCAAGTTTACTATTTTGATAATTTCCCTGTGATTGGATTTGCCTCTAATCTGGTGATAGTTCCTTTAGTGGGAATTATTGTGATTCTAGGGAGTCTCTCGGCCATAATTTCACTGTTAGCTACCTTTGCAGCCAATGTCATCGTGGCCGCCAACTGGCTACTGCTGAAGATTACTTTGATTGCCGTGGATTTCTTCGGCAATTTCTCTTTCTCATTAATTGAGGTACCGCATCCGCCAATGTGGCTTTTCTGGCTCTATCCGGTTACTCTTTTATTGCTGTTTTTTACAGGCGAATCTAAAAAAGCCAGAGTCGGCTTGGCTTTAACTCTGTTTTTGGGAATAACTCTCCTGACTTTTCCCGGTCTGAGTGCCAGGCAACACGAACAGACTAAAATTACGGTTCTGGATGTCGCTCCGGCTCAGGCGGTCTTATTCCAGGTTAAGGATAAGAATATCCTCCTGGTCAAGGATTATGAGCCTCTACAATTCAATTACTTGGAGCGGACCGTGGTGCCGTTTCTCTATAAGAAAGGTATAAATAGGCTGTATGCAGTAGTATTTCTGGACACGACTGACTATCTGGAACAAAAACTCACTTCCTTGGAATCCAGCCTTAGTATTAATAAGGTGTATATATTGCCAAACGCCCAAACCTCTTCAATCACTGTTTATTCGATAATAAAACCTCTGGCAGGAGAAATACAGGAAATGGAGGGGCTTAAGCTTTCCTTAGTTTACCCCGATAATAGAAAAGAGCCCTCAGGTTTAGTTTTTGAACTTAAGGACCTGCTCTGGTTACAAGTTGAGCAGTGGAATTTCTTTGAAAAGTTCAAGCAAGAGCAAAATCAGCCGGCCATCGGCTGCCTGGACTATGAACTCTTTAAAAAGAATGCAGTTGAGAGCAACTTGAAAATGTTAGATGAGATCATTATTGCCGGCTGGGATTTTCGCACTTCTAAGATTATAGAGAAAAACTTAAGCAAGATTTTTGCAGACAGAAGATATTTCTGGACCAGAAAAACCGGAGCCGTGGAAGTCATTTCCGGTGCAGGCAAATTGGAATTTTATCCCACTCTAAAAGAATAAATGAGCTTTGCCGGCAATCTAAGAACCATCAGTTTCTCGGACATCCTTCAGCTGGTCGCCACTGGCAAAAAAACTGGCCGGCTTTTGGTCACCCATTCCAGCCAGCGCAAAGAGCTCTTCTTCCGCAGCGGCAATCTCATATCCGCCACCTCCTCCAATACCGAGGAGGATATGATCGGCAATCTCTTGCTCAGAATGGGAAAGATTAACAAGGCCGACCTGCAAAAGGCCGTCAATATCCAGCAGCAGAGTGGCCGCCGGATTGGCGCCATCATGCTGGAACTGGGTCTTTTGACCAAAACCGAGCTGGCCCAGTATTTAAAGATTCAGGTAGAGGAGATTGTCTACAACCTCTTCTCCTGGCCCGAAGGAGAATTTTCCTTTCAGGACGAGATGAAACCCCCGGAAGACCAGATTTTAGTCAATTTAGATACCATGAATCTGATTATGGAGGGGACCCGGCGCATAGACGAGTGGCTGGAAATCCGCAAAGTTTTGCCGGAACACAATCGCCTGCTCAAGCCGGTGCAAAATCCCAACCTGAGAGGCAAGGAAATTACCCTGACCGCAGATGAATATCAAGTCCTGATGATGATAGACGGAACCAAAACCTATGCCGACCTGATGGAGAACTCCAGCCTGGGAGATTTCCTGACCGCCCGTTCTTTGTATACCCTTCTGAACTTGGGCTTGGTCCAGCCCGGGGAAAAAGCGGAGAGCCAGCAGCAGCTCCGCCAGGAGAGCGAGCAACTCCTCTACCTGGTCGCCCGAATCTACTCTGCGGCTTACACCGCCTTAGAGCGCACCGTGGCCCGCAAACTAGGCTCAGCCAAAACCAAACTCTTTTACCAAAGCTACCAGAGTCAGAAAGAGTTCCACCCGATCATCAGCGGGGCGGTCCGGGACGGTTACAACTTAGATTTAGAAATCTTGGCCCAGCAATTATCCAAACTCTCACCGGAGTCCCGGCTCTTTCGCTTGGTGCAGGCTCTCAATTCCTTACTCTTCCAGTACTTAAAAGTAGTTTCCAACGCCTTGGGAGAGAACGTAGCCCGGATAGCCATCGCCGAGGCTAAAAAAGAGGCGGCTTTAGTCTTGTTAGAGAATTCGGAATTGAGTAAGAAGTATGATTTGGAGACAGAAGTCTTCGGCACCTTAAAATTGGCCGAGCTGTGAAGGAAAAGAATAAACATACGATATAAAGAGAGATGACTAAAGAAATCTCAGCCTGGAAATGGGGACTTCTCCTCTGGTTACTGTCAAGCGCGCCAGCCCAGGCCGCCAGCGAGAGGGGAGTAGTCTCCCCGCTTGACGTTTTTGCCGGTCTTCTAGCCGCTTTATTGGCCCTGAGCTGTTTCCTCTTGGCCTGGAAGATTTACTCCTTCTTAAAGAAAGGGGAATTGGCCCTCCCCTGGCAGATGTTGGGACTCTCTTTCTTTTTGTTCGGTCTGGCCCAGCTGTTGGAGATTGCCACCGGTTCCGGCTGGCTTCCTTTATCTTCTCTGAGTGTCACCTTTGTCCGCCTGATTGCCTTGGTTTTCTTAGCGTTCGGCCTGCACCGCACCGTCAAAATTCTAGGTTAAACCCGGTTATCTTTTCAGTTCCTCCCTTAAGTAATTTTACAGGAGTGTCGATAAGAATTATGTGCGTTTATATCTATCAGCATAACTCTGCTCAAAAATTTTGAGCTAAAGAAGGCTTATGTCAACAACCTTGCAGCTGGAAGATAGAATAGAGAAGTGCCGCAAAATTTTGGAGGAGAATCCCCGCTCTCAGATATTTGCCGCCTTAGGGGAAGCCTACCGCAAGAAAGGGGACTTAGAGCGGGCCTACCTGATTACCAAGCAGGGATTGGAATACCATCCGGACTACGGCCCGGCCCATGTGGTGATGGCCAAAATCTATCTAGAGCGAAGACTCTACGGCGAAGCAGAAAAAGAGCTGGAAACCGCCATGAAATTAGACGGCAAGACCCGAGCCACTGAAAAGCTATTGGCCGAAGTATGGCTGCGCAAGGGAGAATTGGAAAAGGCGCAGGAAGCCTTGGTGCGGCTGAAGGAGAGTGGCCCGGCTGATGAGAGCATCAGCACACTGTTAAACCTCTCCCGCGGGCTCAAAGAGAGAACGTCAGCCTTTTCTCCGGAGAAATCTAAAGAAATTCAGCGTGAACCTTCACCCCTGCTCCAGCTTTCCGAGCAATATCGCACTCTTGATGAAGTCAGACCCGCTCCTCAGGTGGCGGCCAAGCCGGAGAAAATCTATTCCTGGGGACAATTAGTGGACACCTTGAAGACCTTTCCCTTGGTGCGGGGAGCCTTAATCATCGGCTCAGATGGTTTGATTGTGGAGAATAAAAGCTCAGGGGTCCTCAACCCGGACTGGGTCGGTCCCCTCTGTTTAAGCGTAGTCGAAATCGTGGTTCAGAACCTCCCTCGCTTGGACTTTGGAAAACTGGGACAGATTTTAGTCGAAACTCCCTCGGTCGTAATCTGGATCTGGCAGGTGCGGGGACATTACTTGGTATTATGGGCCAATCCCGAGGTCAATTTGGGGTCCTTGAAAATGCGGGTCACCCAGATCCTGGAACAAATAGATTTTTAAGAACAGGGAAAAATATATGCAGAACACCTATTCTGGTGATTTCAGGTCTCTTGTAGTCTTCGGTGCCTTCGTGGCCGTGATTCCACTGATATTCTTCCCCAATAACTGGGGTCTGGAAGTATCCTTGAATTTCCTCCCCCTGGCCGGAGCCGAACTGTTGCTCTATTTTATAGTCTGGTTCACTCTCTTTTCCCAGGAGAGCATTCAAACTTCCTTTAGTCTGGCTTTCCAAACTCTCTTTCTGCGCTGGGGGACCGGCCTGCTCTTTGGAATCTTAACCTGGATACTCTCGGGCATTAATCTGAAGCAAGGGCTCCAGTTCGGATTATATCAGTATCTGCCGGCAGTGCTGATACAGGTAATCTGCGCCCCTCTGATCATCAAATCGGTCACTGCTGACAAGAGAAGGCCCCGCCGGTCTGCCACCGGCAGCCGCCTGGTTGGTGCCGAGGACTTCGGTCTGGCCCACAGGCATGCCCAGACAGAAGATTCTACCGGCTGGGATGAGATTTTAGCCTACGTCAAAGATTACAGCGGTGTAGAGGTCTGCCTTTTGGTAGACGAAGAGGGGATGATAGTGGCCCAGAAAGGGGATCCCCGGATAGAGACTGAGGCTCTGGCTCCTTTAGCCGGGCTCTTGGAGGAGTCCTGTCTGAAAGTCTTGAACCGGATTAGCGAGAAAAAACTGGAGAAGTTAGAGACCTTCACCCCCCATTTGCGTTTCTCTTTGCACCGGGTTCTGGACTACTGGCTGGTCGTCATCTCCGACCGGCATACCGATGACCTATTGAACATCCGCATCCAAAGAGCAGTCGAACAGCTAACCAAAAAAATCTCAGAGAAATATCCGCCAGAAGTCTATCGTCAGAGGGAGGAAGAGCATGTACGAAATTCTTGAAGAACTCAACAAGACCCAGGGGATCACCGGCAGCATGTTAGTGGGCAATGACGGCATAGTGATTGCCGCGGACCTGCACTCCGGGATTCAGGACGAGACCGTGGGAGCCATGGCTTCGGCCATCTGCACCAGCGTTCTTAAGTCCCTGGAAAAAATCAAGCTGAACCCTTTCAAACAGGTCACAGTGGAAGCCAGCCAGGGGAAGATTTTTCTGACCGAGGTGGGCATCGGCACCCTGGTCGTGACCACCGAGCCTCAAGTCAACTTAGGTCTGGTCAGACTGGAGATAAAAAACGCCTCTAATCGTCTGAAAAACCGGTAAGGCGCCTTAAGTTATGGTATCTATAAACTATGCCTTCCGGGAGGTCAGCTGCAAGATTGTCTATTACGGCCCCGGGCTGTCGGGCAAGACCACCAATCTGCAGTATGTGCACAAAAAGGTCCCCACTCAGGTCCGAGGAGAGTTGATCTCCTTGGCCACTGACACGGACCGGACTCTCTTCTTTGACTTCCTCCCCTTAAACCTGGGAGCAATTCAGGGTTTTTCCACCAAATTCCAGCTTTACACGGTGCCGGGGCAGGTCTTTTACAACGCCACCCGGAAGTTAGTCTTGCGCGGGGTGGACGGCATAGTCTTTGTGGCGGATTCCCAGCTCTCCAAGATGGAGGAGAACAAAGAGTCTTTGAAGAATCTTTTAGAAAATTTGAAGAGCTACGGCTATCAGATTGAAGAAATCCCTTTGATCTTACAGTACAACAAGAGAGATTTGCCGGAGATTGCCAGCCTTGAACAACTACAGGATGCTCTAAATCAGTGGAATGCCCCCTACTATGAGGCGGTAGCCTTTCAAGGGATAGGGGTCTTTGACACTTTAAAAGGGATCTGTAAGTTAGTCATTGAAAACCTCAAATCTAAGTCTATCTCTTCACAGCCAGAGAGCCAGCCGGCCTCAGTGACTGCGCCCCGGCCACAGCCACCGGTTGCTGCCTCAGTCTCCCTGGGCCGGGAAATCGACACAACTGAGGTCATTCCCAGTCAGGTACGTCAGAGATTGGAGCCGGTGATGGCTTCGGCTTCCGGTGCTAGGCCTGAGTTTTTGTCCCAGTCCAAAACCGGCACTCCTGCTCCTCAGCCAAAGTTTGAAAAAGGTCCAGATTTCAGCCCCGGTTTCAAACCGGAGGCTTCCGCTCTCAAACCTAAGCCTGCTCCTACTGACTTGCAGTGGAAACCGGTCTTAGGGCGTTCGGAACGGCCCGTGCCTAAAGAAGTTTCTCCGCCTAAGAAACAAGGTATTATCAGAAGGTTTTTCAAATTCTTATTCCGCAGATAAGGAGGTGAGAAAGTGAAACAGGAAAACTTAGTGCTCTACGAAGAGGAGATTCAGCAGATTGACCGTCTGCTGATGAAGCTGCTCAAAGGAGCAGAGGCCAAATGCACTCTTCTAGTGGATAAAGACGGCCATCTAGTCACCCGGCAGGGATTCACCCACTCTCTGGATACCACTGCTCTGGCGGCTCTTCTGGCTGGCAGCTTTGCTTCCACCAGGGAAATAGCCCGGTTGGTAGGGGAGCCGGAATTTTCGGTCCTCTTCCACCAGGGGAAGAAAGACCACATCCACATCTCCCTGGTAGGAGAGAGAAGCATTTTAGTGGTCATCTTCGATGACCGCACCACCATTGGGATGGTCCGCTTGTACGCCAAAGAGATAGGAGAGGAATTGGGACTGGTCCTCTCCGGCACCAAGAGCCGCAAAGCTCAGCCGGCCAAAGTGCTGGACTCCAGTTACACTCAGTCCGCCGAGACCAAGTTAGATGACTTATTGCACGAATAAAGAGAAGTTAAAATGTCGGTCGAGTTAGGGGAAATGCTGATTGCGGCGGGGAAGATTACCCGCCAGCAATTGGACAAAGCGCTGGCTCTGCAGAAGGACGGCAACAGCAAGCTGGTCCCCAACTTAATCAAGATAGGAGCCATAAAAGATGAAAGCGAGATCTCCGAATTTGTCAGCAAACAGCTGAACATCGGGGCTCTGCGTCTTTCCGATGTGGAGCTCAACCCCGAGATTGTCAAGCTCATCCCGCCGGACATCGCCCGCAAGTTCAACGTCATCGCGGTTTCCAAATTAAGCAAGACCTTAATCGTAGCCATCTCTGACCCCTCCAACATTTACGTCTTGGATGCGATTAAATTCATTACCGGCTGTAACATCCAGCCGGTCATCAGCCCGGAAAAAGCGATTCAGAAGGCCATCGACCACTACTATGAAGACACCGGAGCGATTGGAGAAATCTTAAGGGGGATGGAAGGGGAAGGTTTAGAGGTAGTTGAAGAAGAAGAAGCCCCTTCTGAATTGGACCTGCGCAGTCAGGTTCAGGACAAGCCCTTAGTCAAGTTAGTCGACTCCATAATCGGAGATGCCATAAGGCGCGGCGCCTCAGACATTCACTTAGAAGCTTATGAAAAGAGAATCCGGGTGCGCTACCGCTTAGACGGCAATCTGCAGGAAATGGCCCCTTTGCCTTTCAAATACCGGGCGGCCATCGTCTCCCGAATGAAGATTATGGCCGACTTAGACATCGCCGAGAGAAGACTCCCTCAGGATGGCCGCATCAAGATTAAAATGGGGGAGCGCACCGTAGACATGCGAGTCTCGGTAATCCCCACCATCTTCGGCGAGAAAGTAGTAATGCGTATTTTAGACCCCCGCTCTCTGAACGTGGATTTAACCAAGTTAGGCTTTGAGGAGAGTTCCTTAAAGGCCTTCGCCAAGGCCATCGAACTCCCTTACGGGATGATTTTAGTCACTGGCCCGACCGGCAGTGGAAAGACCACCACCCTGTATTCAGCCTTAAAACAGATTAATACTCCTGATATCAACATCACCACAGCCGAAGACCCGGTGGAGTTCAACTTCGACGGGATAAACCAAGTTCAGGTCAAGCCGGAAATCGGTCTAACGTTTGCCAACTGTCTGCGGTCATTCCTGCGCCAGGACCCGGACGTTATCATGGTGGGAGAGATTCGTGACGGAGAGACCGCCGAGATTGCCATCCGGGCCGCTCTGACCGGACACTTAGTCTTCTCTACCCTGCACACCAACGACGCACCCTCCACCATCAACCGTCTGGTGGATATGGGAGTCCCCGGCTATCTGGTAGCCTCAGCCACCCGACTGATTATGGCCCAGCGCATGGTGCGCAAGATCTGTCCCAACTGCAAAGTAGAGGCAGAAGGAGACCGAGAGGTCTTGGAAATGCTCGGATTAGAGCCGGACGAGATTAAAGATTTAAAGACTTATAAGGGCCGGGGGTGTCAGGAGTGCAACAATACGGGCTATTCCGGCAGAACCGGTGTGTTTGAAGTCATGCCCTTAACTCCGACAGCCGAAAAAATGATTTTAACCGGGGCCACCAATCAGGAATTACAGGCCCAGGCCATCAAAGATGGGATGCTTACCCTGCGCCAGGCCGCCCTGAAAAAGCTCAAAGAAGGCATAACCACGGTCGAAGAAGTCCTGGCCGAGACCGCCGGCTGAAGTTTTTTAAACTCTCCTAAAGATTTAAGATTCCCCTGAAAGAGTCGATAATAAAGCAGAGTGTAGCTCATTGCTGTTAACTCAAAAAAAGTCTAACTATTATGTCAAACTTAAGAGAACTATTAGAAGTCGTAGTCAAAAGAAAAGCTTCGGATTTGCATTTGACCGTGGGCACGCCTCCTCAGATTCGGGTGGATGGTAAACTGACTATGTTAGAGGCCGATCTTTTAGAGCCTGAGGACACTAAGAAACTGGCCTACAGCATCATGAACGAAAAACAGCGCCAGAAATTCGAGGAGAAAAGCGAGTTGGACTTATCTTTCGGAATCGAACAGCTCTCCCGCTTTCGCTGCAACGTCTTCATGCAGAGGGGAAACGTGTCGGTGGCCATCCGCCAGATTCCCTTTAGGATACCCTCTTTCGAAGAGTTGGGAATTCCTAAGGTGGTTACTGAGTTTGCTAATCTCCCCCGGGGCTTAGTCCTAATAACCGGTCCGACCGGCTCAGGTAAATCCACCACCTTAGCGGCCCTGATTGACAAGATTAACCGGGAAAGGCACGTCCACATCTTGACCGTGGAAGACCCTATAGAATATCTGCACCGGCACCAGAACTCCATCGTCAACCAGAGAGAGGTCCACTCCGACACCCAGTCTTTTGCCAGCGCCTTGAAATATGCCCTGCGTGAAGACCCGGACGTGGTGCTGGTGGGAGAGATGAGAGATTTGGAGACAGTCGAGGCGGCCTTAAACATCTCTGAGACCGGCCACCTGGCCTTTGCCACCCTGCACACCAACTCCGCGCCGGAGTCGATTACCCGTATCGTGGACATTTTCCCCACCAACCAGCAGGAGCAGATTCGGGTCACTCTCTCCTTTGTCTTACAGGCGGTGGTCACCCAGCAGTTAATCCCCCGGGTGGGAGGGGGAAGAGTATTAGCCCTGGAAATCTTGATTTGCACCCCGGCCATACGAGCCCTGATAAGAGACGACAAACTCCACCAGGTTTACAGCTTGATGCAGGCCGGGCAAAAGTACGGGATGAAGACCATGAACATGTCCTTAGCCGAGCTCTACCTGCAGAGGAAAATCACCTTAGGGGAGGCCTTAGCCAGAAGCTCCAACATCCAGGAGCTCAACGAGCTTTTAAATCTGAAACAGGACATCTCCGAAGGCACCCGAGAAAAAGTCAGAATATAGGAGCAGACTATGCCGGTATTTGATTACAAAGGAAAGACCGCGGCCGGAGCCATGGTGTCCGGTCAATTAAAAGCCAAGGACAAGCGGGAATTAGAGAGAATCCTGCGGGGGAAAAGGATTTTAGTGACTGAGGCTTCTCCCCGGGCCGCCCAGCTGAAATTCAAACTCGGCGGCAAGAGAATCAAAAAGGTACACCTCTCCCGCTTTACCCGGCAGTTTGCCACCATGATCGGAGCCGGACTCCCCATGGTGCAGTGCTTGGAAATTCTAGCCTCACAGAGCGACTCTTCCGAATTCAAAAAAGTCATAGACCAGGTCCGGGAGAATGTCCAGTCCGGAACCACCCTCTCGGAAGCCCTCAGCCGGCACAAAAAAGTCTACGATGACTTATACGTCAATATGGTGGAGGCCGGTGAGATCGGAGGCGCCTTAGACACTATTCTAATACGTCTGGCCACCTACCGGGAAAAGGCAGATGCCTTGGCCCGCAAAGTCAAAGGGGCCTTAATCTATCCGGCAGTGGTAGTCAGCGTGGCCACTTTAGTCACCTTCATCATGCTGCGCTTCATCGTGCCGGTCTTTGCCAAGATGTTCCGCGGGGTCGGCGCAGAGCTGCCGGCCCCCACCCAGATGGTCCTGGGTTTCAGTCAATTTTTGCAGAACTACATGTGGGTGATGGTCGGCGCCCTGACCATGGGAGCAGTAGCCTTCCGCTATTATTATAAGACCGAAGCCGGCCACTACAACGTAGACAAGAATTTGCTCAAGGTTCCGGTCATCGGCAATGTCTTGAGAAAGGCTTCGGTGGCCCGTTTCACCCGCACTTTAGGGACCCTTTTATCCTCCGGAGTGTCCATCTTAGACGCTTTAGAGATTACCGCCAAGACAGCCGGCAACAAAGTCATTCAGAGGGCGATTCAGAAGTCGGTAGTCTCCATTGCCGAGGGAGACACCATCACCCAGCCCTTAAAAGAAACCGGCGTGTTTCCCCCCATGGTGACCCAGATGATTGCCGTGGGTGAAAAGACCGGGGGTCTGGACGACATGCTGAATAAGATAGCCGACTTCTACGAAGAAGAAGTGGATGCGGCCATTGCCGGCCTGACCTCACTGATAGAGCCGATAATCATCGTGGTAATGGGCGTGGTGATCGGATTCATCTTAGTAGCCATGTATCTACCGATGTTCGACATCATCGGCAAGATAAATTGAGAAACTAAAACCAAAGACAGATGCACCACTTTAGAGATAAGGTGGTGCATTTTTTTAGGCGCCCATGAAGATTCTCTCATATCCGGCCGAAACCAAGGTTACCAGCGTCCTTGTCTTTCGGATTGCAATATTCGTCATCCTCTTAGTCTCCAGCTTCTTATTTTTGCCCCTTTCCTCTTTTCTCCTCTCCTGTTTTGCCCTGTACGGAGTGGTTACGTTAGCCTTCCTCTTGTCGCTTTTCTTCTCCAGCCACAGGCTTGTGCAGAGATGGTTCGGGCCAACCAGCGTCTCCCAGCTCTTTTTAGAGGTGCTCTTAGAGGCGCTTTTAGTCCAATACAGCGGAGGTATAAACTCCCCCTTATCGGCCCTCTTCTTTTTGACCATCGTCTCGGCCTCTTTTAGCCATCAGCTGATTGGCACGGTCTTAGTGGCTTCCTGGGCCAGTTTACTCTATGCCGGCATGGCTCTATTTGCCGCCGGCTGGAATTTCTCCAATTTATTTACCCTGGAGGCGCTCAAAGGGTTATACAATCTCTCAGATGAACATTTTTATACTCTGTTCATTTACCTGTGCAGCTTCTATCTCACCGCCTTTTCCAGCGGCTATTTAGCCCAACGCTTAAAGATAAAGGCCGAATTACTTCTGACCGCCTCCCGCCAGCTCCGCCGGGTCAGGATGGAGACCGACGATATTCTTCAGCATTTGCACTCCGGTCTGATAACCATCGATAACTCCGGACGGATAGTCTATTTCAACCGGGCCGCCGAAGAGATTCTCCAGTACCAGAGCCGGGAAGTAAAGGGGAAGGATTTCCGCTCGGTCTTCAGGGAAAGGATGCCGGAACTTATGCGCGACCTTTTGGCCGGATTGGAGTCCAATCAGACTGAAGTGCGCAAGGAGTTGGAGATTGCCGACCGGCAGGGGCGAAAAATTCCCTTAGGGATGAGCACTTCCCTGTTGCAAGACGAAGAGGAGAAGGTGGCCGGGGTAATCGCCTTGTTCCAGGATTTGACCCACATAAAGCAATTGCAGGAACAACTGCGCACCAAAGACCGCCTGGCCGCCATAGGCGAGCTCTCGGCCGGCATTGCCCATGAGATACGAAATCCTTTAGCCTCCATTTCCGGCTCAGTTGAAGTCTTGAAACAGGAGTTGCAGTTAGAAGGGGACGACCAGAACCTGATGGAGCTGATTATCAAAGAGACCCAGCGCCTGAATCAGATTCTGACCGAGTTTTTGAGCTTTGCCCGGATTCACTCTATTCAGCTTACCAAGGTGGACTTGGTTCCCTTAATCGAAGAGGTAATCGACATCGTCCGCCAACACCCCAGCTGGAGGCCGGATTTAAAAATCGAAAATCAATTCCCTTTGCACCCGGTCTTTGTCCAGGGGGAGGAGAATCAGATAAAGCAGTTACTTTTGAATTTACTGATTAATGCCGCAGAAGCCATGGAGGGCAAGACTGGTAGAATTTTAATTTCTAATCAGGCTTTGATTAAGAGTTTTGCCTCAGGAGAGCAAGGGGAAGATAAATGGGTCCCGATTTCTATCGCCGACCAGGGCAGGGGGATGACTTCCGAACAGATGGCTAAGATGTATCTCCCCTTTTATTCCACCAAGAAACAGGGGACTGGCCTGGGACTCTCTATTGTCCAGAGGATTGTAGATAGCCTGGGAGGTAGAGTCGAGTGTCAATCCCACACCAGGGAGGGAACGATTTTTACGGTCTTTTTGCAGAAGTATTCTTCCCCAAAGGTTCTGACAAAGCCGGAATTATCGTCCGAATTCAATAACTCATTAATTCCCAAGGAATTAACTACGCAGGAATAGGTCTTCTTTGGGCGGATTTATGTTGACAGACTGTTTTCCCCCCCTATATTTGCTCGATTATCTAATCCATGAAAAATAAGATTTAAAGACTCCTAACCGATTTTATTATTAGAAGACCATAGTCTTGCTCTGGTCTTTTTTTCTTAGAGATGGATACTAAAGAGACTTTGATTCAGCCTACCCAGCCGGAGCTGCGCCGGGACGTCCCCATCTGGGGCTCTTTTATGTGGGGCTTCGCCGACGTAGGGGCCAATACTTTTGTGGCCTTAGGCCTGGTGATGGCGTACGGCCAGGGGGCATCTGCTCTGGTCTTAGGCCTGGCCGGCCTACTGTATATGTTAATCGGCTTCGCTTATACTGAACTGGCTTCGGCCTATCCGGTCTCAGGCGGCGGCCCCTATTACACGCTGCGGAGCTTAGGGGATTTCGGGGGGTCAATTGCCGGCTCCGGTTTGCTCTTGGCCTATACGATTGACATAGCTCTTTTTGCGGCAGCCGCTTCCGGATATCTGAATTTCTTCATGCCGGGTGTCTTAGGAGTTGACATTGATTCTTTCAAGACCGGCCTGGGCCCTTTTAAGCATTTTAATCCGGTCTGGTGTTTGGAGACCATGGCGCTGATTTTTCTTCTAATCTGGTTAAACATTAGAGGAGTTAGAGAGTCTTCGGCTTTAAATGAGGTAATCGGGGTCTTGATTATTATAGCGGAATCAAGCCTAGTAGTATTCGGCTTCATGTTCGCCTGGAAGCCGGAACTGTTGCTCTCTCAATGGGTGGATCAGTTTCCGACCGGGCAGAATCTACTCCTGGGAATCTCCTTGGCCATCATCTCCTTTGTGGGCTTAGAGTCAATTTCTCAGGCGGCTCAGGAGACTAAACGACCAGCCACCGTGATTCCGCGCACCTCCCTGAGCTTAATTTTCTCGGTATTCATCTTTGCTGTCGCCTATTCCACCCTAGGATTAGGGATACTCCCCTGGCAAGAATTCGCCGCTAATGTTGATAATCCTTTGGCAGTGTTGGCTTCGTCCATGCCTTTGATCGGATTCTTAGCCGGTCCCATCATTGCCGCGATCGGCGCTCTGGTATTGTTTATCTCTTCTAACACGGGAATCATGGGGGCTTCCCGGCTGACCTACTCCCTTAGCCAGTACGGCATCATCGACCCCTGGTTTGACGAGATTCACCCCAGATATAAAACCCCGGTCCGCACTATCTGGATTTTTTCGCTGTTGGGAATCCTGGCCACCTTTCTCTCCTTTTTGACTCCGGCGGTCCTGGAAACTTTGGCCAAAATGTATGCCTTCGGCGCCACCTTAGGTTATACCCTGGTTTTTGTGGCCCTGATGAAACTGCGTTTCTCTGATCCTTATTCTCCCCGGCCTTACCGCATGCCCTTGAATCTTCCTCTTAAGATAAAAGGAATAAGATATCAATTTCCGGTTCTGGCTCTGCTCGGTGCCGTGGCGGTGGCCATTATTCTGGTGCAGGTGGTCTGGAGCCACAAAGTGGGGCGCTTCGCCGGTCCGGGCTGGGTCTTATTAAGTCTGATTTATTACGTCTGGTTCAGGCGCAAAAACGGCTATCCGATTTTCAAGAGCCTGAAACGGGACTGGGAAAAAGAGCAGATTGAAGTTTTAACTTCCGCAGAAGAGTATGATTTATTGGAGCAGTACAAAGCCGCCTTAAGCCACAAGAAGAAACAGGAAAATCATGAGCCCAAAAAACCGGAACGCGGCTGGTAAAATATCCAGGCTGGATTATTTTCAGTTTGTCACCAGCGCATTATTCGTCATTCTGGGGCTGGTGATACTGCTGCGCAGCCTGAGTTTGACCTTCACCCCCTTGATGCTGATTGTCAGCTTGGGGTTCATTTTACTGGGAATATTCCGCTTGCTAAAAGTGTGGCAGTTTCTTCGTAGTCAGAAGGGTTAGATGGAAGAAATTCAGGTCTCGGTCTTAGGAATCATAATAGCGGTAATCTTCACCCTCTCCATGGGAGGAGTTTTATGGTGGATGCTCCATCCGCCGGCTCAGATTCAGCCGGAGGTGGCCAAGGCCCGGCGCGCCTTAGGGGCTCTGAAAAGGATATTAGTCCCCACCAACGGTACCGGCTATGCGGAAAGGGCTATTGAGTTAGCCTGCCGTCTGGGATTGGAGCAGCAGGCCGAAATCGTGGTTGTGCATGTGGTAGAAGTCCCCCGCACTTTGCCTTTAGAGGCTCCCCTGCCCCAGGCCGAGCAGAAATCTCAGGAGGCCCTGCAGCGCGGTAAGGAAATAGTTGAACTGCATCATCTGTCTCCGCTGGTGATTTCAGAGCGGGCCCGGGAGGCCTCAGAAGGGATTATCCGGGCGGCTAAGGAGCAGTTGGCTGACATTATCGTGATGGGTCTGCGCACCAATCTAAAGGCGGCTCAGTATCTGTTAGGCCGGACTACTGAGACTATTATCCGGCGGGCGCCTTGCGAAGTAGTGTTGGACAAATTCCCGGAATAACTTTGAAAATCGATATCTGTAGCCCCAGCTTGCCCTTTAGAATGTAAAAAAGGAGTTTTGTATGGCTGAAATCGAAAGAATCTTTCAACAATTAGAAGCCGCGGTGGAAGGCGGAGCCTGGCACGGTCCCTCGGTCAAAGAGACCTTGCAAAGCATAACCGCCGAGCAGGCGCAGGCTAAACCGGTTGAAGGCGCGCACAGCATCTGGGAGATTGTCCTGCACCTCTCCGGCTGGATGAAGGTAGCCGTCCCCAGGATGCAGGGTATCAAGACTCCTCAGCCGGAAGAGGGGGACTGGCCGGAACTCAGAAGTGCGACTGCAGCTACCTGGAACCAGACCTTAGAAGCGATGCAAAAGAATTATGAGGAACTTAAGACAGCCATTTCCAAGCTGGGCGACGAGGATTTGACCAAGCCGGTTTTCGAGATACCGAATTACAATTACGTCCTCCTCCACGGTATCATCCAGCACAATCTCTATCAAGCCGGGCAGATTGCGGTTTTGAAGAAAGCTCTGTCCGAATAATCTGTAGTCCTGGCTTGCCCTCAAGCTGGGAAGAGTATAATATGAAAGGCGCAACATGAAAGTAGTCATCTTAGGCTGCAGCCGGGTGGGCGCGGTCTTGGCCACCTGGCTGGCAGAGAACAAGCACGAAGTTTCAGTAGTAGATTGGGAGTACAACTCCTTCAGAAGGCTCCCCAAAGAAATAGAAGTCAAACAAATTCTAGGGATGGGGGCTGATATAGATATCCTGCAGAAAGCCGGTATTACCGAGGCAGATGCCTTCATTGCGGTCACCAACAGCGACAACACCAATCTGATGTCGGCTCAGTTAGTCAAAAATAGATTCAACGTCAAAAGAGTCTTAGCCAGAGTCTACGACCCCAACCGGGCCCGGGCTTTTCAGGAATTGGGCTTAGAAATTTTATGCCCGACCATCAGCTCAGCCGATTATCTCAAAGAATTTCTGTCCAAGAAAGAAGAGGAGTAACTCATGTACGTGGTCGTGGTAGGCGGAGGACAGGTAGGAGTGAATCTGACCAAGCTGCTCTTGTCGGAGAAGAAAGAGGTATTGTTAGTCGAAAAAGACCCCAAAAGATATGCCCAGTTAGCCGATGAGTTCGGCGAGAATGTGATTTTAGGAGACGGCACTGAATTAGGCACCCTGATGGACACTGGCGCCAACCGGGCCGATGTCTTGATTGCGGCAACCGGCGCGGACCAGGACAATCTTATTATCTGCCAGACCGCCAAGATTCTCTATTTAATCCCCAAGACTATTGCTCGGGTCAATGACCCCCGCAATGAGGAGCTTTTTCAAACTTTAGGCGTGGATGCCACGGTTTCCTCCACCCGCATCATCGGCTCTTTAATCGAGGAGAAAATAGACCCGGGCATGGCCATTCCTATAATGGCTTTAAAAGGGGAAGTGGAGATTTTCCAGACCGAATTAGAAAAAGATTCACCACTTTTGGGTAAAAAACTCTCCAAGCTGAAATTGCCGGAGGATGTGATTATCTTTGCCGCCATACGCGAGAATGAGGTGATTATTCCTAAAGGAGACACGGTCTTTGAGGAGGGGGATAAGCTGATGGTGCTGGCGAAGAAAGAGGGAAAAGAGGAGTTTAAGAAGCTGTTTTTGTAAGTCCCCTCTCCTAGAGGAAAGGGCTAGGGTGAGGTTGTTTATGTCATTGCGAGGAGTCCCGATGGCTATCGGGACGGCGTGGCAATCTGCCTGTAAGAGTTCCACTTAGCATATTGGGCAAAACTTTTTTAAAAAAATTTCACTGAATTTCTCCCTCATGTAACCGACTTTTTTCACTCCACCTTAGACCACTCAAAATTAACCTTTTGAATTCCCTGAACTTACGACTCGCTAAAAATGGCCAATATCAGCCACTTTTCAGACTTATTCTCTTTGGGGCTTTAATTTAACCCTGCTACCGAATCGCTACCAGGGGGGAGGGGTAGTATATATAGTAGAGGGACTGTGTGGAGCGTGGCCACGACCCAGTTTTCACAGTAGCTCTGACTGGTCTATGCATACCCTAGTTTATCGGGGTCCGCGGAAGCCAATTATAAAAAAGGGATTCAATCGCACCAAAGAGGAAAAGTCAACCCGTTCTGACTTTCTCCTTGACAAGGTGTGTGAATAAATCTATTTTTTATTTGACGGCTGGGTGGGTTACTATCCTCGAAAGGAATTTGATGAGTCGTTCTGCTCTTTCAAAAACCTTGCTGCCATCAGGCGGCAAATAGAGGAGGTTTAAGATGACGCGTCACTTTGTGTATGGTTTGTTTATTATTCTAATCATTATCACTGGCTCAACTTTTGGCCAGGATCCTGAAGGAGGGCTGGACTCGGCCTATGTAGTCTGCCAGCGCAATACCACCCACGGCTCTGATACCGTGGAAGTCTCTTTTCAGCTCAGATACTCCAGTGACAATACCGGACTGAATAAGATAGCCGGAATGGCCATGCCGCTAATCGTTTCCGGTAATAACATTGTCTCTGTAGATACAACAGTAGCCAAGGCGTTCGCTGGCTCTGGCCTGGGGCAGTTCGGCATCTTGGCGACATACAAATATGGAAATCCAGACCCCACCCTTCCTCCCTTTCACATGATGTATGGCGCGGTTACTTTTGTTCCTGGCGCCGGGGTAACCGGAGATTCTCTGCTGGTAAATGTCGTGCTGAACGTGGACGACACCGGCACCATCTGCCTGGATACCCTGTCTACACCATATCAAGCTCCACAATTCGTTACCGAATCAGGTTCCATCAGCTTTACCCCTGGCTGGGGCGGGCCTTACTGCTGTCTGGTCCAGCCGCCTGTGCCTGGCGACGTCGATTGCAGCGGGAACATCAACCTGGTGGACCTGGTTGCCCTGGTATATCATTTTGCCCGTTGTCCGTCCTGGGACCTGTGCGACCCCTGCCAGGCCAATATGGACGGAGATTCCATTCTAGATTGGGCTGACCTATGGCACTTGGTTTATTATTTGTTCTTATTGGGTGACCCTCCTTTACTATGCGGCACATCTCCCTATCCGCAACTTGACCCGGGCCTTCCTGATACTTTGAAAATAGAGACGGTTGATGCAGTCTGTGAGGACCTTGAATTTTCGTTAGACATCTCCTTGGTAAATGACGATTCGGTCTTTTTCCACATTCCCTTGGCTTTTTCCGACACTTCCCGGGCGGTTTACGACTCTTTCGAGAATATCAGGATAGATTCCAACTCTGTCTATGTTCTGGGGAACTATCAGTGCCAGGGAACTGCTGGAATCCTGATTACCACAACCGAGCCGGTCACTCCCCTTTTGCCTAACCCTCTCCTGCCGGGCAGCGGTTCCATAATTAGAATCTTCGGCCACATTCCTCCTGCTGCTGAGACCGGCTTTGTTGCTTTGGATACGGCCTTTTTAGAGAAGGACAATCGCTTGAGCCTGATCTGGGTCGATACCGGCAGCGTGAATGTTTATCGTACCAAAAGATTCGTGCCGAAAGTAATTCCCGGAGGCGTGAATATTCGGCCCTGCATTGCCAAACCCGGGGATGCCAACAGCAGTGATAATTTTACCTTGGCAGATATAATCGCAATGGTTAATTACGTCTTTAACAAACCGGTACCGGACACTCTTTCTCCCCCTTTTCCTCCCTGTCCGTCCAAGGAACCAATCTGCTGGCTTTCCCAGCTTTTATGCCGGGGTGACTGCAACGGAGATGGACTAGTAACTCTGTCTGATGTCATCCGGGGAGTCAACTATATCTTTATCAAGCCCTGTGCTAAGCCGGAGGACCCTACGCCTCAGTGCTGGGCCCCGGTTAAGACTTGTCCTTGTTGCTTAGATTTGTAGTAGTCTAAAATCGGAGAATACAGATAGGCGGAGTTCGTCCTGAAGGTTTAGAGTGGGGTCAGATAGTGCTCTCTCCCGGTAGGTGAGAGGCTGGCGTCTTTACGCATTTAGCAGCCGCCTATCTTTTCCTCGGCTCTGGGTGATATACACTCCGGCAATTATCAGAGCAGCAAATAGCAGCATTGGAAGAGTGAACGATTCCCGCAGAATAAGGAATGCGGTCACCGTAGCCACAATAGCCTCGATGAACAAATAAGTACTGGTATTAATCACAGAGAGTCTTTTTAATCCGGCTGCCCACCAGAAATAGGCCAGCCCTGAGGGAATCAGCCCAATCAGAATCAGAATTACCCACTCAGTTAAGCTGAGCCGGCTGATTTGAGCAGGTACAGTTCTGCCCGACATGAATAGAAAGAAGACAAATCCCATAGCCATGTGCAGATTAGTTATCATAACCGGCTGAAATTTTTTGACCATAGGTTTCATTAAGATAGTGTAAGCGGACCAGGTCCCCACACTCAAAAGAGCCAGGAAGTCTCCGAGATTGCCGGAAAAAGAGAGGGCAGAAAGGTTTCCTTTGGAGACAAATAAAAGAACACCAGCAATTGCAACGGTCAAGCCAAAAGCCTGACTGAAACCTACCGCCTCTTTCAAGAATATCCAGCCTAAGATTCCGGTGACCGGAGGAATTAAAGTGAGAATCCAGCCGGTGTTGGTGGCAGTGGTGAGTCTTAGACCGGACACTTGGACTAACTGATGCAGAATGATGCCGATTGTTCCGGCCATCAAAATAGCCAGTAGGTCAGATTTGGAAAAGCGAAATCCATCTTTCAACCTCAAACTGAAAGTTAAAAGAACTAAGGCTCCAATTCCCAATCGGAAGACTAAAAAGACTTCCGGAGAGAGTTTGACTAAGACAATCTTGGCGAAGGGGAAATAAATGCCCCAGGAGATGATGGCGGCCAAGACCAAGAGGGTGCCGAAGAGGTGTTCGCGTTTGCTGTCAGGCATGGTCGGTTAAAGAGAAAGAAAGAATTTAAGAGGTGGGAAGAGTAAAGGCAATGGGTTGCTTAAAAAGGGAAAGACAGATTGCTTCGCTAGCGCTCGCAATGACTGCTGCAGAGGGTTAGTTGTAGCGCCCTTTAGGATGAACCCTGGCTTGACCAGGGCGAATAAAGACGTCCGAGGCTAGCTCGGACGCTACAAAGGCAAAACCTGACCGCATCCTTCTCTTGAAGGAGAGGGGAGACTAATAATTAGTCAGGCGGTCGACTAAGCCGTATTTGACCGAGATGCGCTCGAAGGATTTGTAGATGAAATGAGAGGCGATTAACGAGATTACAGTGGAAATGACCAAAATCAGCAAAAGCTGCTCGGCTGAATACACAGAAAGAATCTGGCTGTGAGTGGGGATGTTCATCGACCTGCGCACCAGCTCAATCCAGTAAGTCAAAGGGAAGAGCTTAGCCAAGAACAATAGCCAGCCGGGCAAGACATCAATCGGATAAACTGCCCCGGCAATCAGATAGAACATTCCGGCTATGCCCTCGGTCAGATAGTGAGAGTGATGGGCAGTCACCATAGTCAAAGATGCCAAAATCACTCCCAAGGTGGCGATACAGATTAATCCCAAGAAAAGGGCCAGTAACAGCAAGGGATAATTCACTCTGGCTAAGTCGACATCGATTTTTAGAACCCAGAGGCCGAAGGCTAAGGTCACCAGCACCGAAAAAGTGGTGATAGCCAGCTTGGCAATTCCCCGCCCGGCCAAGTAGAAGTACATTTTCCGCGGAGCAATGAAGACATACTTGAGCATCTGATAATGCTCCCGGTCCTCCTGAATCACCCAGGAAATCCCGAACAAGACCATATAGACATACATGAAAAAGGCATTGCCGATGTAGACGTAGGTAAATAGAGGATGGTCTAATTTTCCCTGCGGAATCACCAAAAACATCAGGACTAAAATCAAAGTGGAGGCCACCGGTCGTGCCAAAGAGTATAAAGCATAGACCCACAGTTTGGTCCAGTTGGTCTCAATCTGCCAGCCCAGCCAGCTCCCCATTTTCAAGCCAATGCTGTCCATCCAGGTTTTCATCTCACTGCCACCTCAGGGATAAACGCCCTTCTTTCTTGCCCAATTTTTCCATAAAAATCAGAGAATAATAAGCGCCGAATAGGAAGAACACACTTAAGACGACTAAAAGCAGAATCTCGGTCTGCACGCTCAAGAATCCAAGGGTCTTGCCAGTCTTTAAGGTCAGCTGTCTCATTCCATCTAAACCCAGAGTTATAGGCAATAAAGAGCCAATCGCGGCCACGGCGGCCCCCAGAGTCTTCACCGGATAATAGAATCCTCCCAATAAATAAATCGGTTCCTGAAAAAGAGTTGAAGTCTGCCAGGCTCCCCTTCCGAACAGCATGAACACAGAGGAAAAGAGCATTCCCATCCCGTATAAAGCGAACATGCTCAAAAAGAAAATCAAAAAAAGCTGCCAGGCATTAGTAAGAACAAACTCAGCCTGAAATAAGGCAATTCCCAGCACAAAAATGGTTGCCGCGCGAACCGTGGCAAAGAAAAAGCCGCCGGAAGCCATGCCCAGGAGAATCGACATCCGGGAAATCGGGGCAATCATGTATAAATCAAGATTCCCCATTTCTTTTTCCCAGTAGAACTGCATAGCCATAGACCAGAGGATGTTCATCCAGTAGGCGCTCATGGCTCCGCCCAGAATTACGAGACTGGTATAAAGCGGGTCAGGATTCAAAGCCCGGTAGACATAGACATAGGCGGCCACGGCCATCACCGGCAGAATGGTCTCGGAAATAATCCAGGAGGGCTCCCGGTTGGCGCCGAAAACGCGCACGTAAGCCCGGCCCCAGATGGCTTTCAGATTAGTCTTTAATTCAGGGTTCATTTTCCAGACCTTTGCCGACTAAAGCTACAAAGACGTCCTCCAAGGAAGGCTCCGTCTTCGAGAGTGAAATAATCTGGGTCCCGTCAGTCTCCAGGGCGTCAGTAACCTGAGAAATGACTGAATCAGACTCCAGGATGAATTTCAGCTCAGTCTTGCCTGTGTGCGGTTTATGCTCATAGGCAAAATTCTTGACTCCGCGGACCGAGGAAAAGCGGTCCAATCCTTCGGTAGTAAGATTGACCTCGATATGAAAGACCGCCTCCTGTTTTAACATCCGTTTCAAGTTAAAAGGAGTATCACAGGCAATCACCTTCCCTTGGTCGATAATGGCCACCCGGTCGCAGAGCTCGTCGGCCTCAGCCATGTAGTGAGTAGTCAAGAGAATGGTCTTCTGGGCATTATTCTTCACCCAACCCTTGACGAATTTTCTGACATCTCGGGAGATCTGCACGTCCAATCCCAAGGTCGGTTCGTCCAAAAATAGAATCTTAGGGTCAGTGACAAAACCACGAATCAGATTCATCTTCTGCCTCATTCCGGTGGAGAGTTTGCCTATGCGGGCTTTTTTAAATTCGGTCAGGCCCAGGATGTCAATCATCTCGTCAATCCGTTTAAAAGCGGTGCGGTTGTCCACCCCATAGAACTGGGAAAACATCCACAGATTCTCTCTCACGTTCAAAATACCGTAGCCGGAATGCTCGCCGCCGGAGACCATGTTGATTTTCTTCCTGACTTCGTGCGCCTGCTTGTGCACATCTAGACCGTCCACCAAAGCGGTCCCGGAACTGGGGGAGAGCAAAGTTGAAAGAATCTTAATCAGAGTGGTCTTGCCGGCGCCGTTGGGGCCCAGAAGCCCGAAGAGCTCACCGCTCTTTACGGTTATATTAACCTTATCCAGGGCCAGAACCTCGGATGAACTCTCCTTCTTGGCCTTCTTAATTTTGAATTTACGAGTTAAATCTTTAGTCTCTACTGCGTGACTCACTTTAGCAAGTCCTCAAAATAAAAAACCGTGACTTCTTTGCGGAGAGCCACGGTTAAACAAAAGCAATCGCTTTTAACTGCGGCGCCTCCGCGGTTTATTCTTGCGAAAGATTGTTAAACCGACTTCCATCTGTCTTTCTCCGGTCTTGGATATAGGTTAGCCGCTAATAAATGTTTTCTAGCACAGTTGTCAAGTCGATTTTCGCCCGGCTTTTTGAAACGGTTTTTGATTCTCATCCCCTGGTTTGATTCAGAAATGAGTTGGAAGCAGAACTAAAACTTGAAGACGGAAAAAGTTTTAATTTTTATTATTTCATTGCAGAAATTTCTTGACAAAAAAATCTGCGGAGGGTTAATTGAACTCAGCAGAGAGTAAAGTTGGTTTGAAAAGGTAATCGAAAAGAGAAAAAGAGTCGATAAGAAAAATAGAGAGAAAGAGCAAAAATAAAAAATTCTCTTTAACGACCGAGGAGGTGAAAGAGAGAATGCCGACCAAGAAGAAAGGGATGAAAAAAGCTAAGAAGGCCAAGAAGAAAAGAAGATAGGATTTCTACGATAGCGTAGCTTTTAATCCCAGGAAAGTCCCCCTGACAAGTGGGGGACTTTCTTTTTATATTGAGAAGATGGAAAAGGAAATTATAATTGTTTTTCTATTAGGTGGCCTGGCGGCCTTAGATTTTACTGAAGTCTTCCAGAGCATGTGGTCCCAGCCCTTGGTCAGCGGTCCTCTGCTAGGCTGGCTGTTAGGCGACTGGCATAGCGGACTCTTAATCGGAGTTCTGCTGCAACTGTTGTGGCTCTGGTATGTCCCCTTGGGGGTGGCTATTTTTCCTGATTCAGCGGTGGCCGGGATAGCCGGAGCAGCCGCCTTTTTAACTCTGGATAATTTGCTGATATTCCAATTCCATAAAGCGGTGCTATTAGTTTTGCTCTTCACCCTAATCTGGTCATACTTCTCCGGCTGGCTTACTCTGAAACACAGACACTGGAACGCAAATTTTATCTATAAGGTGGAAAAGGGATTAAGGGACGGGAAAAACAGACTCAATTTATTCTTCGCAGCGGCACTTTTGGTCTCCTTCCTCAGAGGGGCCAGCACTGCTTTGGCCGGATTCCTTTTGATAAAAATTTTGACCGGGCTCTTTCTGCAGAGGCTGGCTTTCATCCCGGATAATACGTTTGATTTTGTCCTGCCGGCGGTATACGGATTCGGCCTAGCCGCCTTATTTTTATTTTTCGGCAAAATTAAAAACTGGCTCTTCATATTAGGCGGAGCCCTGGCCGGGACGGTCATTCTCTTGGCATAGAAAAGATGGAGAAGCGTCTCTTAAGCAAATTAGTGTTTCGGTCTTTTTTCTTGCAGACCGGTTTTAACTACGAAAGACTGCAGGGGCTGGGGTGGTGCTGGCTCATCCGTCCTCTGGCAAAAAAGTTTCCGATATCTGAGCCGGATGAATTCAGTTTAAGAAATCTGGAGCCGTTTAACGCTAATCCCTATGTCTCCACTTATGCAGCCGGTGCGGTGGCCAAGTTAATCGAACAAAAAAAGGAAGTGGAAGATATTCAGAGATTGAAAAATTCCCTGCGCGGTCCTTTAGGCTCCTTGGGCGACAATTTAGTCTGGAAGGGGATCCGTCCGGCTCTTTTGGCTCTGGGAATTTTGGTCAGTTTCTGGTTGGAATACTGGGGAGCGATTATTTTTCTGGCTCTGTTCAATACACTTCAGCTCTATCTGCGCCGGAGAGGTGTAAAGAAAGGCTTCGAATTAGGAGAGCAGATTTTTACTGAGTTCTCCGGAAGATTCTGGAGAAAGGCGCCGGTCTTTTTCGGAGCAATAGGCTCGATTTTGCTGGGAACCCTTCTGATTCTAAAAGGAGGAGAGTTTTTCAATCAGAGCACCGGGACCGGAGTCATATTCCTGCTCGCTCTGGCTGTCAGCCTGATGGGATTTACCACGAGGATTTCGGCTTTTGATGTCTTTCTCTTGTGCTTGGGGTCGGGTCTGCTGGTCAAACTCGTTTTGATTTTTGTCGGATGAACTTTAGATGAGCTTTAGATTCAAAATGTATTTCTGGCAGATTGCGGCGGTTGGCTATCTGGCGGCAATTTTTATCCTCTCCAGCATTCCGGGATTGACCCCACCCCCCTTGGGCTTCGGCTGGCAGGATAAGTTTTATCATTTTTTGGAATACGCCCTGGTCTCATTTCTCCTGTTTATGGCCTTCAACAGTTCAGCTAAGGAATTCTGGAGAAGGAACGCACACTGGTTGACAATTCTGGTTGGAGTTTTATACGCGGCCACAGATGAGGTTCACCAGCACTTTGTCATGAACCGGCAGGGGGATTTCTGGGACTGGGTGGCAGACGGAGCAGGAGTGGTGGCGGTACAGATGGTGATTTTTCTGATAAGACAGATTTCTAAGAAAAGAAAACTGACCCCTCCCTAGCCCTACCCTCTGGTTCGACTTCGCTCACCATGAGAAAGGGGAGGGGACATTGTTCTGAATGTCTTTGCGCGCCCCGACAGGTCGGGGCGAAGCAACCTGGTTTATAGATCAAATCTCAGTTAAAGACAGTTTGCCACGTCCCCTTCGACTCGTTCCGATTCGTCAGAGTGAACAAGCTCAGGGTCCTCACAATGACTGCCAGTGCAGGGGCTTGACTTTGGTCAAGTGTAAGCTATAATTGAAGTTTGAACTGCCTTGAGGAGTTGATTGGAAAGCTATTCCATTGAAGATTTCGCATCGTTGAAAAGAACCCATACCTGTGGGGAGCTGAAGAAATCCCATTCCGGCCAGAAGGTCATTTTAAACGGCTGGGTTAAACGCTGGAGAGACCACGGCGGGCTTTTGTTCTTAGACCTGCGCGACCGTTATGGTTTAACCCAGGTGGTCTTCAATCCCCAGACGGTTGACCAGAAGACTTATGAGGAGGCCTCACATTTAAGGGCTGAAGATGTGGTTTCGGTCATCGGCACGGTCAGAGCCAGGCCAGCAGGGGCGGTTAATAAAGAATTGGCGACCGGGGAAATTGAAGTTGAGGCCAGCAGGTTAGTCATCCTGAATAAATCCCTGACCCCTCCCTTTGAAATTACTGAAAATCCGGACTGCACCGAGGAACTCAGGCTAAAATATCGTTACTTAGACCTGAGACGTCCGCCATTACAGTACAGAATAAAAATGCGACACAAGATTGCCAAAGCAGTCAGGGATTATATGGATTCAGTCGGTTTCTATGAAATCGAAACACCCCTCCTGATTCGCTCGACTCCGGAAGGGGCCAGGGATTTCATCGTCCCTTCCCGGGTTAATCCGGGAAAATTCTATGCCTTGCCGCAGTCGCCCCAGCTCTTCAAGCAGATTCTAATGATTTCGGGGTTTGACCGCTATTTCCAGTTAGCCCGCTGTCTGCGCGACGAAGACTTACGCGCCGACCGCCAGCCAGAGCATACCCAGATTGACATCGAGATGGCTTTTGTGACCATGGATGAGGTCTTTTCCACGGTGGAAGGGCTGATGGCTCACCTATTTGAGACCACTCTGGGAATGGAAATAAGGACTCCATTTCCGCGCCTGCGTTATAAAGAAGCCATGGAGAGATTCGGCAGCGACAAGCCGGACCTTAGGTTCGGGATGGAGCTGTTTGACCTAAGTGAAGAGTTTAAATCCACGGAAATAAAATTTTTTCAGGAGACATTGAAGAACCGAGGGAAAATTCTGGCCGTCAATTTTTCCGGCGGAGCCAAATTGACCCGAAAAGAGATTGAAGAATTAGAGAATGCGGCCAGGACCGGGGGAGCCAAGGGCCTGGCTTGGATTGCCTTTACTGAAGAGGGGATTAAATCGCCGCTGGCAAAATTCCTGAAGGAGACCGAAATAGCAGGAATTCGCAACAAAGGAAACCTGCAAGTCGGAGACCTGGTATTTATCATAGGAGATAGTTTCAAAACCGCAGCGGAGTCCTTAGGAAGAGTGCGCTTGGAAATCGGCAGAAAGTATGATTTAGTAGACAAGAGTAAATGGAATTTCCTGTGGGTGTATGAGTTCCCGCTATTCGAGTACAACGCCGAAGAAAAGAGATTTGACGCCATGCATAACATCGTCACTTCGCCTTATGCCCAAGATATACCCAAATTAGAGGAAGGTTTTGTCTCCAAGTTACCCCTTGATTCTTCAGAGCATCCCTGGGCTAATATCCGGGCCAATCAATACGACCTGGTCTTAAACGGCACCGAGATGGCCTCAGGCGGAATCAGAAATCACCGGCGCCAGATGCAGAACCGAATCTTCAACGCCTTGGGGATGTCTGACCAGGAGGCAGAGAAGAGGTTCGGTTTTCTTTTACAATGTCTGGAATACGGCGCTCCTCCGCATGGTGGGATTGCGATTGGGTTTGACCGCTTGGTGGCGCTGATGACCGGTGTGGATTCCATCCGGGAGGTCATCGCCTTCCCCAAGACCACCAGCGCCCAGTCCTTGATGGACTCCTGCCCGGCTGAGGTGGATGAAAGACAGCTAAAGGAATTGAAAATCAAGTTGGATTTGTAGTAAGTTCAATGATAGGGCAATTCATTTCGCATTATAAGGTTTTAGAAAAAATCGGCGAAGGGGGGATGGGGGTGGTGTATAAAGCCCAGGATACTAAACTTGACCGCTTAGTGGCTCTGAAATTTCTGCCCCAGTCCCTGGCCGCCGATGCAGTCGAGCGGGAGAGATTCATCCACGAAGCCAAAGCGGCCTCGGCCTTAAATCACCCTAACATCACCACTATTTATGAAATTGGTGAACATAACAGTCAGCTTTTTATTGCCATGGAATTAGTGGAAGGGGAAACTCTTAAGCAGATAGCTACCAGAAACGACTTACGCTTAGAGAAAATCATAGACATCGGAATACAAATCTGCGAAGCCTTAAGCTCTGCCCATGAGAAAGGTATCATTCATCGGGATATAAAGTCAGACAACATCGCCCTGACCTCCAAAGGGCTGGTCAAAATCATGGACTTCGGCCTGGCCAAATTGAAAGGGGCTACTAAACTGACCCGGACCGGCTCGACCGTCGGAACGGCGGCCTATATGTCCCCGGAGCAGGCCGAAGGTAGGGAAGTTGACCAGCGGACTGATATCTTCTCTTTCGGAGTGGTTTTTTATGAACTGATTGCCGGAAAACTCCCCTTCAGCGGAGAACACCAAGCGGCGATTATCTACTCCATCTGTAACGAGGAGCCGGAGCCTCTGGCCCGCTTCCGTTCGGGCGTGCCGGAGAGCTTGCAGAGGACAGTCGAAAAAAGCCTGGCCAAAGACGTAGAGGAAAGGTATCAACACATAGCCGATTTATCAGCGGACTTAAAGAGAATCAAGAGAGAAATAACTTCAGGAGCAAGAGAAGTTCCCAAGAGCGACAAGAAATCAGTGGCGGTGCTTTATTTTGAAAATTTGAGTTCGGACCCGGAGAGTGATTATTTTGCAGCCGGTATGACAGAAGATATTATCACTGACCTGTCCAAGATAGATGGAATCCGAGTAGCCTCCCGCAATGCAGTTCTCCCTTTCAAAGGCAAGCCGGTGGATATTCCCCAGCTGGGGAGAAAGCTGAGCATTGACGCGGTCTTAGAAGGCAGTATCCGCAAAGCGGGTAACCGTTTGAGAATCACGGCCCAGTTAATCGACACCAAGGAGGGATTTCATCTCTGGGCCGAAAGATACGACCGAGAAGTTCAGGAAATCTTCGACCTGCAGGAGGAGATAGCCAAAAATATAGCCAGTGCTTTGAAGATAAAGTTGTCTCCCAGAGAGGAAGAAAAAATAGCCCAGAAATACAAAGGAGACCTGCAAGCCTATGAGTATTACTTAAAAGGGAGAAACTACTACTACCAGTACACTAAGAGCGACATGCTGGCCGCGGTGCAGATGTTCAAAAAGGCGCTGGAGATAGACCCCAATTATGCTCTGGCCTATGCCGGACTGGCGGACAGCTACTATCAGTTCATTGACAAGGGCTTTGAGATGGACAAATCTTTTTTAGAGCGGGCTGAAGAGGCGGCCCAGAAATCCCTGAGTATCGACCCCCAATGCGCAGAGGGATACAAAGCGCTAGGGACCATTTATTATCGCTTGGGAAAGCTCAACAGCGCCAAAAAGCTCCTCAGCCGGGCTTTAGAGATTAATCCCAACTATCATCCAGCCCGAAACAATCTGGGTCTAATCTACAGTGAGTTAGGCAATTTTGAACAAGCAGAGAAGGAACTTCTGTTTGTCTATGAACAGGAGCCGGGTTTTCCGTTCACTTCTTTTTTGCTGGCTCATCACTATTTAAATAGAAATGAGTATGCCCAGACTGAAAAATATGCCAAAAGAGTTTTGGAGCTGGGAGAGTCAACCTTTTATTTGGCAATGGGAAATTATCTGTTAGGCATGGTTTTTCTATGCCGAAATGAGCCACAAAAGGCTTTGGAGTACATGAAGAAGTCTGAAGGATTTGAGTCAAACCCTTCTACTATCCTGGGTGTGGCTATGGCATATGCGGTCCTGGGGGAGGAGGATAAAGCCAAAGAGCTGATAGAAGAGGTCTTGAAAAAGTACCCCACCCACGAGTGGACGGTAATGTCCTTAATTTTCTGCTATGCTGTGTTGCGGGAAAAAGAAAAAGTTTACGATTGGTTAAGAAAAGGCATGACTGAGTACCGACTTGAATGGATCGCCTTGGACCGGAGTCCACTGTTAAAAGAGTTCCAGAATGAGCCTGAATTTCAACGAATTCTGCAGGAACACAGAAATAGAGTGATGAATTCAGAATGATAGGCAAAACCGTTTCTCACTACAAAATCTTAGACAAATTGGGCGAAGGAGGGATGGGCGTGGTCTATAAAGCCCAGGATACTAAGTTAGACCGCTTAGTGGCTCTGAAATTTTTGCCTCCCCATGTTGCTTCAGACCAGTCTGAGAAGGAGAGATTCTTTCAGGAAGCCCGCTCAGCCTCGGCTTTGAGTCACCCCAACATTACCGTGATTTATGAAATCAACGAAGCCGAAGAACAGGTTTACATTGCCATGGAGTACATCGAAGGGAAAACCTTGAAAAAGCTGATTGAGAAAGAAATCCTCCCTGTCAAAAGAGTCTTAGACATCGCCATTCAAGCCTGCGACGGCCTGGCAGCGGCGCATAAGAAGGGGATGGTGCACCGGGATATCAAGTCCGACAACATCATGGTCACAACCGAAGGACAGGTCAAGATAACCGATTTCGGCTTAGCCAAATTCAAAGGACAGGCCAGGATTACCCAGTTAGGCACGACCTTAGGCACCGCAGCCTATATGTCGCCCGAGCAAGCCTCAGGTGAGGAAGTGGACCAACGCTCGGATATATTTTCCTTCGGCGTGGTTCTTTATGAAATGCTGACAGGTCAACTCCCCTTTAAGGGAGAGCACCAGGCCGCGGTGATTTACTCCATCTTAAATGAGGAACCTCAGCCGTCAGCCAGATTCAACAGCAAAGTTTCCGCAGACTTAGAGAGAATCCTTGCCAAGGCGCTCTCCAAAGACAGAGACGAGCGCTATCAGCACATTGACGACCTGCAGGCCGATTTACGCCGGGAGAAAAAGAATCTGGAGTATCTGCGCACCGGTCAAGTAACCACCGCAGTCGCTCCGGCCAAACCCAAGAGAAAGTTACTC
This sequence comes from uncultured Ignavibacteria bacterium, assembly GCA_964399055.1. Classification (GTDB taxonomy): domain Bacteria; phylum Zixibacteria; class MSB-5A5; order DSPP01; family RBG-1; genus CAYNPJ01. The sequence continues at coordinate 543,773 of CAYNPJ010000001.1, forward strand.
CCCATTTTGATACCCGGCTCGATAGTCCTAGCGCTGGCCGCGCTGTTTTTCATCTTCCAGCCCTTTAAAGTGGAAATCGGCACCGAGCAGAGAGCCATTGCACAGGAGCATTCCCTGGCCATCATGTACTTTGATAATTTAGTTGACCGAGAGGATAAAGAGCGCTTGGGAGAGATTGTGACCAATCTTCTAATCACAGACCTGTCTGAATCCAAATATGTGCAGGTGGTCTCTAGCCAGAGGCTGTATGACATTCTCAAGCTCTTAGGGCAAGAGGGGGCCAAGGTCATCGACCGGAGCAAAGCCTCTCAGATAGCAGAGAAAGCCGGGAGTAAATGGATGTTATTAGGGAGCATCCTTCAGACTGAGCCGAATATCATACTCACTTCCCAGTTAGTGGAGGTGAAGTCCGGCAACGTCATCGCCTCCCAGAGAATTCAGGGACAGGCCGGGGAAAACATCTTTACCTTGGTGGACAAACTCTCGGCTGAGTTGCGCCAGGACCTGACTCTGCCGGCCGAAGCTCAGCAGGAGTTTGACCCGAAAGTGGCAGAAGTGACCACCAATTCGCCGGAGGCCTATCGCTATTACTTAGAAGGAGTGGACAATTTATTTAAACTTTATAACCAGGAAGCGGTTAAGAGTTTTGAGAAAGCCTTAGAATATGACTCAACCCTGGCGATGGCTTATTTCTGGCTGGCTAGCCTGAGCGGTGGGAGAGAATTAGATGAATTAGTGCAAAAAGCAGTCAAGTATTCGGACAAAGCCAGCCAGAGGGAAAAGATCTGGATTCGCGTCCTAAAATTAGGGCAAGAAAAAAAGCCTGAGCAGGCTGCCCAAGAGCTTAAGAAGTTGATAGAACGTTACCCCAAGGAAAAAGAGGCTTACATGGGATTGGCCAATATTTACCGCTCGGATTTGCACAAACCTCAACAGGCTATTGAGTATCTGAATAAAATCATTGAAATCGACCCTGCGGACAAGAGCGCTTATAACATGCTGGCCTACACCTACGATGAGATCGGAGACCTGGATAAATCCATCTGGGCCATCAACCAGTATATCACTTTAGTTCCAGAAGAACCCAATCCCTATGATACCAGAGGAGACTTATATTCCTATAACGGGAAGTTAGACCAAGCGATTGAGTCTTACAAAAGGGCTTTGGATAAGAAATCGGATTTTTATCCTTCACTTATCAAATTGGGCCACATGTATCTGTATAAAAAAGATTATGCCTCAGCTGAAAGCTGTTATCAGGTGCTTAGCTCCAGCAGTTTTAGCCAGGATAGGGCCTGGGGCCGGCTCTACTTAGCTTATATCCCGCTCTATCAGGGAAAGCTCCGAGAGGCTCTAAGAATTCTGGACGAAGGGATTGCCGCGGACCGGATGGAGAAAGCCGAGGGCTGGCTACTACTGAGTAAATACTCCACTAAAGCGCTGGTCTACGAGGAGCGAGGTCCCTTAGACTCGGCCGTGGCGTTAGTCCAGTTATGCGGCGATCTGGAGAGAAAATTTAACCCACAAGGTTTAGAATATTTCCGGGATATCCAGGCTTATCTTCTGGCTAAAAAAGGTGACATCACCAAGGCTGAAGCGGTGGCAGAGTCCCTGAGAAAGGATATTGAAAAGAAAGATAAGCAGAAGCTCTACATCTACTGGCTGATTTCCAGCTTCATCCAGAAGCAAAAAGGGAATCATCCGCAGGCCATGGAACAGCTGGAAAAAGCAATAAAGGAAAATCCAAAACCGGAATTCTCAGACGGCTATTTCTTAGGTCGGGCTTATTTAGAAAATAATCGCCTGGCTGAAGCAGTAGCTGAATTAGAAAAGATTCTGAAACGCTTCGACGAAGTCAGAATCCGCACTCCCATCTGGGCAGTAAAGGCTTACTTCTACTTAGCCCAGGCCTATGACAAGTCGGGCTGGAGGCAGAAAGCAATCGATACTTATTCAGAGTTTCTGGATATCTGGAAGAATGCCGACCCGGGCATAAAGGAAGTCGAGGAAGCTAAACAGAGGCTGGCGGAGCTGAAGAAAAGCGCTTAAGTGAAATTGGCAATAGAAAAATATTTTTTCAAATCAGCGGGGCGCTTATCATAGTCTTAAAACAATCACAGGAGGTTTTATTTGACTGAAAGAGTCACCAAAAAGATTGATCTGGCCGGAGTGGACCAGGGTCTGCTCTTCGGCCAGAACGGAGTCTATTTAGACATTTTAAAAAAGGCTTTTGAAATTAATGTGGTGGACCGAGGGGATATGCTTACCCTGAGCGGAGAAGAAAAAGAGGTCCAGCAGGCCGAGACGGTTATCAATGATTTAATTTCCTATCTCCGCAAGAATAAACAGTTAAATGAGCGCTATGTGCTCTACTCGGTCTCCATGGTCAAGCAGAGCGGCACCGGACCGGCAGATGAGATGGAGATTCAGAGCGCAGTCACTTCCATAGTTACCAGAGAGAGTATCCGGCCCCGCACCGTGGGGCAGAAGGAATACGTGCAGGCCATGGAAAAGTACGATTTGGTCTTCGCCATCGGCCCGGCAGGAACCGGCAAGACGTTTTTAGCTGTGGCTCAGGCTGTAGCCGCGCTCAAGCAGAAGAGGGTCACCCGCATAGTCCTGTGTCGGCCCGCAATTGAAGCGGGCGAAAGTCTGGGTTTTTTGCCTGGCGACATTCGCGCCAAGGTTGACCCCTATCTTCGCCCGGTTTATGACGCCCTACACGAAATGGTCCCTGCGGACAAAATTGCCCGGCTGATGGAATTAGCCACGATTGAAATAGTCCCTTTAGCTTTCATGCGAGGCAGAACCCTGAATCACTCCTTTGTGATTTTAGACGAGGGGCAGAATACCACCTCGGCGCAGATGAAAATGTTCCTGACCCGCTTGGGTGAAAATTCCAAGGCAGTGGTCACTGGCGATATCACCCAAATCGACTTAGACCGCAAAAAAGAGTCCGGCTTGATCAAGTCCCAAGGCATATTGAAGGGAATCGAAGGCATCCAGTTCGTCTACCTGACCGAAAGAGACGTGGTGCGGCACAAATTGGTCTCTGACATTATTAAGGCTTATGAAAAATACGAGAGCAAATACAAAGAGGGGCGGCATTAATAGGCGCAGTAAATTGAATGAGTGCTCAGTCACCCTCACTAACTTAAAGCAGAATTTCAGGGTGGATAAAACGGGACTGGTTAGCCAGGTGAAAAAGATTTTAGTCGGAGAGAAAAAGAGAGGGGAAATAGAAATTGTCTTGGCGGGGGACACCTTACTGCGCCACTTGAACAAGGAATTTGCCGGGAAAAATAAAACTACGGACGTGTTATCTTTCGTCTGGCAGGAAAGTCTCATCCCGCAAAGAAAGTTACCTTATCTGGGAGAAATTTATATATCCTTAGAGCAGGCTAAAAGACAGGCCAAGAATTATGCCGTGTCACTGTCGCAGGAATTGCAGCGGCTGGTCACCCATGGCACTTTGCATTTACTGGGCCATGACCATAAGAAAAAGAAAGCTGCGCAGGCAATGAGAAAAAAGGAAGAAAAATACCTTTATGCCAACTAGGAAGAAAAAAGAAGCAAAAGAATCTCCAGAAAGCATTTTAAAAAACAGAGAAGCCGTCTCCGGGCTTGATTTAGAAGAGGCTGAAAAGAAGAGCATAGCCTGGGCTCTGGAATTGGGACAGAAAACGGTCAAGGAAATCATGGTCCCCAGGCCGGAGATGGTCTGCGCCGAGGAGAATTCGAGTGTGGAGCAGATAAGGCAATTAGTCTTAGAAAAGGGACACTCTCGGTTTCCGCTTTATCAGAGGGAAATCGACAAGATTACCGGCATTCTGCACCTGCGCGACCTGTTTGTCGCCCTGGGAAAAAGTGAGCAGATTGACTTAAAGAAATTAGCGCGCAAAGCCTATTTTGTGCCGGACGGGAAGCGTGTGGATGACCTGTTGACCGAGATGCGAAAGGAGAAGACCCAGATGGCGCTGGTGGCGGATGAATACGGCGGCATAGCCGGACTGGTGACGATTGAGGATATTTTAGAAGAAATAGTAGGCGAGATAGAGGCGGAGTATGTCAAAGAGGAGCCGGAGATACAGAAGGTGGATGAGCATACCCTCTTGGTCAAGGGCAAGGTCGGTCTCAAAGAGATTAACGAAGCATTAGGGACCAAGCTGCCGGAAAAAGAATTCGAGTCAGTGGGGGGATTTATTTATGACTTAGTCGGCGGAGTGCCGGAACAGGGGAAGATGGTCAAACATAAGAATTTGAAATTTACGGTGGAGAAGATAAGCGGGCAGAGGATTAAGTGGGTGAGGGTGAGTAGGGGGAAATGAGGATGGACAAATGGTAATTGACAAGCTTAGATCAAAAGAATATTATGAAACAAATAGACTCCATATGGAGTATAGCTAACCGCTACCACGAGATAGGCGCCATAGGACTTCGTAAATCCACGAGTTAGCTGCGATTATTATTTATGAGAACCTGGATAACCCTATTTCTTCTCCTCACATTTAGCACTGCGGGTGCACGAGAATGTGACTGCTACAATGAATTCCACTTTATCAAAAAATATATTGAAAAAAACTATTCGGGTTTCAAGGATAAAGTGAATGCTGAATCTATCGAAAGATACCAGGCCTACACGAACAACTTTGCGGAGACATCAAGAAACATAAGCAAGCAGGTTTATTGCTTAGCTATAATTCAGGAGTGGTTGAAGTACTTCAAAGACAAGCATATTCAGATTGGTGGGGACTTCCCAAGAGTTGATGATGAAAACGATTCTGCAGCAATTGACAGAATATCTAAAACAGCAGAATATCTTATTGTAGGTCGCAAGGACTTACAAAGAATCCAGCAACAAAAAGACCTATCCAATGTGGAAGGCATTTATTACAACCAAGATTCCACCTATAAAGTAGCATTGGTTAAGAACAAGAACGAGTATCGTGATTATGCCGCTGTAATTCTTCATTCTAAGACGAAGTTATGGAGACAAGGACAAGTCAAGTTTGAATTGAAGCAACAAAGCCCAGATACCTTTTATTGTATTTTTTATTATAGAAATCATCATCCAGAAGTGGCAACCTATTATTTCGTGAACGGCGAGTTTAATAAGGGAGATTGGATCAGGGAAGGCTCTGCTCCTCGAATCGCCGAAGCAAAGGCGTATGTGCAACACGACTCTGTCCCTTTCTATGCCAGAAAGATTACAAGAAAAACACTCTACCTGAGAATCTTGTCGTTTAATGGAGAATATGCTAAAACAATAGATTCGCTATTTATGCAAAACGAACTTCTCATCAAGAAAACGCCAAATCTGATCCTTGACCTTCGTGGGAATAGCGGTGGATCTGATTATTCCTACGGGCCGATTTTGCCATATCTATATACTAATCCCATCATCACAGTTGGTGTTGATGTCCTTGCTTCGGAAGACAATATCAAATCTTGGGAATCCCTACTAGCTGAGAACAATTTTCCCGCCGATATTAAAAGTGAGCTTGCCGGCAAGATTGCTCAGATGAAAGCACACCCTAATCAATATGTCAATATAGCTCCGGACGACACAACTGCCTATGCGGAAGTGTTGCCGTATCCTCAAAAAGTCGCTATTCTCATTGACAAGAGTTGTGCAAGCGCAACAGAACAATTCCTCTTGGCTGCAAAACAAAGTAGCAAGGTGACGCTGTTTGGAGAACACACAGCAGGTGTACTTGATTATTCCAATATGAGAGCTAAAGAATTTCCCTGTATGCCTTTTAAACTTTATTACGCAACAACCCGTTCACGCAGGATACCCAAATACGCCATAGATAATATAGGTATTCAGCCAGACATCGTTTTCCCAAAGAATACTGACTGGATTGAATTAACAATCGAGTACCTGGAAAAATAATAACAGTAGCTCGTAGACCCAGCTTGGGGACAAGCTGGGAAGAGATTGAGTTAAGTCCTCAGGAAAAACTAATGGTCAGATTGAGATGGGATGGTATTCTGGTCCCACGTTGAGGACAACGTGGGTCTACAGATTTGAGGTGTTTTTTACCTGTAGCTGGGAGAAGATAAAATAGAATGCCTGACTGTACTCTCCACACCCTCATCTCCCACGTGCTTCTCTTGGCCGAAATTAATCCTCCACTCACCCTCTCCTATGGTTCGGCCCTTCGAAAAACTCAGGGCAAGCTTTGCTCACCATAAAGAGGAGAGGGCTGGCGTGAGGTAATCAATACCGAATTTCGTAGGCGGGGATCATTCCCCGCCTCTTTTGAACAGCCGAGGAAGGATTCTCGGCTACGGTGATACCGTTTGAGAGAAGAATAAAATCACCCTCTCCTAGAGGAGAGGGCTGGGGTGAGGTCTAACAAAACTGTCATTGCCAGGAACCTGTCGAAGGAGCCGTGGCAATCCCGTAGAATTGTGAAGCGCTACTTATGAGCTGATATTTTTACTCATCCCAATCCAGACTCAACACCCTCTCCACATCCGAAACCTCAATGATAAAATATCCCTTGGGCTGGTCCGGATTAGCGGTCCCGTAAATGTAGTCGATGTTGATTCCCGCGTCGGCAATCTTTTTGGAAATCCGGGCAATCTCGCCTGGTTTATTGGACAATTCAAAGGCAATCACCTCATCAGTAGTGTAAGGAATCTTATTCTGCTCTAAAATCGAAATCGCCTTCTCCAATTTGTCCACAATCATCTTCGGTCCTGAACCGGTGGCCATGATAGCCTGAATATTGATTCCGGCCTGATACAACAAACCGCTCAAGTGCGCTAAACTCCCGGGCCGGTTGCGTAAAGTGACATACAATTGGGTTACTCTCTGCACATCTCCTCCTGTTTTAAATAGAATGACCGGATGCGGTCAAAAAATACCACACCCGGTCGTCTTCGGCAATCTCTATTTGCCAGTATGGAGTATTAATGTTGATGTCCGGCTGGCATGTCCTTGGTCTTTTCCACATATTTTCCTTCCATTACCTTCCCGGTCATCTTTCCGCATTTCAGCATCTGCGTGCCGTAGAAGGGATTGGCAACTTGCTCCGTGGAGTGAAACCAGTTCTCTTTGACCATGGGGCAGTAGAAGCTGTACGCGCTGCCGGAATATCCGAAAGTTTTGACGAATTTCTCCACTGCCTGCGAAAGGGCTTTGTAACTCTCTCTGGCAGATTTTAAATCCTTAGCCTCGAACTTCTGCGCCGCAGTCTGGATGGCCTTTATCTGGGAGAAATATTCCTTATTTTCTTCCCGGCTCTGTTTTTCCTCTTTCAGGATTTGAGAAGTGGCTTCAACTATATTCTGTGCATTTTTATCTACCCTCTTGAAACTATCCTGTGACAGCATATTGCCAATTGCGAAATAGTTCTCCATGACGACTTGCACCGGACTGCTCTTGGTTTCCTCGCCTGCAAACGCTATGACGACGTTAACTACCAGCAAGATGAACAGCACCACTCCACAGATGGTGAAGAGGATTTTGTTGGACCGCTTCATTTCTTCCTCCTTTAATTTGAGGTTTAAAGTTTATTTTTGTTCTAAGCTTAAGTTTTCTGCAAAATCAGTCGCCTTCCCCTCCGGCAGCTTCCTCCCCCGCCAGAGATAGAAAATCACCGGATAGACCAATAATTCCAGCAAGAATGAAGTCACTAATCCTCCCACCATGGGCGCAGCGATTCTCTTGGAGACATCCGAGCCGATGCCGGTGCTCCACAAGAGGGGGAAAAGCCCCATCATGGCCGCCCCCACGGTCATAATCTTGGGCCGGATTCTGCGCACTGCCCCGTAGTGAATCGCCCCTCTCAAGTCTCCCCGGTTAAGCAGAGAGTTTTTGTTCTGCCGGTCCTGGTAGGCTAAGTCTAAATATAGAAGCATGACCACCCCGGTTTCGGCATCCAGCCCGGCTAAGGCAATCATCCCCACCCAGACCGCCACGCTGCTGTGATAGCCTAAAAGGTAGATGAACCAGAAGGCGCCTACCAAGGAGAAAGGAACTGCCAAAAGAACGATGAAGGTTTTGGCTACTGATTTAGTATTCTGGTACAGGATGAAGAAAATGATTGTAAGCGTGAAGGGGATGATGAACATCATCCTCTCCTGAACCCTGAGCATGTACTCGTACTGACCGCTCCAGACTAGGTTGTAGCCCGGGGGCAAGCTGACTTCATCCTCGATTACCTTTTTAGCATTCTTTACGTAAGTCCCCACGTCGATGCCCTTGATATCCACGTAGACCCAGGCAGTTCTCCGGGCATTCTCGCTTTTGATGTTGTCCGGCCCTTTGACCACCTCGATATCGGCCAGCTGGGTAATGGGAATCTGCGCCCCGGTAGGGGTGGGCACTAAAACTCTTTTTAAGTCTTCTAAATTATCTCTCAATTCCCTGGGATAGCGGATATTGACCGGGTAGCGCTCCAACCCTTCCACGGTCTGGGTGATATTCTCTCCTCCCAGGGCAGTCAGGATGACTTCCTGGACATCGCCCACTGTCAATCCATAGCGGGTCGCTTCCTCTCTTTTGATTTTGTAGTCGATATAATTGCCTCCGACTACCCGCTCGGCATAAGCGGAAAGGGTCCCTTTGACCTTTCTGACTGCGGCCTCGATTCTCTCTCCGATGGCGGTCAGGCTGTCTAAATTATCCCCCATGACCTTTATTCCCACCGGGGTCTTGATACCGGTAGCTAACATGTCCAGACGGGTCTTAATCGGCATGGTCCAGGCATTGGTCAGGCCCGGAAACTGGATGGCTTGGTTCATTTCATCCACCAATTTTTCCGGGGTCATCCCTTTACGCCATTCTTTCTTGGGCTTTAGCTGAATGGCAGTCTCTATCATCATCAAAGGCGCCGGGTCAGTGGCGGTCTCGGCCCGTCCGATCTTGCCGAAGACGGTTCTGACTTCCGGAAATGCGGCGATGATTTTGTCGGTCTGCTGCAAAATTTCTCTGGCCTTGGTGATGGAGATGCCTGGAAAAGTGGTGGGCATGTAGAGCAAATCCCCTTCATACAGAGGAGGCATGAACTCACTCCCGATTTTGAGTATGGGAATCAAGGTGACCGCCAGTACCAGGAGCGCGGCGAAGATGATTTTCCAGTTGTGCCGCAGGACAAAGCTGATGACCGGATGGTAGATTTTGTGAAGAATTTTGCTGAGCGGGTTTTGCTCCTCGGATTTGATTTTTCCTCTGATCCAGTACCCCATCAAGACCGGCACAATAGTGATGGAGAGCAGGGCCGCAGCTGCCATGGAATAGCTTTTGGTAAAGGCTAAGGGTTTGAAAAGCCTCCCCTCCTGCTCCTCCAGCAGGAAGACCGGGATAAAGGAGACCGTGATGACCAAAAGGGAGTAGAACAGAGTTGGCCCCACTTCCCGGGCCGCGCCGGCGATAATCGACCAGTGGTCCTTCTGGCCTTCGTATCTCTCCATGTGCTTGTGCCCGTTTTCCACCATGATGATGGCCGCATCCACCATGGCTCCGATGGCAATGGCAATGCCGCCCAAGGACATGATGTTGGCGTTGATTCCCTGCAGGTGCATGACGATAAAGCTGATGAGAACAGCCAGGGGAAGCACCAGGATGGCTACCAGAGAACTGCGCAAATGCATCAAGAAGACCATGATGACTAAAGAGACGATCACGATTTCCTCAAACAGGGTGTGCTTTAAGGTCTCGATTGACTTTTGAATCAGCTCGGAGCGGTCGTACATGGTCTTAATGACCACTCCAGATGGTAGCCCTGGTTTTAATTCTTCCAGCCTCTGCTTGACCAGCTGAATGGTTTTCAAGGCGTTCTCCCCGTGGCGCATTATCACAATGCCGCCGGCCACTTCACCCTGGCCGTCTCTCTCGGTCAGTCCTCTTCTCAACTCCGGGCCGATTTTGACATCAGCCACATTCCTTAACAGAATCGGTGTACCCACCTGGTTGACTCCCAAGGGGATGTTCTTGATGTCGTCTAGACTCTGAATGTAACCCAGACCCCGGACCATGAACTCGGTCTCCCCCATCTCCACCAAGCGCCCCCCCACGTCCCGGTTGGACTTCATTAGGGCCTCTTTGACCATGTGGATGGGGATGTCGTAGATTAGAAGCTTGTTCGGGTCGACCTCCACCTGGTACTGCTTGACGAACCCGCCGATGGAGGCGACCTCCGAGACTCCCTGTACTGCGGTGAGCTGATATTTCAAGTACCAGTCCTGAATCGAGCGCAGGTCGGATAAGTCCAGTTTTCCGGAGGTGTCTTCTACCGAGTATTCAAAAATCCACCCCACGCTGGTGGCATCCGGGCCCAATTTTGGAGTAACTCCAGATGGCAGCCGGTCTCTGGCGAAATTGAGATATTCCAAAACTCTGGTGCGCGCCCAGTATAAGTCGGTGCCGTCCTCAAAGATGACAAAGACTAAGGAGTAATCAAAAAATGAATATCCCCGCACCACTTTGGCGTGCGGAACCGCTAACATGGCGGTGGTTAGAGGATAGGTGACCTGGTCTTCCACAATCTGGGGCGCCTGGCCAGGATAGTCGGTCTGGATGATGACCTGGACATCAGATAAATCCGGGATGGCGTCTAATTTGATGTTTTGTAAGGCGTAAAGGCCCGCGAAAAAAGCCACCGCGGTCAGGAGTATGACGATGAATCTGTTTTTTACCGAGTAATCAATGATTTTCTCTAACATGACTCACCCGGCTCACTTGGTTTTGTCAGGCAAGGGAACTAACGCCATCCCGCACTCCGGACACTTACCCTGTTCATTGCTTAGAATGTGATGGTGCTCTTCCATGGGACAGGTGTAGACCTTCCTGTCTGCTTCCGTGGAAGTGACCAGCCTCATCCCGCATTCCGGACAATCCCCAGGGCCAACCTGCAGAATATGGCTATGCTCCTCCATCGGGCAGGTATAGACTTCACTGGCAGAATGAGCCTTTTTATCGGGAGTTAGATTGAGATTGCCCTGCTGATATTTTTCTGCTTTCATTTCTGCTTGCTCCTCTTTGGCTGGCTCTTTTGTAACCGCACTGGCCGGCTTGGACTCTAACATCTTCTTTATCGCTTCCTGGGTCTTGCTCTCCGAATCGAGCATGAACTGGGCCGAGACCACGATTTTATCGCCGGCAGACAATCCCTGTTTGATTTCCACCACATTCCCTTCGCCGGAGACGCCGGTTACAACCTCCTTAGGCATGAATTTCCCTTCGCCCAAGTCCAAGAAGACGATTTCCCTTTTTCCGGAGCGGATCACCGCCTCTTCCGGAATCACGACCCGTTGGCCTGATAATTCCGAAGCGATGAGAACATTGGCGTACATCTCCGGCTTGAGTTTCAATCCCGGGTTGGGAACTTCTATACGCGCTTTGATGTCCCGGGCCACCTGATTTAGATAAGGATAGATATAAGTGACTTTCCCTTCTATCTCTTCTCCGGGTAAATATGTAGACTCTATTTTGGCCCTCTGTCCGATTTTAATGTAAGGCAGCTCGTATTCATAGAGGTGGGCCAAGACCCAGACCGTGGATAGCCCGGCGATTTCGAATAAATCCATCCCGGCTTCTACCCGGGCGCCGTCAGTAACCATTTTCTTGGTGACAACGCCGTCCGCCGGGGCGTAGAGTGTCAGGGTCTTCTGAACTTCCTGACTCTTTTCTAATTTATCAATTTGATGTTGGGTGATGTCCCAGTAAAGGAGTCTCCTTTTACTGGACTCCAAGAGCTGTTCGGCCCCTTTTCTGGCTTCCGGAAAGGCTGATTCCTGTAGGCTCTGGTAATTTTTCAGAGCCACTAAATACTCCTGCTGGGTGCTGACCAGCTCCGGCGCGTAGATTTCCAAAAGCGGCTGACCTTTTTTAACCAAATCTCCGGTCTTATCCACATACAGTTTTTCAATCCAGCCGGAGATTTTGGCGTTGACCGTATATAACAGCTCTTCGTTGTAGTCGATGTGTCCTACTGCCCGGATGGTTCGGCTCAGTTTCTGCTTTTTGACCAGTGCCGTCCGCAGTCCCATATTTTGGACCGTCACCGGGTCGATGGTGATAGCCTCCTGTTGAACTTCATCCTCGTAAACCGGAATCAAGTCCATTCCCATGGGAGATTTGCCCGGCTTGTCAGAGATATAGGTTGGGTCCATGGGGGCGCGCCAGTACTTAATCTTCCTTTCCCCGGAGGGAGCAACTGCGCCGGAGCGCACTGGAGTCAACTTCATTCCGCAGATTGGACAATTTCCTGGCCCCTCTTGGATTATCTGAGGGTGCATCCCGCAGGAATAGAGTTGTTTTTCTCCGCCAGTACTCTGAACTGTCTCTGACTCAGATTCTGATTTCTTGCCGATTAAATATCCACCGGCCAGGCCTAAAATCAGGGCTCCGGCTATTATGACTATGATTGTCGATTTGGTTTTGTTGGCATTCATCTTTATTACCTCATTGAAATTTAAGTAAAGGCTTGCCCGCCATCTCTTCTAAGCGGGCAATGTTCTTCAGGTACATAGTCAGCATCTGGTAATAGCCGATTTCGTAATTGAATAAAGTCACCTGGTTGTCCAGCACGGTCAGGAAGTCGACTTTGTCAACCTGATAGGCGGCCCGGGCCGACTCCAAAGACTGCCGGGCCTGGGGTAAAAGCGCGCTCTGGTACAGTTCAATCTGCTTTCTGGATTTCTCCAGCTCGTAAAACATGGAAGAAATCTGATACTTGACCTGGTTGGTCATCTGCTCCAGTTTCTCACGGCTGGACTGCCACAGGAGTCCGGATTCTTTGACCTTTTTGCTCTGTTTACTCCAGAAGTAGAGAGGCAGATTCAGGGTGGCCCGGAAGGAGAGCAGGTCTTCGCCTTCGAGCATATCCCCTGGTATGTTTTTCCGAATCATGTAAGTGGCGCCCAGGTCTAAGTCGGGCAGATACTCACGCTTGGCTAATTTGTGCTCCTCTTTGGTCGCCTGGACCATGGCCTGCATTCCGGTCAGCTCCGGATTATTCTTCAGAGCTACTTCCTGCAGTTCCACTTCAGTCAAGGGGAATGTAACTGGTTCGAGCTGCTGAGTGGCTGCCAGCGAGTCCTGAGGAGTCCGGTTCAGCAGAATATTTAGACTGGCCCGGGTATTCTTTCGTTCCTGCTCTAACATCAACAGCCTGTCTATCAGCATGGAGACTTCCACCTGGGCTTTGAGCACATCCTGCTGTAACCCTTCACCGACCGAATACTTGACTGAGGCTATCCTGGCTAAATCCTCTAAGAAGAGCTTGTTTTCCGTGGTGATGGAGATGGCCTTCTGCCAGAAGAACAGGTCGTAGTAGCCCTGCTTGACCTGACTGACGATGTAATTCTTGAGGGAGTTATAATCCTGTCTTTCTTTTTCAGCCATCTGTCGGGCAGCGCTTTTCATCGGTCCCAACTTTAAGAAGGGAATCTGCTGGGAAAGACCCAATTCAATCCCGCTCATCTCCATGGCGTCTAAGGACAGGGTGGAGCGAGGGACATTGGCATAGCCGAACATAAACATGGGGTCCGGCAGAGCTCCGGCCTGGGGAACTTTGGCTTGAAAAGCTTTATATCTGCTCTCCGCAGACTTCAAATCCGGATTGGCCTGCAGCGCCTGATTGACCAGGTCCTCTAATTCTCCGGCCATAGCCAATCCGCAAAGCAGCAGCCAGATTATGGCGGTCAGAATGATTTTGAATTTGTCTGTTTTTTTTCTATCTCTCATACTTAGCTCGCTTGATTAGTCCTGTAACCCGTTTGTTTTGGGCAACCTTTGACTTATTTCATTTGCTGGAATTCAGTAAAATGAATCCAACAGAAAGGAGTCTTTAAATTAAAATGGAAGGCAGTCTGTCAGAGGACAGACTATGGGAAAGGACTAAATTAGCAAGCTGAGGTTTAAGAGATAAAGCGGAGAGGAGGCTTTGAACTTGTGGTGGTGTGAATCTAAAGCTGGTTTTAAGGTTGGCGACTGCTCTAAGAATTTTTCTGCGGAATTGAAAGTTGTGGCAACTTCTAATTTGCTGGTTTTTAGTTCTTGACTGGCCGGAATGAATTTCTGCTGGCTGGTCAGAGACGGCATTGACTTCATGCAGCACTGGTGCGGCTGGTCCGAATTGGAACTGCACTCTTTTTCTGCGGTCTGGACCTGATGGCAGGAAGGAGCCTGTTCCTGATGGCAGGCCGGAACTGCGCTTTGGGTCTCTTCCGGATTGTTCTCGGCAGAAGTCAGGCAGGTGGGACAATTCAGACCGCATACCCTGGCCGGGGCTATAAGATATAGCCCCACTAACAGGACAAAGACAACTGTGGCTGTCTTCCGTAAGGTTATGCTAACCTTCATATTACTATTTTCGACCCGGTTGATATGTAATTTAGCTGTCTCGACTTATAATAGATATATACGTCTGCTTCAGAGGTGCAATTGGAAATTTTTCTTAATAATATTTTGGGTGACTTGACCTTAGTCAAGTGAAGTGTAATACCCTTCAATTCCTATAATATCTCTGAGCTAAGCCTTAGGCTTTGGCGGCGGCAGCTCAATCGCAGCCGGCTCATGCTGAAAGCCGACTTTGTTGTGGGTTCCGTCGCAGAAAGGCTTATTGGCCGACTGCCCGCACCGGCACAGGGAGATAAAAGTCCGGCCTCCTAACCCGTAACTCTTTCCACTCGGGTCGCAGATATCGAACTCCCCTTCTAGCCTGTAAGGCCCGTTCTTACTCACTGTGATTTTAACTTCCGGCATGTTTCCTCCTCCTGCTTCTTTTGGATATTTACGTGCTATCCAAAATTTTCGGTAACTCCGCTTGGCATTTTGCGTATTTTTTTTATATTTACTCAGTACTGCCTGTCAAGTCAAAATGAACTACTATCTTTGGCAATTCGAACCGTCAGGAGATAAATATGAGAATCCTCTCTTTGCCTGTTATGTTTTTATTGCTTACGACCATGAGCCCTGCTGAATCCAAGCCCGATTTCGACTCCCTCTGGAATTACGACAAGCCGGCTGAAACTGAAGCCGAATTCAGGGAAATACTCCCTCTGGCTCAGCAGTCCGGTGACGTAGACTATTTAGTTGAACTTATGACCCAGATAGCCCGCACCTTAGGGCTTCAGCAGAAATTCGACCAGGCTCACACTCTCCTGGATTCAGTCGAGGTCATTTTAAAAGATGCCGGTCAGCGCCCCCGGGTGCGCTATCTTCTGGAGCGAGGAAGAGTCTTCAATTCTTCCGGCCAGAAGGAAAAGGCCGTGCCTCTCTTTGAAGAGGCCTGGGAATTAGCCACAAAATCGAGATTTGATTTTTTTGCCGTGGATGCCGCTCATATGCTGGCCATTGCTACTCCTGCGGAAGAACACATGCCCTGGAATCTGAAAGCAGTAGCTCTGGCAGAGAAATCGCCAGACCCCAAGGCCAGAAGATGGCTGGGAAGTTTGTATAACAACATCGGCTGGGACTATTTCTCTCAAGCCAAATATGACACTGCCCTGACTATGTTTGAAAAGGCCTTATCTTTCCGGCAGGAACAGAATCAGCCCCAGCAGATTCTGATTGCCAAGTGGTGCGTGGCTAAGGCGCACAGATATCTGGGTAAAGTGGATTCCGCCTTGTCTATGCAACTGGAACTGGAAAAGGAGTGGCAGAAAGTAGGAGAGCAGGACGGCTATGTTTATGAGGAGATTGCCGAGTGTCTTTTGACTTTGAAAAGAGACGCAGAGGCGACTAAGTATTTTGCCTTAGCTTATCAATACTTGTCCCAAGACCCCTGGCTGAGCCGGGACGAACCCCAGAGACTGCAGAGGATGAAGGAACTGGGTAAAGTGGAATAGAACCGCACTCTGGAATGAATTTCCTCCGACAAGAAACGGGGTCTAAACCCCGTTTCTTTTTCAGTCTCTTGACCGCCTAAATCACTAAGTCTAAGAAGGAAAAGTGGCGGTCAGGTGGTCGGTCACAATCTGCCACTTGCCGTTCTTCTTGACTAAGACACTGGTAACGCTGGTATTCAGGCTGGTATAAGGGAGACCTTTCTGACTCCCTACCACCTTAGCCTGATAATTGGCCACTGCGGTCTGACCATAAGCGCGTACCTTCAGGTTTTTGACTTCGACTGACTTGACCTTCACCCGATTGGCCTTTTGCCGGGCTAAGAGCTCACCCTTGGTAAAGCTCAGGCCATCCGGCCCGGTGTAAATATATTCCTGGGCATACAGGCTCTTGCGAGCCTGGTCCCGTTTAGCCAAATCTTTCATCTGCATCACCGAGGCATGCTGAAGAATGGTCTTCTGCACTTCTTTTTCTTCCTGACTTATCTCTTTTATTTGCTGGCTCTCCTTAACTGCAATTTCTGTCTTGGTGGCCGTTGTCTCCTGCTGGGACTTACTACAGCTGGTAACAATGATAGGCAGGACCAGGATTATATAAATCAGATTGGCCGCTATGTAGAACTTTTTCATAAATAGTGCTCCTTTCAGACTGAGATACACCAAAGAGGGTCTGCGCAAAACCGATGCCGTCCGGTTTTGCTCAAATCTTGCACAATCTCGTGACCTAAGAGATTGTCAGGTATAGAGCGTCATTTTGAAGCTTAGTTGAAATCAGGTTAATTGTGAATTCTCTTGCAGTCTTAGTGCAGTTACTATTGAGGGTCTCTCTGCCTCCGTGGATGAGAGTTAAGGTTGGCTAAAGCATGATCTGAAAAATTAATAAGATTACATTAAATGTTTTAAGCTGGTGATATTTTTGTATCATCCTTAACACTACCAACTACAACAAGATAGCTTGGTGTATCTGAGTTTGCAAAGAGCTGAACTGTTGCGTACAATAGTTTAGTTTCTGGAAATATCCCTATAGACACTCTATGCAATAAATTCTCATACTTAGAGGGTTCACTGTCACCAATGCCAACCCACCTCCCAATTTCATCTATCTTGCCCAGAATTGATGGAATTACAAATACTTCTTTAAATGAGTCGATGCCAAGTTCTCCAACAGCAAATGAGAATCCAATCTTCGCTATCATCCGAGCAAAGGCTACATACTCGTATTTACTATTTACTCTGAATTCCTTGATTTTAAGCCTAGTAGCAACTGTCTCAGGCTTTACTCCAAAACTAATTGCGTAATACCCAGTTACTGTGACACCCTTATGATTATTCTGGCCAGTTAAGCAAGCAGGAGGATTGAACTTTGGCATAAAGAGAATTAACGGATGTTCTTCAAGTGGCAAAAAAATCGTCTCTTCTCCATTCTCCCTAACAATTTGGAGTGGCAAAGTAGTAGGCGCATCTTCCGGGCGCCGTGATTTGAGTTTAAGCTTAGCCCGGACTGGCCACATTGGTCCGCGTAGAACTTCTTCTTCAAACTTCTGAGTAATGTCCCTGCAAACCTGACACGAAGCTTTTGGTAAGTATGTGGTACCGGATAATCCAAAAGGAATTATATGCTCACGGGAAAGATTTTCTTGCGATTCACAATAACCACAATAAATACATCGTCCTACTGGGCGGTACTTACGTTTCGAGAAATCTTCCATAGAATTTCTTGTGTAGTCGTCAGAACTCTTTAGCGGAGAGACTGGGATTTGCCGTCAGGTCCTGAGCTCCGTCGAAGGAAACCCGCTGATTAGCCATTCCTTTTTCTCCCGACGCCATCCTTTTATCTGCTTCTCCCGCCTACGAGCAGCCAGGTAGGAGCCGCAATCTTCAACATATACCAGCTCCACCGGCCTGCGCTTTCTGGTATATGCTACTCCCTGTCCAGAGTTGTGCTGCTGAACACGATGAGCCACATCACTTGCCACCCCAATATAATAAGAGCCATCTGGGCAACGAAGCATTTACACTGACCAAAATGAATTATCTTTAGATGCCATTTACCCTTCGACTTCGCTCCCTTCGGGGTCTGAGCCCTCAGGGTCAAAGACAGGGATTGCATCGGAGAGACTGGGATTCGTTTATCCCGAGCATTGTCGAGGGAAACCCAGGGCCAATTTCCCCTTCTTTCTCCGCCCCCACCGTTTAATCTGCTCTTCTCGCTTCCTAGCCGAGCTCTGATCAGGATGTTTTTCTTGATAGAGGAGGCGTACTGGTCGCCTCTGCGCCGTATATTCAGCACCACTACCTTGATTGTGCTCTTTGACTCTCGACTCGATATCATTAGTTATGCCGGTATAAATGGAACCATCAGCGCGACGGAGCAGGTAAAGATACCAAAAGTCCTTTCGACTCGACATAGCCAGTCCCTCGACTCGCCCCGACTACATCGGGGCTCGCTCGGGATAAACGGAGAGACTGGGATTCGAACCCAGGAGGGGCGTTTTAAACCCCTACACGCTCTCCAGGCGTGCTCCTTCAACCACTCGGACATCTCTCCTTATTCGTGTTAAAAGATACTTCCCAAATTTCGCCAGTCAAATCTTTATTTAAGCCCCGAAAGAGGTGCCGATGCTGCGCGCGGTCTCTAAAAGTGGATAGTCTAAAGGAACTCTCTTAGGCCCCCGGGCCACCGCGTTGAGATTGACTGAGACTACTTCCCCGCACTGGTAGGCGGTCATCTGGCCGAATTTCTCTTCAGTGAGAAGCTTGACCCCTCTTTCGCCAAACCGGGTGGCCAAGAGCCGGTCGAAATCTACAGGCATTCCGCTTCTCTGCAAGTGTCCCAAGATTACCACCCGGCATTCTTTCCCGGTCTGGGTCTCTATTTGCTCGGCAATGACTCTCCCCACCCCACCGAAGCGGATTTTTTCAGCGCTCCCCTCTACTTCTCTTTTTATCACCATTTCTCCGCTCTTGCTTTTGGCTCCTTCGGCTACCACTACGATGCTGAAGGTCCTCCCTTTTCTGTCTCGCTCTTTTATCACCTGGCAGATTTTTTCTGTGTCATAGGGAATTTCCGGGATTAAAATTACGTCTCCGCCGGAAGCCACTCCGGCGTACAGGGCTATCCAGCCGGTGTAGCGCCCCATCACTTCCACTACCATGACCCGGTGATGCGATTCTGCTGTGCTGTGCAGGGCATCGATGGCCTGGCCGGCTACTGCGGCGGCAGAGTGGAAGCCGATGGTCCACTCGGTCTGGTGAACGTCATTGTCAATGGTCTTGGGGACGGCCACTAAAGAGAGACCCTTTTGCAGGAAATTATGGGCAATAGTCAAAGTCCCGTCGCCGCCAATTACTAAGAGACCTTCTATGCCCTGTTTTTGCATGTTCTGCAAGACTAGGTCTGAACGGTCTTCTTTTTTGTCGCCGAAGCAGAAGGGGTCGACTCGGTTGTTGCTCCCCAAGATGGTTCCCCCTCTGGTCAGGATGCCGGAGACGTCGTCATAACTCAGTTTTTGAAAGCGGCCCTCCAAAGCTCCTAAGAATCCATCCCTTATGCCGGTTACCTCCAGGCCATACTTGTTTACCGCGGTCTTGGTCGCTGAGCGGATGGCCGCATTCAACCCGGGACAATCGCCGCCCCCGGTCAAAACCGCGATGCGTTTTATTCCGGCCATTATCAGAAATTTAGACTTTATGGGATTAACTGGCAAGCCATATCGCCGGATCTTTGTAAGTTATTGTCACAGAATTAATCCAACTTTGCCTTTGACCCGACAGAAATTTATCCTATATTGTCAGCTTTGAATTTCTAAGTAGTTTGATGAAACAAAATTCTGCCTTCGCCCGTTTTAAGCCTAACAGGAGCAGTTAGAATGAACTTGAATTCGCGCAGAAAAGTGTTCTTCTTTTCTTTTTTAGCTATTTTCTTTTTAACTTCCTCGATTTCAGCCGGAGAGACCGTTCCCCCGATTGGAATCCGGGAGAACACCCCGCAAGTCCATGCTTTGATTAACGCTACACTGGTGCTTTCACCCGGCCAGGTCATTGAAAAGGGGACTCTGGTAATAAGAGATGGAATAATTGAGGCTGTGGGTAAGAATGTTAAACCACCGGCCGATGCCCGGCTTTGGGATATGTCCGGGAGAACCGTTTATCCAGGTTTCATCGACCCTTATTCCAATTATGGCATGCCTCAACCGCCCAGAAGAGGAGTCTGGGGTCAGGACACTGCTTCTGGCAGAGCGCCGCAAATGACCACTGTTGGCTCTTCTTACTGGAATCTTTACATAACTCCGCAGAAGAGCGCGGCTGAAATTTTCACTTTAGACTCCTCTGCTGCGGAAAAGCTCCGCGGTCAGGGCATAACTCTGGTTTTGACCTTTCCGCCCGGCAAAATTATTTCTGGTACTGCTGCTTTGGTCAATACCGGCAAGGGGAGCGCTAATGACATTCTGGAGAAACCAGAAGTAGCTCTGCATATTGGCTTTGAATCCGGTAGCTGGGGGGACGAGACTTATCCCGGCTCCCTGATGGGGGTGTTGGCGCTGATTCGGCAGAGCTACCTGGATGCGGACTGGTACGCCCAAGCCCATTCCGCCTGGCTGAAAGATAAGTCCCTGCCTAAGCCGGAGCAGAACGATGCCTTGGCAAGATTAAGTGAACTGAAGAGCGTCGGAGTGCCGGTCTTGTTGGATGCCAAGGATGAACTGGCAGTTCTGCGTGAAGTCCCTTTAGCCCAAGAATTAGGTTTGACTCCCATCTTGCGCGGGTCGAATTTTGAATACCGCAGACTTGATGAAGTCAAAAAACTGAATGTTCCTATAGTTCTTCCTCTGAATTTTCCGGAAGTCCCCTCAGTCAAAACTCCGGAAGATGCTCTGCAAGTTAGCTTAGACCAGCTGCGCTACTGGTATCTAGCCCCTGAGAATCCGGCTAAATTGAATAAAGCAGGGGTATCGATTGCTTTCACCGGAAACGGTCTTAAAGACTATGGGACCTTACTGGACAATTTGCGCTTGGTAGTCGAGCGTGGCTTGGATAAAGAATCTGCCCTTTTAGGCATAACTTTGAATCCGGCTAAAATTTTAGGAATCGCAGACCGTTTCGGTACACTCTCATCCGGCAAGGTTGCCAATCTGACTATTACCGACGGCGACCTGTTTGACAAAAAGACCAAGATTTTAGAGACCTGGGTCTATGGAAAACGCTATGAAATTAAGACTCTGCCTCTGGCCGATACCAGAGGCACCTGGAACGTCAAACTTTCCTCGCGACAAACTCCCAGCGACACTATAAAACTGGAAATCAAAGGTGAGCTTTCTGTTCCTTCAGGCAGTATTGTCAAACAGAAAAAAGCCATTCTTTCTAACGTCCAAATCTCCGGCTCGGCTTTCTCTTTTAATTTTTCCGGTGACTCCTTAGGATTTCCCGGTATAGCGCAGATGAGCTCGATTATAGCACAAGACACCCTGTTCGGCCAGGGGGTCTGGCCGGATGGCAGTCCCTTTACCTGGACCGCCTTCAGGACTTCACCTTATTCTCCGGAACCGGATACGGTCAAGAAAAAGCCTTTTGAGCCTCTGAAATTATCTACTCTTTATCCGGATGGAGAGTTTGGTCTGGCGCAATATCCACCTGTGCAACCCAAGGTGTTGGCAGTTAAGAACGCGACCATCTGGACCTGCGGACCGCAAGGAATCATCGAGAATGGAACTCTTCTGGTTAAGGAAGGTAAAATCGCGTCTGTGAGTAAAAACATCGCCATTCCCAAAGAGGCTCTGATAATTGATGCCGCAGGCAGGCATGTGACTCCCGGCCTGATAGACTGCCACTCCCATACCGCCATTGAGGGCGATGTCAATGAAGGGACTCAGACTGTTACCGCTGAGGTGAGAATCGGTGATGTGGTGGATGCCAATGATATAAATATCTATCGACAATTAGCCGGCGGCCTGACCTGCGCCAATCTTCTGCACGGCTCGGCCAATGCCATCGGCGGGCAGAATCAGGTGATTAAACTGCGCTGGGGCGGTACCCCGGAAGAGTTGAAGTACAAACAGGCGCCACCCGGAATCAAGTTTGCACTGGGTGAAAATCCCAAGCAGAGCAACTGGGGGGATAAATACACCACCCGCTATCCCCAGACCAGAATGGGAGTCGAGCAGATTATCCGGGATGAATTCCAGGCCGCCAAGGAATATGAGCAGCAGTGGCATGAATACAATAAGACCAAGAAGGGAATCCCTCCTCGAAAAGATTTGGAGTTGGAAGCCATTGTGGAAGTCTTAAATGGTAGGCGCTTGGTTCACTGCCACAGCTACCGCCAGGATGAGATTTTAATGTTAATGCGACTGGCTGAGGAATACGGCTTCCGCATTGCCACTTTCCAGCACGTCTTGGAAGGTTACATGGTGGCCGATGCCTTAGCCCAGCACGGGGCCGGCGCCTCCTGTTTTTCTGACTGGTGGGCATACAAATTTGAGGTCTATGACGCCATTCCCTATAACGGAGCTTTGATGCAGAAACAGGGAGTGATAGTCTCATTTAATTCTGATTCAAATGAGATGGCCCGCAGATTGAATACTGAGGCGGCCAAGGCAGTCAAGTATGGCGGGCTGTCTCCGGAAGAGGCGCTCAAATTCGTGACTATAAATCCGGCCATTCAATTGAGGATTGACCAATGGGTCGGCTCTTTGGAGGCGGGCAAGGATGCAGATTTTACACTCTGGAGCGGCGACCCCCTTTCCACTTATTCGATGTGCCTGCAGACCTGGATTGAGGGGAGAAAATATTTTGACCGGGATGGGGACTTGAAGATGCGTGAACTGGTGCAGAAAGAAAGAGCCCTTTTGATTCAGCGCGCCCTGGCCGATTCAGATGGACAAAGGGAAGAAGGCGCCAAACCCTGGGGCCGCAAACCGCCTTACTCCTGCCACGGGATTATCGAAGAGGAGGAACTGCGATGAAAACCTTAACGACTGTTTTCTCTATCTTGACGATTCTGACGGCGGTAACTTTAGCCAGCGACCAGATTCCTGCTCCTTCCCTGAATGAACCGATTGCCTTAGTTGGTGGAACTATACACCCTGTAACTTCTCCTGTTCTGGAAAAGGGAACTATCCTCTTTGAAAATGGAAAAATAATAGCCATCGGACGAAATGTGACTATTCCAGCGGGTGCTGAAGTTATTGATGTTTCCGGATTACACATCTACCCCGGCCTGATTGACGCTTATTCCCGAATAGGCTTGACTGAAATTGGTGCTGTGCGGGCTACCAACGACATAAGTGAAACCGGTTTAATTAACCCCAATGTGCGGGCCGAGGTGGCGGTCAATCCTAATAGCGAGATTATTCCGGTCACCCGGGCTAACGGAGTAACTTCAGCCTTGGTCTCCCCGGGCGGGGGGACTATTTCCGGGACTTCGGCTCTGCTGATGATGGATGGCTGGACCTGGGAGGAGATGACCTTAAAAACGCCGGTAGCTTTGCAGGTCAACTGGCCCAGGATGACCACGGTCACCGCCTGGTGGATGCAACGAACCGAAGCAGAGCAGAAAAAAGACCGGGAAAAAGCTTTAGCTGCCTTAGTGCAGGCATTCAATGAGGCCCGGGCTTATATGACCGCCAAGCAGGCAGAAGACAAGAAGGGTGTGCCGTTTCACAATTCTGACCTGCGCTGGGAAGCCATAATTCCGGTGTTCGAAAAAAAGATTCCGCTTATGGTCTCTGCCGAAGAACTGCAGCAGATTCAGATGGCGGTAGCCTGGGCCGAAAGAGAAAACATCGGCCTGATAATCTATGGGGGCGCTGATGCCTGGCAAGTAACTGAATTATTGAAGAGTAAGAATATCCCGGTGATTATTGAAGGGACTCACCGCCTCCCGGAAAGGCGTTGGGAGGCTTACGATGAGCCTTTTGTCCTGCCTAAGAAATTATATGAGGCCAGAGTCAGGTTCTGCATAGCCGGAGGCGGGGCTTCTAATGAGAGGAATCTCCCTTATTTAGCCGCCACTGCTGCCGCTTACGGACTGCCGAAAGAAGAAGCGTTGAAATCCATAACCCTTTATCCGGCTCAAATCTTAGGCGTGGCCGACCGGCTCGGTTCTCTGGAAAAAGGGAAGGATGCCACCTTGATTGTCACTACCG
This sequence comes from uncultured Ignavibacteria bacterium, assembly GCA_964399055.1. Classification (GTDB taxonomy): domain Bacteria; phylum Zixibacteria; class MSB-5A5; order DSPP01; family RBG-1; genus CAYNPJ01. The sequence goes on from CAYNPJ010000001.1 coordinate 567,721, forward strand.
GCGACCCTCTGGAGACTGCTACTCAGGTGGTACAGGAATACATTTTGGGTAGAAAAATCGACCTGACCAGCCGGCATACTGTGTTGTATGAGAAATATAAAATTAAGTACAGCCAGCCGAAGTAGCAGTCACAGTTCGTAGGCCCACCTTGCCCTCAAGGTGAATCTAGGTAAGTTCAACTTTCTTTATCATTTTGCCCAGCTTCAGACAAGCTGGCTATTCAATTTCAAATCCTAGGAAACTGGCTGAAACAAGCGGAGGGTGAGGGATTCGCTCGTCCCGAGCGCAGTCGAGGGAAACACCCACCAGCGCTAATTTGCTACCCAACGATTGCCCGCTCATCGCCTCAGTAATTTCGTTCTCATCAGTTCCTCGACTCGCCCCGATTTCATTGGGGCTCGCTCGGAATAAACGGAGGGTGAGGGATTCGAACCCCCATGGGTTATTCACCCGGCGGATTTCAAGTCCGCTGCCTTGCCAGTTAGGACTAACCCTCCGAAACATCTCTTAAATTCTTACGCAACCTAATCTCTATCTTTCAACCTATCTGTCTCTCCGGATTCTCGACATCTCTTTTCTATTATTCTGCACCTGCATATGATATCGGGTTTAACCTGGCACCATTACGAAGTAGTTAAGGGATTCAACGGGTTGTTTCTTAAGATCTGCCGGGCTTTCTCGATTAAAGGATAAAGCACCCGGTCTTCACCCATTAATAGCGGCGTACCTCCTTTATTTCTCACATTTTGATATAATTGAGCTGTAAGCTTGCCCGGTTTTCCCTTGGCTCCTTCAAACTCTTGCTTGCCAAGACGAAAAGAGAGCGCCTCGGTCGAACAAAGTAGCTCTATTGCCAGAATCGTCTCTAAATGCTCGATGATTTTTTTGGCTTTTCTGGCCGCGATGGTCCCCATGCTGACGTGGTCTTCGGCATTGGCTGAGGTGGGGATGGAGTCTACGCTGGCCGGATGGGCCAAAATTTTATTTTCCGAGACCAAAGAGGCTGCGGTGTACTGAGCCAGCATATAGCCGGTGTTCAAGCCCTTATCATTTTGCACTAAACAGGCCGGCAGACCCCGATTATGATTGGAGTCTAAGAGCATCTGAATTCTTCTCTCCGAGATGGAGCCTAATTCGGCTGTGACTATGCCCAATATATCCATCACAAAGGCAATCGGCTCTCCATGAAAATGCCCTTCTTCGAAGTGGAGTGTTTCTATAAATGAATCCAAAGGAGGATTTTTTTTGACCTCATCTGCCGTGAAGAAAATCGGGTCATCGGTGATGCTGTTAAGATGTTCCGATAATATTCTGCCTATGAATTCTAAGTTATCTCTGACAGCTCCGTGTACTTGAGGAATACAGCGCACGCTGTAGGGGTCATGCACCTTTTCATTTTGATTTACAAAGCTACTGCCGGCAATCATCCGGCGCACGTTTTCAGCGCTCTTTTTGGCTCCCTGGTGTTTGTAAACCGAGAAAATTATTTCATCGAAAGCCCGGGAAGAGCCGAGAATGCCCTCCAATGTCACCGCGCCGATGGCATCGGCCCAATCGATTAAGTTGACCGCGTTCTGGTAAGCTAATACGGCAATGGCGGCCATCACCTCTGTGCCGTTCAAGAGCGCCAGCCCCTCTTTGAAGTCTAATTCAAAGGTCTCATCAAGTTTTTGTAGATTTGCATCACTCTTGAACTTTTTCTTCGCCTCTCTCAGACTGGCAAATTCCACTCCTCTATAGCGGAGGGTCTTCATCTTTCCGTTGGAGGTCCTGACTTCCTCCCCAATCAAAGCTAAGGCCATATGCGCCAGAGGAGCCAAGTCCCCGCTGGCGCCCACCGAACCTTGTTCCGGTATTAGCGGAAGGATTCCGGCATTGATAAAATCCACCAGCCTCTGCACAAGTTCAAATCTCACTCCGCTATAACCGGAAGCCAGATGATGGGCTTTGAGCAACATAATCGTCCGGACAGTTTCATCATCCATAAAATCTCCGGTTCCGCACACATGACTCAGCACTAGATTTTTCTGCAATCTTCTGGCATCCGCTTCATTCTCACAGTAATTATCTTTCAACGCGCCGAAGCCGGTCGTCACCCCGTAAATCATCTTCTTTTTCAACTCCAGCTGCAAATTCTTAATCTCAACGTCACCCTGTTCGCTTTTTGCCTTCCCTTCCAGGACCTTGAGTCGTTTTCCAAATTCCCTCCCCGCCTTTATTGCCTCCCTTACCGCTTTGGCCAATTGCTCGGAACCCTTATCCAGCCTGGTTTTCACTCCAGCTTCAAGTGTTACTTTAAGTCTGCCCGAGGATACCGCCACTAAATCCTGAATTGAAAGCTTCCCTCTGCCAATTTTTATCTGTCCATTTTTTTTCATTTCGTCTGTTGGGGAAAATTTAGCTAAGTTTGTTCAAGCTTCCGATAATGACCTTCGCCTTAAAGCATCACTTTAAGTAATCGCTGACTTAACTGTTTTTTTCTTTGCTCGCTGTTTCTCTACGATGCTGCTCTAAAATAGATTTTATTTCAGTTATCAAACTTTCCCGGGGAACTGTCTTCTGCCCTATTCTCTGGCCTAGATATTCCTGCCGGTCTAATTTTTCCGTCTCTATTTTGCGAAGTAGCTTCAAATCTTTGATGGAGACCTCATCCTTGGAGAACTCCTGCTTGCCGATTAAGACTACCACTTGAATAAGCATTCGGTCCGCGTACTTGAGCTGATTGCCTAAGCTCGATTCATTGCCGACATAAACTTCTGTCTTGATTCCAGCCTCTCTAAGTTCTCGAGCAATCTTCTGGTATTCCGACATCTTCTCCTTGACCATCACCGTTATCAGTACATCTGCAGTGGAGGGCTTCTCTTCGACCAAGCCTGATTCTTGCATGGCCGAAAACAACCGGTCCACTCCCACTGACGCCCCGGTGGCAGGGACTTTTTCGCCGGTGAATTTTTCAATCAGCTCGTCATATCGTCCTCCTCCCATCACGCTCCCGAAATCAGGCGCATCCAACAGAATCGCTTCATACACCGGCCCAGTATAGTAATCCAGGCCTCTGGCAATGCTCAGGTCTATTTTTGCTTTTTCATCTGTAATTCCCAGTGCTGTCAGGTAATCATCAATCTCAGACAGCTCACCGATTCCCTCTTCGGAACTCCGTTGCTGCTTAAACAATTTTCGGAGCGAGTCCAGAGCCTCCTGGCGAGTACTCTGCGGCAGCCTTAAAAACTCCTCAATCTTCTGAATCTGCTCTTTTTGAAAGCCCAGCCCTTTGATTTCAGCGCCGGAGGCATCTTTTCTTCCGGGTCCTAATTCTAATCTTACCGCCTCCAAACCCTGTTTCTCCAATTTGTCGATCACCCGAAATAGGACGTGCGCCTGATTTGACTGTATCTGGCCAAATTCCAGCAAGCTGTTTAACACTTTGCGATTGCTGAAACGGATGTGGAATTTCAATCCTAACTTTTCCAAGGAATCGTGCATAGCCGCAATTATCTCGGCATCGGCCACCATGGAGGCCGTGCCGACCGTGTCGATATCAAACTGCATGAACTCCCGAAATCTCCCCGGGTCCGGCTTGTCATAGCGCCAGACCGGCTGAACCTGGTAGCGTTTGTAAGGGCGAGGCAAACTTTTGTTAAGCGCCACGAAACGGGACAAAGGCACCGTCAAATCAAAGCGTAGACCCACTTCATTTCCGTCCGGGTCAGTGAAGAGAAAAATCTGTTTGCTGGCTTCCTCCCCGTAACCTAAGAGAACCTCTTTGTACTCCAAGGCCGGAGTGTATAAAGGGACGAACCCGTAGGACTCGAACACCTCTTTAATGGAGTCGATGATTCTCTCCCGGGCTAGGACCTCCGAGGCGGGCAAGTCTCTAAAACCTTTTAGAATTTTGGGCTGGACAGGCGACACTTTGTTATGCTTATAAATGGCACCGGGGATGGGACTCGAACCCATAGCCCCTTGATCCACAGTCAAGTGCTCTAGCCAGTTGAGCTACCCCGGCGTATCTTTCAGTCAAAGTTATTTTATTCTTCAAAAATGTAATATACGTCTGAATCGGCTGAGTTTGCAAGAGCTTTCCATTTCATATAATTTCCTCCCCTTTTACGGTGAGCGAAGTCGAACCATAGGGGAGGACCAAGGAAGGGTCAATTCCCTCTCCTCTAGGAGAGGGAGATTTTATTCTCCTCTCTAACGTTATCACCGTAGCCGAAAATCCTTCATCGGCTGTTCAAAACAGGCGGGGTATGAGAACCCCGCCTACGAAGTTCGTACAGATTGATTCTATCTTACCCAACTGCTAAGGGAGAGGAAGACAGCAGGCTCCCACTGGAAGAGGAGTCCAGGGGCCGCCCGGTTTGTTGAAAATATGGTTGACTGCACGAATCACGTCAGTCAGGGTGACCTGGCTGTCGCCGTTCCAGTCTCCGCGGCAGGCTAAACCGGAAAGCCAGCACAATGGCAGAGGAGTACAGCCGGCTCGATTGAAGATATAATTGACCGCAGCAATGGCATCGGTCAGCGAAAGAGTACCACTGGCGTCCGCATCTCCGGGTATGGCCAGACACTGGTAGGCCGAATACGAATAAGTGCGGTTGAGCCCGGAAGTGGCCAAAAGGGTCGGTATCAACACCACTTCCTCATAGTTTTCCACCACAGGAATCTCCAGCTCACCGGCCCCGCTTCCATTCAAAGTAATTTGGTCAAAATCATAGGTTCCCACACTCACCTGTTTGACTACACCGGCTCCCCAAGGCATGCCGTCCTGTCCGTCAAAAAAGACCAAAAGTTTTCCAGAGAGGCTCTGGACATTGAGCCGGATATAATTGCAGGAGAGATTGTCCGGCCTTTCATCATAAGGGGAAGTAGAGGGGCCGTGACTGTAAAAGGGAAAGGAATTCTCTTCCCTCATAATCCAGGCCGTGTCATAGCTGGCGGCTTCAGAATAATGAGCTCCGTCGTCCCGGAAACCGGTGATGTAATTCCAGACCGTAAATTCCTGGAACTCTTCTGAAAAACTGGTGCCATACTTTCCACTCAGAATGCTCTGCATGACAGGAATGGCTGAGCTGGAAATCATCCCCTCCCAGACTTCTCTAATAAGGCTATCACCGAAGTTTTCGGCCAGGAAATGATTCCAGATGCAGTGGGCATATTCGGAAAAGCCGTTGACTTCCTGCAGGGAGATTTCCGGATAGACAAAATGCCCGGGCAGATAGCAGTAGTAGTCGTTGGTCTGGTCAAAGACCACATCTTCCATCCAGGTGGAGGAGGTTTCATAGAACCAGTCGCTGTCAAAAACGTCATAGGCGAACTGAACCGCATGAAAAAACTCGTGAGCCACAGTCACCTTCAGCCTTCCCAGCTGAACTCCATCCGGGTCGCCGTTGGGGCAGGAGAAACCGGTGACCATGTCCTTATGCACGGCAATGTAGCTATCGTAATCATTCCAGGGCTGGGGACCCGGATTTTCCGGCTGGCAGTAGCCATACAATCCGGTTCCCAGATCCAAGGCATAAATATCGTATTTGTTGTCGCCTCCAACTCCCCCGTCTGAGGGAGGAAGGTAATAGCCCAAAATATCAACTTCTGTATGCCAGCTGCTGTCTGCATACTCAGCCAGTCGCTCCACATAGTCGGGAACAGAATTACTGTTCGTATCAGCACCCGGGACGGCATCTGCTCCTGCTGTGGCGTAGTGAATCTTGAAATTCCCGCCCGGACTATCATAGGTGAAAGGCAAGGAGGGTCTCTGCAAATATGAAAGCAGTGAACTCTGAGTCGGCTGGTCAAGCTGGTTCCATACTCTGATTGCTTCCATCCCGGGCAAGGTTCCACAGCGGAGAGGCAGGACGCCTTCGGCCTGATAGCGCCCCGGAAGCGCCTGATTATGACGGGCGGCCTGTAGTTTTAATAAAAGATAAGCGGAATAGTCCAGTTTGCCTGCCGCATATTCTTGATTTATTAGTTCCAGATTAGTTGTAACGGCAGATGGTTTATCGGCAGCCCAGATGACGAAGGGATTAAGAAACACCACCAGCAGAATCATAGACTTTCGACTCTTCCTCATATCAATCTCCTGTTTAAGTTAGCACATAGTTATCCGGTTCAAAAACTGACTCCTCGAGAGCTCCCTGGGAACTGGTCATCGAAATTCAACAGCTATATAACTAAATATAAAGCAGAATCGCATAAAGTAAATATTATTCCGGCCAGTTGATGGCCCTCTAATTCAGATTAAAGTTATCAACCAGGCGTTTTTATGCTTGACTTTGGGTGATTGCTCCGCCTAATTTAGCCAACTTTAGGATGATGCCTGTCCATGAAACAGACCTGGGTCAGGGATTTACAGCCCGGAATGGAAGTCAATGAGGTTTTTGTTCTGCACATCAAGGAGCTCCGGGATTACGAGAAGGGAAATTTTCTGAAATTGGAGTTAGGGGACAAGACTGGCCGGGTGGACGGAGTGGCCTTTGACAACGCGGTTTTGCTTCATCGGAAGGCAGAAGAAGGAGATTTTGTGCAAGTGAAGGGATTCACTTCGACCTATCGGGATTTCGTTCAAATCAAGGTGGATAATCTTTTCAAGGTCGAGACCGATAAGGTTGATTTAGCCGACTTTCTCCCCCGCTCCAAGAGAGCTCCGGAGGAATTGTTAGAATCCTACAGGAAAGAGGCAGAGAGCCTGCAAAATGTTTTCCTCAGGCAACTGTTGCAAACAGTATTATCCGATGAAAGAATCACAAAAGGTTTACAACTGGCTCCTGGCGGAAAACTGTGGCATCACAATTATGTGGGAGGGCTTTTAGAGCATACCCTGATGATTGTGGAATTGTGTAAAAAGTCCTGCGAGCTTTACCCAATGGTAGACAGAGATTTGTTAATAGCCGGAGCTCTGTTACACGACATCGGCAAAATCAGCCAGTACGAAGTCTCCAGCTTCATCGACTATTCTGACGAGGGGAGATTAATCGGCCACATAGTGGAAGGAGATAGAATTGTCACCGAAAAGATTAAAGAGATAGCAGACTTTCCCGAAGAATTAGCTATGAGACTGAGACATTTAATCCTCTCCCACCAGGGGGAGTTAGAGATGGGCTCACCAGTAGTCCCCCAGACCCTGGAAGCCATCATTTTGCACAATGCCGATGAGATGGATGCCAAGGCCGGAGCTTTCATGCGTATCATCGAAAGTGAGCAGGAGCCAGGAAAGAAATGGAGCTCTTACGTGAAATTAATCAACCGTTTCATTTATTTCGGAGAAACTGTAAAAAAGGAATAAGATGGGCTGGATGGATTTTATCCGCAGCGACATAGGAATCGATTTAGGCACCGCCAATACCCTTGTCTTCGTTCGAGGTCAAGGGATCGTTTTAAATGAACCATCAGTAGTAGCCATTGAAGTCGCCACCGGTAAGGTCTTAGCCATCGGCAAAGCGGCCAAGGAGATGTTAGGCCGGACTCCGGGCGAGATTAGAGCTATTCGGCCACTTAAAGACGGAGTTATCGCCGACTTTGAAATTACTGAAAAACTTCTCTCGGATTTCATCCGCCGGGTGGTCAAACACCGCTATCTGATGAAGCCCCGCATAGTGATTTCGGTCCCCTCTGGCATCACCGAGGTTGAAAAGCGGGCAGTCCGAGATTCGGCTGAAAGCGCCGGAGCCAGAGAAGTGTTTCTGATTCAGGAGCCGATGGCTGCGGCCATCGGGGTCGGCATCCCGGTGGATGCCCCTTCCGGAAGCATGGTCATAGACATCGGCGGCGGGACTTCCGAAATTGCAGTCATCGCCCTGAGTGGAATCGTCAACAACATCTCCATTCGAATTGCCGGAGATGAGATGGACGAAGCCATTGTGGCTTACATGCGCAAGAACTATAACTTACTCATTGGTGAAAGAACTGCCGAGGAAATAAAAATCAAAATCGGCTCGGCCTTCCCCCTGGAGAAAGAAGAAGTGATGGAAATCAAAGGGAGGGACTTAGTGGCCGGCGCACCCCGGACAGTTAAAATCAGCTCAGCCCAGATTCGGGAAGCTCTGACTGAGACCGTGGATGCCATCGTAGAGGCGATGCGGCAGGCCTTAGAGAGGACTCCGCCGGAGCTGGCCTCGGATATCTTGGACAAAGGAATCGTGATGACCGGCGGCGGGGCGATGCTCAAAGGCTTAGACGCTCGCCTAAGAGAAGAAACCAACTTGCCGGTAAATTTAGCAGATGACCCCCTGACCTGTGTGGTGCGGGGTACCGGCAAAGTTTTGGAAAGCATGAACCATTATACCAAGGTTCTAATTAAGAGTAAAAGAGATTAGTTGGTCATTCTAATTCTGCGTAATTAAAGACAAATCGGCGGATTTGTCTTTTTTTGCTGTTATGAAAAGTTTTCATTCTCATCTCACTGAAGGAAGTATCCTGAAAACCGTCTGGTCGATTTCCTGGCCCATGGTCTCCACCTATTTTCTGCAGACCTTGGTCTCCTTAGTTGACGTGAAAATGGTGGGAACTTTAGGCCATGAGAACATAGCGGCAGTCGGTCTGGCCACCTCGGCTCTGATGGTGGTCCTGATGCTGATGATGGGAATCTCCACCGGCACGACCGCCTTGGTGGCCCGCTACTCCGGAGAAGGGTCTGAAGACAAAGTCAAAATAGTAATACAGCAGTCGTACTTAATTGCCATTATGGTGGCCGGTCTTTTAACATTTCTGGGAGCATCCTTTTCCACTCCTACCATTAGCCTGATGGGAGGAGACCAGCAGGTCACTGAAATCGGTTCAGGTTATTTGAAGATACTCTCTTATGGGGCGCTCTTCCTGACTGGCAATCTGATTGTCTCGGCAGTTATGGTAGGTCTGGGAAGGACTAAGGCCAATCTGCAGGTTTTGGCCGTAATTAATGTTTTAAACATCATAGGAAATTATCTGCTCATTTTCGGGCCAGGACCCTTCCCGGAAATGAAAACCAGCGGGGCGGCTTTAGCCTCGGTCATCTCGCGAGGAATAGGATTAATCTGGGGGCTAAAGTTGATTTGCTCCTGGGGATTTAATTCCCAGACCTGGAGGGATTTTTTCAGGTTCAATCGGGAATATGCTCTCAAGATTTTGGGCATAGGGCTGCCGGTCTCAGCAGATGGGATGAGCCGGAGGCTGCAAATTGCGCTGTTAAATAAAATACTTTCTTACACTGCCCACGGCACCAAAGCCATCTCAGCCTACACCATAGGACTGCAGACCGAAGCCATCTCCTTTATGCCGGGCCTGGCCTTCATGTCGGCGGCCACCAGTCTAGTAGGGCATAACTTAGGTGCCAAAAAGTCAGATAGAGCAGAAGAGAGCGGCTGGATGTCGGTTAGATTTGCGGCGGCTATAATGACAGTCCTGGGGATTTTTCTTATCGTGTTCTGCCGCCAGATAGTGGGTTTTTTCACCAGCGACGCCACGGTAATTGAAATCGGCGCCCACTATCTGATTGTCAACGGCATTGCCCAGCCAATCATGGCGGTCAATATGGTCTTATCCGGCGCTTTAAGAGGAGCAGGAGATGCTGTTACTCCTCTGTGGATATCAGCTCTGACTCTGTGGGGATTAAGAGTCCCCTTAGCAATAATCTTAGGTCCTGTGATAGGCTTAGGAGCAGATGGGGTGTGGTATGCAATGTTAGCTTCGATAGTTGTCTCCACCTTATTTTTTCAGGTCAGGTTCAGGAAGGGGAAATGGAAGAATATCAAGTTATAGCGCAGCAACTCTCTAATTGGTAAAGAGTTATAAAAGATTAAACCTTTCGGAAGAGGAACTGTCCAAAGAGATAGAATAGGCAATATGCCAGATGGCGACGTCGAACTGGTTAAAGAGGTTAAAGCTGGAAACCAAAATGCATTCAATCAGCTGGTCATAATACACCAGAAAAAAATTTTAAACCTGATATATAGAATGATTAGAAACTTAGAAGAAGCCCAGGATTTGACTCAAGAAGTCTTTCTGAAAGCTTACCGCGGCTTAAAAGATTTCAAAATGGAGTCGAGCTTTTCCACCTGGCTGTATAAGATTGCTGTTAACTCTGCTATCAATTACTCCACTGGCAAGAGATGGAAAAACTGGGTCTCTATTTTCGAGGTCAAGGAGCCGGAAGCTCTGTGGGGAAATCCTTTGCAGGAAATTCGCAAGGACGAGATAAATAAAGCCATAGACGACGCCATTTTGAGTCTGCCTCCCAGGCAGAGGTCGGTCTTTGTACTGAAATATTATGAAGAACTCCCCTATCAGGAGATTGCCAGAATGACCGGTACATCCGAAGGGGCTCTGAAGGCCAATTATTTTCAGGCAGTGAAGAAATTGCAGAAGAAACTGGCGCATTTGAGGTGAGAGTATGATTGAGTGCAATAAGTATAAAGTGAAATTAGCGGATTACTTAAAGAAATTGCTTTCGGCTGAGGAGGAGAGAGAGCTAGTCAGGCATTTAACTGATTGTGCGGAGTGTCAGCAAGAGTTAAGAGAGATGGAAGCCACATTAGAGGTTTTAAGTGAGGAAAAAGAATTAGAGCTGCCGCAGACTTTCTGGAATGAGATGAGCGGAAAGATAAAGACCGGAATTGAAAAGGAAAAGGTAAAGAGGCCGATTTTCAAACCGGCCTGGGTTTTGGCTCCAATCGCGGCAATGATGGCACTTTTCCTGGCAGTGAATCTCTTTGAAATCGACCAGAGTAACTTAGCCAAGAAAGAGATTCTGCCAGAAGGGAGTTTAGCCTGGCTGGAAGTGCCTGCGGATAGTAATCACATTGAGCAGGAACTTAACCAGGCATTGGCGGAATTGAGTCAGGAAGTGGAGGAGACCTACTGGGAAAAAGAAGATTTGAATACGCTTCTGGCCGAATTATCAGACCAGGAGTTTAAAAATTTAACTGAAGAAATTAAAGCGGAAAAGTTTTAGGAGAATGCTATGAGAAAAATCATAATTCTGTTGAGTGCACTCTTGTTGACCGGTACAGTCTCGGTAGGCGCGCAGGGTTTCGGCGGCCCGCCGCCGCAGGAGAGGAGGGAGAGACTGCAGGACCTGGCGGTGTGGAAGATGCTAGAGGTCTTAGACTTATCGCAGGAGCAGACCGACAAATTCCTGCCAGCCTTAAGAGAGATACAGAAGCAGGAAGCTCAGCTGCAAGAACAGAGGATGAGCTTGTTGCAGGAACTAGAGAGAAGGATGACCCAGGGAGGGAGTGAAAAAGAAATCAGGGAAGTCATTAAAGAGTTAAGGATGTTAGGAAAACAGGGGGAGGCGGTCAGAGAGAGATTCTTCAGCCAGGCCGAAAGCATTCTCTCGGTTCAGCAGTTAGGCAGGTTGCTCCTGTTCCAGGACCGTTTTGAAAAGCGAATGCGAGAGAAGATGAGACAGATGCAGGAAGAAAAATGGCATCAGTTTCAAAAAAATAAATAGGAGGTAATATGAAAGTAAGAACTTTTTTAGGCGCGGCGGTTTTAGTGTTAAGCTCAGTGAGTCTGCTATGGGCCCAGCCCAAGCAGGACCGGCTCAGAATTCATAAGGAGCTGAATCTGACCGAAAAACAGCAAGAACAGCTGCAGGATTTGCATTTCAATCTGGCCAAGGAGATGATACAGCTCCGCGCTCAATTGCAGACGGCCAGACTCGACTTACACAGAATGATGGCCCAGGATGAGGCTGACCGGGACGTTATATTTGATAAAGTCGAGGAAATTTCCAAGATTCAGGCGGAGATGAAGAAGCTGCAGATTGAAAAGCAGTTAGCTTTCCGGGATATCTTGGACAAGAAGCAACTGGCCAAGTGGAAAGAGCTGAGGATGGAGAGAAAACATCTGTTTATGAAAAAGAGATTTCATCAAGGGCCGGGAGAGGGTTTTGGCCCTATGCCGGGCGGCCGTCAGAACTGGCCTATGATTGGGGAAGCTCCGATTGAGCCTGAGGCCCCGCCGGCACCAGAGGAAGCTCTCATTCCCGAGTTTGGCTTGTTATTCGAGCCTTTTCCAGAGCTTGACTTGATGGATGAGCCGGTTCCACCGATGGAGGAAGTTCCTGAGATAGAATAAGTTAGGACAACACAACTGCCATTTTGACAGAAAACCCCCCATTCATCGGGGGGTTTTCTGTTTGACTTCCTAGCACAATTGCTGTAATATCCTAAGGTGGCAACTTCCACAGAAGAAATTTTAGATTACATAAAAGCACCCAAATACCAGCCAATTAAGAGAAGACAATTGGCTAAAAAATTAGAAGTCCGAGACTCTGAGTACCCGGAATTTCGCCGGACCGTAAAAGAGCTTTTAGACCAGGGTTCAATCGTCAAATTAAGAGGGGGGAAATTAGGGCTGCCGAAGGAGACGGTTTTAATTACCGGTAAGATGTACTCCACGAAGGCCGGGTTTGGCTTTGTCAGGCCAGAAGAAGGGGGAGAAGAAATTTTCATCAATCAGAAAGGGATGGGGGGAGCAGTACACGGTGACAAAGTACAGGTTCGGATTCTATCTCACAGAAAAGGGAAAAGCCCGGAAGGGACCGTAACTAAAATCATAGAGCGCGGAGTAGAAAGATTGGTGGGGACTTTTCAGGAAGAGAGATTCTCCAATTTCGTAGTGCCGGACGACCCGAAGATGCCGGAGAAAATCTATGTTCCAGAATCTCAGCGAGGCAAAGCCAGGGCCGGGCAGAAGGTAGTGTTAGAAATCACCCAGTGGAAGAGCAGATATGACAATCCGCAAGGAAAAATAATAGAAGTCTTGGGCTATCCCGGAGAAAAAGGGGTGGACGTACTCTCAGTCATCCGGCAGTTCGATTTGCCCTTAGAGTTTCCCGAGGAGGTGGAACACGAAGCCCGGCAGATTGCTCTAAAAATACCCGAATCTGAAATCGCCCGGCGGCTGGATTTACGCCATAAATTCTGCTTCACCATTGACCCGATAGACGCCAAAGACCATGATGATGCAGTGTCGCTGGAAATCTCTCCCCAAAGCACCTATCAATTAGGAGTTCACATTGCAGACGTCTCCTATTATGTCCGAGAGCACTCTGCCATTGATAAGGAGGCTTTAAAAAGAGGGACCAGCGTCTATCTGCCTGACCGGGTGATTCCCATGCTGCCGGAAAGACTCTCCAATCAAATCTGCAGCTTGAGACCGGAGGAGGACCGGCTTACTTATAGTTGTCTTTTAGAATTAGACCAGACCGGTAGAGTTCTTAAATATGACATCAAGGAGACTGTCATCAAGAGCAAGGCCAAGCTCAATTATGAAGAGGTGCAGGCCTATTTCGATACCGGCAGGGCATCTGGCAGTGTACAGGGCTTGGAAGAACATTTGACCCGGATGTTAGCCCTTAGCAAGATTTTACTCAAAAACCGGGAAAAAGAAGGGAGCTTGGATTTCGACCTGCCGGAAGCAAAAGTGGTCTATGACCAAAAGGGGAGAATCCTGGATATTTTTGAGGTCGCTCGCCTGGAATCACACCGCTTAATCGAGGAGTTCATGCTTTTGGCCAATAAAAGCGTGGCTCTGCAGGTTGCCCGACTCTCTCTCCCTTTTGTCTACCGAGTGCACGATAAGCCGGATGAAGAGAAAATGAATGAATTCAGAGATTTTACAGAGAGATTGGGTTATCACGCCAGCCTGGGGCATCCGGTCACCCCAAAAAAACTGCAAAATTTCCTAAAAAGAATCAAGGGAACCCCGGAAGAAGAGCTAATTGACGAATTGTTACTCCGCTCCCTAAAAAAAGCAGTTTACCAGACCGAAAACATAGGGCATTTTGGATTGGCTTTCACGCATTACACCCATTTTACTTCTCCGATAAGACGCTATCCGGATTTAATCGTGCATCGGCTGCTAAAGGAATTACAGCAGGGGAAGTATCCTCTGCCGCGGCACAGGGAGTTAGAATCAAGACTTCCCAAGATTTGCACTATCGCCTCAGAAAGAGAGAAAATTGCCGATGAGGCCGAAAGGGAGGCGCTGAAAGCCAAGCAGGCGGAATTTATGAAGGATAAAGTGGGGGAGGTTTTTCAGGGGATTGTCTCCGGGGTGATGAACTTCGGGTTTTTCGTGCGATTAGAGAAGTCCTTGGCTGATGGACTGGTGAGGTATTCCAGTTTAGATGACGACTACTATCACTTCGACGAGAAGAATTACCAGGCAGTAGGGAGAAAGAACAAGAAAAAGTTTCGCTTAGGCGACAAAGTGATGGTGCGGGTGGTGCGGGTTGATACGACGGCCAATCAGATTGATTTTGGGCTGGTGGAGGAAGAGAAAGGGAAGCATAGGAAAAAAAGAAGATAATTTGTAATAGTCTGGGAATTAGGGATGAGGATTTTAATAATTTCTCCTGTTGCTGAAATAAGAGAACAGATCAGTAGGGCGTTGTTTGGAAACGAGACTGAAGTTTTATCTGCCAATGACGCACAGCAGGGGCTGAAACTATTAAAAGAAATAGATATTGACACTGCCTTACTCCACACCGCCCTGAGAGATTTGCAGGTGGGCAAGCTCATCCGCAAGATTCAGGAGAAATCGCCCTTAGCAGACATCATAGTAGCCTTGGAAAGTGGCGGCGGTCTATCGTCAGATGAAATACTCTCCTACGGCACAGATGAAATTGTAGAAATTCCGCTAAACCCGGAGGAGCTCTCTTTCAAAGTCAAGAATCTGTGGCAGGCTAAACAAAATCTCAAAGCCTGCAATCTGTCTGGCAAGTCAGCCGAATTGAAAAGCATTGCCGAACAAGTTCTTCAAATCGCTCCAACTGATATTACAATTCTTATCACCGGAGAGAGCGGCGTGGGTAAGGAATTAGTCGCCAGAGCCATTCACCACAATTCTCCCAGGAAAAGTAAACCATTTTTTGCAGTCAACTGCGCTGCCTTTGCGGAAGGGATTTTAGAGTCTGAGCTCTTCGGACATGAAAGAGGAGCATTCACCGGAGCGATCACCAGAAAACAGGGGGTATTCGAAGCCGCCACAGGAGGGACAATTTTCTTAGATGAAGTGGGAGAATTAAAACCCGCCACTCAGGTTAAGTTACTCCGGGTTCTGGAGGAGAAAGAAATCATGCGGGTGGGCGGTACTGAGAGAATTGAAGTGGATGCCAGGGTGGTGGCGGCCACTAATCGAGATTTGACTCTGGCAGTTCAGGAGAGGAGTTTCCGCCGAGATTT
Organism: uncultured Ignavibacteria bacterium; assembly: GCA_964399055.1. Taxonomy (GTDB): domain Bacteria; phylum Zixibacteria; class MSB-5A5; order DSPP01; family RBG-1; genus CAYNPJ01. The sequence continues at coordinate 582,891 of CAYNPJ010000001.1, forward strand.
ATATTACCGTCTGGCAGTCATCAAAATCGAAGTTCCGCCTTTGAGAGAGAGAGTCAAGGATATTTCCATTTTAGCGCACGAATTTCTAAAACAACTACAGGAAAAATATCCGGACCGACAGCCAGCCATCAGTGAGTCAGCCTTGGAATTGATTATCCGCTACCACTGGCCCGGCAATGTGCGGGAGCTGAAGAATTTCATCGAGAGCGGGGTGGCCTTGTCGAGAACCGGAAGAATAGAAGTCGGCACAGTTTCGGATTACATAGAGAAGCAGTCGCAGGGCAACCGCAATTTGCCGGTAGTAACCGGCAGAAGCACAACTGAAGCGGAGCATGACCTGATTTTTCAGGCGCTCTCTAGTTTGAAGGCTGAAATCATCTCTTTGAAAAATCTAATCAAAGAAGGGCTGGAGATGACCGTGGGATACCCGGCCAAAAGCGAACAGGCCTCGGAAACAGGTGTTGAAGTTGCGCAAGAGAGCTTAGAAGATTTGGAAAAGGAGCACATCCGAAAAGTTTTGATCCAGGTAGGAAGAAATCGCCGGAAAGCCGCCAAGATTCTAGGAATAGGAGAGAGGACTCTGTACCGCAAGCTGAAGGAATACAGCTTGAGATAAGGTTGAAAATGGGGAAGCTGATACTGGCAGGGGTGGTTTTGATTGCCGCAACTGGATTCTGTCAGATAATCTCGCCGGAGATTTATCAGACCGAAGAGGATTTGTTAGAAGCTCTGCAATTAGGCGAAATCACTTTCGACCAGTATTTAGAGCTGCTGGATTTGATGAGGCAGAAAAATTTGTCAGCCGAGAGTGATTCCGAACTGATTACACAGATTCCGGACCTGGATTATCTTACCGAGGATTCTGTAGATAATGAAACTGAGCAGAAAATCGCCGAGTTCAGACGTACCTCGCCCGCAAAGCAGACTAAAGCTAAGGTAATTCTGCAGCACCGGCAGAATATCTCCGAACCGAGCCAGCCGGAGACCTACTTCAGAATAGAGGCCGGACAGGGGAAAGACTGGAATCTCTATGTGGAAAGCGAGAATATGGAGAATCAGAATCGAATTAAAAGGAGGGCTTTGGAGGCAGGCAAGCCTCATAACTGGAACTTGGTCCTGGGGAATTTTCAACCGCGTTTCGGCCTGGGAGTAAATGTGGGTTACCGCACTTACTTAAATTTTTCCTCGCAAAATTCCCTGGAGACGGAAAATACACTTTTATTCCCTTTCTGGACCAGATATAATGGAGTGCTGGCCGGTTATCAAAAGAGGAATAATTCCACGGCAATGTTTTATTCGCAGAATAGATTTGGAGATTACAAAGATCAGGTCTGGGGCGGAGCCGTAAATCTGCGGAGCAAACACTGGTTAATTTCACCAATCTTTTCTTATCAGGAGATTTCTAAAGGAAAAGATAGATTCCTCAGTCGGGCCGGAAGTCTGTACGGAAAATTGTTCTGGGAGTCAGGTGAAATTGCAGCAGAGTATGTCTCAACCGATAGAAAAGAAAGCGGGCTGGTGGTGGAAGCGCTTTGGCAAAATACCGATAGAATAAACACCTTTTTTTCATTTTGGAGCTACACCCGGGATTTTCTGCATCCCACTTCCGGGGGGAGAGCGCTGCCGGACTACCGCTTGACGGAGTTAGGGGATTTGGAGTTATCGCACCGCTCCAGGCAGGCCGGGGAGACCGGAGCATATTTTTCAACCGCGGCAAGGCTAAATCCGCGCACTAAATTAGACTTTGCCTATCAACAGTGGCAGGATGGAAATAGTTATCTGAACAAGAACAAGCTCAGATTGGGTCTGGCACACTGGTTCAAAAAGAACTTCGAGCTGCGCTTAAAAGAATACTGGGAGGATGATGACTTGAATGCAAGTTCTCCGGATAAATGGACCACGGTTGTAGTTGGAACTTACATTTTTAAAGGAAATACAAAATTACAACTCAGGTTGAACTACCGAGTGAGTGATTCAGAATCGGGAAAGATTAATACGACCTGGGATGAGGTGATTTTTTACTTTCCGATTGCGGGAAAACTGTCCAGCAAGGTCAGACTGCGCTATCGAGATGATGACATTGCAACGGGAAGAAATTCCAGCTGGAGTTTCTACTTGAGTGAAAATTTCTGGCTGGCTGAAAACCTGTTGCTTCTGGCGGAATTTGTCTCCAAGGAGTATCAGGATTTGGACAGAGAAGACTTACAGGTTGTAAGAGTGAGGCTGGAGTGGAGTTTATGAGATTGGTGAACTTGTTAATGGCTGTTTTTGTGGCCTTGAGCCCTGCACTTTCACAAGCTCAGGTTGTTATCAATGAAGTATTGGCCAATGAACCGGGGAGTGGTACTTCTTTAGAGTGGGTGGAATTGTTTAACTCTGATTCGATTTCAGTCAATCTGGCTAACTGGAAATTCGCGGAAGGAGGAGATACAACCGTTTTCTCCGACCAGATTGTCATGCCGCCCAATGGATATTTGATTTTAGTGCGGAAGTTGGTCTCAATTCCGCCGGATGTAAACAGCTTCGAAGGGAAATGGGGGGATGGGAGCGGAGTCTGGGGAGATGCGCCATCTGAGAGTTTTCCGGCAATAGAAGCTAAGATGAGTCTAACTAATTCAGCAGGGACGGTTACTCTAATCTCGCCGATTGACTCTGTTCAGAATTTTAACTGGAATAGGGATGCTGGGGACGGGATTTCATGGGAAAAGATGGACCCTTTGGCCGGGGACGACAGCACTAACTGGAAGATCTGTGCATTATCTCAGGGCAGTACTCCCGGAAATATTAATTCTGTCACTCCGGCGGAGAATGATTTGACCATAGTAGAATTTTACAGCGAGCCGGATAATCCGGAGGAGAATGCGGTCTTCGACCTCAAGCTGGATATTCAAAACCTGGGCCTATCAACTTCTCCGGCCAATAGCCTGACCATCTTCGATGACCTGAATTTTAACCAGATTATGGAAAGGGAGGAGGAGCTTTCCGCGGGGAGTATCCCTCAATTAGGTGTTACAGAAGTTTTTACCTTCACTGCAGCAGCAATACTCACAGGAGGAAATCACCGATTAGTAGCCGGTTTAGATACCGATGACAAAATCTACAACAACCAGAAGTCGCTGGATTTAAGGGTGGGAGAATTTCTGACAGACATAATCATCAATGAGATTATGGCTGCGCCGGATTTAAATCAGAATCAACCGGAATGGATGGAGCTGTACAACCGGAGCGAGCAGACGGTTAATTTGAAAAACCTGCAGTTGGGTGATGATAAAAAGCAGAGTATCATTACCGCAGAGGATATGTTCTTAGAGCCAGGGCGATTTCTTATTGCCACAGAAGACCGGAATGATTTCTTACATGCCTACCCAAGTTTCACCGGGCAATTAGTACAAATTGAAGGCTGGCAGACTTTAGATAACAGCGGGGATACGGTGATTCTGAAAGATTCGCTCGGATTCGTGATGGAAAAAGTTGCTTATCCCTCCCAGAGTCTGAAGGGAGTCTCCTGGGAGAGGATTGATTACGAAAAAAGCTCATCTGAGCCGGACAACTGGTGGAGGAGCGTGGATTCAAGCGGCTCTACGCCTGGCAAACAGAACTCGGTGCAGGCGACTTTTACGTCCGGCATCGGGGTCAAAATAGAGCCAAACCCTTTTTCACCGGACGAAGACGGTTTTGACGACCTGACCGAAATCGAGTTCACCATTCCACTCGGAGTTGACCTGACCATGAAAATCTACGACCGAAGAGGTAGGCTGGTCAGAACTTTATTGGATAACGAGCCAAAGGTCTCCGGGAAAATCAGCTGGGATGGCAAGAATAATGACAGGAACAAGGTCAGAAGCGGAGTGTATGTTCTGTTCATTGAAGCTAAGGGAGAGGTCAGGGAAGTCAAGAAGGCGGCCATAGCAGTGACCAAGGGGAAATGAAGAAATTATTGTCAGTTATGCTAATCAGCAAGTGCTGCTGGGGAGCTTTTGAAATCACCGGAATAGATGCGCGAAGTTCGGCTTTAGGAAATTCGAGCTACGCGCTGTCAAAGGGCGTAGTGAGCAGTTTTCTGAATCCAGCAGGATTAGCAAAATTAGAAAAACCTGAGTTCTATTTGAGCTACAGTAATCAATTCAGCCTGGCTGAATTCTCGCAGGAGTGCATAGGGTTTGGCTTCAGCTATCGAAAAATAGGCATGGGTGTAGGATTTGAGAATTTCGGAAAAAGTGATTTTTATCAAGAGCAGAGAGTGAATTTTTCAGCCGGGGCGCAAGTTATACCGAAATTAAATTTAGGGGTTGGCACGAGTTACTTAATGTTGAGAGCAGAAGGATACCCGACCCAAGATGCGGCCACGTTTGCTTTGGGTTTTCAATGGCAGAAGGGGAAATTTGAAATGGGTGGAGTGGTCAAAAACATCAATCAGCCAAAGGTAAGCGGGGATGAGGTCTTGAGAAATTATAATTTGGGAATACTTTACAAGGCACTGCCAGAGGTTAACTTAATGGTGGGATTATTTTATGACGCTGAGTTTGAGGAGCAGTTGCAGTTGGGACAGGAGATAAATGTTTCGCAGAACTTAGCCCTGCGGGCCGGATTTCAGACCGAGCCGAATCGCTATTCCTTTGGTGCGGAATTTTCCTGGAGCAGAATTGAAATTGATTATGCTTATGTGAATCATCCGGAGTTGGGAGGGAGTCATAACGTAAGCATGAGCCTGAAGCTCTAAAGTTACAAGGTAGAACACGTTCGTATAAAGATATATGACTGAAATCTACTTAAGAAGAGAGTCAGAGGAGCTAGAAGAAAAAATCTTAGCCCCCTACGCCACCAAGAGCAAGGACTCCCGCGGCAGAGTCCATCCGGAAGAGGAGCACCCCTATCGCACCTGCTTCCAGCGCGACCGGGACCGCATTATTCACTCCACTGCTTTCCGCCGATTAGAGTACAAGACCCAGGTCTTTGTCAACCACGAAGGGGACCACTTCCGCACCCGCTTGACTCATACGATTGAAGTGACCCAGATCGCCCGCTCGATTGCCAGGGCCCTACGTCTGAATGAAGATTTAGCCGAAGCAGTGGCTTTAGCCCATGACTTAGGACATACCCCGTTCGGTCACGCGGGAGAAGAGGCCCTGCATGAAATTATGAAGGATAACGGAGGATTTGAGCATAATCGCCAGTCACTGCGGGTGGTTGACTACTTGGAAGAAAAATATCCGGAATTTCCCGGATTGAATTTGACCTATGAAGTCCGTGAGGGGATTGTGAAACATGAGACCGACTGGGATAAGCCCTTTCCTGAGGGATTTAATCCTGAGGAAAAGCCGGTCCTGGAAGCGCAAATTGTCAACTTGGCCGATGAAATTGCCTATAACTGTCATGACATCGATGACGGGCTCTATTCTAAGGTTTTAAGCCAGCAGATGTTAGAAGAGGTGGAGCTGTGGATGATTCTGTATAAAAAATTAAAAGAGAAATACACCAACCTGAGCGGGGCCAAAGTGAGGCACTTCATGGTGCGGCAGATGATAAATTGGGAAGTCTCGGATTTGCTGCAGACGACCGGACAGAAGTTAAAGGAGTTGGGAATCAACGCTATCGAAGATGTCCGCAGAGCTAAAGAACAGATTATCACATTTTCTCCTGGACTACAGAAGCTGAATTCCGAATTGAAGAGCTTTCTGTTCCAGCATATGTATAAGCATTTCCGGATGGTGAGGATGGCAGATAAGGCCAGAAGAATTCTGACTGATTTGTTTGAAGCTTATTTGGAGAATCCGGAGCAGCTGCCCGGCTCGACCCGTGAAAAATTGAAAACGGAAGATAAAATGCGGGTGGTGTGCGACTATATTGCCGGGATGACTGATAGGTTTGCCCAGCAGGAGTATAAGAAGCTGTTTGACCCGTTTGAGAAGGTATAGTCTGATAATTTTTAGCTTGTAGACCCAGCTTGCCCCAAGCTGGGACAGAATAAAATGGTCAGATTAAGAAGATATAATGTGGAAAATTTAGCTTATCTAATAACTACTTCTGCTTTTCTGAATAGACCTTCGCTTTTGACAAACCAGAGAGCAGAAACAGTAGCGGATTACATCTATCGTGCCCGGCCTGACTTGATTCAATACCTTTTGGCATTTGCCATAATGCCCAGTCACATGCATATACTTTTTGTTCCCCAACCCGGAGTTACTATCTCAGGGGTTCTTCACTATATTAAAAGAGGCAGTGCCAGAGTAATTCAGGCACAAGAAAAGACAACCGGCCGGTTGTGGACCAGGAGATTTCACGACCAGGGCATCAGGACTGAGGAGCAGTTGAGAGAGTCGATTGAGTACATTCACAATAATCCGGTTAAAGCGGGGATGGTAAAGGAGGCGGAGGAGTATTTATGGTCGTCGGCGAATTCGAGGTGGAAGACGGATGTGGATTTGTATTTGGTCCCACGTTGAGGGTTCGACTCAGGCTCACCCTAAAAGGCAACGTGGGTCTACGAGCTAATCCGTATTCTTATGTGAGGAATAATCCTTTGAACTACACAGACCCCAGTGGGATGGACCCGATAGGTCTTTTCAAAGGTAGTGGTTTTCCTAGAGGAGGAATTGGAAAACCCGGTATACGCAATTTTGCAGGGCCGGAAGGGGGCACAGAAGGGGGAGGAAAATCTGTACCTTTTGGGAAATTATTCCCGGTGGCCGCAAGCAGGGGTCCTGAGGCTGCTTTTAATTATCTCGTCGGGAAAGGGATGATAATACATGACATGGGACCGCTAATCCTAGGTCCTAATCTGGGACCATCACGGCACGACCCATTTGATCTTTGGATGAAGATGGCCAATCAAGCTGCGGTTATAAATGATGCTAATAGGCGACAGTTAATGATTGAAGGAAACCTTCATTATTTGATGCAAGATGCTATAGATTACGCTAATAATCATCCCGAAGCTACTGAAGCAGAGATACAAGATTGGGTCAAGCAAGCAGCTCGAGCTACTGGTATACCTGAGCAAGTTGCTCTATCGGTACTCTACACGGAAAACAGAATAGGTATAGATGATATTAAAAAAGGTGAGGATGCTAATAAGGTCAATCTGATGCAGATAGAAGACGGTCCGGGAATGGCAGGAACAGGAGAATATTTCGGTTTAAATCTAGCAGACGAAAGCGCTGTTCCTTGGCGGACTAATTGGGGCGCCAATATAGTGGCGGGTATGGCTTATTACGCACACCTGTATTATGATTACGCAATTACCCGTTATGGTTTTGAGCCAGGCTCTAGGCAGGCTTATCAGTCTGCCTATTCTATGTACAATGGTGGCCCAAAAGCTTGGTATCGATTCTTATTTATGATGGATAAACGCGACCAGAATTTTCAAAACGAGCTAAACTATTGGGGTTTTTAATACGCTCACTACCATTTTTGCACTAAGTCACAAACCAAAGAGTAGAAAGGAGGATAAAGACGATGAGAATCAAATACGTAATCACTTTGTTAACTTTAATCTCTATTTTAACTGGGCAGAGCAATTCGAATAAAGCAGCTAAACCGGAGAGGGGAGAATTATACACTATCATTGGTCAGCTCTATGGTTATAGAGAAAGCCCAATTATAAAACCGGGAGTAGTTATGTGCTATGATTCAATGGATTGGGACATAAGAGACACCATTAATGCCCCAGGTGATTGGAAGGGAGAGAAATATGAGGTGAGGGAATATAGGTGGAAGGATTCGAGTTTTGTCTTTGAACGCAGATATTACACGAATGAAACCGGCAAGAAGCAGATCCATCGAGAGGATTATGATTATTCAAGAACCAGAAATTTAGAACTACCAGAGGTATTTTTTCAAATTCCACAGATGGCCTTCATTGCAGGGATGAGGACGACAAAAGCTTATGCAGAAGGGGACTTCAATTCTGATGGAAGAAAAGACTTAGTAATCGTAATGGGAGATACTACGAGAGCAAAATATCCGAAATTTATAGACTACTATTTAGAGATTTGGGAGCAGAAAAATGATGGTGGATTCTCCAGAAAATTCCGTTACGATTTTAGCGATATTGATGTTGGAAAAGTAACGATACAAGATGCCACAGGTGATGGGAGACCAGAGGTTATACTTTGGACATTTAGTGGTGGTGCCAGTGGTTGGACTGAGTTTGTGGATATTTTTTCAAGAGTAAAGGATAAATAAGCAGTTTCCTTAAAAATGAGGAGGATACTATCCTAAGCACTGGAGTAGAGAAGTATCGCTTTTTTGCTTTCTGCGTTGGGATTCTTGTTTACATATCTTTTTTACCAGATTCAGGCCTTGCTCAGATACCCCAGATTCAGGAAAACCAAATTATAAATGACCCAGCTATAATCCCTCAAGGGGAATTCATTCTGGATACCACCATTAAGATTCCTCAACTCTCCTTCCGTAACGCCGACCTCCGCGATATCTTCGACGCTTTAGCCAAAACCTACAAGCTTGTAGACCCAGCTTGCCCCAAGCTGGGACAGAATAAAATGGTCAGATTAAGAAGATATAATGTGGAAAATTTAGCTTATCTAATAACTACTTCTGCTTTTCTGAATAGACCTTCGCTTTTGACAAACCAGAGAGCAGAAACAGTAGCGGATTACATCTATCGTGCCCGGCCTGACTTGATTCAATACCTTTTGGCATTTGCCATAATGCCCAGTCACATGCATATACTTTTTGTTCCCCAACCCGGAGTTACTATCTCAGGGGTTCTTCACTATATTAAAAGAGGCAGTGCCAGAGTAATTCAGGCACAAGAAAAGACAACCGGCCGGTTGTGGACCAGGAGATTTCACGACCAGGGCATCAGGACTGAGGAGCAGTTGAGAGAGTCGATTGAGTACATTCACAATAATCCGGTTAAAGCGGGGATGGTAAAGGAGGCGGAGGAGTATTTATGGTCGTCGGCGAATTCGAGGTGGAAGACGGATGTGGATTTGTATTTGGTCCCACGTTGAGGGTTCGACTCAGGCTCACCCTAAAAGGCAACGTGGGTCTACGAGCTTACCGGAGTAGGAATGGGGTTAAGTGCGCCAACATATATAGATTGGATTAATGATAATATTATGCCAATAATTAATGAATATTGTCCAGCATGCGGAGTTTATCCCATGGGTCCTTAGGTCGTTATTGTTTGTGGATGTCAAGCAGTGAAAAGAGAATCTAAAGGAAAATCATGATACTAGACCTAGCACAAATTGCAATAGGGTTATTTTTCCTGCTAGTTGTATTTGTTTATCTTAAGAGATATCATTCCTTTCCCCTCAGCCCTCTCTACGCTTTAGGTTGGGGCATATTCATATCCATTGAATTGGGAATATATCTCTACTCAAAACGGGTCGACTTCACTAATAGACTATTTATCATTCTTATGTTAGGACTTTATCTATTAGCACTATTCAGCCTATTAAATCACCTTGGAGAGAGAGATGACCAAGAATGGAAGAGGTTTCTCCATAGCCCAAATTTTTGGGGGTTGACCCTCATCAACTTTGCCATAGCATTAGCATTCGTATTATAATTTTTCTAAATTTACATAGAATGAATTGCACTTGCGCATACAACCATTAAGAGCAGAACAGTTAAGTGATGTGAACTAACTCCACTTCAAGTAACTTTAGCAAGACATACAAGACAGTATGAACAATCAACAAATAAATCCCACTGCAGTCGTAATCAAGCCCGTCGGATTAATGGTTATTCTTACTATCTGTACATCTCTAGTGAAGTTTATTCTTGAACCATATCTTGGAATGTACTCATATGGTTACACTTCGTTCGTCTTACAGAATTTGGTGGATAGTGCTGGTGTAGTGAACCCCATTTGTCAAGACACGTTCAAGCTGCTTTTTCTATGCGGTTTTGGGCCTCAAACTCCTCCGGACTTTTGTAACCCAAAGCCGAATGGGGGTAGTGGTGATTGTAATCTTCTACCCACCTTTTTAGTTTAGTCTCCACCTCCTCTAAGCTTTTAAATTCATTGACCCAGACTAGTTCCTCCTTGATAGCTTGTAGACCCAGGTTGCCCCCAACCTGGGCATAGTTTCGCACCTTGGCTCGATTTCGCTCACCATCGAATTATGAGGACAGGGTAGGTCTCCATTTTCTCTTTTTATACTTGCACCAAATATGAAGACTGATGCACAAAGAGACGGCAGCAGTCTCTCCGCTTAAACCTAACAGCAGTTACGCCCTTTTTGTCATTTATTTATGCACTCCTAACTTATAGCCAGATAGAAAGTTAGCAGGCCATTTCACCACCTTATCCGACGCATTGAGTAAACCCTCACTGGCACAGGGTTTGCTCGATGGTCTATCAGAAGACAAAAGGAAAAACGATGAACTGCTACTTTTACGGAACCGCCAGAGAGAGCCAGTCAATCTTAGGACACAACAGCGTGGTGGCCTTTTCCATCCCGGAGCTGAATCTAATCTTCAAGGCCCAGATTAAAGGGAATCAGGCTCAGGCCGAATATGCCAGCCTGATAGCTCTCTTAGAGTTCATCGAGCTTAATCCCCGACTTTTTGACAAGAAGAAGATTCAGATTTACGGGGACAGCCCCACGGTAGTTCATCAGGTCAATTTTCAGGAAGGCTGCTCCAAAGAATTGGAGCCCTACCGCAATTTAGCCCTGCAATATAAAAGGAGAATCTCCTACACCTTAGGCTGGGTCTCCAAAGACGAAAACCGGGCCTTTCGGCTTACCTCTCCGGCTTTCTGATTGACAAACGGAAAGCCTGACCTATCTTAGCATTTAATAATTCAAATATTCTGATTCTACGTTTGTTTTGCTAACCAATCTTAAGAAATTACTTGGCTAAGAAAAATGTTGAAAAGTTCCGGCAAGAGATAAGTAAGAAGAAATTTGCCCGAGTTTATCTCTTCTCCGGGCCGCAGGAGGATTTGAAAAGGGAGGCGCTGAAGATTCTGACCGAGGCGCTTTTGCCTTCAGGCTCGAAATCTTTCAACTTGGATAAAAGAGAAGCAGGTCAATTCGCAGTCCCGGACTTGGGCAATTTGATTTCCACTCTGCCCTGGGGAGCGCCTCAAAGAATTGTAGTTCTCTCCGGGGTTGACGAATTGCAATTAGAGCAGAAACACGAATTAGCTAAATTAGTTGAGAAAATCCCCCAAACCACCTGCTTAATTTTAACCGCAGTAAAAATTCCTGAGTCGGAAATACTTTACAAAGCCATAGATAAAAACGGAGAAGTGATTGAGTTTGCCACGCTACGGGAGGAGAAGTTAGTCGAAAGAATAATAGAAAAAGTACAGACTTCGGGAAAAGTAATAGATACACAGGCCGCAGAAAGGCTGGCTTTGGCGATTGGCTCAGATTTGTCCGGCTTGGAGCAGGAAGTTGAGAAGCTGGTTACGTTCATAGGCGAGAAAAAGAGTATTACTGGAGAAGAAGTGGAGCAGCTGATTTCCGCCAGTCCGGAATACAAGGTCTATGAGTTAATCGAGCAGATTTCCAAGGGAGAAGTTCAAAAATCCGTTGAGATTGTAAGAGAGGTTCTGTTCACTCAGAAATATGCCGGGATTGTCACCAATCAATTGTTGCAAGATTTTTTCTTTTTATGGAGGTTGTTCACCTATACCGGCTCCAGAAGCGATTTCAAGGGGCTGACCGCCCATCTGGGTCTGGAGAGGCAGGCATTCAGAGTCTCCAAATATTTGAATTGTTCTCGAAATTACAATCAGGCTAAGGTTGAACAGTCGTTAAAGAAAATAACTGAAGCTGACCGGGCTCTACGTTACAACCCGCTCTCGCCAGAGATTCTGGTGGAGCAATTAGTCGTGGAGTTGTGCCAGATTGCATCAGGTAAGGCGACAGTCTTTACAACTGCCAAGATTTAGCCTGTTACACTTATACATTTCCAATCTCAGATATCCTGCCGAGCAAAGTCGAAATTAGAGCTTGACTTGACCCTTTAGGAGAATAGTTTAATCTCCGGAGATGGTTGTAAGGTCGTACGCTTTGGTTTTAGTTTTGGCCGCGTGCTTATTGCCAGACTGTGGCCGGAGAAAGGCGGACGTGAAAGAACAGAGTCCGGAAGAAATCTGGAGGGCCCGAAGAGCCAAGATGGTCAAGGAGCAGATCGAAGACCGGGGGATAAAGGACAGTTTAGTCCTGGCGGCCATGCGCAAAGTCCCCCGGCATAAATTCATTCCCGAAGAATATGTTGAATTAGCCTACGTGGACGGACCTCTTCCAATTGGCAGCGAACAGACCATCTCCCAGCCTTACATCGTGGCGGTGATGACCGAACTCTTAAAACTCAAAAAAGGGGATAAAGTTCTGGAAATCGGGACTGGCTCTGGCTATCAATGTGCCGTGCTGTGTGAAATTGCAGATTCTGTCTACACCATTGAAATAGTCGAACCCTTGGGTTTGAAGGCAAATCAAACTTTAAAGCGCTTAGGTTACAAAAACTTTGAACTTAAGATTGGTGACGGCTACCAAGGCTGGCCGGAAAAAGCTCCCTTTGAGGGCATAATCGTCACCGCTGCGCCCGATCATATTCCGGAGCCGCTCTACGAACAGTTAAAGATGGGAGGGAGAATGGTCATTCCAGTGGGGGAAGCAAACCAGGAGTTGTTGGTAATTACCAAGACCGAAAGAGGAATGGTTACCGAATCGGTTTTGCCGGTTAGATTCGTGCGGATGACCGGGGAAGCGGAGGAAAAGTAATTTCTGAAGTTTTGCAGGCTGTTGTACACATCACTTCAACTTCTGAGATTTTTGAACCCTTTTCAATTTTTGCTCGTAAATAACAATCAGGAGGTGTATGATGGCTAAAAGAATCTATCGCTCGAGAAAAGAAAAAGTGATAGCCGGAGTTTGCGGAGGTTTGGGCGACTATCTGGGAATTGATCCGGTTCTTATCAGAATAGTCTGGGTGGTGACGGTAATCTGTGCTGGCACCGGAATCTTGGCTTACATCTTAGCCTGGATTTTTATCCCCAAGGAGCCGGTCTTTCAACACAGATCAGAACCAGAGGCCCGGGCAGCGGCCAACGTCTAATCTTTCAAGAAAGAGGAAATTATGAATCATAGAATCTACCGCAGTAGAAAAGAGTCGCTGATAGCCGGGGTGTGCGGCGGTTTAGGCGAATATTTTGACATTGACCCGGTTATCATTCGGCTGATTTTCGTCCTGCTGATTTTTGCCGGAGGAGCAGGTTTAATCGGCTATATCATCGCCTGGATAATCATTCCCCAGGCGCCGGCAACCGGTACAGCCGAAAGCGCTGAAGTTCCTCCTCCGCCGGCACAAGGAGAAGCTCCCTCCACACCAGCGGCAGAGCGGAGAGAAAAAGGAGCCTATTTGACCGGATTGATACTAATCGTAATCGGAGGGGTTTTTCTCTTCAGCAATCTATTCCACTGGTTCGAATTCTGGGAGCTGTGGCCAGTGATTCTAATCGTCATCGGCGCGGTGATTGTGATAAAAGCCAAGGGGAGTAAAGATGAAGATCCAGCATCTGCGTAACGGAGTCATCTTAATCTCGGTCGGCCTGGTCTTTCTTTTCAACAACTTGGGTTATGTAGACTGGGAAGTGTGGGAGACAATTCTATCCTGGTGGCCGGTCTATTTAATCGCCATAGGCATAGAGATAGTCTTCCGCAATAGCGCCTTAAAACCCTTAGCCCTGATTTCGCCTTTAGCTTTCGCTTTTTTCATCTTGGGCCCGGCCTGGTGGCAGTGGGAGGGGAGGGATGAAGACAGATTAGTGCAAAGAATAGAGTGGAACCAGCCTCTTTCCGAGCAAATCAATTCACTCCAGGCGAATTTAGAGTTCAGACTGGGATGTCTGAAAGTAGAAGATTCAGATAACCGTGTTGTAAACTGCATGATGGAATATCAGTCCAGAGAGCCTTATGTCGATTTTAGCGAAACAGAGGGGAAAGCCAAGTTGACACTGCAGGACAGGAGCAAAAAATACTGGGGAATCAGGGTTAATGAAGCAGGAGTAGAGTCAAACTGGGGAAGCCCTAAAGATAAAGACTGGAATGTAGCATTCGATACGATAACTACCTTAGAGTTAGATTTGAGCTCTCAATTATCCAAGAATGAAATGGATTTGACTAAGATTAAAGCCGGCAAGTTAAAATTCTCTTTCCAGCTGGCCAAGGGAGATATTAAATTAGGTGATAAAATTGATACGTTGACAGTCGATTTAGACCTGGAGCTCTCGAAAGTGAATCTTTGGGTGCCGGAAGAGGCTGTGGTCTTTCTGGAAAAACACCTCTCCCTTTCTGGATTCTCTGATTCGAATGTGAAAATAGTCAGAGGCGAGAATAATGCTTCAAACATCTCAGGCCAGCCGGTAATCTTTGTCAACTATGAAGGGGCGCTCTCCAAACTGAATCTGAAGGGTTATTGATTGAGTTTGTCAAAGTTTTCATTTCTACTCCTACCTTCTCTAATCTTAGCGTGCTCTTCTCCGCAGGTTGATACCTTAGACAAAATCAAGGAGTCGGGTAAATTTCTAATCGGCACTGATGCCACTTATCCGCCTTTCGAGAGCCAGGACCTGCAAACCGGTGAAGTAGCCGGGTTCGACATAGATTTGATGAAAACAATCTGCCAAAAGTTGGGCGTCCAGCCAGAATTCATAGTAGTTCCCTTTGACGGAATAATTCCGGGCTTAAACAATCATAAATACGATGCCATCATCTCGGCCTTCACCATCACCGTGGCCAGAGAAGAGGCAGTCGACTTCACCGATCCCTATTACGTAGCCGGGCAGGTGATTGCCGTGCCTGTGCGAGATACAGTCATCAGAAACATGGGTGATTTGGAGGGAAAGAGAATCGGAGCCCAGTTAGGCACCACGGGTGAGATGTTAGCCAAGCAGATTACCAGAGGAGAGGTCATCAGCTTCGACAACATCTCAGCCGCCTTCATTGATATGGAGAATGGAAAGTTAGATGCTATTATCAATGACAAACCCACCACGCAGATGATTATCAAGGTGCGCAGGTCTGCCAAAATTGTGGGTCCGCTTTTGACTAAGGAGTCTTACGGAATCGCAGTACGGCAGGGGGATAATAAGCTTTTGGAAGTGTTAAATTCGGCTCTACAGCAGTTGAAGGAAGAGGGGGTGTTGGAGGAGTTGAATAAGAAGTGGATTAGTCGCCAGTAAAAAGCGAGGTTATTGGCCCCTCCCTGCCCTCACCTCTAGGGGAGGGATTTGAACCATTCTCCTTCACTTAATATAATCAGCTTGACTTAGAAGCAATTCTCCAGCTAACTTGGGTTTTATTTTGAAACTGGAGGATTGATTGGACTGGGTATCCCAGCAGTTAAACATCTGTCTGGAGATTCTGAAGTATTTGGCGCCGGCAGTGCCGATGACCATCAAGGTCACTCTGCTGTCGTTTGCCTTAGCTTTAATTTTAGGAACGATTATTTCCCTGCTCAGAATCTCGCATATTGCACCGTTGAAGTGGCTGACCAAGATTTATGTGGACGTTATTCGGGGGGTGCCGCTTTTGGTTCAGATTTTCTTCATTTACTTCGGACTGGGGAAGGTTTTAAACTTAGACCGCTTTTTGGCCGGGGTGATTGCCATTGGAGTCTGTTACTCCGCTTATTTAGCAGAAATTATCCGGGCCGGAATTCAATCAGTGAGCAAGGGGCAGTACGAGGCCGCCTTATCCTTAGGCATGACCTTTCCTCAGACCATGCGCTATGTTATTTTTCCCCAGGCCTTAAGAGTCATTCTTCCTCCCACGGCCAATGAGTTTATCGCCAGTTTGAAAGACAGTTCTTTGGTCTCCATAATCGGTTTAAGAGAGTTAACCAGGGCGGGAAGAGAATATTACTCCCAGTATTTTGTGGATTTTCAGACGTGGCTGATGGTAGGCTTAATCTACTTGGCCTTAACTTTGAGCCTGTCGCGATTGGTAGCCTGGTTGGAGAAAAAATATAAAGTCTTGGGCTACGAGGCAGCGCACTGATGATTGTTCAGGCTAAAAATGTTTCCAAGAGATTCGGCCACCTAAGGGCAGTCGATTCGGTTTCCTGCACGGTAGATAGAGGGGAAGTAGTGGTCATCCTAGGTCCTTCCGGCTCCGGGAAAAGTACTTTCCTGCGCTGTTTAAATGGTCTGGAAAAAACTGATTCCGGAGAAATCATAATTGACGGCATAAAATTAGACCATGACAAAAGCGCCGTCCACCGAGTCAGGCAGAAAATCGGCATAGTATTTCAACAGTTCAATCTCTTTCCCCATCTGTGTGTTCTGGATAATCTGACTTTAGCTCAGACCGTGGTTTTAGGCCGGCAGAAAAAAGAGGCCCTGAAGATTGCCGGCGAATATCTGCGCAAAGTCGGCCTGAAAGAGAAGGACAAAAATTTTCCGGCCCAGCTCTCTGGGGGACAGCAGCAGAGAGTGGCCATTGCCCGGGCCTTAGCTCTTAATCCGCAGATAATGTTATTCGATGAACCCACTTCCGCTTTGGACCCGGAGATGATAGGGGAAGTTTTAGAGGTGATGAAGAATTTAGCCCGGGAAGGGATGACCATGATAGTCGTCACCCATGAGCTGGGCTTTGCTGCAGAGGTGGCTGACCGGATGATTTTTATGGACCAGGGTAAAATCGTGGAAGAAGGCAAAGCAGAGAAGATTCTGAACAATCCTCAACAGGAGCGAACCAGACTATTTTTAAGCAAGGTGCTGAGATAGTGGAGGTGACAGTGAAGAAGGCTTTGTTTTGTTGCATAATACTAGTATGGAGTTGGACCGGGGCACAGGCTTACTGGCAGCAGGAGGTGCATTACAAAATTGAGGCTGAATTCATTCCGAAAGAGGACAAAATAGTAGGGCAGGAAACCCTGATTTACACCAACAACTCTCCGGATACTTTAAATAAAGTTTACTTTCATCTATATTTGAACGCCTTCCAGCCTGGGAGTCCAATGGATATCAAGTCCAGACAGGAAGAAGACTACAGCATCGCTGAGCTTGCGCCCAGGCAGTGGGGGAAGATGGAAATTAAGAAAGTCAAAATTAATGGGAAAGAAATCGATAAATTTGAAATTGACTATACCGTAATGGAAATAATCTTGCCGTTGCCACTGCTTCCGAACCAAGAAACCGAAATCTACCTGGAGTTTGAAGACCAGATTCCCGTTTTCGGCGCCCGAACTGGCAAGCAGGGAAAGCACTATGATATCGGGCAGTGGTATCCCAAGATTGCGGTTTATGACCGCTATGGCTGGCATAATGAACAGTATTTAGGCACCGGGGAGTTTTACGGAGACTTTGGAAAGTTTGAAGTGACTTTCACGGCGCCGGAAGAGTACATTCTGGGTCATACGGGAGAATTGTTAAACCAGGAAGAACTGTTCCCCGGTCTGCCCAAAGCGGCTGAGGATACGGTTCTGGTGGACATCTTAAAAAAATATAAAGAGGACCAGGACAGCACCAAGTTAGAAATAATAGCGGGTAAGAATGCCAAGGGTGGAAATAATAAGAGGGAGGACAAATCTGATGAGGCGGATACGACTATAAAGAAAAGACCCTGGAAGATGCAGGCTGAAAATGTGCATGATTTCTTCATTGCTGCCAATCCGGATTTCATCTGGGACCGGGCTCAGTTGGGCGATATCACTATCAATACCCTCTATCCAAAGGATGCTGCCAGAATTTGGCAGAAAAAAGCGGCTGAGGAGACCAAATTCTGTCTGCAATTCATGAGTGAAAAATTCGGCCAGTATCCTTACACTCAGTTTACCTCAGTGGCCGGAGCAGTCCGCGGCGGAATGGAGTATCCCCAGATTATCACCATGAGCAAGAAAATCGGGGACCCGGTCAGCCACCGTTTTTTTTCGGTCCTGGCGCACGAGATTGCCCACAACTGGTTTTACGGCTTAATCGGCAATAATGAGACCAGGCAGGCCTGCCTGGATGAGGGTTTTACCTCCTTTGCCACGATTTTGATGATGGAGGAGCGGTTCGGCAGATACAACAACTCCTACGAGTGGCAGAACTGGATTCAGAAGACTTTTTACTCCAATGACGATGAGCGAACCGGCTATGCCCGAAGTTACTTAAAGCGAGCCAATCGCAAAGAGGAGGAGCCGATTGATACCCATTCGGACCGCTTTGTCAATCCGCGCAACTATCGTCTGGCTGTCTATAACAAGACCGCCAGCGTACTCTTTATGCTGCAATATGCTTTGGGAGACTCCCTCTTCGATTCAGCCATGCAGGAGTACTTCAACTGGTGGCACTGGAAACATCCTTATTTAGGTGATTTTCAAACTGTGATGGAGGATATGTCCAAACAGAGTCTAGAGTGGTTCTTTGACGAGTGGTTTGAGAAGACCCGCAGGCTGGATTTCGGGATTGCCTCAGTCAAAAGTAAGAAGATAGAAGAATCGGGAAGAGGGTATCTGACTCAGGTCAAAGTCAAGAAAGAAAAAGAAGCGGTGATGCCTCTGGATTTGCAGTTTAAGCTAGCAGATGGAACGTTGCATACGGAAAAAATCCCGGTGGAGGTCTGGCTGGAAGAGAGGAAGGAATATGTGGCTTCCGTGGAGCTGCCAACGAAACCGAAGTCAGTGGAAATAAATCCAGACCAGAGGCTTCTAGATGTGAACCGGTTGAATAACTACTTCGTTCCGGGCTTACCCTCACCGTTGCCAAAATTACGGTTCGACTATAACTATCTAAATAAGTATAATCCGGTGCCAGTAGATGCCTATCAGTTTCTCTTTAATCCCAGTTTTTGGTATAATGATGTAGATGGATTAAAATCCGGACTCAGGCTGAAAGGCTCCTACTTAGAGTGGAGCCATAATTCAAACTTAGCCCTGTGGATGGGGCCGATGAGCGGGAGATTTCATTATGACGTCTCCTGGAAAGAGCCGAGCTTCTGGCTGGGGCCGGTGACTTACTTAAATCTCAGGAGCTTCTACTCAGAGGGGAGACAGGGGGAAGAGGCCAGTCTCGAAAAGGTCAATCTAAGGATTCCAGGCTACCGGGAGTATTTCGAGCCGCAGGGAAGCAGGTACGGAGTTGGCATCTACACCTATAGACTGAAGAGTGAACGCTGGCTTCCTCCAGCTATCAGCTGGGATAGTGGTGATTTAAATCTAATCAAGGCTCACTATTTGGGGATGTTTCCGGGAAGGTACTATGACCAGGAGTTTTCCGCAGAATTCTCAACCGATTTTTACCGCACTGATTTTAATTTGCATAAACTCTGGCTGGAATATAAGGGGGAATTGGATTTAAAAATCTCTCAGGTCTGGTCCTGGAGAGTCTCTTTCGGCTATGCCAACGGGAAATTGCCGGTTCAGGATAGATTTTACCTGGCTTCGGCCTCTCCCTTAGAAGAATTTGCCAACAGCTGGTATAGAAGCAGAGGAAGTCTGCCCAATAAATGGCGAGAAGAGGGGAATTTGTATATGCCAGGAGGAGGGAATGTCCGTGGCTATACCGAGATGATTCTCTCCGGCCAGAAGCTCTTCAGCCTGAATTTCAAATGGGCCTTTCCTAATTATCTGAAGTTAATTCCAGCAAGAGTTCCCTATCTATCCGAGCAGATTAATTCACTGAAATGGGACCTATTTTACGATTTCGGCTCAGTCTGGAATTCAGACGACCCGCCTCCCTGGAAGGACTTCTTTCACGATGCCGGAATAGGATTGGTCTATGAGATTCCCTATCTTGACCAGATTTTTTCCGACAGCCGGGTCAGATTAGATTTTCCTTTCTGGCTGGATAAACCCCAGGTTGGTGAAAAACATTTTAAATTCCGCTGGTTGTTTTCCATGGGCGGGGGAATCTTGTAATATTTTACTTGACTTAAGACAGTCAATCCCTATTTTACCGGCACAAACGGAGGATGGAAAAAATGTGCAAGACCTGTGCGGCCCACAATCCCGGCAAGAAGGGAAGCAAGAAGGGAATGAAGGGGACTAAGAAGAAATAATAGCCCCCAGCAAAGGATGGCCTTGAGCCCCGATTGAATCGGGGCTCATTTTTTTTGTAGGCCCCTACTGCTTACCTAGTTTTCCTCCTCCGCTTATTGACTTGATATTGGAGGGGTAAATAGTTATAATTTTCACAAGTGAGACAGAGGAAAATGGACCGGCAGATGAATTATTTAGCCAGAGATGTTGGAAATAAGATAGCTCAAAAAATAATTTAAGGAGGATTTATGGAGATTAAAAAGGTTGGATTAGTGGGCTGCGGTCTGATGGGCTCAGGAATCGCCGAGACCTGCGGCAAGGCCGGCTACGGTGTCACGGTCACCGAAGCCAATGAGCAGGCCTTAAAGAAGGGGCAGGAGAGAATCACCAAATCGCTGGATAGAGCGGTAGAAAAGGGCAAAGCCACTGCCGAGCAGAAGCAGAAGACCCTGGAGCTTTTGACATTTACGCCGAAGTTAGAAGATTTGAAAGACAGCGACATCGTTATCGAAGCCGTGGTGGAAAACATGGAGGAGAAGAAAAAAATCTGGAAGACCCTTGACCCTCTCTGCCGGCCAGAGGCTATTTTTGCATCCAACACCTCCTCTTTATCCATTGTAGAGATGGCTTCAGTCACCAAGAGAGCCAGCCGGATGTTAGGCTTGCATTTTTTTAATCCGGTGCCGGTGATGAAGTTAGTGGAGATGGTAAAACCAATCACAGTGGACGAAGAAGTTTTCACCACCACCCGGAAATTCGCCGAATCCTTGGGCAAGACCGTCATAGTGGCCAAAGACACGCCCGGATTTATCGTCAATCTGCTTTTAATCCCCTATTTACTTGACGCGATACGCGCCTTAGAGAAGGGAATCGGCACCAAGGAAGACATTGATGCCGGCATGACCTTGGGCTGCGGACATCCGATGGGACCCCTTACCCTGACCGACTTTATCGGCTTAGACACCACTTACTTCATTGCCGAAGCCATGTATAAAGAATTCAAAGACCCGCGCTATGCCTCTCCCCCTTTGCTAAAGAGCATGGTGATTGCCGGCTATCATGGTCGAAAGAGTGGCCGAGGATTTTACACTTACTAAGGGATGGATATGAATTACCAGAACATCTTATTGGAAAAGGAAGATAGGTTAGCGGTCATAACCATCAATCGTCCCAATGTTTTGAATGCCCTAAATGACCAGACCATATCCGAGCTGCATCAGTGTCTACGAGAGATTTCCAGAGAAGCAGATGTCAGAGTCGTCATCCTCACCGGGGCAGGAGAGAAGGCCTTTGTGGCCGGAGCTGATATTAACGAGCTAAAGGTCTGCGACTCCCTTTCCGGGCATAGAAAATCTGTAAATGGCCAGAGCTTGTTAAACCATATCGAGAATATGGAACAGGTGGTGATTGCCGCCATTAATGGCTTTGCCTTAGGCGGTGGGTGTGAGTTAGCTTTGGCCTGCGATATCAGAATTGCCTCGGAGAACGCTAAATTAGGGCAGCCGGAAGTTAATTTAGGTATAATCCCGGGTTACGGAGGCACCCAGAGATTATCTCGCCTGGTCGGCAGAGGAAAAGCCAAGGAGCTGATTTTCACCGGCGATATGGTAGATGCCCAAGAGGCTTTAAGAATCGGTCTGGTGGAAAAAGTCGTTCCTCTGCCGGAGCTTTTGAAAACCGCCAAAGAGATAGCCCAGAAGATTATTTCCAAGGGTCCCTTGGCCATTAAGGCGGCCAAGCGGGCGATTAATTTGGGTCTGAACGTGGATTTGAAATCTGGCTTGGATTATGAAGCCATGGAGTTCTCAGCCATCTGCGCCACAGAAGACAAGAGCGAAGGAACCTCGGCATTTTTGGAAAAGAGGAAGCCGGATTTTAAGGGAAAGTAGAAGATTCCGTCAGTTACTGTTTCGCCTATTATTACAATGATAAATTCTCAGGGGCTGGTTGCAAAGCCAGCCCTTTTTATTATTCAATTTGAATTTTTAATTATAATTCTTAATTTAATGTCCCTGATTTAACGGGAAAAAGACTGAATCTTTAAGGAGGAAAAATGGCAGGCGAGATAAAGATTACCAAGAAGTTCATCGCTTTCTTTTTCGGTGGAATTGTCCTGGCGGTATTTCTGGGTATCGTGGCCGGGCAGTATTTCAATGAGTGGAGGTTAAAGCGGGCACAAGAGAAGTTGATGAAGGAAAACCCTCCTATTACTTTGAAGGAAGGGGACATTATTCCCAATTTCACCTTTGCCAACCTGGATGGAAAACAGGAGGGAATCTACCAGATTCTGCAGTATGACAAGGCGGTGCTGATGCTGATGAGCACCTCTTGCGGTTTCTGCGCCAAGGAGATTGAAAAGTGGAAGGCCGAGCTAGCCACCCTGCCGGAGGATGTGCAGTTAATCGGAATCTCCGCGGACTCGCTTGACAAATTAGTTTCTTACAGCCAGGAGAAGCAGATTTCTTTCCCCATGCTGTGCGATATGGCGGGCAAGTTCTTTGAGCAGTATCAGGTGAAGAGCTTTCCGGTTTTGGTCTTGGTGGACGCCAATAAAAAAGTGGTCAAGATTATGTCCGGCTATGACGCCAAGAAGAAGGTCAAAGATTACGTCAAGATGCTGGCCATGAAGTAGTTCCGTTTTCAGGCAGAACAAATTTAAGACAGAATTCAAGCACTCCGACAAAATCGGAGTGTTTTTTTCAAATGGATTAACCCGGAAATTTGTAGTATCTTTAGTTAATATGAGTGAGATCAAAGAAAAAGAGATTTTAGATGCCCTGCGCTCGGTCAAAGACCCGGATTTGGGCCGGGACATTGTCGAGTTGGGCTTCGTCAAGAATCTTAAGATTGTAGGTGAGAAAGCTTCCTTCACCATTGAGCTAACCACTCCGGCCTGTCCGGTCAAGGATCGACTGAAAGAGGAAGCCAGAGGAGCCGCCCTTTCAGTTCCTGGAATAAAAGAGGCTGAAATCCAGATGACCGCCAGAGTCCGCCCCAGTCTGTCAAGACAGAAAGAAGAGTTGATTCCCCGGGTCAAGAATGTCATTCCCATAGCCAGCGGCAAAGGAGGAGTGGGAAAATCGACAGTCAGCGCCAATTTAGCCGTGGCTCTGGTGCAGATGGGCGCTAAAGTGGGTTTAATGGACGCAGATGTTTACGGGCCCAGCATCCCCAGAATAATGGGAGTCACCCAGAGTCCGCAGGTCTTACCCGGCAACAAAGTAATTCCGCCGGAAGAGCAGGGAGTGAAAATTATCTCTATGGGTTTTTTCTTAAGGGAAGGAGAGGCAGTGGTCTGGCGGGGACCGATGCTGCACAAAACCATTCAGCAATTCTTAGGTGACGTGGAATGGGGGGAGTTAGATTACCTAATCGTCGATTTACCGCCTGGCACCGGAGACGTTCAGTTAAGCATCTGCCAGACCATCCCTTTAACCGGAGCAGCCATAGTCTCCACTCCTCAGGATGTGGCTTTAAAAGTGGCTGAAAAGGCCATTGTCATGTTCAAGAAGCTCAACACTCCAATTCTGGGAATGATTGAGAACATGAGCGGATTTGTCTGCTCTTCTTGCGGCCAGAAAAATGACATCTTCGGAAGCGGAGGAGCCAGAGAATACAGTCTGGAAAACGGCATTCCCTTTTTAGGAGAAATTCCCCTGGATACTAATCTGCGTCTGAGTTCAGATGCAGGCATACCCATAGTCAAAAGCTCCCCTGATTCAGCAGTGGCCAAAGCTTTCCAGCAGATAGCCCGGAATTTAGCCGCCCAGGTGAGCATCAAGAATTTAGGTGGAACTGTTGCCCGCTTAGCCCCCAGGCAGGTCAGCCAGCCGGATGTCAGTCACCTGAAAATTGTCTGGAATGACGGGCATGAAAGTATTTACTCAACTTATGCACTAAGAACAGCCTGCCAGTGTGCGGTCTGCGTGGATGAGATGAGTGGACATAAAAAACTAAAACCGGAAGAGGTTGACCCTAAGATTCTCATTTTAGGAATCAATCCAGTAGGACAATATGCACTGCAGTTCCGCTTCAGTGACGGACATTCCACCGGCATATATGCTTTTGATTATCTGCGCTCTTTATGTAATTGCTCCGAATGTCAGTCTAAAGCCAATGTAAAGATTTCAGGCTAGCAAATGAAATCTCTTTACTGTCTTCTTTCTTGAAGTAACGGTTCGAGTTGCGTCCGGGCAATTCTGCCAAACATAGGACTATTCTGCCCGTAAAAACTCAGAGAAAAAGGTTGACTTTTGAAAATTAAAGAGAAATATTAAATATTTATTATTCTGAATGCCTGTCAGGATTGATTTCCTTGCCAAGCAAGATAGAAGCATAAAATAGCATAAGAGGAGAGAAAAAATTTATGCCTGTAAACGCCAAGTTGGCGACCAAGCCCAAGCAGGAGACCAGCCTGCCCTTTACCTCGGTAGAGGAGGCCAGAAAGCTCTATTACCTCCTGCTTAAGTGCCGGCTGGTGGACGAAGCCAACCGCAAGCACTTCCGCACCGGGAAGTTCTTAGGGACCTATTATTCCGCAGTTGGGCAGGAAGCCACTACCGTAGTTCCGGCCTTTCTACTTAAACCTGAAGACGTGATTGCCCCCCAGCACCGAGAGATTGGCTGCAGTATCGGGCGGCAGGTCCCCTTGAAGCTGATGTTAGCCCACAACATGGGGCGCAGAGCTGGATTTGACAAAGGAAAGAATCACCCTTGCCACTATGGCGGCAGTCAGTGGAATATTATTAACCCGGCTTCCACGATGGCGGCCCAGACTGTAGTGGGAAGCGGCTGCGCCCTGGCTTTCAAATTACAGAAGAGAGATAACGTTGTCATCGCCTTCACCGGCGAAGGCGGAACTTCCCAGGCCGGCTGGCATGAGGCCTGCAACTTGGCCGGAGTTCACAAGCTCCCCATGATTTTCATCTGTCAGAATAACCTCTGGGCAGAATCGGTGCCAGCCAGCCTTCAGGCCGGGATAACGGATTTTTCCGACCGGGCCAAGGCCTACGGCTTTCCCGGAATCACTATTGACGGCAATGACGTAATTGCGGTTTACACCACGGTCAAGGAGGCCATAGCCCGGGCCAGAAAAGGAGAAGGTCCCACCTTAATCGAGATGAAGACTTACCGCTGGTACGGCCACTCGGAAATCGACCCGGCTGATTACCGGACCAATGATGAGGTAGAGGAGTGGAAGAAGAAAGACCCTTTGCCCCGCTTTGAAAAATTTCTGCTGGAGCGGGGAGTCATTACTCAGGCTGAAGTCGAAGAGCTGACCGCTCAGATTAAAAGAGAGCATGAAGAGGCTTCGGATTGGGCGGCCAACTCCCCCTTGCCGGCCCCGGAAGAAGCCATCGAAGACGTTTACGTACCCGGCACCAGAGTAGAGGAGATGCACCGTGAGCAGAACCGTAACTTTCATTGATGCCATAACCGAGGCGATGAGAGAGGAGATGGAGCGGGATGAAACCGTCTATCTCATCGGCGAGGACATAGGAATTTATGGCGGAGTCTTCAAAGCCACCAAAGGCTTACAGAAACAATTCGGCGAATACAGAGTAATAGACTCGCCCTTATCCGAAAACGTAATAGTCGGCTCCTCCATCGGCGCGGCGATACAGGGCATGAGGCCGGTGCCGGAGATTCAGTTCTCCGATTTTATCACCCCGGCTATGGACCAGATTGTCCAGCAAGCGGCCAAGCTGCGCTACCGCTCCGGCGGGGATTACAAGATTCCCATGACCATCCGGGTCTGCTGCGGCGGAGAAGTGGGGGGCGGCCTGTATCACTCCCAGATTAACGAAGCCTGGTTTGTCCACACGCCCGGATTAGTGGTGGTGGCTCCTTCCACCCCTTATGATGCCAAGGGCCTGCTCAAAGCCTCTATCAGAGACGACAACCCGGTAATCTTCTTCGAGCACAAAAAACTCTACCGCTCCATTAAGGCTGAAATTCCAGACGGAGACTACACCATCCCCTTGGGCTCTGCTGATATCAAGCGACCGGGCAAGCATGTCACCATCATTACCTACATGCTAATGCTGCACAAGTCCCTTAAGGCGGCCGAAGAGTTAGCCCAAGAGGGGATTGAATGCGAAGTGATTGACCTGCGGACAATTTACCCGATTGACAAACAGACCATTTTGGAATCGGTCAAAAAGACCGGCAAAGTTGTAATAGTGGTAGAAGCTCCCAAGACCGGCTCAGTGGCCGGAGAGCTTTCTGCCATTATCTCCGAGGAGGTCTTTGAATATCTGGATGCCCCCATCATCAGGGTTTGCGGACCGGACACACCGCCGATTCCCTTCTCCCCACCCATGGAGCACTTTTGGCTTCCCAGCCCGGAGAGGATCATCAAGGCGGTCAAGCACGTGGTCAATTATTAGGAGGACCGATGGCAATAGAGATAGTGATACCCCAGTTAGGCGAGTCGGTAGTAGAGGGGACCATTTCCAAATGGCTCAAGAAGGAAGGGGATAAAATCGACAAGGATGAGCCGCTGGTCGAAATTGCCACGGATAAAATCAACATCGAGATTCCTTCACCCAAGGCCGGCACTTTAGGAAAAATCATTGTTAAAGAAGGCACAGTGGTTCCGGTCGGCGAGTTGATAGGCTTATTAGCCGAGCCGGGAGAATCTTTAGATTCGCTCAAGGCTCCGGCTGGAGTCAAAACCGAGAAGGGAGTAGAAAAGCCTTCTTCCGCACCAACCACTTCTGGAGCTGCCTCAGAAACAGAAGCAGTTGAGACAGACCACAAACGTCTCTCTCCGGCGGTCAGACGGCTGGTGAAGGAACATAACTTAGATGTCAACAGGATAAGAGGGACCGGCTCCGAAGGCCGCATCACCCGAGACGATGTCTTAGCTTACATTGAGCAGTCGAAATCCGCTCCGGCACCTGCCAGGGCCGAGACCGCTCCCAAACCAGCTCCCAAGACAGTTCCCACATATGCCCCTTCGGCTCCAGCAGGGCCACGAGAAGAGATTATCCCCATGACCCAGGTGCGAAGAATCATTGCCGAGCACATGACAAAAAGCGCCTACACGGCCCCGCATGTCACCACCTGGGATGAATTCGACTGTACCAAATTGGTAGAAATACGGGAGAAGCTAAAAATCATTGCTCAGGAAAAATACAACATCAAGCTGACTTATATGCCTTTGATTGCCAAGGCCTCGGTGATGGCATTGAAGGAATATCCCTTGGTAAACGCTTCCCTTGAGGGTGAGAATATCCGCCTGAAAAAATTCTACAACATCGGCATGGCCGTGGGCCGTGACTCCGGTCTTATCGTGGTAGTGGTCAAGGACTGCGACAAGAAGTCGCTCTTGCAGATTGCTTCGGAGATGACCCAATTGGGTGAGAAAGCCCGGACCGATAAGCTGACCTTAGATGAGATTCAGGGAAGCACTTTTACCCTGACCAATGCAGGGATGTACGGCGCACTGGCCTCTACTCCGATAATTAATTACCCCGAGGTAGCCATCTTAGGACTGCATATGATTCAGAAGCGTCCGGCGGTGGTTGACAACCAGATTGTGATCCGGGAGATGATGACCGCCTGTTTATCTTTTGACCACCGTCTGATTGACGGCCACTATGCAGTCCAATTTTTACACCGCATTAAATACTTCATAGAGCATCCGGATGAGTGGCTCTTGAGCGCGGTCTTGGATGCAGTTTAGGTAGAAAATATGCCTTGCTTTCAGAAGAGTGGTAGGGGTCTGCCACTCTTTTTAATTCCCTAGAAAGGAAGAATATGTCTGCTGAGATTAGAACCGAAGCTTTAGTCATCGGCGCCGGGCCCGGCGGATACGTAGCCGCCATCAGGCTGGGGCAGTTAAAAAAGAAAACCGTCATTGTGGAGAGAGACAAAGTCGGCGGCCTGTGCCTGAATTACGGCTGTATCCCCTCCAAAGCGCTTTTATACGCGGCTGAGTTAATCAAGAATTTTAAGAAAGCGGAAAAATACGGAATCACTGCTGAAAATATAAAAATCGATATCAATGTTCTGCGCAACAAGAAGCAGCAGGTGGTAAATCAATTAGTCAACGGAGTGGGTATTCTGCTGAAAGGAAATGGGGTTCAAACTATGATGGGGGAGGCGAAGTTTACAGACCAGAAAGTGGTGGAAGTGAAATCGGCAACCGGAGAAGTTACCCGGATAATAGCCGACAGCCTCATCATCTCAACTGGCTCGGCCCCTTTTTCATTTCCATTTCTGCCCTTAGACGGCAAAAAAGTGATTACCAGCAAAGAGGCCCTGGAAGTTCCCTTTATCCCCAAAGAGATGGGAGTTGTAGGCGGCGGCTATGTGGGGATGGAGATGGCTTCGGTCTATCATGCTTTAGGCGCGCATGTCACTGTGATTGAGATGTTGGACATGGTCTGCGCCAATGCGGATAAGCAGATTGCCCAGTTAGTCAATATGAAATTCAAAAGAGATGGAATTGTTCTTTTGACCTCTACCAAGGTGACTGGTTCGAAGACGTTGTCCGACGGTAAGATAGAATTGACTGTCACCGGTCCGGAAGGAGAAAAGAAATTGGCTTTTGATTTGGTGATGGTGGCAGTGGGGCATAAGCCGGTTACCAATGGGCTGGGTCTGGAAAAGACCGGAGTCAGATTAGACCAGAAAGGATTCATCCAGGTAGACTCGCAGATGAAGACCAATGTGCCGGGAATTTATGCGGTTGGCGATTGTGTTGGGCATCAACTCTTAGCCCACAAAGCTTTCAAGGAAGGCGAAGTGGCCGCAGAAGTGATTTCCGGCAACAATGAGGCGGAGATGAATTACCGGTTGGTCCCCTGGGCGGTCTTTACCCATCCGGAGATTGCCGGAGTCGGTCTCACTGAAGAGGAGGCCAAACAGAACGGCTATCAGGTTAAAATCGGCACCTTTCCTTTCAGAGCCATAGGCAGGGCCATCGGGATGGACGAAAGCGATGGCTTAATCAAAGTTGTAGCCAACGCTACTAACGATGAACTTTTAGGAGTGCATATGTTCGGAGCCAGCGCCGGAGAGCTGATTGCCGAGGCAGCGGTGGCTTTGGGATTTGAAGCCACTGCGACTGAATGGGGAGAAATCATTCACGTGCATCCCACCCTATCGGAGGCGGTGATGGAGGCGGCTTTAGGCGTCAACAAACGTTCGGTTCACATGATAAACAAATGAAAAAGGAATGCTGGGCCTTTAATTTAGGCCGGGTTGATTACGCCGAGGCTCTGAATTTGCAGAGAGAGTTAGTTTCTCTGCGCCAGAGAGAGTCATTGCCAGAATTGCTGCTGCTGGTCGAACACGACCATGTCATCACCTTCGGCAGGGCAGGGAGAGAAACAAATTTGCTTTCTGACGAAGAGGCTCTAAAAAGAGCCAGTGTAGAGGTTCATTACATAGAGCGGGGAGGGGATGTAACCTATCATGGGCCCGGCCAGTTGGTGGCTTATCCGATTTTTGACTTAAATTACTGGAAGAAGGACTTACATTTGTTCCTGCGCAATTTGGAAGATGTGATAATTCAGACTTTATCTGAGTACGACTTAAAGGCCGAAAGAATAAAGGGCTTGACCGGCGTGTGGGTGGAAGGCGAGAAAGTAGCTGCCATCGGGGTGGCAGTTAAGAAGTGGATTACTTTGCACGGCTTTGCTCTAAACGTCAACACCGACTTGAGCTATTTTACATTCATTCATCCGTGCGGGATTACGGACAGGCCGGTGACCTCGATGCAGGAGTTGTTAGGAGAAAAAGTTGATTTTGAAGAAGTAATCAAGATTGTGCAGGAAAAGTTTGCCGAAGTATTCGGACTGAAGATAGAAATTGGCGCCCCAAATTTTCTTCATAAGATATTAGTTGCTCAGCCCACTCTTTCTACCTAAATCGGAAAATACCTCTTCTAAAAGAAAGAGGAACTAAATCCCCTCTCCTATGAGGGGAGGGTTAGGGAGGGGTTAGTTATTTTCGTCATTGCGAGGAGAGCCGATATATCGGCTCGACGTGGCAATCCCCCAGAATAAACGCTCGGTATCCATTCACTGGAATCACCACGCCCCGAGTGGCCGGGGCTCGCGATGACTGCTGACATTATTGTTTCATCTCTCGATGTAAAAAGGTTTAGTTCGGTTAACGTCTGTGGATTGCTTGACTTGCCGCCAGAAAGCTGATAGATTGCCTCTTGTGATTTTCTTCACCAGAAGCAGTTATGTCCAAGAAAATTATTTCCACCGATAGAGCGCCCCAGGCAGTAGGTCCTTATTCTCAGGCGGTAGTGTTGGAGAATCTGAATCTGGTCTTTGTCTCCGGGCAGATTGCCATTCCACCGGGGTCAAAAGAGTTAATCCGGGGAGGAATCGTCGAAGAGACTAAGCAGGTTTTGGAGAATCTTAAGAATATCTTGGAAGCGGCGGGGAGTTCCCTCGACAAAGTGGTCAAGACCACGGTCTTCTTGCGCAGTATGGATGACTTCGGCCTGATGAATGAAACTTACAATCAGTATTTAAAGACTAATTTTCCGGCGCGCTCCACGGTCCAGGTGGCCGCGCTCCCCAAGGGAGCCAGAGTAGAAATAGAAGCTATAGCATATCTAGATTAAAAAGGAGAAGAGATGATTGATTTCAGCTGGAGCGATGAACATATAGCAGTCAGAGAATTGGTGCGGGAATTCTGTCAGAAGGAAGTTGCCCCCAATTTAGTCGAAAGAGACCGGACCCAGAAATTCGACCCGGATATACTGAAAAAGATGGCCGAGAAAGACATCTTAGGCATTTGCATTCCGGCCAAATACGGCGGAGCAGGTTTTGACTACATCAGCCTAGGGGTCTGCTGCGAAGAGTTGGAATACTGTGATACTTCACTCAGAGTAATATTGTCGGTGCATATCGGCTTAAACAGTCTGACTTTACTCTCCTGGGGAACTGAGGAACAGAAACAGAAATATTTAGTCCCTAATGCCAAGGGAGAAAAAATCGGGACCTTCGGATTAACCGAGCCAAATGCCGGCTCAGACGTGGTCGGTATCCTGAGCACTGCAGATGATAAGGGAGACCATTATCTCTTGAACGGCGAGAAGATGTGGATTTCCTTAGCTGAGGTGGCTGATAATTTCTTGATTTTTGCCTGGACCGACCGGGAGAAGATGAAAAAAAGAGACCACTCCGGCATTACCGCTTTTATTGTCGAACGCCACTGGAAAGGGATAACCACCGGAGCTATTCACGGCAAATTAGGTATTCGGGCCGGTAATACCGGTTGGATTTCGATGCAGGACGTGAAAGTCCCCAAAGAAAATCTTCTCGGAAAAATCGGAGAAGGTTTTCACATAGCTATGTTCTGTTTGGACCAGGGTAGATACACAGTGGCTGCCGGCGCAACCGGTCTGGTCAAAGCCTG
Organism: uncultured Ignavibacteria bacterium; assembly: GCA_964399055.1. GTDB lineage: Bacteria > Zixibacteria > MSB-5A5 > DSPP01 > RBG-1 > CAYNPJ01. The sequence goes on from CAYNPJ010000001.1 coordinate 614,235, forward strand.
CTTGGACGCCTCGATTAACTATTCCAAGACCAGAAAAACTTTCGGACATCTGATTGCCGAACATCAGTTAGTCAAAGAGATGATTGCCGGCATGGAGTCAGATTATCATGCGGCTCAGTTGCTATGGTTAAAAGCTGGCTGGCTAAAGAATATGGGTATTCGCAACACCAAAGAGACTTCCTTAGCCAAGTGGTATGCCACAGTTGCTTCAGAGCGGGCCGCGTCAGATGCGGTCCAGGTCCATGGCGCTTATGGCTACTCAGATGAATATCCGGTGGAGAGATTCTATCGCAACTGCAAAGGGGCGGTTATCTACGAAGGCTCGCGGGAGATTCACAAGCTGATGCAGGCGGATTATGTGCTGGGCTACCGTCAGGATAAGCCGACCAGGTGTACTCTGCCGAAGTACGGGGAGATAAAGTAATTCTATGAATAGTAGATTAATCTAAATGTAAAAATCGTAGACCCAGCTTGTCCCCAAGCTGGGATAAGATAAGATGGTGAGATTACGACGATATAATGTCGAAAACTTGGCATACTTTGTCACAACTTCTTCGTTTTTGAGCCAGCCCGTTCTCCTGACAAATAAAAGAGCCGACGCAATCGCGAACCATATTTATGCGGCTAAAGAGGAATTGATTGAGTATCTTTTGGCATTTGCCATTATGCCTAATCATTTGCATTTGTTATTTGTACCGATGCCGAACGTAACTATTTCTCAAGTTTTGCATTATATTAAGAAGGGGAGTTCCAGGGTTATACACGAACAGGAAAAAGGCAGCGGGAGGTTGTTGACCAGGCGATTTCATGACAGAGGGATTAGGAGCCAGGAGCAACTGAGGAAGGCCATTGAGTATATTCATTTTAATCCGGTGAAGGCGGGATTGGTTAAGGAAGCGGAGGAGTATTTATGGTCGTCAGCGAATTCGAGGTGGAAGACGGATGCGGATTTGTATTTAGTCCCACGTTGAGGCAACGTGGGTCTACGAGCTTGGGGAAGTATCCAAACTTTTTGGATACTCAAAAGAAGTTGCTTTGACTAAAAGCTTATTATATCATTTCTTTATTTACGAATCATCTGTCGAGACTTGGGAGCCATGGGAATATTGGGACCTTTATTCTGACATGTATGGAGTAACAAGTGCGTACTCAAGATGAGAACTTTTTGTTTACACGAATTAGAGCCAAAACGATCTAACAGTTAAAGGACCCAAGAGTGAAGAACAGTGGATGGTATTTCTTTACTGGTTTCCTAGTCTTTCAGTCTTTTGGAACATCTGTAACTAGCGGCTACGATGAAATACTAACTAATAGTTATTCTTTTCTAGTGCAGCAGGTGACATTCAAGATTGACACACCTCTTGCGGAAAGTAGAAAGAAGCAGTCAAAGCTTGGCTTCAACTCATTTGCTCTGATAGGACTTGGGCATCATGATAACTTGACTAAATTTAAGCGCACTGCCTTACCCAAACTAAAAACTGGAGTGGTATATGTTCGATTGGACCTTGGAATTGGACTACACTATAACTCAGCTTTGTTAATCCCTATTATGTCAATTAGCAAACCCATAACCGGCACAAGCCGTGATAGCGGTCTCATACATAACAGCGAAATACTTGAGGTTGGAATTCCGTTCCAGTTTAGGCTGCTTCCCCAGGAATCACGCATCAGCATGGTTCCAATGGTGGGCCATAAGTGGTTGTGGGAATTAGCGAAAATCAGTGACAACGATGATCAAACTCCTGATGTGTTGAATAAAAAATACAAGGATAATGGGTTGCTTGTTGGTTCAGGATCAAGCTTTAGAATACTCAGGAAAGTGAATAGCGAGGTTAAACTAACGTTTACTTTTGTCTATGAATTCCTAAGAAATCAGGTGCAAAGATATAGACTTGAATGGCGAAACATGTGGTTTGATTCTTTTGAGGTTGATTCTAACTCAAGGCAGTTATCTGTATCTGAGATTATGAATTATTGGTCTTTTGGAGTTGAGTATATTTCAAGGTCTGGCGGGAGAGTTGATTGGTATTTTCTTGGGTCGGTTTCCTTTGGATACGGATTTTAATTGATGCCTTCAGCTTGTGTCAAAAACATCAATACACAGACATGCATAAGTTCTTGGCAACTTGTTAAAAGTAAATTTATAGATATGTTATTTAATTTACAGAATGGATCAATAGGTTTGGCTTACATTGATTTTTTCAATCAAAATCCTAACATTCTTTGACTGAGGAGGTGGAATGAAACGAATAATCTTCTCACTTGGGATAGTATGGGTTATTTACTCTTTTGGTTGGTCTGTCCAGAACCCCAAACGAATAACAGAATTCTCCATAGCTGCCTCTTTTCAGCTTTTGCAAAGTGGAGGAGAGACAGAAAGCTTCCTTAATATTCCTATTAGAGCGGGATACTTTTTTAAAAGAAATATAGAAATAGAGGCCGAATTCACCTTAACCGCACCTGAGAATGCAGACGCGGGCTACATTTTATCGGGCATTGCCTCCTATAATTTTATAACACCAGGTGGACTTATGCCATTTATCTCAGCTGGATACGGTGTTACTAACTCCTATCCAGTTGTCAGCAATCAGGTGGTTACTAATGCTGGCGGAGTAACCTTAGGCGTGTTAAACTTGGGCGGAGGTCTGAAAGTACCCATGGGGACAAAGGCAGCTCTGAGAGCTGAGTACCGCTTTCAGAACTTTACCGGAAAACGTGATGTGACAGGGCCTTTCCAGCAAAATGAGATAAGCTTTCGAGCACATTCCATTTTCACAGGCGTCAGTTTATTTTTACCTTAGACGAAAAGTGAACAAATTGTAGATCGAAAAGATGAAAAGAGTATTGATAAGCCTATTGTTCATAGCGGTATCCCCGCTTTTCATAATTTTTCATTTGATAGGTTGTAATAAATCAACAGTTCCGTTGCCATTTACAGATATAACCGTAACTGATTCGTTGGGTAACGTAATATCCGGTGACCGCTATGATTGGTGTGGGGGATGTGGAGGTTTAATACCAAGCTGCTACTCTTTCTACCCGGCCTATCCGAACCCTGCCACTGATAGTATCATTCTTTGGTATGGCATACCCCAGCTTTCCCTAGTCAGTCTGACAATTCGCAACATCTATGGTCAGAAGGTCATAACTCTTTTGGATTATGAACAGCAGGACCCGGATTATCATTTTGTGACATGGTATCTTCAAGATTGGATGTCAAATAAAATTCCCTCAGGAATTTACAGGGCTAGGCTCGAATGTTTTTCAAGTGATAAGAAACTAATTTTTGACTGTGAGGGTGACATAGAAGTAAAGTAGTGGTTAGTGAGGCAAGTATACATGGAAGGCTCATCTCGCTTCTTAAAATGGCTATTCTTGATGCAGGTGATAATATGTTTAGTAGCGAGTCTTAAGGCACAGCCACTTTTACTCTCACTTACTCAAGTCGTAGAGGATACTTCTCAATCGCAGGTCGATACTGTCGATTTCAAGCAATCCTTAGTAAGCCCCGATACGATAATCCCACAGCTCTCTTTCCGTAACGCAGACATTCGTGATATCTTTGATGCTTTGGCTAAAACCTACAATCTCAACCTCTGGATAGATGAAAAAGTTCAAGGGAAAACCACTCTCCACTTGGTCAATGTCTCACTCAACAGCGTGTTTGAATTCTTGGCTCAGCAGAATCAATTAGTCTATGAAAAATCGGACAACATAATCAAGGTATACAAGGCTCCTCCTCCGCCTCCTGAGCCTCTGAAGATTTTCTATTCGCTCAGTTTCCTTTCGGTTGACTTGAAGGATGCAGACCTGGCTGAAGTTATCAGGACTCTGGTTAAGGAGAGTAAAGAAAACATAGTCATAGAGGCCGGGGTTATAGGCAGAATAAGTGGCACCCTTGAGTCAATAGAGTTTGAAAAGGGTTTAAAAGCCCTGATGATTTCCAATGGTTATGTGGTCAGAAAGATTGAGGGGATTTACCACATTGACCGGCTGCCCACCGAGCAGCAGGCCCCTACTTTCAAAGGGGTTTATTCAGTCAGCTACAAAGATGACAAGCTCAATATAGATATCGGCAATGCCCAACTATCCAACCTTGTCCGCCAGATAGCCGAGATGGCCAAGCTGGATATTTTCGTATATGGAGACCTGCAAGGGCAGATTTCGGTCTTTCAGCCGGAGATTCCGTGTCTTCGTCACTTGTGAATCAAATCACAAAAAGCTCCTTCTCAAGCGGAAAAATAACCCCCTTTTTACTACCAAAAACCAGCATTTTACCCCTTTTTTGCTATACGAGTGAACCCGTCATTGCGAGGAGTCCCGTCTTCGACCCTGAGGAGCTCAGACCCGAAGGGAGCTTGTCGAGGGACGACATGGTAATCTGTTTTTAAAACCTCACCCATCCCTCTCCTAGTAGGAGAGGGTGTAAGATTTCCTCCCCTAAGAGGGGAGGGCTAGGGAGGGGTTTTTTCTACTGAAAGGGGCTTTCTTATTTTGAGTTTCGTTTTATAACCCTTTGCCTGAACTAATGTTCAGAGAAATGTTTCACGTGCAACAATTTTGCCTAATAAAAAAGGCGTCCCGACTTGTCGGGACGCCCTTCACACTGATTGTTGCTAATTAACCGCGTTTCACCCCATATTCCCTTTCATCGTCGTCGCGGTCCTTCTTCTCCTTGGATTTAACCTTCTTGCTGACTCTTTCCCAGCGCTCAGAGGCCTCTTTGTTTTTGGGGTTGAGGGTCATGGCCATCTGGTACTCTCTTTCAGCATCCCGATATCTTCCAATGTATTCCAGGGAGATGCCGATGTGCAGTCTGACCCTGGAGAGCCAGACTTTATCGCCAGAATTATACTCAATGGCCAGGCGGAAGTGCTCAATGGAGTCGTTGTATTTTTTCCAGCGCTGATAGGTCAGCCCCAGGTAGAAGTAAGCCTCCCAGTTGCGGGGGTCTTTGTCAATGGCCAAGCGGAACTGTTCAGTAGCCTGTTTATAGTGCCCTTTGTTTAACTGTTTGAGCCCGTTGTCCACATGCTTCTGGGAAGCAATGGCCTGGCCTTTGTTCTTGGCCGGGGGCGGAGCCGGTTTCTCGGTCTCAACGATGACCACCTTGCGGGTAGTGCAGCCGGAGAAGGCGGCTAAGGTTGCTAAGGATAACAGCAGGACGGCAAATCTTTTCATACTTGCTCCTCTCTTTTATTATCCTATATATCGGCAGAAGGTTTTGAAGAATTTACGGCTGATTGCGGCGCAGGATTTGGACTAGTAGCTCAATTTCGTCAGAGGTGTTGTAAAAATGGGGCGAGAGGCGCAGGCACTTTTCCCGGAAGGAGCAGATGATTTTGTTTTTCATCAACTTCCGGTGCAACGCCTCTGCATTAGGGCAGGTGAAGGAGAGGATGGCGGAGCGATGTTCTGATTTAAGGCTGGATTTGATTTCGTAAGGAGAGTCCTGCAGATATTCAATTAGAGGGTCGAGTAGCTGCCGGGTATGTCTTTCAATATTAGAGACTCCGATGCCGCTAATCAGTTTCAGAGAGTTCGCTAGAATGTAAAGCAGGGCATAGGGGTAGGTGCCGATTTCAAATTTTCTGGCTGAGAGAAAAGGGGGCTTGTCATAATGACTCAATTCTTCAAATTTCTCTTTCCAGTCCACTCCCAGCCAGCCGAAGAAGACCGATTTCAATCTCCTCTGAAGTTTTTCCGAGGCATAGAAGAAGGCTGTTCCAGGAGAGGACAAAAGCCATTTGCTGGCGCCACAGGAGAGGAAGTCTATCCGGCATTTATTGACATCCAGAATCTGATTACCCACGCCTTGAATGCCATCCACCACAAAAATGATTCCTCTTTCCTGGCAGATTTTTCCGATGGCCTCCAAGTCATTCTTATAGCCGTTGAAATATTGAACGAAGCTCAAAGAGAGAACTCTAACAGTTTGGTCAATTGCCTTTAGAAAGTCATCAATCGAAAAGAATCCGTTTCTGCTCTTGATAAATTTAACTTTAACGCCGTCCTGCCGGAGATTGAGCCAGGGGTAGACATTGGCCGGGAATTCGATGTCGGATAACAAGACGGTGTCACCCCTTTTCAATTTCAATCCCTGAGCTACTACATTTAAGCCATAAGAAGTGTTGGGAGCGATGCCGATTTCGGAAGCCTTAGCCTTTATCAGGCTGGCAGCTAAGTTCCGCGATTCCTCCAGAACTGAGAATTGATATTTGTGGCTGGTGGGTATGTTTTCCAGAAGAAGATAACGATAATAGTCCTGTATAGCTTTATAAGAACTCAAAGGAATTGGACCATCTGAGGCGTGGTCGAAATAAATCACATTTTTGACGAAAGGAAATTCTTTACGATAAAATGCGGGACTAAATCTCTTAGCCTTCAATTGAAGAAGTAGCCGAAGGTGCCAAAAATCAAAAAGAGTTTAAGCAGGCGCCAGAGAAGTTGATGCAGCCAGAAAGTCAGGGATAGTTTCACTGAAGTAGCCAGCCAGAGCATGTCCGGAAAAGAGCCCAGCATAAAGACCAAAAGAGCCACAAATAGGCCGGCTTTGATTCCGGAAAAAGGGATGAAGGAGAAAATCAGGCTGTAGATAAAACCCGGGAGAATGACTTCCCACAAGATCGACTGCAGAATCAGTTCAAAAATATCTACCGGGTGAGTGCGGGCCGGCTTGATTACCACAGCCGGAACTGTCTCTGATACTTTCAGAGCCCGGGCGGTCAGGCGCGACAGAAAAATCGAGAGGGTCAAAAAAAGACTGGCCAAAAGAACGGAGAGAACAAAGGGCTGGATTAACATCAAATCCACTTCTGCTCTCTATACCACAAAATTGTCTCTTGGGCGCCGGTTTTGAAATCATACTCAGGCTGAAAACCGAGTTCCTGCCTGGCCTTGGTGATGTCGCAGACCCAGAGCTGATAATTTAGCTCTTTAATCTTGCGCCGGGTGAGGTAAAAACTTTTCCTGGAAACTCTCGCCAAGATGTCGGCGCCTGCTGCCAGAATATACAAAATCCATTTGGGTACAGTCAGGTTGCGAAATTTTTTCCCCTGCACTTCAGCTAAAACTTTTCCAGCCTCCAGCCAGGTGTAAACCTGACCGTCGCTTAAGAAATAAGGTTGTCCTAATGCTCGCCTGGATTCAGCGGCCAGGATGATGCCTTTGACCAGGTCTTTGACATGAATTAAGGAGAAACGGTAGTCCCCTTTGCCCAAGACCGGCATAATCCCCCATTGAATGACCTTGAAAATGCTCAGAAGCTGTTTATCCCTGGGCCCGTAAATACCCGGCGGCCTAATCACCGTGACCGGAAATTTCTCCGAATAGTGAAAGGTCTCTCTTTCCCCGGCCAGCTTGCTCTGTCCATAAACCGAAGTGGGATTGCACAGGTCAGATTCCTTTTTAGGCTTTCCATTAAGACTGGGCCCGGCAGCAGCCAGACTGGAGATGTAAACAAATCTCTTCAAAGGGAGATGATTTTCCCAGGCCACTTCCAAGAGATTTCTAGTCCCTTCATAGTTCACTTTGAGAAAAAGGGCCGGGTTATGGCTCTTAATCAAACCGGCGGTGTGAAAAATGTACTCGTAATCAACCAGAATTTTTTTCAGCGACTCTTTGTCCTGTATATCTCCGAAGACAAATTCTACTCCCTTGTCAACCAGCCAGTTCAGATTACTGCTCTTTCTGACCAGACAGTGGACTCTATAGCCCCGACGGACCAATTCTTCAGCCAGGTGGCTGCCTACAAAACCACTGGCGCCAGTTACCAGACAGAGAGACATAATCCGCTTGACAAAAGTGTTTGTTTAGCCTAAGATAGGCAAGTTTTGCCGAAATGTAAACTGTCTTAACTTACTAAAATATATGGACATATTTCAGAAGTGCTACGGCTTTACCGCAGCCAGGGAGGTGATGGCCTTAGGACTCTATCCTTACTTCCATCCCCTCTCCTCCGGGCAGGACACCGGCGTGGTCATTGACGGCAAGCCGATGATAATGATCGGCTCCAACAATTACCTGGGCCTGACCTCCCATCCGGAAGTAAAAGAGGCGGCCATGAAAGCCGTGGAGACGTACGGCTCAGGCTGTTCCGGCTCCCGTTTTTTAAACGGCACTTTGGACCTGCACGTAGAATTAGAAGAAAAGTTGGCCAGATTTGTCAGAAAAGAGGCGGCTCTGGTCTTCTCCACCGGGTTCCAGACTAATCTTGGGACCATCTCCGCCTTGGTCACCAAGCATGATTACGTCATCACTGACCGGGCCGACCACGCCTCGATTTTCGACGCCTGCCGGCTCTCTTTCGGCGATACGATTAAATATAGGCACAACGACATGGAGGATTTAGAAAGGGTTTTAGCAGGCTTAGAAGAAGAAGCCGGCAAGTTAATCGTGGTCGACGGCGTATTCTCCATGGAAGGAGATTTAGCCAATCTGCCGGAAATCGTGCGCATAGGCAAAAAGTACGGGGCCAGAATCATGGTGGACGACGCGCACGGTATTGGCGTCATGGGGAAAAATGGCCGGGGAACTGCCGAGCACTTCGGCGTGGAAGATAAAGTTGATTTAATCATGGGAACCTTCTCCAAGTCTTTTGCCTCCTTGGGCGGATTCATTGCCGGAGAAGAGGCGGTCATCCACTATCTCAAACACATTTCCCGGGAGCTGATTTTTTCGGCCTCCATGCCTCCGGCTGCAGTGGCCGCCACTCTCAAGGCCCTGGAAATCATCCAGAAAGAGCCGGAGAGAAGAGCCCGTTTATGGGAAATTACTCACCGGATGCACCGGGAGTATCGCAAATTAGGTTTCGACATCGGCCCGACCGAAACCCCGGTTATCCCCATTCTAATCGGAGAGGATATGGACACCTTCCGCTTCTGGAGGGAGCTGTTCGACAGCGGAATCTTTGCCAACCCCATCATCTCTCCGGCAGTCCCCAAAGGCAAGGCTTTAATCCGCACCAGCTATACTGCTACCCACACTGACCAGCAGATGGACAAGGTTCTAAAGGTCTTCGCCTGCGTGGGAAAGAAATTAGGCGTACTGCGCAATTAGACTTGCGTGCCGATTCGAGAAGTCCGCAATAAATTAGACCTAAGGAAATTCACTCTCCTCCCCTGGAAAATCTATAAGAAAGACCCACACTGGGTGGCGCCCTTAATCTCAGAGCGCCTGAGATTTTTCAGCCCTAACAGAAATCCCTTTTTCAAGCACGCGGAGGTAAAATATTTCTTAGCCGAGAAGAACTCTAAAGTTGTGGGCCGCATCGCCGGCATAGTCAATCACGCGCACAATCAGTATCACCAGGATAAGGTAGGCTTCTTCGGACATTTTGAGTGCACCGATGACTATGAAGTCGCCTTAGAACTCTTCGATGCTGCTAAAGAATTTCTTAAGTCCAAGGACATGGAATACATGCGGGGCCCGGCCAATTTCTCCTCCAATGACGATATGGGCTTCTTGGCCGAAGGGTTTGATTCGCCGCCGGTCTTGATGATGCCTTACAATCCGCCTTACTATTTAGAGTTTGCGGAAAGATACGCCATGAACAAGGTCAAGGACTTATACGCCCTGTACATGCACAAGGAGAGCCTACCCCCGGAGAGAATGAATGCCATAGCAGAGAGAATCAAAAGAAATGAAAAGATTACCATTCGGAAGATTGACCCCAAGAATCTGGAAAAAGAAATCACTTTAATCAAGGAAATCTACAACTCGGCCTGGAGCAAGAACTGGGGCTTTGTCCCCATGACTGAAGAGGAGATTGATTTCTTGGCTGACGACCTGAAGAAGGTTTTAGACCCGGATATCGCTTATTTAGCTTTCGTGGAAGATAAACCTGCCGGATTCTCTTTATCCCTGCCGAACATCAATCCGGTCTTGCAGAAACTGAAAGGGAGCATCTTGCCTTTGGGGTGGCTGAAGTATCTCTGGTACACCAAGGTCAATAATTTAGTCGATGGACTGCGGGTGATTACCTTAGGGGTGAAGCCGGAGTATCAGAAAAAGGGGATTGACGTGGTCTTCTATGTGGAGACTTTTCAAAAGGGGATAGCAAAGGGATACAACTGGGGGGAGTTTAGCTGGATTTTGGAGGACAACTACCTGATTATTAAGCCCTTGGAGGCGATGGGGGCGAGGGTGTATAAGGTGTATAGGATGTATGAGATGAGGATTTAGAGATGGCAAGTCCGAGCTTATACTCTCGTACCGCTCACGTTATCTTCTTGTAAAACAATAACATAGCACTGACGTCTTCTAGATCTAAAAATATAATAGATTTTTCTTGACAGTTCGTATATGTTAGGTATATTTGTAATAGTTAACGATATTTCAAAATATAGCACATATTTATTATGGATGAAAACAAAAGAGACAGGTTCTTAAGATTAGCAGCAAAACGAACGAATTCGATCTTAAAAAAGATTCGCGTATTAGGTAACTGTGCTAATAGAAATTACTACGAATACACAGAAGAGGACTTGCGGAAAATATTCGCGGCTATTGAGAAGCAGCTTCAAGCTGTAAAGTCGAAATTTCAGCCTTCAGGGGAAAGGGAGTTCAAACTCTGATGCAGCCGATACATGAAATGTTCCCGGGGTTACCTGAGTTTTCACCAGATACCTACTTGAAGATTGGCATGGATGATTTGGTAACTGTATCGCTTCACTTTCTATTGGAATCAGGAAAGCCACCCACTTTTGAGAACTTAGTTGCGCTTGCTTACTCATTGTTTCCCCAACGATTTTCGATGGTTGGTTATGCTCAGTGGCCCGATTCTGCAATTATTAACAAATGTTGGCTTAGGTGCAGGACTGATAAGAAGCTGATTTCTGGAAACGTTGCATCCGGTTTTCAACTCACGCCAAAGGGCAAGTTCGTTACAGAAAAAACGCTCGCGAAACTTCTACCTTCGTTGGAATTTGACAAAGACGGAAAAGGAAAACTTCAGAGAAAAGGCGGAGACAGAAGGACAGCAGCCGGGCGAGTGGTTTCTAGGGTCGAAAAAAGTACTGCATTCAATAAGTACAAGTCTGATGGTCACGTTGAAAACGTATCAGAGTACGAACTCTGTGATATTCTGTACTGCACTTTAGAAAGTTCCGCAGAGACTCTTAAAAAAAATTATGAGTTGGTCAGCCAATATTTAAAGGAGTATTCCAGAGATGACTTGGTCAAATTCATCGACATGCTCAAAGTAAAATTCAGCAGTAAATTTCTGGCCTCTAAAATTCGTGGCGGAATGCTTCCAAAGAAAGGGCATTGTTGAAGGAGTATAGCATGGTAATACTTCAAAAGAAGAAACTCCAAGCGAGTTCAAGGGCGTTTCAAACTCTAGCATCTCAAGCAATAGGAAATGACCTTCTAAAGGGCTTAGTTGAACTTATAACAAATAGTGATGATAGTTATTTTCGACTTGAGAAAAATGGTGTAACGACTTCCGGTAAAATAGAGATCGAAATTGAGAGACGGCCCAGAAGTAGACAAACTTTGGTGCGAGTTCGGGACTTCGCACAGGGTATGGATAATCAGCAGATGGATGAATGTATTGCTCATAATGGTGATGATGTTAGTGGCGACACTGGACGAGGCTTTTTTGGTATGGGTTTAAAAGATACGATCATAAATTTTGGCAAAGGAGAAATTTATTCAGTCAAAGACGGTAGATATTATAAATGTCGACTTGAAGGAGATGATTTTACTCCATTTCTACCACAAAGGGTTGATGCCAAGCTAAGGAAGGAACTCGGCATTGCAAATAATGGTACTCTCGTCTCGATTTTAGTCATGAATCCTAGAGTGAGGATACCTCAATTCGATACCTTGCGCGAAGATTTACAAAACCATGTTCTATTAAGATTGATAATGAAGGATCCAAATAGAACTATAATCCTCCGCGACCTGCGTACCGGCACAGAAAATACCTTATTCTACCAGGAACCAGAAATAGAAGAGATTTTGTACGACGATAATTTTGGATTGGATGACTATCCTGAGGCGGACCTCCATCTTACAATTAAAAAGGCTAGGGGAGCTTTCCAATTGAGTCAAAATGGCTCTTGTAGAACAGGTGGAATATTATTTACAACTAGAAGAACGGTTCATGAATCTACGATGTTGGAATATGATTCAGACCCTTTTGCGGCGAAACTATTTGGGGAGCTGAGATGTGAATACATTTACGAATTGCAAAAAACAGCCGAACCAGTCGTAGACCGAAATAGGGATGGACTGAGAAGAAATCATCCTTTCACTAGATCCTTATTTAGGAAAATATTTCAGATATTAAAATTGATAGTTGATGACGAGAAACAAAAGCAAAAAGACCGTGAACGTGAATTAGAAAATGAAAACACGCGACGTCGATTTCGAGAAGCAGTACGTGAGTTGAATCAAATTGCTTCAGTAGAGCTAGAGGATATCGGTGGTCTCGGTCCTGGCCCTGGCCCGATTACGAAAAAGCCGAAGTTTCCTGCAAATGATTTTGAATTCATTCCCGATACGTATAGGATAGTTGTTGGAAAACGCCAGGATTTGAATCTCAGGTTAATGCTGGGCCCGCTTCTGCGCACTGGTTCTATTGTAAATTTCTCGACGGAATGTACGGGTCTAACTGTGATTAATCCGGTAGAGAAAATACCAGAATCGGACGATTCGACATTGCCGGTTAATATGAAGGTGACAATAGAGGCTCATAGGCATGGGGCAGAGGGGTTTGTGGCTGCCTCCTGCGGCGACAAAAAAGCCGTTGCTCTCGTTGAGGTAGTTTCTCTTCCAGACGATATTGAAAGACCCCATCAACCGAGGAGAGCTGGACTATTCAGAGATATCAAGTACGAGAACCAGGACAATGTTCAACGGGCAAGATTTGAACAAGCTACAGGGATTATCTACATAAATACATCTGCGCCGTCGGTAAGGCTGTATTTTGGCCCTGAGGGTGAGGGTCAAGACCTAGGTCCTAATAGAGTATTACAGGCTGAGCTTGTAACTGAGCTCGCATGTAGAGAGATAGCCAAGATTAAGCAGTCAAAATCGCTTATTGATCTCCCGCCCGGCATTGAGCCAATAGACGCGTTTTACAATGAGATCAACAGGCTAAAGGGAGCATACGCGGAAAAAATTCATGAATGTCTTGTCGATTCAAAATTCAGAAGAAGTTGATTCCCTAGCTTGGCCGGATAATAAAAATCTTAAAATTGCTGCGACAATACATAAAGCCAGCCCTTATTTATAGTTCAACAAGTTCACTATAAGAGGACTGGCCTTCGGTCAGCATCCTTCGACTGCGCTCGGTATATGCTGAGGCGGTAGGATTCGAACCTACAATCCTTCCCCAGAGCTTGCTATTGTATTCAAGACCGAGTAACTTACCCCCCAGACCATTCAAATTGAGAGACATGAAAAACGCCTTACTAATCTGTCCTGAATTCTCGCCCCTGGGATTCTGGAACTACAAGGGCGTTTGCAGATTAGTCGGGGCCAAATATCCGGCTGCGCCTCTGGGGATCATAACTCTGGCGGCGCTTCTGCCGCAGGAATGGGATATCAGGCTGATCGACATGAACGTAACCGAATTACATGATTCTGATATCGAATGGGCCGACCTGGTTTTTATCGGGGGCATGCTGCCGCAGCAGGTTGCGTTTTTGAAGCTGATTGACAGGGTTCACGCCCGCGGTAAGAGAGTTGTTTCCGGCGGGCCTGACCCAACCTCACAACCCGAAGTCTATAAGAGTTCTGATTATCTGGTTTTAGGTGAAGCCGAAGATACTATCCATTCATTCCTGAATGATCTATACCGGGGCGCGCAGAAAGGGGTATATTTCCCATCTGAGAATAGACCTGACCTTAGCAGCAGTCCTGTTCCACGGTTTGATTTACTCACTTTTAATGATTACCTGATGGTCGGCATCCAGTTTTCCCGGGGCTGTCCCTATAACTGTGAATTCTGCGATATAATTGAGCTTTACGGCCGGGTACCGCGTACAAAATCACCTCAGCAAATTGTAAACGAGCTTGGTGTACTTTACGACCTGGGGTACAGAGGTCATATTGATTTTGTAGATGACAATTTCATAGGCCATAAAGGAAAAGTAAAACAGACTCTGAGAGAGCTCAAGAAATGGTCGCAGGCACATAATTATCCATTTTTCTTCTCGACCGAGGCGTCTGTTAATCTCGCAGATGACCAGGAGCTTCTCGGACTGATGCGGGATATAGACTTCAGGTACGTATTCATTGGCATAGAATCGGTAAGCGAGGAAGTACTGCGATCCAATCAGAAAAGACAGAACCTCAATCGAAAGCTCTCTGACGATCTTCATAAAATCTACAATTATGGAATGGTGGTTAACGGGGGCTATATCGTCGGATTCGATAATGAAACCAGCCAGACCACCAGGCTAATTGCCGACTCTATCGAACAGAGTAAGATATGTATGGCTATGGTAGGTTTGCTATACGCCCTCCCCGGTACTCAGCTGACTCGTAGACTGGAACAAGAAAACCGGCTATCTGAGCATAGCAACCGGTTGGATCCAGGCAACCGGGATAACGTTGACCAGGGCACCAGCGGACTTAATTTTGCCACCCAAAGACCCAGAAATGAGATAATAGATGATTTTGTGTACATACTGAAGAAAACATACAATGCAAGGAAATACTTCAATAGATGTTTGAGGCTGGGCCGGGCCTTGAAAGTCAGTAGGAAACACCGGCCTCCATTTTCCAGGAAAGTGATCGCCGCGCGTGCCTTAATCCGGCTGGTCAGACAGCTGGGGTTCTGGCCTTCGACCGCTTACTATTTTTGGAGAAACAGCCTGATCATGTTGCTGGTCCGCCCGTCCGCTTTAGCTGAAGTAGTCAATCTTATGGCGATGTACATTCATTTTAGCAAACAATCAGAATATATCATTGAGCTGATGGCTCGTAATTCGCGGAATGGCGATGAACTGGATAAAGCGGCCACTGCCGCTGTGGCGAAGGAAGCAAAAGAGATTCTCAGCGGTCAGCCTAACCATCACTGAGGCGGTAGGATTGGCCTGTTCCGCCTTCGGCTCTGTCTTCGACCCTGAGGCTCAGACCCGAAGGGAGGTCCTCGACTCGAAGAGAGCCAGCCGAAGGCTACGTCGAGGAAAACCTACAATCTTCCGGTTAACAGCCGGCTGCACTCCCCTGGTGCCAATTAGAGCGAGATCAAAGCCGGCTCTACATTAGCAAGCTCAAAAAAAGCGTTGACATTCCCAATATTCGGCCTAAATTTCAATAGAGGTCGTTTCAGCCTATTTAGATAGTAAACTAACAGCCAAGGAGGAATATATGTCAATGTCTTCATTAAGGCTGGGGTTAATCTTAGTCATCGCATTAATCCACGCATCCGTAATTTTCAGCCAGGAAGAGGTGTACGAAGCCTGGGTAGCCCGCTACAACGGCCCGGGTAATTCTGACGACCAGGCCACAGCCCTGGTCCAGGATAACAGCGGGAACGTATACGTGACAGGTTTTAGCAGAGGAAATGGGACAGGCTGGGATTATGCAACCATAAAGTACTCTCCTGCCGGAGAGGAGTTATGGGTAGCCCGCTACAACGGGCCGATAAGCTTTAACGATTTGGCCTACGCATTAGCAGTAGACCAGAGCGGAAATGTGTACGTTACCGGTGGAAGCTTTGACAGCAGCGGGCTCGATTATGCCACGATTAAATATTCTCCCTCCGGGGAGAGTCTGTGGGTGAGAAGATATAACGGGCCGGGTGATTCGGCTGACTGGGCCAATGACCTGGCAGTTGACCAGGAGGGCAACGTATACGTGACCGGTCAGAGCGGCGGAATCGGCAGCCAGGATGATTATGCTACCATTAAATACTCTCCTAATGGAGACAGTCTCTGGGTGAGAAGATACAATGGCATGGGTAATGAGAACGACGTTGCTAAGGCTTTAGCAGTGGATGACAGCGGAAATATTTTGGTAACTGGCTATAGCGTTGATAGTGTCCGCTCAGCCGATTTCCTGACCATTAAATATTCCCCTAGCGGGGATACTCTGTGGGTGAGAAGATTAAACGGTCCGGGAAACATGTCCGACAACGCGAATGATATAGCCTTGGATGACAGCGGCAATGCGTATGTGACAGGTCATAGCTGGGGTGTCGGCACTTCGCACGACTATCTCACGGTCAAGTACTCGGCTGCCGGGGCGATGTTGTGGGCCAGCAGATATGACGGTCCGGATGGCAATACGGAATCCGCCTATGCCATATCGGTTGACCCTTATTACAATGTCTGTGTGACCGGTTACAGCCTGGGCAGTACCAGCTCAATGGACTATGCCACCGTAAAATATTCCTCTGACGGAGACACCGTCTGGGTAAGAAGGCATAATGGTTCAGACAATGCTGCCGACCTTGGCAATGCCATAGAGGCAGACCATCTCGGCAATGTCTATGTGACCGGTGAGAGCCCTAACAGTGGTTCTTTCACCGATTTTGTAACCATAAAATACAGCTCATCAGGCAACAGCACATGGTTGAAACGTTACAACGGCCCTGGAAATGGTAGCGATCGAGCCGAAGATTTGGAATTAGACGACAGTGGTAATGTGTATGTAACTGGCCACAGCGCTGGTGATGAATCTTCCGATGATTATGCCACTATTAAGTATTCTCCCTGCTCTGCTGAGAGCCCCTTAGCAGGTGATGCCAGCTCGGACCAAACTTATACTTTGGTAGATATCATTGCCACCGTGAACTATATTTTCAATAGACCCGGTTTCGCGGCCTGTTCCTCTAACTCCGCCATTTGCTGGTTATCCGACAGATTGTGTCGGGGGGACTGGAATGGCTCTGGTGATGTGACCTTAGGGGATGTGATTCAGGGAGCAAACTTCATTTTTGATAAATCCGGCGGTCCTTGGTCTCCGGTTTCTTCCTTGGGCTGCTGTCCTTATTCTCCTTAATGAGAATTCTTATCTGAAATTTCAAGGTTCAGAGAATAGGTACAGAAACGGCAGGATTGGCCTTGTCCGAGCCAGCGGAGGTTGTTCGGGGGAAACTTCTTGTATTAGGTACAGCCATCCCTCCACTCATTTCATTCGCTCGGGATGAATTTCTCGCTGCGCTCGAAATTCAATGCCTCGACTTCGCTCGGCACAAGCTGAGGCGGTAGGATTCGAACCTACAATCTTCCGGTTAACAGCCGGCTGCACTGCCCTTGTGCTACGCCTCAATTTTCAAAGGGCATTAAAAAATCTGTTCTCCCCGTTTGCTCTGACACCTAGGGCAAAAATGAGTCGACCTCTGCCCTACTAAGATTCTCTTAATTTTCGCTCTACATCTGGAACAGGGTTTCCCCTCTTTGCCATAGGCTTTATGATAAATCTGAAAATGACCGGGATTGCCCTCCACGTCCACATAATTGTCCACTGAGGAGCCGCCGGTTTTAATGGCTTTGGTCAGGACCTTCTTGATAGCCTTATATAAGCGCAGAAGTTCAACTTTACTTAAGCTATAAGTCTTCCTCAAGGGGTGGAGTTTGGCCTCAAATAAAGACTCGTCCGCATAAATGTTACCAATGCCTGCTAAAAAGCTCTGGTCTAAAAGAGCGGGTTTTAGCAATCTCTTTCTATTGCGGAAAAGTTCAACAAATTCATCAAAACTTATCTGCAAAGGCTCCGGGCCTAATTTTTGAATTGGCTCCTGGCCATTGGTCATAAGAGCAAGTTTTCCGAATTTGCGGATGTCGTGGAAATGAAGCTCTCCTTGAGCATCTTTGAATCTGAACAGAGCCACGTCATGCTTGTTGCCTTGGGCTCTCTTACTATAGTAAAAGAGATGGCCGGTCATTCCCAGATGAGCCACAAGAGTTTTATTGTCCGATAGTAAAAAGAGGATATTTTTCCCCCGCCGGTTTATCTCTTTGATTCTCTTTCTGGGCAGGGAGACTGTTAATTCGCGCAAATCGGATTTAACGATCTTGGGAGAGAAAATCTTGACCTCCTGGATAGTTCGACCCAGGACAGTCTTTTTCAGCCCGGCCACTACGGTTTCAACTTCAGGTAGTTCAGGCATGCTATTTCTTCAAATCAGACAGAGCTTTTTTCAAATCCTCGAAATCGTTCTGGTCTCTGACCGAATACTCCAAATCTTGGTAGGCAATCTTTCCCTGATTGTCAATCAAAAAGACGGTGCGTTTGCACATGCCGTAGTCTTCGTTCCAGGAAGCATACTGCTTGGCCACCTTGCCTCCATAGTCAGACACCAGGGTGAAAGGGAGATTGTGATGCTTGGCCCATTCGTGATGAGAATAGGCATAGTCGCCGGAGATAGCCACAATCTGAGCATTCAATTCCTGCAGGGCGGAGAAATTGTCCCGAAAAGTGCACATCTCTTTGGTGCAGCCGCCGGACCAATCAGCCGGATAAAAGGCCAGGACTATGGGGCCCTTGCCAAATAAATTAGAGAGCTTTAAACCTTCGCGGGCAAGGCTGTCTTTAGTGGCATAAGGTAAGGTGAAATCGATGGATTTCTCTCCAACGTCCGGGGTCTTGATTTGAGTCATTTTTTCTCCTTGGGCTTGGTTTTCGTAAGCAAAGGTTAAGCCGGTCATGAGAAAAGAGGCTGCCACAAACAGACATTTTATTTTCATATCTCCTCCACCGCTTCAAATAATATTTAACTTTATACGACTAAAAAGTCAATTTCAACGGAGAATCGCTTGATGAATTTTCAATTTCTGATATCTTGGACGCACTGGAGTAAAACTTGACAGATTTCTTAAAGGAGCTGAACCCACCACAGAGGGAGGCGGTTACCCATCCAAAAGGACCGCTGCTCATTTTAGCCGGAGCAGGCTCAGGCAAGACCAGAGTTTTGACTTACCGCATCGCCTTCCTGATAGCAGAGAAATTGGCCAATCCGGAAAACATTTTGGGCGTCACCTTCACCAATAAGGCGGCGGGTGAAATGAAAGAGAGAGTGGCCAATTTAGTTGGGGTGAAATCGGCCAGTATCTGGCTCTCCACTTTTCACTCTTTCTGCGCCAGGCTGTTGCGCCAATACGCGCAGCATATAGGCTACAGCCAGCATTTCACCATCTATGACGAGGATGACCAGAGCGCTCTAATCAGCGAATGTATAAAAGAAAGAGATTTGCCCAGACAGAGATTTGCACCCTCTTTAGTGCTGAATAAAATCTCGGCCTGCAAGAATGTGTTGATAGATTATCAGAGCTATTTCCAGCACGCGCATGATTACTTTGAAAAGACCGTAGCTGAACTCTACCAGAGTTACCAGACCAGATTAGAAAAAGCCAATGCGCTCGATTTCGATGACTTGCTCATGCAAACCGTCAGATTACTACAGAGGCAAGAGAAAGTTCTGGCACAATTACAGGAAAGATTTCAGCATATCTTAGTAGATGAATACCAGGATACTAATCATGCCCAGTACGTTCTGGTCAAATCATTATCCGGCCAGAGCAGAAATTTAGCGGTGGTTGGGGATGACGACCAGTCCATCTACGGCTGGAGAGGGGCGGATTTGAAGAACATTTTGGATTTTGAGAGAGATTATCCGGAGTGCAAGGTGGTCCGCCTGGAGCAGAACTACCGCTCTACGCAGAATATTTTAGAGGCGGCCTGGTCAGTGGTGAAGAACAACTTCTCCCGCAAGGAAAAGAAGCTGTGGACAGAGAATGTGTCCGGAGAAAAAATTAAATTACTGGAAGGCTACGACGAGAAACAGGAAGCGCAGTCGGTAGTAGAAAAAATCCGAGAGCTGAGATCAAGAAACGAGTGGTCTGATTTCGTGATTCTGTACAGGACCAATGCGCAATCGCGGGTGTTAGAGCAGGCTCTGCGGGATGCAGGGATGCCTTACGTGATAGTGGGGGGTGTGCGATTTTACGAAAGAAAAGAAATCAAGGACATATTGGCTTTCTTGAAAATCTTAGCCAATCCCAAAGATGATTTGAGCTTGAAGAGAATTATAAAAACGTTTGGCGAAGGAATCGGAGAGAAAACGATTTCCGTATTGGAGAAGAAAGCGCTGACGGAAGGGTTATCACTCTTAGAAGCGTTGCAGGATAAGACATTTATAAGTGAACTTTCTACCAAGGCTAAAAAATCATTTGAGAAACTCATAGGTTGGCAGAAGGAATTTGAAGAGGCAAAAGATGGAATCTCATTGCCAGAACTTACTGAAAGAATTCTGGAAAGGACCGGCTATTTGGAAGAGTTGACGCTGGAGAGGAGCGAGGAATCTTTAAACAGAGCGGAAAACCTCAGAGAATTAGTCTCAGCAGTCAGGGAATTTACGGAGCGGAGTGAGAATCCGAGTCTGGAAAGTTTCCTGGAAGAGGTGGCGTTAATCACCGACATCGACCAGTGGGACAATGCCAAAGAGGCGGTTAGCCTGATGACCCTGCATTCGGCCAAAGGGTTGGAATTCTCAGTAGTTTTTTTGGTCGGTTTGGAAGAAGGACTTTTTCCACTCTCGCGTTCCTTAGAGAGTGTGGAGCAGACTGAGGAAGAGAGAAGATTGTTTTACGTGGGCTGCACCCGGGCCAAGCAACTCTTGTTCTTAAGCTATGCTAGAATGAGAAACAGATTCGGACAAACTTATAACCTGCGCTCGCGATTCTTAGATGAAATTCCAGAGGAGCTGATTGAAATTCAAAGGCCGGAGCAGGTTTTGTGGGAGAAAGTTGAAAAGTTGGCGGAGATGGAGTCCAGGCTGGATTCGATGTTACGGGTTGGTAGCCGGATAATACATCCTACTTTCGGGTACGGGCAGGTGGTGGCTAAGGAGGGGAGTGGGGAAAACCTACGGCTGACAGTGGTATTTAATAGAGGGATGAAGAAGAGGCTCTTGGCCAAATATGCGGATTTGGAGATAGTGGGGTAAACTGGCTTCAATTTGAGCAGGCAGGGATTTTTTCTACCTTTTAGAATTTGAGAATCGGTCTCAGTTATTAAATAATTGTCCTTGACTGGAACTGATTATAAGCTAGATTTAATTAGTAGGCAAAGGGAAAAAATATGGGGAAGAGACCGCTGGCCATTCTTCTGTGGGTAGGATTCATCCTATTTTTAGTCTCAGCGGCAAAGGCCGAAGTGTCAGCGGAAATTGGAGATGACATCCCGGTGGATATTGCAGTTGACCAGAATGGGAATGCGTATGTGACTGGTCTTAGTTACGCTCCGATTACTGGATTGGATTTTGCCACTTTAAAATATTCATCCGTAGGAGAGCTACTATGGAAAAGGCGTTATCCAGTCCAGGGACATGGTGATGATGTTCCGGTCAAGTTGGCCCTGGATTATGCGGGGAACTTATATCTCACTGGATATACCGATGATTACCCTACCAGTAATAATTATGCCACTATCAAATACTCTCCTGTGGGTGGTCTTTTGTGGTCAAAAAGTTATGGCGGGCCTGGCGGTGGCAGCGATGCTCCAACCGATCTGGAGTTAGATGACTCAGGCAATGTTTTTGTAACCGGTTATGCTTATTTTAATCCAGGTGGCAAAAATTATGTCACAGTGGCTTATACTTTTACAGGGCTCACGATTTGGGGTGCCATATATGATGGGCCGATAAATTCAGAAGACCGAGCTGTAGCTTTAGAAGTTAGTCCAGACGGCAATATCTATGTTACGGGTACCAGTGTTAGCCGCCTTCTCTGGTACGATAATCCATGGGGACCTGGTTATATGGGTCCGGATTATGATTATGCTACAATAAAACTGAATTCTCAAGGCGATACAGATTGGGTGCGGAGGTTCGGCAATTATTATGATTATGATTCGCCTAATGACATGGCGCTAGATGATTCTGGGAATATCTTTATAACTGGCATTTCAGGAACTATCAGTTATAAACCAGATGGTAGCGTAAGATGGACAAATAAAAATCTTCAAGGCAATTTAATAGTTTGTGACACTTCCGGCAATATCTACATACTTAATAAGGAAAGCGTCTCCAAGTATTCCGCGTCTGGAAGCTTCATTTGGTTTGCGAACCACGGAGGGAATGACTTAGCCTTAGACAAGAACGGCAATGTATATATAGCTGGAGGGAGTTCTGATTTTTTAACGGTCAAACTCCCTTCTGGCGGAAGTAATGCTTGGGTAAGACATTATGATGGGCCAGCCGGTGGAACTGACCAAGCCACGGCCATTGCAGTGGACGACAGCGGGAACGTTTATGTTACTGGAAAAAGCCAGGGGATAGGAACATGTTACGATTATGCCACGGTAAAATACTCGGCAGATGGAAATCAACTCTGGATTAATCGTTTCAATAATTACTGTCTGGCAATTCCAGGTGATGCCGATGCTAGTAGCGATTTTACCTTAGGAGATATAATAGCCATAGTCAATTATTATTTCAACAAGCCGGGCTGTTCTCCTCAGCCTTTGTGTTGGTTGTCAAATTTACTATGTCGCGGAGATTGGAATGGTAGCGGCACTATATCTCTGGGAGACATAATTCGGGGCGTAAATTATTTTTTCAACAAGCCGGGCGGCCCCTGGAATGCACTTCCCAGCGGACCATGCTGCCTAGTGCCGTAGGCAGTTATAATTTGGGACTTACCCCTTCCTTATTCGCCATCGATCAGTCGTAGGGACAATTCGCCTTTGGCGATACCCATCTCTGACTCACCCTCCTCTAAGAGGAGAGGGTAATAAAAAAGGCAGGCCGAGGTGACCTGCCTTTGAAAAACTTTTTCCTCCTTGTCTTCTTAGCCGCCGATTCGAAACATCTTGGTGCCGCACTTGGGGCAGACACCCTGCACGGCTTTCTTCTTGTTCTTCATGGTGACAGTCTTGGGATTCTTCATCTCTCTTTTGGCCTTACACTTCACGCAGTAAGCCTGTGGCATCTGGTTCTCCTTTCGGTTAGGTTTGCAGGAGTATAGTGATTTATTCCGGTTTGTCAAAGGAAATCTTGCTGGCTACTAACAATTTCTGCCACTTGTAAGATTGTGACCCCACCTTAATCCTCCCCTCTGGTTCGACTTCGCTCACCATAAATAGGGGAGGAAATAAACAGGAGTTGGGCTTGACAATCAATTCAACAGAGCTAAGATTGAGCCATGGCTATTTCACGGGAAAAAGTGGAGCATATTGCCAAGTTAGCGCGTCTGCAACTGACCGAGGACGAAATAACGCGCTTTCAGGTTGAGCTGGGTAAGATTATCGAGTATTTCGACCAGTTGAAGAAGCTGGATACGGAGAATGTCCCTCCAATGACTCATGCGGTGCCATTGGAGAATGTTTTAAGAGAGGATCAGTCAGAGAAAAGTCTAACAATCGAAGAAGCCCTGCAAAATGCTCCGGAAAAGAAGGATAGCTATTTCCAAGTCCCGAAAGTAGTTGGGCAGGATTCTTGAGGAAAACCCCTCGGGTCAAAATATTTTTTTGAATTTTGGTTGACAGTTTGAAAGCTTTCTTGTAAGATTGCTTTCGATGTTATGGTGAGAGCCGTCGGCATAATCCCAGCCCGATTTGGTTCTACCCGACTCCCTGGAAAGCCCTTAGTTTTAATCAGCGGCAAGCCCTTAATCTTCTGGGTCTGGAAAAACGCCGGCGCGGCTAAACAGTTAGATAAAGTAATAGTGGCTACAGATGACAACAGAATTAAGAAGGCAGTGGAGAAATTCGGGGGCGAGGCAGTATTGACCGGTTCCAGATTTTCCTCAGGAACCGACCGGGTAGCCGCAGTTGCCAAAAAGTTGAACTATGATATCGTGGTCAACATTCAGGGGGATGAGCCGTTAATCTCTGCTCCTTCATTAAACCATCTGGTGGAAGAATTAAAAAGAGACAATACGGTTCCAGTCGCTACTTTAGCTTGTCCTCTTCAGGACAAAAAGAAGCTGAAAAATCCCAATGTGGTCAAGGTGGTCCTGGATAAAAAGGGGAGAGCGCTTTATTTCTCCAGACTTTTCTGGCCCTTGATTTCGCAAAATCACAATAAGAGTTCTGGGCAGGCAATAGTAAACAGTTATTACGGACACATCGGTGTCTATGCTTTCCGTAAAAATTTCTTGTTGAAATTTGTCAGCTGGAAGCCCTCCGGTTTAGAGGAAATTGAGAAATTAGAGCAATTAAGAATCTTGGAAAACGGGTATCCGATAAAAATCGTTAAAACTACAGACAGACTGCAGGCGGTGGATACCAGAGAGGATGTTAAGGCAGTGGAAAAAATTATGAGGGGAAGAAATGAACGCTAAAACACAGGTCAAATACATCTTCATCACCGGCGGAGTGGTCTCTTCCCTGGGCAAAGGGATTGCTTCGGCTTCTTTGGGCTTTCTGCTCAAGAGGCATGGTCTGAGAGTAAATCTGCAGAAATTCGACCCTTATCTGAACGTCGACCCGGGGACCATGAATCCTTTTCAGCACGGAGAGGTCTTTGTCTTAGATGACGGCTCCGAGACTGATTTAGACTTGGGCCACTATGAAAGATTCTTAGATGAAAATTTAAATAAGGACAGCAACATCACCACCGGCCAGATTTACAGCGCGGTGATTGCTCGCGAGAGACGGGGAGATTATTTAGGCGCAACAGTACAGGTGATTCCCCATATTACCAATGAGATTAAGGAGAGAATCAAGAAAGTAGGGGAGAGAAACGGGGAAGTGGATGTGGTCATCGTGGAAATCGGGGGGACAGTCGGTGACATTGAATCCCAACCCTTCTTGGAAGCCATCCGGCAGATGGGCTTGCAATATGGCCCTCAGAACGTCCTCTTCATACACCTCACCTTAGTTCCTTTCATCGAGTCAGCCGGAGAAGTCAAGACCAAGCCCACTCAGCACTCGGTCAAGGAGCTCCGGGAAATCGGAATCCAGCCGGACATTCTTTTGTGCCGGACCTCACATCCCCTGTCGCCTGATATACGGGAGAAAATCGGGCTCTTTTGTAATGTCACTTCTCAGAATGTAATTCAAGCTTTAGACGTGGAATCAATTTACGAAGTGCCGCTTATATTTCACCAGGAGGGGTTAGACAATTTAGTGATGAAAAGGTTAGAATTGGAGGGCGATGGGTTCGACTTAGCTGACTGGGAGAAATTCGTCGAGAAGACCAAATATCCTGAGCATTATGTCAAAATAGGCATCTGCGGGAAGTACACCAAGCTGAAAGATTCTTACAAATCAATAATCGAGGCTTTTGCACACGCCGGGGTGGAGAATGACGCGAAGGTAGAGCTGCGCTGGGTCTCTTCTGAGAGTATTGAAAAAGAGGGAGCTGATAAACACTTAAGCGATTTGGACGGGGTCTTGATTCCCGGCGGTTTTGGTGACCGAGGAATAGAGGGCAAGGTAGCCGCAGTAGATTATGTCCTAGATAAGAAAACTCCCTTTTTCGGCATCTGCCTGGGGATGCAGTGCGCCACTATTGCTTTTGCCAGAAGATACGGCTTAAGAAATGCAAACTCCTCTGAATTTGATCCCCAGACCCCGCACCCGGTCATTGATTTAATGGAGGAGCAGAAGAAGGTTAGTACCAAAGGGCACACCATGAGATTGGGGGCTTATGACTGCATCTTAGAGGAGGGGAGTAATTCCCTCAAAGCCTATGGCCAGAAAAAAATCTGGGAGAGGCACCGGCACCGTTTTGAATTCAACTCCGCCTACAAAGAAAAGTTGACTAAAGCCGGATTAAAAATTACCGGCACCAATTCTTTGACCGGTCTGGCAGAGATAATTGAAATCCCGGACCATCCCTGGTTTGTGGGGGTGCAGTTTCACCCGGAATTAAAATCCAGACCGACCAAGGCGCATCCTCTTTTCAGAGAATTCGTAAAAGCGGCGCTGACTTATAAAGATTCAAAAAAAAACATTGAAAAAGTTCTGGCCTGAGCAATTCCGACACAAGCGGGGATATACTGAGGTCAGGGTTCAGAATCATTCGGGCCGCTAGTAAATTCTAACAAACATCTGCCATGAAACTTCCCCTATATCTGATTGACGCCTTCACGAGCAGAGCGTTCACCGGCAATCCGGCTGCGGTCTGTCCTCTGACGGAGTGGCTGCCTGAGAAAACCATGCAGGCTATTGCTGCAGAGAATAATCTCTCTGAGACTGCATTTTTCATCAAAAAGGGAGAAGACTATGAACTGCGCTGGTTTACTCCTACTACGGAAGTAGATTTATGCGGACATGCCACGTTAGCCTCCGCCTACCTGATATTGAATAAAATTGAGCCAGATAAATCAGCCGTGCATTTCCACAGCAAGAGCGGAATCCTTAACGTAACTAAAGAGGGGAAGCTGTTAGCCTTGGATTTTCCCTCCCGTCCGGCTGAGCCTGCTCAAGCGCCGTTTGAGCTATTAAACGGACTGGGAATACAACCTAAAGAGGTTTTAAAAGCCAGGGATTACTTAGTGCTGCTCGAATCTGAGAAAGCCGTAAAGAATCTGAAGCCCGATTTCGCAGAACTCTCCAGATTAGAACAGGCCAGCGTGATTGTAACCGCTCCAGGAGAGGGAGTTGACTTTGTCTCCCGCTTTTTTGCGCCGGGTTTTGGAATTCCGGAAGACCCGGTCACCGGCTCGGCCCACTGTACCTTGATTCCCTTCTGGTCAAAGAGATTGAACAAAACTAAGTTAATTGCCAGACAGGTCTCTGCCAGAGGAGGGGAACTTTTTTGCGAGGATAAAGGAGAGAGGGTCAAAATAGCCGGTGAAGCGGCGCTCTATTTAGAAGGGGAGATTACAATCTAAGTGAGGAGCACAACTATCATCAGCAGCAAAATTGTCAAGGTAGGCAAAATTAAAATCGGAGGCGGAAACCGTCTGGCTCTGATTGCCGGGCCCTGCGTGATTGAGTCGGAGAAATTAGTGATGCGGACGGCTGAAGCGATTAAAAAGCGCACTGAGCGTTGCCGCATCTCTTTCATCTTCAAATCTTCTTATCTCAAAGCTAACCGGTTGAGCATTGATTCATTTACCGGGCCGGGAATAAAAAGAGGACTTAGGATTTTGGAAAAAGTAAGAAAGGAATTTGAGGTTCCGGTTTTAACAGACGTGCATTCTGTTGAGGAGTCTAAAATAGCCGGAGAAATAGTTGATGTAGTGCAAGTCCCGGCTTTCCTGTGCCGTCAGACCGATATCGTCTTAGCCGCAGGCAGAACCGGTAAAGTGGTCAATTTGAAAAAAGGGCAATTTATGGCGCCGGAAGATATGGCTGCCATTGTCAAGAAGGTTGAGTCAACCGGAAATAAGAATATTCTGCTGACCGAAAGAGGGACTACTTTTGGTTATCACAACTTAGTGGTAGATATGCGCTCGTTACTAATTATGCGTGAATTCGGTTATCCGGTGGTCTTCGATGCCACCCATTCACTTCAGTTACCAGGAGGCGGCGGAAAAGTCTCCTCAGGTCAGCCAGAGTTTATTATCCCTCTGGCAAGGGCGGCAGTAGCCTGCGGATGTGATGCACTCTTTGTCGAAACCCACCCGGATGTAAAGAATGCTCTCTCGGATGCCAGGAGCATGCTGCCTTTGGACCAGTTAGATATGTTACTCAGACAGGTTACAGAGATTGACCAATTGATGAAAGAGAATCTTTCTAGTGAAAGAAAGTCTGCAAAAAAAACTAAGTAAGGTTAAATTACTCATCTTAGATGTGGATGGTGTGCTGACTGACAATGGAGTGTATGTTGGCTCAGATGGGAATGAGTTTAAGAAATTCAATATTCAGGATGGATTTGGAATATATTTGGTGCAGAAAGCCGGAGTGCAGGTAGCTCTTTTATCCGGAAGATATTCTAAGGCGACTGAGTTTAGGGCGCAAGAGTTGAAGATTGAGCACGTTTACAACGGGTACACAGACAAGTTAAAAATATATCAGGAGCTGAAAGAGAAATTGTCACTTCAGGATGAAGAGATTGCTTTTGTGGGAGACGACTTACCGGACATTCCAGTGTTGGAAAATGTCGGTGTGCCGATGACGGTAGCCAACGCTCAGCCAGAGGTGAAAAAAGTTGCCGAATACCTTACCAAGACTCCGGGCGGTCAGGGGGCGGTCAGAGAAATTATCAACTTGATTTTGAAGGCGAAAAAATTCAAATATGAATAAAATATGAAGGAAAAAGCTAAACAGGTCATCCGCAAGCAGGCGCAAGCCATCTTAGACTTAGAGAATCGCATCAATGAGCAGTTCACGAAGGCCGTTGAAATCATACTCAACTGCAAAGGGCGGGTCATTGTCACCGGCATGGGAAAATCCGGCATCATCGCCAGAAAGATTGCCGCAACTTTAGCTTCCACCGGAACAGCGGCTCTGTATCTACATCCGGCAGAAGGGGTGCATGGAGATTTGGGGATCGTCCGCAGAGAAGATGTCGTGATAGTAGTCACCAAATCCGGAGATACAGACGAAGTCTATCAGCTCTTTCCTTTATTCAAGAGATTCGGGATTCCCATCATCTCCCTTCTCGGCAATGTCAACTCGCCGGTGGCCGAAAAGTCGGACGTGGTGATTGACGTCTCTGTTTCCGAAGAGGCAGGCGGGGATAATCTCATACCAACTTCATCGACTACTGCGGCATTAGTGATGGGAGATGCCTTGGCCTTAGCGCTTTTAGAAGAAAGACACTTTTCACCGGAGGATTTTGCATTATTACATCCGGGCGGGACGATTGGCAGACAGTTATTACTCCGGGTGGAGGATGTGATGCACACCGGGGAGGAGGTGCCGATTGTCAAAGAGTCCGATTCAATGAAGGAAGTGATATTGGAGATGACCTCCAAGAGGTTCGGGGCCACTTCAATAGTGAACCAGCAGGGGCAATTGACCGGAATCTTCACGGACGGGGACCTGCGGCGCCTGGTGGAAAAGAGTTCGGATATATTTTCGCTTTCGGCTAAGGATGTGGTTCAACTGAACCCGAAGATTATTTCCAAGGAAGCTCTGGCGGCGAGGGCTTTGAATCTGATGGAGTTTTTTAATATAACTTGTTTGCTGATAATAGATAAGGAGAGGAAGCCGGTGGGGATTGTGCATCTGCATGATTTGTTGAAGGCGGGGGTGGTGTAGATTTAAGATAAGTCCAGAGCATTCAGTATATAACCGTCTAGATGTGTCTTGACAAAGGGAGTGTGCTATAGTAGAATTAGTACTAATTCACTCTACAAGTAACGGAGGTAGCCATGAGGCTCGAAAACTTGCAGTTAACTGGAATCTCAATCCTCATACTTATGATAATTATTACCACACCCGTACGTGCTGGATTCGAACCACGCGTAGATTATCCCACAGGCATAGCTCCCCAATCAGTAGTTGCAGAAGACCTAGATGGGGATGGACTGAAGGACATTGCAATTGGACAGAATGAGTTATTTATTACGGTGCTAAAGAACAACGGAAATGCGAATTTCGGTACCAGGGTCGATTATCCCGTCTCAGGAGACGCTCCTCGTGAAATTGTTGCTGGCGATCTTGACCAGGACGGCAATACAGATTTAGCGGTAACACAAACGTATGATAATGCGATTTCCATAATGTGGAACAATGGTGACGGTTCCTTTTCTCAAATTACCTATAATACGGGAGCATATCCGACCGGCATTGTTCTTGTAGATTTGGACAGCGACGGCCTTTTGGATGTTGTGACATCCAATGTAAATGGCCACTCGATATCAATCCATGTAAATGCCGGAAACAGGGCTCTCTACCAACATATAGACTACAAAGTAGGCATCAACCCACGATCGCCGTTCGCCTCTGATCTGGATAATGACGGGGATCAAGACCTTGTTGTGGCCGACCCTACGTCTGATAGTATCTTCGTACTACTAAACGATGGCAGTGGCAGTTTGGGCTTACCAGTTGGTTATGAGTCTGGTGATAAACCTGCTGATGTCGTAGCTTCTGATTTTGATGGTGATGGAGATTTTGATTTAGTGGTCCCAAATAATGGTACAAATCCTAATTTTGGAACATCAGTATCAGTATTCAAAAATAGAGGGGACGGGACATTTGAAGGAAGAATAACTTTCCAAACGGGTATTGCTCCTCGCAGCGTCGTTGCAGTGGATTTTGACGGAGACGGGGATCAAGATCTAGGAATAGCCTGCGGAGTGGGAGGAATTTTGTCTATTCTTTACAATGATGGGGTCGGTGTATTTGCTGAAAGAATCGATTATGTTACCGGTCAAGGACCTTGGTCAGTTTTTGCTGCAGATCTCGATGGAGATGGCGATCAAGATATAATAGTACCAAATCAGAACGCAGCATCAGTGTCAGTATTCCTAAATCATGGCCACGGGGGCTTTAGTGAAAAACAAGACTACCGAACGGGTTTGGAACCGTTGTCCGTTGCTCCTGCAGATCTAAATGGAGATGGGTTTAAGGATTTAGCAGTTGCAAACTATAACTCAGCCGGTACTGGATCTATCTCAATATTTATGAATCGAGGTAATGGAACATTTCTGCCAAAAGTTGACTACTTAGTTTATAGTCCTGTTTCCATAATTGCGACAGACATAGATGGTGATGCAGATTTCGATGTAGTAGTAGCTAATGACTTCAGTTCTACCTTATCCATACTAAAGAATAATGGCGAGGGAACTTTCGCAACTCCAGTTGAATATAGTACAGGATCGTGGCCGAGTTCAGTCTCCGCTTCAGACATAGACAATGACAATGATCAGGACCTAGTTGTTACAAACGCGGGGGGCAACACCGTTTCTGTTCTCAAGAACTACGGCAATGGGACTTTTGCTCCGAAAGTCGACTATGAAACAGGCTTAAGACCTAGCTCAGTATTTGTCTCAGACATGAATAGTGATGGTGATGAGGACCTAATTGTAGCGAATCCAGGGACCGCAGAATCGTCAGGAGATAAGGTTTCCATATTAGAGAATAACGGAAATGGCACGTTTGCTCCGAAAGTCGACTACAGTGCTGGCCCATATCCCTTCTCGTTGTATGTTGCAGACCTCAATGGAGATGGTGCCAAAGACATCCTGGTGACAAACGTTTTGCAGAACTCTATTTCTATATTAAAGAACAACAAGAACGGGACTTTCACATGGTCAGCTGTAGGGACTGGTCATTACCCCTACTCCGTATTTGCTTCTGACGTGGATGGAGACCAGGACCTGGACCTGATGACAGCCAATTTTTATGGCAATACATTCACACTCTTAAAGCAAACGTCAACCCTCTCTTTCGACGAGAGGCGGTACTATGTCACTGGTATCACACCCAAGTCAATTGTGGCATCTGATATTGATAATGATGGCGATCCGGATTTGATCGTAGCAAACAGCCGGAGTAATACAGTTTCCGTGTTTAGAAACCTATCTAACAACTTTCGCTGGATTACAATTCAAGCATACTCCCCTGTTGACCTTATAGTTACTAACCCCAATGGCGATAGTATAGGACCGTCCTTTAGCAGTATTGAAAATGCTACATACAATATTTCTAATGACAGTATTTACATACCTAATGCTGTAATCGGGCCATACAAGACCAGAATTGTAAGGGACACACTAGACCAATCTGGTCAGACAATCTATTCTCTGGGAGTTCAGATTGGAGTAAATCCTGAGAATATGATTATCTCCGATGCTTCGGTTCCTGGCGTGGGCCAGAGCAATGAATTTGTAACTGGATACAATCCTGCCTCTCCGGAGTGTTTATCTACACCTGGGGACGCAAATGCTGATGGCTCTCTTACTCTTGCGGACATAATTTCGACTGTTAACTACATCTTTGGTAAAAGCGGGTGCATCCCTGTTTCCATTTGTTGGCTCAAGGGTATCTCGTGTCGAGGGGACTGGGACGGCTCCAGCACAGTTACGCTTTCAGACGTCATCCGCGGCGTCAACTACATCTTCAACAAGCCCGGCGGCCCCTGGGCTCCTTTACCCTCTGGCGCCTGTTGTCTCCCTGTCCCCTGAGTTTATAATCATGCCACCCTCTCCTAAGAGGAGAGGGCTAGGGTGAGGTTTAATTAAACCCCACCTTAATCCTCCCTTCAGGGTGAACCTTCAGGATGAACCCCTCTTAGGGGAGGAAAATGAAACTGACCCCTCCCTATCCCTCCCCTTAAAGGAGAGGGGATTTGACTCTCTCCCCTTTTAGGGGAGAGGTGGAGAGGGGTAAGTAAGAAATTTTTTTATAAGTTCCGTCAGGAGCTACTCCTGACGCAACCACAGATGTCCATCACATCAAAGCCCAAGTTGACTCCTAACTCCCCTGAGTATTAAATTCAGGGGGTGAGCCTTAAAAGAATCCGCAAGTCCCTCAAAAACAGTTTCATCTTCTATTTCCTCTGGTCTGTCATCTTTTTTCTGCTCCTTCTCCCCCGCAAAGTCTCTTTAGCGCTCGGTGGCTGGTTAGCTTGCTTAGCCTATCTGTTACTCCCCAAAGAACGAAAAATCACCCATCAAAATCTCAAAACTTTTTATTCCCCTCAAAACTTATCTCAACTTCGCTCTCTCTCCCGTTCAGTCTTCATCAACATAGGCAAATCAGCCGCGGATGCGGTCCGCCTCCCCAAGTGGAAGGATAAAGATTTCAGAGAGTTAGTCTGGGTGGAGGGCTTGACCAGATTTGAATCTGCCTACAAAAGGAGGAAAGGTTTAATCGCGGTCACCGGGCACATCAGCAATTTTGAACTGATTCCGGCTTATTTTTCCTGGCTGGGTTTCAAAACTGCGGTGATTGGCAGAGAAGTATATGACCCGCGCTTAGACAGGTTGCTGATAAAAAATCGAACAGCAGTCGGCACGCAGAACATTCCCACAGATTCATCTGTAAAAGTAATAATGCAAGCCCTCAAAGACGGCAAGGCGCTCGGCGTCTTAGTTGACCAGAACTCTAAACGGGTCTCCAACATAAAAGTTGACTTTTTCGGAGAGAAAGCCAATACTCCAAGAGGACCGTTTGCCATCGCCTGCAAGCTGGGCTGTCCGGTGGTGCCGTTAGCCATAGCCAGAACCAAAGGCGATTACTACCGCATCATAGTCGGAGAGATTCTAGAGCCGAATGCAAAAAAAAGCGAGGAAGAATCAGTATCGGATTTAGCCAGAAGAACCAATCAGTTTCTGGAAAGTATCATAAGAGAGTATCCGGAACAATGGGTCTGGATGCATAAGAGATGGAGTTGAGATGAAGATAATCTTGACAATTTTAGCAATAACCTTGCTGGCGTTTTCTTGTTCAGATGAGCGCTCCGGCACAGCAGTACAGCCGGAAGGGATGCCAGACCAGATTT
Organism: uncultured Ignavibacteria bacterium; assembly: GCA_964399055.1. GTDB lineage: Bacteria > Zixibacteria > MSB-5A5 > DSPP01 > RBG-1 > CAYNPJ01. The sequence continues at coordinate 647,485 of CAYNPJ010000001.1, forward strand.
TGGAGAACTCGGTAATCGTCTTTACGGTCAACGGCATCAAGACCACCGTGGTCAAGGCCAAATATATTGAAAAGTATTTGGAGCAGGACTTGACCGAGGCAGCCGGCCTGTATGTCGACTTCTTTGACCAGGACGGCCAGCATACATCGGTCTTAGTGGCAGACAGTGGAGACATCAGAGAAAAAAAACAGCTGATGGAGGTGCGGGGCAATGTGGTGGTCACCACGGATAAAGGGGTCAAATTAGAGACCAAAACCCTGCGCTGGGACCCGAACACGGCCATGATTGTGACTGATGATTTTGTCAAAATCACCCGGGGGCAGGATGTGGTTACCGGATACGGGATGGAATCGGACCAGGAGTTGAAAAATATCAAAATCAAGAAAAATGTCTCCGGCGAGATAGAAAATATCACCAGAGAGGAAATTCCCTAAATCTGAATAATATGCCGAATAAGAAGAGTTGTGACTGGCCGACCAATGACCCTTTGATGCAGAGATATCATGATACCGAGTGGGGGGTGCCTTTGCACAACGACCGGAAGTTATTTGAATTCTTGGTGCTGGATGCTTTTCAGGCCGGGTTGAGCTGGGTGATTGTCTTAAAGAAAAGAGAAAATTTCCGCAAAGCCTTGAGCAATTTTGATCCGGTGAAAATCGCCAGGTATGACCAGAAGAAAATCGCGGAACTGCTTAAAAATGACGGGATAATCAAAAATAGATCGAAAATTGAGGCGACAGTTACTAATGCCCAGAAATTTCTAGAAGTGAAAAGAGAATTTGGTTCATTCGACAAATATATCTGGCAGTTTACGGACTACAAGACTTTGCATAATGGCTATAGGGGACTGAAAGAGCTGCCGGCCAAGACCAAAGAGTCGGATGCCATGAGCAAAGACTTAAAGCAGAGGGGATTCAAATTCGTGGGCTCGACCATCTGCTATGCCTTCATGCAGGCGGCCGGAATGGTGAATGACCATATGGTCCATTGCGACCGCTATCGAAAGATTGCCCGACTTTCCAAAAAGAAATAATCCTGTCTGGATTTTTGCCCACAAAAAAAGACTTGAATAACTCTCGTTTTTAAGCTTATTTCAGAGCTAAAATATTTATGGCAGAGCTGCGGGCAGAAAATCTAGTCAAGAGCTTCAGAAAGAGAAAAGTGGTGAATGAACTCTCCCTGGAGGTTCAGCCCGGAGAGGTGGTCGGACTGCTCGGGCCGAATGGAGCAGGCAAGACCACTACTTTTCACATGATTACTGGTTTTATAAGACCGGAGGCTGGGAATATTTACTTGGGAGAAAAGGATATCACCGGCCTGCCGATGTACAAACGAGCCCGCTTGGGCGTGGGTTATCTCTCCCAGGAGCCGTCGGTCTTCCGCAAGTTGACTGTGGAGCAAAACATTCTGGCCATTCTGGAAACTCTGAATGGCAATAAGAAGATCAGAAAACTGAGACTGGAAGAGTTGCTCAATGAATTGGGGATCGCATCATTAGCCAGGAATAAGGCTTACACCCTTTCCGGCGGGGAAAGAAGGAGAGTGGAAATTACGAGGGCTTTGGCCACGGAGCCAAAATTCATGCTCTTGGATGAGCCTTTTGCCGGGATCGACCCGATTGCAGTGGAGGATATTCAAAAGATTGTGGCTCGCTTGAAGGCTAAGGGCTTGGGGATTCTGATTACCGACCACAATGTGCGCGAGACTCTCTCGATTACGGATAGGGCTTATATTATCTGCGACGGGGAGATTCTGAAGTCCGGAACTTCGGAGTATCTGGCCAATGACCCGGAGGCCAAAAAGATTTATCTGGGGGAGAAGTTCAGGTTGAATTGAAGAATATTTTGGGGGGATACATCTGGTAAAGGCGGCGGCCCCTACCAGGATTGCGTTTACGAGTATTCCGGATTTGTTTTAGGGGGCGAGAAGTTTTTAATAAAGCTAACTTAGGGAAGTTTACAGCAAATATCGCTCGGAATTGGCATCCAGCAAGTTCCCGGATCAGCTCCAACACAAGGTAGGTTATCCTTGTCAAATAAATAATTAACTAACCAAATAACATCTCCCATGGAGATGTTCTGGTCTCCACTCACGTTACCCCTACAAAAAGGATTTGGGGTCCAACAATTGCCGGGATCGGACCCGAGACAAGGTGACCTATCTTTGTCAAAAACATAATTTACCAAATGAAGTACATCACCCAGGGTCACACTATTTGATTGGGTGGGATCTCCGGACATAATTGTGCATACTTTTACTGCAGCCCAGGCTTTGGAAACCTCTTTTTGCCAGCTGGAAAATTCTCCATCAATCTCGCGTGCAGCAAGAATTGTCCCGGTGGCTGCGTGCTTAAGGTCAATAGTTGAGTCATCCCAATATTTGGTATTCGCGAGATACATTATCCACATGGCATTATCAATTCCTATACCGTTTACAGTAACGCCATTATGACTTCCTCCATTGGCGAGGAGGTAAAACATCTTGTTGGGGACTCCGCTATTAGTATGAACCCAGCAATAGTCATTGAGATAAGGATCAGGAAAGAGACAATTGCTGAGAGAGGGATCAATCCAATACCCTTCGCCATAGGTATCAGGCTGACTATCTGCAGGCGGATTTGACATATCTCTAATTTCATCACTCTCTCCAGGAAAGATATTCTCACCAATCCTCCAACCAGGATCATTGTAATTCTGGCCAATAGTCACACCAAGCATGTCTGAGAATGCTTCGTTGAGAGCACCAGATTCTCTAATATACGCTAGCTTAGATTTAGAGTATCTTGTAACAGCATGCCCCCATTCATGAGCAGCCACATCCAAAGCGCCGGCAGTCGATAACAGCCCATAGGCAGCGACGTTGTAAACTATTTGACGTATGCCTGGGTCAAAATAAGCATTGTTCGTGTCCGAAAAGTCATCTACGGTTGAAATCATACTGCTCCCCGAACTATCAAAGCTATTTCTGTCATACACCCAATTTATGTAATCATAGACCCAACCGGCATAGACATGAGCGTCAACTGCTGAGGCTGTGCTGCCTCCTCCGCTCCAGACGTTATCAAAGTCCGTGGCTATGACTCCGGGATAACCGCCATTCCAGAGATAGGTTCTTATAGAGGCAGTATCTGGCAGTTTCCCGTCGTGCCCGTGGGGATTGTTATTTTCTTGACGAGTTATGTCTATCAACTCATAAAGACAGCACCGGCGATAACTATCTATGTGATTTTTGTAATCTCCGGGCAGAACGCCATATCCTGTTCCTACAGCGTAACCTGGAGGGCAGACTGTGTTTTTCTGTAACAAAACATCATCAATGAAGGTTCCTTTATAGGTAGTCGTGCCATCTGATTTGAATATAAAGGCAATCCAGACCGTGTCGTGTCCGTTTAGATTTCCAAGAGTGGGAATATTGTTCAGGTCCAAATAATCTGGAATCCAGCCCTGAGTGTTGCCGCTCCCATC
>CAYNPJ010000001.1:651048-673662 GCA_964399055.1 uncultured Ignavibacteria bacterium
TGTAGAAACCACCGTGAGATGTGTAACTGACATCATCCCAGTAGTATTCTCCATTGGTGGTTCCGTCGTTATCATAAGTGTACCAGTTAGCAGACGGAAAAACTCCCTCGTAATCCTCGGTCGTTATTGTTTCCCAATACAGTACGTCAGAACTTTCCGAATTAAGAAATATAGGTTTTGACGAATCAGTTCCTGACTGATTTCTCAAGATTGACTTGGGAGATATTTTGAGGGTATCAACAGAAGGAACTCTTTGAAAATTCGATTGATTGCCTTCTTCCCCAATGGGCAGTTTTAAATCACCCTCTATTTGTTTGCTTTCCTTCTTCGGAAGAACTTTATCCCTCCTAACTAAATCTTGCATATATAGGATCTCTCCGTTTAAGGCATCAATATAGTATTCCCATACGTGCACAGGTCTTTCTAGTCGGATATAGACTCTCCAGACTAAAAAGAAGTCTCCATTGTCATGTTTCCAGATGAGTAAGTGGGTAAAATATCTGTCTGTGTTTAATAGTTTTTTGAACTCGGCATCTTTAAGATGATTAAGGGCTATTTCTTCAGCTTGGACTTTGTCTAATTTAGGAGTTGTAGGCATAGTAATATCATAGTAAAACGCCCCCTGCATGTATTTTATATCTCCCTCAGGCGTAAAGAGAAGGCTGATTCTGGAAAGTCCACCTATTCCCTTATAAACCTGCCAGAAAGTAACCTTAGAGCCAAGGTCTTTACCTTTAAATCTCTTCCCGCCTGCTCCTTCAAACTTTAGTTCAGTCCTGGGATCCTTCATATGAAAAATGTCTTTATTTAGTTCGAAGAACTGATAGGCCATCTCGACTAAATCATCAGTTTTAGGAGGTAGTTTGTATTTGAGAGTCATGGTAGGGTCTCCGAAAAATTCGTATTTTTTCATACTCCCATGCCCGGCCAGTGATGGGGGGTAGGCTATTCCAGGTGGAATTTTTCCATTAGCCCTACTTTCACTTGCGAAAGCTATAATAAAACTAAATAGCAACAAAATTGAGATTATTCCAGTAGTTTTAAATCTTGTCATGTTCCCTCCTGAGTTTAAGGAGATTCTAAGATAACTTTGACTTCACCCTGATTATACAAAAAATAACACTCGATTAATCCATGTCAAGGGAAAATAATGCGCTATTTGGACTATACTCATGATTCCTTAAACCCAACCCCTTCCCCTGCCGATACTTATACTGTGCCTCTCCAGCTCGCTGGATAAACAGTTCTGTCTGGAGGCGCTGGATAAAGCTTTGGCGATCTCGCAGCCGGAGATATTTAACAGTGATTCTGGGTCACAGTTTACGAGCAGAGAGTTTACCGGAAGGCTGGAGGCCGCCGGTGTAAGGATAAGTATGGATGGCCGAGGAAGGGTCTTTGATAACATCTTTATTGAGCGTCTGTGGAGGTCGGTGAAGTACGAGGAGGTATATCTTCACAGTTACCAGAGCGTCAGGGAAGCCCGGGAGGGCCTTGCCAGGTATTTCCGGCTTTACAACACCGAGCGGCTCCATGAGGCTTTGGACTACAGGACTCCCCACCAGGTGTACTTCGGGGAAAGCAGAAACGATAACAGACAGGCTGAATTAATCCACCTTAAAAATGCCTGTTTTTTGTCTTGACAATGGGGAGGGGTTTATTGTTCAGGTCCAAATAATCTGGAATCCAGCCCTGAGTGTTGCCGCTCCCATCCCAGCCATAGAAGATCTGACCATCAATAGAGGCTTTCACACTCAGAAAGTCTTTGTTGACTTCTGTAACGGTCGAATGCCAAAAAGTCAGAATCGAGGTATCCGAGTCGCAAAGTGAGAATGGCCCAAAGACCATCCACGATTTCATGTTGTTAGCATAATTGCTTGTAGCCGGGTCTAAGCCGTTAGCGCCACCGGCGGCACACCAGGCGCTGTAGAAACCACCGTGAGATGTGTAACTGACATCATCCCAGTAGTATTCTCCATTTGTAGTCCCATCGTTATCAAAAACGTACCAGTTAGCAGACGGAAACACTCCTTCGAAATCCTCGGTCATTATTGTTTCCCAATATAAAAAGTCAGAAGCTTCAGCTGGCTTAAATTTTACCCTTAATGAATTATCTTTCGAGTGGGTCATCAAGATCGACTTGGGGATTTTCAACGTATCAACGCTGGGAATTTTTTGGAAACTAGATTGATGCTCTGACTCCTCTGTAGGCAGTTTCGAATCACCCTTGTTTTGCTTATCCAACCATTGCAGCCGAATTTTATCTCTCATAATGTTATCGAGCCTGTATAGGATTTCGCCGTTCATGGCATCAATAAAATACTCCCAAAAGTGCACAGGTCTCTCTTGATGAATCCAGACCTTCCAAACCAGGTAATAATTACCATTAATTTCGTGTTTCCAAATTCTGAGGCCTGTAGAATGTTCCTTATTTTTAACAACTCTGATGTTAACACCATTAGTCACATTTTGCACCGCAATCTTTTCTGCCGTTGTGGAATCAATTTTGGGAGTGGTAGGAACAGTAATATCATAGTAAAACGCCCCCTGCATGTATTTTATATCTCCCTCAGGCGTAAAGAGAAGGCTGATTCTGGAAAGTCCACCTATTCCCTTATAAACCTGCCAGAAAGTAACCTGTGAGCCAAGGTCTTTACCTTTAAATCTGCTCCCGCCTGCTCCTTCAAACTTTAGTTCAGTCCTGGGATCTTTCATATGAAAAATATCTTTATTTAGTTCGAAGAACTGATAGGCCATTTCCACCAGGTCATCGCTCTTAGGAGGTAGTTTGTATTTGAGAGTCATGGTAGGGTCTCCGAAAAACTCGTATTTTTTCATACTCCCATGCCCGGGCAGTGATGGCGGGTAGGCTATTCCAGGAGGAATCTTCATGCCATTAGCCTTACTTTCATCCGGTACAACAAACATGAAATTGAATAATATCAGGATTGGGATTATTCCCAGCCTTTTAAATCTTGTCATGTTCCCTCCTGAGTTTAAGGAGATTCTAAGATAACTTTGACTTCACCCTGATTATACAAAAAATAACACTCGATTAATCCATGTCAAGGGAAAATAATGCGCTATTTGGACTATACTCATGATTCCTTAAACCCAACCCCTTCCCCTGCCGATACTTATACTGTGCCAGCGCAGTTCGCATTTTCTTATTGCTCATCCCCATTTTACGTATATATTATAAGAGGACAGCAAAAAACGTTCCAATGAAACTCGGTCTCAGGTTGGGGCTAAAGCAGACCTTAGCCCCGCAGCTCATACAGTCCTTAAAAATGCTCCAGATGCCCATCCTGAAGCTGGAGCAGACCCTGCGTATGGAGCTCTCGGTCAATCCCCTTTTGGAAGAGGTTGACACTTTAGAAGAGTCACCTGATTTAGCCCCTCCGGGTGAGGCCTCGTCGGTCGAGGAGACCAAGCCGGAAAGGGACATGGATAAGATTGACTGGGACGCTTACTTAGGCGAGAACAATGAATTTATCCCTGGCAGAAGGACCAGAGAGGATGACCAGGAGCGCGGGGACTTTATGCCGGCCAGTGAGGCCAGTCTGTATGAACATCTGATAGAGCAGCTTGGCCTCTCCAAAATCACCGAAGAGGAGATTCATATCGGCGAATTCATAATCGGCAACATAGACGATAAAGGTTACCTCAGCTGCTCCTTGGAAGAGATAATCTCTACACTCCAGTGTGACCCGGATAAGGCTAAGTCAGTCTTGGAGTTAATACAGACTTTTGACCCGCCTGGTGTGGGCGCCCGCGATTTAAAGGAATCTTTGCTTATCCAGTTGAGACAGAAGAAGTTAGAGCACACTTTGGCCTACAGAATCGTCTCCGAGCATCTGCAGGACTTGGATAAAAAGGGTCCCAGCCAGTTAGCCAAAGTGTTCGGCACTACTTTAGAAAAAATTCAGGAGTCCATGGAAACGATTAGAAGCCTTTCTCCCACACCGGCTTTGGGGAGATTTTCTACTGCCGCTCTGCCGGTAATCCCAGATTTAATCGTAGAAAAAATCGGCGATGAATTCGTGGTCTATCACAATGACCGGAACATCCCCCGTCTGCGGATAAATCCGACCTACCGGGAATTGGTCCGCAAAGGCTCCAATGCCACTCCAGAAGCACGGACTTTTGTCAAAGAGAAATTGGAGCAGGCCCGCTGGCTTTTGAACTCGATTAATCAGCGCCGGAATACCATGATAAGGGTGATGCAGGCCATCATCGAGGAGCAGAGAGAGTTTTTTGAAAACGGGCCCGAACATTTGAAACCTCTAATCATGGAAACCGTGGCCAACCGGGTGGGGATGAATGTAGCTACTATTTCCAGAGTCTCCAATGACAAATATGTCCAGACCCCCTGGGGAGTGCACGAAATCCGCTACTTCTTCAACTCCGGCATTGCCAGCCACACCGGCGAAGAGCTCTCCAAGAAAAAGGTCAAAGAGCGAATCGAAGAAATCATAAGAAACGAAGACCCCGGCGCCCCCCTTTCAGACCAGGAGATTTACCAGCTGCTGCAGAAGGAAGGGGTCAAAATCGCCCGGCGGACAGTCACCAAGTACCGGGAAGAACTGCGTCTCTTGCCGGCCAGATTCAGGAAACGGGCCAGCAAAGAGCAGGTCACTGCTGAACATGTGCAGCAGTAATAAGTTGCTTGGACTTAGCCACAAAAATTTTCAGGAACAGACCCAAAGATTTGCTTGTCAGAGCCAATCTTTTTCCTTTCTTATAATCTATCAAACTTAAGCAAGGAGAGTGCTATGCAGACCAGAATCACCGCCCGGCATTACCAGTTAAACAACGGCATCAAAGAATTTGCCGATGAGCGCGTCTCCGGATTGCCGAAGTTTTTTGAAAACATCATCGACGCCCACCTGATTTTGGACCAGGTCCGGCACAATCAGATTGCCGAGCTGAAGGTCAAAGTCTACGGCACCATGCTCTCCAGCAAGGGGAAATCTTCCGACATGCGGGCCTCCATCGACCAGGCTGTCAAAAAAATGGAAGTGCAGTTAAAAAAGTACAAAACCAGACTCAAGCAGAAAGACCCGGCAGAAATCAAGCGGAGCAAAACCGTGCAGATGGGGAGTTTCGAGCAGGAGGCCGGTTTTTGAACAAATGGAACTAACCGTTGAGCAGCTGTACAAAGAGAAGAAGGATTTCCTAGAGCTTCACCTACTGACCGACAACGGCCAGCTGGCCCGGAAAATTCCCAACAATCAGATTCACCGGCCCGGCTTAGCCTTAGCCGGATTCACCCGGCGCTTTGCCCATCAGCGCACCCAAGTCTTAGGGGAAACCGAACTGGCCTTCTTGACTGATAAGTCTCCACAGGAGAGGCGCCACATCACCGAGAATCTGCTCTCCTTTGAAATTCCCTGTATTGTGGTCACCAAAGGAATCGACCCTCCGCCGGAATTAATAGAGGTCGCCAATGAAAAGAAGGTGCCGGTCCTCCAGACTTATCTGACCACCACTGAGTTCATCTCCCGGCTCTCGGCCTATCTGGACAACATCTTCTCACCCTCGATTACCATTCACGGCACCTTGGTAGACGTCTACGGAGTCGGTCTGCTATACACCGGCAAGAGCGGAATCGGAAAGTCAGAGTGCGCCCTGGATTTGGTGGAGCGGGGCCACCGCCTGGTGGCCGACGACATGGTCAAAATAAGCAAAAAAGCCGCAGAAGTGGTAGTCGGCAGCGGCTCAGAATTGTTAGGGCACCATATGGAAATCAGAGGGGTCGGAATCATTGACTTAGAAAAACTCTTTGGCATCCGGGCCATCCGCCTGCAAAAGAGAATCGAGGTGGAGGTGCGACTGGTGGCCTGGGAGGAGGCCCAGGAGTACGAGAGACTGGGAATAGAGGACCGCTTCACCCGTATTTTAGGCGTGGAGATCCCCGTGGTCACGGTTCCCTTATCTCCGGGCAAAAACATCACCGTAATCTCAGAAGTAATCTCCATGAATCACATGCTGAAGGTCTACGGATACAGCCCGGCCAAAGAGTTCTCTAAAAGACTTTCCGAAGAATTGACCAGGCGGAGTCTGACCGCAGAATATCTGGAAAGCGATTACGAATGATTCTGGCACTCTTAATCACGCATGCGAGTCTGGCAGAAGGACTGAAGGATGCGGTAGAGCAGATGCTTGGCAAACAGGACAATTTCTTTACCCTCTCCAATACCGGGCTGGCCGGAAAAGATTTAGTGGAGCGAATCGACAAAATACTAAAAGAGCAGAATCATCCTCCGGCTGTGCTTTTCACCGACATTTACGGGGGGAGCTGCTGGCGCTCTTCCCGATTCGTAGCTGCCCAGAATTCCAGAGTGGCTTTAATCACCGGCGTCAATCTCCCCATGCTGCTGACTTTTTTCACCAACCGCAGTAAATTAGATTTCGACCAGTTAGTCTCCAAAGTGGTGCAGGTAGGAGAGGAAGGCATTAAAGCCGAGAACTGATGGGGATTGTCTTATTCCGCCTGGATGAAAGACTGATTCACGGACAGGTGGTGGTGGCCTGGGGGGATTACTTGAAGCCAGACCGAATCGTGATTTTCAACAATCAGGTGGCTTCTTCGCCCTGGGAGAGAGAGCTGTATATGTGCTGCGTGCCCCCGGACTTTCAGGCCTCAGTCTATAATTTAGAAGAAGCCTCCCGGAAATTATCCAACGGTGCCTTCGACTCCGGTAAAATCATAGCCCTGGTGGATAATCCTTCCGACATTCTGGAATTACACCAGAAAGGAGTCAAAATCCCGGAAATAAACATTGGCGGAATGCACTACAGTCAGGGGAGAGAACAAATATTGCCCTACCTGTACGTTTCCAAAGGGGATAAGGAAATTTTTAAAAGACTTATGCAACAGGGGGTAAGGTTTTACTGCCAGGATGTCCCCTCAGCAGAGAAGAAAGATTTAAAGGAACTGCTTTAGCCCGCTTTTGAGCTTGCCTTAATACTCCGATAATCTTATAGTGAAAACTTTATGGATAACCGTACCGTCGAAATCAGGGTAGGCCTTACGGTCTTTATTGCCCTGGCCATTTTAGTCTTGGGGCTGATGTGGCTGAAGGATTATCGCTACAACGTCTCCCGCTATCAGGTGAAGGCGGTCTTCCCTAACGCCGGAGTCTTGGGAGCCGGCGACCCGGTCACAGTCTCCGGCGTAGAAAAAGGGAAGGTTCAGAGAGTGGAACTCTACCAGGGTGATGTCTTGGTCACTTTCAATCTGACCGAAGATGTAGTTCTAAAAGAAGACGCCAAATTCCGCTTGGCCAACGTGGGCCTGATGGGGGAAAGAGTGGTGGATATTCAGACCGGCTACAGTGACAAACTTTTAGACCTGACCAAGATTCAGCGGGGAAACTATGAGCCGGGGATAGCAGAGATTATGGGTCTGTCCGGCAATCTGGTCAATGAAGTCAGGAATCTGGTCAAGTCATTGCAGTTAGCTTTGGGAACGGAAAAGACCCCCTCGACTTTGGAAAAAACTTTGGCCAACTTAGAAAAAGCTTCCAATGATTTAAATCGCATCTTAGGTGAGACCGACGAGATTACTCAAGACATGTCAGTGGCCTCCAGAGAGGTGAAGAGATTTGTCGCTGAGAACAAAGCCTCTTTGCAGACCACTGTGGACAATTTCACTCAGGCATCAACCAGGCTGGACAAATTAACCACGACCCTGGAATCGACTCTGAATTCGCTGAATAATCTAACCGCTAAAATTGACAGGGGGGAAGGCACTCTGGGGCATATTGTGCAGGACAGCACCCTTTATTTTGACATAAAGAGGATGGTTTTTACCACGGATTCGCTTTTGACTGACATAAGGAAACACCCTAAGAAATATTTTCACTTTTCGATTTTTTAATCAAGATTTTATCATCACCAGCATCATCTTAAAAGCCTCTAGTGCCTTCAGGGCATGAGGCTTTTTAGCTGGCATCAGAATCATTTCACCGGCTTTCAAATTAAACGGCTGACCGGAAATCATTATCTCTGCTTTTCCGTCTAATAAGTAAGCTAAGGCATCAAAAGGGGCGGTGTGCTCGCTTAAGCCTTCTCCTTTATCAAAGGCAAAGAGAGTGACGTTACCTGCCTGTGTTTTGATAATCTGGCGGCTGACCACTGAGCCAGGCTGGTAATTTATCATTTCTATGGGATTTAAAACTTGTGAGCTAAGATTTTCCACGCTTATCTCCTAAATTACATGTTACAGTATTTCACATTAAACCAGCTTTTTTAAACTTCTCCTGCATTCTCTGGATATGAGTTCCGGCCCAGTATAATCTGTCGCAAACCGGGCAGCGCCAGAAATCTTCCTGGGTCTGATAAACGTAAGGATAGACCCGGTTTTTCACTTTTTCTTTAGCAACTTTTTCCAATATCGCGTTGCACTCTATACAGCGGGAGAAGAAATTCTCTTGATTCAACTTAATGCCGGTTTTCTGCATAAGCTCTTCTAATTGTGCCAGGGGCTTGTCGGACCAGATTAAAACGAATTGGGGGATGGTTCTGACCTGGATTAACTTTCTGTCCCTGGTGAGCAGAACTCTCTCCTGCTCCAGAGCCAGTCTCAAGAGCTGATGGTCTTTTATCCCTTTCTGGTAAAAAGTGTCATATCCCAGCGCCCGCAAGAGTCGAGCTAGTTTTCCTAACATGTCATCGCAGATAAATTTCATCTGTCTTATTTGTGAAGCGTTTATGTATATTACTGTTCGTCTAAATATAGAAAGGTAGAGGGATGATTCACAACAAAAAAGAGTTTAAGGAAGCTGCCCTGCAGGCCGCGGAAAAAGGAGGAAAGGTTTTGCTGAAACATTTCGGCACCCGGCCAAAGGTCAGCTATAAGGGTGAAATCAATCTGGTCACAGAAGTCGACCATAAATCGGAGAAAGTCATAGTCGAGCATCTCCACAGAAAGTTCAGAGAGCATGCCATCATCACCGAGGAGATTTATAGTTTAAAAAAAAACTCAGAATTCAAATGGCTGGTTGACCCTCTGGATGGGACCACTAATTATTCACATGGATTTCCGGTCTTTTGCATCTCAGTCGGGCTTTTATACCGGGACGAAATAATCCTCGGTCTTGTCTATCAACCGCTTTTAAAGGAAATGTTTGTGGCAGAAAAGGGGAGAGGCGCTTTCTTGAATCAAAAGAGAATTGCCGTCTCAAAAACCCGCTCGCTGAACCGAAGTCTTTTAGCTACCGGCTTTCCCTATGATATCCGCACTTCACCTTATAATAACTTAGACCACTTCTGCAGATTTGCGGTCTCTGCCCAGGCTGTACGCCGGGCCGGAGCAGCTGCCTTAGATTTAGCCTACACTGCGGCAGGTCGTTTTGACGGGTTCTGGGAGTTCAAGTTAAATCCCTGGGATGTGGCCGCCGGTATATTGATAGTTGAAGAGGCAGGAGGAAAGGTCACCAATTTCAAAAACCGTTCCTATGATATCTACCAAGGGGAGGTCTTAGCTTCCAACGGCTTGATTCACGAACAGATGGTAAGAATTCTTAATAAAAGGGAAAACACCGGTTAAACCGAAACCGGAGTCTTAGCCTCTAAGAGCTTTTTAACCAGCTCCTCAATCTTTTCAATGCGAAACGGCTTAACCAGATAGGCATCGGCACCCTCATATTTCGCGGTCTGGGCAGTATAGCTCTGGGCATAGCCGGTAATGAGTACTACCGGCAGTCTGGGTTTAATCTCCCGGCATTTTTTTAGAAATCCCAGTCCGTCCAGCTTGGGCATGCGGATGTCGGTGATGGCCAAGTCGAATTCCTCTTTTTGGATTTTCTCTATGGCCTCTTCGCCGTTTTCTACTCCCACGGCCAGATAGCCCATACTCTCCAAGGTCTCCAAAAGCATGTTGCGCAAGACTTCATCGTCATCTGCCACCAGAATGCGCTTGCCGGTAGTGGCAACAATGGGAATCTTGCCGGTCTTGTGCTTGAGGATGCTTCTGATTTGCTCTTCGATTTTACTTATCCGGAAGGGCTTGGCTAAAAAGCCGTCCGCCCCGGACTGCAAAACCTGGTCCTTGGTATAAGTGTAATTATAAGCAGTGATAATCAATACCGGCAGGTCCGGAAACTTGTCCTTAATCTGCTTGAGCAGATCGACCCCATTTAGCCGGGGCATGCGGATGTCAGTCACCACTAAATCCACCCCCAGCTGGGCAATCTTGGTCAGGGCTTCCTCTCCGTTGACCGCCCCAAAAGTCTTGTACCCCAGGGCGGCCAAGGTGTCCATCAACAGAAAGCGGATGGTGTCGTCGTCATCCACTACTAAAATCTTAGGATTGACCATGGTTCGCGCTGTAGCCATTAAACCTTTATCCTCATCTCTTATATCGAAAAATATGGGAAATGCTTGAGGGGGAAGTTTAAGGTAAGTCTATTTGCGAATGACTTTCAGAATCTGCTCGGTCTTCTCTTTGAGCAGATCTGGCGAATCAGCCTCCACATTCAGCCTAAGCAAAGGCTCGGTATTAGAAGGCCGGACATTGAACCACCAGTCCTGATATTGCACAGTAATCCCGTCCAAAGAGTCTATTTTACCGTCCGAGAAGCCCTTTCCTAATTCCTCGATTTTGCCAGAGATATTTTCTACCCGGCTGTTAATTTCACCGCTGCGGAAGTAGGGGTCTATGGCTTTTACTAATTCTGAAACCGGTTTATTCTCTGTTGAGAAAAGCTCCAGACAGACTACCAGAGCAATAAAGGCGGAATCTGCAAAATAGTTCTCCCGGAAGTAAAAATGCCCGGAGTGTTCTCCCCCGAATATGGCATTATGCTGTTTCATCAAAGGCTTAATCAGGGCATGCCCCACCTTAGTGCGGACAGCTTTGCCACCGTTGGCTATAATGACCTGCGGAACTGTCCTGGAGCAGATGAGATTGTAAAGCACTGTGGCGCCTTTCTCTTTTTGCAGAAGGTTTTTCGCCACCAGGGCTGTGACAATGTCTCCGCCTAGGACTTTTCCTTTTTCATCCACGATAAACATCCGGTCGGCATCGCCGTCAAAGGCTACGCCCAAATCAGCCTCTTGCTCTAAGACTTTTTTCTGCAAGGGAGCAATGTTTTCCGGCTCAATCGGAGAGGCAGGATGATTGGGAAAAGAGCCGTCTAATTCAAAAAACATGGGGATTAATTCACAAGGGAGATGTCTAAACAGTTGAGGTGCCAATAACCCGGCCATGCCGTTGCCTGCGTCCACGACTATTCTGAAGGGTTTAATTTTCTTAACGTCGATGAAAGAGAGGACGTGCCGGATATAGTCATTGATTACTTCTCGGCGCTGGATTGTACCTCTCTTTGTTACAAGACGGGAATCTCCTTTTAGTATGATTTGCTTAATCTGCTCGATTCCCTCCTGTCCGGACAAGGGGACTGCTTCCTGGCGGCACATTTTAAAGCCGTTGTACTCTTTGGGATTGTGGGAGGCGGTAATCATTATGCCGGCCTCGTAGCCGAATTTGCCTACTGTAAAATAGAGGGCATCAGTTGAGCAGAGTCCAATATCGATTACGTCAGCGCTGGCTTCGATAATGCCTCTGGTAAGATGCTCAAATAATGAGGGGGAGGAGAGGCGCATGTCCCTGCCTACGGCAACATTCTTACAGCTTAGGTAATGGACAAACACTCGACCTATTTTGTAAGCGGTCTCCTCGTCAAGCTGGTCTGGATATGTGCCGCGGATATCGTAGGCTTTGAAGATGGTGGGATTGATAATGCTCATCAGGAATAAAATAGAGTTTCGAGTCGAGTTGTCAAATCACTGCTAAATCCGGAAACATATAAATATAGTTGCCTGAACTTAGGTTTTCGAATTAAATTACTCTGCCCATGGCGGAATTGGTTCTCAAAAATCTCACCAAGAAGTTCGGCGATAAAACCGTTCTCTCTGATTTCAATCTTTCTGTCAATTCCGGGGAATTCGTGGTCTTGGTCGGCCCTTCAGGGAGCGGCAAGTCGACTATCCTGCGTCTCATATCCGGTTTAGAAAAAGTTACCTCAGGTGAAATCTGGATTGAGGGGAAGTCAGTTAATGAAGTGGCCCCCAAGGACCGAGATGTGGCCATGGTTTTTCAAAATTACGCGCTTTATCCGCATATGACCATCTTTGACAACATCGCCTTTCCTTTAAAATTGAGGAAAATTTCAAGAGACGAGATAAATATCCGGGTTTCTGAAGTAGCTCAACTTTTGGGCTTGCAGGAAATGCTACAGAGAAAGCCGGCCACATTATCCGGAGGCCAGAGGCAGAGAGTTGCTTTGGGCCGGGCTATAATAAGGAGGCCGAAGATATTTCTATTTGACGAACCCCTATCTAATCTGGATGCCCAGTTGCGGACAAGTCTGAGGGCGGAGTTGCTGCGCCTGCAGAAAAGGCTGAAAGCCACCTCGGTTTATGTTACCCACGACCAGTTGGAGGCCATGACCTTGGGAGACAGAGTAGTTGTCCTAAAAGATGGAATAGCCCAGCAGGAAGGTAAACCTGAAGAACTATACCATAAGCCCCTGAATAAATTTGTGGCGGAATTCATAGGCTCGCCAGCTATGAACTTTATAACCGGAGAGATTTCTAATAACGGTGAATTTGTCAGTTCCGGTCTGAGGATTATTAATCCGGATTCAGTGCCGAAAAATTCTTGCGGAAGAAAAATACTTTTGGGAGTCAGGCCGGAGGATGTGTTGATTACTCAGAATGAAACGAAGCCTTCGGCCACTGCCTCATTGGAGTACTGGGAACCTGCTGGAGGGGAAAGCTTTTTATATCTGAATCTAGGACAGAGCAGATTGGTGGCCAAATTTAGCGGAGACCATCAGTTTGTGAGAGGGCAGATTGTGAACATCTTTTTTAACCCGGCTAAGCTACACTGGTTTGACCCGCAGAGCGGGAAACGAATTGTTTGAGATCAATGAGGATATAATAGACCAGAATTGACTTTTAAGAATTGGGGATAATCTATCAGTTTGTAGAGACGAAATTACTTACTGTTTATGCTCTTTCCCATTCCGGCGGGAGCTGGGCCTTCAGTTCGATGGTGTCGCCTTTGATCTCAATCTGGCATTTTTCGCAGTAGAGCCGGTCCTTGGCTTTCTTAAGGGCCTGACCACACAGGGGGCATTTCTTCAGAAGAAAGTGTTTCATTTTCGCACTCTGTTTATCTGTTTTTCACTGCTATAACTTCAGCAGAAAACGTGCCTTACTGTTAGCCGCTTAAATCGGTGCTGTGCAAGGGGGGCATCGAGACTGCTTAGAGTTTGAACTACAAATTTATGGGGATTAGACAATAATAAAAGGGGAAGGTCAGATAGTCATTTACAGTTGAGCTAAGTCAAGTGCAGGTTTTAATCAGTGAAGAGTACGATTGGGTCCGGCAGACAGATTACTGCCGGTGTTCTTCCAAAGGCTCAATCGTAAAAGAAGATTCCCCCACTTTTTTCACTCCTGACATTCTCTGGGTCAGGAAATTCTGGCTGGTAATCCATTGCTGGGACATCTGCAAGACTTCGCTGGGAGTAGACTCAGAAGTCCACTCCAGAGTGATTTCATCAACCAGGCGGCTGTTTAGCACCACCTTTTTCAGCGTTAAAGTAAATCTGACTTGCATACCGTAAGAACATTTAGCAAGCCCTCTGCCGTTGCCTCAAAGGTCTGCAAGCTCTTCTTAACCGATTGAAAATTCAAAGGATGCGACTCTGATTTGAAATGGAACAGAAAGAAAAGAGAAGAGAGATTTTAGCAAAAGAATAGGAGGCGTTCTATACTTTGTCGGAATCAGGCAAGATAGAGATGTAAGACGTTGAGCGTAAGAAGACCACTGCGAGAACTGAGTTTTTCAGGTCAGCTGCCGAAGCTCTCCTTAAGCTTAGTAGGTCATGCTTACTCCAATTGACACAAGAGGCTTTTTCTTCAGCCTAAGCAAGTCTGAAGGTCGGAGAGCTATCTCTGGCCAAATCGACATTATCTGTTGGTAAGGCGATAAGAGCAAATCGCACTTTAACTCGTAGGTCGGTGTAGAGGCGGATAGAGTTTTGAGCATAGTCATAGGAGCAACTAAGCCTGTTCTTGGGAGCCAAGAAAGTTAGTGCAAAATGTGTGAAAGATTTTGCATATTCCCCTATGCTTTCTTGACTTAGGCTTGCGCTCTTTCTAACCCGGAGGATAAGATAACCGCCTAAGTTACATATAAACAGTAAGTGTAGATGGGGCTAATCACTGGCAGGGATTCTTGACTTTGGTCAAGAGTTGAACCCCGCCTCAGGCACAGGTTTTGCAGGATTTGAGAGGTCTAGGCAATGTCCAAAAATCTTAGATATTAGCTGAATTTTTTTCTTGACAAGAAAATGAAGCAGGCTATATTAGAGGCGGAGATTGGGTATTTTATTACACTTGCACGAGTTACTCGGTCGGTGGTTTTAAACGGTCTCCGGAGAATCAGACTGAAATATTTGCGGTAATCAGTCGAGGGGAAGGCAAGAGTCATCAATATTTTTTAAAGAGTTGTGCAAGAAAACCAGGGAAGGTAAAAAAAAAGAAAAATTAGATGAGGAGTGATGGCTCTGGCTAAAAGAAGTTTAGTTGGCATAACAGCATGGCTCTTGGTGATGGCGAGTTTGGGTGCAGCAGAGACGATGACAGGATATTCAGTGGACGTAATCATTCAGTCTGTGCCGGCTAAGTATGGTGACACTATGGTAGCAATACCGGTTTACTTACAAAATAATGGGTTTGACACGATAGCTGGCTACAGCCTTTATATCACTTCCGGATTTCCGGATTTAATAGATTTCGTGGACGTGACAGACACTGCCGGTACCGTAAGCTCTGGATCCTGCTTTAAAAGTTTTATTGTAGCAGGTGATACCAGCATCCATGAGGGTGACCAGGTCATAGTTGCGGCTCATAACCTGGAAGACACCTGCGCTGGCTACTATATCTATCCACAGACCAGCGGACTCTTGTTCACCATGCATGTGAATGTGGCGGTAGATTGTAGCCTGATGACTGATTCAATCTTGGTTGATTCGTTTCTAATCTACGCAGTCTCGGTGTTTTCCAATTTTTCTGACAAGGACGGATGGACTATACCCACACCGGGACAGACCAGCGCTGAGTCTCTCCATTTGAACCCCGGTTTTATTGAAACTCCCGGAACGCTTATTATTGGCGACGTAAACGGCAGTTGTAGAGGAGTTACCCCCTGTGCACCCACTTTAGCAGATATTATCCATCTGGTGAATTACGTCTTTAATAAGCCCCCCTCGGGGTCGTGGATTCCCTGTCCCCCAGCCGCGGCGGATGTCAATTGCTCCGGCACTCTTAGCTTAGCGGATGTCATTAGTATAGTAAACTACATTTTCAAAGGCGTTCCCTTTAGTTGTCCTTAGCTTTTGAGCTTATATGGCAAAACTGAGAATTACTTGCAAAGTTTTTGAAAGAGATTTGGCTATAATGAAGAGCGAAAACAGGACTCGTGGTTTCCTAGCTAATCAACCCTTTAATCATAGGGAGGAGGTGGTATAGAAGGGGCGAGAGAGACCAAAAAGCTATCTCAACCTTGGTGTTGTTATAAAGTAGCAAGCTAGAAAATGCCGTGGCTTAAAGTGAAGAGACTTTAAGCGTTTGAGGGAGGGGGAAGCAGTACATAAGGTAATTATTATTTAAAATGAGAAACTATAACTTGAAGGAGTTTAAAGATGAGAAATAAACTGTTGGTTAGTCTTCTGAGTCTGCTGACAGTCATCGCCTTCAGCAATCTGGCCAACTCCGCCCCGGACCCAGAGGGTTTTACAGACACCCTGTACGTCGTCTGCGGCACCAACATCTACCCCGGTTCCGGGACAGCCACTGCTACCTTTGAAGTATGGATGCACTCGGACAACACCGGCGGCAACAAGCCTCAGGCCTTTGGTCTTCCCTTTATTATCACGGGAGCCAACCTGGTATCAATCGATACCACCGTGGCCTCTGCCTTCACCGGAACCGCGGTGTCTGGCTTCAGCATTCTGTCGGTGACCAAAAACACCAATAACGACCCGACGGTATTTCCGGCCGAGATGGTCTATGGTGCGGTGAACTTCACAGGTGGAATTACCGGCAACCAGCTGTTAGCCTACATCAACGTGACGGTTGATGACACCGGTACCATCTGCATTGACAGTTTCCCGACCGGAACCACTCCCTGGGACAACGCCTTCGTGACTGAGTTAGCAGTTGGTTATGGTCCGGTGTGGCCGAATCCTCCAGGATACTGCTGCACAGTAGAACCCTATGTCAACCAGGCTCCGACAGTCAGCTGTGGACCGGACCGCGATGCTTTCGCGGGCGGAACCTTCAACCACCTGGTCTTAGCCACTGACCCGGATGACCCGAATGACATCTGTGACAACATCGTCTCAGCTACTTTCCAGTTCCTGGATTCCACCTTAGCGCCAATTGGTCCTCCTGACACCGCCCCCTGCGGCGTAGCCACTCTAAGTGCTTTCGCCCCGGGTCCGGCAGTCAGCCCGACCTTCAACTGGAACACCACCGGCTGTGGAGGTGGCGACTACTATGTAGTGTTTACCTTCACTGACGAATGTGGCGGCTCTGGCGCCGACACCTGTAAGTACACCATCAAGACCGCCTGCGCCTTTGTGACCATCGGCGAAGTGGTGGCTGACCCCTGTGAATCGGTCGAGCTGCCAGTTTACTTGAACGCTGCTGGTGACGACATCGGCGGTTTCAACTTCTGCATCGAGTTTGCCAACGCCGACCTGACCGTGATTTCGGTCCGTCGGGGTGAACTTATCAATGCAGTGGACCAGACCGGCAAGTACATTTGGCACTACTTCACTTACCGGCTGAACCCCTCTACCGTCATCCACAAATACAAAGTGTGCGTGGTCGGTATTGGCAAGGTCTACTCCAGCTACACCGGCATGTGCATTGAGCAGGGCTCGGTGGGAGTACTGTTCTACATCAAGTTCGTCCTGGCCTGTAACGAATTGTTCAGATGCCACGACACCCACGTCTACTTTGAGTGGGATGACTGGACCTGCTTGGAGAACACCCTCTCCGACTGCACCGGTCAGAAGCTGTATGTCAGCGACGATCCTACCAAGTACGACCCACAGGAATGCGGTCTGGGCGAAAAGAACGAGATTGTCCGCTGCGTCAACTTCGGCGACGGCCGGGTGATCTGGAGATGTGCCTACGATGTTGACCCGATTATCATCGGTGACATCAACGTCAACGGCTTCCCCTACGAAATCGCTGACGCAGTCTGTTTTGCCGACTACTTCATTAGCTTCCCGAATCCGCCTTGTTTCAGCACTGACCCTGAGACCAGACTGGCTCAGGAAGGCGCCACGGATATCAACGGGGATGGTTACATCCTGTCTGTGGCCGACTTTGTCTACTTACTGAGAATCGTGGTCGGTGACCAGGCTCCTCTGGGCGCTGCCGTGGCCCCGAATGCAACTGCTACAGTTGACTTCAACGGCCACAAGGTCGTGCTCAACACTCCAGAAGCTCTGGGCGCAATCGTCCTGACCTTCAAGGGTGACGGCAAGTTAGTGCCGATGGTGGAAGGCCTTGAAGTAAAGCAAGGCTCTGCCAATGGCGAGACCAGGGCCATAGTCTACTCTATGACCAAGGGCAAAGGCATTGAGTCAGGCAACCTCTTCGCAGTCTCCGGCAACTTAATGCCGGTCAAAGTTGAGGCGGCCACCTACAATGCTGCGCCGATTAACGTCGAAGTGACCGGTAAGGTACTGCCGACCAGCTACGACTTATCCCAGAACTACCCCAACCCGTTCAACGCCACCACTCAGATTAACTTTGCTCTGCCGAACGCAGGCAATGTTTCTCTGAAGATTTACAACGTGGCTGGACAGTTGGTGAAGTCCTTCAACCAGCCCATGGAAGCTGGTTACCGGACCATCACCTGGGATGGGACTAACAGCAATGGTGATAATGTAGCCTCCGGCGTCTACTTCTACCGCTTAGACGTTGAGAAGCAGTTCAGCAAGACCTTGAAGATGACCTTGCTGAAGTAATTTCAGCAAGCGCTTTAAGTCGTGACAGAGGGAGAGGGTTGCGATACCCTCTCCCTTCTGCCCAAAACCAAACGGTCAAGCAGGATTTATAACAGACCGATGAGAGTATTAAGGAGGTGAGCTATCGAGGAGTGAACTGATATAATTTTAATACTAACGGCATAAGAGTTGCAGAACTAATATCGCATGTCTCAGAGAGTTGCAAAGAATTTAGCCTCGCCTTTCCCCCTTATTTTGATTCTACTAACATTCAGCCTTTCTTTCAGTCAGGATACCGGCGCACCGGACACGGTCAGGGTCGGCACGGTTAGCGGCATACCCGGCGGCAAAGCGATACTCACGGTTACAGGCTTTAACGACGAAGAGTTGGCCGGGGTAATAGTGCCGCTAAAGTTTCCCAGCAGTTCCCTTATCGCAGACTCAGTTTCATATGCCGGCTCCCGTCTCTCAGGTGCGTCCATCACCCCTGTATCTATCGACAGCACCAATAACACGCTTTCCTTTGGCGCTGTTTATTTCACGGGTTCTTTACCTGCAGGAGATGGTTTATTTGCCAGGGTATATTTCAGCATAAAGCCGACTGCGCTGCCTGAGACAGTGGCCATTGATACTCTCTATGCTCCTCCACAATCTTTGACTTTTTCCGACCCTAATGCCCAGGAGTGGGTGCCCCAATTCAAGCCGGGCAAGATTATCATTCAGTTGGTAAATCCGGCTCCGGTGTGGCAGTTAGTGGGGAATAAGTCGGTTTTGGAAGGAGATTCCCTAAAGATTCAGCTCAAAGCCAAGGACCTAACTGGCGAACCTTTGACTTTTGCGGCCTTAAACGGGCCTCCCGGCTCTAAGGTAATCCAGACCAGCGATAGTACCGCACAATTCCTGTGGGTGCCTGATTTTGTGGGGCCTTATTCTTCTTCAGGAAGTCCTTTTAAGGTCACGTTTGTGGTTTCAGATGGGATAAATTTTATAAGACAAGATGTGAGCATATTCGTGCTCAATAAGAATCGTCGGCCCGTGTTGGACTTGCCTACTACACAATCTGTTACGCCTGGCTCTGAGCTGAGCTTCCAGGTTTCAGCATCAGATCCGGATAATGAGAGCGTGACCCTGACAGCCGAAGCCTTACCTCCGGGCGCCGTATTTGACAATCAGAATCCAGGGACCTTCAATTGGACACCTACCTTAGCCCAAGCCGGTCTGCATTTTGCTGTCTTTGGCGCTAAAGATGCAGTAGGAGATTCAGTTTTGGACACAGTTACAATCATCGTATCTGCAGATTACATTTTGAGCATAGCTGATGACACTGCATATCCAGGAGGTTCAGCCACAATTAAAATAAACTTAGCCAACGTGGACAGCATCGGGGGATTCGATTTGAGAATTCATTTCGACCACACGGTTTTGACCATGGTTAAAGTTTCAAGAGATACTACCAGAATCAAGGATTGGGAATGGTTTACCTACAGAGTAGAACCCGACGGAATCAAGGGCGACGTAAAATTCTGGGGCATAGCTGACCTTAATAACCCCGTGACTACACCTCCGCTTGGGCCAGGGTCAGGTAGTCTAATCGAGGTAACATTTGTAGTTGCTCCAGACACTCTTTTGGGTGGTATTTCCGTGCCGGAAAGTCTGGTGATAAGAGACGTAAAAGACAACACATTGGCCACTCAGGACGGGGTCTGGATAACTCAAGACCAAATAGTCAGGATTCACGGAGCGATACACATTTTAAAGCCGGGCATGGTCATGGCACTACCGGTCTTCGAACCAACGGCATCCATTCCAACTTTAAGCCCAGAGATTACAGCGGCCAAGAAAATTTTGGAAGCAAGTAATGAACAAGACTATGGCAGCAAGCGTTAATACTGAAAGAAGAATTACTTCATTCTTGAGACTTTACGGAAAGTTTATAATTTTTGTGGCCTGTTTAGGTTTTATCTTAGTGTCCTCAGAACAAAGCCAGGCTCAAATCATCTCCAACTCTGATACCCTTAGGGTAATCAGTGCCAGCGCCCAAGTTGGCGATACGGCAGTAGTAGTCTCGGTCTACCTCCGCAATGTCGAGCAGATAGGAGGTTTCCAGTTGAGGCTTGTGTATGACCCTACTGTACTGACTGTCAACCCCAGGCAGTTTGTTACACCTACTCCGGCACATCGGGCTTACCTTTTTTATCGAGACGGCTTCTATACTGCGGACCCATACACTGAGCCGGGAGTGGTTACATTCTTTGCCGGACCCAGTATTACCGGATTCATCACCATGGACCCCGGGGCCGGCTCGATTGTGGACTTTTTGTTCAATGTCAAACAGACCGCTGCAGAAGGGACCTATCTGATCCAGTTACAGGATGCACCAGACACCAGCTTTGTCAACCTCCTGAGCGATCCCTTGGGAAATGCTATTCTTCCTCGCCTAAGAGACGGAACATTCACAGTAGGCAGCGGAGGACCGCCACCCGAAGGCAATAATCCACCTACTATCGCTTCTATTCCGGCTCAGCAGGTGATGGAGGGCGACCTTCTGACTTTCCAGGTCACAGCCACGGACCCGGATGGAGACCCCATCACTCTTTCGGCGCAAAATCTTCCGGCCAATGCCAGCTTCCCCACAGTCCAGGGGACCGGCAGTGTCAGCGGCACTTTCTCTTTCACACCCAGCTCGACTCAAGGGCCGGCCAACTACACGGTTACCTTCATTGCCAGAGATGACAGCAACGCCACCGGCCAGCGCAGTGTCAACATCGAAGTGTTGGACCGACCCGAAAATGTACTGGCGGTAGATGTCAATACCGGTGGGATACCGGGTAAGCAGGGGGTTTTAGTCCCTTTGATTTTAAACAGCATTCAGAAGATTTACGGGATGCAATTTGATTTGAGTTATGACCCCACCCTAATCACCGTGGACTCCTTTGTGCCGACACTGGCTTTAAGCGGTTTTGAGATTTACAGCAATCTGGGAGATTCAGCCGGTTATTTGACCCTGGTTACATTCAGCTTAAGCGGAGATTCCATTCCGGTTTTTAATGATACGATCCTGAATGTGGCAGTAAGTATCGACACGGCTGCGGCTCCGGGCACAACTGATTTGGTCTTAAGCCGGGGAAAGGTATCAACGTCGCTGAATCCCAATGACCCCTCCAGTCCCTTAACCACTACAGGGGCCAAGTTCACCGTGGACGCATTTGGAAACATGAACCTCGACGAAAATGGAGTGGATGTCTCAGATGCGGTGATTATGGTGAACTATCTGCTTACCGGTCTGGTTTTAGACCAGAGAAGATTGGACGTGGCCGATGTCAATCGTGACAGCAGCATCGACGTCGGAGATCTGGTGGGCATCATAAACATTATCTTAGGCAGACCCATCAATGCCCCTACCTACTACTCTGCAGTTTTGGCTAAAGTCCAACTGCAACACGATTCCTTGCAAGCCGGACAAGCTGCGGATATTTCCCTGGAGGCTGATTTAGAAGTAGCAGTGGCCGGGGTACAGGCAGTCATCGAATATGACCCGAATCAAATTAGTTTTCCAGAACTGAACAAGACTTTGCGCTCCAGCCAGATGACCCTTACCTATCAGGACAATAAGGCCGGGCGCCTAAAATTGCTTATGTATAGCTTAGGAGGGAAGGCCATAGATGTGGGGACAGGGAGCATTTTGACCCTCAAGGCGCAGGTCAGCCCGAATTTAGGCCCGGATGAGGAAGTTCATCTCAAAATCAGTAAATTAGTCCTGGCCGACACTGCCGCAGTAGTTATTCCAACTGGTGACCAGCCGGTTCTGCCGACCGATTTCAGATTAGAGCAGAACTTCCCTAACCCGTTCAATGCCAATACCACGATTCGGTTTGAGATACCCTTCAACCAGAGTGGAGAAAGCGTGCGGGCAACTATAAAGATTTACAATGTCCTGGGGAGAATAGTGAGAACTCTGATTGACGAAGCACTCCCCCCTGGCAGACATCAGGTAGTCTGGGATGGAAGAGATGATTCTGGCAATCAGGTGGCCAGTGGAATGTATTTCTATCGACTAAGTTTGCCGGGATTTACTGAATCAAGAAAAATGACCTTGTTGAAATAAGCAGTGAGGCAGTGATGAAACTTAAAAGGAACTTAATTTTAACCATATTCTTGAGTCTGGGGGCATACGGATTTGCCCTGGCTCAGGTCAATCCGGTTCTGGATACGATTGTTCCTCAAACAGTAGATGAGGGGCAGAATCTGCAGTTCCGGGTGCATGCCACCGATGCGGACGGCGACCCGATTACTCTGTCTGCACAGAACATTCCGAGTACCAATGCTACTTTCGTAGATTCAGCCAACGGTGCGGGGAGTTTCACCTTCAGCCCGGATTTCACTCAGTCTGCAGTTTACAATGTCAGTTTTATTGCCACTGATACATCGGCAAGGGCTGATACCTTGGTGGTGCCTATCACGGTTAATAATGTCAATCAGGCGCCGGTGTTAGCTACCATAGGAGCGAAGAGTGTGGATGAAGGGCAGAGTTTAGTTTTCAGATTTAGTGCTTCTGATCCTGATGGCACTA
>CAYNPJ010000001.1:673762-674688 GCA_964399055.1 uncultured Ignavibacteria bacterium
CTTTCACCGTTTTAAATAATCCGACCAACTCATCTTTTGTAGACTCGGCCAATGGGGCAGGCTCATTTACTTTTAACCCGGACTTTACACAGGCCAATGTCTATAATGTCACATTTATAGCTTCTGACGGTTCATTGGCAGATACTGAGATAGTCGCTATCACGGTCAACAACGTTAATCAAGCTCCGGTGTTAGCTGCCATAGGGGCTAAGAGTGTAGATGAAGGGCAGAGTTTAGTTTTCAGATTTAGTGCTTCTGATCCTGATGGCACTACACCCACTTTCACCGTTTTAAATAATCCGACCAACTCATCTTTTGTAGACTCGGCCAATGGAGCAGGTTCGTTCACGTTTAATCCGGACTTTACGCAAGCCAATGTTTACAATGTCACTTTCATTGCCAGTGACGGTAGTTTAACAGATACAGAGATTGTAGCTATCACCGTCAACAATGTTAATCAAGCTCCGGTGTTAGCTACCATAGGAGCGAAGAGTGTGGATGAAGGGCAGAGTTTAGTATTCAGGTTTACAGCGTCTGACCCGGACGGCACTACTCCGGCATTTACAGTGCTGAATAATCCCACCAATTCTTCTTTTGTGGACTCAGCTAATGGTGCGGGTTCATTTACGTTCAGTCCTGACTTCACTCAGGCTAATACCTACAATGTCACCTTCATTGCCAGTGATGGAAGTTTAGCAGATACTGAGATTGTAGCCATCACCGTCAACAACGTCAATCAGGCCCCAATTCTGGCAGCTATCGGGGCCAAGTCTGTTAATGAGGGACAGACCTTAAGTTTTAGACTTTCAGCTTCTGATCCTGATGGAACTATTCCTGTATTTACCATTGTCAACAAGCCTACCAATGCTGTGTTTACTGACTCCGGCAATGGGGCAGGTTCCTTAGTATGGACGACTAATTTTGCT
>CAYNPJ010000001.1:674788-1435403 GCA_964399055.1 uncultured Ignavibacteria bacterium
GATTCAGGAATCTATACTCCGACCTTCATAGCTTCGGATGGGAGTTTGGCAGATAGTGAAGTAGTGTCTATAACGGTCAACAATGTCAACCGAGCTCCGGTCTTGGCAGCTATCGGAGCCAAGTCTGTTAATGAGGGGCAGACCTTAAGCTTTAGAATTTCAGCCACCGATCCCGATGGTACTACTCCTGCATTTACCATAGTCAATAAGCCTACTAATGCGGTGTTTACCGATTCCGGCAACGGGGCAGGTTCCTTAGTATGGACGACTAATTTTGCTGATTCAGGAATCTATACTCCGACCTTCATAGCTTCGGATGGGAGTTTGGCAGATACCGAGATAGTTGCCATTACAGTCAACAATGTCAACCAGGCGCCGGTGTTGGCTCCGATAGGTGCAAAGAGTGTAGATGAGGGGCAGAGTTTAGTTTTCAGATTTAGCGCTTCTGACCCCGATGGTACAACTCCTACCTTTACAGTATTGAATAATCCCACCAATTCAAGTTTTGTAGATTCTGCTAATGGAGCGGGTTCCTTTACATTTAACCCGGATTTTACACAGGCCAATACTTATAACGTTACTTTCATAGCCTCGGATGGCTCATTGGCAGATACCGAGATAGTTGCCATTACAGTCAACAATGTCAACCAGGCGCCGGTGTTGGCTCCGATAGGTGCAAAGAGTGTAGATGAGGGGCAGAGTTTAGTCTTCAGATTTAGCGCTTCTGACCCGGATGGTACAACTCCTACCTTTACAGTATTGAATAATCCGACCAATTCAAGTTTTGTAGACTCAGCTAATGGAGCAGGTTCGTTTACCTTCAGTCCCGATTTCACCCAGGCCAATGTCTATAATGTCACATTTATAGCTTCGGATGGCAGTCTGGCAGACACGGAGATTGTAGCTATCACTGTCAATAATGTTAATCAGGCGCCAGTGTTGGCAACCATAGGCGCCAAGTCTGTAACCGAAGGTCAGACTTTAACTTTTAGATTCTTGGCCACAGACCCGGACGGAGCCACACCATCGCTCACAGTGGTCAATAACCCCACTAATTCCAGTTTCGTCGATTCAGCCAACGGCGCCGGAAGTTTCACGTTCTCACCAAGTTTCACCCAGGCAGGAACTTACAATGTCACTTTCATTGCCAGTGACGGCAGTTTAGCGGATAGTGAGGTAGTAACCATAACTGTCAATGAGGCCGGCAACCAGAGGCCGGTCCTGGCCGGAATAGGAACCAAGATCACTACTGAAGGCCAGACTTTGCAGTTCAGAATCTCGGCCACTGACCCGGATGGGACTTTCCCCAGTTTCACCGTGGTCAATAATCCGGCCAATTCTAATTTAGTGGATTCAGCTAATGGTGCGGGAAGTTTTACTTTCACTCCCAGCTTTACTCAGGCTGGTTTATACAATGTTATTTTTATCGCCGGCGATGGCCTTCTGGCTGACAGCGAAATTGTCTCCATTATAGTTAATGAAGCTGGCAATCAGAGGCCGGTCCTGGCAAGCATCGGTCCGAGGTCAGTCACCGAAGGACAGACCCTGCAGTTTAGATTTTCTGCCACGGACCCAGACGGCACCGTCCCATCTCTAACCGTAAACAACAATCCGACCAATTCCAGTTTTGTCGACTCCGCTAACGGCGCCGGTTCGTTCATTTTTACACCAGACTTTACCCAGGCAGGAGTTTATAACGTCAGATTCATCGCCAGTGATGGCACTTTGGCGGACACAGAAATCGTGGCCATAACCGTTACGAGTGCAGGCAATCAGGCACCGGTTTTGGCTACGATTGGGTCCAAGAGCGTTACCGAAGGACAGATTCTATCTTTCAGAATTTCGGCTACGGACGCAGATGGAACCACCCCCAATTTCACTGTGGTCAATAATCCTGCTAATTCTAATTTAGTCGATTCTCTCAATGGTGCTGGGAGTTTTATTTTCTCGCCTGATTTCACCCAGGCTAATCTGTACAATGTCACCTTTATTGCTTCGGATGGGAGTTTAGCTGACACAGAGATTGTTACGATTACGGTCAACGAGGCCGGCAATCAGAGGCCGGTATTAGCTGCTATTGGCGCAAAATCAGTTACTGAAGGGCAGACTCTGACTTTCAGATTCTCGGCTACGGATGCGGATGGGACTACGCCATCTCTAACTGTAGTCAACAATCCGGCCAATTCCAGCTTTGTGGACTCGGCTAATGGGGCCGGGTCATTTACATTTTCCCCCAGTTTCACCCAGGCCGGGCCGTACAACGTAACTTTCATCGCCTCAGATGGGAGTTTAGCGGACAGTGAAGTGGTCACTATCACTGTCAATGAGGCCGGCAATCAGAGACCGGTCTTAGCAACGATTGGTGCAAAATCGGTCACAGAGGGGCAAACTTTAACTTTTAGATTTTCAGCTACAGATGCGGATGGGACTATACCAACTTTTGCCGTAGTTAATAATCCGACCAATTCGAGTTTTGTGGACTCAGCCAACGGAGCCGGTAGTTTTACCTTCACTCCTGATTTTGCCCAGGCAGGAATTTATAATGTTACTTTCATAGCCTCTGACGGCAGTCTGGCAGATAGTGAAATTGTGGCCATAACAATTAATGATGCCGGTAATCAGGCTCCTGTCTTGGCGCCCATCGGGGCAAAATCTGTTACTGAGGGGCAGATTTTACAGTTTAGATTTTCAGCTACGGATGCGGATGGAACCATTCCCACTCTTACGGTAGTTAATAACCCGACCAATTCGAGTTTCGTGGATTCTGCCAACGGAGCCGGGAGTTTTGCCTTTAATCCCAGTTTCACTCAGGCTGGAATTTATAATGTCACTTTTATAGCTTCTGATGGCGTTTTAGCAGATAGTGAAGTTGTCGCAATTACTGTCAATGAGGCTGGCAATCAGAGACCGGTCTTGGCAACGATTGGTGCAAAATCTGTAACTGAGGGGCAGACTTTAACCTTCAGATTCTCAGCCACGGACCCGGATGGGACCACTCCTACTCTTACGGTAGTCAACAACCCAACCAATTCTTCATTTGTGGACTCAGCCAATGGCGCTGGGTCATTTACCTTCACTCCTGATTTCACTCAAGCAGGAGTTTATAATGTCACTTTTATAGCTTCGGATGGTAGTTTAGCGGACAGCGAAGTTGTTACCATTACGGTCAATGAATCTGGCAACCAGGCACCGGTTTTGACTCCGATTGGGCCTAAGAGCGTGACCGAAGGCCAGGTTTTAACCTTCAGGATTTCTGCCACAGACGCAGATGGAACCACTCCCAGTTTCACTGTGGTCAATAATCCTGCTAATTCTAATTTAGTAGACTCTCTTAACGGAGCCGGGAGTTTCACCTTCTCACCTGATTTCACTCAGGCCGGAATTCACAATGTTACCTTCATAGCTTCGGATGGCAGCTTAGCGGACAGTGAAGTGGTCACGATTACTGTTAACGAGGCTGGTAATCAGAGACCAGTCTTGGCGACGATTGGAGCGAAGTCAGTTACGGAAGGGCAGACGCTAAGCTTTAGGTTTTCAGCCACTGATCCAGATGGAACAACTCCAACCTTTACTGTTCTGAACAATCCAACCAACTCCAGCTTTGTAGATTCAGCCAACGGGGCTGGCAGTTTCACCTTTTCTCCTGATTTCACTCAGGCGAACATATACAATGTCACCTTCATCGCCTCGGATGGCAGTCTGGCGGACACAGAGATTGTAGCCATTACCGTAAATGATGCAGGGAACCAGAGACCGGTTCTGGCGGCTATTGGTGCAAAATCGGTCACAGAGGGGCAAACTTTAACTTTTAGATTTTCAGCTACAGATGCGGATGGGACTACACCTACCTTTGCAGTAGTCAATAACCCCACCAATTCGAGTTTTGTGGACTCAGCCAACGGCGCGGGTTCGTTTACTTTCACACCGGACTTCACTCAACAGGGAATTCACAATGTTACTTTCATCGCTTCGGACGGGAGCTTGTCGGACAGTGAAGTGGTGGCCATCACAGTCAATAACTTCAATCGCGCCCCTGTCCTAGATTCAATAGGTACCAAAAACATCAACGAAGGACAAAGTTTAGTATTCCGAGTGCATGCTACTGACCCGGATGGCAGTACTCCTACTTTCTCTGTGGTCAATGCACCTTTAAATTCGAGTTTTGTAGATTCATTAAATGGGGCAGGGAGTTTCACCTTCAATCCGAGTTTTGCTCAAGGCGGAGTCTATAATGTCACCTTCATCACCAGTGACGGCAGCTTGGCCGACAGCGAGGTAGTGCAGATAACGGTCAGTAACGTCAATCAGGCTCCGGTTCTGGCTACCATAGGAGCGAAATCAGTGACCGAAGGCCAGACCTTGCAATTCCGCGTGTCAGCCTCTGACCCGGATGCAACCATACCTTCTCTGGTTGCGCAGAGTCTGCCTGCTAATGCGACCTTCCTGGATTCTCTGAATGGAGCCGGAAGTTTCACATTTACTCCCAGCTTCACCCAATCTGGACTCTACAGCGTCACCTTCATCGCCTCGGACGGGAGTCTTTCCGATACCGAAGTTGTCGCCATATCGGTGATCGATGCCGGCAATCAAGCGCCGATATTAGATTCGATAGGGCCTCGCACGGTTAACGAAGGGCAAACTCTGACATTTAGAGTGCACGCTACCGACCCAGAGGGGAGCACGCCGAGTCTGTTCACTCGCACCCTGCCGGCCAATGCCAATTTTCAAGACTCTTTGAATGGCTCTGGCCGATTCTTGTTCAGCCCCACCTTCATGCAGGCCGGGGTTTACAATATCACTTTCTTA
Organism: uncultured Ignavibacteria bacterium; assembly: GCA_964399055.1. Taxonomy (GTDB): domain Bacteria; phylum Zixibacteria; class MSB-5A5; order DSPP01; family RBG-1; genus CAYNPJ01. Next base: position 679,595 of record CAYNPJ010000001.1, read on the forward strand.
GCATCTGACGGCGCCTTAGTCGATTCAGAAGTGGTGCAGATTACGGTCAACAATGTCAATCAGGCTCCGGTGCTTAATCCCATCGGCCCTAAGAGCGTGGCCGCGGGCGGTAGTCTAAAGGTCCGGGTCACCGCTACAGACGTGGACGGAAACAGCAGTATCATTTTAAGCGCCGTCAACGTTCCCAGCAATGCCGTATTTACCGACTCCGGCAATGGTATCGGCGGCTTTAACTTTAATCCCACATCAGCTCAAGTCGGTGTTTATAACGTTACTTTTGTCGCCTCAGACCTGTTCCTAGCGGATACGGAGGTCGTCCAGATAACCGTGACCACGGGTTCAAATCAAGCTCCGGTTCTGGATGCCATAGGGTCTAAGATAGTGACCGAGGGAATTCAGCTACAATTCAGAGTGCATGCCACCGACCCGGACGGGACCATACCTCAGTTGAGCGCCTCGCCTCTGCCGAGAGGAGCAGTGTTCGTGGACTCGGGCAACGGGGCAGGGAGTTTCACCTGGATACCTGATTATGCTCAGGCCGGGTTATACAACGTTAAATTCACTGCCAATGACGGCAAAGCCAAAGATGAAGAGAATGTCATCATCCAGGTCAAAGAGGCTGGCAATCAGAGACCGGTATTGTTTTCAATAGGACCAAAATCGGTTACAGAAGGACAGGTTTTGGCCTTCACGGTCAACTCGGCTGACCCGGATAGTACGATTCCAACTCTCTTTGCCGACTCTTTACCTGGCAACGCCAGCTTTGTCGACCTGGGAACTGGAAATGGAAATTTCCTTTTTGAGCCTAATTATATCCAGGCCGGAAGCTATAATGTCTTGTTCTGGATTTCAGATGGAACTTTAGCCGATTCAGAATCGGTCACCATAACTGTAATTGAGGCTGGCAACCAAACCCCTCAGTGGGTAACTCTGCCGGATTCGTTTGTGTTAGATGAAAACGCTTCCGGAGGTTTTAATGTCCTGGCCGCAGACCCGGATAGCACCATCCCGCTTTTGAGAGCACAGAATTTACCTCTAAATGCCACTTTTGCTGACAGCGGAAATGGTAGGGGGGGATTCAGTATGTCGCCTGACTTCACCCAGTCCGGCACTTATTTTGTAAGATTCTTTGCCAAAGACGTTAGCGACACGACTGTCTTTGCCTATGACAGCGTCAAAGTGATAGTAAAGGATACCAATCGCAAACCAGTTTTTACTCAGGGGACGATTCCTAATCAGACCCTCAATGAGGGCGACAGCATTTCTATCAACCTCTCAGCAACGGATGCGGACGGCACTATCCCTGTTTTCGGTTTCAAAGCCCGGAAAAACTCCCCCACTGACCCGTTTATTACCTTAGCCAATGCCACAGTGGTTGATAACGGCAATGGTACCGCAGCATTTAAATTCAAGCCAAGCTACACCCAGTCCGGCACTTATTACATCACCTTTTACGCCAGAGATCAAGTATACATTGCGGATACGACTTTCTTTTTGGACGCTGGTCAGGTGAGGATTACGGTTAACAATATAAACCTTCCTCCGGTCATTCAGAATTTACCCGACACCAGTATTTTAGAAGGAGATACCTTACAATTCTTCATCATTGCAACCGACCCGGACCAGCCTCCCTATCCGGTAATCACGGCCTCCGGCCTGCCCACTAATGCCAGATTCGTTTCCACAGGCAGCGGCACCGGACAATTTATATATACGCCGGCCTACAATCACTCGGGATTTTATACGGTGAGATTCATAGCCTCAGACGGCAGTTTAGCAGATACAGAATTTGTGAATATTACAGTGGTTGAGACGGGTAATCATGCTCCCCAGTTTTTGGTTACATTTCCGGACAGCATGATATTCGTCAACCAGAGAGCCGATTCCTTCGTAGTCCGGGCGGCTGACCCTGACAGCACAATTCCTAAACTGACTGCCAGCGGGCTTCCGCCTACTGCTGCCAGCTTTGACTCCACCAATCCAGGTAGGTCGGTTTTTTACTTTTTACCTGACAGTACCCATGTCGGGAATACCTATCTGATTGTTATTTCAGCCTCGGACAGTGCGCTACAGGTTGCAGATACTCTAAAGGTGGTGGTAAAAGCCTTTTTGAGAGGAGATGTCAACCGCGATCTTAGGATAACCCTAAGTGACGTATTATACTTGATTAATTACATCTTTAAGAACGGTTCACCTCCTTTACCTCCTGAATCCGGTGATGTTAATAATAACGGTAGCATTTCCTTAGGCGACATTATCTATCTGGTTAACTATATCTTCAAGAATGGTCCCCCTCCGCCACCCTAAGGGCAATAGAAGATTACTGAGAAATGACCTGCTAATAGGGGTTCAGTCGAATCTTAATGGCCAGTAACTTATAATCTGTCAATAGATTACAGCATAATCAGAGAGAATTGGCCGACCTAATAAGAATCTATTCCAGGCACTTGTTCAGATAGGTTAGTGGGCAACCTTCTAACCTTGAATAGTTTCAGTTTTGCTGAGAGAAACCTGCAAATCTGCTTATGCCACTATTTTCTGAGCTGGACTTAACGTAACTTATTATTACACTTAAACTAAGACAAATGGTTGGATTTGACTCTGGATAAATCTTAGATGGCTAAATGGTACCTCTCTGACTGGTTAACTAACTCACCAATTGTATTGAGCTGTTTCTGTGTTGCCTTGAAGCAACTGCTTATAATCCCCTTTTTTGATTTTGGGGAAGGTGGGTTGGGGGGCAGCTTTTGAAGATTATAATAGGCTATTTTTTGCCTCAAAAACACTCAAAAAACACTTGACAAAATTTAGATAACTATTTAATTAACTGTGGATTTAGAGGTATAAAGGCTGCCTTTAAATTCGGCTTTTTTGGTTGACTCATAAAGGCTCGCTTTAAACAGAAATAGAAGAGAAAAACCTTTACAGAAGGAAGGGGGAGAGTATTGTATCAATCTAGTATATAAACTTTAGCTCAGATCCTAAAGAGCGATAAGAAGAAAGTGATTGAGTTGTCAAGATATTTAAAAAGGTATGTTCAAAGTTAAAAAAACAAAAGGAGTGGAAATGTCCAAAAAGCTTGTAGCAAGCCTGATAGGATGGCTGATTCTGGCTTTTATGATGACGTCATCGGTTTGGGCTGCGGCCAACAAGGACAAAACACCTGTTAGAAAGGAAATTCAGGCGCCCTTAACTGCACAGTCGATGTTAGAGATGATTAAGCAAAAGCACATGGCCGGGCAGTTTCTCTCTTATGAAGAGAAATTGCGGGCCTTGGATGCGGCTCACCGAGCCGAGGCGCCTACTTCAGTTTATGACGCGGTGAGTGGAGTAATCTCGGAGTCTCCATTCTTCGCGCCCATCGGACTGAGTCCCAGTTCGGCCAATGATTACGATTCGACCGGACCTACCTGGTACGGGATTAATTCCAACCACAGAAACCCGCGGCAGATAGCCTTTGTGCCCAGCAACCGCAACGTGGGTTTAGGTTACGCGCATTCCCCAACGAGCGCAATTCTCGCCAGAAACTTCAAGGGTAGCCTGTGGAAGAATTCCAGCAAGACCGGCGGCAATTTCCTGCCCGACATTTTGATGAACCAGGATGCGGCAGGAAGGTCGGGATTCGGCGGCTTTACTTATCTGCCGAAGACCGGCAGACTGGTAATTTACGGCCACCACGCCAATGCTCCCCGGGGAACCTTTTTCGGAGCAGAGCTTACTGCCGGATTATTTGACTGGGGCACTGATTCGCACGTACCGGACTCCTTCCCTGGAGACACAGACCGCGGAATCTGGCCCACTGCAGCCGGAGGTCTTCTGATTGACCCGGCCTCTGAGGACTATGACGGCGACGGTGACATCACTGACGACACCCTGGAGGTCATACACTTTTTCATGAATGAGGGGAATACTGCCGGCAACACGGTTGACCACTATATGTACGCAAGGGCAATTGACTCAGCCGGAGTCTGGATTTTCCCGGGCTTTAACACCGTTAACTATTCTAATACTTCAGTCGTGGACACTGCGGTCAACATCTCCCCCACTGTGGTGGCTTCCAAGAAATCTCAGCGGGTGGCCTTAATGTGGACTGCAGAGAAATACTGCGGCTACGACCCGGTCAACTGCTCTGACGTTTTCTATCTGGAATCCATGAACGGCGGTGAAGACTGGAGAGCGGCCGGATTCAACTTTACCAGTTTTACTGCTACCAACGTCACTAATTTCGACAGCAGTTCCGGCGTGAACGCCATCGGCGACCATATGGGTGTTTACGACAATAATGACAGTCTGGTAATAGCCTGGGTACAGACCGAGACCTACGAGATTGCTACCGGTTCTGAATCTTATGACGCCGATATTTATGTCTGGACTAAAGAGTGGGGTAAGAGAAAGGCGGTCTCCGGCAACTTTAATCTGACCGGAACCATGCTGCCCCAGGCCGGATTCAGGAAATCGGTTAATTTCCCCCATATAGCGGTGCACACCGGAATTGGAACCCCAGCCCGGGACAACTACCTCTATATGACATATACTCAGTACGGTGGCTCAGATGCGGCCTCCATGGCTGACACCAACATCGAGGGAATCCTCAACGGCGAGGTTTACCTTAAAGCCTCCACCAACCGCGGCAAGACCTGGTCGGCGGCCTATAACGTTACTAATTCCAAGACCCCGGCCTGCAGTATTACGGTCGCCAACGTGGGGAACTGCGCCAGCGCCATGTTCTCTACCTGCGCCGAGAAAGCCAATGACACTATTCACATCTCTTATCTAGACGACCAGTATTCCGGAATCTGGACCGGCGGCGCGGCCGGAGATGACAACACCAGCGCACAAGCGACTAACAACATGTGGATATACATGAAGTATCCGGCTATTAGTCCTCCTCCGGTGCCGTCAGCCGCGGTTACGCCCACCAGCTTCATTCAGAATCCCGGCTCGGTTCTGACCGACACGCTTTTCGTCCAGAACATCGGAAACGCCAACCTGGTAGTCAGCAGTATTACCCACTCTCAACCCTGGCTGGACATTCTAAATGATTCTGCCGGCTTCACCATTGTCGAAGGTGACCCGGACAAAGTCATCGCCTTCACAGTCGATGACGCCGGTTATGTTGACGGAGTCTACTATGACACCATGGTAGTCCACAGCAACGCGGCAGCGGCAGATTCGGCGCTTAAAGTCCCGGTCTTTATGATTGTGGATAATGGAGTGGCCTTTGTCTCTCCGCAGTGGAAGACCATGGACAACGGCGTGGTCAAAATCGATGTTTCCAACGTAAGCAATATTGGCAACCAGAAAGCCACTGCCGGATTCTATCGCTTAACCGGCGGCGGCACAAATGTCGACACCACTAACAACCTTTTCGATGCCTCCAAGTCGATTGACGTAATCGGCCTGGATGCTAAGAAGTATGTGGCTCGCTGGGTATTCAATCAGAACTTCATGCAGCCTTTGGATACCGTAATTCTGAAGGATACGACTCTTGCGTCCGCGCTGCCCAAGAAACCGGGGAGTAAGGTGAAGATTCCTGCCGGAGCTTATAAATATGCCCACGTGCGCTACACGGCTTTCTATCCGGGAATGAACGATATAGAGTGGCCTGGACCGTGGTGGGGTATTACGGTACGCGAGGAGTGGTGGCTGCCCAAGACTCCGAGCCCGGTTTGGGACCCGAAGTTCTTGCTCTGGTGTCAGACCATCTACTTCCGCCAGTTACCCCCGAGTTGGTGGGTTACTGGTCCGGCTTTCGACACGAATAGCGCCATTGTTTACATCAACAAGGCCATGGACTGGGACGTCTATACCTTTGACGGCTCACGCAACTGGGCTTGGTCCAACAAGACAATAGGTGCGGCCTGGCAGGAGGGAATTAAAGATACCCTGCCGTTAGACGAGCCGCCGCCCAATGGCCATTTTGGTTTTGTGGCATACTTAGACAGCTTGGACAATCCGAGTCCCTACGCAGTACACATAGTTTCCAACCCCTCATACATATATCCAAATTCCGGCTATGTGGATGCCGAGCTGTATGATATAACGGCCGACACGGCGTCCGATTTCCCCACGCTGCTCAAGCCCTTTACTAAGGTCGATACAGCCGGCTTTAAGTATGTCCCCTTGAACACCCTGGCCAAGGACACCCTGCCGACGGACTTGAACATAGTCATGACCGACTTGCGCCTGGCTCCGCCTTATCCGGATTCGATTACGGTCTATAATCTCTTGGGTGTCATCGGCGACACGGCTCAAGACCCCAACAAGGGTTGCGACAGCCTGGCTAACGCTTACAACGCCATCAGAGCGGCTCTGGGCATTGGTACCTTTAGCTTGCTGGACAGCCTTCTGAACTGTAAGGTTTCGAACTGTATAGCCAAGCCAGGAGATGCTAATGCTTCGGGCAACTACACTTTGGGAGACGTGATTTCCATAGTCAACTACGTCTTTAACAAGCCGGGTTGTTCGCCTCAGCCTCTGTGCTGGCTGTCTAATCTGCTCTGTCGGGGTGACTGGAATGCCAGTGGCAACGTCACCCTTTCGGACGTGATTCAGGCGGTCAACTTCGTCTTCAACAAGCCGGGCGGACCGTGGAACGCACAGCCCATAGGCGTGTGCTGTCTACCTTAACGCATAGAACACGAGCAATTGAAGAGTTCTTTGACTAAACCGATTAGCTAGGAAAGAGTCAAAACCGGGGCGGGAAAAGGAGTTCCCTGTTCCCGCCCCAAAGAGAACGGGAGGTGATTGGAACATAGAGGCTGCGAGTCCTGGTTTTAGAGGAGGGGGAGAGTTAAAAGAAACTGTCTCCGAACAGCTCTCGGAGCAAGTGTAATACAAACTATTTTGGAGGTTTGGAGATGAAACGTAAATTCATATGGTTGTTCTTTACAATTGCAGCCTTGCTGGCCATGAGCAGTTTTGCTCTGGCGGCAAGCTGGAACACGGCTCAGGGTAATTTCCAGAGAACTGGTTTAGCGGCACAGCTTCTGGACCAGGCCCGTCTGACCAACGTCTGGAGCAACTTCCACGGGAATTATACCCTGTGGGGTGCACCGACTGAGCACAACGGAGTGGTCTATTTTGTCACTTCCGCGGTAGTTGCATTTCCCCCGGTAGCCCTGCATGCTGTGGATTTGAACACCGGCGTTACCTTGTGGAAGTCGGCTACTGCCGGTGGCACTCGGACTGCACCTACTGTAGTTACGGTTGACACAGGCGGCGGCAATTTTGCAGACCTGGTCTTTATTCCCAGCGGTGGTGGCGGCGGAGCTGCCAGCATGAGATGCTACTACGGCGGTCCTGCTGGCGGAGCCATAAGATGGAACACCCCTACCGGCGGAGTCGGTATTAGATACTCCCGGCCAGCTGTGGCTGACACCAACATGGACGGGACCCCTGACATAGTCATAGTCGGCAGCGACGGTACCTCCGGTGGAAGTGCTTTCGCCTATGATATCTTGACCGGAGCAGTAGCCTGGGGACCGATAGTGCTTAACGCTGGATGGTACATCTTCTTCAGTCCGTCTTTGTCAACTGACAATAAAGTTGCCTACTTCGGAACCTACGACCTACTGGGGACAGGTGCTGGAATGGCTTACGCTCTCAGTACTGTCGACGGCTCGATTCTGGGCACCTTTGACCCGGTGGCCAATGCCGGCAACTCTTCTGTGAATGCGATAATTGCTGCACCGACTTATATAGACGATAACACCGTCCTGGTTTCAGGCTACAACACGGCGGGGACCGCACGTCTTTACTGCTGCGACCGGAACCTTAATTACCTGGGCAGGTCAGGCTCCAACGCCGGAGGTAATTTTAACAACGGAGCCCTTTATGTCGACCCAATTGGTCCTGACTCTCTCTACTGGCTGCTTTCTGAGACTGGTGAATTAGCACTTTCTCGCTACATCCCGGCTGTCAGGGTCACCGGTGCTTCTCTGGTGAGTCTAATGGGCACCAATGGCGGTTCCGAATCGCCTATAGTCATTGGTGGAAATGGAACTGGTGAGTTTAATAGCAACGCAGTCAGCGGCTTAGACTGCGGCATGACTGTCTTTGATGCCAACGAGACCAACCCCGGATACCCTTACTGGTTCAAGCCTTTATGGGACGCCAACGCGCTGGCCATTCAGTCATGCGGCTCGGCCATTGTCGATGAGACCGAGCCGTACAACCTGGCCGACATCGTGCTGTTGGTTCAGGAAGACTTGGGTTCTGTGCACGCTTTCGCACACAGCTTGACTGCGAGACCTAGGTGGCAGCACACCTTGGACGGCACGACTCCGGCCGGATTCACGCCGGAAATACTCCTGAACGTGACTGTGCTGGGTTCCGGCACTGACACGGATACCTTCACCCTGCTGAACGTGGGTGACGGTTCTGGTGGCATTTACGGAGTGACAGAAGTCAATGATTCAGCGTTCGCGGCCTCTCTACAGAACAGAAACCTCAAGAACATTGAGGTCCGTTACCGCGAAACCAGCCCTCAGCGTGAGGCTCTGGCTAACAGAATGACAGACGATCTGACTGTGACTAGCAAGAATAAGCTCTTACCCAAGAACCTGTCTTTCGAAAAGAAGGCCTTGTTGACTGAGTCGTACCCAGAATTGCTGGCCGGTAAGACTTCCTACGTCACACCCCAGCCAAAATCTGCCGGTGTTCCTGGCAACTGGCTGTCGTCTGTCAACCTGAGCGGAGGTGGACCATTTGCTCCCGGCGGTACTGCAGACTTTGAATTGACTGCGGATGCCACCGGCTTGCCGTTTGGCGTGTATTTTGCGGACGTGTGGGTTACCGTGGCTCCGGACGAACCGGATGCGCAACTTCCTAATATGTTCTGGGGTAACCCGACTACCGAGATTATCACGCCAGTGCGGTTCGTGGTCGGCTTCATACCCGATTTCACCTATGTTGAAGCTTCGGATGCGTGGCTGGGTATCACCAACGTCGGAAGCTTTGGCGTGGCTGGAGGGGACCTCTTCTTCTGGAACGGTAACGCCCCAACTGACCTATACGGAGGTGGTTTCGTATTGGTCGGCAGTGACTTCCTCTGGGACGCTTCTTATACCGACCACGGAGACTTCATTCCGGATCAGACCACTACCTGCAACTTTACCGGAGCTCTGAGCCCCTATGTGGCTGATGCGCACATTTGCAGCACGGCCTTTGTGGCTAACAGCGCCTCTTGCACCCTGCGGGTGGTTCAGTACTATGTCGGTCTGTGGGACGGCGCCTTCTGCGATTCTATGATTATCCAGAAGAATGTCATCTACAACACCGGCTCTACTACCTGCACCTTGGGTGTTGGCTACTTTATGGATTGGGACTTCCCGACTGCTGACTACACCAGCGACACCGTAGGTGCTGATGTGGCCCACCAGATCGGCTTCCAGCAGAATGTGAACACACCGGACCAGATAATCGGTGTCATGCGCAAGCCTGCGGATGACGAGAAGGCCTTTATAGTCGGAGTTGACAATGCGACCAGCATTTACAACACGACTGACCCGGTAGTGGATGACACCCTCAGAAAGTGGTGGAACACTGCCGCCGGCACATTTGACATGTATGGTTCAAACAATCTGCCAGACGACAAGTCTATGGCTATTGGGCGCACTTACGGTGGCATTGTGCTGGGTCCGGGCGAATCCCACCTGGATGAATACATCATCTTTGCCTGGGACAACTCCGACGTGCCCTTCGACCAGACAGTCTGGAAAGTCTGGCTGCGTCAGGAAGGATTCTATCGGGGTGACGTCAACACCGACAACCGCGGTCACGAGCGGGGCAGCGATGGTGCGGATCTTGGGCTTGCTCCTAACGGCGGCGGTATCAACATCGTTGACGTAGTCTACCTGAAGAACTACGTCTTGAAGAGTATGGCTACTCCGTGGCCCTTTACCGACCAGGGCGACGTCAACTGCGACGGAAATATCACTCTGGTTGATGTGGTGGCCTTAGCCAACTACGTCTTCAAGCACACCAACATCCCGGTTGACAAGAACCGCTTCTTACCCCTTGACCTGCAGTCCCTGTTCTCCAGAAGCTCTCTCCAGGAGAATCCGGATTACAAGTAAAGACGGCATTAAGAGGGTAAGTTGAAAGTAATAGTTCATCCCGCCTGCTCAGGGCGGGATGAACTGTTTATAAATCAGTGGCATCTCGAAAATTTAATGTACTTATGTAAGCGGGTCTGATTTCAGGATGAGACTAAAGGAGGAACCATGATCAAAAATCTTCAGGGTATAATCAAAATAATGATAGTAGTAGTACTTTGCACATCGCCTGCCTGGAGTGTGTTACCCCCCCAAGGGGCCAGCACCTACCCCGGAGGCATTGCCGGCTATGTGCCAGGTACTCTTATTGTCAATTTCTCCAATCCTCTTGTTCTCCCTCAGGAGAATGTCGATCAATCTGCCGCGGCGGCAGTCCAAACCGGCATCGCCTCTGTAGATGCGCTGAATGTGAAATATAACGTTTACAAAATGGAGAAGCTCTTTCCCGGCTCAGCGCCTCCCCGAGACCCGCGCTATGCCGACTTAAGCCGCTATTATGTTTTAGAATTTCCTTCTGGCGTAGATTTAGACCAGATTGCCGCGGATTACGCCAAAGATCTTAACGTAATCACCGCGGAAAAGGACGCCATTACCACTCTTGATATTTCCACCCCCAATGACCCGATTTATCTGGCAAATGACCAGTGGCCCATCAACTATGTCATCGACTATGACCTGGATATGTTAGACGCCTGGGATTACGAGAGGGGGGACAGCGCGGTTATTTTAGGCATCACCGATACCGGAATCCTTCGGACTCATGTTGATTTGGGAGGTACCAGCGGAGGAAACTTCACTGACGGCAATGTCTGGATTAACTGGCCCGAGTATAATGGCACTGCCTCGGTTGACGATGATGGTAATGGTTATGTGGACGACTGGTGGGGCTGGGATTTTGTCACTGCCTGCAGTCCCCCTTGCTGGCCCGGAGAAGACGGTGACACACAAGATAATGACCCCAGTGACTTCAACGGGCACGGCACGCACGTATCCGGCATAGCTGCGGCCATGACCAATAATTCCTTAGGAATTGCCGGATTGGCAGGGGGTTGGTACACCGGCCAGAGAGGATGTAAGGTGATGGCGCTCAGGATCGGACACTCCTCCAATGATGGCGGCGTAGAGAGGGGTTACGTTCAATCCAGCCGAATTGGCTCAGCGATTGAATACGCCCGGGCTAAAGGAGTAACCGCCATTAACATGAGCTTTGGCATAGCAAATCTGACCTCTACCAAAAACGCCGTAACTAATGCCTTGTTAGACGGCATCATCGTAGTCCACTCAGCCGGAAATGACAATCTGGATAACCCCAGTGTCATCGATACCATGACCGTGGCCGGCACCACCAATGAAGTCATCAGCGTTGCCTCTACAGACAAAGGAGGTGCCAAATCCAGTTTCTCCAATTACGGCGCCTGGGTGGACGTCTCAGCCCCGGGCGGAGAAGTCTGGGCCACTTATTCTTACCACTATACTCAGATGTATGCCGAGTTAGGCGGGACTTCCATGTCCTCTCCCCACGTAGTGGGATTAGCCGGCTTGATGAAATCGGCCTTTCCGGATGCCAGCGGAGAAGAAATTTATCAATGGATTGTCAGCACTACCAAAGACATTGATGCCATCAATCCCGGCTATGCCGGTCTGTTGGGCACCGGATTGATTAACGCCAAAAATTTCTTCGCCAACGTGCCCATAGCCAAATTCGGAGTAACCACTCCCACCCGGGGGCACGTACCCTTTACAGCAAGTTTTACAGACTCTTCTCTGGGTCCGGTAGATTCGCTCTTCTGGGAATTCGGAGATGGAGCAACTTCCACAGATACTAACCCAACTCATGTTTACACGGATGCCGGAGTCTACACTGTCAGACAGCATGCCTGGTCGGATTCTTTTGGCAACCTTTACAATGTGGCCTCAGTGGAGCGGAAGGACGACTTGATTTATGTGATTGGCGATTCGATTTACTTCAGCGAAGGGCATGCAGGGGTCGGGGAGACCAAGGCCCCGGTGCGGATTTACTACCGCAATGCCTATCCGGTGAAACAATTGAGAATCCCGATCCGCTTTGCCGGCATCGGCCAATTGACCTGCGATTCAGTCAATTTTGCAGGCAGCCGAATTGAATATTTTCTGGACAAAACAGTAAGCATAGATAGCGGCGGGCAGACGTTACTCATTGATCTCTTTGATCTCACGGCTCTATCGCCCGGAACCGGACTATTAGCCACGGCCTATTTCACCATCGGAGGGGGAGCCTCTGTGGGTGACACCTCTGGGCTGGATACGGCCATAATCGGGGGGATTAATCTGGAAGTAACCAGCACCGATCCCCAGGCTGGTTCCTATGACCCCAAATTCATCAATGGGTTTTTAGCAATTGAACCCTGGCGCAGAGGGGATGTCGATAAGAGCGGCGCTTTAACCCTGGTAGATGTCATAGCCTTAGTCAATCACGTGCTAAAAGGCTGGCCTGCACCGAACCCAGCTTGGCTGGGAGACTTTAACGCCGATGGGGCTATTACCTTGGTGGATGTAATTGGCTTGGTCAACCGGGTCCTGAAAGGAATATAAGCTAAAAAGGTTTTGGTTCTTGACATAGTATGGGTTAGAAGTTTACTTTCAGACAGGTGCTCTGATTAAACAGAGCAGAGAGAAATGTTTAGCGTGAGAAATAATTTCGCTGCCGGGATTCTACTCCTGGCAGTTGTATTGTGGGGAGCATTCTTTTCGATTGTAAAGGCGCAAACTGACCCGCAGGGAATACCCGATTCATTCTATTTAGAATGCGGGACGCGCAACGGAGATACGCTTCTGTTGCAGCTCCGTTTTTTTAGTGACAATACCGGTTTCAACCGGGTAGCCGGGTTTGGAATCCCGGTTTTAATTACTGTAAGCAACAATGCCTTAATCAATTTAGACACTACGATAGCAACCACTTTTGCCGGCTCCATGGTGGAACGCTTCGCCGTTAAGTCCACGGACACCGATTCGACCGGAGGGGCTGACCCCACGGTCTCTCCGGTGCATTTTGTTTTAGGTGCGGTCACCTTTGACAGCGGAGCTACAGGAGAAGGTCTATTTGCCAATCTAAAACTGACCTTGCGTAACGATACGGCCACGATTACAGTCGACACGCTATCTACCGCAATTCTTAGCCCGACATTGGTCACTGAGTCCGCGTCTGGCTACGACCCGGGCTGGAAAACAGGGGGATTCACCTGCGGGGTGACAAGCTCGGTTCGGGATTTGAAAGGGGACAAGAATACCGCCCTGCCTACTGAGTTTGGCTTGAGACAGAACTATCCTAATCCCTTCAACGCCTCCACCTTGATAGAATTTGAGCTGCCAGAAGTGTCGTGGGTGCGATTAGAGATATTTAACTTACTCGGGCAATCGGTCCGAATATTAGTAGACCAGGCTCTGAGTCCGGGCTACAAACAGGTCAATTGGGATGGAACAGACCAAGAGGGGAATGAAGTTGCCTCCGGAGTTTATTTTTACAGATTGCGGGCTGAGGGCAAAATTATAGAAGCTAAAAGAATGATGTTGATTAGATGATTTGAACGCTCTTTTGGTTTTGCATTGACATTTGTTGAAGCAGGGAGGGAATATGTCAATGGCGTGGAAGAATTCGTTATTTTTAACAGCGGTAGGGCTGATTCTTTTCCAATATTCGATTGCTTTCGCGCAGGCTGATCCCGAGGGAACACCAGACAGCATCTATTTCAATATTGTCACTTTTCCCGGGTTGGACTCTGTCCTAATTGAAATTCGCTTGAACACTGATAACACGGGCCTCAACCAAATAGCCGGCTTTGGTCTCCCATTTTTAGTATGCGTCTCCAATGGAGCATTAATTTCTTTGGATACTACTGTGGCCAGGACTTTTGCTGGGTCAGTAGCATCTAGCTGGGCGATACTGATAACTACAACAGATTCCAGCGGGGGCGCTTATCCGACAGTTTCGCCAGTGCATTTTGTTTTCGGGGCGATTGACTTCGGAGGGGGCATTCCAGCCGGCAATAACTTGCTTCTGGGCACGATTAAGCTTAATGTAATAGGGGCCCTCCTGGATTCTCTGTGTTTCGACACGATGTCGACTGAACACACAAGTCCGACTTTCACTACTGCTGGGGCCCAAGATTTTACTCCACGATGGATTTCCCAATGGTTTTATCCTTTTTGTCCTTGTCGGACAAGTGACGTTAAACAGAGAAAAGAAAGCGAAGGTACTTCACGCCCGACTAGTTTCAGCTTAAGCCAGAACTATCCTAATCCCTTTAACGCCTCCACTCTAATAGAATTCGACCTGCCACAGGTCTCAGAAGTGAGCCTGGAGATTTACAATATCTTAGGTCAAAAAGTTAGAGTGCTTATAAAAGAAAGACTTAGCCCAGGCCACAAGCAGATTGTCTGGGATGGCAAAGATGAAACACGCAGGGATGTTGCCTCAGGGGTATATTTTTACCGGCTGGAGGCGGCAGGGAAGTTTGCCGAAGCAAAAAAGATGATTCTTTTGAGGTAAGCCAGAATACCCTATTCGGGTATGAAATATGTCAAGTCCGACCTGAAAGGGTCAAGAAATGTAGGTCGCTGGGGATATAGGCCATTTTTCGCCAATTCTGACGGCCTAGGGGGTCGATAATAAGATTAAGACCCCCTGCCCAGCAGGAGCCCCGTATAAAGATGAATTATTTTAATTTTTCTCTTGACTTAATTTCAGACTTAGGTTATATAGCGGAAAATTAAAACAGAAAACTAATGGAACTAACTTTAAAACTCAGGAGGGGATTAATGCCCAAAGTTGCTAAGGCTTTATTTCTCGTTGTCCTAACCGGACTGATTTTTATGCTATCTGTTCCTGCTTTCGCGCAGAACGATCCTCAAGGAACGCCTGACAGCATTTACATCAATCCAGTGCCATTTATGCCGGATTCGGTCATTTTTGAGATACGTCTAAATACTGATAATACCGGGCTTAACCAAATAGCCGGTATTGGTATGCCATTTTTAGTAAGCGTTTCCAACGGAGCATTGATTTCTCTGGATACCACTGTGGCAACGACTTTCCAAGGGTCAGTATGTTCGGGCTGGATAATAAAATCAACCGGCACTGATGCCGGTGGCCCGAACCCTACAGTGTCACCTGTGCAATTTGTTATCGGAGCGGTTGACTTTGGTGGAGGTATAACGGCCGGTAATAACCTCCTTCTGGCTAGAATTAAGCTCAATGTGAATGGTGCTCTTCTGGATACGATTACCATCGATTCAATGTCAACCGTAACCACTAGCCTAAACTTCAGCACTGCCGGAGCTGTGGATTTTACCCCCAGATGGTATCCGACGCCGTACATTTGGACGAATGCTGTAAAAGACAGACCGATCGGAGAGAAATCTGCTCTGCCGACTAATTACGATTTAGGCCAGAACTTCCCCAACCCCTTTAACGCCAATACCCAGATTCAGTTCGCGCTTCCCAAATCCGGTCACGTCAAGCTGGAGGTCTTCAACGTCTTAGGCCAGAAGGTCAAGACCCTGGTGGATGAGGAACTCACAGCCGGCTACAAGCAGGTTACCTGGGATGGTACTGACCAAAGAGGGGACCAGGTTTCGTCAGGGATTTACTTCTACCGGGTGAGAATGGGGAGTCAGTACACTGAGATGAGAAAAATGGTGATGATTAAGTAAAGACGGAAGTAAATTAGCTTTAATAAAGACTACCTTCTGATACTAAATCGGAAGGTAGTTTTTTTTGGAAACAATCAAGTGATGGCAAAAAGACTCTTATTTTCCAGTAATTCATTACATTTCAAAAAGATATCTTTAATACGGTCTTCTCTCGCTAATATTCCAGACTTCACTCCTCTTTTTTCTACGGTTATCTTAACTTAAAGCTCTTCAATAAGTTATATATTATAAACGCGTTTTTGAGCGATTTTTGTTGACATTTCCTTAGAAGACATTAAAATAGGGCTATTATTATGAAGCGGGACTAGAATATTTTAATGCAAAGAGAACTTCTCTCGCAACTTCAAGCTACACAACGTAGTAAGCAAGTCCTCAAAATCGAAAATCAGCGCTTCTTGATTGGCAAAGAGGAATTCGTTCCTTTGTCGGCTGAAATGCATTACTTCCGGGTTAATAAGCGTTACTGGTCTTACTGCTTCGAGAGAATCCGTAAGGCGGGCTTTAGAATCGTTACCACAGCTGTTCCCTGGAACTTACACGAATCACCTCCCGGCAGTTTTGATTTCTCCGGCAATTTGGACCCGCGTAAGGATTTGATTGTTTTTCTGGAACTAGCCCGGGAATTCGGTTTAAAAGTGATACTTAAGCCTGGTCCCTACATAGACTCGGAATGGCCCAGAGGCGGATATCCGGAATATCTTTTGGAAATGCAGGACATTCTGGCCAGAGACAGTCAAGGTGCCTTGGTTTCTCTACCGGATGGTCAAGGTTCTTCAGCAGGCAGGCAGCCCTGTCTGAGCCATACCCGCTATCGCAATCAGGTCCGCAAGTACATCAACAATCTGTGCGAGATTGTCAAAAACTACGCCTTTCCCAAGGGGCCCATATTTGCCATTCAGTTAGACCACCAGACCAACCAGGATGGCTCTCCTTTCAGCCGGGATTATAACTCGGAGGTGGTTAAGAACCATTACGTTCAGTTTCTACAAAAAAAATATACAGACCCTAGAGCCCTCAGGCCTTTCTACCGGGAAAAGTGGAAAAGCTTTGAAGTGGCCGCTCCGCCGGCTCAAATCGAATTAAAGAATCAGGCCGAGCTGGTAAAGTATTTTGACTGGATTGAATTTCAAGAAGAGGAGACGGGAAAGTATCTAAAAACTCTAAAGGAGTATTTCAACGAGAACGAGATTTCCATCATCTTTTTCGGCAACTTCAGAGGGCACTCGGAAATCCTCCCCAATATATCTCCCACCCTTTTAGAAGAGAGCCAAATACACCCTACCGGTGAAACCTTTTGGCCGGACGATTATTCTCAACTGCAAAGAACCCTAAAGTTCTGGGGAGGCAAGAAATTTCCCTGGCTCTCCGGGTTTCACTGCGGCAATGCCTCCTCCAATCCGACACAGCACCGCCAATATTTCCCGGTCACGCCTGTGGCTACGAAGTTCCTGTTCACTTTAGCCTTAGCCTCCGGGGTCAAGGCTTTTAATTTCTACATGTTTGTGGAGCGCGACCACTGGTACGACGCACCCATTGGCCAGGATGGGAGCATCCAGCCCAATTATGAAATGGTCTACCGTCTGGTGGCTCTAAACGAAAAAATTCCTGTAAACCGCCTGCATTCCTGCGCCAAAGTGGCCTTAGCCCTTTATCGACCTTATGCCTGGTACCGGAGTCTGGAGACCAGATTCCCCTATGACTATTTCCCGGAACTAAAGGAGATACTGGCCGGAATCAGCCGGGATTTGAGTTATTTGAAAATCGATTATCAGGTCTTGGACCTGGAAACCAGCGATTTCCAGGAGTGCGACCTGATTTTCATTCCCTCGGCGGACTTTATGTCTGCGGAAATGCAGGAGAAGATTGTTGAGCTAATAAGGTCAGGCAAAAAAGTAATCCTCTACGGCTTGGTTCCCGCATTTGATTTGCAGTTCAAGAAATGCCAGATTTTAGCTAAGTATTTGAAACTCAAAAGCACTCCGGCCAAGGAATTCACCGAAGTGGAGGGCAAGGAAATCAGCTTCCCGGCCCGGGTCATAGGACATCTGAAAAAAGGAGGCAGAGGCTCCAAGGAGATTCTCTGGGCCGGCAGCAAATGCGTGGCCACCCGCTTTGCCCATGGCAAAGGCGCAGCCTATTTCTTCAGCTTCGACTTTACCTCGCACAAAAATCCCAGACAGCTGCTTTATTTAGAAGAACTGCTTAAAGAGAATAAAATTGTCCCCTTAGGCACGGTCTCGGATTTAGAAATGGACCTGAAAATTCAGAAGTGCGATAACGCTTACGTTTTATATCTTTTCAATCCAGTGGGGAGTTTCTGGAATCCGAAAGCCTCGAATAAGAAAGAGGTCGTGGTCAAGTTGGACACCAAGAAATTGGGGCTGAAAGGGAGTCTTAAGCTGACCGAGCTGGTGAATGGGGAAGTGATTAAGACCAGCGCCAATCAGTTGGCCGGCGGGATGGGGTTTACGCTCTCGGAGTTTGAGAGCAGGATTTATCTGATAGGGAAGTAGTTCTTCGCACATCACCTAAGCCAAGTAGCCTCAATTTTGTTCTTGACAAGATAAGCTGGGGGCTTAAATTATTAAGAGGGAAAAAAACAATAAGGAGGTTCGCCATGCGAACTAAGATTTTCGTGAGTATAAGTCGGCTGTTATTCGTAGGCGCATTTTTAGCTGCGACCAATCTTCCGGCCCAACCTACCCTATCAGATACAGGATATATAAAGGGATGTCTGCTGGTTAAGTCTAAACGGGCTTTATCGCCTGACCTGTTGGACGGAAAGATTAAGACAGGGATTCAAAGCTTAGATACACTTTTTGTATCCCTAAATGTTTCAGGCATTGAGCCAATTTTTCCCTTTAACCCTAATATTTCCACAGAGAAGAAAGCGGCCTATTTTAAAAATGGACTTGATAAGTACTATGTAGTTAAACTGCCTGATTCTCTGGACCTGCATTCTACGAAAAATGCTCTCTAACTTGATACGAATCTGGTCAGTGTTAACCTAGAGCGTTACGGGGAACTCGCCGAGTTTATTCCAAACGACGATTATTTATTCCTATACCTGTGGCACTTAAAGAATACAGGAAATAATCCTAATGGCGGCACACCTGGACGTGACATCGATGCCACTTATGCTTGGGATATGAGCACAGGGAATGGTTCAATTAAGATTGCTTTTTTAGATACTGGCCTAGACCCATACCACCCCGAACTCCCCGCCAGTACGAAAGCTGTATCCGGCTGGAACATTCAACGCAACAACAGCAATACCACCGACGTTCAAGGACACGGTACAGCAATGGCAGGTGCCGCAGCCGGTCTTACTAATAACACAATTGGAATTGCCGGAGTGTGCCCGCTTTGCAAAGTCATGCCTATAAGTGTGAACGACACACTCCATCCAACCTGGATCGCGCCCGCGGACGCAGCGAGTGGTCTTTACAAGGCAGTAGAGCTAGATGCAGATGTTATCAATATGAGTTTAGTATTCGATTATACAGATTTGGACCACGATACCATCAATCATCCTTTGCGGGCAGCGGTGGCGTATGGGGCGCAGTTTGCAGTGCTCACCGCTTGCATGGGTAACTCGGATGTAGCAACTATGGTATGGCCGGCTAAGTTTGATAGTACTATAGCGGTCGGAGGGACACAGAATTTATCAGATTGCAAGTGGGAGAGGATCGAGAGTCACTGCAATCCGCCCGATCCGATCCAAACGGGTGACTTGTGTGCATGTTTAGGGAGCAACTATGGCTCGCATATCGACGTAGTGGCTCCGGCTTGGCCCATCACCTCAACTGATCTGACCGCGATAGGCGGCTATGATATACTTAGCTGTGGCACTTCTTATTCTACCGCCATCGTATCAGGTCTGGCCGGTCTGATTCTTTCTCAGAGTCAAGCACTGGGTTTGGGCCTATCGCCGCTACAAGTAAAAGAGGTGATTGAGAAATCGGCAGAAGATACTCTCTGCCCTGCTTCGGTTTCCATGAATTATCCAGACCAACTGGGCTGGGATCCATTTTACGGCTGGGGCAGGGTAAATGCCTACCGGGCCTTGGTTGCGATAAGCAGGGGAGACGTCAATAACGACAAGGCCATTAATCAGCTTGACGTTAATTATCTTATAAGCTACTTCTCCGGCGGGCCGCCTCCCATCCCACAC
The DNA here is from genome assembly GCA_964399055.1 of uncultured Ignavibacteria bacterium. Taxonomy (GTDB): domain Bacteria; phylum Zixibacteria; class MSB-5A5; order DSPP01; family RBG-1; genus CAYNPJ01. The sequence continues at coordinate 699,515 of CAYNPJ010000001.1, forward strand.
AAAGGTTTAGGGGACGTAAATAATACAGGAACGATTACATATTCAGATTTAATATACCTGTATAATTTTGTCAATAATGGAGGCCCTCGGCCTTTGCTTTGCTATAAATACGATTATTAGTTGGATTAAGAATACTATGAGCCCTAAACGCTTAAAACCAGCCTTTTCTCTATGCGTTTTCTGGACGATTCTGTTCTTAGTGGCAGTTTTGTCAGTGGGGCAGGCCGCACCGCCTATCTATCACGACGTCAATCAAGTGTGGTTGCGCTTATTCCTAGACGGAGTGTTCGGGAGCCCGGACTACGCGTTTTGGGGGTGGTATGGGTTAGTGTATCCCAGGGTGTTATCGTCTAATTCCTTGTATCACGACTATCTGGCCTACGGTGGCCTGTGGATCGGGGGAGTACCAGAGGGGGAATCTGCGATAGTGGTTTCCAATCGTTCTAGTTGGGGCGGATGTGCGTTTTTCACCGGCCTGAAGACCACGGTTAATTACACCGAGACCCTGCTTTCAGACCGGCAAGTATATTATACAGTTTATGCCGACAGTTTCTATGGACTGGAGGTGCAGCAAAACTCTTATGCTTTCAGGTATGATCCTTACCAGGATTTCATAATTTTTATTCTGAAGATAGTTAATTTCAGTTCCAAGGCATTAAAGGATGTACACCTGGGTATTTATTTTAATGGACCAGGACCGGGTGTAGAAGGCGAAGAGGTGTGCGGGTTTAGGAGGTTAACTGGCGGGGATTACGGCGACACTATCAACCTGGCCTGGGTAGCAGATAATGACGGCAATCCTCAGGGGACTATCTACACTGATGATAGTCCTACTGCGGCGGTGGGCGTGAAGATTCTCAAACCCCGTTCTGGCGAGTGCGGAACAAATTTTAACTGGTGGCTGGAGTATTCAGATTTAGGCTACAGGCCCGATTGGGGCCCCACCCTGCAGAGTAATTTTGACGCATTCGGTTATCTCTCTGACTCTGGTTTGGGAATTCCGAAAACATGCGCTGAAAAATACTACATTATGTCTAACGGCGAAGTCGATTATGACCAATATCTATCGCAGATTGACCATACCTCCGAAGGCTGGCTTCCTCCCCATCCTGACAGTGCACTCGACATTGCCAATGGTATTCTATCGGAATATCTTCTCTCCTGTGGACCGCTAGGTAATCTTAATCCAGGTGATACGCTCGACTTCGCTTTTGCCATCGTAGGAGGAGAGAGCTTTCACAACAATCCTTTAGCTTATGACTCATCTATGCCCCATCTCGTATTTTATGATTTCACCAATCTAGTTAACAACGCCCTGGCTGCTCAAAGATTGTATGATTCCTTATTCAATCCCACTACCGATGTAGGAGACGTGCCCGTTCCCTTGCCCAAGACATTTTATCTGGGACAAAACTATCCCAACCCTTTTAACGCCAACACTACCATCAAATATCACCTACCTAAGGCCTCAGAAGTCACATTAGAGATTTTCAATTTAAGGGGCCAGTTGGTTAAGACCTTGGAAGAAGGGAAGAATCAGGCTCCTGGCGAATACACCACAAGCTGGAACGGAACTAATCAAAGAGGGGAGAAAGTCTCAAGTGGGATATATTTTTATCGATTGAAAACTGGCGATTTTAACGAGATAAAGAAAATGGTCTTATTGCGCTGAATCACTCAGTATTTGCCTTAGCCTGCTTTTCCCCCGGCTCCAAAAGCACGAATCTCCCAATCTTCCCCTTCTTCACCTGAAATAAAATCTGCTCTTTCCCTTTGACCTTTTCCAAAGCCTCTTTAAACTCCTTCATATTGTCAACCTCTACGTTCTCCACCTGTCTAATCACGTCCCCAGGGTCAAGCTCGGCCTGTCCGGCAGGGCCGCCCACATCCACGTAGGAGACATAGACCCCGTTTTTATCCTCCAGCCTTTTCATGCGGAAGAGGTTGTCGGTAATCTCCTCTACGGTGAAGCCGTACCCGGTCTCATACTCTTCTGGTTTGACTTTGGGCTGAGTCCCCACTTCCAGAGTGAGCTCGATTCTATCCTTGCCGCGCAGAATCTCCAGAGGGACCTTTCTCCCTACCGGAGTTGCGGCTATCAGCTGGGAGAATTTGTTCAAATCTTCCCCTTTTTCTGCTGAGACCGGCTGCTGGTCGAATTTCAGAACCACATCCCCGGCTTTCAGTCCGGCTGCAGCGGCAGGTGAATTCTCCTGTACGTCGCCAATCATCACCCCGCGAGTCTCCGGGGTGCCATAGTATCTGGCGAATTTGCGGCTGAAGGGTTGTAAAACAATCCCGGCCCAGCCTCTTTCTATGGTTCCGGACTGAATCAATTTTTCCATCACATCCTTGGCCATGTTAATCGGGATAGTGAAACCCTGAGCCCTGCCCAGTCCCATAGAGTTGACGCCAATAGCCTCGCCTCTTAAGTTCACTAAAGGTCCTCCGGAAGAGCCCGGGTCAATGGCGGCATCGGTCTGGATGAAGTCATTAATCAAAGGCACTTCAGTGGGAAAATTCGGGATAACCCGGCCCTTGCCGCTCACCACTCCAAAAGAAACGGTTCTGTCAAACCCATAAGGATTCCCTACAGCAATGACCCATTCGCCGACTTGGACCTCATCTGAGTTCCCCAATTTAGCCACAGATAATTTTTCCGGCGCCTCAATCTTCAGCAGAGCCAGATCAGTCTGCTTATCCACCCCGATGATTTCTGCCGGGTATTCTAATTTATTGGCTAAAGTCACCATAACCGAGGTGGCTTTGTCCACCACGTGCTCATTGGTCAGAATGTAGCCTCTTTCGTCCACAATCAATCCTGAAGCCAAGGACTTAAACTTCAGGTCGTCCTGCTTTTGTACTACTTCAATGTGGACCACCGATTGTTTCACCGAATTGGACAAAGAAATAATGACCTTCTGCAGGTCTTCAAAAAGCTTCAGGACCTTGGCATCCGGCTTAGTCTGTGCCCAACCTAAGGCAGTGAGGCAGAGGACCGTCAGAGTTAATACAGACAAGAATCTCTTCATTTATTTCTCCTTTAGAAGTCTCATTTTAAGCTTATCTTAAGGTATCGTCAAGCGCTTATGGAATCACACCTTAAGTTTCCGGCTTAGAGGTTCCGATTAGGTGTGGACTAGCTGGAACTTAGTCAGTCTTTAGCGGTATTACATAAGCAAGTGAGTTGAAAAAAGAGCTTGACAGGATATAACATTTTAACCTATATTACGTATCTTATCTCTGAGAGACTGGTTACCGTAAAGGATGGTAAGAGTTTCAGATTTCTCCCACATAACCCTGCTTCAGGGTGTGTCTTTAAATCAGGGAGTAATATTATATTCTCAATTCTCTCTCTTAGAAGATACGAGGAGGTAGTATAAGATGTTGTCATTAAAGAAGTTCAATACGAAAAACTGGTTTTTCTTGGCCGGATTCGGCTTATTGTGCGCTCTGATTGGTTTAATACTGGCCGCCAATCTGGACCTCTCTCCCCGCTCAGCAGCCCAGTCAGACAGGAGCCTGCCTCAGAGCCCCTACAGCGCCAATTCCCGGACTCCCTTTGTCTATGTGGCGGAAAAGGTGAGTCCGGCAGTAGTCAATATCAGCGCCAAGTCAATCGAAGAGTACCGCTATCATCAGTGGTTTTCACCCTTTGACGATGAGTTCTTCCGCAGATTCTTCGGCTATGAGCCGCAGCCCAGACAGAGAAAGTTCCAGAACCAGAGCCTGGGTTCCGGCTTTATCTATACTGAAAACGGCTACATCCTGACCAATAACCACGTGATTACCGGCGGGGGGAATAAAGTTGCCCAGGAAATAAAAGTTACTCTGTCCGACGGTTCGGAATACAAAGCCGAAGTGGTGGGCCGAGACCCGGAGACCGACATAGCCATATTAAAGATAAATCCTAAGAGAAAATTACCTTACGTTGAATTAGGGAACTCGGATTCCATCCAGGTAGGGGAATGGGCCATCGCCATCGGCAATCCCTTTCCTCAATTACACTTAGACCGCACCCTGACCGTGGGAGTAATCAGCGCCACCGGCAGGTCGGGTCTACAGTTCGGCGGCGAAATCACCCCTTACATTCAGAATTACATCCAGACTGATGCGGCCATTAACCCGGGGAACAGCGGAGGGCCCTTGTGCAGTATCGATGGCAGGGTCATCGGCATCAATGCCGCCATAACCACTCCCAGCGGAGGCAACGTCGGAATCGGGTTTGCCATACCTATCAATCTGGCTAAACAGATATCACCCCAGTTAGTCAAATCCGGGACTGTGACCCGCGGTTATTTAGGGATTTTTCCCAAGGCGGTGACTGGCGATGTGGCTGAGGCCTTAGGGATGAAAACGCCCAGGGGGGTCCTGGTGGAGCATGTGGAGGACAACACTCCGGCTGCCCAGGCGGGTTTAAAGACCGGAGACGTGATTTTGAAATTTAATGGCCAAGAAGTAACTAATGACGACCAGTTCCGGCGCTTGGTTGCCGCAGAGTCTCCCGGGGATGAAGTAAAGTTAGAGGTTATGAGAGATGGAAAATCCAGAAATGTGACAGTCAGACTGAGCGAGAGACCTTCAATGGCGGCTTTATCTCAGCCGGAGAACCAGGAGAGCCAGGAAAACTGGATGGGACTAACCGTACGTACCTCCACCCGGGCCCTGGCTGAACAGTACGGTATCCGCTTTCAGCCGGGGGTCATAGTTACTGAAATTGAACCCGGCTCGGCGGCAGATGAAAAGGGAATTCAGGAGGGGGATTTGATTACTAAAATCGACGGTCAGAACATAACCGACTTAGATTCATATAAACAGATAACCAGTCGCTTGAAAAAGTCCGGCAAAGCCGTCTCGGTCCTGGTGGCCCGGGGCGATGAGGGAATAACCAGGTTTTTCGCTCTGAAAGAAAAAGATTAGAGTCAATGAAGTTGTTTAAACCAGAATCAGAAGGAGGTAGGTAAACCAATTGGCCAGGCCAGCCAAAAGATACCGTGATGAGGAGAGGTCTTTAGACCTCTATCTCAAGGAAATCGGCGCCACCCCTCTAATCACTGCAGACAGAGAGGTGGAGTTAGCCAAAAGAATCAGACTGGGGGACCAGGGCGCCTTGGAGGAGCTTACCAAGGCGAATCTGCGCTTCGTGGTCTCCGTAGCCAAACAGTACCAGAACCAAGGTCTCTCCCTGGCAGACTTAATCAACGAAGGCAATATTGGCCTTATCAAAGCTGCTAAAAGGTTCGACGAGACGCGTGGTTTCAAGTTCATTTCTTATGCTGTTTGGTGGATCCGGCAAGCCATTCTACAGGCTTTGGCAGAGCAGTCGCGCATTGTGCGGCTCCCCTTAAACCGGGTGGGGACCCTGCACAAAATCGGCAAGGTCTCCTCGTCTTTAGAGCAGGAATTCGGGCGGGAACCCTCTCCGGAGGAGATTGCCCACGAATTGGCATTGACTACCGGAGAGGTATCCGACACCCTGAAAATCTCCAACAGCCATCTCTCTCTGGACGCCCCTTTTTCAGTTTCCGAGGACAACAGCCTGATAGACGTCTTAGAAGACGACCTCCAGCCCTCTCCGGATGAGTCGCTTTTAAGCGACTCTTTAAAACAGGAGATTGCCAGTGCCTTAGACAGCTTGACCGCCCGAGAGGCCGAAGTGATTACCCTATATTTCGGGCTGAATCACGAGAAGCCTTTGACCTTAGAGGAGATCGGGGCGCGTTTCAACCTGACCAGAGAAAGAGTGCGCCAGATTAAGGAGAAGGCTATCCGCCGGTTAAGGCATGCCTCGCGCAGCAAGGCGCTGCGAGCTTATCTGAATTAGTAACCGAATACCAGAGAAAAGCCCGTCTTTTTCAGGCGGGCTTTTTTATTAGCAGAAGCAACAGGGGGACGGAACCAAGTTGAATCAATACAGAGAAAACAATTAACGTTGGAATGGAGATGTCGTACAGGATTCCCATGAGCGCGCTGCCCAAGAACCAGAACAGACCATAGCCAGTATTGAAAACGCCATAAGCCGTACCACGCCTTTCTGCGGGAACCATTCCAGCAATGGCGGCCCTCAGAATAGATTCTTGCGCACCCATACCCACACCCCATAAAACCATTCCCAAAAGAGCAAGCTGGAATCCGCCCCAGAATACCAGCGGAGCAAAAAAAGAAGAGAGGACAACAGCCACTATCAGCACCGGAATGCCCATTCGGTCAAACCAGCGTCCAAATATCAGAGCCGCCAAAGCGTCGACCCCCATGGCCACGGCATAGAAGAGAGGAATCCAGCTATCTGAAGCGACTGATGCTCTTTTGAAGTGAAAGGCTATAAGGGGAAAATCAACATAGCCAGCAGCAATCAAACCCACAGCCGCCAGATAGAGCCAGAATATCTTGGGGAAGCCTTTGCTTTCCAGTTTGGCAGAGATTGGTTCAAAATCCCGAGGCCGGGGATAAGTGAACCGAGCTACAATTAGTACACTCAGCGCCAGAAGGGCTGGTACCAGTAATATGCCGAAGCTCATCTGATAACCCCCCTTGAAATAAAGGACTCCGGCGACTGTTAAGGGACCCAGCAACGCTCCCACTTGGTCCAACGCCTCATGCAACCCGAATCCCCAGCCTCTGCCAATCTGATGAGTAGCGTGCGATAGCATGGCATCTCTGGCCGGGGCCCGAATCGCCTTTCCCAGCCGCTCGGCAATGATGAGAAGAGCGGCAATTTCCCATTTTCCAACCAGAGCTAAGAGAGGAACCGCCAAGAGGTTTACCGTGTAGCCCAAAATCGTGATGGTCCAGTATTTCCCGGTTCGGTCACTCAGATAACCGGATAGAAGCCGCAGACCATAACCAATCAACTCTCCCAAACCTGCCACGAACCCAACCGCGGCTCCGCTGGCCCCCAGAATTGCCAGAAAAGGGCCGGTGATGCTGCGAGCCCCCTCATAAGTCATGTCAGCAAATAAGCTGACTATCCCCAGGAGAATTACAAACTTGAGAGCTGATTTCATGGAGAAGTATTTGTTATCCATAATAGTCGTCCCTTAAAATACTTTTTTAACCAAAATATAACCTACGACTACTGATAGACCAAAGAAGAAGAAAAATGCCACGATAGCCATCCGGAATGCAATTTTAAAGGGTTCCTTACCTCCTAGAAAGTGCTTTTTGTATTCTTCATAGCTAATAACATAAGCCGAGGCGCCTGCCAGAAGGCCAAATATCGCTCCAAGTAAAATGAAGAGAGTCAGGCTACCCGCCATTGCCGTTGTCCATATCCACCAAGTCTTCGGAGTGAACCGGCATAAACCATCTCTGGGCTATAAAAGTGGGAATCACAGCACTGGCAATGACCACTCCGACTAAGACCGAGTATTGAACCTGGTCTATCAACTTAGCCTGCAATCCAAACAGACTGGATATGGTGCCAAATGTTAATCCAGTGCTCATCAAGAGCGTTGTGTATATACTTCCTTGGGGAATATACTTTTTAGCCAGAAAATATACCCCGGCAAACTTGGTGGCCATTTTAATCAGAAATAGCACTGCAAATAGCCCCAAGGCTGATAAGATAAGAGACAAGGAGACTCTCATCCCTCCCACGATAAAGAATAAGGGGGTAATGAGTGCATAAGCTACGGTTCGGAGTCGGTTTCTGACTACTCTGGTTTCTGATGTTTCTGTGAAATGCCTGGACATCAGCAGTCCTAAGACAAAAGCGGGAAGGACAGCGTGGCTTTCTCCCAGATTGGCGTAATAGATAAAGACTAAGAGCAGCAGGAATATGTATTTGATTTCCGGCTCGATGACTTTGTTCTTCAAATGGCTGCTGTCGAAAACTAAATGAGAGAATTTTGCGGCCAAAATTATTACGATTAAGGACACGCATACGAATACCAGAGTATAAAGAGTAGGCTTTAGGAACAAGACACTGAGCGCTAAGGCAGTTCCCATGTCGGTCACAAAAGTGGAAGCCATAATCAGTTTGCCGATTTCAGTTTTGGTCAGGCCGGTCTCTACCAGGACTGAGTAAACTACAGCTAAAGAAGTCGTAGATAGGGCAGTCCCCGCAATCAAGGAAGCTGAGAGATTCCAACTCACCACCAGATGACAGAAAAGGAAAATTCCCAGAAATGGCAAGACAAATGAGAGGGAACCGATAAGAAAACTTTCCTTAAACCTCTCCTTCATCAGGCGAGTGTCGATTTCCGCTCCGGCCAGAAAGGTCAAAATAATTCCCCCAAATCCAGCCAGATAGACCATCCATTCTTCAGGATGTAAGCCGAAATTACCAGCGACAACCCCTAAAACGATTTCAATGATGGCAACCGATAGGCCCAGCCGGAGAGAAATGAGGCTGGAGAGGAATACGAGGGAGCCTACTATTAGAGGAACTAAATCCGCCTGCATGCTGATTCTCCTTTCTTGTGTTTGAAGTAGGAGTCATCAGCCTATTGGCGGTTAAAGGCGAACTCCATCGCCTTTAATACTACCTATCTATCTGACAGTTTGATACGGCAATACTTCAAAAATGTTTATGCATTTTATTTTGCATTGCTGATTCAATCCCGAACAGCCAATTCAGTTAAATTGTGGCAGGAGCTGAGGTAGCTGTCTGAGGCGGAGGGGCTGCTGTGGGAGCGACATCCTTGGGACGGGTGCCCAGTCGGGTCAGTATGGCGGCACCCAGACCCACAGTGGTAAAGAGATACAGAACCGCCAACCCCAAGAGGAACAGTAACAGCAGGTGTAAACCGCCGAAATAAGGAACCCAAAACATCGCAAAATCCAATACGGCCCAGACAATCAGGAAAAAGTAGGAAGCGATGGTTCCTAAGAGAATGGTCCCGGCAGGAGTCTGAGCCTTAAGCCGGGTATTCTGGCCCAGCTTTTCTCCGACATAGTAGGAGATGCCGCTGTAGCCCAAGATTAGGGCAAATACCATAATCAAAGGCAAAACCAGAACCGCAACTGGTATTCCGATTACGGTGACGATTAACAATATAAAAGCCACAAAAAAAAGAAGGGGCGCAAAGATTCCTAAGATTAAGGATTTGATGAAATTCTTTTCCAGTTTCATCTTGATCTTGTTGACATTCTTAGGCACCAGCGAGTAGCTGATTATTCCGGCAAGTAAAGACAGAAGAAAGAGCATCAGCAAAAAGGTGAGCTGCGCCCCGCGGACAAGACTGAAAGCTGGAACAGGAATAAACCCCAGACTCACTTTCTCTCCTCCGACTCTTCCGCCCGGATGTTTGACCACGTGTCCGCCAACGGCCACGGCATCTCCCTCGACCGAGCCGGTATTGGTTACGGTCACGCTTCCACCGATAGCAACTGCCGGACCCCTGACCGTCCCGTCCACAATGATTGAGCCGCCGATGGCCACCACATCGCCTTCCGCTATCTCTCCTGGCCCAATGTAGATAGATTGCCCGAACTTCACCACTCCGCCCTCTTCCGGCTCATGCCAGGGGAGTTCAAACATCAGACTATCATGCAGAGCTTCAATGTCCTTTTTCAGCTTCTCAATTTCAATACGGGACTTACCGGTTGCCTTCAGAATGGAATCAATTTCCTCTAATTGAATCTGGTGAGGATTCTGGATTTTCAGAATCTTGCCCTGGCTGTCGCGCAGGATTATCCCTTCCGGGCCGACTTCGATTCTCTGAACCTTAATAGACAGACTATCGGCTTCCGGTTTAGGGGGAACAGGCGTTGGGGGAGTCTTCTGGGCAAGAATGATTGCCGCCAGGAAAAGCAGAGGAATCAAAGTTAATGCCAGTAATTTTTTCATTTTATTTTCCGCTTAAAAGCACGTCCCCGCTGGTGGTGCGGATGATTATCTCCGGACCGGTCTTATTTATGTAGCCGGAAAATCTGCGCTCAGATATAGACTCTACTGTCACCGGAATCTCCGCCCGCAGGGTACCGCTGGAGGTCTCCAGTTCCAATCTGCCTCCCTGCTGACTGGGCAGGGAGAATCTGATGTCCCCGCTGCTGGACTCCAAGCTATAGAGCCTTCCGGAGAGCTTCTGAGTGCTGGCCACAATTTCTCCGCTAGTAGTATGAATCGAAAGTGCACCTTCTAACTGGTCCACTAAAATGTCCGAAGAAGAGCCTTCAACGTTGATGTCGCCGGCCACCTTAATCAGGCGAATGTCGCCGGAAGAGGTCTCTATCTGCACTGTGCCTTTGATCTCTTCGCCCCGCACATCACCGCTGCTAGATTGATAAAGCAGAAACCCTTCCAGATTCCGCGCCTTCAGGTCACCGCTGGTGGCGCTGATGACAGTTTTCCCTTGAAGCCCGGAAAGAGTTAAATCGCCAGAGGTGACATCTATCTCGGTGTCCCCCTTAATCTCTCTGATTTCGATGTCTCCAGAGGTGGCAGAAATCTGGATGTTCTCCTTAATCTCGGTTATCTCAATGTCCGCCGAGGTAGCCGAGACTGAAAGCCTGCACTTTTCCGGCACCCAAACTTGATAATCTACCCAGGCTGAACGCCCGGCTTTTCTGCCAAACAGAAACTCCCAGAAACTCTGGTCCCGGATGTCTTCGTAATCGGTCTCCACGGTCACCTTGTCTCCGGAAGTAGAAACATCGATGGAGATATGGGAGGCTATTTTTTCGGCCTCTTTTTGGTCCTTGGCCTTAACTTTTTTGATGGCTTCAATCTTTATGGCCGATTGACTGTGTGAGGTTATGATAATTGAGCCTGAAGTATTGGAGATCTCCAGAACCGGCTGTTCGGCAACTGACACCTCCTTATTAAAAGGGAAACTGTAAAGTTCACCCGCCAGAGCCGCGCTGGAAATCAGTACTCCGGCTAAGATTAAGGTCTTAATCAGATTTGCAATTCTAACTTTCATATCCTCTTCTCCAGGCTTTTAATTTCTTTTTCAAGAGCTCTCTTCCTCTAAAGATTCTGGCTTTGACCGTTCCTACCGGCAGATTCAGTATGGAGGCGATTTCCTGATAGCTCTTTTCCTCCTTATGACGGTAGAGAATCACCTCTTTATAACCCGGAGGGAGCGAATTAATCGCCTCTTCTATGGTCAGGCGGCGCTGTTTTTCCGCCAGTTCGGCCTCCGGATTAGAGCTCCAGTCCGCTATCTCAATGCTCACCTGACTGTCTTTGGTCTGGATGGGCTGGTCCAAAGAGAAGGCCTCAATCTTCTTCTTACGGATATAATCGATGGCGCAATTAGAGGCTATCCGGTGCAGCCAGGTAGAGAACTGGAATTCCTCTCGGTAGGTTGCCAAAGAGCCGAAGGCTTTCATAAAGGTTTCCTGAACCAGGTCCCAGGCTTCATCCCGGTTGTGCATCAGCCGGTAAACCGCCACAAAAATCGCCTTCTGATGTCTCTTCAGGAGTTCCTGGTAGGCGGATTGACTGCCACTCAGGGCCTGCCTGACCAGTTCCTGGTCCGACCTTCTTTCTGTGCTTACGCCTGGCTTTTTCTTACGAGATTCTATTCCCTTAGGTTTCAGAAATTTCTCCAGATTGCAAGTCTTCACAAAAATAAGCTAAGCTCCAGTTGAATACAACCCCAAAAATGCGAGAGCCAAAGAGTCAGCCCCCTATCTATAGGCAAAATTCGATAGATTCAGATAGGCACCCCTTTTCATCTCTCAATTCTGATTTTAATCAGCGCTTAACCGCAAGACGGTCTTGGCACTGGGCAGATTGGCTAAATCCAGTTCTAGTTAAAAGGCGGGCATAACAATTGCTTCACTTATAATAGCCAGAATATTGGATAATAAGGCAGCCAAGATGTCGTCTAAGAGCAAGACTAACGGCAACAAACGAAGGTATAAAATCCCTTCCAAAACCCACTGGCACCTTTACAGTTTGCAGGCCTTAAACTGCAATAAGTTCATTCAGGTAGTAAACAAAGTCCTGCGTAAAGAATTCTTCCTGATAAAGTAGAATCCTCATAAATCCGCTACTGGTAAGTCTCCGGACAAATAGTTGCAAAAGTTTTCACTCTTTAACCAATAGCCAATGAAAGAATTGGGGGGCTCTTATAACTCAATCACCCTCTTGGCCCTGAGAGTAAATGGGGTTGCTTTCCTAATCCCATTGCTTAAATTGGCGGTATAATAAATCATAAGCGCAAACCCAAACCAACGTCAGCCAGCCTGAAACGTATTTCAAATGAAAAAGCATTCTAATTCGCTCTCTGACAATCGCAAGATAAGCGAACCAGAAGTACAGAAGGTCAATCCACAGGCCGATTCTGACGGCCAGACCGCCGAGGAGAAGGAAATTCAGGAACTGGTCATCCGGTCCCAGAATGGAGACCCGGAGGCTTTCAAGAAGTTGGTGGACCGGTTTCGAGCCCAGGTCATCGGAGTGGCCTTCAAGATGGTGGGAGATTATGAGGATGCCAAGGATATCTCCCAGTTGGTTTTTGTCAAAACCTATCAGAATCTACATCGCTTCGAGATAGGCAAGAAGTTTTCGACCTGGTTATATAGAATTACCATTAACGCCAGCATCGATTTCTTACGTAAATATCGTAGATACAAACACGAATCAGTAGAAGACAATTTAGGCGAGTTAAAGGAGAATAAAGGAGACGCCGAGGAGGTATACCGAAGAGGATTGATAAGGGCCGCCATCGAAAAGTCTTTGGAGAGACTTTCCTTCAAGCAGAAGTCGGTGTTTGTCCTGAGAGACTTAGAAGGCTTAGACATCAAATCCGTCTCCCAGGTGATGGCCATGCCCCAGGCCACAGTCCGCTGGTACCTCCATCGAGCCCGTTCCAAAATCAGACAGGAGCTGCAGAGAAATTATCCTCATATCCTGGAAAGGAGCACATGAACTGTAAAATAGCTAAAAAGTTGCATCTCACCTACTGGGAGCAGTCGCCCACCAAGCAAAAAGAGATAGACTCACATTTACAAGCCTGCCTAGAATGCCAAGAGTCCTTTCACCAAGTCAAAAACATAGTTGAACTCTGTCGCAAGAGCCTGATTGTAGAAGAGAAGCTCGATGACCTCGAGCATTATTTTGACAGGCTGAACAAACGCTTAGTAAAACTGAGCTGGTCTCAGAGACTGAAAGAGAGAATTCTCAGCACTACAGGAATAATCAATCGCTCTGTCTGGGGACCGGTGCCGGCTTATGCTGTGGCGGCAGTGGCTTTGCTAGCAGTAATAATTGTTCTCCCTCTATCCCAAAGCGGCAAATCATTACTTAGCACGCAGGCTGCTTTCAGGAGTAACTTAGTAGTAGAGCCCTTTGAGCCGATGCGCGCTATTGCAAAGGATGGCATGACCATTTACACTCTGGCCCAGAGTACTGCTCCCAACCCGGCTCCGAGCACGGCTGCAAGCACAGACGCCAGATAAGGAATCTTTATAGTCGGAATCCCAAGATATGTCTCAAGCATGACTAAGGCCAGGCTCAGTCTGTTAAGCATTGTGGCTTTACTGCTGTTGGGGTTGGCCTGCCAAACGGATTATATAGAGGGATTGGAACAGCAGTTGGCCGAGGTGTCAGCCAAGGTGGGGCCTTCGGTGGTGGCTATTCGGGCGGTCGACCCTAACACTGGAGAGAAAAGATTAGGCGGGGGCGTAGTAATAAGTCCGGATGTCGTCCTGACCACGGAAGCTTTAGTAGGGGACGCCTCGAGATTGACAGTAATGCTCCAGAACGGAGATAAACTGGATACCTCTCAAATCGAGGAGATCTGCTCTGATTACGAGACCAATATTTGCTTTATAAAGTTAAAGAGAAAAGATTTACAGCCGGTCGTCTGCCTGAACGGGGAAATCAAACCGGGAACCATAGGAATCATTGTAGGAAACTCACCCTACACTGAAGGGCTGGATATCTCCTACGGCCCCATAGCTAAATCTACACTAAGCGGAGATGACCCTTACGACCAGCCTCTGCTTACCTTGCGCGCCAATTGCGGGGACATAGGCGGCACGCCGGTCTTCACCCACCAGGGAGAGCTGATCGGCATAGCAGAAGGCAGAGTAGAGGACAATCAAATGCTCACCTTTGTCCTACCGGCTGTCACCTGTCAGAAGGTGATGCAGGCCATGGCTGACCAGGAGGGAAAGATAAAAAGGGGCTGGATTGGAGTGTTCGTAGGCCGTCCCTGTCCATACGGTACAGTAGGAGAGGGAGTAGAGAAGGAAAAGATTGCTCCCAATATGATTGCTCAGTTAGCTGAGGGGAGTCTCGCCAAAGAAGCCGGCTTAAAGCCCGGGGATTTGATAATAGCCTGTCACGGCCAAGAAGTTAAGAATGCCCGGGACCTCCGTCAGATTATTTCCATGATTGCTCCGGGAAGCAAAGTGGAAATCATGGTCCTGCGGGATGGCAAGCAGTTAGTGAAAACAGTAGATGTAGGAGAGGCGCCTCTTCGCCAGAGTCTGAGACGCTGCGCCAGCCGCTCAATTTAGCGCTTCTGTAAAATTACTTGTCAAAGACAACCTTGTCTGTATATTTAGTAGATAAGGTTTTTTAATTCGTACTTTAGATGACGGTTCAGAAAAGCATTTTAGAGGCTATCGGCAATACCCCCTTAGTCCGCCTGAAGAATTTAGTCAGACCGGGCTGGGCTAAAGTCTATGCTAAAGCGGAGTTCATGAATCCGGGCGGTTCGATTAAAGACCGGATGGCACTCTATATGATAGAGCAGGCCGAAAAAAAAGGCTGGTTAAAGCCTGGGGGTACAATAGTAGAGAATACCTCCGGCAACACCGGGGCAGGAGTGGCCATGGTGGCAGCGCTTAAAGGCTATAAAGCCATTTTCACCATGCCGGATAAGATGAGTGCCGAAAAGGTCAATCTGCTGAAGGCATTCGGCGCCAGAGTCGTAGTCACTCCCACCAATGTTCCGGCTGACTCCCCTTTGAGTTACTACGAAACTGCCAAGCGGATCGCCAGAGAGACTCCCAATTCTTATTACTTAAACCAGTACCATAGCCCCTTAAATATTGAAGCACATTATAAGACCACCGGACCGGAAATCTGGAGAGAGACCGGCGGGAGAATCGATTACTTTGTGGCCGGAATGGGTACCGGAGGAACCATTTCCGGAGTGGGAAAATTCCTCAAAGAGAAAAATCCTAAAATCCGGGTCATTGGAGTAGACCCGGTCGGCTCGGTCTACTACAATTATTTCAGAACCGGTAGGATAGGCGAACCACAAGTCTATAACGTCGAGGGCATAGGCGAAGACATGCTCTGCGGGGCCATGGATTTCTCGGTGGTCGACGAGGTGGTTCAGGTGACCGACCAGGAGTGTTTTCTGATGGCCAGAGAAGTGGCCACCAAAGAGGGGATGTTGGTAGGGGGTTCCTCAGGCGGGGCGGCACTTGTGGCGCTCAACTTAGCCAAGAAGTTACCTAAAAACAAAGTAATCGTGACCGTTTTTCCTGACTCCGGCACCCGCTATCTGAGCAAGTTTTACAATGACGAGTGGATGCGGGATAATGGCTTCTTAGAAGAGGAGGTCTTCTTGGGTACCGTCAGAGACTTAATGAAACGAAAAGGGCCAGTGGTAGCAGCTCAGCCTAGCGATAGGGTCTCTCAGGTTATAAAAAAGATGAAGAAATACGACATCTCTCAGCTGCCGGTTATGAGCAAAGGCAAATTGGTCGGTCTGGTGACCGAGGTGGACTTGCTGAAATATATGGTGATGGGCCGTCATCGTCTGAACGACAGCATTAGGTCTTTAGTCGAGTCGAATTATTTGAAAGCCTCGCCGGACACTCCTCTCAGTGATTTGTCCCAGAAATTCTCAGCCACGGAGTCCAATGTGGCCATAGTCTTAGAAGACGGCGAAAAATTAGCCGGCATCATAACCAAGATTGATATCATCGACTATTTGGCCAAGAGATTCAGACAAGAGTGAAAGGCTAAGGTTGGCCGCCTGCAATTATTATCGCTGAACTTACCTTAAATCTAAATCAACCGATAGAGAATTTATGAAATTCGAGACCAAAGCCATTCACATTGGTCAGGAGCCCGACCCCTCTACCGGAGCTATAATAGTCCCAATCTATCAAACCTCCACCTACGTTCAGAAATCGCCGGGGGTACATAAAGGGTATGAATATTCGCGCACCGACAATCCCACCCGCCGGGCTCTGCAGGAATGCTTAGCCTCCTTAGAAGAGGGGAAATACGGGCTGGCCTTTGCCTCAGGCATGGCGGCCATCGCCACGGTCTTGACTTTACTGAAAGCAGGGGACCAGGTAGTAGCCAGCGATGATTTATATGGCGGTACTTACCGGATTTTCGAGAGGGTCTACCGGGATTATGGTCTGGATTTTGTTTATGTAGATGCTTCCGACACAAAAAACATTGCCCGGGCCATTACCAAGAAAACCAGGATGGTCTGGATGGAGACGCCGACCAATCCGTTACTGAAAATAGTTGATTTGAGAGCAGTCGCCCGGATTGTTAAGAGACAAAAAGCTATTTTAGTAGTAGATAATACCTTTTCGACCCCATATCTTCAGAAACCTTTACAGTTGGGTGCTGATATTGTGGTACATTCCACTACTAAATTCCTGGGCGGCCATTCAGATGTGGTGGGGGGGGCAGTGATAACTTCAAACAGAGCCTATTACGAGAGACTCAAATTCTCGCAGAATGCAGTGGGCGGTGTTCCCGGACCGTTAGACTGTTTCTTGGTTTTGCGTGGTTTGAAAACTCTGGCAGTAAGGATGGAGCAGCACGAGAAAAATGCTCGGCAGATTGTCAAATTTCTATGTAAACATCCCCAGGTGAAAAAAGTGCTCTATCCAGGCCTGCCGAGTCACCCTCAATATAGACTTGCCAAAAGCCAGATGACCGGATTTGGCGCGGTTATTTCATTCTTGCTGAAATCGGATTTAGCCGGGGCAAAGAGGTTTTTGCGCAGGCTGAAATTGTTCGGCCTCGCAGAGAGTTTAGGCGGCGTGGAGTCTCTGGCCGAGCATCCGGCGATTATGACGCATGCCTCCCTGCCAGTTTCAGTGCGGAAAAAGTTAGGAATTACGGATAATTTTATCCGCTTAAGCGTGGGGATTGAGAATGTGGAAGATTTGATTGAGGATTTGAAAAGGGGATTTGCGGCGGTTTAGCTCTCTTTTTTCCTCGTATTTAATTTGGTTGACCTTATTTTTGCGTCTCTCTATATTATCTAATAAACGCGCCCGTAGCTCAACTGGATAGAGCACTAGACTACGGATCTAGGGGTTGGGGGTTCGACTCCCTCCGGGCGTGTGTTACTCACACATAAGATTGCATGCCTGAAAGTCAACTTCTCCAAATAGACCAGAGGTGGATGGAAGAAGCCTTGAAAGAGGCCAAGCTTGCTTTCAGCAAGAAGGAAGTCCCAATCGGAGCGGTTGTGGTTTACGAAGATCAAGTTATTGGCAGAGGACACAATCAGATTGAATCTCTCAATGATGCTACTGCCCACGCTGAAATCTTAGCCATCACTGCCGCCTCCAATGCTCTTAGTTCCTGGCGACTCTCCGGCTGTACTCTCTACGTCACTGTGGAGCCTTGCGTGATGTGCGCCGGTGCCATCTCTCTGGCCCGAATGGACCGGGTTGTGTTCGGAGCTTTTGACCCCAAAAAGGGAGCAACCGGTTCACTCTACAACATTGTGAAGGATGACCGATTAAATCATCGGGTGGAAGTGACATCTGGAATTTTAGAAGAGGAGTGCTCCCAGATATTGACTCTATTTTTCGAAGAAATCCGCAAAGTAAAAGCAGGAGACGATGGAGAAAGAGAGTAGAGCATTCTCATTTGACGCATTTCATCTGCGTCTGATTTACCTGGGCCTATTATTGAATATAGTATTACCTCTGATTCTTCTGGGACTGGGTTATTTCTTCAGAAGTTCCGCCTTTGTGGAACAGCAGAATTTTGACTTGCGATTCGTATTAGTCATACTCTTGGCAGTCAGCTTCGCCGAATTGGGAGTAATCTGGATTCTGAAAAGGAAATGGCTCGGCAATTTCCTACAAGTTCCAGCTCTCCCGGCAGTCCAAACAGTTATTCAACCACCCGCACGAAGCCCGCAGAAGTTTGCCTTTTCATTTGCCATCGTAATTTATTCCCTGTGTCTGACCCCTTCGATTTACGGCTTCGTATATTTCCTTCTGGGCGGAAATTTGAACTGGTTTGTTCTATTCATAGCGATTACTTTTTTAGGTTTCTTGTTGTTCAAACCAAAGGAAGAAGAGTTAAAGAAGTTCTTTGATAAAGAATCCGTTTTAGCCCTAAAGACATAGGAGAGGTGCCTGAGCGGTTGAAAGGGGCGGTCTCGAAAACCGTTGTCCCTTTGGGGACCGTGGGTTCGAATCCCACCCTCTCCGCCATATTATCGACTTCGAGCAGACTGGGCTATAAATTTCGATTATTGGCCAATTAAACCAGTTACCGCGACACCTGTTTTTCAATCCTAAAAACCACTGCGTTGGGATACTGACCGGCAGTCCTGAAAATCGGAGTAAAGTATTGAGGATAGGCTAAGAGAGTCGGATTTAGATAGGTCTTGCAGACATAGTCATAGTTTTCCGCCACCACCAAGTCAGCCTGCTGGAGCGCCTCTAAGACCTTCTCCTCATCATAGGTGTAGGGAAAACTAATAGATTTAATGCCGGTATAATAGTAGCACCAGTGGGGCCGGCGATAGGCAACCACGGTTTTCTCCGTTATCAGCCCGCGCTCTTTTTGAGTCTTCAGCCAGTCAAACATGTCAGAGACATCGTAGATGGTCCGGGGCAGACCGGCCAGTCTGTCCCCTTCCAAATAGCCAACTAAGTTAGGCAGATTGGCCTTAATCTTGGGAAGGAGCAGGATGAAATTCACCACTAATATCAGGCTGAACAATCTTCTCAAAAGACTCTCCTGATTCGATTGATGCACCAATTGAATCCGAAGAAGAAGCCCAGCATCAAAAATGGGGCAATGGCTATATAGTAGCGGTAATAGTGGGCGGAAGATTGCCAGAAGAGAAACAAAAGAATGTGAAAAAGAACAAAAATTAAGATGAGTCTGCCGAATTCACTGGCCCGGGCCAACCGGAGCAAGCCCCAGACCGACAGACCCATTATTAGGATGGTCAGATAACTGCTGAAATTGAACACAACCACCCCGCCATCGCTCAGAAAATAATACCTGAAATTCTCAGCCATCCTGGAAATCAGGTCTGAAAATCCAATGGTCCCCCGGTCGGGAAAATATTCATTCTTTAACAGGAAAACTTTCATCTGTCGGCCCCCTCCGATTTGCAGGGAGCGGTAAATCCAGGGCAATACTCCCAAAGGGAAAATAGTTCCGAAGAGGAACAGTCTCCTCCAATTTTTCATAGTCAAGAAAAATACCATAAACCCGGCAAAAAGCATAACGGCATCAGTCCGGACGTAATAGGCTGACAGCAGGCCGAGCAAGGTTCCCCAGATATTTTGTTTCTTCCAAAAATAAAAGGTTAAAACCACCGTAAACAAATAGGGAATTTCAGTCAACTCATAATGGGAAAATTCCAGAATCGCTCCGTTAGTAATAAAGAGCAGCAGAAAAAGCCAGAGCTCCTGTTTGAGCTCACTCTTGAAAATCAGATACAGAAAAACTGTAACCGCGCAAGTCAAAAGGGAGATGAATATTTTAACTATCAGATAGTCTTGACCGAAAATTGAAAAGAGAAAGGCAATCAAGGCCGGAAACCCGGGCTGCCTCCAGTTATCCACAGGATTATCTGGCATCCAGATGTCTCTAAAGCCGTTGCCGGATAGAAGAGATTTGGCCAGCAGAATGTCCACATGGGCGTCTCCCCCCATGAAGATTTTCAGATCCATCGATAAAAGAATTAATACGACCTGAAGTATGAGTATAGCCAGGAGAGGGAGATTAGAACCGGGCTTTTTTGAAGAAGCAGGCATAAATGGAAAGAAAGGAGTTTTTACCACGCAGACGGATGGTCGAATTGCGGGCCGGCTGAGTGGTGATGGGGCAAAGGCTGACCTTCAGTTTTTTCCTAAAAGCTTCCAACAGAATCCAGGATTCGAATCCGTAGCGCCAGAACCATTGCCATTCCTTTTTATCTGCGTTTTCTTCCTGAAATTCGGGGCTGGGTAATTTTATCTGTTGGAAAACAGTCCTCTGCATGCCGCGGATACCGATGGTGGTGTCCGAAAGCCAGGTTTTAACTTTCAGCCAGAACATGAGTTGGTGAACTAAGAGACCGATGCGCCTCAGGAGTTTTTCCCCTTTGTAGGAGTGTCTGATTCCGGTTACAAATTCGTGTTCCTGCAGTCTCTGAATGATGGCGCGAAAATCATCCAAATATAAGCCCCGGTCAATTAGAGTCCAGCCTATGATGTAATCGAAATTCTGCGCCAGGGCATAGTTTATCCCGCGCACAAAAGAATACCCCACTCCTCTATTGACTAAATTCCCCAAAAGCGTGATTTTGAGATGTTCGTTGCATTCAGGTGAAAAATTTTCTGAGCCGTCATCCACGATGATAACCCGGTCTATTTCAGGCAAATCAGACAGAATCTTCTCTGCCTTGGACAGGGCTTCGACAAGCTCGTTCCACTCCGGTATGACCACACAAATTCTGCTGCCCGCATGCATGGGTTTGATTTTTGACATAAATATAAGAGTTCAGTAATCTGTGTCAATCGATGGATTTGAGGCAACTTGGAGCATCAAAGCCAACCTAATGGAGATTCAGTTTAAATCTGACTAAGGTTTTTTGCTGACTAAAAGAGGTTGTAAGTTTTAGAAGAGTGGGATATATTTAGTAGATATGGCCTAAAGGAGAGGTGGCCGAGCGGCTGAAGGCAGCTGCCTGCTAAGCAGTTGTGGGGGAAACTCCACCCCGGGTTCGAATCCCGGCCTCTCCGTTTATCCCGAGCGAGGCTAAAGGACGAGTCGAGGGATTGGCTATGAAAAATGACAAAGATTTTTGGTTTCCTTACTTGGTCAAGTGTGGCGACGGGTCAATATATGCGGGGATTACTAATGATGTCGAGGCAAGGCTAAAGGAGCACAATCAGGGTAGTGGAGCTGAATATACGGCACAGAGGCGAGACTAGGTGTCTCTCCCACTTTTTCACATTAAAGTTTCAAAATCCGTCAGAGGATTCTTGACAATTTTTATCCTCCACGGAGCCATATTCGTTTAAGCCCTCCACAGGGCAGAGTTGTTTAAGGGATGGAAACTCAGAGAATCATATTTCCTATAGTGATTAAAGAGTTTATCTTAGGTTTAATAGAAATCATTTAAAACGCATTTGAAATCAATCAGAGAAATGGAATTTCATCTTGGCATTGAGGATATGGAGCCGGGAAATTGGGTCGCTTGGGTATTCGAATTCCCAGGGTGCTACTCAAGAGGAGCGACCAGAGAGGGCGCAATTCGGTTCGCACCTGAGGCTATAAGGGAACTGCTGGCCAGACTCAAGAATGTCGGATTCTCCACATACGATTCAAGTACCCGGTTCAGCTTATCTGTTCAGGAGGAGTTTCGGGCTTTTTCCAGCTCGCCGGATTATCTGGTCAATGCCTTCTTCTTAGACGACCAGATACCTCTCACAAAGAGCGATATTGAATATGGCCAAATCGTCTTGAATATGAACAGGAAAGAACTCTTCGAAACTGTGGGTGAGTTGCCGAAAGAACTGCTGGGTCAGACCATAGTTGGGGAAGCGCAGAAGAACATTTCCGGTATTCTGAGGCACATCGGGACGGCCGAATGGTGGTATTGGGACCGTCTGGGGATGGCATTCCCTCGAACAGAGAGGCCTGAAAAGCTGTTTGAACTCTTGAAGGTGGTCAGAGAGTTTACCCTACGAAAGCTGCCTGATTTAGCGGGTAAGACCCAGACTACACTCTGCAGCGGAGAAAAATGGTCGCCTCGCAAGCTTCTCCGTCGCACAATTTGGCATGAGAGAGTCCATACTCTGCAAATCGCACGATATTCCCGGAGTCTCTTAAATAATTAGCTACCTTCATTCACCCGGGTTGATGGAGACAGAATGGCAGCAGAGAGACGGGTACCCTGACTTTATACCATTATAGAAATCCTAAACCTGATAGGGAGATTGTCTGACATCTTTGAGCTCCACAGTGCCAGATTGGTTTGATGCAGAAGCCGAGCAAAGTAAGATAGATGGCATTCTGGACGAAATGTGTACGATAGATTTTGACTGGCAATCTTAATAATCTAAACTTAAGAATGCTCGAGCCATCTTATATTACACTTCATAATAAAGGCGTCCTGGCCGGACGAATTAAACAAGCTCAAGAACTGCTAAGAGACTGCACCATTTGCCCTCGGCTCTGCCAGGTCAATCGCTTTTCGTCCCGGGACGGGGACTGTCAAACCGGCGCTCTGCCTGTGGTCTCAGCCCACCATCCCCATTTTGGAGAAGAGCGCCCCCTGGTAGGTCGGCATGGCTCCGGAACAATCTTTCTGACCTCCTGTAACTTAAGGTGCGTCTTCTGCCAGAACTGGGAAATCAGCCACCAAATGGAAGGGAGGGAAATTTCCCATCAGCGCTTGGCAGAAATAATGCTGGAATTACAGAGCCTGGGCTGTCACAATATCAACTTTGTCACCCCGACTCACATGGCGCCCCAGATTTTAGCCTCGCTTCCTTGGGCTATAGAAGGCGGATTGAAATTACCTTTGGTTTATAACACCAGTGGTTACGACCGGGTGGAAACCCTGGAACTTCTGGAGGGTGTAGTTGACATCTACATGCCGGACATAAAATACATGGATTCCGTCTATGCTGAAAGATATTCCGGGGCAGAAGATTATCCTCAGATAGTAAAAAAGGCAGTCACAGAGATGCACCGCCAGGTCGGCGATTTAGCTTTGGATGAGAATGGCGTTGCAGTAAAAGGTTTGCTGGTGAGGCATCTGGTGATGCCAGGCGGTGTAGCTGGAACACGCAAAATCATGCGCTTTATAGCCCAAGAAATTTCCCCTGATACTTATGTTAATCTGATGAACCAGTACCGCCCCTGCGGCAATGCCTGTCACTATCCTGAGATCGCACGGGCAATCACTTCGCAGGAATTTGAGGAAGCGTTAAGAATTGCCAAAGAAGAGGGAATTAGAAGGTTGGATTCAGAAGCGGGGGCGCACTTGCGCTGGCTTTAAGCATCAAGCGGTCTGCTGGTAGAAACCATAACAGCCATATCCTACCACGCTTTTCTTATCGCCTCCTGTATCACCTGAATTTCTGTAGTCGACCAAAACTCCCCTCCAGCCAAAGTTCTGGGCTAAGTACATGAGAGTCAGGATTGCAGTTTTACCGCATGCCTCAACCTGCTTTTCAACCACATCTAAGTCCAGCGAGGGAATAGCCAAATTGGCAATCCGGTCAAGTTCTATAGCCTCCTGATAAGAATGGTAATGGCTCAGGTCAGAACTGGCAATCAGGAGTGTATGTTTATCTGCCCAACAGCTTATTTCGTCAGCTAAATCCTTCGCACTAACCTCGCCGGTCAAAATCGGTGCTATGGCAAAATCTGTGAGTAGGCATTGTAAGAAAGGTATCTGCACTTCTAAGGCATGCTCTTCCTGATGGGCGGCTTCGATAAATCTGAGCATTCTCCCTTTGGGAAGACTGTGAATCTTGACCGCTCCTAAAGGGGTCTGCCAGGCTAAATCATCGCATAATGCTCCCCCCTCAAAAGAAGCAAAATGTGAGGGACCGATTAGGATGACCTTTGTCAGCTCATGGTCTTTTATGAGCTTATATCCTGCCGCGGAGATTACGCCGGAGTATTCATAGCCTGAGTGAGGAACAATCAAGGCCCGGAGTTTCCCGGGAAGGCTAACTGATTTGGCTTCTGACAACAATCGCCGGATTTCGCTTTCTAATATCTCTTTCTTACTCGGGTAAAAGCTTCCTGCTACTGCTGGCGCTCTGATTCTCATCTCTCACCTCTTATTTGTCAATTCCAGACTCCCTCGATTCTCTCATTACATTTACCACACCTACCTTCTTTCAAATTAGTTACTTTAGTTTGATAGCCGTATCTGGAGATTAATAATTCTCCACAAAAAGGACAATAGGCCGATTCCTTTCCATTCAAGATATTGCCCATATAAACATATTTCAACCCTGCTTTTTTTCCAATTCGATAAGCCCTCTGCAAAGTTTCCAAAGGAGTCGGTTCTTTTTCTAACATTCTGTAGTCCGGATAAAACGCAGATACATGCCAGGGAATTCCCCGGTTTATTCCACTAATAAATTCGGCAATTTGGGACAGTTCCTCTTCTGAATCATTCTCCTCTGGAATGACCAAGGTAGTGATTTCCATCCAGATTCCGGCTTCATAGACCCTTCTGATATTTTTTAAAACCGGCTGTAGTTTGGCCTGACATCTTTTGGCATAAAAATCATTTCTGAAGGCCTTTAAATCAATGTTGATGCCGTCCAGATAGGGCTTAATCATCTCAATCGTCTCTTTCGACTCATATCCATTTGAGACGAAGACATTCCTGACGCCATTTTCATGTGCTAACCTAGCAGTGTCATAGGCATATTCAAAAAAAATGGCCGGCTCGTTGTAGGTGTAGGAAATGGTTGGGATTTGATTTCTCAGGCAGTAGTCGACAATTTTCTCTGGTGGCAAATCTTGCCCATAATTGGCAATTTCTCCCAGCCTCAGCCACTGTTGGGCTGGGTTAGAATACTGCTCTTTTATCAGCTTCCAGGCCTGGG
Source organism: uncultured Ignavibacteria bacterium (assembly GCA_964399055.1). Classification (GTDB taxonomy): domain Bacteria; phylum Zixibacteria; class MSB-5A5; order DSPP01; family RBG-1; genus CAYNPJ01. Next base: position 724,229 of record CAYNPJ010000001.1, read on the forward strand.
AGATATCCCAGTTCTGACAGAACTGACAGGCAAAGTTACAGCCAATTGTACCCAAGGAAAAAGTTCTAGTGCCGGGCAGAAAGTGAAACAGCGGTTTTTTCTCAATCGGGTCTATGTTAACCGCAGCCGCCTTGCCGTAGACCAGTAAGAAAAGGCTACCCCCTTCATTTCTCCGCACTCCGCAGATTCCGGATTTTCCCTCTGGAATCTTACAGTAATGGGAACAGGCCAGACATTCAACTCTTTTATGTTCCAATCTCTTAGATAATAGGGACCGGTACATTAATAAAAGCTAATTTTTACAGAAAGGAATAGCAAAACAAAAAACTGACAATCTCGAAACTCTCAGAAAAAGATATTAAATGTCATTCTCAATCACCTCTGACCTATTGAATAAGCGACATAAGTTCATTATTTTTTAGTGTAAATTATTCGATATATTCTAATAAGGTTGGATTTCAGAGCAACTTACAGATTTTGCCGACCGTGGGCAATCATTAAGGTCAGGAGGGTGAAATGGCTTTGAGAACCTATCAGGAGTACCTGGACTCGCTCAAAAAGATGAGGCCGAATATTTATAAGTTTGACGAACTCATCCAGGATGTTACCACTCATCCGGCTACCCGCAATACGATTGAAGGTCACAGCAAGTCATACAGGCTTTATGATAATCCCCAAGAGAGGGAGATTTTTACCACCACCTCACATCTAACCGGGGAGCCTATCAGCCGATACCTATCCGTCATAATGAGCCCGGAAGAGATGTATTCCAATTGCCGGATGAAACGACGCATGTTCCAACTGACCGGCACCTGCACAGGCGGGCGCTGTGTGGGCTGGACCGCCCTTAACGCCATGTTTGCCACGACCTATGACATGGACGAAAAACTTGGCACCAATTATCACAAGCGATTCCTCAACTGGCTCAGAGACGCGCAAGCCAAAGATATTACCATCGCCGGGGCTTTGACCGACCCTAAAGGGGACCGAGCTAAGCCACCATCCCAGCAGCAGGACCCGGATCTGTTCTTGCGGATAGTCCAGCGACGCAAAGACGGTATAGTCGTACGCGGAGCTAAGGTCATGATTGCCGGTGTGGCTGCTGCCAATGAAATATTCATTTTGCCGGGGTCAGGGTATAAGGAGCAAGATAAAGATTACGCCGTATCCTTTGTCATCCCGCGCGACATTGAGAATCTGACCATTGTGGAAACCCGCCATCCTGATGACACCAGAGAACACGAAGAAGGGTTTGATGCCCCGGTTAAAGAAGGCGGCATAACTCAGGCGTACTTATTCTTTGAGGACGTTTTCGTCCCGGCTGACCGGGTCTTTATGTCCGGTGAGTTCGAATTTTCTACCAATGCGGTCAGATATTTCGTAAGCGCCTATCGGGCGGCGATTGGCAGTTGTGTGGCCGGTCAGGGTGATGTCAAAATCGGAGCTGCAATTCTGACCGCCCGAACCAATGGTCTTTCCTCCAGAGTGTTTAGTGAAAAAGTCACGCAAATGAATATTAACAATGAAGCTACTTTCGGAATAGGGGTTGCGGCGGCGGCTATGGGAAAGAAACATCCCTCGGGTGCCTGGGTTTGTGATATGCTTTTATCCAATGTCAATAAAGTCTTGGTGGCAACCCTGCCCTACGAAACCTCCCGGTTAGCTCAGGAGATTGCGGGTGGCATAGGTGAGACAGGTTGCATGCCATCCTACAAGGATTTCAAATCCTCCAGATATGGCCACCTCATTCAGAAGTATATGAGGGCCAAGTATTCTGCAGAATCTCGAGTTCGTGCCGCCCGCCTGGTAGAATGGGCTACCATCGGTGCCGGTGTGCCTGGATGCATGCATGGGGGTGGTTCACCAGATGCGGCCAGATTGACTATCCGAGTCACGGCCGACCTGGAAGAGAAAGTCGAAATCGCCCGCAAGTTGGCGGGTATTAGCGAGGAGATTCCCGAGCCAAAGCCTCCGGAAAAATAGCTGATTAATAGGCCTAATCCCTACCCAGTCAAAGCATTTCTTAAGGATTAACAGCTTTCTAGTAGGCGGTCAGGAAAACCTGAAGCCTTTTTATTCCCACCACTAAAACCCTTAGGTAGCTTTCAAGGTTCATTGTTGTATTACATCGTTTACAATCGGCTTCCTGTTGTGTGTTCGGTTTCAAAACCCTGCAGACCATTTAAGACCGTAGGATAGATACAGTTTGATTGCTTGCTTTAGCCAAGTGAGAACAAAATAGAAACAGGCGAGGGGATAGATATCATTCTCAATTTCGACACAGAAATTCAAAGTCCTGCAGCGATGTTTTAGATTTTCCCGCTCAAGGAGTCACGTCTATTTTGACTCAATAGAGCTTAAATACTCTTGACACTTATAGTGAGTGGAGTTAACCGGTTTAGCCCACGTCCTGTTCCTCCTCCACTGGTCCGGCCAATTGAACGCTATCTATCCTTTTTATCATTCTTACTGTAAGAGTAGAATCAATTTAAAATCTGTTTAATTATTTAAAATTATTGACTTTTCAAAGATTTCCTGTTACGTAAAATATGTAAGTGAGATGTTATGCATAGAATAGAGCAGTTGTTGGGCCGCTTAAAGAGTGCGGGAACAAAGGCGGTGGAGCGAATGACTTCCCATCAACAAAAAGAACAGAAGGAACTGCAGGAGATGGTTAAAAATAAATTGGGAGTGACCAAATTTGTCTTGCTTTCTAACCGGGAGCCGTATGTCCACTTTTACAGTGGAGATAAGATTGAATACTTGCGCTATGCCTCCGGTCTAACCATAGCCTTAGACTCTATCGCCCAGGCGACCAGAGGAACTTGGGTGGCGCATGGGTCCGGTGAGGCCGATTGGGAAATGACGGATAAGCGCAACCGCGTGCAGGTTCCTCCGGACAATCCCAGCTATATTCTAAAGAGAATCCGCTTGAGCAAGACCCAGGAAGACGGCTACTACCATGGTTTTTCCAATCAGGTGCTCTGGCCGCTCTGCCACGTAGTTTTCGTCCGCCCCAAGTTTGAAGCCCGCAACTGGGAAATTTACAAAGAGGTCAACCAGCGCTTTGCCAAGGCGGCAATAGAGGAAGCTGGAACTGAACCGGCCCTGTATTTTATTCAGGACTACCATTTGGCTCTCTGCGCCAAATACATTAAAGAGCTCTCTCCCTCAGCCACGACAGTTCTGTTTTGGCACATTCCCTGGCCCAATCCGGAAATTTTCAGAATCTGTCCCTGGAAGCGGGAAATCTTAGAGAGTCTGTTAACCAATGATATCTTAGGATTCCACATCGGCTATCATGCTGATAATTTCCTGAAGACTGCGGCCTTGGAGCTGGAAACCAAAATAGACTACGAAAAGTTGCTGGTCACCAGAGTGGAGAAAAAATGTCTGATTCGGTCCTATCCCATCAGCGTCGACTTTGATAAGATAAAGGACTATGCTGGCAGTTCGCCAGTGGCCCAGCGCCTGGCTGAGATACGAAGGCGCTACCGCTTGAGTTCCCAGGTGATTGTTGGACTGGGGGTGGACCGGATTGATTATACCAAGGGAATTTTAGAGAGATTGATGGCCTTGGACCGGTTTTTTGAACTCTACCCGGAATATCTGAAAAGAATGGTTTTCATTCAGATTGGAGTCCCCTCACGTACCTATTTGGAAGATTATCAGTCGACCATAGATGCCATGGAAAATATGATTGAACGAATAAACTGGAAATATGCCGAAGCCGGTTGGTCCCCTATAATCTACGTCAAGGAGCATCAGGATTTTCAAGCCATCGTTCCTTTTTATCGTCTGGCCGATTTCTGTATTGTCAGTTCCCTGCACGATGGGATGAACTTAGTGGCCAAAGAATATGTGGCCAGCCAGGTAGATGGCAAGGGAGTCTTGATCCTAAGTCAATTTACCGGCTCGGCCCGGGAATTGGAGCAGGCTTTGCTGATTAATCCTTATGATACCGAACATTTTGCGCAGACAATCAAAGCCGCAGCGGAGATGCCATTTGAAGAGAAAAAAGCCCGTATGCAGAGATTAAGAGAGACAGTGTCTGAGCATACTATTTATGATTGGGCCAAGGCTATCGTGGGAGATTTAGCCAAGATAAAACAGGATGCCTCCGGTGAAATACCTGCTGGCTAAAGGATACTGGCCTGAAATTAAGAATAAAATAAAGATTGCTGCGAAGGTTCTGCTTTTTCTAGACTACGATGGTACGCTCACTCCGATTCGCAAACATCCCGGCTTGGCCCGACTGTCTGCGAATGCCAGAAGAATACTGCGGAAGCTCTCGGTTAAAGAGAAAATGCAAATCTGCATCATCAGCGGTCGCTCTTTGGCAGAGATAAGAAATTTAGTGGGTTTAAAAAATATTATATACATTGGCAACCACGGGCTTGAATTGAACTTGGACTGTAAACTTCAGACCATCCCGGATGCGCTCAAAATTGAGAATAGAATCGGAAAATTGTGTCGCGGGCTGAAACATTTCAACAAACGCTTTCCCGGTTTCTGGGTTGAAAATAAGGGATTGACTGCCAGCCTGCATTATCGCCTGGTTCCAAATCCCCTGCTGCCGGAACTTAAATCCGAGCTGGAGACATGGTTGAAATTACGTGCCAGGGAATTCAAGATTACTGCCGGCAAAAAGGTGTTAGAAATCAAGCCAAGGGTAAACCGGGATAAGGCCTGGGCAGTAAAATACCTCAGGAGCAGGCTGAGAGGAAAAGATAGTTTAACTATCTATATGGGAGATGATACCACCGACCAAAAAGCACTCAGCTATGCCGCCAGTGTGAAAGGCTTGGCAATTCAGATAGGGAAATGCAACCTTTACAATCACAGTTTTTATTATCTAAAGCGCCCGGGGGAGACAATTATATTTCTGAAGCGGTTGGAGCGCATGAGTACTCGGGCGATTGCAACTATTTGACCAGGAGGCAAAATGTCAGAGAGTTTAATTAAAATCTGGGAGAGCCTAAGGGGTGCGGCTGCTGAAGTGTTAGAATTCCTCCCTTTTCTGATTCTGGCTTTAATCTTCGTTGTTTTGGGATGGCTTGTGGCCGGGTTAGTCAGGAAATTGGTGGTCAGAGTTCTCTCTTATCTGTTCAGCCATAAACCGGGAGAGCAGGTAGAGCGAGCCCTGGGAGTAGATTTACAGCAGAGAACAAAGAATGTGGAGCTTCTGGGGAGTCTTTTTTTCTGGTCTATTATCTTCATGACTTTGATACTATGTCTGAATGTGTTGGGTCTGGAGGTGGGCGCAAGTATCGCAGCCAGGTTGCTGGAAATCATACCCGGAATACTGGTGGCCAGCCTGATTTTAATTCTGGGTATGGTATTTGCCGTCTTGGTTGAACAGGTGGTTTCAGTAATTCTCAAAAAAGCCAAAGCCATGCATTACTTGGCTTGGTCCAAGGTCTTGAAATGGATAACCTTGGCCTTCGTGATTCTCTTGGCCTTGGAGCAAATCGGCATAGCGGCTAAAGTTTTTATCTCCCTGATACAGATTTTGATAGCGGCGGCGGCTCTGAGTCTGGCCCTGGCCTTTGGCATGGGTTGTAAAGACATTGCCAGGGAGATTGTAATCGAATTCTTTAAGAAGGAAGAGAAGCCTGGATTATGAGGCCGTCGGTAAAGCCTTTTCACTTTTATACCTCGCAGCCCTTAGTCGAACTCACCGGTCTGAAAGCCAGAAACTTAAAGGAACTGTGGCAGGGGGTAAAAGAGGTGGACGGCTCTTCCATTTATTTTCACACTCATCACTACGTGCGGGAGCACCACTTTCTCTCTAATGAATATCCCTCTGATTTTGCCTACTGGGTAGCGGAAATCCTGCAGGAAAGAGAATTAGGGGAGAAGTTAGCTATTCTAGACGTGCGCAGTTTTGCCACCATCCGCGAGTTGAGGGAAAAGATCCTGTCGGAAATCGAAGAACAACTTGAGAACTCCGGCCGGGTCTACGAAGTTCCAGCCGGTCTGGAATTTCATTTCCGCAAGACCCTGAGTATAATTGTTCCCACCGGACATAGGGCCCGAACTTTAACTGAATTCAATGCCTGTCTGCGGAAAGTCGACTTAAATTCAATCTACTTCCACCTGGTAGAATACGGACTGCGGGAAGAAAATATTACCAACGATTTCTCTCAGTGGATTCGAGACGGCTTTCAAGATGAGGCTTTGGCCTCGGCCATAGAGAGTATTAATCCCTACCGCCAGCCTCTGGAAGAGTGTCGCCTGAGGATAATGGAACTCTTGAGCCGTCAGGAGAAAAAGCAGAGACTCTTCAGCCAGCTGACCCACTATCCCTCTACCGGCGTGGTCGATAGCCTAAAGGAGAAAAGCTGGTTCAGAGAGCTAAAGTCACGCTTTCAAAAAATATGGTAGGCCAGGCAACCCCGCGCTTTGAAGACTATCAAGAAGTCATTGGCCTGCCATCCTGGGAAGTCATTCGCACTATAGGAGACAGGCTTTCCGGTCTAAGCGTCAAGATGGTCAATTCCACCGCAGTCGGAGGAGGGGTGGCTGAAATCTTACAGCGCTTGGTGCCGCTTTTGAATCAGATTGGAATAAAAACTGGCTGGGAAGTCATGCAGGGAGAAGAGGAATTCTTCAAGGTTACTAAGACCATACACAATGCCCTGCATGGCAAGAAAGAAGAGCTGACTCCCCGGATGCAGGAAGTTTACAATTATTATACCCGCAAGAACTTGGAAAATTTTGATTTTACCGAGGATTTTATCTTCATCCACGACCCCCAGCCAGCCGGCTTTATACAGGCTAAATCCAAGAGCAAAGCAAAGTGGGTCTGGCGTTGTCACATCGATGTCTCTTCGCCCTATGCACCGGTCTGGGAATTCTTAAGACCGTCCGTGATTCAATATGATGCCTCCATTTTTTCGGCTCCTTCCTTTGCCCAGCAGTTGCCAATTCCCCAGTGCATGATTTCTCCTTCCATCGACCCCCTGGCAGACAAGAACCGTGAAATTCCGCAAAGTTCAATAAAAAAAATTCTGGAGAGGCACAAAATCGACCCGGACCGGCCAATTCTCTCTCAAATTTCCCGTTTTGACAAACTCAAAGACCCCTTAGGGGTGATCAAGACTTACCAACTCGTAAAAAAGAGCGAGGACTGTCAGTTGATTTTAGCCGGAGGAGGCGCCACGGATGACCCGGAGTCAGCGGAGATTGTCCCCCAGGTTTACGAGGCTGCTGCAGGAGACAAGGACATTCATGTACTGGAACTTCCCCCTTCTTCGGACCTGCAGATTAATATGTTGCAGAGGGCTTCGACCATAATATTGCAGAAATCCCTTAAAGAGGGATTTGCCCTGACCATAACCGAGGCGCTATGGAAGAAAAAGCCGGTGGTGGCCACTGCCGTGGGAGGCATACCCCTGCAGGTGATACACAATTATACCGGCCTTCTGGTTCACTCCATTGAGGGGGCGGCTCTGAAAGTCATATACCTCTTACGCAATCCTCACGTTGCCAGAAAATTAGGAGAGAATGGACGTGAGCACGTGCGCCAGAATTTTCTGATTACCCGCCATATCCGAGACTATCTGATGGTTTTAATCGCGCTGCAGCATCAGGGGGAGAAAATAATCTATCTGTGAGGCAAGTTTAAAGTTTGGCTTGCGCGCCGGCCTTTCTGGGAAGGGTTACCTTTAGAAAAAGTTGTCCGACGCAAAAAACTTAGATGACTGAAGGAAGACAGCAAATATCTATGGGTAGAGGATTCCAGGGTCCTCCAGCCTTATTGAATAAAAAATTCACTCCCTGAATTATATCCCCCAGGGTTATGGTTCCGGAGGCATTCCAGTCTCCCCGACAGGATAGCTCTGATAGCCAGCAAAGATTGTTATTCAGGCTACAGGAGGGGAAGCCGGTCTTATTGAAGAGATAATTGACAGTGGCGAAAATGTCGGTTAAGCTCAGGTTGCCTGAGGCGTTGGCATCTCCGGGTATGGCTAAACAGACACTGCACTGATCGGCCACGCCATCAGGCACTATCTTGTAAACGGTGCCATTGTTATGGCCCACAATGTAAAGCTCGCCTTTGCCATCCTCTCCGAAGGAAGAAATGTTGAAGAATCCCACCCCCAGTTCAGAGGTCCGGTCCTGAAATTCAGAAGTATCTGTTCCATCATATCTAAAAGACCAGACTGTACCAGAACAGTAGTCTCCGAAGAAATAAGTCCCTCGTAAATCCGGAATGGCGCACCCCCGGTAGAGATAGCCTCCGGTTACGGAGCAACCGTCAGTATGAGGATATTCATGTATGGGGTCAGTGGTCAATCCTAAAGCGTCACAATTAGCCGGGGGATTAAAACAGTGCGTCCCCTCTTTGAGTCTCCAGCCGTAATTGACGCCCCCGGAGCTGGTATCCGGCTCAAAATTTACCTCTTCCCAGGCGTTCTGCCCAACATCGGCTATGTAGAAATCTCCGGTCAACCGGTCGAAACTGCAGCGCCAGGGATTGCGCAGGCCGTAATCCCAGATTTCTTCTTTAAACTCGGCTGAGCCTCCAAAAGGATTGTCAGCCGGAATCTTATAACCGGCAGCAGTATCCACGTCTATTCGAAGAATCTTGCCTAAAAGAGTCGAGCCTTTCTGTCCATTATTCTGCGGGTCGCCAGCGCTGCCGCCATCCCCGGTGGCGATGTAAAGATAGCCGTCATCAGGGCCGAATCCAATCCAGCCGCCATTATGATTGGAGAAAGGCTGATTGATACTCAGCAGAATTAAACCTGCTGTATCGGCGAGGTCCGGATTGTCTGAAACCTGGTAGCGGGCTAGAACGGTATTGCCCGCAGTATTGGTATAATTAACGAAAAAGTAGCCATTGCTGAAATAGTTGGGGTGGAAAGCCAAACCCAAGAGTCCGCGCTCACCGCAGCAGCTCACTTTAGCTGAAAGGCTTAAGAAAGGATTAGGCAGCAAATTGCCGTTTTTAATGATTTTTATTGCGCCACCCTGCTCTACCACGAAGATTCTCTCGAAATCTCCAAGAGGGGAAGTTATGTATAGAGGGCTGGTGAAGCCGGACTGAACCACGGTGGTAGTGAGGGGTGTTTGCGCCAAAGCTAACTCAGAAAAAAAAGCAACCATTAAAAAACCCATCACTGTTAAATCTTTTCTTTGACTCAGACTTTTTCTCATGTTTAACTCCCTTCTTCGTACTTCGGGCTGTAAATTTTATACGGTCAAAAACCGCGGATATTTAGTTCAAGCAACGCATCAATTTCCGATTTTTCTTGCTTTTTACAAAATTCTCTTATTCTTCAGTGAAAGAGACATAAAGGAGGAAGAGATGCAGGAGATTTTAAAAATGGGTCTGGCCTGGGTTTTTGACCATGGGTTAACAATCGTAGTGATTTTAATCGGAGCCTGGGTGGTCAGAAAGATACTCCGTAAAACCATCACCAGGTTTGAAAAGAGATTCAAACAGGAAGGAGTAGCCCCTTCTGAGGTTGAAAAAAGGGCCAAGACTTTAGGGGGCATCATCAAAGCTTTTATCACAGTGATAATCTATGCCGCAGCAGTGATGATGATTATAAGTGAATTCGGGGTTGAAATCGGCCCCCTTTTGGCTGGAGCGGGTATTGCCGGACTGGCTATAGGCTTTGGAGCACAAACCTTAGTCAAAGATGTAATCAGCGGATTTTTCATTTTACTGGAAGACCAGGTCAGGGTAGGCGATGTGGTTAATTTAGCTGGAATCGGCGGACTGGTTGAAGATATAAATCTTAGAACAACCCGCTTGAGAGATTTGGAGGGAAGGGTCCATGTAATTCCGAATGGCTCTATCGAGGTAGCCACCAACATGACCAGAGAATGGTCGCGGGCACTGTTTGAGATAGGCGTGGCCTATAAAGAGGATGTAGACCAGGTCATCACAGTCATGAAAGAGGTTGGAGAAGACCTAAGAAAGGATCCGTCTTACTCGGAGATGATACTGGAGCCTTTAATCGTATTGGGACTGGATTCCTTTGGAGACTCATCAGTTAACATCAAGGCTTTTTTCAAGACTATTCCTCTTAAACAATGGGACGTGGCCAGAGAATACAGAAGAAGACTAAAGAAAGCTTTTGACCAAAAAGGCATCGAGATTCCTTTTCCGCATCAAACAATCTACATGGGAGAGGCCCCCAACAAGGGAAAACTGCAGGTAGAGGCTTTGATTCACGGCAACGGCAAGCAAGGAAATCTGAGATTTTAATTAAATACGGCTGGAAGCTTTACGGAAAAATAGGGCTGTTAATAATCCTGGGTGCGGAAGGACTGCTTTTTCTCCGAATAAGGCCTTTTACCATCTATTTCACTCCAATGGTCTGGACCGGATATATCCTGCTGATAGACAGTCTGGTTTACGGAATACAAGGAAGGTCTCTATTAAACAATCGCCTTAGACAGTTCTTGGTTTTGCTCCCCCTGTCAATAGTCTTCTGGTACGTTTTTGAATTCTACAATCTCTTTATAAAGAACTGGCATTATATCGGTCTGCCTGAAAATAAGTTCTGGCGCTATTTGGGCTATTTCTGGTCCTTTGCCACCATCTGGCCGGCCATTCTGCTAACCTACGACTTGCTCTTAGCTCTGAATATTTTCAAAGATAAAAAGACTTCAGACTCCAAACGGTTGAGCAAGGCTTTTCTGTCAATTTCAATTACAGTGGGTCTTTTTTCCCTGCTCTGGCCGATACTTGCTCCTTCAGCCTATCTGGCTGCGCCGGTCTGGTTGGGTTTTATTCTGCTCTTGGACCCGATTAACTATTTGATAGGAGGGAAGTCAATTTTTCAGGCCTGGATTTCCGGAAAGAGAGAGACTATATATGCACTTTTTCTTTCCGGCATAATTTGCGGCCTTTTATGGGAATTCTGGAACTTCTGGGCCGAGGCCAAATGGAGATACGCGGTTCCCTTTTTTGACAACCTCAAGATATTTGAAATGCCATTGGTCGGCTATTTAGGTTTTTTGCCTTTTGCCTGCGAGGTTTACGTGATGTATAATTTCGCCGGTCTGGTCTGGCGCAAACTCAAACCTGCCTGACTCGTAGCAATTGCAAAGAGCCCTGGCGGTGCAAGCATCCAAGAATAGACCTTTTGGGACAGAGATTCACCAATTAGACTGGGTTCCCAGTTTTCTAAAGAAACGCCAGTTAGAGCAGATTTTCCCCATATTGAAGGCGGTCAAATTCGATTCAAAACTATTATCTTTGTTCAACCGCTTGAGAGAAAAAACTGGGGCAAAGCAGTACATAGATTTGGGGAGCGGGGCCGGAAATGTAATTGAATATCTTGTCAAAAGCACAAACGGGTCATATACTTACACTCTCTCCGACCTTCAGCCCCGGCTGGATTGCTACCGGCAAATCCGGCAGAGGAACTGTGGCAGGATAGATTTTGTTCCATACTCTGTGGACCTCGCGAAAGCTGACGGAATCTTGAAGAATAAAGCAGTTACAATTATCACTACTTTCCATGAATTACCTAAATCACAAGCTGCAAAGGTAATAAAAAACCTGTTAGATAACTCGAAGGGTTTCCTGATAGCCGAGCCGGTGAATAAATCCAGGGTCCAATTCTTAAAACTCCCCTTAATTACTTTATACTTCTGGTTAGCGCCCCTATGGTCCAGACCGAAATCTCTCACCCGTTATCTATTCACCTGGCTCTGGCCGGTTTTGCCCCTCTTCCACGCGCACGATGGTCTGGTGAGCCTTCTGCGCTCTTACAGTAAAAAAGATTTTGAAAAAATGTTGAATGGTTGTGCTACTGCCGACTGGGAGTGGGAAGTGGGTAATTTAGGTTCTGATACCACTTATGTCTTAGCCTGGAGAAAGTGTGCAGCCTAAGATAATCTCCCTCGGCACAGCCAATCCGACTGAAAAGTTCACTCAGGAAGAAATTTACAACCTGTGCGGCTACCAGAGTCAAAAAGTCAAAGCAATATTTGAGAATTCAGATATTCAAACCCGCCATCTCTATTTGAACCGAAATAATTTTAAGCCGACAGAGACGACAGATGAGCTCAATGTCCGCTATAAGGAGGGGAGTTTGGAGATTGCATCCGCTGCCATCTGCCAGTCTGTAAAACAGAGTCAAGTTTCCCTGAAGGAAATTGATTTCTTATCCGCGGTTTCTTGCACCGGCTATCTCTGCCCGGGATTATCTTCACATTTAGTCAAAAAAATGGGATTCAGAGACGATATCCAGCAGGCCAATATTTTAGGAATGGGATGCGGGGGAGCCATGCCTGGTTTGCAAAGGGTTTTCGATTTTGTCAAAGCTCACCCGGATAAAAAAGCTATGTTAGTGGCAGTCGAAATCTGTTCGGCGGCCTATTTTATCGATAATAGTCTGGAAACCATAGTAGGCAATGCCATCTGCGCTGATGGGGCAGCCGCGGTAGTCTTAGGCAACGGGAATATGTCAACCGGGCCTGAAATAATAGATTTCGAAACCAGAATTTATCCAGACCATTTAGATAAAGTCGGCTTCAGCCAAAAAGAGGGCAGGCTTCGTATAATTTTAGACAAGGATATCCCTGAGCTGGCCGGGCCGGCTGCAGTTTCCGTAGTTTCTAAGCTCTTGAAAAGAAATAACCTCGAAGCAGGGCAAATCAAACACTGGATTCTGCACTCCGGCGGTAGAAAGGTAATTCACCGCATCCAAGAAGATTTAGGGTTAAGCTCAGACCAAGTTGGGCACACCCGTTCAATTCTACGAAATTTCGGCAATATGTCCTCCCCCACAGTTCTGTTTGTGCTCAAGGAAGTTCAAGAAAAGGAAAATCCGAATAAGGGAGACTACGGGGTGATGTTGGCTTTAGGACCAGGGCTTTCAGTTGAATCGGCACTGCTGAGGTGGTAGGTAATGAAGTACAGCGTATCAGTTATAGGCGTTTTCATTCTTTGCCTCGGATGTGCGGCTACTTTTGCCCCCCGAATCACTGATACACTGGTCCACCGATATGTAATAGTTAAGACAGAGTGTCTCTCCTGCCATCTGGAAGGCAAGAATGGCGCGCCGGTAGTTCCTGCCAGAATGCTGCAGGACGACCGGCGGAATTGCATCCGCTGTCACAAATAGGAGTTGATTTTAGTCAGCCGACAGTTAAATTTGTAATAATTTCCCAGAAGGAGTAGAATTAGTGTCAAACAGACCCAAGACCCTTAAGGAGTTGAAGAAATCGGGCTACAAAGTTGTTTCAGTCAAGGACGAGTTGCGCCAGAATTTAATACAGAAATTGAAGAAGAAGGAGAATCTGTTTCCTGGAATAATCGGCTATGACAAGACCGTCATCCCTCAACTGGTTAACGCCATTCTATCCAGACACGATTTCATCCTGTTAGGCCTGCGGGGACAGGCCAAGTCCCGGATTTTGCGCTTACTGGTCAACCTGTTAGATAACGAAATCCCGGTCATAAAGGGATGCCCCATTAATGACAACCCCTTAGCTCCGGCCTGTGCCCCCTGCAAAAGAAAGTTAGAAGAAGAAGGGGAGAATCTAGAAATAGAGTGGCTGCCCAGGGATGCCCGTTATCAGGAGAAATTAGCCACCCCGGATATAACCATTGCTGATTTAATCGGAGATATCGACCCCATTAAGGCGGCCCGGGAGCGATTGGATTTTTCCGACGAGCAGGTGATTCATTACGGCATAATCCCCCGCACCAACCGGGGCATTTTTGCCATCAATGAACTGCCCGATTTACAGCCCCGTCTTCAGGTAGGCTTATTAAACATCATGGAAGAAAAAGACATTCAGATAAGAGGATTCCCCATTCGCATGCCCTTAGATATTCTACTGGTTTATTCTGCCAATCCTGAAGATTATACCAACCGAGGCAACATCATCACTCCGCTTAAGGACCGAATCGACTCGCAGATAATGACCCACTATCCCCAGAGTCTGGAAGATGCCCTGGCCATTACCACTCAGGAAGCCTGGGTAGAAAGAGGAGTAAAAATCCGCTTGCCTGATTTTATGAAAGAAATCATCGAGGAAATCGCCTTTGCGGCCCGCAAGTCCGAATATGTGGACCAGACCTCCGGGGTCTCCGCCCGGCTGCCTATTTCGGCCTTAGAGAATTTAGTCTCCAACGTGGAAAAAAGAGCGCTCTTGACTCAGGATAAAAACGCTTATCCCAGAATCTGCGATTTGATTGCGGTAGTCCCCTCTATCAGCGGCAAAGTGGAGTTAGTATACGAAGGAGAACAGGAAGGACCCGGCCTAGTGGCTTTCAACTTAGTCGGGCGAGCGGTTAAAGAAGTCTTTTCCCGCTATTTCCCGGAGGTCCCCAAAAGCGGTGCGCCTGCCGGTAACAGTCACTATGCAGAAGTCCTGAAATACTTTTCCTCAGGCCAAAATATAGAGCTTTCGGATGAAACTCCTTTTGACCAGTATTCTGCAGCATTAAACCGGGTGCCAGGCTTGAGAAAAATAGTTGAAGACCATCTTTCGCCCGGAGCCAAAGAGGAGGTAGCCCTGCGGATGGAGTTAGTCTTGGAAGGCCTGCACCAGCACAATCTGATTGGCAAAGAGACCTTTGAAAATGCCTTCCGCTACACGGACATGCTTTCCACCATGCTGCGGGGCATGGAGGACTAAATTGCGCTTAAGATATACCAAGTGGGATGAACAGCTCTTCCGTGAGCTCAAAGATTTCCGGAGTCTTTTACAGATATTCAACTATCTGATTCTGCAGACTGCAGGGGACGTGGAAAAGACCTTCCGGCTGATGCAGTATCTCCAGAAGCAGGGAATTCTAGACGAAGGTTTTGACTTAGGAGAATTCAAGAAGCGCCTGGAAGAAGAGGAGCTGGTCAAAAAAGACCGGCTAAATTACAAGCTGACCCACAAAGGGGAGAGAAGAATCAGGCAGGAATCGCTGAAATTAATCTTCAATAATCTGAAAAAAGGCCCCTTAGGGGAGCACGCCATTCCCAGAGAGGGGAGCGGCACCAAAGAGTATTTGCCGGAGCGCCGGACCTTTCAGTTCGGCGATGAAATCGGAGACATTGATTTCCGGGAATCGATTTTCAACACCATCAAAAGAAGCGGCCCGGAAGAACTCTCCTTAGTTGAAGATGACTTGAGAGTCCAGGAGACCGAGAGCTCCACTTCCTGCGCCACGGTGCTGTTACTAGACATCTCCCATTCCATGATTCTCTACGGAGAAGACCGAATCACCCCGGCCAAACAGGTCAGCCTGGCTCTGACTGAGCTGATTCAGACTCAGTTTCATAGAGACAGCCTCAATTTAGTCCTGTTCGGAGACGAGGCTTATGAAGTTAAGTTAGATGAACTCCCTTACGTCGAAGTCGGCCCTTATTATACCAATACCAAAGCCGGGCTGCAATTAGCGCGGCAGATATTGCTGCGAAAAAAACACCCTAACAAGCAGATTTTCTTAATCACTGACGGCAAACCTTCACTTGTTATAAAATCCAACGGGCAAGTTTACCGCAATTCAGTCGGTCTGGACCCGGTGATAGTTAATCGCACTCTGGATGAGGCGGTGGCCTGTCGCAGAAAGAAGATTGCCATAACTACTTTCATGGTGACTTCCGACCCTTATTTGCAGACTTTTGTCAAAAAACTGACGGAATTGAACAAAGGAAGAGCCTATTTTACCTCGCCGGATACTTTGGGAGAGTATATTTTCTGGGACTTTGTCACTAACCGGAGAAAAAAACTGCACTGATTTGGCTCTTTACAAATTTTGAGAGAAGATTTAAACTATATCTATGTTTTGGGGCAGTAGCTCAGTTGGGAGAGCGTCTCGTTCGCAACGAGAAGGTCGCCAGTTCGAATCTGGTCTGCTCCAGTTTTGATTAAATGGCAGCTAAGGAAAGGAGACTGAAATTGAAGAACTGGATTCCGAGGATAGGATTGACAACGATTCTATGGGCTTTAATGCTCACGGGAGTGACCGCACAAGTGGAGATGGATTCTGCCAAACAGGCTGAAATGATGGCT
Source organism: uncultured Ignavibacteria bacterium (assembly GCA_964399055.1). GTDB lineage: Bacteria > Zixibacteria > MSB-5A5 > DSPP01 > RBG-1 > CAYNPJ01. The sequence goes on from CAYNPJ010000001.1 coordinate 740,219, forward strand.
TTATTTCAGCAGTTAAATACCCCGGGTGAAGAGCATAAGCGCTTAGAGGGACTGGTTGGAAATTGGGATATGGAGGTAAAGATATGGTCTCAGCCGGGCGCTGAGCCGACGGTCTTCAAGGGGAAGAGTACCAATAAGATGATACTGGGAGGCAGGTTTCTGGAAAGCCGGTCAACCAGCGGCGAAGGTGAGATGTACACCGAGGCTCTCACCATCATAGGTTATGACATGAGACATAAAAAGTATACTAGTGTGGGCTATGACACCTGGGGTACTTATTATGTCATGGCCGCGGGAGAGTATGACGACAAAACTAAATCTATCGTGATGAGCGGTGAAGATTACGATCCAATTATGAAGTTTACTCAGAAATGGGACTTTGTTTTAAAATTCATAGATAATGACAAATATGTCTGGGAAATCATATTTAAAGACGAATGGCACACCCAAGGAAAAGGTCCTTTTAAGATGGTGGAGATAACCAGCACCAGAGCGAAATGATTTCATTTAGGCAGGGTCATCTATATTCGATTTTGAGCTAACAAAACAACCACTAATTCGTAAACAAAGTATCCTGACGGAAGGAGGTGAAGGAATGCGAAAGGCAAAGATTGCGATAATCTTTATCCTGGTTTCAATGTTTACTCTGCCAATCTGGGCCGGTGAAAAAGGCCAGCCCCAGATGTCCAAGGAACAGATGGCGGAGATGAAAATGCAGATGAAGTCCGAGTTTTCCAAATGCCACATCTGTAAGGCCATGGTCCCCTACATGGAGACAGAGTGGTGGTGGGGAACCAACCACGAGGTCTTTGACTTAAAGAACGGCATGGTGGTAATGCACTGGATTTCAGACAACAGCAATGTCGGCAACTTCCACAAGATGTGCGGGGAGATGGAGGCTGCCCAGGCTGAGGTGCTAAAGATGTCGGACCAGGAGTTAAATACCAAACTGTGCCAGCACTGCCAGAAAATGGCTGCCATCGGCAAGGAAGGCGCCAACTTTGAGGGTTTTGAGACCAAGAACGGCAACATGTGGATTGTGACTGCGGATAAGCCGGAAACGGTACAGAAAATCCACAGCTGTGCAGCAGAAACCCGACAAATGTTGGGAATAAACCAGGAAAAGGCAAATTAGTTCACAAAATTTTAGAATTTAACTACAGGAGGAGGTGAAAAAGTGAAGAGATTCAGAACAGTAATCTTGTTAGCGCTGAGCGCGGCTTTGGCAGTGGCGCTTTTGGCCTGGGCCGGAGAAGGCGAGCACGCCGACCATCTCCAAATGACTCCGGAACAAATGAAGGAGATGTTCTCCAAGTGCTACATGTGTAAAAACATGGTCCCTTATATGGATAAAGCCTGGTATCCTACTCTGAGCTGGGAAGTTTATAACACCAAGAACGGGATGATCATGGTAGAGCATCTGGGAGACAAATCCGGTATGGCCGAATACAAGACTTTGTTTGCCGCCTTTGAGAAGTCCGGCGAAGAAGTCAGGAGATGGTCAAATGCCGAAGCCAAAAAGCAGTTGTGCGAGCACTGCCAGGGGATGTTCTCCCTGATGAAGGCGGGCGCAGTGGATGACTGGGCTCTGACCAAGGACGGCAGCGTCGGGGTAATTGTTTCCGACAAGCCGGAGACGGTCAAGATAATTCATGCCCAGGCTGACAAGATACGCCAGATGATGGGTTTAGAGTAATTCATAGCTTAAGCTGTAATTTGAGAGGGTGCGGAAAGCGCCCTCTTTGTTTTTGGAGTTAAGGATAGACAGTGAAAAATCTAAAATTTCATTCTTTACAGCAAACAAACTTAATACGATTTCTTATTTTCGGATAACTTTCTTGACTCTAATTAAAAGAAGCATATTTTGATTGAGAACAACTGAAGGAGAACAAAGTTTCGTGCTAGACGGGGAACTAGCGGTGCCCTGTGACCCGGAACCCGCTCTACCGGGGTCGAAGTCCCGCTGGCGGTCCGACCTAGCCGGTGCAGTCAAAAATAAGCGGCGATGAAGGTCAGGTCTGGCGCAACTGCGGCTCGCCCAACCCCGCCAGGACCGGAAGGTAGCAGCGGTAAGTGAAGCCAGGAGTGTGCCGTCAGAGAGCCTGGCCGGAGCTGGCTGTTTCTTACTACCGGTTTTTGGAAGGAACAACAGCGGGTGCACGAATTATTTAGACGGATAGGATGAAAAGACTCTACTTCGGCGATTGTCTGGATGTTTTGAAAGAATTGTACGCGGAACATCCTAAGGGATTTATTGACCTGATTTATATTGACCCCCCCTTTAATTCCAAGAGGGATTATAATGTTCTTTTCGAGCCCATGGTAGGAGATGCTACGGCGCAAAAGCAAGCCTTTGCCGATACTTGGAGCAATGTAAGTTATCTGGACACACTTAATGAGATTCAAGATATAGACCTAGACCTCTTTCAGTTTCTAAAAAATCTTGACAGCATACGCCTCTCAAAAAGCGCAGTCGCATATCTCACCACTATGGCGATTCGCGTTCACTATATGCATAAAATCTTAAAAGATACTGGTAGTTTTTACCTCCATTGTGACCAAACCATGAGTCATTATTTGAAGTTGGTATGTGATTTGATTTTCGGGAAGGACAATTTTAGAAATGAAATAGTTTGGCAGCGCCGGACTGGCAGTAGCAGTTACGTTCACGAGTCTAGAAAATTTGGAATTTGCACGGATAGTATTCTCTTCTACGTCAGATCCGATGAGGCCATGTTTAATCCTCAGTACACCTTTGATGCTAAAGGTTATAAAGAATATATAGATAAATTCTTCAGGTTTGTTGATGAGAATGGCAGGAGATATCGCATTGCCGATCTCGCTAATCCGGCTCCCCGACCAAATCTGATGTATGAATATAAAGGATATAAACCACCGAAGAACGGATGGGCGATTTCAAGAAAGAAGATGGAACAATGGGACAAAGAAGGTCGTCTGTACTTTCCTAAAGATAAGAGTGGAAGAATACAACGAAAGAGATTTTTAGACGAAGTGAAAGGGAAACCAATTCAAAGCCTATGGGACGATATACAATCAATATCCTCACAAGCAGATGAACGGCTAGGGTTTCCTACCCAAAAGCCCGAAGCATTGTTAGAGCGCATCATTAAAGCAAGTAGCCACGAAGGCGAATTGGTAGCCGATTTCTTCTGTGGCTGCGGCACTACAATTGCGGTAGCTGAACGGTTGAAGCGCAATTGGCTTGGTGTTGACATCTCCCATTTGGCCATCAGGCTTATCTTAGATCGGCTTAGAAAACCATATAGAAATAACAAGGAAAAGGTTAGGAAAATTCTCCATTCAATTGAAATAAGGGGTTTACCGAAAGATGTTGCCTCCGCAAGGGAGCTTGCCACTCGTGGCACTGAGGGGCGATTTGGCTTTCAAGACTGGGTCATAGAAGTGATGTTGGGTGGGGTATCAAATTTAAAAAAGACTGCCGATGCGGGATTTGACGGATACCTCACATTCAACAAAAGTGAAAAACAAAAAGAATTAGCAATCATTGAGGTAAAAAGTGGTCATTGTAATGTGAAAAATGTCCGTGAATTCATACAAGTTGTAGAAACAAAAAAAGCAGCTATAGGTGCTTTTATATGTTTCAGAGAATATGTAACAAAACCAATGCTTTTAGAGGCGAAGAAGCAGGGATACTACGATTCAGAGAATTGGGGCAGTAAGTTTGATAGGATACAAATCATTACTGTCGAGGAATTATTTGACGGCCAACAGATAGAACATCCAGAATCCACGAAGACTACATTTAAGACTGCGACTAAGAAAACTCATAGCGAAGACCCAACGACATCCTACGTACAATCCAAATTCAAATTAGGGCAGTAGTTAATCGCATGGCATACACAATCTTAGCCCGGAAATACAGACCCCAGGCCTTGTCTGAAATCGCAGGGCAAGAGCATATTGTTACTACTCTCACCAATGCAATCAAACTCAACCGAATTGCTCATGGTTATTTGTTTGCGGGCCCACGCGGAACTGGCAAAACGACCACTGCTCGTGTCTTAGCTAAATCCTTGAACTGCGTTAAAGGACCAACAGTTACTCCGTGTAATGAATGTGACAATTGTCGGGAGATTCGAGACTCTGTAAGCCTGGATGTAATAGAGATTGACGGGGCTTCGAATCGTGGAATAGACGATATTCGAAGTCTCAGAGAGACCGTCAAATTTGTCCCTGCTTCAGGGAGGTACAAGGTATATATAATTGACGAAGTACATATGCTGACCGAAGAAGCCTTCAATGCCCTTTTGAAAACATTAGAAGAGCCACCATCCCATGTCATATTTATTTTTGCCACGACTGAGCCGAATGAAATCCCTCCCACTGTTTTATCCCGCTGTCAGCGCTTCAATTTTAGGCGCATTCACTTGCCGACCATTGTGGAGCGGGTCAGAGAGATTGCCCAGGCTGAAAAGATGGATTTGTCTGAGGAAGCGGCTTACTTGCTGGCACAGAGGGCAGAAGGGAGTCTGCGGGATGTTCTGTCACTTTTGGACCAGGTGGTGGCTTTCGGCGGAGAGAAAATAACTGTTGATTTGGTTTTGGAAACTTTAGGGTTAGTGAATCAGGAAGTATTCTTCACTTTAACCGAGCAGATTCGAAAGAAAGATGGCCAGGCAGTTATCTCACTTTTCAGTCAAATCTTGGATGAAGGGGCGGATGTGAGTGAGTTCGTAAACTCATTGAACCTGCACTTCCGCAATCTGCTCTTGTCAAAATTAAACTTAGCCTCAGAGCAAGTTCTGGAACTGCCGCAAGTATATGTTGAAAAATACAGATCCTCCTCCGGTCAATATGAGGAGAAGGACTTATTACGGATGCTGAAAATTGTGCAGGATTTGGGTACAACTATTAAGAGCTCTGACCCGAAAATCAGCACTGAAATTGCCCTGCTGAGATTGGTTACCTTAGAAGAGACGGTTAAAATTGAAGATCTGTTAAAGAAGTTGAAAGAATCCAACCCCTCAGATGGTGGCCCTCAATTCATTAAATCAGCAGCCACAACGCCAATCGCTAATAAAGGAGAGTCAAAGACTGAAGCCATTGAGCCGACTGAGGTGCGGCACGGCACTGCCTATGCGGTTAAAGCCGAGACGGGTGACATTCAAGCCGGCTGGCTGCAAGTCGTCGAAAAACTAAAAAAAGAGAAGCCGTCTTTGAGCAGTTTCCTGCAGGACGTTCATTTGGCCTCCTTTGATGACAAAGAACTGCACTTAGAATTTTCCGGGGACAGAGCTTTTCAGAAGCAGTTAGTGGAGAAGAAGGAGAATTTATCCTATCTGCAGAAAATAGCCGAAGAAATTCTTGGCTCTCCCTACAAGATTAAATTAGCGGTTAATTCGGCCAGAAGCTCGTCCAATAACGCAGTTACTTCGAAACCCGGCAAACCCGACCTGGAGGAATTAAAGCAGAAAGACCCTCTCTTGAAAGATATCCTGGACACTTTTCAGGGTGAAGTGATATAGAACGGAGGAGTAATGTTAAAAGACATGGGGAGTATGATGAAGCAGATACAGAAGATGCAGGCCCAGATGGAGGAGATTCAAAAAGAGCTAGAGAATAAGAGAGTGGAGGGGACATCCGGCGGGGGGATGGTCAAAGTGATTGCCAATGGCAGACAGGAGATTTTGGAAATCAAGATTGAGCCGGAAGTGGTCAACCCTGACGACGTGGAGATGTTACAGGATCTGATCGTGGCTGCGGTCAACCAAGCCCGGCAGAAATCGTTAGAGCTGATGGCGGAGGACATGTCCAGGCTGACCGGCGGAATGAAATTGCCCGGATTTCCTTTCGGCATGTAAGAATGTTCAAATCCTCAGAATCAGTCGACCGCTTAATCGAGGAATTTTCCAAACTGCCCGGCATTGGTAGAAAAACTGCCATGCGGCTGGCCTTTTATATACTCAAGGAGGATAAATCTGAAGCAGAACGATTGGCTCAGGCGTTGATAGATGTCAAAGAAAGAGTGAAATACTGTTCCATCTGTTTCAATATCACCGAGACCGACCCGTGCTTTGTCTGTCAGGATGAGAAGAGGGATAAGAGCATCATCTGTGTGGTGGAGGAGGCCAATGATGTTCTGGCTTTAGAGAAGACCGGGGAGTATAACGGGCTGTATCATGTCTTGGGAGGGGCCTTATCTCCTTTAGATGGGATTGGGCCGGACAATTTACGGACTAAAGAGTTGCTACTGCGCCTGAAAGATGGGGTGAATGAGGTAATTTTGGCGACTAATCCGAACGTGGAAGGGGAGGCGACCGCGATTTATCTTTCCAAGCTGATTAAGCCTTTAGGAATAAAGGTGACCAGGATTGCGCGGGGGTTGCCGGTGGGAGGGGATTTGGAGTATGCGGATCAGGTGACACTCTCGCGGGCGCTGGAGGGGAGGAGGGAGTTTTGAGAATAAGGCAGACTATCAGGTAAACAATCTCGAGCCTGGAAAACGAGATATTTTTTACTTGACAGGGTCAGTAAGTAGCCTATTTTATCATTAACGGGATAGTTAAGAGCTCGGGACAGTTACACTACACTTTAACAATTGCTTGGTTGGATACACCCGCAGCCATTACTTAACCAGAAAGGTACTAGAAAGGAGGCTATATGGCGAGACAACAAGTCGAAGGTCAAGATATCCTGCTGATAGTGATTCTGGGCACGCTCACTGCTTTTTTCGGAGCTCTAATTTGGCACATTTCACTTCAAGTAATATCTAAAGTAGATTTTCTGGGAAAACTGCCTTACTTAAGTACTTTTGCTCAGTTTTGGGCAGATAGGGTTGTCACTATCAATGTAAGCACCGTTTTTTTTCTATAGCTTTGTTCGGTATTTTCGCATATTTGAACTGGTCCGATCAGGTCGCAAGAGGGGCTTTTGCTTTTTGGTCTTTGGCCTGGTTTCTTCAGCTTGTATCAATTGCTCTCCAGGAGATGAGTGTAAGAGTCATCGATTTTATTTGGTTTGATGCATTGTCTTCTTTGGGCATACTTCTTGGCTCCATGCTTCTCAGAGGCAGGATTACCAAAATCTCGGCACTTTTTTTATTTGCTCCTATAGTAGCCGCTTTGCCTGGAAAGGTAGCATACTATTGGCCGTCGGCATTCGTGAACTATTTCATTCTGATTTATTTTGCAGTCGTACTATTGGAGTTCTATCGTGATAAACATCGGGTACCGGCCTATTTTATCTTCAGTTGTTACGCCATATATGCAGCCATTCAATTGTTCTTTCCGGTGATGCAACTCTTTGAAGGGCCGCCGCACGATTTTATACATACTCTCGGCTACAGTGTTGGCGCTCTAGCAAAAGGTGGTGGTGCCGTTGGGCTGGCTTTAGTCGTATTCAGGGGCCTCCTCCTAGCCCAGTGGCGTACTGTATCAAGACAGTAATTGAGGTTTCTTCGAATTTGTCAAAATTCTTGACGCTGCCTCCTCTTGGGGCTCGTAAAATCATTTGGGGCAAGCAGGCTTCATTGTATTTCATAGGCTTTTATATTCCCCTCGCCCAACACCCCTTCATATTTTATTTTAAGCTTTTGTAGCGTCCGGGCTTGTCTCGGACGTTTCTGTCTGATTTCCCTCTGTCCAACCCTTTACCCACATCCCAATTACCACCCCTAAACCAATCCAATTTCTTGTCGATAAAAGAATTATAAGATGTCCCACTTCGACGAGAAGACCGAAAGAATCGACCTGAAAACAGCCAGCCGGAACTATCCATCCCTTGGCCAGCCTGAATCTTTGCCGGAAGAGCACACTCCCAAAGACCGTCAGCTCTTCACCCTGGAAGTCCTCTCCAAACTGGCCCAGCAGTACTCTAGCCAGCCTGATTTCAAGGACCTGATTGATTACTTATTGCAGACCATCTCCGAGCAGTTCGCTGCCCCGGATACTTTCGCTGTATTACAGCATCCTTTCTTCCCGGGAGTGGAGCACAACTATTTTGCCACTGGCGCCTATCAGAACAACGACTTTCTCAAGAGCATGAAAATCACCATCGAGCACTGCAACCATTTCCTGAAGAACAAAGGCCCCCACCGGGTCAAGGAATTGGATTTAAGAGGGCGCTCTGCCAGTCTGGGATTCATGTTAGCTGAAAGCGGCGTGGAGCTGATAACTCCTCTGTTGCACAATAACAATGTGATAGGTCTGATTGGCCTGGGGGCCAATGCCAGTAAGAGAGAGTACGAGGACTATCAATTAGACCGCTTGGATGCCCTGGTTTTTGCCATTGTCCCTTTCATTGTCAACGCCTTTCGCTTTAGTGAAATCAGCAACCTGCACAAGTGGGGCCAGGATTTAATCGACAACATCCGGCAGGGGGTCTTTGTCTTCGACAAGGATGACATGCTCAAGAAGATAAACGCGCCTGGATTCAAAATACTCAGGTACTTTAAGCCGAATGTCCCCAGCATCGATTCGCTTTACCGGGTTAACCTCAGCTTGATTTTCCCGGAGAGCATCTATCCGGGTTTGATACAGAGGATGAATCTGGCCAAAAATTCGGATAATTACGAATATACGGGCATACTCCGGGCTGGCACAGGAGAGAATCAGAAACTGTATAATCTCTACCTGGGTCACACTTCAGGCAAGTCCAGCGAAGAGACTGACCGGGTCATCACCTTGGAGGATATCACTTCCCAGAAAGAGAGCGAGCAGAAATTCTTGGAATTGGAGGTATTGGCTCAGAAGGCAGCCCTGTTATCCTCCATGTCCGAAAAGTTAATTCGGGTTCACAACGCGATTCTGGAAGGGCGGGAAGTTCTCAATTCCTTCCTGGAGAAGAAAGGCTCCCACTCTCCTGACCCCGGCCTGGCCTCCCTGGAGGAAAAGCTGACAGAAATCGAGCAGGTCTGCTCTTTCTTAAGGGCCGGCGACCATCTGGCTCCTCATAAAAAACCAGGCAATCTGAATTCAATCATTGACGAGGTCCTCACTTACGTAAAGGTACAGGAGAGATTCAGGAAAACTACTATCGCCAAGAGACTCGACTCGAACCTGGCAGAATTCAGAATGGATGACCAACAGGTGAGCCTGCTTCTGGTACAGCTTCTAAAGAACGCGGCGGATGCCATAAATGGGAGTCAAATTCAGAGCGGCGAAGCCATAGTGAAGACCGAGATGAAAGGCAGCGAGGCAGTTGTAACCATTTCTGACAACGGACCAGGCCTTGAACCGGAAGTTAAGGGCAAACTCTTCAAAGCCTTCTGTACCACCAAAGGGGAAGGTCACGGCTACGGACTGTGGACCTGTGCCAGGATACTGGAGAATCATCAGTGCCGGGTGGAAATCGACTCTCATCTTGGTAAAGGCACCACCTTCAAGTTAAGTTTTCCCACCGCTCCTCAAAGCTCCTCTTTAATAGAGAAAGACTTAGCCTCTACTCAAGACTGGCAGCCGGATTTTTAGATTAGAAGAAACCCTTACCGTCCTCCTGTTCTAATCTCCAGCTATCCGTTCTCAGTTTCTTATATTCCTCTTGCCCAACACTCCTTCGTATTTTATTATGACAGCGCCAAAAGACGCATAAATATATGTTTACCAACTTAGTCACCAAGATTTTCGGCTCCAAGCATGAGCGGGACGTCAAGAAGCTCTGGCCTATAGTAGAGGAGATAAATTCTGTCTATGAAGGGCTGTCCGACTTATCTGACGACCAGCTCACTGCCAAGACTGAAGAATTCAAAAAGCGCCTCTCCGAAGGGCAGACCATAGACGAGATACTGCCAGAAGCCTACGCGGTGGTCAAGGAGGTCTGCCGGCGCTTGTGCGATAAGAAATGGGAGGTGGTGGGCATTCCCATCACCTGGAATATGATTCCCTTTGATGTTCAGCTCATCGGCGGAGTAGTCCTGCACCAGGGAAAGATTGCCGAGATGGCGACTGGTGAGGGAAAGACTTTGGTGGCTACTTTACCTATGTATCTGAACGCCCTGACCGGCAAAGGGGTTCACTTAGTCACCGTAAACGATTATCTAGCGCGGCGCGACTCGGAATGGATGGGTGAAATCTTCAAATTCTTAGGCTTGAGAGTGGGCTGCATTCAGAATCAGATGGACAATGCCACCCGGCGAGTGCAATACAACTGCGACATCACCTATGGCACCAACAATGAATTCGGATTCGACTACCTGCGGGATAACATGGCTATTCGCCTGGAAGACAGGGTCCAAAGAGGTCACAATTATGCCATCGTCGATGAAGTCGACTCAGTCTTAATCGATGAAGCCCGGACACCTCTAATCATTTCCGGGCCAGTGCAGGCTTCGCAGGAACGCTACGGAGAGATGAAGCCCCTGGTGGAACAGTTAGTCAAAAGGCAGACAGTTTCAGTAAATAAAATGCTGGTTGAAGCAGAAGAACTTTTAGAAAAAGGGGATGAGTACCAGGCCGGAGAGAAACTTCTGACTGTTCAGCGCGGCTCGCCCAAAAACAAGAGATTGCTAAAACTGATTAAAGAAAAGGGGGTGGCCAAACTCATCCACCAGGTGGAAAGCGATTACCTCCGTGACAAGAAACTGCACGAGTTAGACAATCTACTACACTTCAGCATCGACGAAAGAGAGCACACCGTCAATCTGAATGAATTGGGTCGCTCAATGCTTTCTCCTCAGGACCAGCAGCTGTTCGTAATTCCAGATATTGTGGAAGGACTACATCAGATTGATTCAGATGAATCTCTGTCATCCACAGAAAAACAGAAGAAAAAGGAGGAACTCTATGGGCTGCACGCGGAGAGGTCGGAAAAAGTTCACAACATTGCTTCTTTATTAAAGGCTTACTCTTTATTTGAAAAAGATGTCGATTACGTGGTCCAGGACGGCAAGGTCTTAATCGTGGATGAATTCACAGGCCGCCTGATGCCGGGCCGTCGTTACTCAGAAGGGCTGCACCAGGCCATTGAGGCCAAAGAAGGGGTCAAAGTAGAGGGGGATACTCAGACCTGGGCTACTATCACCCTGCAGAACTACTTCCGCCTTTATGAGAAATTGGCCGGCATGACCGGCACGGCGGTCACAGAAGCCGGTGAGTTCTGGGAAATTTATAAGTTAGACGTGGTCGCCATTCCTACCAATGAGCCGGTTCGCCGGCTTGATTTTGATGACGTCATCTATCGCACTAAAAGAGAAAAGTACAATTCCATAATTGATGAGATAATTGAATGTTATAATGCCAAGCGCCCGGTTCTGGTCGGAACAATCTCAGTGGAGGTCTCCGAAACCCTCTCCCGCATGTTGAAGCGTGTGGGGATTCCTCACAATGTTTTGAATGCCAAATACCACCAGCAGGAAGCAGAAATCGTGGCTCAAGCCGGCCAGCCTGGAGCCGTCACGATTGCCACCAACATGGCAGGAAGAGGAACAGATATTAAGCTTGGTCCAGGCGTAGTAAAATCAAAAGGATGCAGACTTATAGCCGAGCCGACTGATGAAAGTGTGGAAAAATGTCCTTACTTGGAAGAATTAAACTGCTACGAAAAAGTTCCCTGTGGTCTGCATATCATCGGCACGGAAAGGCATGAAGCCAGGAGAATCGACCGGCAGTTAAGGGGGCGTTCCGGCAGACAGGGGGACCCGGGCTCTTCTCGCTTCTACATGTCCTTAGAAGATGACCTGATGCGCCTGTTCGGCTCAGAGAGAATTGCAGCTATTATGGATCGCTTAGGGGTCAAGGAAGGGGAAGTGATTCAGCACGGGATGGTGACCAGAGCCATTGAACGGGCGCAGAAGAGAGTGGAGGCGCAGAACTTCTCCATCCGCAAACACCTTCTGGAATATGACAACGTGATGAATCAGCAGAGAGAGGTGATTTACGACCGACGCCTGTCGACTCTGGAGTCCGAGAATCTGAAAGAGGAAGCCGTCAATCTGATGAATGGCGTCTTGGAAGCTAAAATCGAAAAGCACGCCACAGATGAATACCCGGAGAATTGGAACTGGGAGGGATTGAAAGAAGAGGTATTGCGCATTTTCTTAGTCGATTTGCGCATAGCCCAGGAGGAGATACCTTCTCTGACAAAAGAAACTCTCCAAGAGAAGTTATCCCAGATGGCTCTACAGCTCTATGAAGCCAAAGAGAATGCTCTTAGCCCGGAAGTAATGCGCCAATTAGAGAGGTTTGCTTTTCTTTCAACTATTGATGATCTGTGGAAGGAGCATTTATACGAGATAGACGAGCTGAAGCGGGGAATCGGGTTGCGGGCCTATGGCCAGCGCGACCCGCTAATTGAGTATAAGAGAGAATCTTTCAGGATGTTCACTGAGCTTTTGGAGAAAATTGATGATGAGATTGTGGAAAAGATTTTCAAGACTCAGGTGGCTGAGCGCCGTCCTGCCCGGCGTCCGGTTCAGGCTCCTCAACTGCAGTTGGTACACCAGGAAGCCACCGGTATGGGCTATGCCACTGCCGCAGTGGGAGAAGCTTTAGAATCAGTCTCTGAACCGCAGCAGGCTAAGAGGCAGCCGGTCAAAGTGGCGCAAAAGGTGGGTAGGAATGACCCCTGTCCCTGCGGGAGCGGGAAGAAGTATAAGAAGTGTCACGGGGCATCTGCCTGACATTAAAAGGTATCTTGGCCAAAAACCTAAAGTTTAGAACCGAAAAAGATTCTCTTGGTACTCTCCAAGTCCCCAAAAGTGCTCATTACGGCATCTTCACTGTCCGCGCCAAGCAGAATTTCAACTTAACCGGCACTACCACTCACCCTATTCTCATAAGGGCACTTGCTATAGTCAAGCAAGCGGCAGCTTTAGCCAATATGGAGGTGGGCGGGCTGGACAAAAAAAGGGGGAAAGCCATTGTCAAAGCCTGCCAAGAGGTTCAAGCCGGAAAATTTGACGACCAATTCCCATTGGACATGCTCCAGGCCGGGGCTGGGACTCCTTTTAATATGAATGCCAATGAGGTGATTGCCAACCGGGCGATTGAGATTTTGGGCGGCAGAAAAGGTGATTATTCACTGGTTCACCCCAACGACCACGTCAATATGGCCCAGTCTTCTAATAATGAGGTCCCCGCGGCTGTCCGAATAGGCACATTGATGCTGTTGGGCGGTCTGGTTAATGAACTTACTGCTCTGGAGATAGCCTTTGATAAAAAAGCCAAAGAATTTGATAAGATTATCAAAGTGGGGCGGACTCATCTGCAGGATGCAGTTCCGATTCGATTGGGGCAGGAGTTCAATGTTTATCGAGAAGCTGTTTCACGGGGCAAATTGAATATTCTAAAATCGGCCATTGACCTGATCGAATTAGGTATGGGCGGAACTGCAGTCGGCACAGGCATTAATGCTCATCCTAAGTTCGACAGATTAGCGGTTAAATACGTTAGCCGGATTACCGGAATTAGGTTTTCAGTCACCACATCTCATATCTATTTAACTCAATCTACCGTTGCCTTTGCCAATTTCGCCTCAGCACTAGAGGTCTTCTGTTCGGAAATGACTAAAATCTCCAACGACCTGATGCTGCTCTCCTCCGGTCCGAAAGCCGGGTTGCATGAAATCACTTTACCTGAAGTTGAACCAGGCTCATCGATTATGCCGGGGAAAATTAATCCTTCCATAGTAGAGGCCTTCAAGATGGTCTGCTTGCAGGTACAGGGGCACTGTTACGCAGTGAAAGAGACTGCTTCGGAAGGCAATTTACAGTTGAACATTTTTGCTCCGCTGATTGTCTTCAATCTGTTCAGCGCGCTGGAAGTTCTTACCCGCGGAATTAAAATGCTTAGAGTTTTCTGTATCGAAGGTATTAAGGCTGATAAGAAGAGAATAGCTGCATTATCTGAGCAGAGCTTGGTTTCTGCCACAGCCCTGAATCCTTATTTGGGCTACGCTCGCACAGCCGAATTGGTGAAGGAGTCATTAGCCAAGAATCTTCCTTTGAAAACACTCTTATTGCAGAAGAGATGGTTTGATAAGAAGGAACTGAATAGAATCTTAAATCCCCAGCGACTGATTTCTCCTCAAGATATTGATAAAAAACTCCAGTTAAAGGTCGCTCGGCGCTTGAAGAAGTCTAAGTAAACCACCTGCATTTCTGCTTGACCCCCACAGTTTCAAGTCCTATTTTTCACATAACATAGGGTTTTACACTGCGAACATATGCTCTCTAAAGTCATCTCGTCGGCAGTTCTGGGAATAGATGCCTACCTGGTCGAGGTAGAGACCGATCTTTTTCCCATGCTGCCGGTGTTTGCCATCGTGGGTCTGCCGGACAGCGCGGTCAAGGAATCCAAGGAGCGGGTGCAGTCGGCCATCAAGAATTCCGGCTTTGTTTTTCCCCATAAGAAAATCACCATTAACTTAGCCCCGGCAGATATTAAAAAAGAGGGCTCGGCCTTCGATTTGCCCATAGCTGTGGGAATTTTGGCTGCCACCGGGCAAATAGCCAGGGAGAAGTTTGAAGAATTCGTGATGTTAGGAGAATTGTCCCTGGATGGTTCGTTAAGACCAATCCGCGGAGCTCTACCGATGGCGATTTCTGCCAGCCAGAATGGTATTAAAGGAATCATTCTTCCCAGGGAAAATGCAGAAGAGGCGGCTACGGCCTGCGGGGTGAAGGTCTATCCGGTCGAGCACTTAAAGCAGGCGGTAGAGTTTTTAGAGAACGGTAATACGATTCCGCCCTTTGAAATTAACATCGAAGAGGTCTTTAACAAGGCTTTAGAATACGCCATAGATTTTTCAGACGTGAAAGGCCAGCAGCATGCTAAACGAGCATTAGAAGTGGCAGCGGCTGGCGGCCACAACATAATTCTGATAGGCCCTCCCGGTTCGGGTAAGACCATGTTAGCTAAGAGGCTTCCGACTATCCTGCCGAATATGACTCTTGCTGAAGCCTTAGAGACAACCAAAATTCATTCAGTGGCCGGTCTTCTGCCCCCTAAGACCGCCTTAATTGCCACCCGACCTTTTCGCTCACCGCATCACACTATTTCTGATGCCGGTTTAATCGGCGGAGGAAGGATTCCCCGCCCGGGTGAAGTCTCTTTGGCTCATCATGGAGTTTTGTTCTTGGACGAGATGCCGGAATTTCATAAAGATGTCTTGGAAGTCCTGCGCCAGCCCATGGAGGACGGAAAAGTTACCATATCCCGGGCCACTACATCTTTAACCTATCCAGCCCGTGTCACCCTTGCCGGGGCGATGAATCCCTGTCCCTGCGGGTATCACGGGGACCCGGCGCATGACTGCAACTGCACTCCGGCCCAGATTCAGAAGTATATGTCCCGGATTTCAGGACCGCTTTTAGACCGGATTGATATTCACATTGAGGTGCCGTCAGTTAAATTTAAGGAGTTGTCCGGACATCCGACCGGCGAGAAGTCGTCCGCGATTCGGGAAAGAGTTAATCGGGCCAGGCAGGTGCAGTTAGAGCGCTTCAAAAATGAGAAGCATATTTTCTGTAATGCGCATATGGAGTCTAAGGAGATTCGGAAGTACTGTCAGATTGATGAAAAGTCTCTGGAGCTTCTGCGGATGGCGATTACGAAATTGGGGCTGTCGGCCAGGGCGTATGACAGGATTCTGAAGGTGTCGCGCACGATTGCGGATCTGGAGGGGTCAGAGGAGATTTTGCCCCAGCATATTTCGGAGGGGATTCAGTATCGGAGTTTGGATAGGAATTTGTGGATGTAGCAAATAGAGATAGAAATAATATGGACGAGAACAAGATTATTGAACATATAAATCTACTTCGGTCATCTTTAGATAAGGCAAGGTCCGTGTTCCCTCACTTTGATGAAACGAGTATCGGAGGCGCCGAATTTACTACCGCAGACTACTATGTGCAAAAAGGTCACAAGGTAACCTTCAAGTTTGACACACCCCTTACAGAAAAACGTATAGAAGAGTTGAACGCGATAGGCCACTGGTTGAATGAAAGTTACATAGACAGATTATTTTCCATCTTAGATTCTCATTCGGTCATTTCCAATTCGGTCAAGATAGACTGGGACCTCCCTGGATCCGAAGAAGTTGATCTGGTTCGAAGATTGAGACAGAGAATCGCTCATGCCAATGGACGCTATAACCCTGCGGACAAAGAACAGAAGCAGCTTTTTGAAAAATTGGTCACTAAATTTAATATTACTTCAGTAGATATTGATAAGGCCGCTTCATTTCCCTTAAATATAGATCAAGTAATAGATCCTTTGACGTATGGTTGTGTCGAATATATCAAGAAATTCTGCGAAAAGTATGAAAAATGAGGGTATGCTAATATGGACGCTGAAAAACTAATCCAAAACATCAAAGCCCAGCTTAAGGAAATCGACGCCAAGATTGCCTCTCACCCTTATCTGTCTGCCTTAGACGAAGGGAAAGTCAAAAGAGAGGATTTGAAGTTCTTTGCCGGGCATCAGTATCACATCATCAACAGCGACCTAAGAAGCATTGCCCATCTGATTTCCAGAGAAGGCTCGCCGTTGGGCCGGGAATTTTCTCAAGGAGTTTTGTTAGGTGAAGCGGAGGCACTGAAAACTATCATCATCTTCGGCAAAGCCTTGGGCATGACCGAAGAGGAGATGAGCTTATTTGAGCCTCAGCCTGAAGGATTTGGGTATCCGGCTTTTGTGGCCTGGCTTGGTTCTTACGGTTCAGCAGCAGAATTGGCGGCGGCGTTTTTGGTGAATTATCAAGCGTGGGGAACAAACTGTGGTAGAATGAGTAAGGCACTTAACTTAAAGTTAAACTTTAAGACAGAAGAACTCAAATTCTTCGACCTGTTTGCCAATACCCCTCCGGAATTTCAGACTCAGGCGACTGTGGTTGTTTCTGACGGACTTGCCAGTGGAGTTCAACCCTATCTGATTGAAAGAGCAGCCCGGCTTCTGCAGGGTTACGAACTGATGTTCTGGGATTGTATGTATTCAGCACTGCCTAAATAAGGAGAATCTGATTGAACTTCAAAACCTTAAAATTAGAAATCGATAAAGGAATTGCAACTCTTACTCTAAACCGGCCAGAAAATTATAATGCGCTGAATTTAGAACTTGCAGGTGAACTCTTAGACGCGGTTTTGCAATGTGATGAAAATTGCTCGGCTAAAGTAATAATAATTACCGGAGCAGGGAAGGCCTTTTGTGCGGGCGGGGATGTTAAAGAGTTCCACCAGAATTTGGACAAGGCTTCGCTGTATCTGAAAAGGCTTACCAGCCAGTTGCACAAATCCATTGCCAAAATCTGCCGTATGCCTAAGCCGGTGGTTGCCGCGGTCAACGGGGTCGCTGCCGGTGGTGGATTCAGCCTCTCTTTGGCCTGTGATATGACCATCGCTTCAGATTCAGCCAAATTTGTCACAGCTTATTCAGACATCGCCGCCTCGCCGGATTTGGGGATGACTTATTTTCTCCCCAGAATCTTGGGGAATAAAAGAGCTTTTGAATTGGCTTTAGTTAGAAAACAGTTGACCGCTGCCGAAGCTAAAGAGTGGGGTTTGGTCAATCAGGTGGTTTCAGATGGCGAGCTGTCTAAAATCTGCAAAGATTTGGCCCAGAAATTTCTGAATGCTTCCAGCTTGGGAGTCGGAGCAACCAAGAAACTTTTGCAGCTTTCCTTGAACAATACACTGGAAAGTCAGATGGAGAATGAATCGGAATTTATTGCCCGGGCAGGCTCAAGTCAGGATTTCCGAGAAGGGGTGACAGCTTTTATGGAAAGATGCACACCTAAATTTTCAGGCAGATAATTTCAATATTTGGGGACTGAAGGGTCGATTCTCTTAGACCAGTCTTCAATTCCCCCCACCAAATTCTTCACCCGCTTGAAGCCATTCTCATACAGAAATTCGACCACTCTTTGGCTACGGTTACCATGATGACAGTAGACAATGATTTCCTGCTGGGGGTCGAGTTCTTTTAATCGTTTTGTAATGTGCTCCATGGGAATAAAGTGTCCGCCGATGTTGGCAGTCTCTCGTTCCCACTGCTCTCGCACGTCTAATAGAAATACCGCTTCACGAGCATCCAGCCTGCGTTTCAGCTCATCGGTAGTAATCTGTAAATCGCCCACATCATAAGTTTTCTCCACAGGCGGCTCGTTTAAGTAACCCAGATTGAATTCCCGCACCTTTCTGAAACGGGGAGGCTGCAAAGGAAGGTTGGCGGTCACAAACTCGATGAACTCTTTTTTGGACTTAACCTGCAAGGAGGGATTAAACCTGCGCTCAAACCCGATAGTTGAGACCGGCTTGGGGCTCATGGAGCGGCCGCAGACCGAGCCGGCATAATGGGCCGGGTATATCTCGACACTGTTATCTAATGTCAAAAGCTTGTTCCAGATGCTATTGTAAAGCAGACCGGGGTCGCCATCCAAATCCGGGCGCCCGGTGTCTCCTACAAAGAGAGTGTCCCCGGTCAGAACGAACCAAGGCTCTCTGCTGCGAGCAGTGTCAGTGACCAGATAGCAGACGCTGTCCTGGGTGTGACCAGGAGTGTGCAGAACTTGAATTCCAATACGGCCCAGCTTAATCTCCTCTCCATCTGTGACTTTTACAACTGGAAATCCAGCTTTTACTGACTCATGAAAGAAAACCTGAGCTCCAGTAGCCTCGGCCAATTTCCTGGCGCCGGAGAGGTGGTCAGCCTGGGAATGGGTTTCAAAGACATGCGTAATTTTGAGATTACGCTCAGAGGCGAATTTCAGATAAGGCTCTAGGTCCAGCTGAGTGTCTACTACGGCACAGGCCTGCTCTCTGGTGCAGGCCAGAAGGTAAGAGAGGCAGTGTCCTTCTTCATGGCGGAATTGCTGAAATAGCATGTTTAATGTTCTTTTAGGATCACTTGTAAGATAATTTTAAGCAAAAATTCGATTTAAGCAATACTTATTTTCAGGAAGACATTGCCAGATGGGGCAGCTGCCATTAAATTAGAGCCTGTCATTAGAAAGGAGCAAAAATGCCTGACTGGCCATTCCCCTGGGAATGTGGAAAATTACAGTGGCGGACTCAATTGGCAGGAAGAGGATTATTAGAGGTAAAGGCAGAGCTGGAAGATTATTTAGATAAAATTCATAGCCAAGAACAGGCTGAAAACAGTGGTTCCCATTTTGGGCCAACCAATTCTTCATTCTCCAGCGAGAGTCCGGCCGTGCTCCAGGAAAAAATCGAATGCGCCGAAAAAGATTTGCGATTAGTTGAAAAATGGATGAATTTCTGTAAATGAAACAAACTCCAGGTTTATTATACCCCGTCAGCTTAGTCATTAGACTATTGATTTTTTCTTTCGAATATTTTTTCTTATGTTAATATGAATAAACTCCAGCGTACGATTAAAGGGAATACCTCCTACTCCGGCATCGGACTGCACACCGGCTGCAAATCCACTATCACCTTCAAGCCCGCTCCGGTCGGACACGGCATAACTTTTGTTCGCACCGACCTGCCGGAGAGCCCTGAAATCCAGGCGGATATCGAACATGTGGTGGACCTGACCCGGGGCACAACTTTGGGGAAAGGGAATCTAAAGATTCATACGGTCGAGCATGTTTTGGCCGCCATTGCCGGATTAGAAATAGACAACTTGCGGGTTGAATTGAATGCCATTGAACCTCCGGTGGGGGATGGCTCGGCCCTTCCTTATGTGGAAACCCTGCTCAAAGCCGAGATCGAAGAGCAGGACGTTCCCAAGGAGTATCTGGAAATTGATACCCCCCTGTTTTACTCTGAGCCAGACCGGGGAGTGGACATTGGGGTGTTCCCCTCGGAGGATTTACGGATTACCTTCATGGTAGACTATAAGAGTCCGGCACTGGGAACTCAATACACTTCGTTAGTCTCATTACAGGATGAGTTTGTCAAGGAATTTGCGCCAGCCCGGACCTTCTGCTTTTTACATGAAGTGGAAGAATTAAAAAAGCAGGGCTTAATCAAAGGGGGAGGTCTAGAGAACGCGATAGTAATCTGCGAGAATAACATGCCAGAGAGCGAACTCCCCCGCCTAAAGAAATTGTTCGGCCTGGATAAAGAAGTTTTCGTAGGCAAAACCGGCATCCTGAATGATGTGCCTTTGAGATTTCCCAACGAGCCGGTCCGCCACAAGGCACTGGATTTACTAGGAGATTTATTCTTAATAGGCGTGCCCCTCAAAGCCCATATCCTGGCAGCCCGTTCCGGGCACGCCGCGAACGTGGCATTGGCCAAAAAGATTCGCCAGGTCTACGAGAAGAAGAAAATCACTTCCCGTTATGCCGAGAAAAAAGGGAAAACCGAATTTCTCCTGGACATCCACGCTATCCTGAAAATAATGCCCCACCGCTACCCCTTGCTTTTAATCGACCGGATACTGGACTTGGAGCCGAATAAGAAAGTGGTGGCCATAAAAAATGTCACCATCAACGAACCCTTTTTCGGAGGACATTTCCCCGGCCATCCGATAATGCCCGGTGTGCTCATAGTTGAAGCCATGGCCCAGGCCGGAGGATTTCTGCTGTTAAATACTGTGCCTGACCCGGAGAATAAGTTAGTCTATTTTATGGGAATTGACGGAGTCCGCTTCCGCAAGCCAGTGTTGCCAGGGGACCAGATCCGCTTTGAATTAGAGATGATCTCTTTCCGCAGGGGCACCTGTAAAATGAAAGGAGTGGCTTTCGTGGGAACCGAGTTGGTCGCTGAGGCTGAGCTGATGGCCATGATTGTCGACCGATAAAATGGCGGTCACTAAGACTAATTTCTTGGTTCATCCCACTGCCATAATATCTCCTCAGGCCGAGCTGGCTGCTGACATTCAAGTCGGACCCTATGCGGTAATCGCCGAAGATGTGGTGGTTGATTCTGGCACCAAAATTTACGCGCACGCCTGTCTGGAGCCGGGCGCCAGAATCGGAAAGAACTGCCGCATTCATCAAGGTGCAGTCATCGCCGGGCAGCCCCAAGACCTGAAATTCTCCGGTGAAAAGACCTTGGCCTATATTGGAGATAATACCGTAATCCGCGAATACGTTACAGTGAGTCGGGGCACCAAGCACCGGGGGGAAACCCGAATCGGTGAGAACTGCTTTTTGATGGCCTATGCACATGTGGCTCACGATTGTATTATTGGAAACAATGTTATTTTAGCCAATGCCGTTAATCTGGCAGGCCATGTGGAAATCGAGGACAATGCCATAGTGGGGGGAGTGGTGCCGGTACATCAGTTTGTCCGCATTGGATGCCACTCCATCATCGGCGGGGGCTTCAGAGTGCAAATGGACGTCTGTCCTTATATGCTGGCTGCCGGCTATCCTCTCAAAATATATGGATTGAATATGGTCGGTCTAAAGAGGAGAGGATTCTCTGAGCTGACTATTCGACTCTTGGAAAAAGCCTACAAGATTATCTTTCGCTCCAAACTCAACACCAAAGAAGCTCTGGCCAGGGTCCAATCCGAATTAGAGCCTCTCCCAGAGATTCAAAACCTGATAAACTTCATCCAGAGAAGCGAACGGGGAATCATTAAGTAAGCTGTCAGGAAATACTGCCGTACGTATTAAGCAACCCACAAACTGAATGAGTAAACTAAGAGTCGGGGTGATAGGGGTGGGACATCTGGGAAGGCATCACGCCCGGGTCTATTCCCAAATGAAATCTGCCGAGTTAACCGGTGTTTATGATATGGTCCCGGATAAGACAGAAAAGGTCGCCGGTGAATACAAAACCAGAGCATACCAGAGCCAGGATGAGTTATTAAATCAGATTCAGGCGGTCAGTATAGCCACCAGTACTATCAGCCACTATGAAGTGGCTAAGAAAGCCTTACAATCCGGAATCCATGTTCTGATAGAAAAGCCCCTGTGCAGTACCAACGAACAGGCACAGGAATTAGTTAGCTTAGCCGAGAGAAAGAACCTGATTATTCAGGTCGGACACATTGAAAGATACAATCCAGCAGTTCAGGCTTTACAGCGGCTGGTACCTGAAATTAAGCCGATGTTCATTGAAGCTCATCGATTGGCCGCTTTTACTGAAAGAGGCACTGATGTGGCCGTAGTTCTGGATTTGATGACCCACGACCTGGATTTAATCACCGGCTGGGTGGATTCAGAGCTGGTGGAGCTTCAAGCAGCGGGTGTTTCAGTGATAACTGATTCAGACGACATCGCCAACGCCAGGCTCACCTTTGCGGACGGGTGTGTGGCCAATATCACGGCCAGCCGGGTCTCAGCTAAGGGAATGAGGAAAATCCGTTTATTTCAAAAAGACCTCTATGCCTCTTTGGATTTAGCTGAGAAATCTCTGGAACTGTATCGTCTGAAAACTGCTGAACAGCTCAAAGAGTGTAATCCTGCCAGCCCTGGTTTGAAGTTTCAGTTACCGGTGGAGAAATTAGGCAGAACTATAGTATATGAGAAACCGGCGGTGGAAAATCAGGACATGCTCACTGTACAACTGTCAGCTTTTCTGGAATCGGTCAAGACCGGCAGTAAGCCCTTAGTAGATGGCAGACAGGGGGCTAAAGTAGTCAGGCTGGCAGAGCAGATTGAGCAAGAAATCAGAAAAGTACGGGCCAAGGTTAGAATATGAGCCAGAGAATTTTAATATCAGCGGGTGAGGTCTCCGGAGATAGACACGCAGCCGGTCTTATACAAGAATTACAGAGAATTAAACCGGGGATAGAATTTTTTGGACTGGGGGGTTATGAAATGAAAAACCTTGGAGTCAGTATACTCTACCGGGTGGACCAGCTTTCCTTCATGGGTTTCTGGGAGATTTTGAAGCACATAAAGTTTATCCGGAAGGTAAAAGAGAATCTCTTGAAGGAAGTTGATAGACAACCTTGTAAGTTGGCAATCCTGGTCGATTATCCAGGCTTCAATCTCCGTCTGGCAGAAGAGCTAAAAAAAAGAGGTGTTACCATCATTTATTACATCAGTCCGCAGGTCTGGGCCTGGGGGCAAAAGCGAATTGAGAAAATCAAAAAGCTGGTGGATTTAATGCTGGTCTTTTTCCCTTTCGAGGAAGAGTTATATCAAAAGCACGCAGTCAATGTAAGGTTTGTAGGGCATCCCTTGGTGCAATTAGCCAAACCAAGGCTCAGTCAAGTTGAATTTTTCAGAACCCTTTCCGTCAAGATAGATAAGCGATTCATAGGGCTTTTCCCCGGCTCCCGGCCTCAGGAGATTCAAAAACATTTGCCAATCATGGTGCAGGCCGGTCAGCTAATTCTGAACAAATATCCGGATTTTGAGTTTTTAATTAGCTTGGCGCCGGGAATTAAATTAGAAGAAATAAAGGAATCCATACCGGATAGTTTTCCAGTACGAATTTTGGACAACCACACCTACGACATAATGGGCCATTCCGAATTTTTGATAGTCAAATCCGGCACTTCGACTGTGGAAGCAGCCCTATGCGGCACCCCCTTTGTAGTAATCTATAAAACCAGCCCTTTGACCTATTTAATTGCTAAACAATTGGTACAGGTTCCACATGTGGCTATGGCTAACATCTTAGCAGAAAAAAGAGTGATTCCTGAATTCATTCAGAATCAAACCAAACCAGAGAAAATTGCGCAAACGGTCACAGAGATTCTCGAGAATCGAAGTCAGTATGATTCCATCAAAGCTGAACTGGCAAAAGTTCGTCAAAAACTCGGCTCTGGAAATGCCTATCGACAGGCGGCTGAAGCCGTGGTTGAATACTTATAGCTCAATGTCTGAGAAGAAAGAGTTCGGTCTAAAAGACAGAATTCTTATTGAAATAGTTACAATCTTTGGCTCAGCTTTAATCTGGTTGTTGGGAAGAAGCTGGAGAATTACCGTAATAGGACAGGAAAAGGTGGAAGCAGTCTGGAAACAGAATAAACGAGTCTGTTATGCTCTCTGGCACGGGCGGCTGTTAGTGTTGACCTACACCCAAAAGAAGCAGAAGATACATGTCCTGGTCAGCCAGCACCGGGACGGAGAGTTTATCGCCAGAATTATAAGCCGGCTGGGGTTTGTGGCAGTAAGGGGCTCCTCTACCCGAGGTGGGATTCGGGGAGCTTTAGAACTGGTCAAGGCCAGTTCTCATTTTGACATTGCCATTACTCCGGATGGACCCAAAGGTCCCAGACATAAGGTCCAGCCCGGAGCCGCTTTCATATCCAGCCGAGCCGGAATACCTCTTGTTCCCATGACTAGTTCTGCCCGCTCAGCCTGGTATTTGAAAAGCTGGGATCGGTTTATGATTCCCAAACCGTTTTCAAGAGTTTTGGTCTTGATTGGGGAACCTATCTGGGTTACACCAGAATCCGGTGAAACAGAGCTAAGAATAGCCAGTTTTGAGCTGGAAAACAGATTGATGGCCTTGACCGAAGAGGCTGAAAAGTACTTTCTTGGCAGTTGAAATGTATTGGTTCTATGATATTGGATTCACGATTTTGTTCTTCCTGAGCTTTCCTTATTTCTTTATTCGAGGAATTATAGGCCGGCATGGAGTCTTGCAGCGCCTGGGTTTTTTCTCAAAAGCGTTGCAAGAGAAACTGCGGGGAACGCATCCGGTCTGGATTCATGCCTCCTCGGTAGGAGAAGTTAAATTAATTCCTATTCTCACAGAGACTCTAAAACAAAGAGTTCCTCAATTGCGATTCGTAATCACAACCACCACCAAGACCGGGTATCAGGAGGCAAATAAGATATTCCAGGGAAAAGCCGAGGCAATCTTTTATCAGCCGGTTGATTTATCCTGGGTTACTAAGAAAGTAATGCGATTGGTAAAGCCCAGAGCTTTGCTTTTAGTCGAGACTGAGTTCTGGCCTAATCTGATAAAGAGAGCCAAAGAGTCCGGGGCAGTCATT
Organism: uncultured Ignavibacteria bacterium; assembly: GCA_964399055.1. Classification (GTDB taxonomy): domain Bacteria; phylum Zixibacteria; class MSB-5A5; order DSPP01; family RBG-1; genus CAYNPJ01. Next base: position 765,007 of record CAYNPJ010000001.1, read on the forward strand.
GGTCTGGTCAATGGAAGGATTTCCTCCAAATCTTCTTCCCGCTATTCTCTGATAAGACCCTTGGCCAGAAGAGTTTTATCCCTATTCGATTTTTTTGCAGTCCAGACCGAGAAGGATTTACACCGCCTCAATGCACTGGGAGCGCAGATTCATAAGATGAAGATAGTAGGCAGCCTGAAATTTGACCGGAATATATTGGTCAGGGCGGTCTCCAAGCGCTTCGACCGCAGGAGCCTGAATTTACCTGAGGATACTAAACTCATAGTGGCCGGTAGCACTCGCCCGGGAGAAGAGGAGATAATTCTGGCGGTTTTTAACCGGCTTAAAAAAGAAAACCATCTCAAACTGATAGTTGCCCCGCGACATTTAGACCGGGTGACGGAGATCGAACTCCTGCTGCAGAATAGAAATTTAAAGTATGCCAGAAAAAGCAAGCAAGGCTCAATAATCCGCGAAGAATATGAGGTTTTACTGCTGGATACCATGGGGGAATTGACTGACATTTACTCCTTAGCCGACCTGGCTTTCGTCGGCGGAAGCTTGGTTCCCTTGGGAGGACACAATCCTTTGGAGCCGGCAGTCTTTGGAGTGCCAGTATTATTCGGCCCCTATATGGAGCATTCTCAGGCTGCAGCTGAATTATTGACCGGGTGCGGTCTAGGTTTTAAAGTGCGAGATGAAGAGGAATTCTATCAAAAAGCCAGGCTTATACTGACTGACGGTCTGGACAGAATCAGATTAGTGGCCAATTTCCAAAAGGCACTGCAAGAAAAATCCGGGGCGGCCCAGAAAACTGCCGAGATTATCTGCCGACATCTCCGCCTTACCTTAATCTAATGTTATTTCAGCTCTTAGATGGGTATCTTAGGAGTGAACATAGACCTAAGGCTGTAAGAAAATTATACTCATTAATTTTAAGAATTTTAACTGGATTATACTGGCTTGGATATTTACTTAGAAGATTCGCCTACCGCTTCGGAATTATCAAGCCGGTCAGAACCGGCGTTCCAGTCATAAGCGTAGGAAATCTGACTTGGGGAGGGACCGGGAAAACCCCCTTTGTGATATACTTGGCCTCGAAACTGGAGAACAAAGGCAATAAAGTCTGCATTCTCACTCGGGGCTATAGAAGGAAATCTAAGGAACAGATTGTTCTCAACCGACAAAATTCAAATCAAGTAAGCTGGCAGACCAGCGGGGACGAGCCTTATTTAATCTGGCGGTCTCTGAACAACTCCGCCGTAATAATTAACTCAAGACGGGCTAAGGCAGCACTCTGGGCCGAGGAGAACCTGAAGCCGGATGTACTAATATTGGACGATGGTTTCCAGCACTGGAAATTGGCTCGGGACCTGGACCTGGTGCTTTTAAACAGCCAGAGCCCGTTTGGTAATGGTAGGCTAATTCCCCTGGGGATATTACGTGAACCGCTGAAGGCACTGTCTAGAGCTGATTTCGTGTTGCTGAGCAAAGTCACAGAACAAAAGCCAATGGAATGGTTCGGTTACTCATTAGAGAAATATTACTCAGGAGAATTGCCGCAGTTCAGATATAAACTGGTTTCCATAGAAGAAAAGGAGACAGGTAAAAGGCTGGATAAAGTATTTTTGAATAATAAAAAACTGTTGGCTTTCTGCGGAATTGGCCACCCGGATTCGTTCTTCTGGCTTTTAGAAAATTACGGTTTTCAAGCAATCAAGAAAATGAGTTTTCCGGACCACTACTCTTATGACCGGTTTGATTACTTGACTTTAGAAAAAGAAGCCCTGCACTCAGGGGCGGACTATTTAGCCACCACAGCCAAAGACGGACTGAAGATTCCCCCCAACTTGCAATTACAACTGCCGGTGCTTATCTTTCACATCGAAGTGGAATTTATGTCGGGAGAAAAAGCGCTGTGGCAGAAAATCGAGCGGATTCTAAAGCCATTATCTCAGACTTCTTAGTCATCGGCTCAGGGATCGCCGGCCTGTCTTTTGCCTTGAAGATTGCTCGCTATGGCAGCGTTTCCCTAGTGACTAAGAAAAAAGACACTGAATCTAATACCAACTATGCCCAGGGGGGGATTGCCTGTGTGCTCTCCTCGGCTGATAGTTTTGACGAACATGTGGAGGATACGCTTCGAGCCGGCGTGGGCTTATGTAAAGAAAAAGTAGTCCGCAAAGTAGTGGAAGAGGGTCCTCGCCTGATTCATGAATTGGAAGCAATGGGAGTCTGCTTCAGCCGGGATAAGGCCGGGGAATACCATCTCAGCCGCGAGGGGGGACACTCCAAAAATAGGGTGGTACATGTGGAGGATGCCACCGGCCGCACAATCGAGAGCGTGTTGCTTAACCAGATTGCCAAGTTGAATAATATCAAAGTTTATCAAAATCACCTAGCCATCGACCTTTTAACTCAGCATCACTTGTCCGGACAAAAGTTCGCTCGACCAGAAGAGGTTTGCTGTTGGGGAGCCTACGTTTTGGACGCCGGCTCAGGCCAAATCAAAAAGTTCATATCTAAATTAACCCTCATAGCCTCTGGAGGAGGCTCTAAAATTTACTATCATAGCACTAATCCGGAAATAGCCACCGGAGACGGAATTGCTATGGCCTATCGGGCCGGAGCAGAAATCGCCAATCTGGAGTTTTTTCAGTTTCATCCCACCGCTCTCTGCCATGCTCAGGCCAGAAATTTTTTAATCTCCGAGACAGTACGGGGAGAAGGGGGGATATTAAGGTTAAGAAATGGTGAGGCCTTCATGTTAAAGTATCATCCTCAGGCGGACTTAGCTCCCCGAGACATTGTAGCCCGCTCCATCGATACGGAGCTCAAGAAATCCGGAGAAAAATGCGTATATTTGGATGTAACCCACTTGGACAGGCAATTTGTGAAAAACAGATTCCCCAATATCTATAATCACTGCCTTCAATTAGGATTTGACATTACCTCTGTCTGGATACCGGTAGTCCCGGCAGCCCATTATATGTGCGGCGGGATTTTAACCGATGAAGTGGGGCGGACCTCTATCAACAATCTCTATGCCTGTGGAGAAGCGGCCTGTACCGGCATGCACGGGGCCAATCGCTTAGCCTCCAATTCACTTTTGGAAGGATTGGCCTTTGCGGATTTTGCTGCCCGAAATTCAATCCAAGTGTTAGAGCCAGGGGAACCGGCACTCTTACCCGATGTTCCAGACTGGAGCGAAGAGGGGGTCTTTGACCACAAAGAATGGGTGGTGATTTCACACGACCGAGAGGAGATTCAAAAACTGATGTGGGACTACGTGGGCATCGTCCGCTCCAATCAGCGCTTGGAGCGCGCTCAGGCTCGCTTGCAGATACTTTTAGCGGAAATAGAAGAGTTTTATAAGAAGAATCCGGTCACTTATGACCTAATTGAGTTAAGAAATATGGCTACCTTGGCAGACTTAGTGGTTCGCTCGGCCTTGTTGAGGAAAGAAAGCCGAGGGCTGCACTTTAATCAAGATTATCCGGAAAGAGACGACCAAAATTTTCTAAAAAATACTATTATCAGAAACCCCAACCTATAATATGGATACCATACTGATTTTGGATTTCGGCTCTCAGTACACTCAGCTGATTGCCCGGCGCATTCGGGAAATGCAGGTTTTCTGCGAAATTTATCCTTATAATTACCCGATAGCAGATTACCCCCAGAGCTTGAGAGGAATCATCCTCTCCGGAGGGCCTGCTTCAGTTTTAGACCCCCGGGCTCCTATTGCCAGTAAGCAGATATTTGAACTGGGCGTACCCATCCTGGGTATATGTTACGGATTACAGCTAATCGCTCACACGCTGGGAGGTAAAGTCGTGCGCTCCAAAGTAAGGGAATACGGAGCCGCCACCCTAAAACCAGAAGGAAAGTCAATCCTCTTCCGCAGCTTGGCCGGACAATACCAGGTCTGGATGAGCCATGCCGACACAGTGGTGCAGGTACCCCCTGGCTTCAAAAAAATAGGCCGGACCGAGTCGGTTGACTTTGCCGCCATAGAAAATCCAAGCAGGCAGATTTATGCGGTACAGTTCCACCCTGAGGTGATTCACACCAAACCGGGCAAGATGATTTTACGCAATTTTCTGTTCAAAATCTGCAGGTGCAAGAGGGAGTGGACCACTGCAAACTTCATAACCTCCACGGTTGATTCCATCCGCCAGCAAACAGTAGATGGTAAGGTCCTGTGCGCCCTGTCCGGAGGGGTAGATTCTTCGGTTTGTACTGCTTTGGTCAGCCGGGCAGTGGGGAAGAATCTGCACTGCGTTTTTGTGGACAATGGCCTGTTGAGAAAAGAGGAAGCCCTTCAGGTCCGGCAGGCTTTCCAGAACTGGGATATGAATTTTATTTCCGTGGACGCCTCGTCAGAGTTCTTAAGTCAGCTTGCTGGAGTCATTGACCCAGAACAAAAGCGCAAAGTCATCGGCAAAGTGTTCATCGACATTTTCCAGAGAGAGGCAGAAAAAATCGGTCAGGTGGAATTCTTAGTCCAGGGCACTCTTTACCCGGATTTGATTGAGAGCCGTTCTTTTAAGGGACCATCAGCCACGATTAAGTCACATCATAATGTGGGTGGACTGCCGGAAACAATGCACTTAAAGTTGATTGAGCCTTTGAAGGAGTTATTCAAAGATGAAGTACGCAGGTTAGGCCGGGATTTGGGATTGCCGGAGAGTCTGGTTAACCGGCATCCTTTCCCCGGGCCTGGGCTGGCAGTCAGAGTCTTAGGCGAGGTCACCCAGACCAGATTAAACCTTTTGCGAGAGGCTGACCACATTTTTATATCTCATCTCAGGCAGTCCGGCTGGTACGACAAGGTCTGGCAGGCTTTCTGCGTTCTTTTGCCGGTGCAATCTGTAGGAGTCATGGGGGATGAGAGGACTTATGAGAATGTCCTGGCCTTGCGGGCAGTCACTTCCCTGGACGGGATGACCGCTGACTGGGCTAAACTGCCTCAGGACTTTCTGGCAAAAGTCTCGAACGAAATCATAAATAAAGTCCGGGGAATTAACCGGGTGGTATATGATATCAGCTCCAAGCCGCCGGCTACGATTGAGTGGGAATAGATGGTCTGAAATTGGAATAAAAAAGCCGAGGCCCTGCTTGAGACCTCGGCTTTTATATTTCTCAATAATCATATTCGTAACATATCCCCGGCGGAGGTGAGCCGGGTGGATTCTGAAAGTAATAATTGGTTAGGTAGGTGACATCTGCGACAATGACGTAACTATCACAGTTAGTATCTCCCAAACCGACATGAGGAGTAATAGACCCTCCCTTAAACACATAGTTGACAATTGTGATTACATCTGCAAGCGTAATCCTGCCATCCTTATTGCAGTCACCTCTGGCGATGGCCACCAAGGCCTTCATAGCATTCAGACGACCGTAGCCGTAAAGAGGGTCCCAGCCAACAACACCCAAATCATCGGAGGATTTCTTTAGAACCTCCTTATAGTCATTCAGCGTCATATTTCTCCAGGGGCTCTTTAAATCATAGGACTTAAGTAAAGCGGCAACACCTGCAGCCTGTGGGCAGGAAGCTGAAGTACCACCAAACCGAGTTGTGTAATTTTGATTGGCGGTCTGCTCAGGTCCCCCGCCCTGGCAATTGATAATAGGGTTGTAACCTCTAGACCCGCTTATATCCAAAGACCAGATGTCTCCGAATAAATTGAGGTCGCCTGAAGGAGCAACAAGGTCCATACTATCTCCATCACTATAGTAAGGACTGTAATACCATCTGATGTCTGCGTTATCTGTAGCTCCCACTGCGATGACTTCTTTCATGTTGGCGGGAAATTTGACACACCCTAAGCCGTTTCCGGCAGCAAAAAAAACGGGCATTGCGTTGCTAGCATACCTGATTGCAAACCTAATACTTTTATGTGCGAATGTACCAGTATCACATCTATTGAATGCCCAACTGTTACTCAAGATAGAAGCTCCGCGGAGTCTGGCATGAGCTAATGCGCTTGCCACTCCATCGTTATCTGCAGCCCTGCCTGAATCATCGAAGATCTTCAAGGGCATAATCTTGCAGTTAGGGGCTAATCCCGCTACTCCCAGTGTGTTTTGAGAAGCAGCAATTAGGCCAGCACAGGCCATGCCGTGCGCTACACATCCATCTCCAGGGCTGGGGTCACCATCAGGAACATTGTTAGGGTTGGTTCGGTCGTTGCCAGCATAATCATAACCATCAAAATAGCTTCTCTGAGGGCAAGTCTTCGTGTACCTCGACCCCTTCGTCAATTACAGCTATGACTAAGTCAGTGGCACCTAACCCAAATTCCCAGGCCTCTGGTGCATCAATGTCGGCGTCAAAAGCCCCACCAGTTTGGCCGGTATTGTGAAAATTATACTGATAGTAGAAGAAGGGGTCGCTGGGATTATCTTGGAGCGATATATTAGCCAGATAATCGGGCACAGCAAATTCTGTCCTAATATCCTGCTCATAAATATTAGCTATCTCTAACACGCTCTTGCGGGTGGAGTGGGTGACCTTCAATACGTAATAATTAGTAAGTCCTGGAATGCTATCCACAATCGTCACATGCCAGGAGATATTCAGAGAGTCAATTGTTGATCTTGAGACTGAGTCTAAAAACTTGACTGAGACTCTGTCGAAAGATACCAACCCTACAGTATCTCCAGCTTGCAGTTAAACAGGATTTGCCAGGTCTATGTATTGGTTGGTATCGAGACGTTCTAATGTGCCAGCTACGCTGCTCCCTGGTATCAACCAGATGTAATAGAATCCATACATAACCGGTTCCGGCGTCTGGCCGGCAAAGGCCGGGTCGCTTCCTAGGATTGTGCCCCATTGAGGCGCAAGACCCTCTGTCAGCTTCACAATTATTTTGTCCTGTGCGTACCAGAGTGGTACCTGCCCTGCTTTATCCTGATAATAAGCATCTTGCGCCTGCAGAACACTTCCAAGCAAGAAGAGAAAGCTAAAAACTGAACATGCGAAAAATTCCTTTTTGGTTAACATTTTAACCTCCTGGATAAAATTTCAAGGTTTGAAGTCTTTGGATTGCTAAAGACCCAATGAATTTAGGAATTTTTATAACCCTTATAAGTTCGTTTCTCTGAGTATCTATAACAAGAATCACACAGTCATCAAAGACGCTGACATAGGCTTTTTTGCCATCCGGGCTTAACGCTATCTGGTCGGTAGTAACAATGGCAGAGCCACAAGGCAGGGTTTTTGAAGGAAGGATAGTAAGTGAATCAAGATCAATCGATTGAAGAGGCATTTCTAGCGGAGGAGAATAAACGCCTATTTTCTCGGTTGGAAGCGGTTCTATAAGATATCCGCCGGGGTCAGTTAGATAGACATACCTGTTATCCGGCCTTATGCCCAGAAAACTGATGGAGTTTATCAAATGCAGGGCAACCACTGTATCCCTTTCTAAGTCAATGCCAGTGAAGAGATTATATGTTACTGCAGAAGTGTAATAAAGTTTCTCAGCGTCATGAGTAACTACCAAGTCCACTACAGGAACCGAATATCCCCCGATTTGGCTTGGGTCTATCACTTTTACCAATTTGAAATTCTTGTAGTCAAACATGCATATTCTACGGCCTTCCAACCCCCCGAAGACTAAACTATGACGCGGAGCAAATGGACTTCCGACCGCGGAAACTTTCAGGCCTATTGAATCAGAGCTGAAGACTAATTGGTTGGTCGTAGCATCATAAATTCGGAATGGCGGGCCATTAACTATTAAATATTTTCCATCAGGGGTTGGCACGCCGGTTATGGCGCCATTAATAATGGACTTTGCCCTAGTGTCGATGACGCCGTTAATCAAATATAGTTTTTTACCATCCGGCGAGACTCCCAGACCCGGTAATGCCGAATAATCAATGGGACTGTTGATGACCATGCTGTCCACAAGAGAGTCTGACCATGTATCTATGAAATACACAGTAAAATTACCAGAGCCATCTTGTTCAGTAATGGCATAAAGAATGGGTCCTCTGCCCAGACTTGGCCCAATTAGATTTTTGGTGCAATTTCCCCCTCAGAGAATCAACCCGCTCAGAACTAATATAACTAATCTCTTCACGCGTCCCACCGCCTTTGTGAATAATTTAGCATATTGAGCTTTTCTTGTCAATCAATTTTTACCACTTCGTGCAGTTGACACGACCTCCGTTAGTGATATCTTAGTTTATATGGACCTCTCTCAAATAGCCCAGCCCATTCAGGCCGATTTAGAGGTCTTTGAAGAGCGCTTCCGGGAGGTGCTTTCCTCAGACTCCCCCATGATTTATGAAATTACCCAACATCTAATGAGAAAAAAAGGCAAAAGATTGAGGCCGGTGGCGGTTTTGCTCGCCGCCCGGGCCTGTGGAGGTAAGGAGCTCTCGGGCCTAGAGCCGGCAGTGGCCATCGAGTTAGTTCACACGGCTACTCTATTACATGATGACGTCATCGACGAATCCGATTTCCGCCGGGGACAGGATTCGGTCAATCATAAGTGGAATAATACTGTCTCGGTGCTGATGGGAGATTACTTGTTTGCCAAGGCCTTTAAGATTATGGTGGGGAAGAGGTCACCCCAACTCTATTCCATCATTTCCCAGGCAACGGAAAGAGTCTCCATCGGACAGTTAGATGAGATTCGAGAGATGGGTAATTTCAACCTAAATGAAGAACAATACCTCCGTATCATAGCCAATAAAACTGCTTCGCTTTTTGCCGCGGCCTGTCAGGCCGGCGGAATGAGTTGTGAAACCGGAATGAAATTCGAAACCGGCCTCATGGCCTTCGGCGAAGCTTTAGGAATGGCTTTTCAGATAGCCGACGACCTTTTAGATTACGTGGGGAGTACTGAGCAGCTGGGTAAGGAAGTGGGGAAGGACTTGTTGGAAGGAAAGGTAACTCTCCCGCTTATAGCGGCATTAAAGCAGGCCCCCGAGGCCGAAAGAGAACAGTTTATGGATTTTCTTCGAAACGGTTACTCGCGGGAGGGTTTTCCCAGAATATTAGAGTTTGTCACCTGCCGGGGGGGGCTGGAGTACTCCCGCAATAAAGCTCGAGACTTCAGTGAAAATGCCGAGGGTTATTTAGAAAAACTCCCGGAGAGCCAGTACAAGCAAAGTCTAAAAAAGCTGGTTCAGTTTGCAGTTAGCCGAAAGAAGTGAGGATTTCCTCAACCTTCATCACCATCCATAATTTATAGGATGTTTCATTTCCAGGAACAGGTCTTCGTGCCGTTGATTATTCTGATTTTATTGATTGGGATAGTGTTTTTAGTCTACCGAAAGACCAATCCAATACTCTCCGGATTCATAAAGACGGTTTTGGTTCTGCTCAGGCTCTTGGCCATTGTCATACTGATACTGGTTTTGGCGCGTCCCTTGCTCGGAATTAGTTATGTATACAAATTGGTACCCCAGGTAGCCGTTCTAATAGACAATTCCTCTTCCATGCTGACGAAAGAGGGCGGCCAAGCCAGAGCCCAACTAGCGGATTCAGTTCTCTCTTCTAAAATTTGGCCTGAGCTGTCTCGGAATGCAGAACTAAAATTTTATGCGATGGCAGATTCGCTATATCGGGAAAAACTCGACCAATTGAGATATTTTGGCAAGTCAACCGCTCTGGGGCAAGCGCTAATCTCACTCCAGATAGCCAAGCCTGAGCTCTCTGCCGCAATTATGATTACAGATGGGGGACACAACTCGGGGCCGGACCCTGCTCCTGCTGCCGGTCACTTAGATTTTCCGGTCTATACGGTGGGCATCGGCAGAGAGGAGATGCCAAGGGATTTAGCTATCGAGCAGGTGGAATACCCGGAAGAGATCTATCTGGGAACGCCGGCAGTTTTGAAACTCTTAGTCTCAGCCAGCAGCATCCCGGTCCAGAAGTTGAAAGTCATACTTAAGGAAAACCAGCGGATAATAGCAGAACAGGAGCTTGTCCTGACTGGAGAAGGAAGAAGGACCCCGGTCACCTTTCAACTACAACCTCCAGCCGAGGGTGTGCAGAAATACGAAGTATCTCTGCCCCTCTTAGAAGGAGAGGCAACTTTTCAGAATAATCAGCGCAAATTTTCTCTAAGGGTATCAAGAAAGAAGCTGAAGGTGTTGTGCGTAGCCGGGGATTTGAACTGGGAATATCATTTCTTAAGAAAGTTTTTGGAATCACAGGAAAATTTGGATAAAAGCTACCTGGTCTATGATAGGCAGAAGCTTCTGCAAGGTAATTTTCCCTCCTCGTCAAAAGAATTGGGTGCCTTCGACCTGGTTATTCTGGTCAACCCCGGTCGAGAGTTCTTAAGCGACAAAAAGAGCCTGTTAGACGACCTGATTCAGAAACAGGGCAGGTCGGCTCTATTCATCTTAGATGAATACTTTGTTTCCTCCAGTACAAGCCAGTCTTTGGCTGCCATTGTCCCGTTTGAAGCAAATGGAGTAAGCTTGAATTACAGCCAGTTCAATCTAAGCTGGGCCGAGTTTTTTCAAACTAACCCCATCTTACGCCTATCTGGAAATGAAGAAGAGAACCAAAAGCTCTGGCAGGAATTGCCCCCTTTCCTAGGGATGCTATTAGTTCCGAAAGTAAGACCAGAGACTAGGGTCTTGGCTGCTTATCAGCGGGTTGAAAACGGGCCAGCCTACCCAATCCTATTGACCCAGGAATTCGGGCAGGGAAAAGTCATGACCACATTGGCCTTTCCTTTTTGGAGATGGGATTTTCTATTAGCAGGTTTAGGGAAAGAGAATGAGGCTTACAGCAATTTCTGGAACAATACCATCCGCTGGCTGACCGCCCAGAGAACTGTCAAAGGAGTTGAGATAACCACAGACCGGCTGGTTTACCGAGCAGGAGAAAAAATAAACTTTCAGGCTGTTTATCGCGATGAATTAGGGGAGAATGTCACCGCCGGAGAGATGAAGGTTGTTCTAAGAAATATGAATTCTAAAACCCGGATGGATATATCCCTGTTGCCTGACCAAGAGGGAGAATACCAGGGGAGTCTGAACTATCTGGAGCCTGGAGAGTATATGGTAGAGGCAACTTACAGGTTAGATGGAAAAGCTGTTTCAAGAGCCACACAAGAATTCCAGGTAGAAGAGTACAGCTTGGAAGACCAGACTTTGACTTTGAATCGCCAGCTTCTGACCCAAATAGCCGAAGTGAGCGGGGGCAAGTTTTACACCATAAAGGATTTTGAGAATCTGCCCCAGGATCTGGTTCTACAGGAGAAAAGCATGGAAGAAAATAAGACTTTTGAAATCTGGAATCAGCCCCTTATTTTAGTTTTAGCTTTGGCTTTCTTGAGTCTGGAATGGTTTTTGCGCAAGCGCCATCAGCTCCCCTGAATGTTGACTGACCTGCTGGTCGGTTTTCTTTTCGCAAGTATTATAGCATTAGCCTCCTGGCGCTGGAAAGCGCTTTCCCTCAGCGGGGCAGTTGCAACTGTTTTGGTGGGGACGGCCATTTTCGGATTGGGAGGATGGGATTGGTCAGCAGCGATTTTATACTTCTTTATAAGTTCCAGTATTCTCTCTAAGACAGGGAAAGCCAAAAAGTCCGGTCTGAAGCAGGTCTTTCAGAAAGATGAGCGCAGAGACTGGGCTCAAGTCCTGGCTAATGGAGCTCTGCCGGCGTTGTGCGCGGCGCTCGATTTTATCCAACCTCAGCAATTATGGTATATTTTCTATCTGGCCGCACTATCTTCGGCAGCTGCCGATACCTGGGCTACTGAAATCGGAGTGCTTTCTAGAACAACTCCAGTTTTGATTACCACCTTCAAACCAGTCTCTGCCGGAGTCTCCGGAGGTATCACTAAAGCGGGAACTATGGCATCTCTTGGTGGAGCATTCTCGCTAACGTTAATCGGAATGTATATCTTTCCAGCTTACTCACATTCTCTCAGATACCTGATTATCTTAACCAGCACAGGATTTTTGGCCTCATTCTTCGATAGTATCTTAGGCGCCGCACTTCAAGCTCAATATGTGTGTAATCGTTGTCAGATGATGACAGAGAGACAGATTCACTGTCAAGCCCTGACCAGCCGGACATCAGGCTGGCGCTGGGTAAATAACGATTGGGTAAATTTTATTTCCAGCCTGTTTGCCGTGGGACTGACTTTTCTCTTGATAAAGGTCTGATTTCCGCTAAATTGGGGACATGCAAGGGAGAAAACATGCCTAAGATAGCATATGTTCATGCTCGAGAAATTTTAGATTCGCGGGGTAATCCCACTCTTGAAGTAGAGGCAGCCTTAGAAGACGGCTCCTGGGCCAGGGCGGCAGTTCCCTCTGGAGCATCCACCGGAGCTCTGGAAGCCTTGGAATTAAGAGACGGCGAGAAGAATCGCTACGGCGGCAAGGGAGTCCTGAAAGCGATTAAAAACGTCAATGACTTCATTGCCCCGCCTCTTTTAAACAAGCAAATCGAGGCCACTGCTCAGGCTGAATTAGACCAGTTTCTGATTGAGTTAGACGGCACCGACAATAAAAGCAAACTGGGCGCCAATGCCATCTTAGGAGTCTCTTTAGCAGTCTGCAAGGCTGCAGCCGCCTCTTGCCAGCTACCCCTCTTCCGTTATTTGGGCGGGGCCAACGCCAGGGTATTGCCGGTCCCCTTGATGAATCTGATTAATGGCGGGGCCCATGCCGACAGCGGTTTAGATTTTCAGGAATTTATGCTGGTGCCGGCCGGAGCTAAGTCCTTTAAAGAGGCGTTGAGAATGGGCTCGGAGATTTTTCAAAGCTTAAAGAAGCTTTTAAGCGAAAAGAAACTCACCACTGCAGTGGGTGATGAGGGTGGATTTGCCCCTAAATTGGAAAACAACAGCAGGGGCCTGGAAGTAATAATTCAAGCCGGAGGGAGAGCCGGATACAAGCCTGGGGATGATTTTTTCTTGGCTCTCGACCCCGCTGCTTCGCAGTTCTATAATGCCGCCGAGAAGAATTACGTGCTTGAAGCCGATGGAAAAAGCTTTACTTCCGCTGAACTGATAGACTTCTACGCCGAGTTGATTAACAAATATCCCGTCGTTTCCATAGAAGACGGCCTGGCAGAAGAGGATTGGGAGGGGTGGCAGAAGCTAAACGCCAAGTTAGGGAGCCAAATTCAGATTGTGGGCGATGATATTTTTGTCACCAGTCCCAAGCTTCTTCAGAAAGGAATCGAGCGCAGGGCCGCCAATTCGATTTTAATCAAGCTCAATCAGATCGGTACAGTGACCGAAACCCTGGAAACCATTGAGCTGGCCCGCAAGGCAGGGTTTACTTTTGTTATCTCCCATCGCTCCGGAGAGACCGAGGACACCACCATCGCTGATTTGGCTGTGGCCACCAATTCCGGACAGATTAAGACCGGGTCAGTCTCCCGCACCGATAGAATCTGCAAGTATAATCAGCTCTTGAGAATCGAAGAAGAGCTGGGAAAACAAGCGGTCTACTTAGGTCTGAAAGCCTTCAGCGGGCAGAAGTGAGAATTAACCGGTCATGCGTAATTACTTAAGGAAATTTCTCAAAAATTCAATCCAGAAATTACCCAAACATAAGGTCAAAAAGTTCATTCTCTTGGCTGCGGCAATTTTCTTTTTATTAACTTATTTTAGCGGGGACTACGGGTTCGTCCGCATTTATAGATTGCATCAAAAGAAAGCTCAGTTACGGATTCACTACAAACAGCTGCAGGCTGATATCTTACAGCTCCAGCAGGAGAAAAATCTTCTGGAAAATGACCCTTTTATCATCGAGAAATTGGCCCGGGAAAGATATGGCCTATCCCGGCCAGACGAGAAGGTCTATCGCTTTTTACCTCCTGTGGACAGCGCCAAGTTTTCTCCATGAATTTATTTAAGACTAGGGGGATTGTTCTCAAGAGCCAGAATTTCAGAGACAGTTCCCAGATTGTGACTCTTTTCACCCAGAAATTCGGCAAAATGAAACTTCTGGCCAAAGGAATCAAATCACCCAAGAGCCGGATGGGAGGGAATCTGCAGCAGTTCTCAATAGTTGAAGTGGTTTTCTATAAAAAAGAAAACTCTGAACTGCACTTGCTCTCCCAGGCAGAGCTGCTCGACCCTCAGGAGGAGCTTTACAGCTATCTGACCAAATTGTCCTATGCCTCTGCCATTCTAGAATTGGTTGACCGGCTTACGGTAGAGGAGGAAACTCACCCCGGGCTGTTTGCCTTAGTTGCTGAGACTCTGCAAGAATTCAAAGACATGTCCGAGGCAAAACTGCCGGTTTTGACCTGGAGTTTTGCTTTAAGATTGGCTGCTAACTTAGGTTACAGCCCTAACTTATCCGGATGCACGGTTTGCAATCGAAAGGACTTGAGCGGCCAGTTTATTTTATTCTCAGTAGAGCAGGGCGGCTTAATTTGCCGAAACTGTTCTGAGCCAGGCTCATTTTATCTTAAGCTCTCCAAAGAAAGCTGGCAATTGATGAAGCAAATGTTGGCCTTAACCGGAGCAGAAGTTTTGAAATTAAATGTGACTCAGAGGCAATTAGAGGAAATTTCCGAGGTTATATTAAATGTTTTAGAATACCACGCTCACACCCAGAAGAATTTGAAATCACTGGAATTTTTGGAAAAGCTAAAAGCCTAGGAGGAAAGGTTGGCCAAGACTAAGGAACCGGATTTGATGGATAAGCTCAACTCCCTGTGCAAGCGCCGGGGATTCATCTTCCAGTCTTCAGAAGTCTATGGCGGCATCAATGCCCTGTGGGATTATGGGCCCATGGGGGTGGAGATGAAGAAGAATATCAAAGACTCCTGGTGGGAGTCGATGACCCAGCTGCGGGATGACATCGAAGGCATAGATGCAGCCATCATCATGCACCCCAAGGTCTGGGAAGCCTCCGGCCATGTGCAGAATTTCACCGACCCTCTGGTGGATTGCAAAAATTGTAAGCAGAGATTCAGAGCAGACCAGGTCGAGGGAAAGAAATGCCCTAACTGCGGTGGTGAGTTGACCGAGCCGCGCCAGTTTAATTTGATGTTCAAAACTCACATCGGTCCGGTGGAAGATGAGGCTTCAGTGGCTTATTTGCGTCCCGAGACCGCTCAGGGAATATATGTCAATTTTCAAAACGTATTAGGACCTTCCCGCCAGAAGATACCCTTTGGCATAGCCCAGATAGGAAAAGCCTTCAGGAATGAAATTTCGCCTGGGAATTTTATCTTCCGCTCCCGGGAATTCGAGCAGATGGAGATGCAGTTTTTTATAAACCCTCAAGAGGACAAAAAGTGGCTGGAGTACTGGCGCAATGAGCGCTTCAACTGGTATTTGAACTTAGGAATCAAAAAAGATAACCTGCGCTTTCACCAGCACGACCACAAAGAATTAGCCCACTACGCCAAAGAGGCCTACGACATCGAATATAATTTTCCATTTGCCTGGAAAGAGATTGAAGGGATTCACAACCGGACTGACTATGATCTGAGCCGGCACGCACAATTTTCCGGGAAAGATTTATCCTACTATGACGACCAGACCAAGGAGCGATTTGTCCCCTACATCATTGAGACCTCTGCCGGAGTGGACCGCTCGCTCTTGGTTTTCTTGATAGACGCCTTTCACGAAGAAGAAGTCAAAGGAGAAAAACGGGTGGTCCTGAAACTCCATCCTCAGATTGCTCCGGTAAAAGTGGCGGTCCTGCCTCTGGTCAACCGCGACAATATGCCGGAGATTGCCTTAAGGATTTTCCATGACTTAAAGCATCACTTTAAGTGTTTCTATGACGACGGAGGGGCGATTGGCCGACGTTATCGTCGTCAAGATGAGATTGGAACTCCTTACGGAGTGACGGTGGATTCTCAGACCCTGCAGGATGAGACGGTGACGCTGAGGGAGAGAGATAGTATGGAGCAGGTCAGGGTTCCGGCTTCTGGATTGTCAGAGATTATAAAAAAGAAAATTCAGAATTATAAAATCATCTAATTTTCAACGGGCCGGTTTACTAAATAGAGAATCTCGTGTTAGTTCGCCCCATGGTTTTTACCGATGTCCCTGCCTGCATTGAAATCTCTAAATCTGTCCGAGAGCAAACTTATAATCAGATAGAGAAAAATTATTACAACTACGAGCTATTCCAGCAGGAATTGCAGCTATACTCAACGGAGACATTCTCCAGGTTCATATCTGAGTCAGATAGGTTAGCTCTGGTGGCAGAGCAAGAGGCAGAGGCTATTGGCTTAGCCATCGGCAAGTTTATTGGTGCCGGTCTGTTTGACCTCTCCTGGATTTGTACTGCCTTGAGTTTTCAGGGTAAAGGGGTGGGGAAAAGTTTACTACTGGAAATTGAGAAAGAATGCCGGAATAAGAGTTGTCATAAAATCTTTGCCTATACCTTCCCCTGGCTGAAATCCACCATAGAGTTTTACAAGTCCTGTGGATTCATTCAGGAGGCGGTTCTGAAAAAGCACTGGCATAAATTGGACTTTTTGCTTATGTCAAAATTCATTTTGAGATGACTGTTTTCCAGGTATATCTGGAGGGAAATAAATCCGGCTGCATGGCTCACGTTCTCTCTCTGCCCGGATGTACTGCTTACGCCAGGAATGAAAAAATAGCCCTAAAAAATCTGAATTCAGCGGTCCAAAAACATCTTCAGTGGTTGAACAGACATCAATTGAGACAAAGAATTAACAGGGAATTCAAGCTTCGGGTAGTTGAAAGATTGGAAGGGACTAGCCCCTGGATTTCCAGTTCAGCAGCAGCCTTATTCCTTCCTGACTTAATTCCTCCGGCTTCGTCTGAAATCAGAGACTATTTGAAGTTACTGAGGTGGTCGAGGAGCGACTTGTTAAAATTAGTTAGCCCATTGCCTGATAAGATACTCGATTTTGAGCTACCTAAGCGGTGGACCATCCGACGCAATCTGAATCACATTGCTAATGCGGAGTGGTGGTATTTATCGAGAATCACAGAGTGGCCCGACATTATGGCCATACCTGAAAAAGTTCCAAGAGACAAGGTGATATCCAGAATGGAAAGGATTAGAAAAGCGGCCTATCGGATTCTCCCCCGCCTCGCACAGGTTAAATATCATCAGATTGTTATCCCGACCAAATACTGCAACAAAGAACTAAAAGAGCCCTGGACCGCCCGCAAGGTCCTGCGAAGGTTCATCGAGCATGAACGGGAACACTACTTTAATATTCAGGAAATCCTGGAGCAGATTAAGAAGAAAATATAGCCGAGGCTTGCCGGTATCCTTCCACTAACTTATCTTAGGAATAATCGCTGGAGGATTTGAGTGAAAAAATTGAATTGGCTATTAGTCTTAATCTTGATGGCTACTACAGTTAAGATTGGACTCTCATCTGACTTAGAAATCTTCAAACAGAGAAGAGCAGAACTCAGAGCAAAAATGGGGCAAGGCATCGGCCTGGTTTTTGCCGGAGAGGAGTTTTCCGGGGACCGTTTCCAGGTGAATCCGGATTTCTACTACCTGACCGGTCTTGATGATGAGCCGGGAGCCATTCTGATTTTAGCCCCGGCAGAAAAGAGAAGGAAGGAGATGCTGCTCTTAAAGCCCAGAAACCCAGAGGAGGAAAGATGGGAAGGAGAAAGGCTTTCTCTTGGTGAGGAACTGAGAAAACAAACTGGATTCGAATACATCCGCCGGACCGATGAATTGGGAAGATGGCTGAACCGTTTTTTGAATAATTGCGACACCCTGTGTGTTCTGTCTCGTCCGGCTTCCCTTAATGCACCGGTTCCCGAAGATTTGAAAAACTTCCGGGAATTGCAGGCTCGTCACTTAAACGCCAACTTGAAAGACTGCAGCACACTGATTACCCGGATGCGGGCGGTAAAATCTGATTATGAATTAGGGCAGATGACTAAAGCTATAAGGATAACTGAGAGCGGACTGAATGAGGTCTTCTCCAGGGTTCAGCCGGGTATGACCGAAGAACGGGTGCAGATAATTTTCGAGAATCATTGCCGGGAAATGGGAGCCAAGTACATGGCTTTTTCTTCAATCGTGGGGAGCGGACACGGTTCTACGGTACTACACTATACCAAGAATAAAGCCGAAATTAAGGATGGAGACCTGATGGTTTTGGATGTAGGCGCAGAAGTTGGACACTATGCCGCCGATGTTACCAGAACCATTCCAATCTCAGGAAAGTTTTCACTCCGGCAGAGAGAGATTTATGAGATTGTCTGGAGGGCCCAGCAAGAGGCCATGAAAAAGTTAAAACCGGGAGTTACCATAGATGATTTGTATGACGCAGCCTATGAAGTGATATCTAAAGCCGGCTATGGGGACTATTTCATTCACGGTCTGTCGCATTTTATCGGCCTGGAGGTGCATGACGTAGGATTCTATGATGAGCCTTTGCAGCCGGGAATGGTTATTTCAGTTGAGCCGGGGATATATATTCCAGAAGAAGACTTAGGTGTGCGGATTGAGGACGACGTACTTATTACCAAGAGTGGATTTAAATTGCTCTCGGACGGGATTCCCTCGCAGATTGACGAATTAGAAAAGTTTATTCAGGAATTAAGAAAGTAGGGGGTATAATTTAAATCTATGGCCAATAAAACTGCCCGCACATACTTAGAGCCGGAAGTCCTCTCCGGGCTGGCACACTTTGGCTACTTCCATTTTCCCCTCTCTGAGGACGGCCTATATCGGCTGAAAAAAAGCCGGCTCTTCTCAGTCATGGTTCTGACTCTAACCATGATGATAGTTGAGTTCGTGGGGGGAATTCTGACCAACTCTTTGGCCTTAGTGTCCGATGCAGCCCATATGCTCACCCATTTCTTCGCCCTGGCAGTCAGCTATGTGGCTATTCTGTTTGCAGCCAAACAGACCAGCAAGGAGAGGAGCTTCGGGTTTTACCGGGCTGAAAGCTTAGCCGCGCTGGTGAATGGACTCACTTTGATAATTATAACCTTTTTCATCGGCTATCAGGCTTATCAAAAAATAGTCCACCCCCGGCCCATTCTAGAAGTTCAGATGATGATCGTGGCGGTGATAGGCCTAATTGTCAATCTGGTTTCGGCCGCGATTTTGTGGAAGGTCAAGACCGCAGATTTAAACGTTAAGTCTGCTTACCTGCATCTGCTTACCGACACCTTTTCTTCAGTTGCCATTGTAGCCGGGGCCATGGTCATTCATTTTACTAACTGGTATGTGATTGACCCGATTCTTTCGGTGGTAATCTGTATCATCATCCTCATCTGGGCCAAGAATCTCTTGAAAGACTCCTTCAACGTGCTTATGGAATCAGCTCCAAAACATATTCGCGTCGACGAAGTGATAGGCGCTCTCCGGCAAGAAGTTTCCGGGGTAGAGGATGTGCATGACGTGCACATCTGGGAGATTGCCACCAAGATGTATGCCATGACAGTCCATATCGTAGTTAAAGATAACAAGCGCATAAGCGATTGTTCCGGTATTAAGAAGGAGATAAAACAGCTGATGAGAGAGCGCTATCATATCCTGCACACCAATATCGAGTTTGAGTGTCCGGGCTATGAGAGCCGCTAGCCTAACAACCCTCTCCTTTTAGGGGAGGGCAAGGGAGGGGTTAACCATTCTCAGTTGTCATTGCGGGCCCCGACTTGCATGTCCTGAGCGTGGTCGGAGGGTCGGGACATGGCAATCCCGCTAAGATGGACCTCCTTTCTAATTGACAAATCCAACTAAAATTGCTATGATGAATAATTATGCTGACCAAACTGCTTAAGGCAATTAAACGCCATAAACTTTTGAGCAAAGGGGACAAGGTTCTTATCGCCTGTTCCGGCGGTCCGGACTCAGTTGCCCTTCTACATTTACTTTATGAATTGAGGCATAAGTATAATCTGGACTTAAGCTTAGCTCATGTCAATCATAACTTGAGGGGTAGAGACTCAAACCGGGACGAAATGTTTGTCAGGGGGTTAGCTAAAGAGATGGTGCTTCCAATCTACTTGAAATCAGTTAACCTTAAAATCTTAGCCAAAAAAGAAAAGTTATCCATCGAGGAAGCAGCCCGAAAGGTGCGCTATGAGTTCTTTGATGAATTGGCGAAAAAGCACAAAATTGACCGAATTGCCACTGCCCACACCAAAAATGACCAGGCCGAGACGGTCTTGATGAGGCTGTTGCGCGGTGCTGGTGCATCAGGTTTGGCTGGTATTCCGGTCAAAAGAGGGAAAATCATCAGACCGTTATTATCAACTACTCGTGATGAAATTCTGAATTATCTCAGGCAAAATAAGATTGCCTACCGGATTGACAAGACCAATCTCCAAGTTGACTTTCTGCGGAACAGAATTAGAAATAGGTTGCTTCCCCAGTTGACCAGAGAATACAATCCTAAGTTTATTGAAGCTCTGGTCAAGGCTGCGGAAATCTTGTCGGCTCAGGAAGAGTACCTCCGGAAAAAAACGGTTAAGTTAGCTGAAAAACTTATCACTGCCGAAGGGCGACAAACTGTGGCTCTAAAACTGACCAAGTTCAGCACACTGCCTGAGATTTTGCAGAGAAGTTTAGTGCGCCTTGCCTGGGAGAGATTGAGTAATGAAGTCTATCCTCTGGAGTTCGACCCAGTGGAGAGGGTCCTAGATTTCGTACGTCAGAGTAAAACCGGTCAAAGAGTTAATTTGCGAAAACATTACTGGGTGGAAAGAACTCAAGATAAGATTATCTTTTTCCACCTGAAAAGGGAGAGGGTGAATCGAAAATTATCCAGACCGGGCAAATTCTCTATTCCGGAGCTTAAAATGGAAGTGAAATGCGACATGATTGACCGAAAAAAGTTGCCCGTTAAAATTCTCAATCCTGCTAAACATGTAGCTTATCTTGATTACGACAAATTTGAAAAACCCCCTCAATTAAGGAGCTGGAAAACAGGAGAAAGGTTCAAACCTTTAGGGCTGCAGGGTGCCAAAAAGCTTTCGGATTTCTTCACTGATTTGAAAGTACCTCGCTACCAGAGGGAAAATATACCGGTCCTCTCCAGCAACGGTAGGATTGCCTGGGTGGTGGGCCATAGAATCAGCGATGATTTCAAGGTCGGGCCTAAAACCAAGAGAGTTCTCCGGGTAGAGGCACAGATTTTGAATTGAGATAATTCAAGAGTAAAGAAAGAGGGCCGGCTCGTATAGAATATAGAATCAGAAATTTACCGATAGAATAAATTAGACTTTACAGTTTAACATACGTAGAAAGTCATTGTAACTTAAAAGGCCTGAATGAGCGAAGAAGAGAAACAGGGTAATTCCCGCAGCCCCGGACCCCCGGACCGCCGGTATCCGCCCAGACGTCCGCCGGGCCGTATGCCGCCCCGTCCGGAAGGAGGAGGACCCAAAAAGGCTAACCCCCGGGCCTTATTCTTCTGGTTTATGGTGATTTCCCTGGCAGCGGTCTTAGCATTATTCCTGCAGAAGACCAAACAGTCCCCCCTTACTATTTCTTACAGTGAATTCAAGCAGGAGTTAAAAGAGAATAATATCAAATCAGTGCTGATTATACAGAAAGAGGTCAAAGGAGAGTTCAGAAATGCGGTTACCAAAAAACAGGGGAACCGGACTGAAAAATTCGAGAAATTTGCCACAGTAATTCCTTTCGAAGACCCGGAATTAGTCAAGGAGTTAGAGCAACAGGGAGTAGAGATTAAAGCCAAACAGGAAGGGAACAATCTCTGGAATGTGCTTCTGGCTTTCGGCCCCTGGGTGCTGTTAATCTTTGTGTGGCTCTTTTTCCTGAGACAGATGCAGGGAGGGGGAGGAGCCAAGGGGTTGTTTAGTTTCGGCAAGAGCCGGGCCAGATTAATAGGCGGGGACCGGCCCAAGGTCACTTTCGCCGACGTAGCCGGGGTGAATGAAGCCAAGGAAGAATTGCAGGAGATAATTGAATTCCTAAAAGAGCCGGCTAAATTCCAGAAATTAGGCGGGAAAATACCCAAAGGAGTCCTGCTCTTAGGTCCTCCAGGCACTGGCAAGACTCTCTTAGCCCGGGCTATTGCCGGAGAGGCAGGAGTGCCCTTTTTCTCTATGTCCGGTTCAGATTTTGTGGAGATGTTCGTAGGAGTGGGAGCCTCCCGGGTGCGCGACCTGTTCGAGCAGGGCAAAAGGAACGCCCCCTGTATAATCTTCATCGATGAAATCGATGCAGTGGGCCGGCACCGGGGCGCGGGCTTAGGAGGCGGACACGATGAAAGGGAGCAGACTTTAAATCAGCTCTTGGTTGAAATGGATGGTTTTGAAACCAACGAAGGGGTAATCCTCTTGGCCGCTACCAACCGCCCGGATGTGCTTGACCCGGCTTTGCTGAGACCGGGCCGTTTCGACCGACAGATAATAGTTAACAATCCCGACGTTAAAGGCCGGGAGGGTATCCTAAAAGTCCACACCAAGAAACTCAAATTGGCTCCTGATGTTGACATGCAGGTTTTAGCCCGAGCCACTCCGGGTCTATCCGGGGCTGATTTAGCTAATTTAGTAAACGAAGCGGCCCTGTTAGCCGCTCGGAAGAACCGGGAAGCCGTGGCCATGGGGGATTTCGAGGCGGCTAAAGACCGGGTGATGATGGGCATCGAGCGCAAGAGCTTAGTCATAAGCGAGGAAGAGAGAAAGCTGACCGCCTATCATGAAGCCGGCCATGCCTTAGTGGCCAAGCTGATTCCCGGCTCAGACCCGGTTTACAAAGTGACCATCATACCCCGCGGCATGGCCTTGGGGGTTACCTCTTATCTGCCCATTGACGAAAAACACAATTACTCCAAAGAGTACTTGGATATCCGTTTAGTTCATCTCTTAGCCGGTCGGGTGGCAGAAAAATTAGTCTTCAATCAGCTCTCCACCGGGGCAGGCAACGACATAGAGCGAGCCACTGAATTGGCCAGGAAGATGGTGTGCGAATGGGGCATGAGCGAGAAATTAGGTCCGGTCACCTTCGGAAAAAAGGAAGAAGAAATCTTCTTAGGCCGGGAAATAGCCCGGCACCGGGATTACAGTGAGAAAACCGCCCAGGATATTGACTTGGAAGTCAAAAGCATTGTCATAGGAGCCGAGCAGAAAGCCACTGAACTGCTTTCCACCAATTTAGATAAACTGCATCTGGTGGCTCAGACTCTCTTAGAAAAGGAAATCTTGGACGGAGAACAGATTGACCGGCTCTTAAAAGGGGGTTCACAGGCCCAGCCCGAAGCGATAGAGGCTCCCAAAGTCTAGTAAAAGTGATTTGTACCAATCGGGGAAAATGCGCCGAGCAGATTCCCCCCTTTTTTATTATATTTGGAAAAATCGGAAGAAGCCTTAATGAGCACAATTTGGGCACAGAAACGGGCAACCTTCAGATTCCGGAAGCAGGAGTATGATTTCTTTTCCCGCACTCACATAATGGGGGTAATCAATGTCACCCCAGATTCCTTCTCAGACGGAGGAAGTTTTTTTGAACCGGAAAAGGCCATCGAGCAAGGCCTGAAAATGGCTGAGCAAGGGGCAGACATCTTGGATATCGGCGGAGAATCTACCAGACCGGGCGCCGAGCCGGTTACAGTTGCAGAAGAATTAAAAAGAGTCTTGCCAGTAATAGAAGAGTTATCCGGAAGAATCTCCATTCCGATTTCGATAGATACTTACAAAGCCGAGGTCGCCCGAAGAGCTCTCCGGTCCGGGGCAGAGATTGTCAATGACATTTCAGGTTTAAGATTTGACCCGCAGATGGTCGAGGTAGCCAGAGAATTCGACTGTCCGGTCATGCTGATGCACATCCAGGGGACTCCCAGAAATATGCAGGAAAATCCAACTTACCAGGACGTGGTGGGAGAGCTCAAAGAATATTTCGCCAGGCAGTTAGAATGGGCCGAATCAAAGGAAATTGACACAACTAAATTAATCATTGACCCGGGCATAGGTTTCGGAAAGAATTTGGAGCATAATCTGGAGATTCTGAAAAGACTGCCTGAATTTAAACAGCTGGAGAGACCGATTTTGGTGGGTTTGTCTCGCAAGTCGTTTATCGGAAAAATTTTAGACCTGCCGGTGGAAGAGAGGCTGGAAGGAAGTCTGGCAGCCATGGCCTACGCCATAATGCAGGGTGCCAATATAGTCCGGGTGCATGATGTCAAAGAATCGGTACGCGTGGCCAAAATGATTGACCAGCTAAGAAAAGATTCCTGAATCAGAAAGCAATGTTCGTTGACTTGGCTGAAATAGAAGTTCAGGCTGGCAGAGGAGGCAAGGGGGCCGTCAGCTTCCGCCGGGAGAAATACGTCCCCAAAGGAGGGCCGGACGGCGGGGATGGCGGCAAAGGAGGGGATGTAATAATCGTAGCCGAGCGCAATCTGACCACCTTGATGGATTTCAGATATAAAACTTCATACAAAGCCGGAGACGGAAGTGCAGGGATGGGAAAAAAAATGTCCGGCAAGGACGGGGAAAACTGCGTCATTAGGGTGCCGGTAGGCACGGTCATCAAAGCTAAAGAGACCGACCAGGTTTTGGCTGATTTGACTGAAGATGGACAAAGTTACGTTGTTGCCAGAGGAGGTAAAGGCGGGAGGGGAAACGTCCATTTCAAATCCTCCACCAATCGGGCTCCCCGTAAAGCCGAGCCGGGTGAAGAGGGCGAGAAGAAAGGCTTGATTTTAGAGTTAAAGCTGATAGCAGATGTCGGCCTGGTCGGTTATCCCAATGCCGGCAAGTCCACTCTTTTATCCAGATTAACCCAGGCCAGGCCCAAAATTGCCGACTATCCCTTCACCACCCTTGCTCCGAATCTGGGGCTGGCTAAGTTACAAGATTACCGTACCTTTGTCATCGCCGACATACCCGGTCTAATTAAGGACGCCCACAAAGGCAAGGGTCTGGGATATGAATTCTTAAGACATATCCAGCGCACCCGGATTCTGGTCTTTCTTTTAGATGCCAGCCTGCCTGAAGCAAAATCCCAATTAGAAGAACTAAGAAAAGAATTGGAGCTATATGACCCAGAACTTATAAAAAAGCCTCAGCTGGTGGTTTTGAATAAGATTGATTTGCTCAAAGAAAATAAATTAGTAAACCTGAATGGGACAAGTAGGAAGCTCTTCAAAATCTCTGCCCTGACCGGCGAGGGAATCGGCGCTTTGGCATTAGAGCTGGCCAAAATATTAGATAAATTTCCTGATGAGAAATAGAGCCGAAGACCTGTTTTACTGGATTGCCTTAAGCACGGTCCCCAATGTGGGGGAGGTGAGATTTTATTCTCTGGTTAAGCATTTTGGTTCGCCCCAGAAAGCGCTACAAGCCTCCCTGAAAGATTTACTGCAGGTCGAGGATGTGGGCGAAATCACGGCTAAGTCAGTCAAGAGTCAGGTCAACTGGCAAGTGGCTGAAAAGCAGGTTAAAATCTTTGAAGAATCAAATTGCCATTGGCTCAATATTACAGATGTAGATTATCCCAGAAGATTAAAACAGATAAGCGACCCGCCGCCGTTCTTATTCGTCAGGGGAAGTTTAAATGAAACTGATGATTTGGCCTTAGCCATGGTGGGGAGCCGGAATGCGACCGATTACGGCAAGAATATAACCCGAAAAATCACATCTGAATTAATCGCAGAAGGAATCACAATTGTTTCCGGTCTGGCTACTGGCATAGATGCCTATGCCCATCAGGCCGCTTTAGAATCCGGAGGAAGAACCATAGCCATCTTGGGCAATGGGCTGGATATTATTTATCCCCCGGAAAACAAAATCCTGTCTAAGAGGATAGAAAAACAAGGCGCCCTGGTTTCCGAATTTTTATTCGGCACCAAGCCGGCGGCAGAAAATTTCCCCAAAAGAAACAGGATTATCTCCGGTCTGAGCTTGGGAGTAATTGTAGTGGAAGCCCCGGCCAAGAGCGGGGCGCTTTTGACCGCACAGTTCGCCTTAGAGCAAAATCGGGAAGTCTTTGCCGTGCCCGGCAATCTGGGAAAGAAGACCAGTGAAGGGACCAACAACTTAATACGCCAGGGGGCCAAGCTTGTCACCCGGGTAGAGGATATATTAGAAGAATTAAATCTGGGCAAGACCTCTACTGCTCTCAGGTCTGTATCGGCTCCTCCGGAATTGGCCGGGGAAGAAGGATTGCTCTTTCAAATTCTTTCCGCTGAGCCGACCCATATTGACAAATTGGCTGAAGCAAGTAATCTATCCGTATCTGAAACCTTGACCGGCTTATTGAATTTGGAACTAAAGGGCTTAGCCCGACAGCTATCTGGAAAACACTTTGTGCGCGCGTAGTCAGAACAATCAAGGCTGGCGGTGACAGAGAGGAAGGTTGTCCTCAAAAATCGCCTGGGCTTGCACGTTCGTCCGGCTGCCTTGATTGCCCAGAAAGCCGCGGGTTTTAAGTCCGAAATCAGGCTGGTCAAGAATGACTTAGAAATAAATGCCAAATCCATCATGGGAGTAATGGGATTAGCCGCAGAATACGGCTCCAGCCTGATAATCAAAGCTTGGGGAGAAGATGAAGCCCAAGCTGTCGAAGAAATATTCCAGCTTTTCGAATCGAAGTTTGGAGAAGATTAGTGCGCAGCAGACCGGAAATAATCCTGAAAGGGAAGGGGGTCTCCCCGGGAATCGCCATCGGAAAAGTTTTTGTCATACAGCGTAGATTGGAGCAGGTTCTGCCATCGTCCGTTGACTCCAGCTTAGCCGAGCAGGAATTAGAAAAATTCGAGCAGGCCTTAGCTAACACTAAGCGTGAGCTCTTAGAAACAGCCCGCAGCGTAGCTTCCCAGTTAGACTCGCAGCATGTCCGGATTTTCGAGGCTCAGATTCTTCTTTTAGACGACCCGGAAATCAGAAAAGAAGTAGAAAAAGAGATTAGGGAAAATCTGAAAAGCGCGGCAACAGCCTATCGGGAAGTAACCGAAAAGAGCTTAACTGCCCTGCGGAATTCCGGTAACCAGTATCTGCGGGAGAGAGTCAGCGACGTTCAATCAATCCGCAGCCGGGTGCTGCAACAACTGAGCGGGGTCACGACCCAACCAGATATTCAGTTTGGTTATCCGGCCATCATACTGGCAGATTCATTGTCACCAGGGGAACTAATCCAGCTAAACCGAAAGAACATCTTAGGGTTAGCCTTAAAAGAGGCCGGGGTGACCTCACATGTGGCGCTGTTATCTAAGGCCTTCCAGATTCCGGCAGTAGTGGCCTGGGAAAATGGCCTGGAGATTGAGCCCGATGACGTTCCGGCCATCATTGACGGTCACTCCGGCAAAGTAATACTTTATCCGGATGAAGATACTCTGATTTTCTATCAGAGGCGCAAAAAAAACTGGGAGGCGGAGCTGTCTAGGATTGAAAAAACTTCCCACCTGCCAGCCCGAACTAGAGACAAGGTTAAAATCACTCTTCTGGCCAACATCGACATTCCTGAAGAAGCGGAGTTAGCCTTGAAATACGGCGCCCAAGGAGTGGGGCTGTTCCGCTCCGAATTTCTCTTTTTGAGCCGGGCCGGATTCCCGTCTGAGGAGGAACAATATCAAATCTACCGCCAGGTTCTGGAAAAATTCAATCCACGTCCGGTTACCATCCGCACTTCCGATTTGGGTGGGGATAAACTCTTCGGCACCGCAGATGAAAGCCGGGACCTCAATCCTTTCTTAGGCTGGAGGGCGGTGCGAGTATGCTTAGATCTGCCAGCATTTTTTAAAACCCAGCTGAGGGCCTTATACCGCGCCTCTGCCAAAGGCAATCTTAAGATAATGATTCCCATGGTCTCCTGCTTAGAGGAGGTTCAAAAGGTGAAGGAGATAATCTGGCAGGTACAAAGAGAGCTTAAGAAAGAGAAAATAAAATTCAATTCCAAGGTTCCGGTCGGGATTATGATTGAGATACCTTCAGCAGCGTTGAATGCCGACGGTCTGGCCAAAGAGGTCGATTTTTTCAGCCTGGGGACCAATGACCTGACCCAGTATACCCTGGCAGTCGACCGAGGCAGTCAGAAAGTGGCAAACTTATTCGATGAATTAGACCCGGCGGTCTTGAAGCTGATTCAGGCGACAGTCAGATCCGCCCGCAAGCACAAAATTGAGGTCTCAATTTGCGGAGAATTAGCTGCCTCGGGTTTAGCCCTGCCGGCTCTAGTCGGGCTGGGTCTGGATAAAATCTCAATTTCTCCGGTGCATATCCCCAGAGTGAAGACTGCCCTGGGTAAGATAAAATATTCAAGTGCAAGAAAATTGGCGGATAGATTGTGTGAAATGACTACCAGGACTCAAGTGAGAAAAGCCTTAAGACAAATGCTGAAATAGGACTTTCGTGATTAACTTAGATGAAACAGCGGTAATTCGAGGAATCGATAAGAGTAATTTTGCCGGCCTGATTGAGAATTTCCCCCGGCAGTTGGAAGAGGGGGCTCAGATTGCCCGGCAGGTTAAGCTGCCGAGCTGGAAGGCTGCAACTTTTTCTAACGTTGCGGCGGCAGGATTGGGAGGTTCAGCTATTGCGGCCGAGATTGCGGAGTCTTATCTGCGCTATGAATTGAAAATACCTCTTCAGATTGTCAGACACTATGTACTGCCTGAATATATCAGCCAAAAGACGCTCTTTATTGCCAGCTCCTACTCCGGCAATACAGAGGAAACTCTGTCTGCTTACAGAGAGGCTAAGAAGAGAAAGGCAAAAATAATCGGTATCTCCTCCGGCGGACAATTAAAAGATTTGTGCCAGAAGGACAAAAAGCACTTTGTTAATATTCCAGCTGGTTTACCACCCAGAGCAGCTCTGGGATATTCGCTAAGTGTTCTTCTGGAGCTATTGTGCAGATTGAAGTTCATCAAAACAAAAAATAGAGAACTGAAAAATGCGGCGAAATTTCTAACCAATCTGAGAAAGAATTATACTCCGGATGTTAGCCTGGAGCAAAATCAAGCCAAACAGCTGGCTCACGAACTGTATGGCAAGATTCCCATCATCTATGCCGGAGAAGATTATTTCTATTCTGTGGCTATTCGCTGGAAACAGCAGATTTGCGAAAATGCCAAGGTCCTCTGCTTCTGCAATGTGTTTCCGGAATTCAATCACAACGAATTAGTGGGCTGGGGAATGATTGAGCAATTTAAAGAGAAGTTAGTGGTGCTAATACTGAAAGACCGGGCCGACCATAAAAGGGTAACAGCCAGAATGGAGATTATCAAAAACATTCTATTGCAGAAAGGGGTTCCGGTCATAGAATTACCGAGCAGCGGTCAGACTCTGTTAGAGCGAATGATGTCGCTTATTCATTTAGGGGACTGGGTCAGTTATTATTTGGCTCTTTTGAATGAGACCGACCCGACTCCGGTAGAAGTAATCGACTATCTGAAGAAGAGTTTAGCGGAAGCGAAATAACTGACAAATCTTTAAGCTCTATCATCGTAATATAAATGAATCCGATTTTATGAATCCCTTCTTCGATCCGGAAGTCAGTCTGATTGCGGCTTTTGGCGCGGGCATTCTCTCCTTTGTCTCTCCTTGCGTTCTTCCCATTATCCCTGGCTATCTCTCCTTTATCTCTGGGGTCAGCTTTCAGGAGCTGAGCAGCCAAAACCGCTCTGCAGTAATAAAAAAAGTAACTGTCAACACTGTCTTTTTTGTTCTGGGGTTCACTCTGATTTTTGTGCTGTTAGGAGCCACGGCTTCTTCTGCCGGCAGTTTACTCAAATCTAATCTGAATGTCTTCAACAAGGTAGCCGGAGCACTGATTGTCATCTTCGGCCTGCACATTGTGGGTGTCTACCGCATCCCCGTTTTAAATTACGAAAAAAGAATCCACTCGCAATCCAAACCCTTAGGAATCTTAGGCGCCTTTGTAGTGGGTCTGGCTTTTGCCTTTGGCTGGAGCCCCTGCATCGGGCCGATTTTAGCCGGCATACTCTTAATCGCCGCCAATCAGGAGACAGTCAGCCGGGGTATGTTGCTCTTAGCAGTTTACTCTTTGGGCTTAGGGATACCTTTTCTAATCACCGGTATCGGTTTTAATTATTTTTTAGGTGTCTCTGCCTGGATAAAAAAACATTTCCGCGCCGTGGAAATCGTCAGCGGCAGTTTCTTAGTAATCGTGGGAGTCTTAATCTTCTTCAATTCTTTTGGAGTCTTGGGTCAGCTTTTGGCCAAATATCTCCCCTGGCTGGTCACCGGCTGATTTTGGCCTGCTTGAGTGAATACAGCTAATAGCTGAATTAGCAAATTTCGTGTTGGCTGAAAAGTAAGAGATACCAGCATATGACCGACCAGAATAAGTCCTCTAAACAGACCGAGTTTGAAAGAACAGCCTTAATTCACTTAAATAGTCTCTATTCAGTAGCCCTGCGCCTGACCAGAAATCCCAGCGACGCCGAGGATTTAGTCCAGGAGACTTGTTTGAAGGCTTATCGCTTCTTTCACCGGTTCCAGCCGGGAACAAACTGCAGGGCCTGGCTGTTAAAGGTATTGACCAATATTTTTATCAATAAATACCGCAAGAGGACCAAGGAGCCAGAGACCATTGCCGTTAGCGAAGAAGAAGACTACCGCCTCAATGAAAGAATCTTGGCACTGGGGCATCCTCAGAATCCGGAAGAGCATTTCTGGTCTCAGCTGGGGGAGGAGCAGATAAAAAAAGCGCTGGAATCTCTGCCCCAGGAGTTCAGACTGGCGGTCACTCTCTGTTTTGTGGAGGGCTTTTCCTATGAGGAGATTGCCGAAATCTTAGGTGTGCGCATGGGCACGGTTAAATCCCGTATTCACCGGGGACGACTCCTCTTAAAGTCTCAGCTTTTGGATTACGCCCAGCAATTAGGGCTGGTTAAAGGATAGAAGATGAAATGCACTGAAGCTTTGAAATTGATGTATGAATTTGAAGATAATCCTCAAAGAGCCAGGCCTGTTCTTGAAGCCACGGCTCACTTAGAGGAATGTCCCAACTGTCAGAAACTGCTAAAATGGGACAGCTCCATAAAAAGAACTGTCAGCCAGAAGGGAGCAGAGAAAGCCGTTCCGCCAGGATTGGCCGCCTGGATTGCCGCTGAAATAAGACATCAGGAGAGTCTCTCCTGGAAAGAAAAAATTGCCTGGCTCTTGCCTGGCCGACCGTGGGGCTGGGTCGGAGTTGCAACTGCGATGGCGGTAATCTTGGGGATTATCGGTATCCGAACATTAACCCAGCCCATGGCCTCAAGATTCGTGGCCTGGTGTTTCGAGGAACACCAGGAATATGTGGAGGAAGGTTTAGATTTAGACATCGTCTCCTCAGACCCGGCTGCAGTTGACGATTGGTTCCAAAAATCCATCGGTAAAGACCCGGAAGTTTCCCATTTCCTCAGCAGTGGATTAACCCTGTTAGGCGGCAAAAAGATGGAATTTGCCGGAATGAATTCTGCCTTAGGCTGCTTTAAACAGGGTGAGGTTTTAGTCTCACTCTTTGCGGTTCCCTCGGCGAATATCAAAATACAAGGCCTAAAAGAGGTAAAGCATAATGGCTTAAATCTTTGGGCGGGAAATCAAGGCGAATTGAACCAGGTGACCTGGGTAGACAAAGCACAAGTGCTTACCTATTCTTTAGTGGGGCAGATCCCGCAGGAACAGCTTTTGGAAATAGTCCGGAGATTATAAAAGGGGAACTGATTTAGAACTCTTCATTTTTTTAAAGTAAAAAATCCAGCCACTTTTTAAAGAGCCGGCAGACCAATGGATTCATTGGACAATTAAATCCCATACAGCCAGTAGACAACCAAAATAAGGGCAAAAGGTATGAACATAAAACTAATGAAAAAAACAGGAGAGAGCCAGAGCCCTCTCCTGTGGTCTTACTCCAACTGACAATTACGGCACGGAAGCACAGCACTGACCTATGGGAATCGGCGTCCAGGGTCCGCCCGGCTTATTGAAGACGAAATTTACCGCCTGAATCACATCGCTGAGCGTCACATTCCCGGAGCCGTTCCAGTCTCCCCGGCAGAGCAAATCTGAGAGCCAGCATAAGGTCGTGTTGGACGGGCAGATTGGCCAGCCTGGTTTGTTGAAAACATAATTGACTATGGCGATTACATCTGAAAGTGTGAAGTTGTTAGAGGCATTGGCATCTCCCGCCTTGGCCGTGCAGGTGGGCTTGATATTCTCAAACCAGACTTCCTGGCTGGCAAAAGTCGGTCGGGAGTCATTCCAAATAGAGCCTGCTCCATTTAAGGCGTTCTCATCTAATTCTATATAGTCGCCAATGTATCCTGGAGGAATAGTAGTAGCCGGAACGACCGGTCCTCCGTCAGAAAGAGGCATGTCGGTCCAGCTGACCCCGCAATCAAAAGAGGAAGCCATCCAGACTTCTGTAGCGGTGTTGAAGAATGGGTCATTGCGCCGATCGTAGAAGATAATGTTGATGTTTCCCAAAGAGTCCACTGCCATAGAAGGTGACCACTGGTCTAATCCGCTGGCTACAGGATCCTGATTGACCCTCACTGGTGGAGTCCAGGTTCCCGGGCCGCCTCCGGCAAAACTGGCAGAGAAAAATATATCCGGGTCACCCAGACTTCCGTCAGCCCAGGCAACATAAACTGCCCCGGGCAAACAGGGGTTTGGGTGAGTGGCATTGTTGACTGCCACAGTCACAGTTGACATTGCCTGTGTTCCGCCGCCTATTACCGGTCCAATCGGAACCACTGGTGCGACCATAACGTTAAGTCCGCCTGCGCCTGGAATGGCTCCGAATGGAGCGCCTGCACCGGGCGCCGGTGAGGCATCAATGTAGACGGCGGTGGGAAAAAATGCCAGCCCTTCTGGTGGTGGCGCGACCATGGGGGGTGCCGGAGCTAGATTGGCACCAGTCCAGGCCACATATACTGCTCCTGGCGGAAGGAATCCAGCACCAGCCGGTGAAACCACATCCATATCGGACTGTAAAGCTCGCGATGGCGGGCCGGGGTTGCTCACCAGAATCGGTGGCGAGATTGCCGGATAAGGGAAGGGGCCACCTAAGGTATTGCTGTAACTGAATAATAAGGGAGAAATGTCCGGGGCTTCGTCAAAAGGGTTGCCGTTGCCATCCAAGTCACCGCCATTTCCGTCAATAAAATCAGTGTAGCTGTAAAGAGCCGCGCCGAAGTCAGGCGCAGGGTTTCCCAGCCAGTCGTCAATTACGACTCTGGGATAATCCAAGTAATCAACTGGACCATTAGCCATGACCAAAGCAGCCGGCCCAAAAGCGCCCCAGGGCCCGCCTCCCCCAAAGTTAGCGTCTGACCAGATGGCTGAGCCTCCCAAATAGCCAGCTCCTCCGCCCCAGGATTGATAGCCCATAATATGTCCGCCCAGCGGATGAGAGCCCATGGAAGGATGGCGCATTGATATTATCGCTGCCGGAGGCGGAGGCAAAAGCGGACCTGAGGCCGGGGGCAGCCAAGAACCAGGGATTCCGCCAGCCGGAGACCAGCCCACTCCCACAAAAGTAGGTGCGCCAGGCCCAGGTCCGATAGGATCAGTCCAGGCTGCATTAAACTCTCCTAGAAAAAACTCGCTGGCAGAAACCGTCGCACTGGTCTGGTCAGCCGGGGGAGCAGGACTGGCCACGTTGACCATGGCGTTAGGAGCCAGGGGCTGAGCCACGACCGGCAGTTTAGCTGGCACTATTTTTTTACTCGCCTGCAGATCTTGATAGCGCTTCAGCCAGATATTCTGCTCTGAATCTCTGCTGGTTGAGGCGGATGGCTTGCTGGCGTTCTGGTCGGCTGCCGTTGCTATGGCAAAAACCAGACAACTTAAGAGCAAGCCGCCCAAAGCTGTTTTAAGAGTATTCATTCACACCTCCTAATTATTTGGATTGTGATTTTAATAAACTTAAAGTGAATTCACCCTCCCTCGATTAGTTCAATTAGCTAATTAGCTTTCCTTCACCTCCTTGAGCTTGGGTTGAAAGCAGGCTTTTCAGGATGATACGTCAAATCAGAAACACTTCATCCTTTTAAACACTTTCTGGAACCATTTTCCCAGTCCGTCAGATGACTGCCTGGTTATGTAAAATTAGCTAGAATTCTCTAAATGTGCAGGACTTAACAACAATAAAACTAATAATCAGCCCAATGTTTGTCAAGTTAAATCTTTGGTGTATAGAACATTAAGGATTATCACTATTCTCTTGATTTAAATCAAGTTATGACTATTATTGTTCCTGATGCCAAATAAGCCTAATTTGAGAACAAGAGAATCCAGAAAAAAAGCTACTCTTTCTGTCCACGCCGGAGAAGAGGAAAAAATCTTGGGTGCAGTTGCCCATCCCATTTTTCAGACCGCCACTTTTGTTTTCAAGAATACTAAGGAGATTGAAAAGTTCTATAAAGGGCACAAAAATCTCTACATGTACACCCGCTACGGGAATCCCACTTTGCGGGCGGCAGAGAGAAAAATCGCCGCATTGGAGGGAGGAGAGGATGCTGTGTTATTTTCTTCCGGAATGGCAGCGATTACCAGCTCGATTCTTACTTTCTGCAGCGCCGGAGACGAGATTATCGCCACGCGGAATCTGTACGGCGGGACCGCTCATTTTTTCAGCGACTTCTTGCCCAGGCTGGGGATTAAGGTTCACTATGTGAAAACAGAAAATGTCAGTGAAGCAAAAAAGCTGGTCAACCGGAAAACAAAAGTCATTTACATCGAGAGCCCCACCAATCCGAATCTGAAAATTGTCGATATTCGCCGAACGGTTCGGATTGCCCAAAAGTATAAGCTGCTCTCCATGATTGACAGCACCTTTGCCACGCCGGTCAATCAGCGCCCGTTAGATTTAGGAATGGACCTTTCCTTACACAGCGGGACTAAATACTTGGGCGGACATGCTGATATCATCGCCGGGGTAGCTGTCGGCAGAAAAGTATTTATAAATAAAGTCAGACTGAGCATGAAAATTCTGGGGGGTGTGGCTGACCCGCAGGCGGTTTATCTACTATTGCGCGGGTTGAAAACCCTAAGTCTGCGGGTGGAGAGACAAAATCAGAACGCTCTATCAGTGGCTAAATTCTTGGAAAGACATCCAAAGGTCAGAAAAGTCTTCTATCCGGGCCTGGTTTCCCATCCTCAGCACCAATTAGCTAAATCACAAATGTCCGGCTTTGGGGGGGTGCTTTGCTTTGAGTTGAAAGGGGGACTTAAATCAGCAGTTAGAACAATTGATAGCTTCAAGGTCATCCTGAATGCAGCCAGCTTAGGAGGAGTGGAGTCCTTGGCCAGCCTGCCGGTTTACACTTCCCACTATGGTTTTTCCCCAGAGGAGTTAAGAAAGGCAGATGTTAGAGCGGGAATGGTCAGACTCTCTTGCGGCATCGAAGATAAAGAGGCAGTGATAGAGGATTTAAGGCAAGCTCTAACAAAGGCTTAAGTCCCAAGGCAGATTGACCGATGTCTTTAGATGAGACATGGTCAATCCGAATTTCAAAGCCTCCGAGCTGATTGCTACCGGGGGGATGGCCAGCATCTATAAAGGCGTCC
Organism: uncultured Ignavibacteria bacterium; assembly: GCA_964399055.1. Lineage (GTDB taxonomy): Bacteria > Zixibacteria > MSB-5A5 > DSPP01 > RBG-1 > CAYNPJ01. Next base: position 800,403 of record CAYNPJ010000001.1, read on the forward strand.
AGATTTCCCTGGACCGGCTTATAGCCATCAAACGCCTGCACCCCCATCTGACCACCAACCTCGATTTTGTCACCCGTTTCGAAAAAGAGGCCAAATCCATCGCCCGGTTACGGCATGAAAATATAGTCTCCATCATCGACTTCGGAAAAGATGAAGAAGGATATTATTTAGTAATGGAGTATGTGGATGGCCGCAATTTAAAAGAGATAATCAAGAGCGAAAAGAAAATTCCGGCAGAAATCGGTCTAATCATTGCCGAGCAGGTAACCCAGGGCCTGAGATTTGCCCATTCCACTGGTCTGGTGCACAGGGACATCAAGCCGGCCAATATCATGCTCTCCAAAGCCGGCGAGGTAAAGCTAACCGACTTTGGCATTGCCAAATTCGCCAACGACGTCTCCATCACTGCCACCGGCTCCATGGTGGGTAGCCCGGCTTACATGTCACCTGAGCACGTGCGCGGTACTGACCTGGACAGCCGCTCTGACATTTTTTCCTTGGGCGTGGTCTTATACGAGCTCTTAAGCGGAGAAAAACCCTTCCCCGGAGAAAATTATCAGGAAGTCATCACTAAAATATTAACTGAAGAGCCTAAGCCGATTCTACAGGTCGCTCCAGAGCTCTCAGCCGGCTTAGCTGAAATCATTCACCGCTGCCTGGAAAAGGAAAAGCTCAGAAGATACCAGAACTGCGAGGATTTGATACTGGATTTGAGAAAACAGATAGAATTCTACAATGTCCAGCCTTCTCACAAACTGGTCAGTCACTATTTAGAGAATCCCTCTATGGTAGCCTCCCGGCTAATAGAGGAGAGAATCCAGAGGCATTTGGACTGGGGCCTGCACTATTTCAATCAGGGGGACGAGAAAGAACCCCAGGCCCGCAAGGAGTTCCTGGAAGTCCTGCGCTGGAACCCAAATAATCAGACGGCTCTAAGATACATTGCTCAGTTGGACAAGAATGAAAAGAGAGGGACCATCAGCCTGGTCTCAGACAAATTCAGAAAGAAGAAAGTAACTCCCTGGATTATTGTGCCGCTGGGGCTTTTGGCTGCGGTATTGCTGGGATTTGTACTGGCAGACGTAGTAGAAAGGGGAATTAACCGGGATTTCAGCCTGACTCAACAAACCTCAGGCAAGACCTCTTCAGGGGCTTTATACTCAGTTCCCCAATCAGAGCCATCTCAGCCGGTTGCAAGCCAGGAGATGAGCGGTCAGGGCAGATTAATTGCTGAGCCGGGAAGCAAGGCCACTTCACAATTAAGCAAAAATCCGGCAGTAGTTGGAAGTGATTACGTACCCGTAGCAGACCAACCTGTTTCGCATCCAGGTGCTATAATTATCTACAATCAAGAGCAGGAGAAGGAGAGAGTCAGGCAGGCCGGAACAGTCAGTCTGAGACAGCTGAGGGCTAAAGCGGTCTTCGGCACTTTGAAAGTAGGTGCCCGGCCAGGGGCCAGTGTGGAAATCCAGGGAAAAGTATACGGAGATGTCCCCCCGACTCTGACTTTCAAGGCCGAAGAGGGGAAATACCGAGTCTATTTAAAACAGGATGGGTATAAGACCAAGAGTAAGAAGATTTATGTGCAGAAGGGGAAGACTACAGTTATCGAAGAAACTCTTAAAAAAGAGGATTCCAAGCTCTCCAAGAATTCCCGCCCGGATGAAGATTAGGCTCATCTAGCTCACTTTCTCAGAAATGGAACTCGTCACCCTCTCCTAAGAGGAGAGGGCTAAGGTGAGGTTGAATTAATAAGATAACCCCACCTTAATCCTCCCCTCATAGGGGAGGAAAATATATACTTCCTACCAGAGATGAGACATTTAATTTGACTAATCCTCTCTCTGCCTCTAAATTCTCCCAATTTATGACGCCCTCCCGCAAAGCAGAGATAATCTTAGTCGCCATCACCTTAATCTGGGGGACCAGTTTTGTGCTGATCAAAAGCTCTCTGCATTATTCCTCCACTTTTGTCTTTCTGGCAGTCCGTTTTTTCATGGCAGCTTTATTTTTGAGGCTCTGGTTCTACCGGGAACTAAGAAATATCCCTCCTGCCACCTGGATTGCCGGCTTTATCATCGGCTTATTTCTTTCGGCAGGCAATTTTTTCCAGACTGCTGGTTTAGGAATAACCACTGCTTCCAAATCGGCTTTCTTCACCTCGACAGTGGTGGTCTATGTCCCCATGATTGCGGTCTTCTTAGCTAGAGAAAAACTGCGGCTCTCTTCTATTTTAAGCGTGATGATTGTCACGGTTGGCTTATTTCTGCTCACTTCTCCCCAGGGGCAGGGTTTCAACTTAGGTGATTTTTTAACCATTTTCTGCGCGATGTCTTTCGCCTTTCAGTTAGTCTTCGTGCAGCTCTTTTCTCGCAAATTTGATGTGAAGCAATTGGTCTACGTTCAAATCATGACTAATTTCCTGCTCTCCATTCCACTTATTTTTGTGTTTGACGACATTCATTTCGACCTGCACTGGAAACTCTTGCTCAATCTGCTCTATCTCTCCGCAATTGCCACCAGTCTGGTTTTCTTTCTGCAGATGCGCTATCAGAAGGATACTACTGCTACCAAGGCGGCCATTATTTATTGCTTGGAGCCGGTCTTTGCCTCGATTATCGCGCATTTGAGCATCGGTGAGACTTTTACAACTATCGGATTGATAGGGGCCGGAGTGGTGATTGCCGGCATTCTCTTCTCTGAGTTGGCCCGGTTCTGATGTCTTCAAAAAAGTATCTCCTGCTGATTACCGCAGTCTTCTCGGTCTCCTGGGCCGCGGTCTTGATTCGTCTGTGCGAGGCTCCGGCTCTGGTGATTGCCTTTTACCGAATGGGGATTGCCGCGCTGTTACTGGCCCCGATTGTCCTGTGGCGCTATCCTGCTGAGTTGAAATCGTTACTTGTCACTGGCTGGAAATTATCGGTTCTCTCGGGAGTATTTTTAGGATTGCACTTCGCCTTGTGGGTCAGCTCGCTTTTTTACACCTCGGTTGCCAGTTCGGTCGTCATCGTTGCCACTCAACCCCTGTTTGCACTAATACTATCCTGGATTTTTTTAAAAGAGAGAGCGCGCCTGGTTACTCTTCTAGCCATTTTGCTGGCTCTGGTGGGGGTCTATGTTATTGCTTCAGGCGATTTTCAGCTGGATAAGAAGCATCTGATAGGGGATTTGCTCTCATTATTGGGGGCGATTATGGCGGCGGCTTATTTAACTGTTGGCAGGAATATAAGGCAGAAGTTTCATATGGCGCCTTATATATTTGTGGCTTACGGCGTGTCGGCAGTCGCCTTGGCGCTGATGGTGATTCTATTCGGCCACTCGTTTGCCCATTTTTCCGGAAATAATCTGCTCTACTTTCTGCTTCTGGCGATAGTGCCGACTTTAATCGGGCACTCGCTTTACAATTATCTCTTGAAATATATTACCGCATATACAGTCGGAATTTCAATTTTGGGTGAACCGATAGGCGCTTCGCTGTGGGCTTTTCTGATTTTTGCCGAGGCGCCCGCGAATACTGTTTATAGCGGAGGAGTACTTATCTTGTTGGGAGTGATAATTGCCTTATGGAGTGAGGGGAGAAGAACAAAGGCTACAGAAAACGAGCTTACAGGAGCAATTTGATTTTTTGGAAAAGGAAAATTAGATTGAGCTATGCGTCTGGAAGTTAAGCCGCTGAGTCCTGAAAGTCTGGCGGATTTCTTCTCACTCCACTCCTCTGAGCCGTTTGGCTGGTGCTATTGCGTGGCCTGGGAGGTTCCCACCTGGGAAAGTTGGCAGAATCGCACTGCCGAGAAGAACAAGATGCTCCGGCAGATGCTCTTTGACCGGAAACACCTGGAGGGCTACTTGCTCTACTTAGACGGCAATCCGGTAGGCTGGTGTCAGTGCGGGCCCAGAGACCGCTGGCTGAAGTTAGTCAAGCAGTATGAATTAGAGCCGGACAAGGAGATGTACGCGATAACCTGTTTTACCCTGTTGCCCAAGTACCGCAAACTGGGTTTAACCCACTTATTGCTCAAAGAAGTTCTACGAGATTTGAAGTCCAGAAATATTACAAAAGTGCAGGCATTTCCCCGCAAAGGGGAGCATCCGGACGAGGAGGTCTGGACCGGCCCGGAGAGGATTTTTCTCAAAGCCGGTTTTGTCTTAGAGAAAGAGGACCCGATCTGGCCGGTGTATAGGCTGGATTTTTAAATGGTATGGTTGTAGCGTCCTGGCCTTTGTGGTGAGCTTGCCGAACCATAGTCCAGGGCGAACTGACTCATAGTTTTAAGGCTGTCATTGCGAGCCCTGAGCTATGTCGAAGGGCGTGGCAATCCCGTTGTCAAAAGACGGCGCCAATTCTGCGGGATTCCCACGTCGTCCCCGATAAAATCGGGGACTCCTCGGAATTACAGCATACAACTAACCTCTCCCTAATCCCTCCTTTAGAAGAGGGTGACTAGTGACCGACTTTTGAACATATTCCAAATTATAGAGGATACAAAGCGTAGAATGGATGTATAATATCCTTAAGAGATTGGGTATCAAAAACGAGGAGACAAATGAAAATCGTACAAGTTATGTTTGTGGCTGCAGCGCTTATATTATTGCAATCAAGCCAGGAAGTTTTAGCCCAGAAGAGCGGGGCTAAGGAGAGTTTCAAAACCGGGATGGAGTATAAACAGGCCGGCTCGCTCTTTCAGGCTAAGGAGAAGTTTGAGGAAGCTTTGAAAATTGACCCGGGCTATCATGCGGCCCGGATTGAGTTGGCTGGCTGCTATGCGGACCTGAATATGTTAGAAGAGGCTCAGAATGAGCTGGCCAAATTAAAGAAGATGACCAAATATCCTCCTAAATATCACACTTACAAGGGGCTGATACACTACAAATTAGGTTTAGATGTCTGGACTAAATTAGCTCAGAACCACCCGGAGTATATGTACAAAGATGACGGCAAAGTCAGCTTCATTAAAAAGGGGGAGCCGGCTGAGACCCAGATTGCCAAACTGAAAAATAAAGTCGAACAGGACACTACCCAGTTAGAAGCGCGCTATCAGCTGCGGGGGATGTATTACGATGTGGCCATCTCAGAACTGCAATCTGCTGTTAAAGAGGGATCTAAGGATACTCTGGCTATTCTAACCTTAGGCCTGACCTACTTAGAGAGAGGGAAGAAGGATTTGGCTTTGAAGCAGAAGGAGATTCTGGACAAGATTGACGCTAAGAGCGCGGCTGACCTGCAGGCCATGATTGATTTCGTAGAACAAGGGAAGAAGGAATTGGATGAGTATTTGAAGCAGGGGAAGATGTAAAACCTATTTATAATAAATGAATTTTGATATATTCATAGGGCGGGTTTTGGAACCCACCCTTTTCGTTTATGGGCTGTCATTGCGATTCCCGACCTGTCGGGATGTGGCAATCCCAGTGCATAGATACCGCCTCAACAATCATCGAGATTGCTCCTTTTAGCCGACTGATGTCAAAAGTCACGTAATGACCCCTCCTTTGTCCTCCCCTTTTTTTTGGTGAGCGCAGTCGAACCAAGGGGAGGAGATTCTACACCCTCTCCTTCAGGAGAGGGCTGGGGAGAGGTCAACCTTTTCATCTTCTCCACATAATCCTTCAGCCGGGACAGACTCCAGAGGTAGTAGAAGGGGTGTAAGATTTTATAAGTCAGCTTCTCCCTGGATAATTGTCCCAAGGCTTTTCTGAAAGTCTGCCAGTCGCCGAAACCATACGACTCTTTATCCTCTTCAGAGCCATAGACCAAGATACAAAGCTTATTGAGGTCTATCCGGGCATTAAACATCTGCTCATAGGAATTGGCGCACTCCAAAGCCAATTCCTTTTCCTCTTCATTTAGCTCTTCATAGCTTTTTCTTGCCCTTACAAATTTCAAAATTTGAGCTTCTTCTTTTTTGTTATCATTGTTTACATTGTTAACATTGTTGTACGTTTCATTTTGTTTCCATTCTGTTTTCATTTTGATTTCATTCCGATTTTGTGTCCCCGGCTCAACTGTTTGTGATTCAGTAAGTTTATCCCATTGATAATCATTCCAAGTCAATATCTTTATCCTAGTCATCTTCGTAGTAGATTTAAACTGGATTTCTCCGGCCTTACTTAAACCCTGCAAGTATTTAGTTACCTTACCCAGGGACCAACCCCACTCTTGGGCTAATTGTTTTAAGGAGGTAATAATTTCTCCCTCATCGACAATCATATAGTCATTATCAAAATTGATGTCATGCTTTTCATGAGCCGCAGTAAGCAAGAGATAAATGAATGCCGAGCGGGTGTCATAGGGCCGGTTAGATTTCCAGAAAGACTTCCTTTGAATTACCCTGGGCAACCTAATCCAGCCTCGCATGATCAATGTCCCTCTATAAATAGGGCCTCCTCTCCCCCCTGGTAGTGATTCGGTAGCAGAGTTAACTTATAGCAGGATAACGAGTAAGGCCAAAAACGGGCTGTTTTTAGCCAATCTCAGCAAGTTTCAACTCCAAAAATAGCAATAGGTTAACCTGGAGTGCTGTAAGAAGAAAGCGGAGAACCGGCGCACATTCAAATGAGAACCATTCTCATTAGTGATTTTTTTCACAAATATTCCTTGACAGGGGACGTCTTCTAACTTAGAATGAGAATGAATATCAGAGCATGCCAGTAACTGTAGACCAGAAATTCGAACACTACCTGCGCAAGAAGAACCTGAAGCTGACCCAGGAGCGCAGGGTCATCTTGGATGAGATGTCCGGTTCAGAGCGGCATTTCGGGCCGGAAGAATTACTGACCCAACTGCGCGAGAAAGGCAAGAGGGTCTCTAGGGCCACGGTCTACCGCACTTTAGACCTGTTAGTAGATTCTGGCGTGGTCAAGAAGGTCTGCTTAGGACCCCAGCAATTTTATTACGAAAGCTTAGCTAATAAAAAGCAGAAGCACTCCCATTTAGTCTGCCTGAAGTGCGGCAGAATAGTGGAGTTCTCTGACCCGCGGACAGAAGAGAGAATAAACCAGATCTGTGATGAACACAACTTTCGGATGACCTCCCGTTGTTTCCAGGTCTTCGGTTTGTGTTCAAAGTGTAAATAATTTTTTTAATTATCTATTGAGAATTAGTCTCAATTACAGGTGAAAGTTTGTCAAATACTTGATTACTACTATGAGAAAAGGCCCAAGAAGGAGAATTCTACCACCGCCAATCTGCTTATTTTGGAAGTTAACCCGGTCTTAGCAGAGTGGCAGGCTTAAGTCTGGACTTACAAGTGCTTAACAATGCCTGTGGAAAAGTCAGTTAAACTGGGAATATCTGACCAGTCATAATAGAAAATGTTGAACGGAGCAAAAGTATATAACCCCGTCATTCCGAGGAGTCCCGATGGCTATCGGGACGACGTGGGAATCCCGCAGAATTGGCTGCGTCTTTTAATAACGGGATTGCCACGTCCCGACAAGTCGGGACTCGCATTGACAACCGTTCAGGCCAAGAAGAGATAATTAAGGAGGATACTGCAAATGTTTGTGATGATGAACCGAATGACCGTGCCTAAAGAATGGCAGAAACGCTTTGAAGAGGTGTTTACAGACCGCGCCAAGGCAGTCGACCGGAGACCCGGTTTCATAAAGGCGGAGATACTCAAGCCGGTTAAAGGGGATACTTATGTGGTGATGACGCACTGGGAGAAGAAAGAGGATTTTGAAGCCTGGGTGGGGAGTGAGGAATATAAAGAAGGGCATCAGAGAGTCGGGGAGTTTAAGGAGAATGGGAAGATGGTCCTGACTTCTCAGGTGGAAATGTATGAGGTTTTTGCCAGGTGAAGAAAGTTTTAGTTAAAATGGGCCTAATCCCGGACGGGAAGTTGACTCGTAAAGAAGTCATGGCTCACATAAAAAAGAGGGGGTGGCGCTGGGTTCTGGTGGTAGTGGCCTTCTACGCCATCCGGGATGTTATTCTCTACATAATCCTGCCCTATTTAGCAATCAGAGGAGTAATCTTAGGCTGGTGATATGGCGGACGAACTGACCGGCAGAGCGGAAAAAAGAATCGTGCTGTTAGGCAACCCCAACGTGGGGAAATCGGTAGTTTTCAAACATCTCACCGGCCAGTACGTGACGGTTGCCAATTATCCCGGCACAACTGTTGAATTAACCTGGGGCAAGTCAAAATTTAGCGGCGAAAAATATCAGGTCATCGACACTCCCGGCATTAATTCACTTCTGCCGCTCTCCGAAGATGAAAAGGTTGCCCGGGATTTAATTTTGACTGAGAATCACACCGTCATCCTGCAGGTGGCAGATGCCAAGAATCTGCGCCGAACCCTCTGGTTGACTCTGCAATTAGCCGAATTGGGCATTCCCATGGTCTTGGCCTTGAATATAATGGATGAGGCCGAAGCCAATGGCATCGAGATTAATTTTAAAAAGCTCTCTCAGATTTTGGGAATGCCGGTTATTCCGACCATTGCCACGCAGGATAAAGGAATAAAAGAACTATCCGAGCAGATTTCGACTGCTGGAAAACCCAGAATAAATTTCCAGTATGAGGAAAGAATTGAGACGGCAATCAGCCAGCTTTTGCCCTATCTGCCGGAAAATCACTTAAGCAAGAAAGGGATAGCGCTGTTGTGGCTGTGCGGGGATGAGAAGATTACTGAGATTTTGTCCGGCCAACTAACTCAGCCGGAGCTGAAGAGAATTGAAAGCATCAGAAGCCAGTTAAAAGAACATTATTTGGAGCCTATTTCCAGGGTTTTGAGCCAGCAGAGAATCGCCCGAATTCACCAAATTTTAACGGAAGTCGTCACCAGGAAGGAAAAACAGGAATCCTCGCCCGCTGCCTGGTTAGGCAGGATGGCCATGCATCCCTTGTGGGGACTGCCGGCCTTAGCTCTGGTCCTGTTTGCGGTGTATGAAATAGTGGGCGTCTTCGGGGCCGGCACTGTGGTCGATTTGGTAGAGAACACCCTATTCGGCCAATATATCAATCCTCTCTTTATCAAGTTATTCAACCTGCTTCCAGTTCCTCTGATTCAGGATTTTTTCGTGGGCGAATACGGAATAATCACCATGGGGGCGACTTACGCACTGGCGATAGTTCTGCCGGTAGTCGGATTTTTCTTTTTAGTATTCGGCATCTTAGAAGACACCGGGTATTTACCGCGCTTAGCGATTATGGTGGACAAATTCTTCCGTTTGATGGGGCTGAACGGCAAAGCGGTTTTGCCGATGGTCTTAGGCTTGGGTTGCGATACCATGGCGACTCTAACCACCAGAATCTTGGAATCCAAAAAAGACAGAATCATTGTCACTCTGCTCTTAGCCTTAGCGGTTCCCTGTTCAGCTCAGTTAGGCGTAACCTTAGGCCTGTTAGCCTCGCTTTCAGCCAAAGCCACCTTAATCTGGCTGGGCGCGGTCATCGGAATTCTGTTCATCGTCGGATTCTTAGCCTCTAAGGTCGTCCCCGGACAGAAATCAGATTTCATCTTAGAGATTCCTCCCCTGCGGGTGCCGAAATTGTCCAACATCGTCATCAAGACTGCGGCCAGAATCGAGTGGTATCTCAAAGAGGCGGCCCCGATTTTCATTTTTGGCACAGTATTGTTGTTTATCTTAGACAAAATAGGCGGTTTGACTTTATTAGAAAAAGCAGCCTCGCCATTAGTGGTGGGATTGTTGAATCTGCCGGTAGAGGCGACTCAAGCTTTTATAGTCGGGTTCTTAAGAAGAGACTATGGCGCCGCCGGATTTTTTGTCCTCTCCGAGCAGGGGAAGCTTGACCCGGTTGGAGTGGTGGTCAGCTTAGTGGTAATTACCCTGTTCATCCCTTGCATTGCCAACTTCTTCGTGATGATAAAAGAGAGAGGTTTGAAAACTGCCCTGTCGATGGTGGCCTTCATTGTCCCTTTAGCCTTCTTAGTCGGCGCAGTTCTCAATTACATTCTAAGACACTGGCAGGTGAGCCTGTGATGGTGAAGTGCGCGCTCTGTTCCTACGAATTCGACCCGGAGGCCGGGTACAGGTGCAAAGCCTGCCCTTTAACCTCTTCCTGCAATCTGGTCGCCTGCCCGAATTGCGGATATCATTATATTTCCGAGACCAAGACCAGCTCATTCTTGCGCAAAATCTTAGGAGCAAAAGAGCAGCTCTCCATCTCTAACTGCAAGAAAGTCTAAAATGGGCTCAAAAGTATTAGACCGGTTGGTCAGATTCTTAGTGGCCAAAAAGGATAAACCTGTTCCTGAGGTTTTCGAAGCTTTAGAGCAGGCGGTCAGCAGCCCCAGTGGCAAAAAATTTGAAAACGAATTGAAACTTGAGCCCGGCTGGATTTCGGTCCTACAGATGGAGGCAGGAACCAAAGGGGAAATAGTCTTAATAGCTCCGTATCAGAATGGCAGGATTGAAAGGCTGGCAGCGTTAGGGATTGTAACCGGCAATTCCATCGAACTGGTGCAGAAATATCCCTCCCTGGTAGTAAAGGTGGACCAGACTGAGATTGCCTTAGATAAGGGGATTGCAGGGGGGATATTTATCAGGGAAAAAGCTCAGTAGTAGGATTTTGCCTTACAGAAATCCTCAGAATATTGGCTTGACAGATAGAGTGGGCAGGCTATATTAAAGCTGGGTAAGATAGTTTCGGAGGTGGTTATGAAGGAACTTAAGAGGTATTTAGCCGCGGGGCTTTTAGCCGTTTGTCTCTTATCGTCTGCACAGGCTCAGGATTATCGGGGGGATTTAAACGCAAATAGCTATCCCTTTGAAATTGCAGACGCGGTCTTATTCATTAACTTTTTGGCAGGAATTGAGACTCTCACTCCTCAGTCATTGCAACAGAGCGATATCAATTATGATGACCGCCCCGGCTCAATAGCCGATTTAACCTACTTTTTCCGGATACTAGAAGGCTCGGCTGCGCCGGTTACCGGGCTGGTCTATCCGGTTCTGTACCGCAGTTATGACTTGCTCAGTGGCCAGTTTCAGACTGCTAATCCAGGTGATACGGTCTTCTATCCGATTTATCTCCGCAATCAGGAAGCTGCTGGTGGCCTCTCTTTCAATCTGAAGTTTGACCCGGCCCGGCTCTCTTTGCTGGCCATGGATACAGTCTCCTCCCGACTTTCGTTCTGGGACCAATCCGGAGACTTAAGTTATGTTCAGAGGAATGACGGGCTATTCATGTACGCCCTCTGTCAGCAGTGTTTCTTAAACAATTTATATAGCAAAGTGGTACCTCCTGGAGAGGGTATGATTCTTAATCTGAAATTTGAAGTATCCAGTTCCGCTCCGGTTAATACGCTTTTGCCGATTGAATTTGTTACTGAAGAGAATCTGGGACACTACAACGTCTACTCTAATACGCAGGACCCCTCCCGCTTAATCATCCCCAGCGTATTCTCTGCCGGCATCTACACTGGCACGCCTCAGCCCGGGGATGTCTACACTGACGGCAGAAAAGATATAATTGACATCGTCTATCTGGTGAATCACGTCTTCAAAGGGTTTTTGCCGCCCAATCCCTTCTCTCTGGGAGACCTCAACTCGGATGCACAGATTACCTTAGTGGATGTGATGATGCTGGTGAATGAGATTTACTAGCTTCGACTCATCAGAGACTCCAGAATAATTTCACCAGATTAAGCAGCGCAAATAATACACAGTAGCCTGCAAACACATACAGTTTTCTCCTCTGCAAAAACTTCAGCAAAAAATCAATGCAGAGATAGCCGCTTATCAAAGCGGAGAAAAATCCGGTGGCCAAGACCGGCAGATTGTCCCCGAACATATTCATCTCTAGCAAATCTTTCAAAGGCAGAAAGCCGGCTCCAAATATAATTGGCACAGAAAGCAGGAAGCTGAATCGGGCGGCAGAGACTTTATCTATGCCCCGGAATAAACCGGCGGAAATGGTGGCCCCGGAGCGGGAGATGCCGGGGAAAATGGCTAAAGCCTGAGCCAGGCCGATTACGACAGCGTCTTTGAAATTCATACTTTCCAGCATCCTGCCGGATTTGGATTGTCTCTCTGACCAGGTCAGAATCAAAGCAGTACCAAACAAAAACAAAGAAGCGGGCAAAGGGAGGCTGAACATCTTCTCGAAGAAGTCGGCGAATAAAAAGCCTATCACTGCGGCGGGTATAGTCCCGACTATCAACAGCCAGGCTAACTTCGAGTCGGTATTCTGAATTAGTTTCCCTGAGAAAATCCCCTTCAGGGCTGATTTCAGATAATTCCATAAATCTCTGCGAAAATAAACTACAACAGCGATTAAAGTTCCCCAGTGGACTAAGACGTCGTAGGCGAAGGCAATTTGCGGGTCAAGTTGCCAGTTGAAAAGGAAAGGAACTAAGACTAAGTGGGCGGAGCTGGAGACCGGGATGAATTCGGTGGCGCCCTGGACTATTCCTAAGAGGAGAGCTTGGAGGAGGGTCAAGGGGATTTCTTTTCCAGGTATTCCCTCAGCGCCACGGCATTATTTTGTTGCTCGTCTTTAGCGGCAAAGAGCAAGGTTAAGGTTTGACCCTTTGACTGGGACAAAATATTTTCAACCAGCTCTTTATTTTTCGCCAGTTCTGCAAAATAGCGCTTCTTGAATTCAGGCCATCTTTTAGGATCGTGATGAACCCATTTTCGCAGAGCATGACTGGGGGCAATTTCCTTCATCCATAAGTCAATTTTAGCCTTTTCTTTAGTCAGGCCGCGAGGCCAGAGACGGTCTACCAAGATGCGCAGGCCATCACCCTTCTCAGGCCGGTCGTAAACCCGCTTTAGCTTTATCATCCAGACTACGTTCCGGTGTCATCTGCCGAAGGCCCGTAAATCGAAGGTACCTTGCCACCCATCGGTCTAATGTAAGTAGAAAGCTGTCCCCGGTGGTGAATGACATCGAAGAGATGGCCCCAGAGCATGGGCCCTAAGGCTTCTTCAAAAACCATCTGCCCGCCTACCCAGAACTGCACTTTTCGATTATTCCAGGAATTTTCATCCACATTTTGCAAGAGCCTCTCCAATTCCTGGCTCTTTTGGGTGAGAAGGTCAACTGCTTGGCTGACCTTAGTTGCCGCTGGCGGGTCCTGCCAGTCGATTTTGCCGGCTACGGCCTGGCAGCAGCTCTGGGCTTCAATGGCCAACAAACTGACCAGTTCGCCGGCTGAGCGGGAGCGTGGATGAGGACGGTAGTCTAATTTTCCTTCAGGCAGGGCCTGAAATACTTTCACGGTAACAGGCGCTTCCTCGGCCCAGCGTTTGTTGAAAAATTCACGGTCGGTCATAAGAATCTCCTTTTATAAAGTTTAGAATTATTTGAAAATCTCTTTGAAAAAATCCTGCATGGCCTGCCAGGAGCGCCGGTCTGCTGTAGCGTTATAGGCAGCGCCTTTGGAATTGTCATTTCCCGCCTCCGGATTGGTGAAGCTATGTACTGCCCCGCCATAGGAGAAAAACTGCCAGTCGACTTTGGCCTGGCGCATCTCCTCCTGAAAGGCCTGCACCTCTTCCTTTGATTCAAACGGGTCATCAGCGCCGTGCAGGACCAGGACTTTGGCCTTGATGTTCTTAGCATCCTGCGGATTGGGAGTGCTTAATCCACCGTGAAAGCTGACCACGCCCAATACATCCGCGCCGCTGCGGGCTAATTCCAATACCGTACTCCCTCCAAAGCAGAAGCCGATGGCGGCGGTCCTGTTCGGGTCAACAAAGGCCTGTTTTTTCAGCTCATTCAATCCTGCCAGTGCTCTGGTTCTTAAGAGCTTCCGGTCTCCGCTTCGATATTCACCAGCAATTTTGGCCGCCTCCTCATTTGTCTTAGGCCGGATACCTTTGCCGTAGATGTCTGCTGCCAAGGCCACATAACCAAGTTTGGCCAGTTCTTCTGCCTTAGTCTTGGCGTGGTTACCTAAGCCGTACCATTCGTGCACGACTAATACGCCTGGACGTTTACCCTGAAAAGAATCATCATAGGCTAAGTAACCTTCTAAGACTGCATCATCCTGTTTATACTCCACAGTCTGAGTAATCAGTTTGGCTGCAGCTGGCATAACTGCAGAAAATATAAAAACAGATAAAACCATTAAAATAAACTTTCTTTCCATCTCTTCTCCTTCTTGAAATAGCAACTCTATTTTTTCTTTTTCAGAATGTTTTCAGTATATACGGAAAAATCCTGATCCGGTGGAGCCAGTTCGAAAATTTCCACGAACTCGTCGTTGCCAGTGAGCTTGTAGGTCTCCTTGGCTCTCCAGCCGGCAGGAATGTTCTCTATGCTCTCAGTCACAAAGACCAGAGTCTTGCCGTCCGGCGCTATGCTGTCCAAGACATACTGATTGACAAAGCCCTCCACGTGAAACTGGCGATGGATGAATTTCTTCCTGGCCTTGTCGTAACTGTACATCCCCCATTCTAAATGCACTTCTCCCTGGGGATTTTTCTCCTGAGGGGGATAGAAAGATTTGCTTTTGGCCAGAATAAATTTTCCTTCCAGCACGAATTCATAGCTTCTCTCCACCTTGGCTTCACCCGACTCGCCTATGCCGGTGCCTTCCCAATTACCGATGAAGAATCTCCAGGGGTCCCAGGGGTCGGTTTGTTTTTGCTCTTGCTGTGCAATAGAGATTGAGAAAACGAGCAAACTTAAAAGAACGGTGGCTTTTTTCATGTGTTCCTCACTTTCAGTCTGTTTTCAAATATAATCACTCCAGAATGGCGTCCACCTCAATTTCCACCAGCCATTCCGGGTTTAAAAAGCCTTTGACCACCACCATGGTGGAGGCTGGTCTGATATTTCCAAAAATTTCTCCGTGAGCCTTGGCCACTTGTTCCCAATCAGAGGCGTCTGTTAGATAAGTCCTGGTGCGGACTACGTTTTTCAATTCGGCGCCGGCCAGTTTCAGCGCCTGCTCGATTATTTCAAAACAGCGCTTGGTTTGCAGGTAGGCATCTCCTATTCCGGAAGTCTTTCCATCCGGAGCGATTGGGGCGGTGCCTGAGACTGAAATAAGATTTCCAACTCGCACTGCGCGTGAAAAACCAATCTTAGACTCAAAAGGAGAACCGGAGGAGATGTTCTTTCTGTTCATGTTTTTCTGGGAATCTGCCAGGCGTTGTTCACTTTCTCGAAACCGATATGGGGGTAGTAATCATCTGCTTCTGGTGCCGAAAGCAACAAAAGCCTGGTTTTTTCTCCTATGGCTTCCTGCACTCTTTTAATCAGCTCTTTTCCGATTCCTTTACGTTGGTATTCTTTCCTGACCGCTAAATCAGATAAGTAACAGCAGAAACAGAAATCGGTCAGAGACCGGGCAATGCCGACTAATTTTCCATTGTCTCTGGCGCAGATAGTGAGATTGGCATGTTTTAGCATTTTAGCAATGCGCTCCGAGTCATCAATCGGGCGTCTGAGTCCGGAGCTCCGGAAGACTTCAATAACATCTTGAGCGTCAGGGTATTCTTCGCGGGTGTAAAGAATGGACATCTATATAGTCCTTGAGTTGAATAAATCTAAGCCTGCTTACGTGTCAAGGGCAAGGAAAGAATATTTTGCTCAAAAAGTTACGATGGCGAGCTATAAAACGGTAAGAGACTCCGGTCAATTGGCGCAGGCCGGGCAGTTTAAGAAAAAAACTCAGAGGTTTCCAACCAATTATTTCGAATAACTTAATCACTGCCTCTCCGCCGCCCAAATAGTCTCCGGAAGGCGTTCTTAAGTAAAACTGGTTCCGGCAGTCAGCATAGATTTCCAGGGAGAGCCAGTCCTTCTGCTGTTGATAGGGGAGAGGAATAAACTTGCCTTTGGACTTTCTATCCAGCCACTCAACACTTTTTCTGCAGAAGTCACATTCTCCATCCCAGAGCAGGAGGAATGAATTCTGGTACTCTTCAGGCAGGGGAGGTTCTGAGTTACTCATCAAAAATAAGATACCAAAAGGATTTTCAAATCCAAGCCGGTTAATTTGTTGTGACAGAATCTGTCACTACCCCAGATTATCCACTTGCGAGTTCGCTAATCCAGTTAATAACTTCTGAAGATAGGGCTATCTTGTAAGTGCTTGCAGAGATTAGAGGGGGGCTTTGCAGGTGAATCGGTTGTTCAGGAGTTGCACAGCCATAACTTATTACTGAATAGCAAATTACGGCATTGTAAGAAGTTTGACCGGGGCATAGGGCTTGCTCTCTTGTATCTGTGCAAGCGAGGGAAAGATGACCAGTCGCCAGTACCATAGAAGAAGCCGGTTGTTAAAATCCAGAACATTTAAGTGTGCAATTTTTCTGTTGACAGGGGCGGTCAGCCTGTTTTTATTCTTAATGTTAACTGCGGAGGAAGCCTGTGCCCTTAAGCTGGTTGATGCGAAGATTGACCGGTGGTACCGAATGGAGCCTGACTGGGGAGTCCTCAAGACCTGGCCGGATAAGTTCCAGCACATATTCTTCCCCTACCTGTTACAGGAGCTCAACCAGAGAAGCTTCTCTTCGCCAAGGCTTTTCTGGCTTTTAAACTTAGGAGGTGTTTTAAAGGAATTAGATGATAAAGAGGGAGTAAGCTTCCGGGACATACTCTGCAACACTATCGGATTCTGGGGAGCCAGGCTCCGGAGTAACTCATTTGTCATAGTGCCGACTTTCAACTCCCAGAAACAGACCTGGAAGCTTGTAGCCAGCATCTCCATTTAACCAATTACAATGAACAAAACCAAGAAAATATATCTGATACTCCTTCTGATGGTGGTATTCTACTGGGCGCTGTTTCATTTAAAAAACGCGGTAGGCGGTTCGGCTGGGCTCACCACGAGCGGACAGCTCTCTTCTGATTTGGCTGACCAGCTTCCGAATCTGACCGCCGGCAAGGAAATTTCAGTACTGGTTTTTCTGAAAAAACAGGCGGATTTTGACATTCTCAGATTCAATAGAGGACTGTTTGAAAGAAAGACTCTCTACCGCTCGGTCCTGGAGACACTAAAAATGACCGCCGGCTCAGAACAAGCTGACCTGCTGACTAAATTGAACAGCTGGAAGAGAGAGGGAAAAGTTAAAGAGATAAAGAGTTTCTGGGTGGCCAATGTAGTCTCCCTCAGAGCGAACAGAGAAACCATTGAGGAATTAAAAGATGACCCGGCCGTGGAGATGATCTATCCGGACTATCCTCTGGAATTGGTCGCTCCGGTAGAAGAGAAATTGGCCACCTCATCAGGTGCGGAAGCCGACGCCGTGCTGAATGCCGTCGGAGCCAGAGAAGTCTGGAAGCAGGGACTGACCGGCAAAAAGAGACTGGTCTGCATCTTAGATACCGGTGTGGACGGCGCTCATCCGGCCTTATTTCAGAACTGGAAAGGGGCTTATTCGGCTCTGGCCGCCAGCTGGCTGGACCCCTTTGGGGCCGCCTTTCCCACTGATGACCGGGGACACGGCACGCATGTGGCCGGAGTCATTTGCGCCAGAACCTTAGACGACACCATCGGCATCGCGCCGGAGGCACAGTGGATAGCAGCCGCAGTGATTGACCGGGGCACAACTAAAGACTTCACCGTCAGCAATATCTTAGATGCGTTTCAATGGGCTATGAATCCGGATGGAGACCCTAATACTTTTGATGACGTACCGGACGTGATTAACAATTCCTGGGGATTCCCCAAGAATGTCTATCCGGACTGCGAAGAGATTTTCTGGCAGGCCATTGATAACGTCGAAGCCGCCGGCATAGCCATGGTCTTTGCCGCCGGTAACGAGGGACCGGAGCCTTATACTCTGCGTCTGCCAGCGGACCGCTCCTCTTCGCCTTACAACAGCTTTGCCGTGGGAGCAGTTGCTATTACCGAGACCGGTTTTGAAGCCGCACCTTTTTCCAGCCGGGGACCTTCCCGCTGCGATACCACCCAGGCCAAGCCCGAAATCTCGGCTCCGGGCGTGGAAATCTACTCCACTTATCCCAACAGCCAGTATAGGATAATGAGCGGCACCTCCATGGCGGCGCCGATGGTCTCGGCGGCGGTATTAATCCTAAGACAGTTAGACCCGGAGATTGCAGTACAGCAAATCAAGGAGGTCTTATCCAAGACCGCTTCTGACCAGGGACCAGCCGGCAAAGATAATACTTACGGTAGCGGTGTTCTCAATCTGGCTGCGGCTGTGGATTACTGG
Source organism: uncultured Ignavibacteria bacterium (assembly GCA_964399055.1). Classification (GTDB taxonomy): domain Bacteria; phylum Zixibacteria; class MSB-5A5; order DSPP01; family RBG-1; genus CAYNPJ01. The sequence goes on from CAYNPJ010000001.1 coordinate 818,508, forward strand.
AAGAAGGTCAAAGGCTGGGACAAGCCGACTGTAGTTCTGCCACAGGAATTTCGTCTGGCTCAAAATTATCCCAATCCTTTCAATGCCAGCACGACCATCAAGTATGAAGTGAAGGATTCTGGGTCAGCAACTGCAACGGTCACTCTCAAAGTTTACAATGTTCTGGGTCAGCAGGTAAAAAGCATGGTTGAAGAAGACCAGGCGCCTGGATTCTACAGCATCAATTGGGACGGGACGAATGACAAAGGGGAAAAAGTCTCCACCGGTGTCTATTTCTACCGACTTCAGGCCGGGGATTTTGTGCAGAGCAGGAAGATGACCTTTTTGAAGTAATCTTATTCGCTTCTCTTAATTCTCATCCGCTCTAATTCGTCCAGCTTGCCAAAAGCCAATCCCTCTTGCTATCTTAAGAGTATAAACTTAAGATATGAAGAAGCTTTTCTTCTTTTCCGGGGTGGCGGTAGTTTTAAGTCTGCTGATTTCGGGAATATGTTTGCCCGCAGAAAAATCTCCCCCTCTAATTCTCAAACATGCAGACGAGTTACAGACCAACTTAGACGAAGAAAATATCATCACCAATCTATTTGGCAATGTCTGGTTCGAGCACGGAGACCTGATTCTCAAAAGCCAGCAGGCGGTCTGGTATAAATCAGCCGGGCAGGTGGTCTTGACCGGAGGAGTTGAGGTTCAGGATTCAACCCGGACTTTGAATGCCCAACGGGTGGTCTATTATCAAAAGACTGGCAAAACGGTGGCTACTGGTTCAGTAAGACTGTTTGAGCGAAAAGATAAAGTTGAAATAACGGGCAATAAGGGAGAGTATGATAAAGAGAAAAAATATGCGGTCTTCACTGAAAGCCCTAAATTAACAGTCAATCCGGAAAAAGGGGATTCCAGTTTGATTGTCACCGCCAAAAAATTAGAGTACAGCAAGAATGAGGAGATTGGCATTGCCACAGACAGCGTAAAAATCCGGAAAAACCGGCTGACTGCGACCTGCCAGAAAGCCACCTGGTACAACCAAGAGAATGTAATCATCCTCTCCGGCTCGCCTCAGGCCAGGCAAGACCAGGACGAAGTGACAGGGGATTCCATGCAGTTATTTCTGGCGGAAAACCGCCTGCAGCGAATCGAAGTCTCGGGCCGGGCCAAAGCCTCTCAGAAATTATATGACTCACTTTCCGCCAGATTCAATGAATCCTTCCTGACCAGCCAGAAGGTTCTCTTCTACCTGCAGGATGAAAAAGTCCGGGAAGTAAAAGCCATCAATCAGGCTACCAGTTTGTACCTTCCTTCCAGCGCCGACACTTTAGATTTAACCAAGAATGAGACCTCCGGGGACACGATTCAGATTTACATCGACTCCAGCCGGGTGGAGCGGGTCTTAGTCAAGGGGGGAGCGCAGGGGAGATACTTCTTCATTCCGGAAGAGAGAAAAGGAGAAACTCTGGCCAGAGAGGACACGGTCTATTATTCGGCAGCCAGCATCGATTATAACGTGAACGAGAATTTAATTGCGCTGACCAGCGGTTCCACCCTGAAATTGGGTAATCTCTCCCTTAATTCGGCAAGGATAGGATATGATTTAAAAGACGAAATCCTGACTGCAGAGGGGGAAAAACAGGTTATAGATGAGGAGACTCTTTTGGTTAACACGCCGGTTCTCAATGACGGGCAGGAAGACATTTACGGGCAGAAGATGATTTATCATCTGCAGACCCGGCAAGGAAAAATCATTACCGGCAAGACCAAGTTTGAAAAAGGATTTTACTACGGCAAGAGTTTCTATAAAATCGGCGAAGATGAATTCTTAGCCCACAAGGGAGAGTTTACCACCTGCGATATACAAGAGCCGCATTATCACTTCTCTTCCAGCAAGATGAAGTTAATCACCGAAGATAAGGTGATAGCCAAGCCGGTGGTTTTATACATCGCCGACATCCCCATAGCCGGCCTGCCTTTTTACGTCTTTCCTATCAAGCCGGGCAGACATTCAGGTTTCCTCACTTTCGATGTGGGCAACTTCACCGGGGTCAACCGCTTCATTAGAAATCTGGGATATTACTGGGCGGTCTCAGATTACATGGATTTGGAGACTGCCTTGGACGTCTACGAGAAAGAAGGAATTGTGATTAAAGGGCTCTACCGCTATGCCATCTGGAATCTACTCTCCGGCCAGGTCTGGGGCTCTTTCAAACGCGACAGCCAGTGGGAATTCCCCTCCTACACCCAGAGAAGGGAATACCGCTGGGATTTAAATTTCAATCACTCCCAGGATATTTCACCAACACTGAAATTAGCCGGAAGCGGAACTTTCTTAAGCGACAACAGCTATTACCGGGATTTTAATCTCAATCCGGTTGAAAGAAGAAATAGAGTCCTGCGCTCACAGCTGAATGTAAGCAAGAGGTGGAGCCAGGCCGGAGGTAATATCGCTTTTGCCCAGGAACATTATCTGGACAGCGATATCAAGACCTTAAATCTGCCCGGTTTGAGTTTCAATAAATCCACCGCTCCTCTGTTCCCGCCCCAGGCCAAGCAGGATAAGACCGAGACGCGTTGGTACAACAGTATTTACTATACCTTCAACACCAACTGGAGAAACTTCGTCAACATTGCCGCAGACACGTTTGCCGATGTGGACAGCACCAAAAAGTTTGTGACCGCCGACCACAGCGCCAGCCTGAGCTTTAATCCCAAGCTGTTCGGGTTTTTAAACTGGCAGCAGAGAGTCAATTTTAGAGAGAGCTGGTACTACATCTTCAAGACCAATGTCAGCCAGAATGCCGCAGTTTTGACCGAGAACCCGGCCCGCTCCGGCTCAGTTAATTTTGGCCTGGGCGCATCCACGAATCTGTACGGCACTTTTCCGGTTACCGCCTTCGGATTACAAGGCCTCCGCCACACTTTCACTCCGGCTGTATCCTTCAATTACCAGCCCAGGTTTGACAAACATCAGGATTTAAGGAGATTCACCGGCGTGGGCCCCCCATCCTCGAAAGTCCAATCAATGGCCTTCTCAGCCGGAAATGCGGTCACAGTAAAAACTAAAAAAGAGAAGAAATTAAACTTGTTCACCCTAAATTTTAATTCCGGCTATAATTTCTTAGCAGCTATTCGCAAGTTAGCCCCTTTGCAGACTGTGTTCCGCAGCCGGGCAGTCCCTAATCTGGATTTGCAATTCGATGCCACCCACGATTTCTATGACCCCAGCGGCGCTGATTTGAATCTGTTTAATCCCCGCCTGCAGAGTTTTTCCGTCACCACCAACTTTAACTACCAGTTCAAGAGCGCTCGCAAGGCAGACACGGTCGCAGCTGAAGGCAACGCAACTCCTCGCGAGGACTTAAAATTCAGCCTCTCCCACCGCTACAGCGAGAATAAGCAAATAGGAAATATTGCCAAGAGCCATTGGGTCAATTTTTCCACTGATTTCTGGGCCACTAAGAACTGGAAAATCAGCTATTCGGCCCGCTACGATATTTTCAACCAGGAGATGGCTGACCAGACCATGGAAATCTACCGTGACTTGCACTGCTGGGAGGGGCGAATAACCTGGATTCCCTCGGGATTCAGAGAGGGTTTCTACTTCAGAATCAACATCAAGGCTCTGCCGGAGATAAAACTGGAAAAAGGGGGAGCCGGACTGGGGACTCCCTTCTATTAATCTGACAAATTTCGACGGAAAGAGCTAAAATCACGCCTTTCACTGAAAAAATATTGGCCGGACCCAAGAAAACACTTGACAGGACAAGGCCTCCGGGCATATTTTGGGGTATGTCAACTAGGTCATTAACCCTTAAACACAGCCGAAGGGGGTGAACACAGGTAATGACTAGAGAGGAGTTGATTCAGAGGATGGCCAAAGAGGCCGGAATCCCCAAGACCAAAGCCAGCACCGCTCTGGGTGCTTTCTTTGACGGCGTCACCGGCGCCTTGAAGAAAGGCAAGAGGGTCAGCTTCGTCGGTTTTGGAACCTTCTCGGTCGGCAAGAGGAGAGCCCGGATGGGGAGAAACCCCAGAACCGGAGCCGAAATCAGAATTGCCGCCTCCAAGGTGCCCAAATTCCGGGCCGGCAAGGCACTCCGCAATGCAGTGAAGTAGAAGAAGTAAAGTTTTGAGGTGAAAAGGCAGGTTTTAAAGAAAAGACCTGCCTTTTAATTTTGGAAGGAGTACATGATTTTTCTTTTGGAGAGAATGACTCAAGGACTTTTCTTAAACTTAAACATTGCGCTTAACGACTGCACCCTCTTTCCCATCACCTCATCTTTAATCTCGGCGAGAATCACATAGTCCTTGCCGGTCTTCAGGGAAACCTTAGCCTCGTGAAATAGTGAATCACTAAAAGACTGAACCATGGCAAAATCTCGCTGAGCCTCCCACAGAGACTTTTCGGCTAACAGATACTTCTTGTCGGTGAGCAAATCCTGTAAATAATATTTCACCGTAAAATGAGATTTACCCTCCCTATCCTGCGGCATATTGTAAATCTCAAAATACATCCAGAATGGCTCATCAAAATTAAAAATAGAACTTACCCACGGCTTAATCACCAGACCATTGCGCACAAACTTAAAATCAGTGGAATCAGCCGGCCTTATCTCCTTGGCTAAGATGACCTTGCTTAACTCTATCTCCTTGGGGAAGGTATAAGGAGGTAAGGTTAACTGGGTCTGCAGCATACCCCCTTTATTGCCGGTGGAGTTGACTAACTCCGAAGTGAGGATGTAAGTTCCGGCTTTTAATCTCAACTCTTTCTGGTCCAAAGCTATCAGCTTATCTAACTCGGTTACTGAACCAAGATAACTTATCCCTTCAGATGAATCTGTAAAGAGTCTCTCATAATTCTCATCTTGAACTAAGACTTTCCAGACATAGTGAATCGAATCCAAAGAAGGAGTTACAAGTTTCTTGGCTGGGGCGTTGATGGTTAAGTAGATGTCATAGATATTCGGAGTGTCTCTCATCAGAAAGGGGGTTAAACCGAAGGCGTATTTTAGTTCTTCTTTGCCATAGTCGTAGAAAAACTGCATGGGCTTGTGCTCGACCTGACTCACCCAGGTTATCATATGTTGTTGAATCTCTGTGGTCTTTAGGTGTGGTTCTCTTTCACCTACGGTAGAAGGAACTGGAACAGAAACGTAACCTCTAACGAAATCGTAACCAAAAGCAAAGGTAAGAGGATGTCCAAACATATTGAGATGAATATAGGTCCATGCTTCCCTGTCCGCTTCAATTTTTCTCTCAGTTGGTTCACCAAATCTAAGGTATACATCCCCTCGTTCATCCCAAGGTCTGAAATAATTATTGACATAAAAATTATGCACGACGTATTCAAGTCTCTTGTCGAATTCGAGTTTTTTCTCATTTTCAGGGGTAAAAGGGTTAGGGTCTCTTTTCCTCCAGAACTCTCGTTCAAACTCTTTCAAGGCCAGAGAATCGGAGGAGGGAATTAAATCAAATTTCCCAACTTCATCCCTATCGCCAACCGCCTCGAGGGAATACTTCAGCACAAGATAGCTGTGTCGCTTATCGGGGGGAAGCTGTGATAACTGGCGGTGGATATGTGAGGAGGTAGCGCACGAAAGCAACGCGGAGATTACGAATAATGTTAATTTTTTCAACACTTCAATTTTAATCGCGGGGAGAGTTTTGTAACTCTCCCCGGAACTCAAACCCAGATTAACTTTATATATCTGCGTCAGCCGAGCACCCCGTACAAGGAGTATTGCCTCGTGTATATCCATTTTCACAAGTCCAATAAAACTCATCGTGGCATTGACACAGATAATCTCCTGGACTACATGGTGTTCCATCAATATCTTCACATACCGTGCGAGAATGACCTTGCGTGTGGCATTTGTAATTGTAGCCCGGAGCGGCGTACGCAACAGAATATATTAAAAGACAGACGCAGAAGACAAATACCATTGTAGTTAGCGAGAGTGCAAGGAGTCTATTATTCATCGGTTTTCACCTCCCCATAAAGTTAAAGGTTATTGGTTTAAATTCAAGTTTCGCTTAGCTGGCCAGCCGCTTAAAAGATACCCCCCCCCAACAGAAATAGTCAAGAGAAATCGTTAAAATACTGGCAGAATCTGTCACTTCTATCAAGTCGTCAAGTTTAGTTGTTGACTCCGATTGAGTTGTCCGATAAATTAGATAGCCAGATGAAAGTATCCATCTTAAGCAAGATTTCGGTCGAGACCAAAAAGGAGATGGTGGGGGTGCTTTTAATTGCCTTCTCTTTTTTGACTTTCATCTCTTTAGTGACTTATAGCCCCACTGATTTGACCCGGCTTTCAGAACTGCAGACTTGGGGAGGATTCTGGGAAGGCTTAACTTTAGCCGTTCACAATCAGGGAGGACTTCTGGGAGCGCTCTTATCCAGCACACTCTACTATTTATTAGGCTATTGCGTCTTGGTCCTCCCGATTCTCGGGATGATATTTGGTGTAAGGCAGATATTTGAGTTTAAATTTGAACAAATTCGAAAGACACTAATCTATGCCTTCTGGGTTTTCTTTGTCTTAGGTTCGATTTTGACGATTTCCTCAATCCATCATGAAGAGGGTTATTTTCTCTACGACCCGGCTATATCCGGTTATTTTGGCTATTTACTTGCAGAAATTCTATATAAACTGACCGGCTTGACCGGTGCTTACGTTCTGACCATTACGATACTCTTAATGCTCATGTTGGCCGTGACCCCCCTGCGCCTGGCCAGTCTTAAGAAGCTGAAAAACATCCCTTCAATTGCAGTCATGTTCCAGAGAATAAAAGAATGGCCCTGGATGAAGAGACTCTTCCAGCGCAAAAAAGAAGAGGTCCTGATTCACCCCCGCACTTTAAAGCCGGAGAGGCTGACCGAGCGATTGAAAAAATTGGAAAGAGAGAACTTAACTCAAACGGAGAGTCTGGCCGAAGAAGATTTCGACACCGCCACCGCAGTTACGGAGGAATCTCAGACTAAGCTCTCAAGCAAGACCAAACTCCAATACACCAAGAGAGAAGAAGACGGCTATGAGTATCCAGCCCTCTCTCTTTTAGACGACCCGCCGGTGGATAAACCCAGAATCACCATTGAAGAACTGAACCAGACCAGCCGGGCTCTGCGCGAGACTTTGGCCACTTTCGGGATTGGCATTGAAGGAGAAATCGAGAAATTTCCTGGCCCAATCATCACCCGCTTTGAATTCAAGCCGGCCTCCGGCGTAAAAGTGAATCAAGTGGTCTCCTTGGCCGACGACTTGGCCTTAGCCATGCAGGCTAAGAGAATCCGGATAGTGGCTCCCATCCCTGGAAAAGCGGCCATCGGAGTAGAGATTCCCAACCGGCACCCGGAGACGGTCTACCTGAAGGAAATCATTACTTCAGCCCAGTTCCGGGAGAATAATTACCGGCTCCCCTTAGCCTTGGGAAAGGATATTTCCGGACAGCCCTATGTGGTTGATTTAGCTAAGATGCCCCATCTCTTAATAGCCGGGGCAACCGGCTCCGGCAAATCGGTCTGCATGAACTGCCTTATCACCAGTCTGCTCTATAAACTTCACCCGGAAGAGGTGCGCTTTGTGATGATTGACCCCAAGATGTTGGAACTGTCGATTTACACCGGCATTCCCCACTTAGAGAAACCGGTGGTGGTCAGCCACAAAGTGGCCGAGAGAATTCTGCAGGATGCGGTCATCGAGATGGAGAATAGATACAAGAAGTTGGCCAAAGCCTCGGTCCGCAACATAGACGATTTCAATGCCAGAAACAAGAAGGAGAAATTACCCTATTTAATCATTTTAATCGATGAATTGGCTGACCTGATGATGTCCGGCTCTACCAAGAGCGAAGTGCTGATTACCAGATTAGCCCAGATGGCCAGGGCTGTGGGAATTCACTTAATCTTAGCCACCCAACGCCCCTCAGTCGACGTGATTACCGGTCTAATCAAAGCCAATTTCTCCACCCGCATAGCCTTTCAGGTAGCCTCCAAAATCGACTCCCGCACCATCTTGGATGCCAATGGGGCAGAGAAATTATTAGGAATGGGAGACATGCTTTTTCTCCAGGCCGGTTTGCCGGAGCCGGCCCGGATTCATGGGGCTTTAATCACCGGCTCGGAGACCGAGAAGATAGTCAACTCCCTCAAAGAGCAGAATTATCTCCCCCAGCCGATTGAGATCTTTTCCGGTGAAGAGACCATTGAGCGGGGCCTGGACAAGGAATTTGACGACGAACTTCTAAAAGAGGCGGCTGAATTAGTTGTCCGGCACAAGCAGGGCTCTGTATCACTCTTACAAAGGAGATTAGGCATCGGTTACCAGAGGGCGGCCCGCCTGATAGACATGTTGGAATCCAAAGGAGTAGTAGGCCCTTACGACGGGAGCAAAGCCCGCCAGGTCTTAGTAGACCTGACTCAGTTACCGGAGAAGTTCCCCTCCGAAAATTAAAATTTATCATGCTGAGAACGAGTTTAAGATTTCTGATTCTAATACTGTGGCTGGGCTTGAACCAGTTGCCTATAGTTACTGCCGAAACAATTCAAGTTGAGGAGCTGGTCAAACAGGTTAAAAAAGTTTACTTGGAGTTAGATGACCTGCAAATGAATTTTAAGAGAGAGACTAAATCGGAGGTGTTCAAAGAGCCGAATATAGTGAAAGGGACGATATACTTAAAACACCCGGATAGATTCCGACTGGATTCGGAGGAAGAGACCATAGTCTCTGGCGGAGCAGTAGTCTGGACATACAACAAAGAGGCGCAGCAGGTGGTTAAGCAAAATCTTCAAAGTCAAGAAAAGTTTAATTTCTTAAGTTTCCTGAGCGATATGCAGAGCAGATACAATTCCGCCTATGCTGGAAAAGAGGCTATTCAGAATGTGGATTGCCACAAGGTCGAATTAACACCCCAAGAAAAAGGGAGAGATTTTGAGAAACTAATTCTGTGGGTGGATGGTAAAACTCATTTAATCAGAAAAATGGAGACTAATGATTTACAGGGGAACCAAACCATATTCTGGTTTACCCGGATTGAGATTAATCCCCAGCTAAGACCAAGTCTTTTCGAGTTTCACTTACCCCCAAAAGTGGAGTTGATAGATTTAACCCAGTCAAAGGACCATTAAGATAATAAATAGTAACAGCTAAGCATGAATCAGAAATCATTCATTTTTGAACCGGAGGAGGTAGCATGACTCTGGGTGTGCGCTTTGTCAAAAATGCCGGCCTGATTCTATCCAAGCCCCTTTCCATGATTCTTCTGGTTATTTATTTAGGACAGACCGCCTTTATGATTTATATTTTGAACCAGCGGCATGAAAAAGACTTAGTGATTCAAGAGCAATTAAAAAGAATATCGGAATTAGAAGAGAAGCTGAAAATCTTTAAAATCATCGAAGAGTTCCAGGTCGGCTTTAATCAGGAGGAAGTGGGCAGACTCACCTTGGTGGTCTATTCCGAGAGCGAGAAATATGGCTACCCCCCACTTCTGCTCCTGGCTCTGATAAAGACCGAAAGCTCCTTCAGACAGGGGCAGGTTTCTCCCTATGGAGCCCAGGGACTGATGCAGGTCAGACCCTATGTGGGCCAGGACGTAGCCACCAGGAATAAGTTAGGCTGGAAAGGTGAGAGGCCCCTCTTCGACCCGGAGTTCAATCTCCGCGTGGGGAGTCTCTATCTGTTCGAGCTCATTCTCAAATTCAGAGACGTGAAAAAAGCTATAATCGCCTATAACCAGGGAGAAGAGTCTCTACGGTTCAGGCTGAAATCCGGAAAAGAGCTGCCCAGGCTATTCTATCAGCGCTTTGTCAACAACTATAACTTCTTAAAGGCGCGCTATGAACAGATCTCGCTGGCTGACATATAGCCTGACGCTCTGGTCGCTCTGCCTGCTGGGAATTTCAGGCTGCGGCACAAAATCTGCCACGAGGCAAGCTTTGCCCTGCCGGGAACAGTATGAATCAGCCCGCCAGAAATTTGAAAAGAGGAAATATCGGGACGCGGTCGGGGAATTCAAGCTTTTGTTTTTCAACTGTCCAGGGGCACCCATGATCGACACGGCCCAATATTTCTTGGCTGTTTCCTATTTCAATCAACAGGATTATCCCACCGCAGCCGGAGAGTTCCGCAAGCTCCTGAACAGTTTTCCCACCAGCGAATTCGCCGACGACGCCCTGTTTATGCTGGGCCTAAGCGATTACAAACAATCGCCTAAGGCGGAGTTAGACCAGACCTACACCCATCAGGCTTTGGAGCATCTTGAAGATTTCTCAGAGATTTATCCAGCTTCACCTTTGCTGCCTGAGGTGGAAAAATATATCCGGGCTTGCCGGGATAAACTGGCGGAGAAAGCCTTCAAAAACGGGAAAACCTACTTGCGGCTGAAATATTTCCAGGCAGCCAGGACTTACTTTCAAGAAGTCTTGGAAAAATACCCCCAGAGCAAATGGGCAGCCCAGGCTCAGTTTTTAATAGCCGAATCTTACCGCTTAGCCAACCAAGAAGGGGAAGCCTTAGCCGAATACCAGAAGGTAGTCGAGAATTATGCTGACAGCCAGTTTTCGCGAAAATCCCGCAGATGGATTGAAGAATTGAAGGGAAAACAGCCTCAGCAAAACTAAATGCGGCGTAAGAGAATAGGCATCTTAGGGGGGACATTTGACCCTCCCCATATCGCCCATCTGATAATTGCCCAGGAGGCATTGGAGCAATTAAAATTAGACCAGGTCTGGTTTATCCCCTGTTACGTCCCGCCGCACAAGAGGGCAGACCGAATTTCCAGCCCAGAACACCGCCTGCGAATGCTGAAGTTGGCCGTACTCAATAACCCCGAGTTCAGAGTCTCAGACCTGGAGTTAAGGCGCAAGGGAATCTCCTATACGGTCGATACATTAAGAGAAATCAGCTTGCAATGGCCGCAAACAACGCTATATTTGGTCTTAGGTTCGGACAATTTGAGGTTTTTATCCGGGTGGAAAGAGCCGCAGGCAGTTTTCAGGTTAGCCAGAGTCGTTTTACTCGAAAGGCCGAATGCAGAACTTAACCGAGCCAAGATTTGGATTCGCCGAGCCGTAGTAATAAAGGCGCCCCTCTTGGAGGTCTCCTCCTCCCGGATAAGAGAGAAAGTCAGGCGAGGAGAGAAGATTTCATTCTGGGTGCCGGAAAGGGTGGAGAAGTACATTGAAAAGCACAGGCTGTATAAGAAATAGATTAAATAGGCTTAGTCTCTCTAAAATAATTCTCCTTTTGTCGGTCATTTCATTGAGGCTAGTGTCTTCATCGTCAGCCCAGGACCCCAATGACCCGGGCCAGCCGGATACCATCTGGATAGATTGCGGTACCAAGGCAGTCCACGACAGCGGGGGATGGGTGGCCTATACGGTATATTTAAAGACCGACAATCAGGGCGTCGGTAATGATATTGCCGGAGTTGACTTGCCTCTCTACATCAGCAGGACCAACACTAATGACACTTTGGCCAGGTTTGACACAACGGTCAGCCTGGTGTTTGCTAATTCGGTATTCAATGGCAGCGGGGCATTTTTGTCGGTTACCGTAGATAGCGTGGAATTAGATGGATCCCTGAAGCTGGGAGCAGTCAATTTCGATAGCACCGGGCCGCAAAACGGCACTTATGTATTGGCCCGGCTCTGGATTCACCTCTCTGATTCCACTACCCTGACTATTGATACGGTTACCTCCGGGGGCAATAGTCTGCAACTGGTAACCTCGAATGCAGTGGGGTACGTCCCCATCTGGAAGAAAGCCACTTGTAATGTCTGTGTTCATACCAGCCCGCCGGGAGACGCCGCCTGCAACGGGGGAATCACGCTTTCCGACGTAATCTTTCTGGTAAACTATATCTTCAAACAGGGTCCCCTGCCCTGCTGCAAGGTTTTGGGGGACGCCAATTGCAGCGGCGGCATCACCTTAAGCGACATAATTTTTCTGGTCAACTATATATTCAAATCGGGCCAGGCTCCCCAGTACTGCCCTTAAGCCATTTCAAATTGACTGAGACATAAGCCGGACTTATTTTGGTTTAATGTCTTCGGTCTCAAAATTCTTCCTGATTGACGGCTCGGCCTTAGCCTACCGTTCTTATTTTGCCTTTATCCGCAATCCCCTGATAAACTCCAGAGGAGTCAACACCAGCGCGGTCTACGGATTTGCCCAGTCGCTCTTAAAGATTTTAAAAGAGTTCAAGCCGGATTATGTGGCCGTGGTCTTTGACACCAAAGCCCCCACGTTCCGGCATGAGCTTTATTCCGAGTATAAATCCACCCGCAGCAAAATGCCGGACGATATGGTGGAGCAGCTTCCCTATATCAATGAGTTAGTGCAGGCGATGAATCTGCCGGTGCTGGAAAAAGAGGGTTTTGAGGCGGATGACCTGATGGGGACTCTTGCGGTTCAGGCTGCCAGGCAGGGGATTGAAGCGGTCTTAGTAACCGGCGACAAGGATTTTCTCCAGTTGGTGGATGATAAGATATTAGTTTTGAATCCTCACCGGGCCGGCCAGGAGATGGAGTGGATAAACTCCAAAAAGGTAGAGGAAAAATTCGGTGTGCCGCCGGAAAAAGTTACAGACCTTCTGGCTCTGATGGGGGACCAGTCGGACAACATACCTGGAGTTCCGGGTATAGGGGAAAAAACCGCAATACAGCTGATGAAGGAGTTTAGCTCGCTGGAAGAATTGCTGGCCAACCCGGGAAAAATTGCGAAAAAAAAGCTGAAAGAAAATATCGAGTTCCATGCGGACCAGGCCCGTCTGTCCAGAAAATTAGCCACCATCGATACCACCGTGCCGGTAGACTTAGATTTAGATAAGTATCGGTGGCAGGAAGAATACACTCCCAGGTTAAAAGAGCTGTTCAAAGAATTAGAGCTTAATTCGCTTTTGGAGCAAGTCTCGAAACAGGAAAAGAGGTCTAAGGCAGATTACCGAGCGCTGACGGATATGTCGGATGTGGAGAAGTTAATGACAGAGATTGAAAAGAAAAGGGAGTTGGCCATTGACACGGAGACCTCGACAATTTCTGCCATTGGCACAGAGCTGGTCGGTATATCAATCGCCATGGAGGAAGAGAGGGCCTATTATCTTCCGGTTTCTCATCGAGCAGGAAAAAACTTAGACAAGTCCAAAGCATTGAAATTGCTAAGACCGGTGCTGGAAGATGGGAAAATAAAGAAAGTCGGCCAGAACATAAAATACGATTGGGAGGTCTTCTATCAGGAAGGAATCGAAATCCAAGGCATAGATTTTGACCCGATGATTGCCTCGTATTTACTGAACCCTTCCATTCGCCAGCACAATTTGGACGCTTTAGCTCTGAAGTATTTAGACCATAAGATGATTCCGATTGAAGATTTAATCGGTTCGGGTAAAAAGGAGATTTCTTTCGCCGAAGTCACAATCGAAAAAGCCACGGAGTATTCCTGCGAAGATGCAGACTACACCTTGCGCCTGAAGAACGTGCTTTATCCGGAACTGGAGAAACTGGATTTACTGCCGCTTTTTTACGAGGTGGAGCTTCCCCTGGTGCGGGTTTTAGCAGAGATGGAGTTAACCGGAGTGGCGATTGATTTGAAGATGTTGAAAGAGGTGTCAAATAATCTTGAAAGGGAGATTCGGAAATATACGGAGGAGATTTTCTCCCTCGCCGGCAAAGAATTTAATTTAAATTCCCCGTCTCAATTAGCCAGAGTGTTGTTCGAAGACTTAAAGCTCAAGCCAATCCGCCGGACCCAGAAGAAGACTCATCAGTCCACAGACGTGCAGGTTTTAGAAGAATTGGCCAAGGTACATCCCTTGCCCAAGGCGCTTTTAGAATATCGCCAACTCTCCAAGCTGAAATCGACTTATGCGGATGCCTTGCCTGAATTGATTAATAAAAAGACTGGCAGAATTCACACTTCCTTTAATCAAACAGTGGCGGCCACAGGCAGACTATCTTCCTCTGACCCTAATTTGCAGAATATTCCGGTCAGAACCGAGGTTGGCAGACAAATCAGGAAGGCATTCGTAGCCGGAGGGAAAGATTTTGTCCTGCTCTCTGCAGATTATTCACAGATTGAGCTGAGAATTTTAGCTCATTTTTCAGAGGACCCGACCCTGACCGCTTCATTTTTACAGGGAGAGGACATTCACACCCGGACTGCGGCTGAAGTTTTCGGTGTTAATCCTGAAAACGTTACTCCAGAACAGAGAAGGCAGGCCAAGATTGCCAACTTTGCAGTGATATACGGAGTTTCGGCCTACGGGCTCTCTCAGCAAACGGAAATGACGGTGGAAGAGGCGGATATGTTTATCACGATTTATTTCAAAAAGTATCCTAAGGTAGCGGAATACATTGATAACTGTATTGAAAAAGCCAGGAGAGAGGGCTTTGTTACCACTTTACTGGGGAGGAGGAGATATATACCTGAAATTAATTCACCTAACAAGCAGGTGCGGGAGTTTGCCGAACGGATTGCCCTGAATACTCCGATTCAGGGGACCGCGGCGGATTTGATTAAAATGGTGATGATTAAGATTGCGGAGGAGATGAGAGATAAAAAGACTAAGTCTAAAATGATTCTGCAGGTGCATGACGAGCTGGTGTTTGAAGTACATAGAAGTGAACTGGATTATATGAAGCAGATGGTCAAAGAGAAGATGGAGAATTCGCTGGAGTTGAAGGTGCCGATTAAGGTGGAAGTGGGAGTAGGGAAGAACTGGCTGGAATTAGAATATGAATGAGATGGTTCTATGTTAGCGATTGGATTAACAGGTGGCACTGGTTCTGGCAAGACTGAAGTTGCCAGAATCTTGCAGAAAAAAGGCGGAATTATTGTCTCAGGCGACCAGATTGGCAGACAGGTGGTGGAGAGGAATCCGCAGGTTCTAAAAAAGCTGGTCAATGCCTTCGGTAAGGAAATACTGAATCGAAAGGGGAAGCTGAATCGCAAAAAGTTAGGGAGCTTGGCGTTTGCCACATGGAAAAACCAAAGAAAGCTGAATCGGATTGTTCATCCGCCATTACTGAAGGAGTTAAAGAGAAGAATTAAACAGGCAAAAAAAATTGAGAGTAACAGAAAATTCTTGGTAGTGGATGCGGCGCTGATTTCGGAGTGGGGATTGGAGAAAGACCTGGACGTAACGGTGCTGGTAACTTCACCTGAAGAAATCAGATTAAAGCGATTGATCAAACAAGGCCTCAGTGAGAAGGAAATTCGTGATAGAATGAACCGACAGCTGAATGATGCACAGAGGCTACTTAAGGCAGACTACGTGATTGAAAATGATTTGACTATCAAGCAGTTAGAGCGAAAAGTTCTCAGTTTCCATGGCACCGTCATGTCGCTGTACAGGTTATGGAAGCGCCTGAATGTGGCTGCAAGATTTGACAGTAAAGGCCTTAGAGATTATATTGAACAGACAATGTTAAAAAATTCACAAGTTTAATGACCCGCCAGAACCCGTTCAGATACGGAATTCCGCAGTTAGAAGAAGTCGCGCTCAGAATCAGAAGAGACATCATCACCATGCTCCCTGAAGCTGGCTCCGGACATACGGGTGGTCCGCTTTCAGCCGCAGATTATCTGACTGCCTGCTTCTTCAACGAAATGGTCTACGACCCTTTAAATCCCCGCTGGCCAGAGCGGGATATGTGGTTCTTCTCTTTCGGGCATGTTACGCCGGTGCATTACTCCCTTTTAGCAGAGACAGGTTTCATCCCCAAGAAAGAACTTTTGAAGTTCCGCAAATTCGACGGGCACCTGCAAGGACACCCCTCTTGTTTGGACTCGCCCGGAATTGAAGTTTCATCCGGTTCACTTGGCCAGGGGCTGTCCATCTCGGTGGGTGCAGCTTTAGGCTCCAGGATAAACAAACATCCGCGTAGAATCTACTGCTTCATGTCTGATGGAGAACAACAGGAAGGCTCTACCTGGGAGGCGGCCATGTCAGCCGGTCACTATAAACTGGATAACTTAGTGGGCTTGATTGACTACAACGACATTCAGATTGACGGCAAGGTTGAAAATATCATGGGAATCGCTCCCTTGGCTGAAAAATACCGGGCCTTCAGATGGCATGCTATTGAAATTGATGGGCATGACCTGAAGCAAGTTTTAAATGCCTTAGACGAAGCAAAAACGGTCAAGGGGAAACCGACCGTGATAGTGTGTCGGACCTTCATGGGAAAAGGGGTCTCTTTCATGCATGATGACTATAGATGGCACGGGGTGCCTCCTTCCAGAGAACAGGCAGAGAAGGCTCTGTTGGAATTAGGCACGACTTACGAAGAATGGTATAAATATTTGCAGGAAAATTGAGAAGATATGCAGCCCAAAGAGATGAAAAAGACCAGAGAAGGGTTCGGCAAAGGATTGGAAGAATTAGGGGAAAAGAATCCCAATGTGGTCGTATTAGTCGGGGATTTGAGCGAATCGACCATGGTACACTTCTTTGCCAAAAAGTATCCGAAAAGATTCTTCAATATGGGAGTGGCCGAGCAGAATATGACCAATGTGGCGGCCGGGCTATCCTTGACCGGCAAGATTCCTTTCTTCTCTACTTACGGTGCCTTTGCCGCCTGCCGGAATCTGGACATGATTCGGGTGACCATCTGTTATTCTAATCTGAACGTCAAAATCGGAGGAGCTCACGGCGGAATTTCGGTGGGCCCGGATGGGGCCACTCATCAGGCCATGGAAGAATTCGCCATCATGCGCTCTCTGCCCAACATGAAGTTAGTTGTCCCCTGCGACTTCTGGGAGGCTAAGAAGGCTACTCTTGCCATTGCCGACATCTGGGGACCGGTCTATATAAGATTCGGCAGAGAGAATGTGCCGGTCATCTCAGATGAGTCACGCCCTTACGTTTTCGGAAAGGCAGACCTTTACCGGGATGGCGAAGATTTGACCATCATCGCCTGCGGGGTGATGGTGTATGAAGCCCTGTCAGCAGCGGAAATGTTAGAATCAGAGGGAATCTCTGCCAGAGTTTTGAACATCCACACATTGAAGCCGATTGACGAATCCGCAATCATAAAGGCAGCCAGAGAAACCGGGGCGATTGTGACTGCCGAAGAGCATCAGATTTACGGAGGTTTGGGAAGCGCGGTCGCTCATGTTAGCGCCCAAAATCATCCGGTTCCCATCGAGTACGTGGCGGTGATGGACCGCTTCGGCCAGTCAGGCAAACCAGCTGAGTTAATGGAGGCCTTCGGATTAAAAGACAAAAACATAGTGCAGGCAGCTCTTCGAGTGCTACAGAAAAAGAGAAATAGTAGAGTAAAAATATATAGTGAGGGTGTAAAATGAGATTAGCGTCACGCATGTCCCGCTTAGGGACCGAAACCGCCTTTGAAGTTTTGGCCCGGGCCAAGCAGTTAGAAGCCTGCGGCAAGAAAATCATTCACTTAGAAATCGGGGAGCCGGATTTTGATACCCCCAAGAATATTATAGACAAAGCCTGCTGGGCATTGAATCACGGCTACACTCATTACGGGCCTTCAGCCGGTCTACCGGAGATAAGAGAGGTAATTGCCAGAGAAGTTTCCCGAACTAGGGGGATAGAGGTTAAATCAGCACAGGTGGTAGTCACCCCGGGGGCCAAGCCGATAATGTTTTTCGCCATTCTGGCTCTGGTCGATACTGAAGACGAAGTAATCTATCCCAATCCGGGGTTTCCGATTTACGAGTCGGTGATAAATTTCCTGGGCGCTAAAGCAGTACCCATTCCGCTAAGGGAGGAGAATCAATTTCGCCTGGATTTAGACGAATTGAAGAAACTGATTAATCCTAAAACCAGACTACTAATTCTCAACTCGCCCCATAATCCCACTGGAGGAGTTTTAACCCAGAATGACTTAAAAGCCATAGCCGAGATGGTGCTGAAATATCCGGATTTATATGTCCTCTCAGACGAAATTTACAGCCGGACTTTGTATACCGACAAACATTACAGTATTTCCAGCTTTCCGGGAATGCAGGAGAGGACTATCATCTTGGACGGCTTTTCCAAGACTTTCGCCATGACTGGCTGGAGATTGGGCTATGGGGTGATGGAGGAAACTTTGGCCACTTCGGTTGCCCGTTTACAAACCAACAGCAACTCCTGCACCGCCACTTTTGCTCAGATAGCCGGTATCGAGGCTCTTACCGGAGACCAGAGTGAGGTCAATCGGATGTGCACAGAATTCAAGAAGAGAAGAGATGTCCTGATAGAAGGGCTAAACCGGATTCCCCGGCTGAAGGCTCTTCTTCCAGAAGGGGCTTTTTACGCTTTTCCCAATGTCACGAAGATTGGCTGGCCCAGCAAGAAATTGGCTGACTATCTGATGGATGAGGCCGGAGTAGCAGTCTTGTCCGGCACATCATTTGGAAAATTCGGAGAAGGATATCTAAGACTCTCTTATGCCAATTCGGTCGAGAACATAAAGGAGGCCCTGCAGAAGATTGAGGAGGCGCTGGCTAAGATTTAGGAAAGATTGATTATAAGACAGGGGAGTCTGAAAGGCTCCCCTTTATTTTTAGTATAAATTCAAGTTTGAATAGCTATGCTTGACAAAGAGTGCGACAAACATATTTTAGGCTTTATGGCCAAGCGTGAGGGGATGATAGCCGGTTTTATAGCTGTGCTGATTTGGGTCTCTCCTGCTGTTTCTGCGTCACCAAAATTTCAACAAGAAGTTGCCCAGAAGATAGATTCGCTCTTGAACTTAAACGAGCTGGCCAGCGCCAATTGCGGAGTGGCAATATACTCTCTTAAAACAGGCGAATATTCATACGAAAAGAACAGCCGCAGGCTCTTTGTGCCGGCCTCCAATGTCAAATTGACCACCACAGCAGCAGGATTACACTATTTAGGCGGAAACTTCAGATTCAAAACCGAGTTTTATTACACCGGGCAGATAAGAGATGGTAAATTAGAAGGAGATTTGATTATTAAAGGCAATGGCGACCCGACAATTTCCAACCGGTTCGGAGGGACGGTTACCAGAGTCTTAGAAGAGTGGGCTGATTCCTTAAAAGCCTACGGCATCAATTCCATAAAGGGGAAAATTACTGCGGACATCTCCTATTTTGATACCGTCGCCTTGGGCCCAGGATGGTCCTGGGATGACCTGTCCTACTGGTATGCGGCTGAAGTCTCGGCCCTAAACTTTAATGACAACTGCGTCAATCTCTATTTCAAACCGGCCCCTCAAATCGGCTATCCGGTTCAGATTCGCTTCGAGCCCCAGACCAAGTACATAAGCTGGAAAAACCTTACCGCCACCTCAGCCAGCACCACTGATAACACCATTGATTTTTACCGCCTTCCTCAGACCAATCAAGTAACTTTTTTTGGCAGTATTCCCATAACTCAGAACAGCTGGATGGAAGAATATGTCACTGTTAATCAGCCGGCTGAATACTGCCTGTTTGTTTTTAATGAGGTTTTGGAGCAGGAAGGGATTGAAGTAAAAAATGATAGAGTTAAGGCCGACCCTTATTCCAGGAAGCTATTGTTCTGCTGGGAGTCGCATCCTCTGTCAGAGATCGTAGCCGTGATTAATAAGAGGAGTCAAAATCTGTATGCGGAGTGTTTATTTAAAACCCTGGGGCAGGAAATTAAGAAAGAGGGGAGTTTTAGAGCAGGAGCCACGGTATTAGAAGAATTTTTGGCTATGGCAGGAATTCCTTCAGACCAGTTTCAGATTTTTGACGGCTCCGGGCTATCTTATTTAAATCTATTGTCTCCCTATGCTATCACCCGGCTTTTGGCCTTTATCTCAACTCAGCCCTATTTTCAAAGTTTTTATGAATCCTTAGCAGTTCCGGGTCAGGACAGGAGCTTGAACAACCGGATGAAGGGCGTATTAGATAAAGAAAAAATGAGGCTCAAAACCGGCTTGATAGGCAATTCGATTTGCCTATCTGGATACATCACTGACCGGGACGGCAGATTGTATGCAGTCTCCAGTATGTTTAATAATTTCAAAGTGAACAAGCAAAGAGTCTGGGAAATTCAGGATGAGCTATTCGCGTTAATGGCCAATTACTCGGAGAATTGAGATATGACGAGGTCCAGGAAATTGAGACCGGCCTGGCTGGAAGTGAGCAAATCAGCCTTAGCCTACAACAGCCGGAATATCAAAAAGAGGCTAGGCCCCAAAGTAGAGCTGATGGCTATGGTCAAAGCCAATGCCTACGGTCACGGGGCAGTGGAGTGCTCTAAGATATTCTTGAAAAACGGGGTCCAATCTCTGGGGGTAGCCATTATCGAAGAGGGAATCGAACTCAGAGAGGCCAAAATCAAGGCGCCTATATTAGTGGTCTATCCGGAAATGGAGGGAAGAGAGGAATTAGTTGTCAAATACAATTTGGAGCAGACTGTGACCGACCTGAAATTTGCCAGGAATCTCTCCCGTATTGCCGCCAGACAGAAGAAAACCGTCAATCTTTTTGTAAAAGTCGATACCGGCATGGGGAGGTATGGCTTGACCCCTCAGCAGAGCGTGGACTTGATAAAGCAGTTGGTAAAATTGCCCGGGTTAAGGGTCAAAGGGATAATGTCGCATTTTTCTTCGGCCTTTATGCAAGATAAGACCTATACCTATGAAGAATTAGAACGGTTCCAGCAGACTCTAAAATTACTCCAACAGGAAAAGATAGACATACCCATCAAATCCATTGCCAATAGCTCGGCCACCTTGGATTTGCCGGAAGCCTATTTCAATCAAGCTAGAGTGGGAATTCTCATCTATGGATTATATCCCTCGCCGGAAAACACAAAATCAGTGCCGGTTAAACCCGCGGCCAGTCTAAAGGCCAGAATTTCCTTTCTGAAACAGGTCCCCAGAGGGACTCCCATCAGCTATATGAGAACTTATCAGGCCGAGAAGGATTCAGTAATTGCCACAATCCCCATAGGTTACGGCGACGGCTACGATTTCCGTCTTTCCAATCAGGGAAGAGCCTTGGTGCATGGCCAGGAAGTGCCGGTAGTGGGCCGGGTGTGCATGGATACTTTAATGTTAGATGTCACCTCAGTCCCGCAGGTAAAAAAGGGGGATGAGGTAGTTTTCTTCAATGGACAAAACAGAGGCAGAATCAGCATTGAGCAGGTAGCAGATAGAGCAGGTACGATTTCCTATGCCATGATAACCCGGATGGGGAAAAGACTGCCGATTCTCTATACCAGATGATAAAGCCCAAAAGATTGCAGAAAGGGGATACCATCGGTATACCATCTGTGGCCGGTCCGGTGAAACAAATCAGGTTAAAAAGAGGAATAAGAAACTTAGAAAAGTTGGGATACAAAGTCAGACTGGCAGAGAATGTCTGGTTGAGGACTGGGTATTTATCCGGAGACGATGACCAGAGGGCTGAAGGTTTAAACCAAATGTTTGCAGATGACAGTATAGATGCGATTATCTGTGCGAGAGGGGGGTTTGGCTCGATTAGAATTTTGGATTTGATTGACTACGCTCTTATCCGTAAGCACCCCAAAATATTGATGGGTTTCAGCGATATTACTTTAATTCATCAAGCAATAAATAAACTCTGCAAATTAGTCACTTTTCACGGGCCGATGGTGGCTGTAGATTTCAATGACCTGTCAGCCTACAACAAAAGTTATTTTTTAAAATCGATGAGCTCCCCAAGGCCGATTGGAGGAATCCAGAATTCGCCTTGTTTAGGTAAATGGAAAATTCTTGCTGAAGGGAGAGCTTTGGCACCTATTTTAGGAGGTAATCTAACATTGATTACCAGACTTTTAGGAACCAAGTATGAGGCGGATTTCAGAGAAAAGATTTTGTTTTTAGAAGACTTGAATGAAGACATTTACAAAATCGACGGGATGCTGGCCCAACTGAAATTAGCCGGTATTTTAAAAAGAGTAAAAGGACTCATTTTGGCAGAGTTTGTCGGTTGCAAGCCGAGTAAGAAAGCTTCCTTCAGTCTAGAAGAAGTTTTCGACCATTATTTTGCCAGTGCCAATTATCCGGTGATTTATCCGGTCTCCTGTGGGCATGGTACGGATAAAATTACTATCCCTTTAGGACTGAGGGCTTCAATAGATACTTCCAAAGGAATTTTCTCTATCGACGAGGCTGGCGTTAGATGAAATTCAGTTGGGAAGTTGTGGAATTGAGATTGAGAGACACCTTCCGGATTTCCAGGGGTGAACTGGATTCCAAGAAAGTTGTGATTGCCAAGATAGAGGAAGGTATCGGGGAAGCCTCATCCTCCAGCTATTACGGGGAGAGCTACGAAACAGTGCTGAAATTTTTTGAAATGATGAAGCCTAAAATAGAATATGCAGAAAATGCCGAGGAAGTAAGAGCTATTTTGAATCAGGAAGTACAGGGCTTCAATCAGGCGGCTAAAGCGGCTTTAGATGTGGCTCTGCTGGACTGGCAGGGAAAGATTAAAGGGGAGCCGGTCTATAGACTGTTAGGGCTATCGGGGAAGATTACCAAGCCTATCTCCCATACCATAGGAATTGACACACCCGAAAAAATGCAGGAAAAGACTTTGAAGGCCAAAGATTTTGAAATTTTGAAAGTAAAAATAGGAGTGCCAGGAGACATCGAGCTGGTCAAAGCGGTGCGGGAGGTCACAGATAAAAAAATCCGAGTTGACGCCAACGCCGGCTGGGAGACAGAGGAAGCGATTAAGAAAATAAATGAGTTAGAAGATTTAGGCGTGGAGTTAGTCGAGCAGCCCTTAAAGCCGGAGAACAAGAAGGGCTTGCAGGAAATCAGAAAGAATACTTTTCTCCCCATAATCTTAGATGAGCCGGTCTGCACCAGCGGCGACCTTCCCCGGTGGGCCGGTCTGTGTGACGGAATCAATATAAAATTGATGAAATCAGGCGGTATTGCTGAAGCCCTTAATATGATAAAATTAGCCAAATCCTTAGGGATGAAAATCATGTTAGGCTGTATGATTGAGTCCTCTCTGGGAATTACCGCGGCGGCTCATCTGGCTTCAGAGGCAGATTATTTAGACCTGGATTCGCACTTATTGATTAAGAACGACCCGTATATAGGGGTGAGTTTGCAGAACGGAAGATTAGTCCTGAACCAGAAGCCGGGTCTGGGTGTAACAGAGAGAACTATAGCAGTAAAATGAAGAACTTATAAAGAAAATGTTTAGCAAGAAAATCGCTCAATTAGAGTTTCTAATTCTGTTACTGCTCTGCAATTCTGTACTGGCGCAAAAGGCTCCGCCCAAGATTGATGTAGTCTATCCCAAGGAAGGACAGGAGCTGACTGCCTACGACTCAGCCTTCATTCTTGGTAACGTTACACCCGGTTCAGAACTTAAAATAAATGGAACGAAAGTTAAAGTATATCGCAATGGAGCTTTCTTAACCTACGTGCCTATTCAGGGCGGGGATTTTCAATTTGAGTTGATGGCTTCAAATAATGCAGGAGTGAGTACCTCAACTATCAAGGTAAAAGTGCCGGAGAGATTCAAAACCACGCCAGCAGACAGCTTCAGAATCGAAGCCAAGGGAAAGCTGCCTGACCAGAATATGGTTCTAATCGCCGGAGACCTGCTGCAGGTGAAATTCAGGGGGACTCCCAATTGCACAGGTATGTTCAAAATCGAAGGGCTGACCGAGTGGCTGGATATGGCAGAGAGTCAGATGTCAGTTGCCCCGACTAGAAACGGCGAGATTTTCTCGACTACAGAGGTCATGGATACTCTTACCGGGCGGGGAGTATACTCCGGCTTATACCGGGTACAAGACCAGGACAAAATCGATTCCGCTAAGATTTATTACCGGTTAGTAAGGTCAGTTGCCACAGTTCCAGAATCACTGAAAAATTATTTGCCCTACCCGGAAATTTACAATAAGCTCTGCCGGGACAGCGCCAGATTCTCATTATGCGTGGAGGATTCCGCTGAAGGCCGACTCACCTTAATTCAGAGTCAAATTCCTCAGGTAGTGGAATTGACCGACACTTCTCAAATTATTCCTCGCACTGGTCCGGGTATGCTCTTCTGGTATCTTTTTCAGGCTTCGGGAACAAAAGCAATTGCTGATGGCAAGGTAGGAAAATGGGTTAGATTGAAATTAACCGACATTGGCTATGCCTGGATAGAAGAGGAAAAGGTAAAATATCTCCCTTTAGGGACTGCTCCTCCGGCCAGCCAGGTGACATACATTAGAACTGAGAAAACCGACAGGGGAGTAGAAATCTCTTTCAGCTTGGCCGAAAAATTACCCTTTCGCGCCTTTCTGAGCACAGACCCAAATATACTAACCCTGGATATTTATTATGCCACCTCAAACGTGAGTTTTATCCGCTATGATTCGCAAGACAGAATTGTCAAGAACATCAGTTGGAATCAGGTAAACCAGGACCATTTTCAGGTTCAGATTGCCCTGAATCAAGGTCAAAACTGGGGCTATGAAGTTTATTATCGGGGAACCACCTTAATTGTAGAAGTCAAAAAACAGCCAGAATTCAAGGAAAACCTGCACGATCTGACCATTGTCGTAGATGCCGGCCACTCAGGAGATGAGGGGGCCATCGGGCCTACCCGTTTGACTGAAAGAGAAGTAAATTTGCAAATCGCCAGAAGATTGAAGCGAGTCTTAGAGCAGCATGGCGCCAGAGTGGTGATGACCAGAAACGGAATGGAGAATGTCCCTTTATACGACCGTCCCAAAATCGCGCAAGAGGAGAAGGCAGATATTTTTATCTCCATCCACAACAACGCCCACCCGGACGGGGTCAATCCTTTTGTCAATACCGGAACTTCGGTGTACTTCTATCATCAGCACTCGAAGAAGTTAGCCGCCTCAGTGCATGAGCAGCTGCTGAAGGCCTTAGACATCGGCGACCAGGGATTGTATCAGGGGAATTTTGCGGTCTTGCGCCCCCCTTCATACTTGTCAATTTTAATAGAATGTGCTTTTATTATTCACCCGGAACAGGAGGTCTTATTGCGCCAGGAAGAATTTCAGGAAAAAATAGTCAGGTCAATCTATAAGGGTCTGGAAAAATTTCTAAAAGAGAGCGACTGAAGCTAACGAACTGGGAGGAATAAAATGCTTAAGTGGCTGAAATTCATTCTCTTCAGCTTGATTCTAATTATCTCCTGCTCATCTAAAACTGAGACAGCCGGAATCACCCTAACCTTCTGGCAGTTCTGGACCGACCCGGAGGTCAAACCGGTTCTGATGGACTTAATTCAAAAATTCGAAGAGCAGAACCCCGGAATCAAGGTTGAAGTAACCGACTTGACCTGGTCCAATGGTCACGAAAAGATAGTGGTAGCCTTCGGCTCCAATTCCGCGCCGGATGTTTTAGAGTTAGGCTCAGACTGGGTGCCGGAATTCGCTTATAAAGGTGTCTTATATGACATGACTGCTGAGGTCGATTCCATTCTCAAATTCTACCGAATGTGGGAGCCGGCCACCATAGACAGCAATGTTTATGCTTTCCCCTGGATTTTGGATACCAGAGTGCTTTTCTATAACCGGGACCTGTTGAGAAGGGCCGGTTTGAACCCGGACAAGCCTCCTCAGAATTGGCAGGAGCTATTGAACGCTGCCCGGAAGATAAACAGTCCGGAGAAGCAAGTTTACGGCTTCGGGGCTAATTCAGCCGAAAAGCACCGGCTTTATAAAAAGTTTCTCCCCTTCTTCTGGAGTAATAACGGCCTGCTTCTATCGCCGGACGGCACCCAGTGCTGGATTAATTCCAAAGAGGGAAGGATGACTCTGGAATTCTACGTGGAGCTGTGTAAGCATGGACTACTCGATACCCAGCTCAGACTGGATGAAGCCTTTACCCAGGGGAAATTGGGATTCGTGCTCTCCGGGGGATGGCTGTTGCAGCAGATTAAAAAGAATAATCCCAATCTGGATTTCGGTGTGGCGCTGATGCCCCGACCCTCCAGAGAGACCGGCTATCCCGCCTCCTTCGCAGGGGGAGAGTTTTTGGCCATTAACAGCAAAAGCAAACATCCGCAAGAGGCCATGAAATTCGTCAGATATATGACTAATCTGGAAAACGCTTTAGTTCTTTGCAAAGCCATTGGCTCACCTTCTCCCTCTGATGCGTTGGCTCCCTTAGACCCTTATTATAGTAATGACCCTCATTTGAGCCTGTTTCAGGAGCAGCTCAATTTTTCCAGGACTCCGCCGGTAACTCCGCAGTGGGTATACATAGAGGAGGAGATTGAAAAAGCTGTAGAACAGGCAATGTATGGGAAGAAAACTCCTAAAGCGGCTTTGGATGAGGCCAAAGAGAAGATAGATAAATTGCTGGCTAAAACCGCAAAAACACCGGACAAAGCCAAAGATGAAAGCCAATCCGAAGATAGGAAAGAGAAGAAGACCTCGGCAAAAGAATCAGAATTTGCTCCGGATATTGCCAAACAGATGATTGCCTCTCGGGCCAGTCAGGTGTTATTAGCTATCAGGAATAAGGATATGCAGAGGTTACCTGATCTCATACACCCTAAAAAAGGGGTGCGCTTCTCTCCCTACGGCTATATCAACCAAAAAGAGGATTTAGTCTTTAAGTCCAAGCAAATCGTCAAGTTGATGCAGGACCAGACCAAATATACCTGGGGTAGATACGATGGCAGCGGGGAGCCAATCACTTTGACCTTTGCCGAATATTATCAGCGTTTCGTCTATAGCGTCGATTTCATGCGAGCTCCCAAACTAGGCTATAATACCGTGATTGGAAAGGGAAATACGATTAATAATTGGCAGGAAGTTTATCCTAACTGCATAATGGTGGAGTACCACTTTCCCGGATTTGACGAAAATCTTCAGGGTATGGATTGGAAAAGCCTAAGATTGATTTTTGAAAGAGAAAAGGACATGTGGTATTTAGTGGGAATTATTAATGACCAGGGGACGATTTGAGAATTGCTAAGCCAAAGTCAGCCTAACTCAATATAAATTTGGGTAGATTAAAGCCTTCTACCACAGTAATTTTTCTCTCCCCTTGGATTTTAACCTTAGCACTCTTCTGGCTCTATCCTCTTTTATATTCTCTTTTCCTTTCCTTCACTGACTACGGGATTCTGGAGGGCCAGACCAGATTCACAGGTCTGGCCAATTATCTTCAACTATTTAGAGACTCGGATTTCTGGCAGGCGCTGAAAAATACCTCTTTTTTCGTAGGTGGAACCATACCTTTCACCACCATTCTGGCTCTGTTTATTGCTGTTTTAGTCAATCAGAAGATTCCCTCAAAAGGAGTCTTCAGAAGTTGCTTTTTTATCCCTTCGATAACTTCCATGGTGGTCATAGCCTTAGTCTTCACTAATCTCTATGCTAAGGATGGCTATCTCACCTTACTGGCTAACCTCATAGGACTGCCGGTGCCTCAAAATGGCTTTTTATTTTCCACGGCCACAGCCTTGCCCTCGATAATGCTAATGGATGTGTGGGTCAGCTTCGGGTACTATATGCTATTATTTTTAGCCGGCCTGCAGGCCATACCGCAGGAACTGTACGAATCCGCGGAAATCTCCGGGGCAAATGCCTGGCAGAAATTCCGCTACATAACTCTTCCTTATTTACGCCCCATGACCCTGCTTATCATAGTGATCAACACCATCCGCTCTTTTCAGATTTTCGTGGAGATATTCGTGATGACCAAGGGTGGACCTTTGAATTCCACGCTCACGGTAGTCTATCAGGTTTACGAGGAGGGCTTCAACCGCTTCCAGATGGGATATGCCTCGGCCATCGCCTATGTGCTCTTCTTTATAATTATGATTTTTGCGCTTTTGCAAATGAAGCTCTTAAGAGCCGGGAAGGGGATAGGGGAATAGATGAATTCTACCCGGATCGTAACTTTCATTTTGTTAATTGTAATCCTGGCTGGCACATTGTTTCCTCTGCTGTGGATGTTCTACGCTTCTCTCTTATCAAAGAGTGCACCTCTGACAAATCTGGGAGATATTCTAAAGCAGCCTTTTACTTTGAGAAACTATGGAGAAGTTTTTTCTCAGGCGCCCTTTGGAAGGTTCTTTATTAATTCCATTTTTGTGGCGGTCGTAGTCACCTTAGGGAATCTAATCCTCTGCACCATGGTGGGCTATGCCTTAGCCAGAAGGGAATTTCCTTTCAAGCGGAGCCTGTTCTTTTCCATCCTCTTAGTCCTGATGGTGCCGGCCCATATTTTAATCATTCCCTTGTTCGTGCTGATAAACAAAATCGGCTGGTACGATACTTACTGGGCTTTAATAGTACCCTGGCTGGTCAACCCCATAGGAATTTTTCTGATGCGCCAGTACATCCAGACTCTGCCTCCGGATTTAGAGGAAGCAGCCCGTCTGGACGGGGCCGGAGAATTCAGGGTCCTCTTTCGCATCGTGATACCTCTGTGCAAACCAGCCTTAGCAGTGGTCGCAATTCAGGTCTTTTTGCAGAACTGGAACTCATTTCTGTTCCCTTTTATCCTGACCAGCTCGGAATCGATGCGCACCGTGCCGGTGGCTTTGGCCTTATACCAAGGATACCAGAGGATTGACTGGCCTCATCTTTTTGCCGCTTCCGGACTGTCTACTCTGCCGATTCTGGCCGTGTTTCTCTTATTTCAAAGACAAATCGTCTCCGGGCTGACTGCCGGGGCATTAAAACAATAAAATTTCATAAAACTTGACTGAGCTTGAACGCCAGCATAGTTTGAGCCAAAGATGGAGATAAATA
Organism: uncultured Ignavibacteria bacterium; assembly: GCA_964399055.1. GTDB lineage: Bacteria > Zixibacteria > MSB-5A5 > DSPP01 > RBG-1 > CAYNPJ01. The sequence goes on from CAYNPJ010000001.1 coordinate 847,173, forward strand.
TAGTCCAGATTCTGATTGTCTCTTTCTATTTTTCCAGATTGAATGTGCTGGTTGCGCTCCTGATTGCAGCGCTTATGGTTTTTTACTTTATCAGAAGGAGCAAGAAGCAAGGGGGCTTGTATCTGCGTCCGATTGCCGGGCTTTCTGCGATTGAAGAGGCAGTGGGGAGGGCTACGGAAATGGGGAAGGCGGTGCTTTATACTACCGGCTTGGGCAAAATGGAACGGGTAGCAACTATTGCTTCAATGAACATTCTTGGAAACGTAGCCCGAAGAGTAGCCTCCTACGGCACGCCTTTAATCATCCCTTGTTACGACCCGGTGGTCATGGCTGTGGCTCAGGAAGTGGTCAGAGAGAGCTTCGCCAAAGAGGGAAAGCCGGAAGCCTACCGTCCAGAAAACATTTACTTCGTGACCCAGAGTCAGTTCGGCTATGCGGCAGCTGTCGACGGAGTAATGGTCAGAGAAAAACCGGCAGCCAACCTTTTCTTAGGAACTTTTGAAGCCGAATCACTCATTTTAGCAGAGACCGGCAATTCCATCGGCGCGATTCAGATTGCCGGCACAGATTCAACTATCCAACTCTCATTCTTCATAGTCGCTTGCGATTACACCCTCATAGGGGAAGAGCTCTTTGCCGCCTCCGGCTATCTTTCCGGCGACTCCAAGGTGACCGGAAGCATCAAAGCCCAGGACTGGCTGAAGGTGTTAATTGCCGTCAGCATCATTGCCGGCGTAATCTTCTCCACGCTTAAATTGGATTTCTGGGCAAACTTTTTCAGCGCCAAGTAGGATGCCACTCCGACTGCCTCTTCTTGTGGTCACAATATCCGGGCTATTCATGCTCTTGCAGTTTTTCCTCCAGGTTAAGTTTCTTAATGAGGCTTATCAAGAGGTTCTGGATTGGGTACAGATTGTCTATCTCTTTACTCTCTGGGTAGGAGCTTTGAATCTAATCAAAATACATTTGAAGAAGACCCAGAAGAAGAGCCAGGTATTTTACTCTTTAATTACTTTGGCTGGAATCGGGTTGATGCTAATCCTCGGTCTGGCAGGAGGGAAAGCACAGGATTCTACTTTTAACTGGGTTTTTAATAACGTGCAGGTGCCACTTCAGGCGACCATGTTTTCACTTTTAGCTTTCTTTGTAGCCTCAGCCGCCTATCGAGGATTCCGAGCGCGCAGCAAAGAAGCTTTTATCTTACTTTTGATAGCTGGTCTGGTTATGCTGGGCCGGGTCCCTATCGGTAATCTGATCTCAGAAAAGATTCCGGACTTAGCCAACTGGATTCTGAATTTCCCCTCCATGGCGGCCAGGAGAGGAATTTTGATAGGCATAGGCTTGGGCACTGTAGCCACGGCTCTGAGAATAATTTTCGGAATAGAGAGGACTTATCTAGGGCGTTAAATGAAAAGACAACATATCTATATTTTGATATTAGTGGCTATAACAGTTCCGCTATTCATTCCTCTGGGACTTAAACACAGAGTGACTCCTGAAGTTAAGCAATTCTATAAGACTATAGATGAACTACCTGCTTCTGCTTGTGTAATAGTCTCCTTTGACTTTGAAGCCTCCACCATTGCTGAGACCAGGCCTTTGGCTCAGGCGGTCTTAAGACATCTATTCTCGAAAAATGTCTCGGTCATATCCCTGTCTATGTTAGCCGAAGGGACTGGCTTAGGCTACAGATTTCTGAAAGAAGCCGCGGATGAGTACGGCAAAAAGTACGGAGAGGATTATATCTTTCTGGGTTTCAGGCCGCAGTATCAGGCGACGATTTTGGGTCTGGGCGAAGACTTCGCCAAAGTATTTCCAAAGGATGTTTTAGGAAATGAACTTTCCGGTTTGTCATTAACCCAGCGAGTCGAAAACTATTCTCAGATTGGTCTAATAATCAGCATTGCAGACGGAGACCTGCCCCAGTACTGGGTGGATTATGCCCAGACCAGATACCAGAAAAAAGTTTTAGCCGCAGTGACGGCAGTGATGGCCACTACTTATTATCCTTATTTGTCTTCCGGTCAATTCTCAGGATTGGTTGGAGGGCTGAAAGGAGCGGCTGAATATGAAGTTCTATTGGCCAAGCCGGGTTTGGGTGCCAAAGGTATGGAGGCGCAGTCTTTGGGTCATCTCTTGTTAATATTACTGATAATAGTCGGGAATTTGAGCCTCTTAAAACGAAAGAAAAAAGACTGAAATGGAAGCCGGTACAATCGCTGCCGCGGTCTTGACCTTATGTATCTTTTCCTTTCTGTACAGGGACAATCCTTTTTATAAGTTTGCCGAGCATCTCTTGGTGGGGGTTTCAGTGGGATATTTCTTAGTCATATCGATTGACAATGTTCTAATTCCCAAGATTACTGAACCGCTTATTGTCCAGAAAGATTGGAAAACTTTGATTCCGCTTTTGGCCGGTGCCCTGATACTGACTAGATTGATTCCCCGCTGGAGTAAATGGTCGCAAATTTCATTAGCCTTAGTCATCGGGGTCGGGGCAGGCGTGGCAATTCCAGCCACATTGCAAGCGCAGATACTGACGCAGATGATGGCCTCAATGTTTTCTCTGGCATCGCCAGAAGGGGTCACACCAGCTCTATATATTCTTGAAAGAATTGTCATTCTGGTGGGCTTAACCTCGGTTTTGGCTTACTTCTTTTTCTCCAAAGAGCATCAAGGGGCCTTAGGAGTTTATGCCAGAGTGGGGACCTATTTTTTGATGGTCTTCTTCGGGGCCACTTTCGGCTACACGGTGATGTCGCGTCTCTCGCTACTGATTGGCCGGGTTCAGTTTCTCTTAGGGGACTGGCTGGGGCTCTTGAGCTGATGCGCTGTCCCCGCTGTAAAAGACAGATGAAGGAACAGAGACGCTCTTTTCACAAACAGAGGAAATGGATTTGTACTGGCTGCGGCAAAGTCCGCTTCCAGAGAAAGGTTGCCAGGGGGTAAACCTAATTTTATATTGTGTCGATTCGTATAAATAGAACATATGCCAAGCCTGACTAAAAAGAGGATGTTTTTGATGGCCGCCGGTTTGCTTACGGTATTAATTCCGGCCAGCCTGCTGAACGGTAAAGTGGGCAAGTCCAGTAAAAGCGGGAGCCAGTCTCTGCGCCTGAGAGCCCAGGCAGCCGTGGCAGTGGACGTGGAAAACCGGGTCATTCTTTATAGCAAGAATCCCACTGACCAGAGAAGCATTGCCAGTATCACCAAACTGATGACCGTGCTGGTCTTCTTAGACCTGGTGCATGACTTAGAAGTCCCCTTCATCATCCAGACCCAGGACCGCACCTTCGGAACCTCTAATTTTCCAGTAGGGAATGCCTATAAACTAATCGACCTGCTGCACGGGGTGCTGATGAGCTCAGATAACCGGGCTGCCAGAGCTCTGGCGCGCGCCACCGGCTTGACAGCTGAAGATTTCATTGACCGCATGAATAAAAAAGCTTACGACTTGGGGTTGTATGAAACCCACTTTGCCGACCCGACCGGACTGGACGAGGGGAATCTCTCCAGCGCTTTAGACTGCGCCAAACTCATTGAGACCGCTCTGCAGAACGAACTTATTACTTCCATCACCCAAAAAAAAGAATATCACTGCCGCTCTTCTTTAAAGAAAAGACCAGTGCACCTGTACAACACCAACCGCCTCCTCGCTAATCAGAGCTTGGAGGTGTTACTGGGGAAGACCGGTTTTATTCGCCAATCAGGCTATTGCCTGGCCACCTGTGTGGGAGACGGCAACGGTCGCAAGATCGCCTTCATAGTCTTAGGCGCGCCCTCCAACACGGTCCGCTTCCAGGAGATGTACAAACTGATTCGCTGGACCGCCAAAAACTACAATCTGGCCATCTCCTAAATGGACCTCAGCCGAAAGGACATCGCTGAAGTCGGCCAGGCAGTGGAGAATTTAGGCCGTCTGGTAGAGCAGCAGTTAGCCTTAATTCAAGAAAAGCTCAATCATCTCAGCAACTATGCTTCAGACAGCCTCACCCAGATTAAAAGCCTTTACGGCAGGGTACACGCGTTAGAGTCTGACCTGGAAGAACTGAAAGAAAAGGCAGAGGATTTCAATTCACTTAGACAGGAAGTCAAAAGATTAGCCCTGAATTTAGAAAAACAGCTATCCGACCTACAGGAATTGATTCTGAAATCAAATCAATCCGGACAGTCTTAATCGTTCAACTTATTTCTTATGGCCAATAACAGCTTCAGGAGTGAAAAGATGTACGTGTCCTGGATTATCTTAGGAACTTTAATTCTTATCTCAGGAGTCATAGCTTATCAAAAAGGAGGATGGATTAAAATCGGAGGGGCTTTAGGACAGGGGGGGAGCCTGTTCCTTTACGTGCTACCCAATCTGCTCTTAGGTTTCACCTTAGCAGGCTTCTTACAGGTTCTCTTACCTTCCGAGATAATTGCCAAATATTTAGGGCAGGAGTCGGGCATTAAAGGCCTGTTAATCGGCGCCGGAGCAGGCTGTATCACCCCGGGCGGGCCATTTACCCATTTCCCCATCTTGGCTGCTTTTCTTTCCAAAGGAGCCGGTGTGGGCCCAGTCTCGGCCTATGTGGCAGCCTGGGCACTTTTGGGCTTACAGAGATTCATTGTCTGGGAGCTGCCAATTCTTGGCACTCATTTCGCGTTGGTGCGCTTTGGTGCTTCCATGATTTTCCCGGTGGTCATAGGCTGGCTGGCCGGAACACTCTATTACCGCCTATTTTCCTGAAATGAAGAGATGCCTGTTTTTTGCAGTCCTGGTCCTTCTCTATTCCACATTTTGTGCTCAATCACAGTCAGTTACCGGCATTATGTTCGCTTTTCCGGAAGAAGGGGAACTGCTGAAGCAGAAAATGGAGATGCAGGACAGCACCATAATGGCCCAGCGGGTTTTTTATTCAGGAAAATTGGAAGAGAAGCCAATTATTCTGGTACAATCCGGAGTCGGCCTAATTGCCGCAGCCATGACCACCCAGCTTTTGATTGACAGTTTCCATCCCTCCCAGATTTTGTTTACCGGAATCTGCGGCAGCCTCGACCCGGAATATCAGATTGGAGACTTCGCCATTCCCTATAAATGGCTTATTCATGACTACGGCTATTACGATAGTTCTGGATTTCGCCTGGCGATGAGGGAGGATAAAAGGTTCATCTATTATCTAACTGACCCGGATTTACTTTCGCTGGCAGGTCAAGTTGCCAAGCAGGGCATCGGGTTTAATAAGATTGAAGGCCGCGTCCCCGCTATAAAATTTTCTGCTAGCGGCGCTTCCGGGAATTCTTTCATAGACCAGAGGGAAAAAAGGCAGTGGTTAAAGTCTTCCACCGGAGCGGATATTGTAGACATGGAATCCGGAGCAGTGGCACAGGTGGCCAATGCCAATGAGGTTCCGGTTCTGGTTATTCGCAGCTGTTCGGATTTGGCCGGAGGCTCAGGTTCATCTACGGCTGAAGCGGAGCTGGAGCAGTTTTTTAAAGTAGCGGCGGATAATTCCGCCCGGTTTCTGGTGGAAATCTTGAGAAGAATAAAATGAGCTTGCCTGTTGTTTTAAGATTGCTATATTGAAAGTATGATTCAGGATGAAGCCCAGACCGCCCAGCAGGAAATCCAAATAGCTACTAATCTGACCAGGCTCGATTTTCGCCTCTTGGATTTATGCCCCCTGTGCGGCAGCCCGATAGAGCATTTGGCCACTTGTGATGTCTGTCCTCAGTGCGGGAGTCTGGCCGGCTGCTGGGATTGAGGTTCCAATCCTGCTAATTCCCCACCCCTTATTTTCAAAAACTCCGAGACTAAACAGATTTTATTTCATCTCTAGAAGGAGTCAACTTATATTTCGATTGAGACTACCGAGAAATAGATAAGAATACAAATTTAAGGAGGATTTCTGGAGATTGTGCAGAGAATCCTGTTAGGAGTAATGCTCTTAGCCTGCGGGGGGAGTTTCTTTTTGGTAATCGTCACCAGCATTGTTTTCCGCAAGAAAAACTCCGCCAGTTTACTGTCAGAGAATAAGAACTTCCCCCCGATTTCAATTCTAAAACCACTTAGGGGGGAAGACCCGGGCTTAGAACAGAATCTGGAGGCTTTTTTTACTCAGGATTATCCGGAATACGAACTCAACTTTGCCTGTGAGCAGAGAGATGATCCGGCCCTGAAAATACTGGAGAAATTGCAAAAGCGCTATCCAGGTGTTACAGTCAAAATTGTCACTGGCGCTACTCAATTCGGCTATAATCCCAAGGTGAACAATCTCATTAGAGCCTCATCTAAGGCACACTTCGAATACATCTTAACCAGTGACAGCGATGTCCGTCCGCCGAGCGATTATCTTAGAACGATAGCCGGTGAGCTTTTAGAAAATGAGCATAAACTAGTTGTTAATCCTATTTGTGGAACTGGCGATAATTCTTTAGGCTCTATTCTGGAAAACTTACATTTGAACAGCTTAATTCTGTCTGGGATGGCTTTTCTTACCTGGTACCGAAAGAAATTAGGCGGTTTCGGTAAGTCGATGTTTTTCCGCCGCTCTGACCTGGAGAAGATTGGGGGTTTTGAGGGACTAAAGAACTATTTTGCCGAGGATTATGTCTTAGCTGACCGGATCTCCAAATTGCCGGGCAAGTATCACATCTCCCGCTTGATTCTACCCTGTATTACCAGTCAGCGCACTTTCCAGCAATTCATCAATCGGCATGGCCGCTGGGCCCAGACCCGCCGGAGAATCGCGGGCTGGTCTTATTTCTCTGAACTATTTGCCAATCCAATTTTCTGGGGATTACTTTATTCAGCCATAAATCTCTTTAGCTGGACAAGCCTCAAATTGTTCATAGCGGTGTTTCTCTTCAAGATTATCCTTGATGCCTTTCAAGGAATAACTATAGCAAATAACAAAAATTTGACAGGGTATATTTTAGTCCCCTTTAAGGATCTGTTGGTCGCGAGTATGTGGTTTTATCCTATGCTGACGGATACGGTTTACTGGCGGGGGGTGAGATTGAGAGTTACCGCCGGTACGGAATTGAAAGAGGCGGGGAGGAGAAAGATTTTAGGAATACGATTCCCGCAATTTTCAGTCAGGAAGTGGCTGAGTCACTCCGGCTCAGAATAGGGGAAAGCTAATCTATTTTAATGCCGGAGGCCGGAGTCGAACCGGCACGTCCTTTGGGGACACCGGATTTTGAGTCCGGCGCGTCTACCAATTTCACCACTCCGGCGAGTTTCGACTTATTATAACTAAACTAATTAGCCTAAATGCCAAAATCAAGGCCGTGGTCCGAAAATAATTCTTGAAATGACTTAGGCGTAGGCGGAAAGGCTCAAAAGCTAGGAGTGGATGCGGAGAAGCAGTTTAACGATGACTTAGTGAATCTTCAATTAACACTCTTCAAGAAATCCACAACCGCTCGGTTCACCTCTTCCGGCTGGTCGAACCAGAGGCAAACACGTGAATTTGGAATCGTTTTGACCGTAATTCTGGGATTGTTTTCGACGCATCCTTCCCAGCTCTGGTGGCAGAAAAGCTCCATGTAGTTCTGGCCGGGGTCATAAAAGATGCCCTCAAGGCCAGGTTTGAGGATGAGTGTCGGCACGGTCAGCTTGTCCATCTCAAAAGAAACGTCCTGGGCATTGAACTCACACAGGTAGCGCACCCAGACATGCAGTTCCGGGGAAGCGGCCTCGCGCCACAGCCGTAATCCGCGCACCGGATTGACTGCGTAGTCGCCGGGAAGGAAGTTGTTGTCGTCCCAGGTCTGGCGCGTGACGGTTTTAAACCACAGCGGCGCCGAGTATTTGTCGACTGCCGCCACACGTTTCTCTGGGGTGGTCACAAATTTGTTATAGGAACTGTCGGTAAAAAGCATTCGTGCAGATCCGGCCAGGAGGATGACCCCCTTGACGTTGTCTGGATGTTTTATGGCCAGGCGCAGGGCTATCTGCGTTCCGGTCAGCCAGTGACCGACGAGGATAGGATTTTGAATGCCTTCGTCTTCAATTAGTTTTTCGATTGCTTCAAGTGCCCCATTCGTCCAAGTCTGCTCACCAAAACTGGTCTTTTCGTCAGGACAGGGCGGGGCAGGAGTTCCGCCAAAACCGGGCAGGGTCACGGCATACATCCGGTAATTGTCGGCAAACCTCTCCATGAACTCACTGAAAATGTTTCCGCCGAATCCCAGACCAGGAATGAAAATCATGGCCTGCGTCCCGTTTCCGGTGCGCAGCACTCCGCCGAGGGTGCCAAGCCGGGCAGTTTTGTAGCCGGGCGGGTCAATTAGGTTATTCAGAGTGGAATCCTGCTCCATGATCCGAATGCAGGACTGCTGCCCGTAGAGTAATGCCGTTGATGCGACCAAGATTAAACAAGGGGTAACTATAACTAAAGCTAGGATTAGTCTTCGCATGAAGCTCCTTTTTTAGACGCTGCGCTTATTTTATACTATCTTTCAGGCAGTATTTATTGCAATCTCAAAGCTTTTATACGTAGCCTCAGAATTCCGGGTTTCAATTCGAATAAGAATCAAACTATATTGATTTCCAAATTATCGACGACAACCAAACCCGGTTTGGGTGAGAATACATATAATCTTTCTAAAACGATTATTTGATTTAGTCATCTCTTTTACATCAAGGTACAAGCATATCTACCAACTTGTTCAAAGGGTTATGCGATGTCGTAGGGTGAAAATGTGCGCCAGTGCGTGGGAAATTGTTGAGAAAAATTTCACTTTTTTTGTTGACACAGAAAATGTCGGAGATATATTTCGCCGGTTGCGACTGCCTTCAAAGTATTAATAAGTGAGAGGAAAAAGGTTAAGTTAATAGAGATACGTTTTCTTAGCGTTAGATTAAGGTAGCTGGTCAGGCGTGAGCGGTAAGGCCAAAGTAGGTATTATAGTATTTATTTTGGTAGTCTACGGACTGTGGAGGCTCTCAGCGGAGACTAACAACAATCTGGGCTATTCTCCGGTACAGCCTATTCCTTTCAGTCACAAGATTCATGTCGGCGACAATAAGATTCCCTGTCTTTACTGCCATGCTCAGGCTGAGCGCTCGCCCCACGCCACAGTCCCGGCCATGAATATCTGCATGGGCTGTCATAACGCAGTGGCCACCGGCAAAGCTCATGTGGTCAAGCTTAGAGAAGAATATGAAGCCGGTCGGCCCATTGAATGGGTCAGGATTCACGACATGCCGGACTTTGTCTACTTCAGCCATCAGGCACATGTTTTAAAGGGAATAGAATGTCAGACCTGCCACGGCCCGGTGGAGACCATGGAAAAAGTTTATCAAGCCAGGAGATTGAATATGGGGGATTGTGTTTCCTGCCATCGTCAGAATAGGGCCCCTACCTCCTGCAACACCTGCCATAATTGAAATGGAAGAAAAGCAGAACGGCCATAAGAGAGTTTACTGGAGCAGTCTGGCTGAATATAGCCAAGAACCGGAATATCTAAAGAAGCGGGAGGAGGAGTTTTACGCCAAGCCCCAGGCCTTTTTTGAAGCGGCAGAGCAGGGAAAAGAATTTGAGCTCACTCGCCGGGATTTGCTTAAATTAAGCGGGGCGGCCCTGGTCTTTGCCGCGGCCAGTTGTGCTAGGCGGCCAGTGGAGAAAATTGTCCCTTACTTGAATGCACCTGAACAAATTGTTCCTGGCAGACCGACCTGGTTTGCCTCCACCTGTGGAGGATGTGCCGCAGGATGCGGTCTTTTAGTAAAAACCAGAGAAGGGAGACCTATCAAATTAGAAGGGAACCCGGCTCATCCTCTAAATCAGGGGAGGCTATGTGCCAGAGGACAGGCGTCAGTTCTGGATTTATACGACCCGGACAGAGCCAGAGCTCCTCTGAAAGTTTTCCGCGGGGAAACTGCACCGGCCAAAATAGACTGGGCCACGGCAGATTCAGAAGTGGCTTATGCCTTAGGCACTGCCAAGGGCCAAATCGTCCTATTAACCGGAACCATTCATGGTCAGGCAAGACAGAAGTTGATTAAGGAGTTTTTAGGCTCATTCCCAAATTCCAGACAGGTAGTCTATGACGCTCTGTCCGCTGAAGTAGTTACAGAGAGTCAAAGGCTCTGCTATGGCACTGGGGTTTTACCCCGTTATCGTTTTGATAAGGCCGAAGTCTTGGTTCTGTTTGGCTCTGACCCATTATCAGAGAGTCATTCAGTCACAGAATACGCCCACGGCTTTGGACAGCAGAGAAAGATTAAAGATAAGACAATGTCCAAAGTGTTTTCCTTTGAGTCGATTCTCAGTTTAACCGGCTCCAATGCGGATGAGCGCTATCAGGTAAGGCCAGAAGATTTGATAAAAATAGCCTTTGGTCTGGCTCACCGTCTGATTTTAGTGGATAACCGCTCGGAATTGGCAAATGACTCTCAGGTTAGAAATGCTCTTAGAGATTTTCAGCCGGAAAAAATTGAAAAAGAGACCGGTTTGCCGGAAGGGATAATCAAGAAAGTGGCCGATGAATTGTGGAAGACAAGAGGGAAGAGTCTGATTTACTCTGTCGGTATGGAAAGTAAGACTGAATCGGCTCTGGCGCTTCAGGTGGTCAGCAATCTGCTGAACACCATTCTGGGCAACGACGGAAGGACGGTTGACTATGGCCACAGCGCCAGCCAGCAATCTTCCGGCTCGGTTACGGATATACTTTCTTTGATAGCTGACATGAAGGCGGGCAACGTAGACGTTCTCCTGATTTACGGTACAAATCCGGCTTACTGCCTGCCTGATTCGGCTGGATTCAAAGAAGCTCTAAAAAATGTCAAGGCAATAGTCTCCTTAAACGACAGATTAGACGAGACCGGTGCGCAATGCGACTACTTACTTCCCTCTTTACACTTTTTAGAATCGTGGGGAGACGCTGAGCCGCAGAAAGGCCTTTACAGCCTGTTTCAGCCTACCATTGCTTCGTTACATGATAATCGGGGATTCGAAGATTCGCTGCTCTCTCTGGCTAAGAAAGCAAATGCCGGAAAATTGGGGGCCAAACAAGTCGTCTGGCATGATTACCTGGAAGAATCGTGGAAAGAGGAAGTTTACGATCAACACCATGTGATAGTTAGCTTTGAAGAGTTCTGGAATTCATCCTTGCGTGCCGGAGTATTTGATACGGTTGACAGAGCCAGAGAGAATATGCCGGCGCGCAGATTTCGCACCGAGGCGCTTGCGACAATAAAGCTGCCCAAGAAACCGGAAACTGATTTTGCCCTTGCGCTCTATGTGCCGCCGATGCAGTATGACGGGCGCTCCAACAACAATGCCTGGCTTTTGGAAACTCCGGACCCGGTCTCAAAAATCGCCTGGGAAAATTTTGTCTCCATTGCTCCGGTAACTGCCGAAGGGTTAGGATTAAAAGAAGGACAGATTATCAGGCTATCTTCTGGAAAACTCACTCAGGAATTGCCGGTTCACCTCCAGCCTGGCCAGCATCCGGAAGTTCTGAGCGTGGCAGTGGGGTGGGGAAGAGAGAAGGTTGGACGGATAGGAGATAAGACAGGAGTCAATGCTTTCAAATGGGCAAGGTTTGATGGCAAAGAATTTCAATACTCGGCTCTGCCGGTTATTATTGAGAAAACTGATAAAATTGTCCAGCTGGCCAGCACTCAAGAGCATCACAATATTCTGAAGAGGCCAATCATCTACGAGGCCACCTTAGATGAATTTAGAGAAAATCCCAACGCCGGCAGAGAGGGAGAAGAAAAGCTCACTTCGATGTGGCCGGAGCACAAATACGAAGGGTACAAGTGGGGCATGTCCGTTGACCTGAACTCCTGCATCGGCTGTAATGCCTGCATGTTAGCTTGTCAGGCAGAGAATAATATACCAGTAGTCGGCAAGAAACAGGTAATCAAAGGCCGGGAGATGTCCTGGATTCGAATCGACCGCTATTTTTTCGGCAATCCTGACCAGCCCGATGTGGTCTATCAGCCCATGCTCTGCCAGCACTGTGAGAATGCCCCCTGCGAGACGGTCTGCCCGGTGATTGCCACAGTCCATAATGAAGAAGGGCTGAATCTGCAAATCTACAACCGCTGTGTGGGAACCCGCTACTGCTCCAATAACTGCCCTTATAAGGTGAGGCGATTCAACTGGTTTGAATTTAATCAAGATTTGGCTACTCCCTTGGATTTAGTCCTTAATCCAGACGTCACAGTCCGAGAAAAAGGTGTGATGGAGAAATGCACCTTCTGCACCCAGCGGATTCGATTCGCCAAAGAGGTAGCTAAAAAGGAGGGAAGAAAGGTCCGGGACGGAGAATTCCAGACCGCCTGTCAGCAGACCTGTCCGACTGAAGCGATAGTCTTCGGCGATTTGAATGATCCGAATTCCAAAGTTTCGAGGTTAACGCGGACCGAGAGAGGCTATCACGTACTGGATATTCTGAATACCAGGCCCTCTATCACCTATTTGACCAAAATTAGAAACAAAGAAAATAAAGAGAGCACATGAGCGAGGTAGACGAAAAAATCTCTCCTCCTTTAATAGACCCCAAGCTCCATATGGGAGATGTCACTGTAGACATCTCCCGGCCCACCGAGCGCAAGCCCAGTAAGCTCTGGCTGGCCATGTTAGCTCTTTCCGGCGGGGCGCTTTTGGTAGGCGCCTATGTGGTCTATAATTTATTAAAAATAGGCACCGGAATAACCGGCTGGAATCACCCGGTGATGTGGGGAGTATTCATCACCAATTTCGTCTTCTGGATTGGCATCGGCCATGCCGGCACTCTAATCTCCGCCATTTTGTTCTTACTCCGCCAGCGCTGGAGAACCTCGATTAACCGCTCAGCAGAAGCCATGACCATCTTTGCGGTGATGTGCGCCGGTCTGTTTCCGGTTTTGCACGTAGGCCGGGCCTGGCTGGGTTTCTGGCTCTTTCCTTACCCTAATGAGAGATTATTGTGGGTCAATTTCCGCTCCCCCTTAATCTGGGACGTCTTTGCGGTCAGCACTTATTTCACGATATCTTTGATGTTCTGGTTCCAAGGCTTGATTCCAGATTTCGCCACTCTGCGCGACCAGGCTAAGAGCAAACTCCGCAAAAAAATTTACGGAATTTTGTCCTTAGGCTGGACCGGCTCTATCCGGGACTGGAACCACTATGAAAAGGCATATTTACTCTTTGCAGGCTTAGCCACTCCCTTAGTCCTCTCAGTCCACAGCGTGGTCTCCTTTGACTTTGCGGTCTCTCTTTTACCGGGCTGGCATTCTACCATCTTTCCGCCCTACTTTGTGGCCGGAGCCATCTTCTCTGGTTTTGCCATGGTGGTGACTCTGACTATCCCCATGCGCAAATTCTTCAAGTTAGAAGAATACATCACGGTCAATCATCTGGAGCTGATGAACAAAATAATCTTAGTCACCTCTATGATGGTGGGGTATGCTTACTTAGTCGAATTTTTCACTGCTTGGTACAGCGAGAACCCTTTTGAGCGCTTCACTTTCTGGAACCGGGCTACCGGCCCCTATGCTTTCGCCTTCTGGACCATGTTCCTTTGCAACGCAGTTATCCCTCATCTCTTCTGGTTTAAAAAATTCAGAAGAAACATTGCGGTAATGTTCGTAATCTCACTCTTGGTCAATTTAGGAATGTGGTTAGAAAGATTCGTGATTATCGTCACATCTTTACACCGGGATTTTGTCCCTTCGGCCTGGGACCAATATACCCCTACCAAATTCGACTGGGGAATCACCCTGGGCTCTTTCGGACTTTTCTTTACCCTGTTTTTGCTCTTTGCCCGATTCTTCCCGACTGTGTCTCTGGCGGAAATCAAAGGTGTGCTGGTCAACCCTTCTGGCAAGGGGAAGGAGAAGTAGATGGCCAAAATCAAGCTTCCGGTCTGGGTAGGAGTCTTTGACCAGCCCCGGGCTCTAATTTCTGCGGCTCGTCAGACTAAGGACAAAGGATTTGAAGGAGCAGACGCCTTTACACCTTACCCGGTGCATGGTTTGGAGAAGGCCTTAGGCTTGAAGCGCTCCTGGGTCCCCTATGCCACTCTAATATTCGGCCTGGGCGGAGCGACTTTAGGATATTTGTTTATGTACTGGACTTCGGCAATCGACTGGCCCCTGAATATCGGAGGAAAGCCCTTTAATTCCTGGCCGGCCTTTGTGCCCATTGTATTCGAATGCGGAGTTCTGTTAGGCGGATTGGCAACTTTTGTCTCTCTTCTGATTGCCACCAGGCTCCCCAATTTCAAACCCTTTATTTTAGACCCGCAGCTGACTAATAACCGCTTTGCCTTAGTGATTCCGGAAAAACAAGAGAAAGTCAGAGAAGACGTTGAAAAATTTTTAAAGGATGCAGGTGCAATTGAAGTCAAAAGAGTCGTGGCTTAGCATAACTTTAATAGTGGCAGTACTGTTATTGGTCTCCTGTTCCAAGACCAAGAGTAAACCGGAGCTGCAGTACATGCCGGATATGGCCAAAGGCCCCTCTCTTAAAGCCCAGCAGGTAAAAGAGAACCCGGCTTACACCAGCTTACGTGGTCCGGTATCCGGCACCATCTCCTTAGATTACGAGCCCTATCCTTTTGCCACCGCAGATACTGTGGGGCCGGCCCGCCAGCTTTTTAATCCCCTTCCCAAAACGATGTCAGTTCTGCAGTCAGGCAGAAAATACTACAACACCTACTGTATCGTCTGCCACGGTTACAAAGGAGATGGAACAGGTTATATAGTCCCCAAATTTCCGGCCCCGCCCTCGCTTCTGACCGAGAAAATCAGGGACTGGGAGGATGGCCGCATATTTCATATCATAACCAAAGGCAGGGGGAATATGCCCTCCTATGCCGGACAATTAGACCCGGAACAGCGCTGGGCAGTGGTGCATTATGTCCGGGCTCTATACCGGGCTGCTCACCCCACAGAAGAGGATTTAAGAATTTTGAAGGAACAAAAGCTGGACATTCTTTTCTATCTGGACCAGCCGGATACGACCAGCAGAGCAATCTGGCCTCAGAGATAAAATGCAAGAAACTTTGGCGGCAGCGACTGAACATCAAAGAGGAGAAGCATTGCAGATACCCAGCCCCGGGCCGGTGAAGGTCTCACCGGTGCTGCAGAGACTGCTGCTTGGGCTATTCTTAATCGGGCTGGTTGCCTTTGTTCTGGCACTTGTAACCAATCCGCAGAGGGCCTGGTACAGCTTTCTTTTGAATCATTTCTTCTTTCTCTGCCTTGGTTTGGCCGGAGTGTTCTTTACCGCCTTACAGCACGCTACCCGCTCGACCTGGTCTGTAGTGGTCCGCCGGGTAGCCGAAGGGGTCTCAGCCTATCTTCCAGTCGCGGCTGTGCTTTCAGTCCTGCTCCTCATCGGAGCCAAGTTTCTCTATGCCTGGACCTTTCCGGCTTTTACCACTGAACACCCCTTACATTACGAAGGAGAATTAGCCCCAGGCGGCAGACTCTCCTATTTGAATCTACCCATGTTTTCGTTACGCACCGGACTCTTTTTACTCATCTGGATGGCTTTTGCGCTCTGGCTGGTCCGTAATTCTTTAAGGCAGGATAAAAGCGGCGAGGAATATTTGTCCAGAAAGAACATCTATCTCTCTGTGGCATTTCTGCCGATTTTTGCGCTCACATTCACCTTAGCCTGTTTTGATTTGCTGATGTCTTTGGAGCCGCGCTGGTATTCCACCATTTTCGGGGTCTATTGTTTTGCCGGCTTATTCCAGGGAGGTTTGGCCTTCATCATAATCTTAGTCATCAAGCTGAGAAGAAGCGGACCCCTGGCCGGAATCGTGAATACTTCCCATTTGAAAGATTTAGGAGGATTGCTCTTCGCCTTCTCGGTCTTCATGGCCTACATCGGTTTCTCCCAATTCATGCTGCAGTGGTACGCCAATATGCCGGAAGAGACCTTTTATTTCCTGCGGCGCCTGGACGGCAACTGGCTCTGGCTGGCTTTAGTTTTGCCCCTGTTAAAATTCTTCATACCCTTTTTCGGTCTCCTCTCGCAGGATGCCAAGAGAAGTGAAAAAAGGCTTTTGTGGGTGGCAACCTTGGTCCTGGTAGGGGAGTGGCTGGACGTTTACTGGATGGTGGTGCCGGTCTTTAAAGAAGCCCCAACCTTTTTCAGCTGGGCAGAGGTCGGCATCGGCCTGGGTTTTGCCGGACTATTCGGACTGAGTTTGACTTGGTTCTATAAGCGCCATTCGATTCTGCCTACCGGGGACCCGCGTTTAAAAGCAAGCTTAAAGTGGGAGATTTAAGTTGGAAGATAAAAAACAAATATGAGTTCAGACACTAACGTAGGATAGTGGGCAAAAAAGTGAACGGCCAACAACTGCAAGAACAGAATAAACCCAAAAGCAATCCCTTGCTCTGGCTCTTGGTAATGGGAATTTCCGGAGCGCTGGTGCTATATCTGTTTATTTCTCTCTATAAAAAGGGAACTAAGGTAGGCGAGGTTACGCCTAAGACCGAAACCGCAGTCAAGATCGAAGGCGGAAAACCTGCCATAGACTTAGAGAAACTTAAGATTCCCACTCCGGAGTTAATTACCAAAGGAGATGGCCTCTTTCAGATCAATTGCGCCTCCTGTCACGGTCCGAAAGGGCAGGGGGACGGGCCCAGAGCCAGAGAGCTCAATCCGCCGCCCAGAAATTACCACACAGAGAAATTCAAATTCGGGGCTTTGCCTTCTGAAGTATTCAACACCATCACCAACGGCTCGCCCGGCACTTCCATGCCCTCTTTTGCCCTGCTGCCGGCTGAGGACCGCTGGGCTTTAGTCCATTTTGTCCGGAGCCAGATACCCAATCCGCCCCAGGAGCCTGAGGGACCGGCTCAAGTTGCCACCACTTCAACTACCGGCTCTGAGGTCAAGACTCAGCCAACGACTACTTCAGAACCAAAACCACCTGAGCCAGAAAAAGAAGGACCACGCATTCCTATCACCTTAGCCTTGGAGAGAATGGCAGTGCCGGTTGCGGAAACCGCCACACCCGTAACCTTGGAATTGGAGCAGAAAGGAGCGGTGCTATTTTCCCGCTACTGCATGCCCTGCCACGGTCCTTCAGGCGAGCCGCGGCAGACCGTATATCTCTTGAGAATCAACCCGGACCGTTTTGTCCGCTCCGGCAATCTGCAAAATCCGCAGGCAGTATGGGTCAAAGATAAGGAAAAATTCATAGAAATTGTTACCAAAGGTTTTCCCGGTCATCTAATGCCGGGCTTGCAAAGTCTGAGTCAAAGCGAGATTGATGCGCTGTACTCGCATGTCTTAAAATTAGCCACCGCTTCAAGTGAGAGAAGATAGGCATGCTGAATAAGAAAGAGATTTTAGTATTGATTGTCCTCTTTGGCTTAACGCAATTAGCCTTAGCCGACAGCCCGATAACCAACTGGCTGCAGGACCCGGCCACTCCTTTAGCCAAAAATGTACGCAGCACCTTCTGGCTGACAGTGGCCATGATTTCACCCTTTCTTTTGATTGCCGAAGGATTGTTGCTCTATTCCATATTCAAATTCCGGAGCCGCCCCGGAGCAAAGCCGGCTACTTTCCACGAAAATCTGAAACTGGAAATCATCTGGACGATTCTGCCGGCTTTGACCCTGGTGATAATAGCCATTCCAGCTTACGGGACTTTGAAAAAGATGGAAGTCCCGCCCAAGAGCGATTTAGTGATAGAAGTAGTGGGCCATCAGTTCTTCTGGGAATATCGCTATCCAAAGTACGATTTAATCCTGGTCGACAAGCCCCTGGTAGTCCCGGTGGATAAGGTCGTCACTCTGAATCTGACCAGCGTGGACGTGATTCACTCCTGGTTTGTGCCGGCCTTCGGAGTCAAGCAAGATGCCACTCCCGGCAGAATCAGCCATGCCTGGTTTCAAGTCGAGCAGGAAGGAACTTACAAGGGACAGTGCGCGGAGTTGTGCGGGGAGCTGCATGCCAAGATGTATATCACCGTCAAGGTCGTAGATGATGAGGACTTCCAGGAGTGGCTGGCCAAACAGATGGCTCAAAAAGCGCCCAAACTTCAGACCGGCACTCAGTAGGAGAGAAAAAGAGGATGCAGACTAAACAGAATTTCTGGATCATAGTCAAAGACTGGCTCACCACTACTGACCACAAAAAAATCGGCATCATGTATCTGTGGCTCTCCTTGTTTGTAGCCCTGTTCGGGGGAGCATTTGCCGGGATTATCCGGGCTCAGCTCTCTACCCCGGATGGACAGATTCTCTCCCCAGCCCTTTACAACCAGATGCTCTCTATGCACGGGACCTTGATGATATTTTTTGTGATAATTCCGGCCATGGTCGGGTTCGGAAACTACCTGGTTCCTATTCAGATTGGAGCCAGAGACATGGCATTCCCCAAACTTAACGCCTTTACCTTCTGGATTCTGATACCTTCAGCCGTATTGATGTTCGCCAGTTTTTTCGTTAAGGGAGGGACCATGGCCGCGGGATGGACCGGCTATCCACCCCTAACCGCCAGAGAGTTTTCCGGGACAGCCGGGGTGGATATGTGGATTTTCGGAGTTCACTTGGCCGGAGTGAGCTCAATCTTAGGCGCCATAAATTTCATAGTCACCATTATTAATATGCGCGCTCCGGGCATGAGTTTGTTCAAAATGCCCCTTCTGACCTGGACTTGGCTGGTGAATGCGAGTATCATGTTAGTGGCCACCCCGGTTTTAGCCGGAGCGGTCAGTATGGTCTTAACTGACCGCTTGTTAGGAACCGGTTTCTTCCGCCCGGCAGAAGGGGGAGACCCGATTCTATATCAGCATCTGTTCTGGTTTTATTCCCACCCGGCAGTCTATATAATGATGCTGCCGGGAATGGGTTTGGTCTCCATGGTACTACCGGCCTTTGCCAGAAAGAGAATCTTCGGCTACAAAGGCTTGGTTTATGCCACAGCCGGCATAGGCTTAATCGGATTTTTAGTCTGGGGTCACCACATGTTCTCCACCGGCATTGATCCTAAATTAAGAATGTACTTTGCCTTTATGACTATGGTCATTGCCGTCCCCACCGGTATCAAGATTTTCTCCTGGCTGGCCACGGTCTGGGGGGGGACTATCCGCTTTACTACGGCCATGAAGTTCGGTTTAGCCTTTATCTCCTTATTCGTAATTGGGGGAATGAGCGGGGTTACCCTGGCTGTAATACCATTCGACGTGCAGGTGCATGATACTTATTATGTGGTCGCCCATTTGCACTATGTCCTTTTCGGCGGCTCGGTAATGACGCTATTGGCCGGACTATTCTTCTATTTCCCCAAATTTTCAGGGCGAGTGATGAATGAGAAACTGGGTAACCTGACCTTTTGGCTGGTTTTTTTGGGGATGAACACCACTTTTCTCCCTATGCACTGGCAGGGAATCATGGGAATGGCGCGCAGAATATCTTCCTATCCGGAAAGGCCGGAGTTCGCGACCCTCAATCAAATAGAGTCCTTTGGCTATCTCTTAATCTTAGGCGGTGGAATTCTGCTTTTGTACAACATCTTTGCTACCCTGCGCAAGCCTAGGCACGCTCCAGCCGATCCCTGGGAGGTCAATGACATTCAGAAAACCTTGGAGTGGGAGGTCTCCAGCCCGCCACCTCCGGAGAACTTTAAAACCATACCGGTGATTTCATAATGCCAGAAGTACTTAATAAGTCTACTGCAGATTTAGCCAGAAGCAGGTCCGGGTTAGCGGGCTGGTTGATGGCTCTTGTGCTGCTGGTTTTTTTAGTCATAGTCTGGGGAGGTTTTGTCCGTCTGACCGGCTCCGGTCTATCGATTCCGGACTGGCCCCTGATAAATGGCTCGCTGTTGCCTCCCTTTTCCGATTCAGCCTGGCAGGCGGTCTATGATTCTTACCATCAGGAGGTTTATTCTATCAGCGCATTGTCATTACCCACTGAAATGCCTATGGGACAGTTCAAGACTATGTTTGCCATCGAATATATCCATCGAAGTCTGGCCGCCATAGTGGGAATTGTATTCCTGGTGGCATTTATAAAGAGCGTAAGACAGCGGGAAATCTGGAGGCAAACCAGAATCCTTTTCGTTTCCGCAGCAATTCTGCTCGTAGGACAGGCTGTCCTGGGGGGAGTGGTAGTCAAGCAGGAACTGCAGGCTGAATTAGTGGCTATACATTTGGGGATTGCTTTTGTCTTTTTGAGCGTGTTGTTGTGGATGGCGCTGAAACTCTCGGTTGCGACAGAATTTTCACCCGAACCGAATAAGAAACTAATTAGGCTGTCCTGGTTTGCCATAATAGCTCTCTGGATTCAGGTCGTTATCGGAGGACTTACTGCCGGTACCAAGGCCGGCATGATTTTCAACACTTTCCCTAAGATGGGAGATTATTTAATTCCTCCGCCGAGTACAATGGTTTCACGCCTTTACGGTGGATTTTTCGCCAATCTGGCCCAGAATCAAATTCTGATTCAATTTTTACACCGCTGGTGGGCCTTCGTCGTTCTGGCTTTTATAGTTGTTTTAATAGTGAAGGGGATAAAAACAGATTTATCTCCCAGGGGGCGAGTTGCCTTGCGTCTGGTTGGCACGATTACGGTCTTCCAGATTCTGTGGGGAATCTTAAATCTGCTTTTGAAAGTCCCGGCCTGGGTAAGTTCAATCCACTTAGGGACGGCGCTGCTGATTTTTGCCCTGCTGATATTGATAGCCCATGAATCTCGGTATAAATATGCTCCGGCGACTGTATAGTTACATAAATCTTACCAAGCCGACCATTCTGCTCTTGGTTGGTTTGACAGGAGCGGCTGGCTTGGTTTTGGAAAAAAGTCTTTTAGCCGAGCCATTCAAATTCCTTTTGGCTCTGATAGGACTTCTAATGGCAGGGGGGAGTGCTAATTCCTTCAACCAATACTTTGAACGAGAGAAAGACGCTTTGATGGAGAGGACCAGAAAAAGAAGACCTCTGCCTCTGAAGCAGATTAAACCAAGACAAGCACTGACATCTTCAATTCTATTAGGCATAGTCTCAGTAATCCTGTTTGCGATATTCTTCAACTGGTTGAGCGCTGTTCTGGCACTTAGCACGATTCTATTCTACGGCCTGTTCTATACCCTATGGCTCAAGCCTCGGACACATTTGAACATTGTCATTGGCGGCGCAGCAGGCGCAATGGCGCCGGTGATTGCCTGGGCTGCTGCTTCCGGAACTCTGCACTGGATTCCGCTAGTGATGTTTTTGATAATCTTTTTCTGGACCCCGCCTCATTTCTGGGCTTTGGCAATGTGTCTGAAAGAGGATTATCGCAAAGTCGGCCTGCCTATGCTGCCGATTGTCAAAGGAGACGAAATCACGACCAGACAAATTGTGCTTTACAGCTGGTGGACGGTGCTTACAAGCTTGGCCCTATTAATAGCAGGTGTGGGTTTAATCTACGTGATTTCAGCACCGTTCCTGGGAACTCTATTTATACTGAAATCAATCCAGCTGAAAAAACTAAAGGATTTAACTGAGGCAGGAAGATTATTCGGATTCTCAATTACTTATCTCTTGGCGCTTTTTCTGGCGCTGATAGTAGATTCATTGATTAATATTAAACTGTGAGGTAGTTCGAAATGAAAAGAATCAGCAACTGGAAATTAGCCTTAATCTTAAGTGCAGTCGTGGTGGGGATGGTAGCCTTCGCCTATGTCAACGTTCCCCTATTCAGGATGTACTGTCAGAAGGTGGGTATCGCCATCGCTCCCAATACTGAGGCTAAAGCCAATCAAGAGCCCAGCGACCGCAAAGTGACCATTCTCTTCACCGGAGTGGTCGCCAACGACATGCCGATTGCATTCAAGGCGGACAAGGCCTTTGAGGAAATCAGATTAGGGGAGGAGTCCAAGACCGCTTATCACTTCGTCAATCTCTCCAACGACACCATCTATTTCCGCCCGGTACACAGCGTGCTTCCTGAGAATGCGGCCACTAAACTTACTCTAAAAAAATGCTTCTGCTTTGACGACCAGACCATTCTGCCAGGGCAGTCTTACACCCTGCCGGTGGTTTACTCTTTTGCCTCGGACTTGAACCCGAAAATCGAGAGGATTACGTTTCACTACACTCTGTTTAAAAAGGAACACAAGGATAACAAATGAGTTACCTGAGAGAGGAAGTCTTAAGCTCTGAAGAAACAGAGCGTCTCAAACGGCAGAGAAGGAAAAACAAGGTCCTGGCGTTGATAATAGGCGCCTTTGCTTTGACTATGGTGATTCTCTCTTATCTGATGTTTGCCAAATATACTTTTATACCTTATGAGTGAGCTTAGAATCGAAAAAGGAGAACAAAACTTGACTGACCAGAGTTACGCGCACGCAGTAGGAGAAGGGCATCACGGCAGCTGGTGGCCGATTTTCTTGGCTTTTGGCGTGGGTTTAGTCCCCACTGGATTGTTGCTCTTGGTCTGGGCAGGAAAATTCGGTTTAGTCCTCTTGGCCTTAGGCGGAGTGATGACTTTGACCGGAGTAGGAGGCTGGCTGAATGTTCTGATAAGGGAGAGGCTGGCTCATTTGGATGCGGCAGACCGGGAAGCCTGGAGCCGGAATGCGATAAAGCTCTTTTTAATCTCTGAGGCTGCTGTTTTCGGCGCTCTGTTCACCCATCACTATTATGCCCGGGCGCATTTTCCAGTCTGGCCTCCTGAAGGCGCGCCGCATCTGGACACCACGATTCCCTTCATTGCCACTCTGATTTTAGTTGCCAGCAGTTTCACCATGGAGCGGGCGCATAAGTTTCTGCTGAAAGGTAAGCAATTAGCTTCTGAGCGCTGGGTGATTCTGACGATTCTCTTGGGTGCGATATTTCTCTCCTGTCAGGGGTATGAGTGGGGATTTCTGAAGGCTTATGATGAGTTCACCCTGAAGTCGGGCACTTTCGGGACTTCTTTCTATATGATGACCGGCTTTCACGGCCTGCATGTTTCGATGGGTCTGATTGTGCTGATTCTGACTTTTGTGCGCTTGAAATTGGGTCATTTTACTCCGCAGAATCACTTCTTTTTCGTGGGCTCGACCTGGTACTGGCACTTTGTGGACATTGTCTGGGTGTTTCTGTTCGGGACGATGTATCTGTTGTAAAAGGGCTTGACTAAGTTTAATAGGGGCTTATCTTGGCGGGGCGTATGAAGATATTGGGGCCGTAGTTCAGTTGGGAGAACGTCTGACTGGCAGTCAGAAGGTCACGAGTTCGACTCTCGTCGGCTCCATTAGATTTAATCAGAGAGAACGATCCCGATTTTATCGGGACAGGTCAGGAAGAGGAAACCGGCAACTCCAATGAGTTTAAACGTTGTTGGGAGAACGACCCCGATTTTATCGGGGCAGGTCACCGGTTCAAGCCCGGTCGGCTCCACGTAAAATTAACGATGGGGTACTTTGTATATATACTTCAAAGTGATTCCAGCGGAAAATATTATATCGGCAGTACAGACAATATCCAGCGCCGAATTTCTCAGCACAACGCAGGTTATTCCAAAGCGACTAAAGGTGGAATTCCTTGGGTCATGAAGAAGGTAGAAGAGTTCCCAACGTTGACCGAGGCCCGACATCGGGAGGCGCAGATTAAGCGTATGAAAAGTAAGAAATGGATACAGCAGTTGTTGGGAGAACGGGCCGACTCAGTCGGCTAGGTCACGAGTTCGACTCTCGTCGGGTCCATTTAAAAATTAAGATGGGGACTTATTTTGTTTATATTCTTCAAAGTGATGTAACTGGAAAGTATTACGTGGGTTGTACAGATAATGTCCAGCGCAGAGTGTTTCAGCACAATGCGGGTTATTCCAAGGGAACGAAAGGGGGAGTTCCTTGGGTGGTGAAACGAGTGGAGGAGTTTGACACTATTGCCAAAGCTCGGCAGCGTGAGCTCGTAGACCCACGTTGCCCTTCACGTGGGGGATGAATGTATGATTTCAAAAGTTATGACCAAAAAAGAAATCGCCTCCGGTGTGGTACACAGAGTGCCAGAGGATTTACGAGAAGCGCTAACTTCCGATCCGGATGTGCTGGCGAAATGGAACGACCTTACACCACTCGCGCGTAACGAGTGGATCTGCTGGACTACGTCCGTCAAGAAGCCGGAAACCAGACGCGATCATATAGCGCGAGTCTGCTCGGAGCTGAAAGAAGGAAAACGGCGACCCTGCTGCTGGCCTGGCTGTCCACATCGTTAAAATAAGCGGAGAGGGATGCGTGATTCAGCCCGTAGACCCACGTTGTCCTTCACCTGGGATTAAATAAGAATCTACTCTACTTCAATTTCCCCCGCTTTATTCAATCTCCAATTTCTCCGATAAATTATTAGGAGCCGTCTTTTGAGAAGTGATTAGGTAGGGGTAAAAGGGGATAGCCTAAATCACGTCTGGAGACAGCTCCATTTTACTTGAACCGCAAAATCAAGGATAACTGGGTAGGGCTTGTCTTCCGTTTTTCCCCAAAGCCAGTACTTTCTTGAGCCGGTCACCTATGACTTTGTAGTCGTGGGCGGCGTCGATGCAGATCCGGTCCAGATTGACCGGCGCGGTAGCCTTGGCGTTCTTCCTAGGGCGGGGAGAGGCAGAGGTTTTGGCAGGTTTTTTATTATACTTGGCTTCGACCTCGCTGACATAGGCTGAAAATTCTTTTTCTAAAGCGAAAAGCTCGCCTTTGCTGAGCTGTAACAGGTTTTGCTCGCGCAGCATTCCGCTGGGCCATTTATATTCCCATTCCATCTTTCCTCCTTCTTTAAAGGGCTCTGATTGAGGCGCTGGAGTCGTCTCCATGGATTTTGGGTGAGTTGTCGGCTCCGTCTCCGAAGAATAAACTACAATATAACATTTTTTGAGGATAAAGCAAGCTGTTTTACGACATACAGAAGGCTATGTCCGGGGATGAGTTACAGAGGATGGCGCTTTTTCTCTTTTATTTAGATTAAGCTATCACAAAGGCCTATCCTTCCACTCTTTCGCCATTATACTTCGTATTAATCCCAAACAGAAATCTCCAAATATTTGTGCTTTTAAGCTAACCTTAAGACATAGAAAGCGAGCCACAGATTATGCAGACCAAATTCCAAAACTGCCTCGATATCGGTTTACTGATTCTGCGCCTGGGCGTGGGGGCTACGTTTATGACGCATGGAGTCCCCAAGCTTCAATCCGGTCCGGAGATGTGGACTCAAATTGGGGCTGCTATGGGGCATTTTGGCGTTCATTTCTGGCCCACGGTTTGGGGTTTCATAGCGTCTGCCTCTGAAGGCGTGGGCGGGTTTTTGATGATTTTGGGTCTTTTTTTCAGACCGGCTTTAGTTTTTATGTTTATCACCATGTTTGTGGCCGCGACTCATCACCTTGCTTCCGGTGACAGTATTCAAGTTGCCTCGAATGCGATTAGAGCCGGAGTAGTGTTTTTGAGTCTGATTTTTACTGGTCCGGGGAAGTACACTCTGGTAAATCTGTTCATGCGGAGGGGGGATGAAAAAGAGCCATCGTAAAGGCGGGGTGGGGGCGATGATGGATGAGTATGAGCGGGCCGCTGCGGAGTTGAAGCTCATCTTATCCAATACTTCTGAAGCTGACTATACCCGCATCGTTGATAGCCACACCAAAGACGAGGACTGCCGCTCGATTCAGACTATAATCACGCATGTGGTCAGAGCCGGTTATGGGTATGCTGATTATATCCGGCAGTGGTTCTCTATGGCCTCGACCCGGCCTGAGAGCGCTCCGATTTCACATTCAGAGGCGGTGGCAAAAATCGATGACATGTTAGACTATGCCGTTCAAACCCTGGAAGGGAAGTGGGAGATGACGGATGAAGAGATTGAGAGTGTGGCCATGAAGGTGCGCTGGGGGCCAAATAATTTAGAACAGTTGTTAGAGCATGCCATCGTCCACATTCTCCGTCATCGGCGGCAGATACAGAGACGCTTGTTGGCTTAATCACAATAAGTTACAAAGACGTTCTACTTCCTCTGATACCCATACAGAGCCACAAATAGGCTCAATATTATCTCAAACTTTTTTATCTGGGGCTTAAATTTTCGCATGTGGGATGACGATTCATCCTTTAGACCGTTCATGGCGAGCGAAGTCGAGCCATTGAAAGTGAGGTGAGAAAAGTTGCTCCAAAAGATTAGCGATGTTCCAGCCACCAATGCCGACTGGGTGAAAAAGATATTGAAAGAGAGCATTTATGTGGACCTGCGCGAGGCGGAGAAGACCCTCTCTCTCAAGAGCATTATCCTGGATGGAATAGATTATACTGTGCGTTGGAGAAGTCTGGAAGACCAGGGGAAAAGAACCAGAAAGTCGACCGACCAGATTGTAATCAATGCCGCGCCCAAGACAGTAAGGCGTAGGAAAAGCAAGAAGAAATAATCACCAGCAGTAACAATTCGCCCGGCAACTGAGACTCTGTTTCAGATGCTCATTAAGCATTACTTTTCTGCTTGACAACCATCTGCATCATCCCCCATATTTCGGCTCAAGCTGTGGCAGTAAGGCAGTTGACATATAAGAATAGATGAGCCAGAAAACAAATGCTGTCTTAGCCCTCCTGATAGTCTTCCTTCCCCTTAACGCATTCTCTCAAGAAACACTCCAACCGGCAGTATCACTCCCCGCCCCTCCTACTGAAGTTCAGGCCTTCGACACCCCTAATGACAACGGCCATTCCATCACCATCAAATGGAAACCGTCGGCTGATGATGGCGCCGGTTTAAACAATGTGACCATGTATGAAATCATGCGGGCAGAATCGCCTGAAGGTGAATTTATTTCCAGGGGAATGGTCGAGGCCGGCGCTTCAACCTATGAAGATAGGGGAGATAAATCCAGAGCCAGTTCGAACTATTTCCCTGCCGGTCAGAATTTCTATTACAAAGTCAGAGCTAAAGCAGGCGAGCTCTTCTCTGAGTCTGCGGTTGCCGGTCCTGCAGCTGCCAAAGGAGAATGGTATCACACCGGCAAGACCATTGTCCTGGTATTCGTGACCATTTTCATGGTCCTCGTCTTGATTTTCATAAAGCAAGCCCAGAAAGGAAGGGAGCTCTATGTCCGGCCTATCGGCGGCATCGCCGCAGTGGATGAGGCCATCGGCAGAGCTACCGAGATGGGGAGGCCGATTCTGTACGTCCTGGGCCTGGGGGCACCCAATGATATTGCCTCCATTGCCTCTTACACGATTTTGAGCCGCATTGCCAAAAAGACCGCTGAATATCAAACTCCGATTCTGGTTCCCTGTTATGACCCTATTATGATGTCAATTGCCCAGGAGACGGTTCGCTCGGCTTATTTAGATGCAGGCCGTCCGGACGCCTACAAGGAAGAGAATATCTTCTTTGTCACCTCTATGCAGTTTGCCTACGTGGCCGCAGTCAACGGCATCATGCTCAGGGAAAAGACCGCCACCAATTTCTATCTGGGAAAATTCTATGCCGAGTCTCTGATTTTAGCCGAGACCGGCTCAGTGGCCGGTTCGATTCAGATTTCCGGTACAGATGAGTTAGCCCAAATTCCCTTCTTCGTGGCTGCCACGGATTATACCCTAATCGGCGAAGAGCTATATGCCGCCTCGGCCTATTTTGGCCGGGAGCCTTTATTATTGGGCACCTTAAAAGCCCAGGACTGGGCCAAGGGTCTAATCATGGCCCTGCTTTTGATTGGCGCCCTGGCGGCCAGCCTGCACTGGGACTTCTTCGTCAATCTCTTTAGACTGAAATTATGAGACAGCAGGTACCTTTAATCATCATCTTCATCGTCGGGGTCTTCATGGCCCTGCAGTACTTCGTCCCTCATGAGAGCTCGGAGTTCATATATGAGTACGCCTTAGACTGGGTCATAATCATCGGCGTGTTCGCCATGGCTTTGGGCCTGTGGAGCCTCTTTTTAGTTCACTACCACAAAATCCAGAGGAAAATCTCCGGCTGGGGCTACAGCGTAATTGCCATCTTAGGTCTGATATACATGCTGGTGGTCGGGTTCATCTGGGGAATCGAAGAGGGAACCCCTTTCATGGACTTCTTCTGGTATATATATACTCCCATTCAGGCCACCATGTTCGCTTTATTGGCCTTCTATATTGCGTCAGCTGCCTATCGGGCATTCCGGGTCCGCACCGTCCTTTCAACCATCCTGTTAGTATCTGCTCTATTAATCATGCTCCGCCTGATACCGATCGGGCCATTTTCCGGACCGATTCAGCAGATAGACCGCTGGATTTTAGACGTTCCCAATTTAGCGGCTAAAAGAGCAATTATTATAGGAATAGGCTTAGGAATCGTGGCCACAGCCATCAAGGTGGTCTTAGGAATCGAAAGAAGCTACTTAGGAAAAGATTAACATGGCTCTCTATGATAAATTGATGGGTCTGGACCGGCGCTGGGTCTATTTATTCGTGGGCATTGCGGTTCTAATACCCTTTTTCATCCCCTTCGACGTGCCGGTCTACACCACTCCGGAGGTCAAGGCTGTTTATGACTTCATGGAGTCTCTGAAAGAAGGAGATGTGCTATTCTTAGCCATTGACTATGACCCCAATGCCATGGCTGAGTTGCATCCCGTTGCCACGGTCTTGATGCGCCAGGCCTTCAGCAAGAATGTAAAGCTGGTCATCTCGGCCCTTTCCCAGAACGGGCCCGGCATGGCCGAGCAGTTGATTGCCCAGATTTCCAGAGAATATGACAAGAAGAGCGGGATTGACTTTTGCTACTTAGGCTACAAACCATATCCTAGCATCACCATCTTAGCCATGGGGCAGAATTTCAGAATACCTTTTCCCTCTGACTACTACGGAGTCCCTTTAGATTCTCTGCCCATGATGAGAAATATAAAAAACTATGACGACGTCAAAGCCGTTATAGACGTGACCGGCACCAACGCCATTGACTACTGGCTGGTCAATGCCAATGCCCGCTATAAAGTCAAATTAGCCGCTTCTGTCACCGGAGTCATGGCCGCGGATTATTATCCTTATCTGCAGTCGGGCCAGCTCTTCGGCTTAATCCCCGGCTTGAAAGGGGCTTCGGAATATGAGGTCTTAGCCAATCAGAAGGGTTTTGCCTTCTCCGGAATGAGAATACAGACCATTGCCCACATCGTGGTGATTCTCTTCATCGTGGTCGGCAACATCGGTTTCTTCATGTCCAGAGCCGGAAAGAGGAGAGGTTAGCATGCCTCCTATAGCAGACTTAATCTGGACCACGTTGGCCGCATTTTTGACCTTCTGTATCTTTTCTTTCTTGTACAAGGACAATCCCTTTTACAAGTTCGCTGAGCATCTGGTAGTGGGTGTTTCAGCCGGCTATTTTACCATGCTCTTATACTTCGAGGGCTTGATTCCCAAGGTGATTGTCCCGGTATTCAGGGAAGGGAAGCTCTACTACCTGATACCGGCCATTTTGGGTGTGATGATGTGGACCCGTTTTTCTAAGAAATGGGCCTGGATTTCCAGGTATCCGATTGCGGTCTATATCGGCATCGGCACCGGTGTGGCGATTCCCTTAGAGATGCAGACCAAGGTGGTCAGGCAGCTGTCTGCCAGCATGACCGCTATCAGCTTTAATAATGCCGCCGGAATAAACAACTTACTGGTCGTAATCGGGGTCTTCTGCGCCTTGGTCTATTTCTTTTTTTCCAAGGAGCATAAAGGAGCTTTTGGCGGGATTGCCAAGGTAGGCATCTGGATCCTGATGGTCGGGTTCGGGGCCGGTTTCGGATTGACGGTGATGGGGAGGGTCTCTCTGCTGATTGATAGGGTGAAATTTTTGGCGGAGACCTGGTGGCCGATGCTTAAGGCGTTTTTGGGGTCGGCTTTTTAAGTATTTCCTCTTGATTTTCAAACCCCAGCGGATTTCTTACTTTAGTTGAGTTCTTTGCGGATAACTTATTTGCGGGCGTAATTCAGCGGTAGAATGCCAGCTTCCCAAGCTGGACGTCGTGGGTTCGAGTCCCATCGCCCGCTTTACAGAATGAGCGAGATTCCCGCTTCGCCTTTCCAATGACGAGGTTTGCTTTGGAGGCGACCGGCTATTTATTTTTTAGCCCGAAATTTCTCCTTGCCCAATCATCATTAATTACCTAGCTTCTCAGAAAATAACTATCCTATGCCACACCAACGCTACGCTCTGATTTTAGGGTCTATTTTTGTCATTATTTGGGTCATACTTGCTATCAATCCCATAGACCGGCAGGACTGGGCTTTAGAGAATGCTTTAGCAATTATATTTGTATTCATTCTGGTTCTCACTGCCAAACGTTTTCCTTTATCCCGCATATCCTACACTTTGATTTTTCTCTTTCTCTGCCTGCATGAATTGGGAGCGCACTACACTTATGCGGAAGTGCCTTATGACCGATGGTTCGAATCGCTTTTCGGCCAGTCCTTGAACTCCATGATGGGCTGGCAACGGAATCACTTCGACCGCCTGGTCCATTTATCATACGGGCTCTTTTTAGCTTATCCCATCCGGGAAGTCTTCCTGCGGATTACCCAGGCGCGGGGCTTCTGGGGGTATTTTCTCCCCTTAGATGTCACCATGTCCACCTCCATGCTCTTTGAACTAATCGAGTGGGGTGCAGTTTCAGTATTTGGCGGAGATCTGGGAGTGGCTTACTTAGGTACTCAAGGGGATATATGGGATGCGCACAAGGATATGGGGTTGGCCAGCCTGGGAGCTCTGGTCGCCATTTTAGTGACTTTAAGCATAAATTTAGCCCTACAGAAAGACTTTGCGCGGGAATGGGGGGATAGTTTCAGAATCAAGAGCCGAGAGCCTCTGGGGGAAGATGAAATCAAGAGGATGCTGAAAGACAAAAAGCAATAAGAATAGCAGAAGATATCTACTTTAAGAAAATTTTCCCTTTCCCCTGAGTCTCAAACCCTCTATTATTACCCCCATGCGTCTGCCCATTGTCGCCATCATAGGCCGCCCCAATGTCGGCAAGTCGACTCTGTTCAACCGGATGATAAAGAGGAAAAAGGCGGTTGTGGCTGAAGAGCCGGGTGTCACCCGGGACCGGAATTATAATTTGACCAGCTGGAACCGGAAGAGCTTTTATTTAGTGGACACCGGCGGCTTAGACCCGCACTCTGACCAGCCGATTACCAAGCTGGTCAAAATCCAGACCGAGGTGGCTATCAATGAGTCGGACTTGATTCTGTTTCTGATAGACTTTCAAGTGGGGGTGCAAAGCATTGAATTAGAAATTGCCAAACAGTTGAGGAAAATCAAAAAGAAAGTTGTGGTGGTAGTTAACAAAGTCGATAAGCCTGACCAGCTGGAGCTGTTACAAGAAGCCAGAAGATTAGGTTTAGGAGAGCCTTTAGGAGTTTCCGCCCTGAATGGACTCGGAGTGGCAGAGCTTCTGGATTACCTGGCGCAAGAACTGCCCGAAGAAATCTCAACTTCTGAAACCGAGGGAATCAGGGTGGCAGTCATCGGAAGGCCGAATGTGGGTAAGTCCTCTTTCGTCAACGCCATTTTAGGCCAGGAAAAGCTGATAGTCTCAGAAATTCCGGGGACTACCCGGGACAGCATCGATACTCAGATTGAAAAAGATGGCCAGAAGTTCATTCTGGTCGATACCGCTGGCCTGCGTCACAGGACTAAGGACATCAAGCAGTTGGAGTATTATACTTCACTTAGAACTTTAAGGACAGTCCGGGAGTGCGAGGTGACTGCCCTGTTGATTGAGGCCCCACAAGGGATTGTTAAACACGATTTGAGAATTGCCGAGCAGGTGATTGAAGCCGGGAAGGGCATTGTCTTGGTGGTTAATAAATGGGATTTGATAGATTCAAAAGTTGGCACCCCGGAGGATTTCCAGGCTTATCTGAAACAAAAAGCCAGTTTTTTAACGTTTGCTCCGCTTCTGTTTGTCTCGGCCAAAACCGGCTTGCGAGTGGCTAAGACACTCCCCCTGCTATATCGAGTCTATCAGGAGCGAAAGAAAAGAATTGAAACCAGTGACTTAAATGAAAAACTAGGAAAAGAGATTGAAAATAATCCTCCTCCATCAGTTAAGGGGAAATACATTAAGATTTATTATATTACCCAGGTGGATGTAGAGCCGCCCGAGTTTGTATTTTTCTCGAATTATCCGGAGCTTCTGCCGGACCACTACTTGAGATTTTTGGAGCAGAAGATTCGTCTCCATTTCGGATTTGAAGGCGTTCCGTTCAAGCTGAAACTCAAAGAGAGAAATTAAAACTATTTTATGCTGAGTTTGGGTGCTATAGCTGTTTTAAGCTATCTGCTGGGCTCGATTCCATTTTCAATTATCGTTTCCAGGCTGGTTAAGGGAATTGATATCAGGGAACACGGTTCAAGAAACGCCGGAGCTTCAAATGTCTTCCGGGTGGTGGGGCCAGTGCCAGGGGTCATGGTGCTACTGCTGGATGCGTTCAAGGGATTGGCGGCGGTCCTTTTTGTAACCAAACTCTCTCTGCAAAGTGGAGTGAATCTGGACCCGGTTTATCTCAAACTCTTAGCCGCAGTCAGCGCTACATTAGGACATGTTTACACAATTTTTGCCGGTTTCAAAGGAGGGAAAGGTATCGGAACCGGCGCAGGAGCGCTTCTGGGATTAATTCCCCGGGAGTTAGGTCTGGCTTTGATTCTGTTTGCAATAATTGTGCTACTCACCCGCTACATCTCTTTAGGCTCACTGGCTGCGGCTGCTTTTATCAGTCTTCTGGTGGCAATGGAAAGGTTTATTCTCAAGGTTGACATACCCTTTATCCTGGTGCTGGCCTGCTGGCTCTTGACTCTGTTTGTGTTTTATACTCACCGCTATAATATCCGCCGGCTTTTGACTGGCACCGAGCAGAAGATAGGAAGAAGGCCAAGAAATTGAGTAAAATATCGATTCTAGGAGCCGGAGCCTGGGGCATAGCGGTTTGCTCTCTTTTGTCTGAAAACGGACACCGGCTCACTTTGTGGGAGCCTGACCCGGAAAGAGCCGGCCATCTTCATACTGAAAGAGAGGATTTAACCCGGCTTCCCAATGTGGTGATTCCATATGATGTTCAGATAGTCTCCCGTCTGGAAAAGGCTGTTTCTTCTGCAGAAATGATTGCTCTGGCAATACCTTCGCACGTAATCCGCGAAACCGCCAGAAAAATCGGCAAGTTGAATGTAGAAGCAAAAGTGATTCTGAATCTGGCCAAAGGGATTGAGAATGAGAGCCTGTGTCGGATGTCCGAAGTCTTAAAACAGGAATTGCCTCAATCCCTGCATGGAAAAATATGCACATTATCAGGCCCATCCTTTGCCATAGAAGTAGCGCATAAGATCTCCACTACTGTGGTTGTGGCCGGATTTAAGGAAGAGGTGACCAAACAAGTTCGGGCCGCCTTCATGAATCAATATTTCCGGGTCTACACCAGCCCTGATATCATAGGAGTCGAGTTAGGCGGCTCTTTAAAGAATGTGATAGCGATTGGGTCCGGCATCTGCGACGGCTTAGGTATGGGAGATAACACGCGTGGGGCTTTGATTACCCGGGGCTTGGCGGAGATGATGCGCCTGGCGGAAAAATTGGGCGCCGAGGCCAGAACTTTAGCGGGCCTTTCTGGCATGGGGGATTTGATAGCCACCTGCACCAGCAGGCATAGCAGAAATAGATTTGTGGGAGAGGAGATTGCCAAAGGAAAGAATTTAAATGATGTATTAAAAAGCATGGTGATGGTGGCAGAAGGGGTAAAGACCACCAGGTCAGCTTTTCAGCTGGCTCAAAAATATAATATGGAGATGCCTATTACCGAACAGGTATACAAGATTTTGTTTGAGAAAAAAGACCCTAAGCAGGCGGTGAAAGACCTGATGACCAGGGAGCCCAAGCCGGAGGTATGGAGTTGAGTTTTTTTCGTAATTCTCCAAGGGTTTCAATTCTTGACAATTGTGAATTTTCTATTGACAAACACAGTGTTATCCATACCTTAAAGTAATAATTTAAGGTCAACCTGTGGCAAATAGAAAACTGAACGACCGTCTGTACTACTCCATCAGCGAAGTGGCCAAAATCGCCAAGGTGGAGCCGTATGTGCTCCGCTTCTGGGAAAAGGAGTTCCCCAATCTGCGCCCGAAGAAGAACCGGGCCGGCAACCGTACTTATCAGCTTAAAGACATCGAGCTGGTCAACAAGATTAAAACCCTGCTCTATGAGCAGGGATACACCATTCCCGGTGCGCGGGCCAAGCTCAAAGAGGGGAAGAATTCAGACGGCTCTTCGTCTTCCAAGACCCAGCTCAAGTCAGCCCTGATCGAAATCAAGAAGGAACTACAGGAAATTTTGGGCTTGCTTAGCTCTCCTTGAAAGTTTATCCTGACAAGAATCGGGGCGTGGCGCAGCCTGGTTTAGCGCACTCGCTTGGGGTGCGAGGGGTCGCTGGTTCAAATCCAGTCGCCCCGATTTTTGTTTCCGGGCAAAAGAAAATCGGGATTCTAATTCCGGCCTACAGAGCAGCCAAGACCCTTTCGGAGATAATTGAACGCATTAAGAAAACTCTGCCATTTGCAGAAATAATTGTAGTCAATGACGGCTCGCCTGATGATTCCGGTAAAATAGCGCATCAGGCCGGTGCGACAGTCCTTACTCATGAAGTTAACAAAGGCAAAGGGGAGGCTCTGCGGACTGGCTTTGACTATGTTGTGCGGAAGGGTTTTGACTATGTGATAACTATTGATGCTGACCTGCAGCATCGCCCGGAAGAATTGAAATCATTCTTGGAAAAGCTGGTGCAAGACAGAGCGGACCTCATTGTAGGAACTAGGGATTTTAGCTTCAAAAATATGCCTTTTGACCGGGCGGTGACGAATTTTGTCTCCTCGGTGATGCTGACTCTGCTTTCCGGTCAAAGGATAAGGGACAGCCAGTCTGGCTATCGTCTGATTTCATGTGAAATTTTAAAAACTATTAAGCTGAAATGCCGGAAATATGATTTGGAGTCTGAAATCCTAATTAAAGCAGGGAGGAAAGGTTTCAAGATAGGCGAGGTGCCGATTTCCACGGTGTACGAGGGGAGCCGGTCGTTTATTAATCCGCTGGTGGATACTGGCAGATTTATTAAGATTTGCTGGAAGAGCTTGTTCTGGTGAAGATTTGCTTTCAGGCTGAGCAGAGCTTATATTTTGCAGTCAGGTTTTTTTCGGGGCGTAGCGCAGTTGGAAGCGCACTTGGTTCGGGACCAAGGGGTCGCAGGTTCAAATCCTGTCGCCCCGATTTTACGCAAAAAAGAATCGGTAAGAAAAGCTGAGCGGAATGTCCTTAGCACTTGCCCAAAGCACTATTCCTCAATTACATTTCAACTGAAATGAGAGCAGTCGGCTTAAGAAAATTCGGCGGCCCGGATGTATTGGAAATTCTGGAATTGCCTGACCCGCTGCCCGAAGAGAATGAGATCTTAATTCAGGTGGAAGCCTCAGGGATAAATCGGGCAGACACTCTGATTAGGGAAGGGAGATATGGAGCTCACCGGGAGCTTCCGGTTATTCCTGGTTTTGAAGTAGCGGGAAAAGTCAAGACAGTGGGGTCTGCCGTTACAAAGTTCAAAACCGGCCAGGAAGTATTTGCCATCTTGATGATTGGCGGTTACGCAGAACAGGTGGTGGTCCCGGAAGAACTGGTATTGCCCATGCCTGAAAATCTAAGCCCGGCTGAGGCAGCCGGAATACCGGATGTCTTCCTGACTGTCTGGGTTACACTGTTCAAGAAGGCCAATCTGCGAGAAGGGGAGAAGGTTTTGATACACGCCGCCGGCAGCGGAATCGGGATGGCGGCGATTCAGCTGGCCAAGGCTTCCGGCGCAATGGTTTTTACCACTGCCTCCAGCGAAGAAAAGTTAGAGAAGGCCAGGGCCCTGGGAGCTGACTTTGCCATTGATTATATTAAGACGAATTTTGCTGACGAGATTAGAAAAATTACTAAAGGAGAGGGTGTGAACGTGGTATTGGATGGCATTGGGGCATCCACATTGGACCGAAATCTTCAGTCGCTTGGCGAATTCGGCAGGTTAATTCTGATAGGAACCGTAGGAGGAAGGGAGACTCAATTCCACTTAGGTAGGGCTATAACTAAAAACGTTACCATCTTTTCCTTCCGCCTGCATGGCCATTCGGAAGAGGAGTTGTCCGGCCTGTATCAAGAATTTGGAAAAGAAGTATTGTCTCTTTTCAAAGTCAGTAAGCTGCGCAGCATTGTTGACAAAACTTTTTCTTTCGAGCAGGCTAAGGAAGCCCATTTATATTTGGAGCAGAGGAAGAACTTCGGAAAGGTAATTTTGATGCCATGAAAGAGCAGATTTATATTGGAGTAATAGGGGGCAGCAGTTGCACAAAAAAAGTGGCCGAGCTGGCCGAAGCAGTGGGAAGAGAGATTGCCCAGGCTGGAGCAATTTTGGTCTGCGGCGGCTTAGGAGGCACCATGGAGGCAGCCTGCCGGGGAGCCAAAAAAGCAGGGGGGATGACTATTGGGATTCTACCCTCCTGGAACAAGGAGTCGGCTAATGAGTATGTAGATTATCCGATTGTCACCGGCCTGGGGGACATGCGCAATCTCATGGTGGTGCGCAACTCTGATGCAGTGATTGCCTTAGAAGGCAGATTCGGCACCCTTTCTGAAATCGCTTTTTGCTTGAATTCCGGCACCCCGCTCATATCTTTGTCCAACTGGAACGTCTCCCGCAGAATTATAAAAGCCAAGGAAGCCAAGAATGCGGTGGAATTAGCTTTATTGGAGATTGAAAGAAAAAAGTGAGTGACTCTCAGGCACGGGTGCATATTTTGATATCCGGAATGGTGCAGATGGTAGGATTCCGCTTTTTCGTGCAGAGAAAAGCCCGACAGTATGGTTTGACAGGCTATACCCGTAACCTTCCGGACGGGGGAGTCGAAGTTGAGGTAGAAGGAGAGAGGGGAATGTTAGAAGAATTAATAAAGGATTGCAGGATAGGACCTCCGGCTGCCAGCGTTAAAGATGTCCAGGCAGAGTGGAAAACTTATCAGGGAGAATTTAAAAACTTTCAGATTGCTTTCTGAGGATGAGGAGAGATTTGATGCAGAAGTATGCCAAATTGATTCGCGATATTCCTGATTTTCCCAAAAAGGGAGTGGTCTTTAAGGACATCACCACCCTGATTAAAAACGGCCAGGCTTTTGATGAGGTCATCGAGATTTTTTATAAACAACTTAAGGGTAAAAAAATCCATACTGTGGTGGCAGTAGAGTCGAGAGGATTCATTTTCGCCGGAGCCTTGGCCAAAAAGCTAAAATGCGGGGTGGTGCCAGTCCGTAAATCCGGCAAGCTCCCCTGGTTTACTGAAAAAGAGGATTACGAGCTTGAATACGGAACTGATTCCCTGCACATCCACCAGGATGCCATAAAAAACGGAGAGAAGGTCGTGGTGGTTGATGACTTGTTGGCCACTGGCGGAACTTTGGGCGCCACTTGCCGATTGGTGGAAAAATTAGGCGGGAAAGTCGTAAAAATTCTGGTATTGGTGGAATTGAGTTTTCTTAAGGGGCGGGCAAAATTGAATAATTACGACTTTTTTTCCATCGTAAAATATGATTCAGAATGAATCATTTTGCCCCCGTAGCTCAGCTGGACAGAGCAGCGGTTTCCTAAACCGTTGGCCGGGTGTTCGAGTCACCCCGGGGGTAGTCTGACTTTTGGCATTAAATGTTCGAAGCGTCAAAACTTGCGACTTGACTTAAACTTGACCGTATTTCCCCTTAAAAATCCTCTTGACATTAATTTGACAGCCCCCTATCATAAGTGACGTTTTTATAGAATAATTTGGGTCAAGAATGGTATCTAAGCAGGCAGGGAGGATATGAAATTAAAGCTAAGTTTAGGTCTTTTGTTTTTGGCATTTCTGGTGGCTTTTTCCTGCACTACTAAAAAGCCATCCAAGTTCAAAGAAGTAACCGTATTTAGAGGGAGAGTAACTCAAGCTAGCCAGCCGGTTGAGAATGCGCTGGTTGAATTGAAATGGTCCCGTAGCCAGAATTGCATCTGCAAGCCGGGAAATGTAATCGAGTGTGCTGCTGAGAGTTTAATCGTCACAGACCAGCCCACCAATGCCAGTGGCGATTATTCTATGGAGATTGACTGGAACCTGTTAGGGTTTCTTTTTGATGAGAGCTCCCCTTGCCAGATGAAATTCTATATAGCTGTTTTCCCCGAGCCGAATTTCGATACTGCAGCAGTAGATTCGATTTATCTTTCTATTCAGGACAGAAGTGTAGATCAAATTGTTAACTTTCAAATTCCCTAAGCATGAGACAGCCCAGGAGAATTCGAATGAAAAAATTTAGCGCATGGTTTGTCATTATATTTATTCCGTTGACATTCAGTCAGGCACTAGCCCAGGGAGAATACCCTTTTCTAATGTTTGGTAAGTTTGAAGGGCGGAATCCTTTCACCGACCTCAGTTTCTTAGGTGCCGGCGCCCGAGCCAGGGCTATGGGTGGTGCCTACTACGGAGTTTCTGATGACCCGACTGCGGCTACCTGGAACCCGGCTGGTCTGATACAAATGGACCAGGCCCAGATGTCGGCTTCCTTTCACACCACCAGGGCTGAGAATCAATACAGCGGCAGTTATTACCCCGGCCTCAATTTTTCCGGTCAGCCGGACCAGACCGTGGACCAGCTGGCATATCTGGGGGTAGTGATTCCCTTTGACTTTAACGGCAGGCATTTTGTGGCCAGCGCCAGTATTCCGGACCGGGTCTCTGAAATCAGAGGAATTGACTACCGGGATAGCCTGGACTTCCACCACGAACTGAACGGCAGCCTGAGTAGGGGAGTTTTGGGTCTGGCCACCAAAATCTGGAAGGACCTTTCCGTCGGACTGGCCGTTAACATTTA
Organism: uncultured Ignavibacteria bacterium; assembly: GCA_964399055.1. GTDB lineage: Bacteria > Zixibacteria > MSB-5A5 > DSPP01 > RBG-1 > CAYNPJ01. The sequence continues at coordinate 885,990 of CAYNPJ010000001.1, forward strand.
CGGCCACGGCTATGACCGCAATGGCCTGGTGGACTATACAGTTTCTGACCCATCCAGCGTCATCGATACGGTTTTGAGCTATCATCCCCGCATCAAGTCCAGTTTCTCAGGCTGGAATCTCACCTTAGGAGGAATGCTTAAATTGGAAAAACTCCGCTTAGCCGCGGTATTCAAATCTCCCTTTACCGAGAAAAATTCTCTTAAGGAGAATTTGGATATTCGGTATGTCTCCGACCTTTTCATAGGCGGTGTAAAAAATCCCTTTCTGAATGCGCCCAGCGGAGTTTTGTTCAAGACCAAAAGCGAATGGATCCTGCCGGGCATTTTCGGTCTGGGAGCTTCATATCAAATAACGGATAACTTTTTAGTGGCTGCGGATTTTGACTATAAACCTTATTCCAAAGCCTGGATAAGGATGCAGTCCGATCTGATAGATCCGGGCTCAACTTTCGAGCCTTTTGATTTAAAATGGCAGGATGCCAATCAGTTCCGAATCGGCGGCGAATATAAACTCAAGGTCAACCGCTTCACGGTCCCGTTCCGGGCCGGTTATCGTAACGACCCCAAACCTTTCGAGAATGTCGATAACACCTATGCTCTGGTGATGGAGAATCCTTTTGGATTTTTTGGCTCTGGTCTGACCGGAATATACTTCAGCGGACAGGGTTCTCAGGTCAAGGGTAACGTCTTTTCCATGGGCAGCGGAGTGGCTTTTGGCCAGGTAGCTTTTGACGTTACCTGGGAATTCGAGAGTTACGATTATGAAGAAAACGGAATCATGCTGACCAATGACTATGACCCTTCTACCGGAGGATACACTCTGACTCCTTTCTCCAGAACCTCGGATGTCTCCAACAACCGGATAATCTTCAACTTTACCGGCACCTTTTAAAGTCGATTAATTGTAGCCCAAGGGCGGAGAAAGTTCTCCGCCTTTTTATTTTAAGACCTCTTGCCAAGATGGTCTAAATGCATAAATTAAGAACCAGAGGAGGAAGTTGAGTATATGGCACAAAAGAAACTAACCAAACACCAGATGAAAGAGGATAAACTGGTCACCTCCCTGTTTAAGACCTGGGGGTGGAGCCAGCTGCATGTCAGGCAATTAGCCATCGGCGCAGGCTCGGTGGTGCTTTTACTGGTCATTATCGTACTCTTTTTGAGTTATCGCTCTTCCCGCAGCGCAAAAGCTGCCGAACTATTCGGACAGGCGGTGATAGAGATGCAGACCCCCATCGAAGGGCAAATCCAATCAGCAGTCTCCAATTTTCAAATACTGCTCAGGGATTATCCCAAGAGCAAATGGTCTTCACAGGCTTGCTTTTATTTGGCTGATTTGTTCTTCCGGGACCGCCAGTATCCCAAGGCCAAAGAGTATTTTCAAAGATATGTCAATGATTACCGCGACGACTCTTTGATGACCGCTTCAGCCTATGCCGGAATAGCCGAATGTCTGATTCAAGAGAAAGACTTACTTTCCGCAGGAGAGAATTTCCTCAAGGGAGCAGAGGCAGCTAAGAATTCGATTTTAGCCCCGGAATATCTGCTACAGGCCGGTAAGACTTACTTAAAAGCCGACCAGAAACAAAAAGCCGTGGAAGCCTTCCAGCAGGTAGTGCTGGATTACCCTAACTCAGTTTACGCCAATGCCGCCCGCCAGGAGCTGGCCCGGGCCCAGATTTCATAGTGGAAAAAGTATCGTGATAGAAGAACACACCCAGGCCAATCCCGAGCAGACAGAATCCCCCGAAGAGCCGTCCAATCCTACCCAAGAGATAGAAGAGGGGAAAGCAGCCGCGATTTTAGCTTACTTCCCCTTTATGTGCTTTGTCCCTCTGGTGAAGATGAGGCACAACCGCTTTGCCTTACAGCACGGCAAGCAGGGTCTGATTTTATTCTTTATAGAGATTATAGCGCTGATATTTTTGCTCCCTAAGATTTCAGACCTTTTTTGGGGTTTTGTACTAATTGCCTGCCTGGGAGTGATGCTGGCCGGCATACTCTATGCAGTGCAGGGGAGGGAGTGGAAAATTCCCTTCCTTGGCGACCTGGCCGACAAACTCAAGCTTTAAGTCAAACACCCCTTCGTATCAGATAAGAGAAAAGCAAGCCTAAAGGAGCAAGGTGTCTGACCTCCATAAACTGATAATCATCGGCTCAGGACCAGCCGGCTTTACCGCGGCCCTGTATGCGGCCCGGGCCAATCTAAACCCTCTCTTATTCGAAGGCTCCCAGCCGGGCGGGCAGTTGATGACCACCACCGAGGTTGAGAATTACCCTGGTTTTCCAAATGGCTTATTGGGCCCTGAAATGATGGAAAAATTCAGGCAGCAGGCTAGGAGATTCGGCACTGTCAGCATACTGAAGACAGTCACTAAGGTCGATTTTTCTAAAAGACCCTTTACGGTCTGGGCAGATGGTGAGACTTATCAAAGTCAAAGTGTAATAATAGCCACTGGCGCCAGCGCCAAAACTTTGGGTCTGGATGCAGAAAAAAAGTTGATGGGTTATGGTATGTCGGCCTGCGCAGTGTGTGACGGGTTCTTCTTTAAGGGCAGAGACCTGATTGTAGTGGGAGGCGGCGATTCGGCCATGGAGGAATCCATTTTCCTGACTAAATTTGCCAATAAGGTAACTGTGGTTCACCGCCGGGAAAAACTCCGCGCCTCGAAGATTATGCAGGAAAGAGCCATGAAGAATCCTAAAATTGAATTTATCTGGAATTCTACTTTGGCGGATGTGATAGGGGAGAGGGAGACCGGAGTCAGAGCGGTCAAGCTACAGAATGTTTTTACCAATGAGATTACGGAAAAACCGGCAGGTGGCGTATTCTACGCCATCGGCCATTCCCCGAATTCTGAGGTATTCAAAGGCCAGATTGAGATGGACCAGATTGGCTATATTCTGACTAAGAACGACACTACTGCCACCAGCGTGGAGGGTGTTTTTGCTGCCGGAGATGTGGTGGATAAGCGCTACCGCCAGGCGGTGACTGCGGCTGGCATGGGGTGTATGGCGGCTTTAGATGCGGAGAAGTATCTAGAGAGTCTGGAATAAAAGTTACTTATTTTCTCTCTTTTCTGCTATCTTTAAACCACAAGTATGCCATTAAACGGATTACATATTCTACTAACATACCAATGTAATCTGGAATGTGACCACTGCTTTGTCTGGGGTAGTTCCAGGCAAAGCGGAACTCTGACTCTCAAGGGCCTGAGATTGATACTTCAGCAAGCCAGAGAACAAGAATCCTTGGAATGGATTTATTACGAGGGAGGAGAGCCTTTTCTATTTTATCCCCTTTTATTGCGAGGGGTAAGGGAAGCGGCCCAGCTTGGTTTTAAGATTGGCTTGGTAACCAACGCCTACTGGGCTATCAGCAGGGAGGATGCAGTTGAATGGTTGTCGCCATTTGAAGGTTTAATCCAGGATTTTTCCATCAGCAGTGACCTCTTTCACTGGAGCGAGAAACTCAGCAACCAGGCCAAGAATGCCAGCGCGGCGGCTGAGGAGTTGGGTATACCCGTAGGCGTGATTAGCATTGCTCAGCCTGAAACAGAGTCAGCCGGCTCTGCAGTTGGGCAGCTTCCGCCAGGAGAATCGAAAGTCATGTTCCGGGGCCGGGCTACAGAGAAATTAAGTTCTAAGGTCAATGGAAAACCCTGGAGTGATTTTAGGGAATGCCCTTATGAGGACCTGCGTGAGCCGGGCAGGGTCCACCTTGACCCTCTGGGAAATACTCATATCTGCCAAGGGATTGTTTTGGGGAACGTTTTCGAGACCCCTTTGAATGAGATTTGTCAGAAATACAATCCTGACCGGCATCCTATTGCTGGCCCTTTGTTACAGGGCGGGCCAGCTGAGCTCTGCCAACGCTACGGCCTGTCGCATCAGAATACTTATGCCGATGCCTGCCATTTCTGCTATTTGACCAGGCTGGCCTTAAGAGAGCGATTCCCCCAAATTTTGGGGCCGGACCAGATGTACGGCATCGCTGAGAATTCTTGAAAGTACTTCGGAAACCTTCTTGAGCTGCTGACGTAGTATCAAATTAGCAAAGCAGAAAAGTAGAGGAGGTTATCATGAAACAATTTGCCAGATTATGGTTGGTTTTACTCTTATGCCTTCTGGCTCATCCTCCTACTCTGGTGGCAGGGGATTCAAAGACTGTCGGGCTAACTGACCAAGATTATACCGCCTTAAAAGTCTGCGAAGGGGTCATTCAATTATTTAATCAGTTTCCGGATTCAGTCTGGCCTGGGTACAATTTAGCCAAGCAACCCTTTATGGTTTATATGCCTGAGAAATGGGCCCTTCTGTTCAACTATCCGAAGGAAATCGAAGGCTTCACCTCCTATCCAGACTATTGGCCGGATTTGGGTGCCAATGTACAATTTCATTATGGACAATATAAAGACCTAGCCGGACAGCTTGCATCCGGATATCCGATTGACACCATAAGTGTGACCGCAGTCGGTTTTAATGAACAATCCGCAGTAGATTTCTTTGGATTTGTGGTCCACGAAAACTTCCACGAATATCAACTCTACGGAAAACACTCTGGCTTCGGTGAAATCAGTTGGGAGAGAGAAGAGAAATATCCGATCCAGGACCGTGAAAATACAGCACTGGCTTACTTAGAGATGAGGCTGTTAATGGACGCTTTGAAGATGGTGGCGGCGGACAATCAGAAGAAATGCCGCGAATATGTGAGGCAGTTCGTGGCGGTCCGAAACCAGCGCCGGACACATGCTGACCCTTTTGTGGCAAAATATGAGCAAGGAAAGGAGCTGCAGGAGGGGATTGCCAGATATGTTGAGCTAAAGAGCATTACTCTTATGGCAAGACTGAAATATAATTCTTCCCTTGCAGGTCTGACCACACCGCTATGGCAAGATTTTTCTTCTGTCTCAATGCCCGATTATCTCCTGGAAGATTTTTCTAAACGAATTACTGATAATTCAGTTTCGCCGGAAGACATGCCCCGCAACAGAATTTATCCGGTCGGAGCTGCTTTGGGGTTTTTATTGGATTATTTAAGGATTGACTGGAAAGAAAAGGCTCAGCAGGCCGGGCAGGAGTTCACCTTTGCACAGCTTCTCAGAGACAATCTTCAGATAGGGGAGGGCGAATTAGGACCACTTTTGAGAGAGGCAAAAGACAATTACAATAATGAAGAAATCTTAGCCTCAACTGACAGGCTGATTCAGGAGTATTTAACTGGATTTAAGAGAGAATTGGACTCCTTTGAGACTCAACCCGGCTATAGGATAGAATTAGAAATCAGTTCCCAGGGTCTGAGCCGCTCACGCTCCTCCTCGGCTAAAAGGTGGCTGGTTGACCAAGGCACCCAGGAGCTACGCAGTCATTACAACATCTATACCCTAAAAAACGAAGCCCTGCTGCTTCAGGTGAAGGATATGGGGGTGCATGAACAGAATGATTGGGAAGCGGACAAGAAGAAAGTTACCTTCTTTATCCCGGAGATTGGTTCTTTATCCCTTGATGATAAGCCCTTGAAAGTGACCGAAGGAGCGCAGACACGCTTTAATAAGATTGAAGTTATCGGCAAAAATCTGAAATTGAGCTATTCCAAGCCAGGCTCTATTTCCATCTCCGGGCATCGCCTTAACATTAACTTAATTCAGTAGGGCATCCCAATAACCATAAGGGATAGCCGGCTGAAACCTGTTCCCTGATTTCCCGTAATCATTATTTTAGTGATATTTTTCCGTCCTGATGATGATTGCAAATAAATTGCGGCAGAATCTGCCTTCCTTTGTAGGCATTCTGCTCATTTTAGGCTCACGCCTGCTCTGGCATTGGCTTAAGCCAATATCAAGCACAGCGGATTTGACTTCTCAGATAGTCATGAATCTGGCCTTTTCCTGGGGGGTGACTGCACTCTTGTTAGCTATTATCCTGCTGTGGGAACGGCAACCCCTGAGTTCAATCGGCATTCGCCCGCCTAACCGGACCGACTTGTGGTGGGCAGTGGGTGGCTTCTTAATCGGCGGGGTGATAATTTCGCTTACTATTCCATTTGTGAACATGTTGGGTTTGAAGAGCACTGAAGAGGGGGTTAGAAAGATTGCCGAAGCGCCGGTTTTGCTTCGCATCTTGGCTGTTTTGAGCGCGGGCATTACCGAGGAAATCCGCTACCGGGGCTATTTGATCGAGCGCCTTAATAACTTTACCGGTAGCCTGAACCTGAGCGCCTTTATTTCCTATATTTTCTTCGTCCTGGCTCATATCCCATTCTGGACTGCAGGCGGAGCGATTCAGATTGGGCTGGCCTCTACGGTGCTGTATATCTTATACTTGAAGCGAAGAAATCTGCTGGCTTGTATGCTGATGCATATTCTTAACAATCTGGTTGCCTTTCTTGTCGTGCCAGCCTTACTTCCTAAGAGGATAGTTTAGCTTGAATTCAAACAATGCAAAATCTCAAGGATTTTAGCGGCGGCTATCAGGAATTCCCCTTTGTCTCCGAATTCTACGACTCGGTTATTCCTTACCGCAATCGTCAGGACATAGACTTTTACGTCCAGTTTGCCAAAGAAAGTAAAGGCCCGGTCTTAGAATTGGGCTGCGGCACAGGCCGAGTCTTGATTCCCACGGCGCAGGCAGGTATTGAGATAACCGGCTTTGATTATTCCTCGAAGATGCTGGAGGCGCTTAAAGCAAAACTTCAAGCTGAGTCTGTGGAGGTGAGACAGAAGGTCGAACTGATTCAGGGGGACATGCGCAGTTTTGATTTGGCGAGGAAATTCAATCTAATAACTATGCCTTTCAGGCCATTTCAGCACTTATTGACCATTGAAGATGAACTGAACTGCCTGAATAGCATCCACAAGCATTTGAACCCTGGCGGCAGGCTGGTTTTCGACCTGTTTAATCCCTGGTTAGAGCGGTTAGTCGACCCGAAAAGCTCAGAAGAGTCTCAGGATGAGCCGGTTTTTACTATGCCTGACGGCAGACGGGCGGTCAGAAAACACCGGAATGCAAGTGCTGACCTGGCAAATCAGATAATAGACTGCGAAATAATCTATTATATCACCCATCTGGATGGAAAGACTGAGCGTCTGGTGCACACTTTTCAATTGCGTTATCTCTTTCGTTATGAAGTAGGGCATCTTCTGGCCCGAGCTGGTTTTGAGGTGTCCGATGTATATTCTGATTTTGATAGAAGCCCTTTCGGTTCGAAATATCCAGGGGAAATTATAGTAGTTGCGATTAAGAAATAAGCTGTAAGCACATCATTGCCAGGCGCTTGAGTTAGTCATCACTCTCAATAAGGCCCCATCATTGGGCGATTTTTCAGTAATTTAATTTCGCCTTCTTCCGATAATATCTATATCAAACCCAAATTAGAGGAGGTGAGATAATGGCTAATTTCAACCCCAACCAGATCCGCCAGCAGATTGACAACGCCCAGCCTAATCCGAGGTCGGTCTACAGCGCCCTGGGAAATATTGTGAACAACTCCAGCACCTGCCGGGCTAAGGTTGAGTCGATTAACCCCAGCACGGGTGAGTACCGGATTACTCTGACCGGAACTTACAGCGGCAGCGGTTCGACCCCTAACAATCCGGGGAGCGGCAGCTGGAATGACCCCAGCGACCGTAACCGGAACCGGGAAGACCATTAAATCAGCTCAGACAGGGAGAGTCTGACGGGTCAAATCAGGGCCTCGGGATGCTAAACTCGGGGCCTTTTGTATGTCCTATAATATATATTATGTAAAGTATACTTATCCGGTTAAATCTTCGAACATATCTTAAACCAAGGGGTTAACTACCCCCTATTTTACCACCAGATTGACCAGTTTATTGGGTACAATGATAGTCTTAACTATCTGCTTTTCCTTGAGATGAAAAGCCACCTTTTCCTGGGTCAAAACCAGCTTCTTGAGCTCCTCCTCAGAGATATTGACCGGTGCTTCAAAGGTAGCCCTTAATTTGCCGTTTATCTGGACTGCATAGGTGACTTCTTCGGCTCTAATGGCTTCCGGGTCGTATACAGGCCATTTAGCCTTAAATATGGACTCTTTAAAGCCTATTTGAGCCCAGATTTCCTCGGCTGTATGAGGGGCTAAGGGGGCCAAAAGCTGGGTTAGAATGGCCACAGAATAGTCAAATACCACGGACTTCTCAGGTTCCAGGCCTGAAAGATTGTTTAAAAGCTCCATTAAGGCAGCCACAGAGGTGTTGAACTCTAAGGTTTCGATGTCTTCCGTGGCTTTCTTTATAGCCCAGTTGAGCTTCCTGTAGGCGGCCAAATCTTCACCTTTTAAGCCTTCAATTCTAAACCTCTGATTCAGGTCAACCGGGCGCTTTTTGACTAATTCGGCCAGTCTGTAAACCCGATTGATGAAGCGACTGGCTCCAGTTAAGCCTTCCTCGGTCCAGAGCATCTCTTTGCCTGGGGGCGCGGCAAAAAGCATCGAAATCCGGGTTACGTCCACTCCGTGCTTGTCCATCACCTCAATGGGCGAGACCACGTTCCCTTTGGACTTGGACATCACCTCTCCTTTGGCGTCCAAGACCATGCCGTGGTTGAAAAGTTTCACAGTGGGCTCATCATTATCCTGTGAAGAGGGAATCTTAATCGCTCCGATGTCCTTGAGGAACTTGTAGAAGAACCTGAAGTAAAGCAGATGGCCGGTGGCATGGGTTATACCGCCGATGTACTGGTCTACCGGGGTCCAGGCTGCTATTTTGGCGGAACTGAAGATGTTCTGCTCATTTTTATTATCGATGTACCTCAGTTGATACCAGGAAGAATCGACAAAGGTATCCATAGTATCCGGGTCGCGCTTGGCCGGACCTTTACATTTCGGGCAGGTGGTATTGATGAATTCAGACACATCCTCAAGAGGTGACCTGCCTTTGGGCATGAAATCTTTGACTCCTTCAGGAAGCAATACTGGTAATTCTCTTTCGGGAACCGGCACAATGCCGCATTTCTCGCAGTGAATCATCGGAATCGGTGTACCCCAGTATCTCTGCCGTGAGACCAGCCAGTCCCTGAGCTTGTAGTTGATTTTCTTTCGGCCTATCCCCTTTTCCTCCGCATAATCGATGGTCTTTTTGATACCCTCAGTTGAAAATGACCCATTAAATTCACCGGAATTAACCATATTTCCCGGTTCTTCATAAGCCTCTTCCATCTTCTCCGCTTTAAGTTCTCTGTCCACTGGTTGAATTACTACTTTAATTGGCAAGCCGTACTTCTTGGCGAACAAGAAGTCCCGCTGGTCATGGGCCGGCACTCCCATGACGATTCCGGTGCCATAACTAACCACAACATAGTCTGCCACCCAGAGCTGAACTTTTTCGCCGGAGAAGGGATTTGTGGCGAATAAGCCGGTAAAAACCCCTTCTTTCTCACCGGTTACTGCGGTTCTCTCGATTTCGCTCCGCCTTAGAGCTTTTTTGACATAGTCCTCCACCTGTTTTCTGAATTGAGCCGGAATCTCGACCCGCTTCAAAAGCTCATGCTCCGGGGCTAAAGACATGAAAGTCACCCCGAAAATAGTGTCTGGCCGGGTGGTAAAGACGGTCAGCTTCTCCCCGGTTTTCTCCAAGGTAAAGTTGATATCAACTCCCTCGGACCTGCCGATCCAGTTTCTCTGCATGGTCTTGACGTTTTCAGGCCAGCCCGGGAGTCTGTCCAAATCGTTGAGCAGCCTGTCCGCATAGGCAGTAATCCTGAAAAACCACTGCTCTAACTCGGTTTTAGTGACCTCGCTCTCACAGCGCCAGCATCTGCCGTTCTCCACCTGCTCGTTGGCCAAGACGGTTTTACAGGAGGGGCACCAGTTGACCCAGGACTTGGCCCGGTAGGCTATGTTCTTTTCAAAAAGCTGGATGAAAATCCACTGGTTCCATTTGTAATAATCCGGATTGCAGGTGATGACTTCCTTGTCCCAGTCATAGGATAAACCGACCTTTTTTAAAGTTTTTTTGGATACCTCTATGTTATTGAGAGTCCATTCCCGGGGATGAACACCTCTCTGGATGGCAGCCTGCTCGGCGGGCAGGCCGAAGGCGTCCCACCCAAAAGGATGGAATACATCATATCCCTGCATCATCTTGTAGCGGGATAGAACGTCTCCAATCACATAGTTGCGGAAGTGTCCCATGTGGATATCACCAGAGGGATAGATGAACATTTCCAGGCAGTAGAATTTCTTCTTAGGTTTTTCCGGGGCTTTATACAGGCAGGTTTGTTCCCACTTCTTCTGCCATTTGGATTCTATGGATTTGAAATCGTAAACCATATAGCAATAATAAGAGCAATAACTCTTTTCGTCAAGATTGGCTTAAAAGCAGTAAGATAGCGGAACTAAAAAAGTCAACTACGGATACAGCTTATAAAGCATCCGCGGGAAAGGTATCGACTCTCTCACATGCGGTAAATGGCAGATCCAGCAGACAGTCCGCTCTAAACCAAGGCCGAAGCCGGAATGCGGCACAGAGCCGTATTTCCTTAAGTCCAGATACCAGCCATAGGTTTCTTCCGGCAGTTTCTCCTCCCTTATCCGCTGCAGCAGAGAGTCATAGTCATCGTTCCTCTGGGAACCGCCGATGATTTCGCCGTACCCTTCCGGGGCCAGCATGTCATTATTCAAAACCAGCTCCGGCCTTTGGGGATGAGGTTTCATGTAAAAGGCTTTAATCTTCTTAGGATAGTCGTAAACTAAGACTGGCTTGTCGAACTGGTTAGACAGAAGGGTCTCTTCATCTCCTCCTAAGTCATCTCCCCATTTGATGCCACTGCCGGCTTTTTGCAGGGTCTGGATGGCTTCATCATAGGAGAGCCTATAAAAGGGCCTCTTAATTTTTTTCAATGGCGCAAGGTCGCGCTCAATCACTTCAAATTCTTTCCGGCATTTCTCTAAAGTCCACTGCACTATATACTCAACCAATTCTTCCTGCAGATCCATGTTCATCTGATTGTCGTAAAAAGCTTCTTCGGCCTCAATCATCCAGAACTCAGTCAGATGCCTCCTGGTCTTGGATTTCTCCGCCCGGAAAGTCGGACCGAAGCAGTAGACATTCCCAAGAGACATACAGGCTGCTTCCACGTAAAGCTGGCCGGTCTGAGCCAAAAAGGCTTTGCCCAAGTCAAAGTACTCGGTTTCAAAGAGGGTGCCGGCGCTCTCCCCTATTGCGCCGGTCAGAATGGGGGTGTCGATAAGGGTAAACTTTTTATCATAGAAAAACTTTCTTATGGCAAAAATAATCTCATTTCTGATTTTCAAAATAGCGTACTGGCGGGAGGACCTGAGCCAGAGATGCCGCCTTTCTGCCAGGAAAGCAATGCCGTGCTCTTTAGGGGTGATGGGATAGTCCTGCGCAATCTGAATGATATTGATATCCTGGATGGAGAGTTCATATCCGCCAGGCGAGCGCTTATCTTCTCTGACAGTTCCTGTAACTTCCAGAGAGGATTCTTGGGTCAGCTGGTCAAAAGCCAAAAAGACCCTCTCCCCTACTGAGTCTTTGGTCATCACGCACTGCAGAATCCCGTAGCCGTCTCTGACCAAGAGAAAATGAATCTTGCCGCTGGAGCGTTTGTTGTAGAGCCAGCCCTGGACTTTGACTTCTTGTCCTGCGTATTTGCCGATTTCGTCAATCTTCGTAGTCATCATGATTCCTGCAGGTTTGGAAAATTAGGCGAGGGTTTAAGCAGAGTTGTGGCTAAGGAGAGTCGGTTTATCAAGAATCCTTTTAAATCTTCCAGCCAGTAGAAAAAGCCTCCGTTCAGCTTGATTCTCAGGCTAAGGGAAGTGTCAAGGCGGTACAGGGCAATTCTCTTGCGGGCCAGATTCTGCCTGAATCCAAAATTCCTGCCAGGATAAATTGAGAAGGCATTCTGATAGCCCTGGCGCAGAACTTCTTCCTGCACGGGTTGGCTGAATCTGCCGAAGGGATAAGACAAGCTAGCGATTTCGCGATTCAACTTATCTTCCAAATCCTGCTTGGATCGCTTCAGCTCATATTCTAATTGCCTCTGGCTCAACTTGGTCAAGTCATAATGATTCACAGTATGCGAGCCGATGGACCAGCCTCTCTGGGCAAGTTCTTTGATATGTTCCCAGCTTAAATGCCTGAATCTTCTTCCTCCTAAGTTCATGTCCCAGCTGTTTTCTTTCCCTACATAACCGGTTATCACAAAGACTGAGGCAGTATACCCGGCCTTTTCCAGGATTGGCAGAGCGTGCTGATAAATTCCCTCATAGCCGTCATCAAAGGTGATTAAGACTTTTCGCTGGAAATCGCTCGTTTCCGCTCCGTTGAACTCTTCTAAAGTCAAGGACTGATATCCTGCTTCCTTAAGGTGGTTAATCAATTCATGAAATTTAGAAGGCTTTAAAGAGGTGACTCCCCACTCGCCCTGTGGTTCGATTTTGTGAAATAATAAGACCGGAATCTTAGAATCGAGCCGGGCCGAAAACCGAAATTTCCAGAACAGAAAAACGGTGAGGAATAAAAAAAATATCCCCCCGCCAATCCATAACGAAACTATCATCAGTTCAATTCTCTAAAATCGACTGCAACTCCTTTTGCAAATCACCATTGGCCGGTCCCAGAACTACGGCGGTAAAGTTGTCATTCTGGAAGAGCTCCTGGGCCACGGTCTGAATGTCTTCGCTATTTACCCGGTTAATCTCAGCCATGGTCTGGTCCAGAGAGACATATTTTTTCAGATAGAGTTCATTTCTGGCCAGGCGATTCATCCGGGTGGAACTGTTCTCCATGCTAATTACTATGTTCCCCTTAACCTGAGCCTTGGCGTGTTCCAGCTCTTTTCTGCTTAAGGCCTTTTTTTTGACCCGTTTAAGCTCGCGCATGGCCTGGAGCACCGCCTTTTGAACCTGGCCGGTCTCAGTGGCCAGATAAATCCCCCAGGTGCCTGTGTCTTCGAAAAAGTCCACAAATGAATAGACCGAATAAGCCAGACCTAATTTCTCCCGGATGCTCTGGAACAGATGAGAGGACATCCCTCCCCCTAAAATAATGTTCAAAAGAGTCAGGGCCTGGCGACGGGGATGGGCAAACCTGAAGGCCGGCACCCCCAGGCAGATGTGGGTCTGGGCGGTCTTGCGCCGAATCAATTTAACCGTGCGATGAGCCTGGGGAGCCTTTCTGAAATCCTGGCCGGGATTATGATTGGATTTCAGCTTAAGCTTTTTTCGAATCAGCTCAACCAGACGCTCATGGCTCACATTTCCGGAGGCGGCCACCACCAAACTCTCGGCAGTATAGCCCCGTTTAATGAAATCAACCAGGTCCCGGCGCTGGAAAGCTGAGACCGTCTCTTTGGAGCCTATCACCGGCTGTCCTAAGGGCTGGTCTCTCCACAGGTTCTGAGCATATAAATCATGTACTAAGTCAGCCGGATTGTCCTGGACGTCTTTGATTTCCTCCAGAATCACTTTCTTTTCTTTCTCCAGATCCGCCGGGTTCAAAAGACTGTTCTCAATTAAATCCGCCAGAACATCCACCGCCTGTGGCAGATGCTCATCTAAGACCCGGGCATAATAGCAGGTCTGCTCCCGGCTGGTGAAGGCATTTAAATGTCCGCCAATGGATTCCAGGGACTGGGCAATCTCTTTGGCAGTGCGCTTCTTGGTTCCTTTAAAGACCATGTGTTCGATGAGGTGGCACAGGCCGCTCTCATTGGGCCTCTCATCCCGGGAGCCCACATTGACCCACAGGCCGATAGAAATGGAGCGGAAAGGGGTGATTTTTTCGGTCACCACCCGAATGCCGTTGTCCAGGATAGTCCGGTTGAAAACCGACTTCATCTGACTTCTTTCTTAGCAGGGCTGTTGTGGCCTTTGGAATCAGCCAGGGCCGCCTTGCGGGAGAGCCTGATTTTCCCTTCCGGGTCGATGCCGATTACCTTCACCAGCACCTCATCCCCTACTTTAAGCACATCCTCGGTTTTCTCCACTCTGCGGAAGTCCAACTCGGAGATATGCACTAGGCCATCCTGACCGGGGATGATCTCTACAAAGGCTCCGAAGGGCGCGGTTCTTCTGACCTTGCCCAGATATAATTTACCTATTTCCGGCTCCTCCACTAATTTCAAAACCATCTCTTTGGCGGCTTCCCCGGCTTTCTGGTCTACTGAAGAGATAAAAACCGTGCCGTCATCTTCAATGTCTATTTTAGCTCCGGTCTGTTCAATAATTCCCCGAATGGTTTTGCCGCCCGGGCCTATAATATCCCCGATTTTGTCCTGTTTGACCTTCAGGATAATAATTCTGGGCGCATAGCGGGAGAGCTCAGGCCGAGGCTTGGAAATGGCCTGGTCCATAATGTCCAGTACATGGAGCCGACCAGTTTTAGCCTTGTGCAGTGCTTCTTTCAGTATCTCCAGGCTCAGGCCGGCCACTTTCACGTCCATCTGAAAGGCGGTTATCCCTTCCCGGGTGCCGGCCACTTTAAAGTCCATGTCTCCGTAGTGATCCTCTTCTCCGGAGATGTCCGACAAAATCACCACTTTGTCTTTTTCTTTAACCATCCCCATGGCAATGCCGGCCACCGCGGATTTAATCGGCACCCCGGCATCCATCAGCGACAGGCTCCCCCCGCAGACCGTAGCCATAGAAGAGGAGCCATTGGACTCCAGAATGTCGGAGACTATTCTAATGGTATAGGGAAAGAGCTCATCGATCGGAATCAGGGGCTCAATCGCCCTTTCGGCCAGGGCTCCATGCCCGATCTCCCTTCTTCCAGGTCCGCGAATCGGCCTCACCTCACCCACGCTGAAAGGCGGGAAATTATAATGGAGCATATAGCTCTTGCTGGACTCTCCTAAAAGATTGTCAATAATCTGCTCGTCCATCTTAGTCCCTAAGGTGGTAACTACCAGAGCCTGAGTCTGCCCTCTGGTAAAGAGGGCTGAGCCATGAGTCCGGGGCAGAACCCCGACCTCGCAGGTTATTTGGCGGATGTCATCTGGCTGGCGGCCATCGACTCGGAGATGTTCATCCACAATCTTATGCCGCAGGTCCTCCTCCACCAGTTTGTCGAAGAGCGCCTTAATTTGCTTTTCAGATTCCGGGAATTGTTCTTTGAGCTTTTCTTGCGTGTTTTTCAGTACCCGGTCCAAATTATCTCTGCGCTCGTGCTTTTCTCGGCCCACGTTGAATTTCTTAATCTCTTCATAGGTGAGATTTCTGACCGCCTGGCTAAGTTCTGCGGGAATCTCTTTAACTTCGACCTTTACCTTAGGCTTGCCGCAGCGGCTAACCAATTGCTCTATTCCGGTAATGATTTTATTAATCTCCTGATGTCCAAAGGCCAGGGCAGAAAGCAAATCCTCTTCGGAGATTTCCTTGGCCCCCCCCTCCACCATGATGATGTTTTGCCTGGTGCCGGCCACAATGATGTTCATATCTGATTCCAGCAGCTGGGTAGTGGTCGGATTGACAATCAACTGGCCTTTAATTCTCCCCACACGCACCCCGGCAATCGGCTCTAACAGGGGGATGGTGGAAATAGCCAGGGCAGCTGAGGCGCCGATGATTCCTAGCACATCGCTGTCATTTTCTTGGTCCGAGGAAAGCACCGACACCAGAATCTGCACCTCATTCAGATAACTCTCTGGGAAAAGAGGCCTTATGGGTCTATCAATCAGGCGGGATGAGAGAACCTCTTTTTCCGAAGGTCTCCCCTCTCTTTTAAAGAATCCGCCGGGGATCTTGCCGGCGGCATAGGCTTTTTCACGATAATCCACAGTCAAAGGAAAGAAATCCTGGTCTTCGGCCACTTCTGCGGCTGCTACTGCGGTGGCCAGAATAACGGTCTCCCCCTGGGTGACGGTAACGGCTCCGTCAGCCTGACCGGCCACTTTGCCGGTCTCAATCAAAAGGGCTCTTCCTCCTATTTCTATCTCTACTCTTTCTATCATTCCATTTACCTCGGGTTACTTCCTGAGCTCAAGTTTTTCAATCAGTTGTTTGTATCTCTCCGGGTGCTCCCGCTTCAAATAAGCCAGAAGCCGCTTTCTTTTTCCCACCATCTTCATTAGCCCCCGCAGGGAGCCGAAGTCCTTCTTGGCCGCTTCCAGGTGGGGAGTCAATTCATTGATGCGCTGGGTTAAAAGAGCCGCCTGCACTTCCGGTGAGCCGGTGTCTTTCTCATGCTGGCGAAAACCCTGCACCAGTTCTCTTTTCTTTTCCACAGTTAAAGGCACTTCTCCTCCTTAAGGCTAAATAGCGCTTAGTTTCTCTCTGATTATTTTCTCGTCGTTTCGAATTTGTTGTCTCAACTCCTCCAAATCTGCGAATCTCTGGTCAGGCCTGATCCATTCCTCCAGATAAGCCAGCAGGCTCTGGTCATACAGGCTGCCTTCAAAATCCAGAATATGGACTTCAATTGAAAGCTCCGGGCTCCCCTGGGCAGGCAGGGTGGGCTTTGTCCCTACATAGGCCATCCCCATTTTTTTAGCTCTCTTTAGCTCAACCCGGCAACTGTAAATTCCACTGGGGGGTATTAGCTTTTCTCCCGGCAGAATCAGGTTACAGGTGGGGAACCCTAATTTTTTTCCCAAGCCGGTTCCCATTTTTACGGTCCCTTTTAAGGGATAGCCATGTCCTAACATTTTTATTCCCGCATTAAAATCGCCAGCGGCAAAAGCCCGTCTGATTTTACTGCTGCTGATATTTTCCTCTCCTGCTTTCACCGGCTCGACCACTTCCACGGCGAAATCATGTATCTGTCCGAATTCTTGCAACAATTCGATTTTTCCCTTTCTGTCCTTGCCGAAGCCATGGTCATAACCCACCACCAAGTGGCTGGGCAGAAGTCTCTGAATCAAAATATCATTTACGAACTGGCGGGCCACAGTGTTAGCCAGGGACTGGTCGAAATTCAGGATTACCATCTCATCAATGCCGGCAGCCTCAATCAGCCTGATTTTCTCTTCCAGGGTAGTCAGAAGCTTCAAAGGTTCATCAGGATGGAGCACCTGCCGGGGATGAGGATGATAGGTCAAAAGCACTGATTTCTTGTTGGTCTGCTTAGCCTGGGCGGTCACTCTCTTCAAAATTTCCTGATGTCCCCGATGTACTCCGTCAAAGGTCCCCATGGTTATTACGGGCCGGTCGTGGGCCGAAAGCTTTATCTTTCTCAAATCGTAACAGATATTCATTTCAGTTGATTAGAACCCTCTCATATTTTATGAGAGCTTTTTCCGGGGAGCTCAAAAGACTCTGGGAATCACACAGAGACCTCCCCACTGCCAGAAGCTGCTGCTCCGGGTCCATAATCCGCACCCAGCGGTCTCTCTGGAAGGAGTCATACTTCAGAATGTCTGCCGGCTGAAAGGCCAGTCCATGTTTGACCTTGCGCTGTCCGTCCGGCAGAAGCACCACCCGGGGGAGATGTCCCATAATATCAGGCATGGAGATTAGATGTCTCTCCAGTTGATTGTTTTTTACCAGCTCTTCAACCTCGGCCAAGCTCAAAGCCTGGTCTATAGAGTACTCACCCAATTTAGTCCGCCGGAGCTCCCAGACCGAGGCGCCGCATCCCAATTTTTGCCCCAATTCAAAGGCCAGAGAGCGGATGTAAGTCCCTTTGGTACAGCTAATCTTGATTTTCAAGAGAGGCTGAGAATATACCAAAATCTCGGCAGTGTGAATCTTTACCCTTTTCACTGGCCGGGGGACGCTCTGACCGGTGCGGGCATATTCATACAGGGGTTTCCCCTGATATTTAAGGGCTGAGTACTCCGGAGCCAAAAGCGCCACTTCACCGGTTAATTCACTCACGACCCGCTCGATTTCAGTCAGGCTCAAATGCGAAACCTCCACAGTCTCCAAGACCTTGCCGTCCTTGTCCCAGGTGTCAGTACTGGTACCCAGATTAATCACCGTAACATACTCTTTGTCCCAGCCCAGGAGAAACTGGGCCAGTTTTGTGGCCTTTCCCAGGCAGGCTAAGAGTAAACCAGTAGCCAAGGGGTCTAAGGTCCCGGCATGGCCGGCTTTTTTCACACCTGCGATTTTACGCAGTTTTTCAATCACCTCAAAGGAGGTCAAACCAGCCGGTTTGTCGATTAAAAGACACCCCTTTAGATCCATTTTTTCAATTCCCGTAAGACTATCTTCTTGGCCTCCGGCAAAGGTCTGTTCAGGGCAAAGCCAGCCGCATTCTTATGTCCGCCCCCGCCATGCTGTCTGGCCAGCTGGCCGATGTCCAGATGATTCTGAGAGCGAAGACTTACCTTAGTGCGGTTGAGCCCCACTTCTTTGAATAAAGCCCCTACCAATACTCCGTTCACAAACAGGGAGTAATCCACCAGCCCTTCGGTATCCCCGGGGCCGACCTGGAACTGTCTTAAAGACCTGTGGTCAACAGTCAGACAGCTGATTTTTCCCTGACAATAAAGTTCCATTCCGGAGAGAACATGCCCCAGCATTTTCAAATTCTCTTCGCTGAAATTGAAATAAATCTTGTCGGTCAGAAGACGCGGGTCAGCCCCTAATTCCACCAACTGGGCGCAAATCCTGAGGCTTCTGGCAGTGGTGGAAGAGTAGCGGAAGCGACCGGTGTCAGTTAGGATGGCGGCATAGAGCCAGTTAGCCACTGTGGGGCTTATGGGAAATCCGGCTCTTAACAGAATATCATAGACCATCTCTCCTACAGCAGCAGCCTTAGAATCCAGAAAATTCATGCTTCCGTAGGAAGTATTATCCGGGTGATGGTCAATATTAATGATAGTAGTACCTTTTGGGATAGCCTCTTTGACCCAGCCGATTCTTTCCAGATAAGGGCTCTCTAAGACAATCACTAAGTCAGGCTTGAATCTCAATACCTTAGATGAACGCTGAAGAATAATTTTTCTCTGCGGGTCTAAGAAAAAGTATTTGGACGGCAGGTGCCCCTGGTTGGCGATTATGACTTTTTTCTTCTGCCCTTCCGCCAGAGCGGCCATAGCCAGCTGGGAGCCAATCGAATCTCCGTCCGGGTCCAGATGGGAGGTTATCAAAACCTTATTGGCTTCTTTCAAGGCGCCGATTATGGCCTTAATCTCTTTTCTCATGGTCCTCTTCAATCTGCTGCAGCAGACGGTCGATTTTCTCACCGTATTCCAAGGAACGGTCGAACTGAAATTCAAAATTAGGCAGATATTTCAATCTCACCCTCTTGCCCACCTGCTGCTGGATAAAGCCAGTGGCCCTTCTTAAAGCCAGGCCCGAGTTTTTTTTCTGCTCCTCGTTCCCCAGCACCGAATAATAAATGCAGGCATGCTTCAGGTCTGAAGAGACCTCCACTGCAGTAATGGTCACAAATCCCAAACCCGGGTCGCGCAGTTCATTCTGTACAATCTGGGAGACCTCTCTTTTTATCTGGTCTCCCACCCGGGCCGAACGGGGATAGCCGCTCATAGAATCTCAAACTCGTGCTTGATGATTTCCAATCCCTGCTCCTGGTGAATATATTCCAGGACTTGGTCCAAAACCTGCCGGGCAAAAACCTGCTGATTAGACACCACTACCACTCCCAAAAGGGCTCTCTGCCACAGGTCGTTGTGGTCTACCTCGGCCACCGAAACGTTAAATTTATTATGCAGCCGGTCCTTTAGGGCCTTGATAATCTGTCTTTTGCTTTTAAGAGAATTGCTATCAGGAAGGTGCAGTTCGATGCTGGCACTGCCGATGAACATAGGCTATTTGGGAATCTCCTCTAACTTGCGGGCCAGCTGAATGACTTCGAAAACTTCCAGAACATCCCCGGGCTTCAAGTCGTTATAATTTTCAATCCTCAGTCCGCATTCCAGGCCGGTGGCCACTTCCCGGACGTCATCTTTGAATCTTTTTAAAGAGCCTATCTTCCCCTGATAGATGGCCTGCCCGTCGCGAATGAGCCGCACCTGGTCTCCCAATCTTACACTCCCTCTCTGCACAAAACAGCCGGCAATGATGCCGACTTTGCTGATGCGGAAGATTTCTCTGACCTCAGCCACACCCCTGATGTTCTCTTTTATCTCCGGCTCCAAAAGCCCTTCCAGAGCCTTCTTGACCTCATTCTGGACGTCGTAAATGATGTTGTACAATCTGACGTCCACTCCCTGCTGATGGGCTAATTCTCTGGCTCTTGTATCGGGCCGGACATGGAAGCCGATGACAATAGCCTGAGAGGCGGCTGCCAGAAGCACGTCACTCTCCGCAATCGCCCCCACTCCTTTGTGGATTACGGTCACCTTGACCTCGGAAGTGGACATCTTCTCCAGAGTATCGGAGAGAACTTCCACCGAGCCATCCACGTCTCCTTTAATAATCAGGCGCAGTTCCTTAATCGCTCCCTCTTTGACTTTGTGATAGACCTCCTCCAGAGCCACTGATTGCTGCAGGCGGAGTTCTTTTTCTCTTTTAAGCCTGCTCCTTTTATTGGCCAGCTCCCTGGCCTCCATTTCTGATTCCAGGACCACAAAACTGTCACCGGCCTGAGGCACGCCGGCCGAGCCTAAAACCTGCACCGGCGTGGAAGGGCCGGCGCTCTGCACAATCTGCCCTCGCTCGTTGAACATGGCCCGCACCTTCCCGAAATAGGGCCCGGTGACAAAAGGGTCGCCGATTCTTAAAGTCCCGCCCTGCACCAGGACCGTGACCATCGGCCCTTTGCCCTTGTCTAATTTAGCCTCAACTATGGTTCCTTTGGCCCGGCGATTAGGGTCGGCTTTAAGCTCCAAAAGTTCTGCCTGCAAGAGGATCATCTCTAAAAGCTTGTCCACGTTTTTCCCCAGCTTGGCGGAAATCTCCACTAAAATGGTTTTGCCTCCCCATTCCTCTGACACCAGATTGTATTTAGTCAGCTGATTTTTAATCAACTCCGGATTGGCGGTAGGCAGGTCAATCTTGTTGATGGCTACGATAATCGGCACTCCGGCGGCCCGGGCATGGTCAATGGCCTCCACGGTCTGGGGCATGACCTGGGAGTCAGCCGCCACTACTAAGACTACGATGTCGGTGATTTGCACTCCCCGGGCCCGCATGGCGGTAAAAGCCTCATGGCCGGGTGTATCCAGAAAGGTAATGTTTCCTTTGGGAAGCTGAACTTCATAGGCGCCGATGTGCTGGGTGATTCCCCCGAATTCACCGGCAATAATGTTGCTCTTGCGAATGTAATCTAAAAGAGAGGTTTTGCCGTGATCCACATGCCCCATGATGGTCACTACGGCTGGCCGGAGAACCAAAGTCTCCGGTCCTGTCAGTTCCTCCTCTTCCAGACCGACCTCTTTTTCCTGCTCCACCGCATAGCCGAATTCCAGGGCAATAGTTTCAATGGTGTCCAGGTCCAGACGCTGATTGATAGTAGCCATCATACCCAGTTCCAGGCATTTGGCGATCACCTGGGCCGGCCTCAAATTCATCAAAGCGGCCAGTTCGGCCACAGAGATAAATTCCGACACCTTGATGACCTTGGCCTCCGGGGTAACCGCCCCTTCTTCGCTTTCCCGGCGGACGTATTTTTTCGGCTTATGGGAGACGTCCAGCTGGGAGAGGGTCTTTTTGACGCTCTCTTCGGCCCGTTTCTGGGCCAAAATTTTCTCCTGGCGGACATCAGGCCGGAATTTATCTTTAACCCGGCGCGGAGCTTCTTTGACGCGCTCCTGCTTGAGGATTTCATCCTTCTTACGGATGGGGAGCTTTTGCAGCTCTATCTCTTCCTCGGTCTCAAGCTTCGCAGACTCAGGTGCAGCTACAAAAGGGTCTCTGGCTCGCAGCGACTCGGCCCGCTCCCGCTCTCTCTGTTTTCTCTGTTTTTCGGAAATCTCCTTTTTGACGATTTCCTTTTCCCGCTTGAACTTCTCCTCAATGGCCGCCAACATCGCGGGAGTAACCGCGCTCATGTGGCTTTTAACTTCAAACTTCAGCTCTTTCAGCAGGGCCATCAAAGCTTCGCTGGAGATCTGATATTCTTTGGCTACTTTGTAGATTCTCTTTCCGGCCATATCCGAATTGCTTATTCCTTATCTTCGGTCTCTTCGGGTGATTCAATTTCTTCTCCGGCTGACATTTCCTCCGCCTCTTCCTCGGAAACCTGTGCAGCCTGCTGTTTCTCCAGATAATCCTGGGCAGATTTTATCAGCTTGCCCGCTTTTTTCTCTCCCACCCCTTCGATTTCCATCAGGGCCTCAGGAGAAGCCTGGGCCAGGGCCTCCAGGCTGTCGAATCCGTGGGCAGTCAGATTCTCAGCCAGCTTGGCACCCACGCCTTTCAACTGCCGTATTTCAGTCTTCTTCTCTGCCGCTTCAGTCTTCTTTTCCTGGTCCTCGGATTTGCTCAAAATGGTCACTCTCCAGCCGGAAAGCTTAGAGGTCAGCCGGGCATTCTGCCCGTTTTTGCCGATGGCTACCGGAAGACTCTGGTCTTCCACTATCACGGTCAGGCTTTTTTCTTCCTTATCTTCGTCGATGCGAATCAGCTTAGCCGGAGCCAGCGCTCGAGTGACCAACACTTGATGGTCCGGGCTCCACTGGATGATGTCAATTCTTTCATTGGAAAGTTCGCGCACAATACCCTGCACTCTGGTTCCTCTGATTCCCACGCAGGCGCCCACCGGGTCTATTCTTTCATCGATAGAGTGAACCGCAATCTTAGACCTCTCCCCGGCCTCCCGGGCCACTGCTTTAATTTCGATAATCTTCTCAAAAATCTCCGGCACTTCCAATTCAAATAGTCGCTGCAAAAAGCCGGGATTGGCGCGGGACAGGATAATCTGAGGGTTTTTGGCCGATTTCTGCACGTCCAAAATCAAGACCCGGATTCTCTCTCCCTGGCGGTAGCGTTCCTTTTGAATCTGCTCCTTGGGCGGCAAAATCCCCTCAGCCTTGCCTAAGTTTACAATTACGTTCCCCCGGTCTATCTGCTGGACCGAGCCGGTGGTCAGCTCGCCGGTCTTGGCCTGATACTCCTCAAAAATCTGATCTCTTTCGGCCTCCCGGATGCGCTGGATTAAAACCTGCTTGGCCGTGGAGATGGCGTTGCGGCCGAAATCCTCAAAATGCAGAGGTATTTTCAGGTCCTGACCGACTTTAATTTTGGGTTCAATTTCCTTGGCATCTGCTAAGCTAATCTCCAGGGAGGGCTCGACCACCTCCGGCACCACCTTTTTGATTATGTGCATCTGAATCTGGCCGGTCTTGCGGTCGAATTTGGCCTCGATGTTCTCGGCGGCAAATTTTTTCTTAGCCGCAGATATCAGACCCGTTTCCAAGGTCTCAATCACATACTCTGAATCCAGATTCTTATCTTTGGTTATTTGGCTAATGGCCTCTAAAATGTCGTAATTCACGTTTTTGCTCCTTAAAAGGCTATGAGCGCTTTTTCAATCAAGTTTAAGGCTATTCTTTTTTCTTCCGCTTCGGTTTTCAGCACTAACTCTTCACCTTCTAATCCTGCGATTGTTCCAACCAGAAGTTCGTGCGAATCTGACTTATCCTTCATATACAAAGTTACTTTTTCGCCCTGCTTGCGCTGAAAATCAGCCCGGCTGGTCAAAGGCCGGTCCAATCCGGGAGAGGAGACTTCCAGATGGTATCGGTGAGGAATCAAATCTCCGGCATCCAGATATTCAGAGATTCTGCGGCTGGTTCGGGCGCACTCCTCAATGGAGACTCCTCCTGTCTTATCTACGTAGACTCTCACGGTTGTGCCGGGTCCGAAACCTGCTACCTTCACTTCCACTAATTCTAATCCTTCCTGCTCTATCAGGGGCTTTAGCTCCTGCTCGAGCCTTTGCTTTAGTTCCTGCATGCTAATACAAGAAAGTGGGGCTCTGGCCTCCCACTCTGTCTAAACTTTATAGTATAATTAAATATCCTCATCAGGGCAAGGACATTTTTAGCCCCTTAATTCTATCTATAAAACCGACAACAGCTTAACTATATCTGAAACCACCTGAGAGCGCTCCACTAATTTCTTTTGGCGTTCTTTTCTTGACTGTAACTCAACTTTGTTGTCTGCCAGGCTCTTTTCACCGATTATAACCTTCAGCGGAAAGCCGACTAAGTCCGAATCCTTGAATTTCACGCCTGCTCTTTCATCCCGGTCGTCCAGTATGACTTCCACCTTTTTCTCCGAAAGCTGTCGGTAAATTTCTTCTGCCGCCTGTCTGAGCTTCTCCTGCCGCATGTCCACCGGAATTACCGAAACGGATAAAGGGGCTATGGCATTGGGCCAAATAATCCCGTCCTGGTCGTTATATTTCTCCACGGCAGCCTGGGCGGTCCTGGTGATGCCCACGCCATAAGAACCCATTATAAAAGGTTTCTCTGTCCCATCCTGGTCGATGAATTTGGCATTCATGGAATGGCTGTATTTGGTTCCTAACATAAAGGTGTTGCCGACTTCAATTCCGTAGGATGATTTCAAAGCCTCTTTCTGACATTTCGGGCAGAGTTCTCCTCCGACAGCGTGGCGGATGTTGGAGACTCTGTGAGGCTTAAAGTCGCGGTTTGGATTAATGTTTAGCTGATGGTAATCAGTACGATTGGCGCCGGAGACGAAGTTCCTTAACTTTAAAACTTCTTCATCAGTGATGATGGTTACATCTTTTAATCCGACCGGCCCGGCAAAGCCGACTTTGGCGCCGGTTACTTTTTCCACTGTGGCGGCATCGGCCATTTCCAACTGCAATACGCCTAAGGCGTTTTTAAGTTTAATTTCATTGAGTTCCCGGTCTCCGCGAATTAAAGCCGCGATTACCTGTCCGTCAGCTTTGTAGAGTAAGGTCTTGACTAATTTCCTGGCAGTGACGCCCAAGAAGTTGGTTACTTCTTCGACAGTCTTCATATTGGGCGTGGAAACCATTTCCAGAGGCTTCTCATTATCTTTTTCTTCAGAACTTTTCGGGTCTATGGAGGCGGCTTTTTCGTGATTGGCCGCGTACCCGCATTTCTCACACCAGAAGATGGTTACCTCGCCTGATGCAGTTTCTACCGGCACGACGAATTCATGAGCTGCCTTTCCCCCCATGGTTCCGGTGTCGGATTCGACCATCTTTGTTTCTAAGCCACAGCGGTCGAATATCTTTTTGTAAGCGTCTAACATCTTCTGATAAGAAATCTTGAAGCTCTCTTCATTGGCGTCAAAGGAGTAGGCGTCTTTCATGATGAATTCTCTGCCGCGCATAAGTCCGAATCTGGGCCTTATTTCATCTCTGAATTTGACCTGTATCTGATAAAGGTTGAGTGGCAATTGTCGGTAAGAGCGGATTTCTCCTTTTAACAGGAAAGTAACCACTTCTTCATGTGTGGGACCTAAAACCAAATCTCTTTCGTGGCGGTCTTTGAGGCGCATGAGCTCTTTTCCGATGCTCTGCCATCTGCCGGACTCCTGCCAGATTTCTGAGGGCTGTAATACCGGCATGGTGATTTCCTGGGCGCCGGCAGAGTTCATCTCTTCCCGAACGATTTGAGAGATTTTGGTTAAGACCCTCTGCATCATGGGTAAATAGATATAGACTCCGGCGGCCATTTTGCGGATGAAGCCGCCCCGGACTAAGAGCTTGTGGCTGGTGATTTCGGCTTCAGCCGGGTCTTCTCTTAGGGTGGGGATGTAGGTTTGGGACCAGCGCATAATTTAGTTATCCAATATAAATAAATAATTGGTCATATTCAATGACATTCTGTATGAGCGCGGTAGACCCAGCTTGCCCTTGGGGTGAGCTTAGTCGAACCCTCAAGCTGGGATAACGAATTTATGGGAATCCCACGTAGGGGCAACGTGGGTCTACGAACTTCTACCAATCCTTACCGGGCGGGGATTCGCAATCGCTTTCCGAGCTCGGTTGTGTATCCGTGCGGGCCAGAACGGGCATGAAGATTAGGAGAAATGTGAATAGACCAAACACCGGCGTTACAATCCAAATTAGTACCCTAACCGGGGTTGGGACCGGGTCCATGCTTTTTGCATACTCTTCTAGATTTTCAGCAAACTGCCTTTCTGAATATACCCTCCTCTCAAGAATCGAGCTATCTGGCTTTGGGCCACCAAACGGGAGCTCTGCTAGTTTAAAGGTACCGCCCCAGACGGCGCCACCAATAACCAAAGCAAGACAGAAAATCAAAAACAGTTTGAATTGGTCTCCGGTCTTGAATGACTTCGCAAAAAGGGTGATATAAGCGCCTATGATAAAAAGTATAAGTATCGCTGACCTAAAGAACTCAAAAAAGTAACGGTCAGTATACATTAATGTTTAGCTCCGACCTTTTTGAGATAATGTCTCTTCGGAATTTCACCTTGTCGGCAGTAAGCTTACGAGGATATACCATAAAATCGGGATGTAGGTTTGGGAATAGCGAACATTAACTCAGGGAAGCATATAATTAGCGCCCTGGTCCCATTTAATCTGGCCTATTCCTTTTCTGTATTGAAGTACATTTCTTACATTTCTCTTCCACTTAGGTACATCTGAGCCAGGAGATTGCGGCTCAAAGTCCTCGGCATCTAACCGAGTATGGCTTTCTACAAGCTGGTATATTGTGTCTAAATGATACCAATCGCCTCTTCGCATAAATCTTTTAATAATGTCCCATATCTCTTGTGAAGTGGTCATACTTAATTTAAATGCTTTTCTTATTTATCTTAAAATCCTAGTTGGTCAAAAAGCTCTTAGGCCCGACAGGGATCGAACCTGTAACCTACAGCTCCGGAGGCTGTCGCTCTATCCAATTGAGCTACGGGCCCATTTAAGTAAACTTTCAGCTTCTTTCATGCGTTCCGTCAGGAGCTACTCCTGACGGAGAAAATCTTGGCTTTCTTCTCTAACCTATTATACTCAATCAAGTTTTAATTTCAACTATCTCCCCCCAGACTCCCTCTTTTTCCAAATGCAGTATCCCGTAAGTCGGCGGCCCGGTTTGGTTCCAGCTTATGCTCCCGGGATTGAACATCAGGGTCTTCTTTATCTTCTTATTATACGGGGAATGTGAATGCCCGAAAACAATCACATCCAATCCTTCGGGAAACATTTTATATACCTTCTCTTCTAATCTCTGGGGTGGTCCTGAGCCATGATACATCCCTATCCGGTAATCCCCGATATCTATCATCTGCTTTTCCGGCAGGGCTCTTCTTATTTCGCCTCCGTCCATGTTGCCCCACACCGCATGCACGTGTTTGGCTTTCTTTTCTAACTCCCTCAATACCGCCAAATCGGTAAAATCGCCGGCATGGAGGACGGTCTCCTCCTTGCTGACAATTTTCCAGAAGGCTTCCGGGATTTGGCTGGCGCGCTCAGGGATGTGGGTGTCGGATAAGACCAGCACCCGCATTATCTGACTTTCTTCTTGTGCCTTTGGCGTCTTCTGAGCTTCTTGCGCTTGTGGGTCTTGATTTTTCTGAGTTTCCTCTTCCGGCCTGAGGGCATACTCTCCTTTAACCTACTGGGTTCTGTTTAATAACCAAAAATTTAAATTCATTAGAGGGCTTGAAGACCGGCACATTGCGGTCCGGCACCGGCACCTCTTCGCCGGTTCTGGGGTTTCTGGCCTTGCGGGCCTTTCTGGATTTGACCTTGAAGGTCCCGAAGCCCCGGATTTCGATGTTCTGCCTCTTCTCCAGACTCTGCTTGATGGCCTCTAAAAAGGTGTCCACCACCGCAGCCACATCAGTGCGGGTCAATCCGGTCTTTTCAGCTACCTGCTCCACCAAATCAGCCTTGGTCATTTAGTCAACCTCCTTGTGATAGAATTTTATGGTTCGACTTTGCTCACCATTTTATGGTTCGACCCTTCGACAAGCTCAGGGCATGCTTTGCTCACCATTTTAGCGATAGAGATACTGCAATTTAGGGAAAAATTTTTCATTCTCAGCAATGGCAGATAAAGTCTCGGCGCTCTTGCCTAAAAGGTCAAAGATAGTCACTCTTCTTTTGTATCTCTCCTTGATGACCCTAGGCTCGCCGGACATCCCTCCCATTTCATTGGCAATCTGTAAAGCATCCTCTAAGTTGCCTAACTCGTCAATTAATTTCAAATCTTTGGCAATTCTGCCAGTAAAAACCCTTCCGTCAGCCAATTTCAAAACCTCTTTTCTTTGCATCCCCCTCTCTTTCACGATCACATCCACAAACTGGTCATAGGTGTCGTTAATCAAGTCCTGCACCATCTTTCTCTCTTCCGGGCTCATATCCCGCCACATACTCCCCACGTCTTTGAGCGCACCGCTTTTGACCACTTCGAAACGCACGCCCACTTTCTTGAGCAATCCCTCCACCACCGGGAATTCAAAAATCACTCCGATGCTGCCGGTAATGGTTCCGGGATTGGCCACTATCGTGTCTGCGGCGCAGGCGATGTAATATCCTCCAGAGGCAGCCACGCTTCTCATGGAGGCGACAATCTTTTTCCCCTTACCTTTAGCTCTATTAATCTCCTCATACATCTCCTGGGAGGCGGCCACTCCTCCGCCAGGGGAGTCGATGTCCAGTACAATTACCGGAATGGAATTATCCTTGGAGTATCTCTTTATCTGGCGGATGAAATCGGTGGGGTTGGAAAGTACTCCATGGACTTCAATTAAAGCGATTTTCTGGCCGTCAAAACTCAACGAATCCCCGGACTCGCCTAAAAAAGCCAGAGCCATGAAGCCGAAGAATAAAAGAACACTTCCTCCGATGATGACTGCTAAAACCAGGTCCTTCTTCTTCATCTTTAATATCTGTAAATCTTTAATCTCTGTCCGGGTCTTATATTATCCGCATCCGAGAGCTGATTCCAGGTCAAGAGATTGCTCAGACTGGTCCGGTAGCTTTTCGCTATCTTCCACAATGTGTCCCCTTCCTGGACGATATGAATTACTAAATCTTCAGCCAGTCTGTCAATAGCATTTTTAGAGGCGTAGCCGCTGCCGGGAATTTTAATCTTCTCTCCGGCATAAAGTGGTCTGCGGGAAGAAAAGCCGTTCAACTTCCGGATGGCGCTAATGTTAGTTCCGTAGCGCCTGGACAAATCATGCAGATTGTCATTCCGCCGGACCTTATAGATAAAGTAGCTGCTGTTGTTGCTAGCCGTAGGACTTTTGCTACTGTAGGTATAAGAGCTTTTAGCAGAGCCGGCGGTAGTGATCGGCACGGTCAGATACTGGCCGGTCCGGATGGTCTTGCGGGGTGACATGTTATTCAACTCGGCAATGACCGAGACCGTGGTTCTGTACTTTTTGGCAATCTTGCCCAGGGTCTCTCCTCTCTTGACCTTGTGCTGGGCAAAGACCGTTACTCCCTTAGAGCTTAAGTCCTGATAATGAGACCAGAACTGCTCTTTCTTCCCCTCCGGGATTCTCAGCGTGTAACTGTTCAGGCCGGGCGGGGTAACGTCCCGCAATAACTCCGGATTTAATTCTCTTAATTCATGAATATCAGTTCCCAATCGCTTGGACACCTCTTTCAAATCCAGACAGTGCTTAATTTCCACTTCCTCGAACTTCAGGGGATTATAGGTTTGGCTGGAGAAACCGTACTTTTCCGGCTCCTTGGCTACCATCACTGCGGCCATGTAGCGGGGAACGTAATCCTCGGTCTGTCTTCTCAAGTCCAGCTCCCAGAAGTCCTTGGTCCTCTGTCTCTTGATGGACCGACCGACTCTGCCTTCTCCTCCGTTATAGGCCGCCAAAGCTAATTTCCAGTCCCCAAACAGGCTGTAAAGGTATTTCAAATAATCGCAGGCCGCATAAGTCGATTTAATAAAATCCCTTCTCTCATCATACCACCAGTTATGGTTCAGTCCATACTTTTTTCCGGTGGAGGCGATAAACTGCCAGGGTCCGGAGGCATGGGCCCAGGAATATGCCTTAGGATTAAAACCAGACTCTATCAAGGGGAGATAAACCAGATCTTCGGGCAGCCCTTTCTCTTTGATGATTTCACGCATCAAATCGAGGTACTTGCCGGAGCGATAGAGATACTCCTGAAATCTCCCCTTTGTGGTGGCAGTCAGATACTCGAGTTGTTTTCTAACTCTCCAGTTCCACTCAATGGGCATGTCAGGGGCAATTGACTGCTCCAGGCTTACAATTCCCGGCTCTTCATCCCCCTCCATTCCCGGCATTTCTTCAGGAAAATCCAGTTCACCCGGGTCAGAGGAGACCGCGAAATCCTGGTTCTTAAAGGTCTGCAGGTCGTAGAATTGCTCCAGGAAGATAAGCTGAGAGGTGTCATCCGATAGTTCCCCCAAGAAAATCAGGGTATTCTTGTATTCATAGGCGATTTCTCTTAACAGGCGGTTAAACTTATCCACCTGGTTAGAATCATTCTCATCAACCGGCATCAGGTAAAGAATGGAAAGCGACTTTTCAAATTTCTCCTGCGAGCTGTTCCAGTCCGCCTCCTGATTGGCCACTACCCCCTGAGCAAAGAGTTCCTCAGCCTGGGCGAAATAAAGGTAGGCAGAGTCGGCCGGGAGCTGAGCCAGGGGCTGCTTGTTCTCAGAAACAGGTGCCTGAGTACCGGGCTCACCAGGCTTCTTCAGGACTGAACCCTTGGGGGTTAAACCGCACCCAGAAAGGCCAAGAGCCGCCAGACTGAGGCAGAACAGGGGAACTAATCTCTGCATGAGTTCTCCTTTCTTGCTCATAACTCGTTGTATATAAGCGAATTGAAAAAAGTTGTCAAGCGATTTTTCTAATTAGGCTCAAAAGCTCCCAGTATAACTTCAACCGGTTTTTGGTTATCCAGGTCAATCCAGGTCAAGGGCAACTGATGTCTGAACCAGGTCAATTGCCTTTTAGCAAAGTTTCTGGTGCCCTGTTTAAACTTCTCTATTGCTTCCTCAAGTCCAACCTTACCTTGTAGACAGTTGAAAATATCCAGATAGCCAAAGGTCCTTAAAGCAGGTAAATCAAATGAATAACCCAGTCGCCGGAGGTTTTTGACTTCTTCTAAAAAGCCTTGCTCTATCATCCGGTCCACCCGATTATTGATACTTTCATATAACTTCTTTCTACTCATAGTAATGCCATAACTTTTGAATTCGTATTTCTTCTGATTCTTTTTCCACTGGGTCTTCAATTCGGAAATCGGCCTGCCGGTAACCTCATATATTTCTAAGGCTCGGACGATTCTGACCCTATCTTTAGGGGAAATCAGCTCGGCAGTTTTCGGGTCAATCTCAGTTAGTCTACTGAAAAGCTTTTGCAGGCCATAATCTTCCGCTTCGTCTTGGATTTTCTTCCTTATCTCCTCACTGACTTTCGGACTTTCAAAGATCCCGTAAATCAAAGACTTCAGATACAAACCTGTACCACCTACTATTATCGGCAGTTTTTGCCTGTTCAATATTTGCTCAATTGTGATTTCAGCCTCTCTGACGAAGCGACCGGCAGAATAGGTCTCATCGGGAAAGACCACATCTAACAGATGATGAACTGCCTCTTTCCTCTCTTGCTGAGTGGGCTTGGCGGTCCCTATGTCCATCAGCTTGTAAACCTGACGGGAGTCAGCAGAGATGATTTCTCCGTTGAGCTTTCGTGCCAATTCAATACCGATTTTGGTCTTGCCGGTAGCAGTGAGACCGGTTAAGACTAATATTTTAGGCAGGGTTTTCTCAGACATAGAGTAAATTTTGAAATGAAAGAACTCAGCTTCTGCCGAATCTCCGCTCCAATTCGGAGAGCGGGATTCTTATCAGGGTGGGCCGGCCATGCGGGCAAACCTGAGGTGTATCCAGGGAGAGTAAATTTTTCAGAAGTGCGCGCATCTCTGTCAGAGTAAGGACATCTCCTGATTTTACTGCGGACCGGCAGGCTAAGGCCGAGGCGATGACCTGGTTCTGCTCCCTCTTTTCCTTATTCTGGTCTAAAATTTCATCTAGGACCTGTTTCAAGAGCTGGGAGGTTCCATTCTTGGCCAGAGCCGGCAGAGCAGAGACTATAACCGTCCTGCCTCCCAAGGATTGTATTTCAAAGCCGAGCCGGTCGAACAATTCCGAGTTATTCTGAAGTTCCAAGAATTCCTGAGAGCTTAATTCTACAGTCTCCGGAAAAAGGAGTTTCTGAGAGCTGGCTCTGTTTTGAGAATCGAGGCTCTCTAAAATCTGCTCATACAAAATTCTCTCGTGGGCGGCGTGCTGGTCGATGATGAGCAATTCATCTCCGGACTGAGTTAAGATATAGGTGTTGTAAAGTTGATAGAAGTTTGTTTCTAATGAGCGGGTTTCCCTATGAGTTTCAGAAAATGCCCCAGTTTCAAGTGGAGGTGTGGAGAAAAGCTGTTTGAGAGTCGCTTGCTGAGTGAAAGTGCTGGGTTGATATTCTGGAGTCCTCTCCCTTATTGAGGAAACCGACTGGCTGATAGGATAAGAAGATTGAGCTTTAACTGACCTTTCCACTGGGGTAGCAAATTCTTTATCCAGAACTTTCTTTACCGCTCGGAAGACCAAATCGTGTACAGCTCTTTCATCCTGGAAGCGGACCTCTAATTTCTGGGGGTGGACATTGGCATCGACTAACTCTGCCGGCACTAGCAGAAAGACAATGGCTAAGGGGAATCTCCCTTTGAAGAGCATGTCACCATAAGCGGCAGTTAAGGCATGCAAGAGGGCGCGGTTGTTGATGCTACGCCGGTTGACAAAGAAACGGATGTCTGTGCGGGAGGATTTACTTAAATCCGGCTGACTTACAAATCCGGAGATTTGGATGACCGACTCCGGATATTTTAGTTCAACCAATTTTTCATAAGTATCTTTTCCAAAAAGCTCCTTAACTCTCTGCCCTAAATTCTGGCTCTGACTTAGATTTAATACTTCCCCATTTTCCAGGCTGAGCCGGAAACTGATTTGCGGGAAGGCTAAGGCGAAATTGGTGACTAAATCGAGAATATGTCTGGTCTCGGTCATCTGGGATTTCAAGAATTTTCTGCGGGCAGGTGTAGAATAGAATAAATCCGAGACTTCGATTATGGTTCCCGGATTAGCAGGAGCATCTTTGACGAACAGAATCTGGCTGGCTTCGATTCTCAATTGAGTGCCGATTTGCTCATCTGTGCTTCTGGTAGTCAGCGAAACTTTAGAGACTGAGGCAATTGATGGGAGCGCCTCTCCCCTGAATCCCAAGGAGCTTATTTGATGCAAGTCCTCTAATCTGGAGATTTTGCTGGTGGCGTGCCGGGAAAAGGCGAGTTGGGCGTCTTCTCTATTCATCCCGCTGCCATCGTCTCTTACCCGGATTAATTTTCTGCTGCCATCTTTTATTTCTATCTCAATTTTGGTTGCTCCGGCGTCCAGGGAATTCTCAACCAATTCTTTGACTACTGAGGCGGGCCTTTCGACTACTTCGCCAGCAGCAATCTGGCTGATTAGCTCTTCGGGGAGGAGATGGATTTTGTTCAACTTACTTCACCCAAAAAATCTGCTTCTCCACCCCTCGAATCTCCCTCACTATCTCGAACCAGTCTCCCTCCTTGTCCATCAAAAACAACCCTTCCATACGCTTCTTAGAATTGTTTACGCTCCAGCAGTTAATACACTTTTCAAGATTGGCCGCTGCAAAGGCTGAGGCAATTTTCTCACCGTCCGGCGACCAGGCGGTTTCATCGGTAACTAAACGCTCGGCTATTCTCTTAGTTTCCTTGGTTTGCAAGTCGGTCAGCTTCAGCCAGTGTTCGTGAACCCAGCTAATATACCTGCCGTCCGGGCTGAAATCCGGCCCTCCTATGATACCGATGAGCCCGGTGGAAGAGGCTGCCTGGTTCACTAATATCTGTCCGATTGTGTCCAGAATGTCTATGTATTCGTTTATGCCGATTCCGGCTGTAGAGCGGGTTACTGCCAGCCGGTCTTTTTTGGGGGATAGATTGACCGCTCTCTGGCTAATATCTTCAGAGTAGGATAAAGTGTCCAGAGTCTGCTGGGCCACGTCCCAGCGGGCTAAGAGATTATACCAGCCGCTCGGAAATCCAGAAGAAGTTAATACAATCAGTTTTGTGTTGGATAGAAATCTGGGGGAAGAGGCGTCTTGAAGTTGAACCTGTTTCCCGCTTCCTAAATTCAAATAAGTTACTATAGAGGTATCGTTCTTTTTTCCCTGAAAAACAATTCTCCTTTCATCCGGGGAGAAGTCGCATAATTCCAGATTGGAATATTGGGTCTCCAGTAGCCTTTTAGCAGAGCCACCGTCCAAGTTACTTTGCCACAGAACTGCGCCTGTCTGGTCTCTGCTCTTAACTGAGTAGATTACCTGTTTGGTCCGCGGCAGAACCAGAACAGAGCTGATTCTATCAGGCAAGGTCACTTCAGCAATGACTTTTTCTCGCCGACGCTCCAAATCATAAGCATAGATTCTCCCTTTTGCTGAGTAGATGATTTTCTCGGCAGAAGCGCAGGAAGCCAAATTCAATACGGAGATAAAGAAGCTCAGGAAAAACTTCACTTCCCCAGCCTTTTCTTCAATTCGGTCAGTTTGGCCAGGGCTTCCAGGGGGGTCATTTTCTCCGGCTCAATTTTCTGCAGCTCTTCTTCAATCGCTCCGGCCTGGCTGACAAACAGTGCCATCTGCTGTTGATTCAGCCTCTCCACCTTAGTCAGAGGAATTTTTCTGACGGTCACTTCCCCTTCTTCTAATTGGGTCAGAATTTCTTTAGCCCGGTTTAAGACTGTTTCCGGCAGGCCGGCTAATTTAGCCACTTCTATCCCATAGCTGTCGTCGCATCCTCCAGGGACGATTTTGCGTAAGAAAATGACTTCTCCCTGCCACTCTTTTACTGCCACCTGATAGTTCTTCACCTTAGGAAGAAAACCGGCCAGTTCGGTCAGCTCATGATAATGGGTGGCAAAGAGCGTTCTGGCCGACGTTTTAGGATGGCTATGGATAAACTCAGTCACGGCCCAGGCAATGGAGAGCCCGTCAAAGGTGGAAGTGCCTCTTCCCACTTCGTCGAGCAGAATCAAACTTTTGGGGGTGGCATTATTCAGAATGTTGGCGGTCTCATTCATCTCCACTAAAAAGGTGGACTGCCCTAAGACGATATTGTCCATTGCCCCTACTCGGGTGAATATCCGGTCAACCAGGCCAATAGTAGCGCTGTGGGCTGGCACAAAGGAGCCCATCTGAGCTAAGAGGACGATTAAGCCCGTCTGTCGCAAGTAGGTTGACTTGCCAGCCATGTTCGGCCCGGTGATGATGTGAATCTGCTCAGCTTGGTTATTAAGTCGAGTGTCATTGGGTATGAAGCTGCCTGAGTCAAGCAGTCTCTCCAAAACCGGATGCCGCCCCTCCTTAATAACAATTTCGGTCTCAACAGAAATGACAGGTTTTACATAGCCATAATCAAATGCCACCTGAGCCAAAGCACAGATTACATCCAGAGTAGAAAGCAGCTCGGCGGTCTCCTGAATCTCTTTAGTCTTTTGGGCTACCTCTTCCCTAACCTGCAGAAACAATTCCGCTTCTTTCTGATTGATTTTTGCCTCGGAGTTAAGAATCAGCTCTTCTTTTTCCTTTAATTCCTGGGTGATGAAGCGCTCGGCATTAACCAAGGTCTGCTTGCGGAGGTAATCCGGCGGCACTTTGGACAGATGGGGAGAAGTCACTTCGATATAGTAGCCAAAGACCTGATTGAACCCCACTTTAAGAGAACTGATGCCGGTCCGTACTCTTTCCTTACTTTGTAAACCGGCAATCCATTTTTTGTTCTCCGCAATTGAAGACTTGAGCTGGTCTAATTGAGAGTCAAAACCGGCCCGGATTATCCCCCCTTCATTCCAGGTCAAAGGGGGTTCATCTACAATGCTTCTGCCTATTAAATTCACAATCTCAGAGCAATCGGGAAATTTGCTTTGAATAGATTTCAACAACACACCAGAGCAGTCCTGCAGCAGTTCTTGAATTTCAGGTACTGCTTCCAAGGAATTTTTCAGATTCAATAAATCTCTGGGGTTGGCTTTGGCATAGCCCAATTTGCCGGCCAATCTGGTCAAATCAGAAATCTCTCCCAAGTTCTCTCTGATTTTTGTCAGTAGGTCCCGATTTTTTACCAATTCCTCGACCCCCTCCAATCTCTGCTCAATCGGCTCTTTTTTCAGAAGCGGTCTGGTCAGCCAGTTTTTCAGAAGCCGGGAGCCCATGGAGGTTCTGGTCTGATTTAAAATTCCGAACAAAGAATGAGGCCGCTCTTCGGTCGGCAAAAGTTCTAAATTTCTAATTGTGGAAGAATCCAAAAACATCAGATCTCTGTCCTGCTCCACTGAAATCTTGTTAATATGGAATAAGGCCTGTTTTTTAGTCAGGCG
The DNA here is from genome assembly GCA_964399055.1 of uncultured Ignavibacteria bacterium. Lineage (GTDB taxonomy): Bacteria > Zixibacteria > MSB-5A5 > DSPP01 > RBG-1 > CAYNPJ01. Next base: position 922,245 of record CAYNPJ010000001.1, read on the forward strand.
CAGGTAGTCTAGGATGGCGCCAGCCGCTGATACTCCGGTGCGGAGCCCGCTGCAGCCGAACCCATCCAGGGAGCTGACTTTGAATTGCTCCTGCAGGAGCTCAGTCGAGCTCTGTGGGTCGAATTTCCAGGGCTCGATTTCCGTGAATTTTGCCAAACCATCTATTTGCCCAGATGAAATCAATCCCTGGGGAATCAGGATTTCAGCCGGCTCTAAGACTTTAATTCGCTCCAAAATCTCTTTCTTTTCCCCCTCTCTGATTTTAAATTCACCGGTACTCAATTCCAGATAGGCCAGACCCCAGTTCCTCAAGTCCGCGGCCAGGGCGGCCAGGTAATTGGGGCGGGCAGAATCCAGGGCGCCGTCCACGGTTATTGTCCCAGGGGTGATTATCTCCACTACCTCCCGGTTGACTAATTTCTTGGAAGGAGAAGCCTCCTCGGTCTGCTCGCAGATTACTACCTTCTGTCCGGCTTCCAGAAGCTTGGCCAGATATTTGTCAGCGGCATGATAAGGCACCCCAGCCAAAGGGACTTTCTCCGCATTCTTGCCATGAGAGCGGGAAGTAAGAGCAATCCCTAAAATCCGGGAAGCGGTCTTGGCGTCCTCGCCGAACATCTCATAAAAATCCCCCATACGGAAGAAGACAATCTGGCTGGGGAACTGGCTTTTTATCTTTTGATATTGATTCAAAAGCGGGGTCAAATTAGGCCCCATCTACTCTTTTATCACCACCCGGTAGGGTCCGCCAAACTCCTGCTCCAGTTTTTCCTTAGCCCTTTTGGCCTCCTCCACCGACAGGTAAGTTCCGACCTGCACCACCGTATATTTTTTCTTATCTACAGCTTTGCTAAAAGTCCTGGGCTGATAATCCCTCGATTTAAGCTCTCTCACCAAGTTACTGACCGAAGACTTATTCCCGAAAACCCCCAGCTGCACAGTGTAAGTCACATCCACCATTTGCTCGGCTCCGGACTTACTCTTCATCTCTTTAACCGGCATTAAAGGGAAAATTGCGCCGGAGGGAAATTTATCTTTCAGAAGATTGGCGTAAAGATAGGCCTTGGAGTCATCCTTCAGTTCGGTATAACAGCGGGAAAGCTGACTCATCGCCAGAGGAGAGACCTCAGACCAGCCATATTTATCCAGAATTTTCTGATACTCGCCTGCTGCCGCCCCATATTTGCCCAAAGCATATTGACAATCCCCCAGCCCGGCTTGGGCCCAGGGGGCCAAATCCGAAGTGCCAAACGAGGAAAGAATCAACTCTAATTCCTTTTTTGCCAGAGGGACCTGCTCGCTTGCCAAATAGGAGCAGGCCAGAGTATAGAGAGCCTGGGGCATATACTGACTGGCCGGAAAATCTTTTTTAAAGCCACTCAGAATCTCAGCCGCAGTGATGTAGAGCCCCTGAGAATAATTATACTGGGCCAAAATGATGCGGGCCAATTCTCCTTCTTTTTCTTCAGGCAAAAGGGAAATGGCATCCTGCAGATAGGTTGCGGAATTCTGTCCGTCCTGCTCCAGGCGGGCCATGTAAAAATTGGCGGCACCATTCTGAGTGTGGTTGACGAAGAAGCGGGAGATTACCTCATAAGCCTCTCTGGCCTGACCGGAGTTAAGTAATTCGATGCCCTCCTCTAAACTCTGGCTGAAAACGCCTGAATTCAAAGTCAAGAGCAAGACCAAGCTTAGGATTCTAAGGCTCATACTCTACCACTGATATACGTTTACCCTCTTGCAGGAGGGGCATCTCCAGGGGGGAGAGGGAAAGGTCTGGCCGCAGTTCTGGCAAAAAAGTTCGTTTTCCATCGAAGAGATTTTCCCCTGGCATTCCTCCACCAGGGTTTTGGCTTCTTGGGCCCGTCCGTTCTGGCTGTAGAGCAAGATCAAATTCCCCAGAGCAGGATAATGGTCCGGTTTGATCTCTAAAATCTCCCTCAAGGTCTCTATGGCCAAATTACTGTTCCCCTTTTTCTGGTAGATGCCGGCCAGGGCCTGCAGAGTGTGGATTTCTTGGGGATTTTTCTCCAGTATATCCAGATAGATTTTTATTATCTCCCCGTATTTTCCCAGGTCAAACAGGGCCTTTTCCAGGAGGGGATAAGTCAGATACCCGGCTGAAGGAACCAGCTCTAAGGATTTTTTCCAGTACTCCACCGCCTCGTCCAGACGGCCATCAGCCACGTAAGCCTCTCCCAGATAGAGATAGGCCGGAACGCATTTTTCATCATAGCGCAAGGCCTCTTTGAAGGCAACCCGGGCCGAGTGATAATTTTCCTTTTCGGTCTCCTCTTTCCCCTGCATCACCTTGTAGAGGGCCGAGCGGGGAGAACTTGCGGCTCTTTTCAATCTGGTAAGCTTTTCATCCACTTCGACCGCATTTTCCCATTGGGCCAGCCTTTCATAGACAGACAGAAGCTTTTCCCCTATCTCAGGAGATTCTCTCTCCTTTTTCCACAAGGCTTCCAGAGCTTCTGCGGCTCTCTCCAGCTGACCGGTAGCCAGATAGTCGTCGGCCAGACTCTTCTCCACCTGAGTCCGCTTGGAATCGCTCAGACTGGGCCGGACCAGAAGCTCCCGGTGAATCTGCAGGGCCTTTTCCGGTTTGCCTCGTTTGCGCAGCAGGTCCCCCAGCTTGAGATAGGCATCCACGTTTTCAGTATCCTGCTGGACCACCGAGCGGAATTTCTGATAGGCCAGCTTCTCTTCGCCGGAGGCCAAAGCCATCAGCCCCTCGATGAAAATCTCCTGGGCGATTTCCTTGGGGGTGGCCTTGCTCTTGGTCCAGAATATGACCAGAATCAAGACCAAAAGAAGCGAGAGCGCAATCAGAGCTAAAAAGTAATCTCCGCCCATCTCTACTCCTCAGCCTCTTCTAGGGCCACGTTGCGCAGCGAGGTTAACTCCGACAAAAGCTTCTTGTTCTCTTTTTTCTGCTCGGCCAGCTGACTGTACAAGCGGGAGTAGTAGGTAATCCCTAGCACAAAGGCCACTAACATCCCTACCACAAAAGTCCAGTAAGCCACGAAGATCATGGGGACCTGCTCATAGGTATGCCCTAACAGCTTGACGTCCACCTTTTCCCCGGCATTATAAATGGAGAACCCTACCACTACCATGATTATAAAAAGAGTCAATATCAGTCTAAACACCCACATAGCTCCTCCCTGGCTTTCAGGCTTCCGATTTTATTTGATAAATTTCCAACTCTCCAGCAGTTTCTGATAATCTCGGTCCTCAAATTCAAAAGTGGCCCGCTCCCCCTGGCCTTGAATCATAAATACCTGATTGCCGTTCTTAAATACTATTACCTGGCCCATCACCGATTCTTCCACGGTCTTGTTCCCAGTCTGAGACAGGTTCAGCCGGCGGGGGTCATCCACCTCCCGCAGGTATTTCTTCTGGAAGGTATACTTCAGGCCGTTTGTACCGACGATTTTTATCCCCACCCTGGATTCCAGTTCGGACTGAAGCAGAAGGTCTAACTTCATCAAATATTGCTTTTCGTTGGGTAGGCCATCCTTGCCGGTAACCAACCTCTCTGCAAATTGGTTTAAGTCCAAGGAAGTGGTATCGGCCAGGATTACTACAGTGGGGACTATTCTCTCTCCTCCGTAATACCCCTGGCTGGCTCCGGCGGGCAGGTTTTCCAGTTTGATTTTCTGCAGGGTGGCTCTTAATAATGAAGGCTCTTTTTCGGTCTTCAGTTTCCAGTTATAGGGCAAAGTGAATTGATAGCCCTGGAGGCTGTCGGTGAAAAGCCCTTTTTCCAGCACCCCGGTCTTTTCCTTTTTGGCCAGGGCTGGCATAGAGAAGATTAAAGCGCCTATCACGGTCACCACAATCAACCATCTCTTCATGTTTCCCTCCTTACTTAAAAACATAGTTTAAAATATAATCTAACTTCAAGCGGTGCAACACTTATTTTACAGTTCAGCTTAGCGGAGGGTTGCAATTAATTTGTTTAAGCAGAGGGCAATCAAAGTGCTTTAGAAGGATGACTAAATATTTAGGTCTAAGCTTTTCTGGAAGAATCTAAAGAGCTGAATAGGCGTCTGGCATAACTGATGACTGAGGCGGCTAAGAGAAACAGGCTCAGGGCCAGAAACGGGATTTTCCCTGTCTCCCAATCCACCACATAAACCAGCAATAACATCCCCCAGCTTAGGGCGGTGATTTTCCCCAGGAAATTTGAAACAGGAATCTCTTTGGCCCGTCTGGAGAAAACTATCCCTAAAATAATTATTAACATATCTCTAGCAATTATCAATCCAGCAGCCCAAATCGGAAAATCGGCTTCCAGAACGGCATAAATGGCAAACAGGGCGATGGCAATTTTATCAGTCAACGGGTCCAAAATTTTTCCCAATTCAGAACTCTCATTTAATCTGCGGGCTAAGACTCCGTCCAAAATATCGGAGAGCATGGCAGCGCCTCCTAACAGGGATGCGGCCAGTAAGTTATGTTCCCTAAGATAAATCAGGATTAAGGGGATTAAAACGAGTCTTTGATAGGTTAAAAGATTGGGAATGTAGAATAGTTCCCGGGGATGAAAGCGCATGCTAAGGCTGGCCGGCCTGCTCAATCATCAAGGAGGCCTGCTGGTGAGCCACAGTGGTGATTTTTTCGCCGGAAATCAGGCGGGCTATCTCTTCTACCCTCTCTTTGTAATTCAGAGGCTTGATGGCGGTCAGGGTTCTTCCTTTCTCGATTCTCTTTTCCACTTTGTAATGTGCATCCGCAAAAGAGGCAATTTGCTGGAGATGGGTGATGCAGAGTATCTGATGCGATTTGGCTAAAGCCCTGAGTTTTCTGCCCACGGCCTCGGCGATTTCTCCGCCGATGCCGGAGTCGATTTCGTCGAATACTAAAACTGGAATCCGGTCTTTCTGGGCCAGGGCTGATTTCAAGGCCAACATGATGCGGGAGAGTTCACCGCCTGAGGCTATTTTAGCCAGCGGGCGTAGCTCTTCCCCGGGATTGGGTGAGATTAGGAATTCAACCTGGTCGAAGCCGGTGCTGGCAAAAGCGACCCTCTTATTCCCAATCTCCAGCCAGCTTTTAGGGTCCTCCTGCATAGTAATGCTGATTGCAAAGATAGTTTTGTCCAGACCCAGTTCCTTTAGATGTTTTAAAATCTCCTTCTGCAATTTGCCGGCTGCTGATTTTCTTTTTTCTGAGATTTCCAGACAGGAGTTCTGAAATTTCTGGCGCAGTGCCGAGAGTTCTCTTTCCAGCCCGGATATCTTTTCTTCTCCGGTCTGGTTGGCTTCTAACCTTGTTTTGAGCTCCTCTATCCAAGCCAATAGCTCACTGATTTCCTTTCCATATTTTTTCTTCAGGCCGGCCAGAGTGCTTAATCTATCGCGGACAAATTCCAGGCGGGCCGGGTCATATTCCAATTTACTCTGATAACTGTCCAGTTCCCGGCAGAACTCTTTTAAAGCAACAAGATTCTCATCCAATCTTGAATGAATATCAGCTAATTTTGGGTCCCAGACCGAAGCCTGCTTCAATTCCTTTACAGCTAAAGATAAATTCTCTAATGCTGATCCCTCATTTTCCTGCAACGCTGAAAGGGCTGAATTTATTTTCTGGGAGAGTTTCTCTATATTTTCCAAAACTGATTTTTCCCGAATTAGCTCCTCTTCTTCCCCTGGCTTTAAGTCGGCTTTTTGAAGCTCATTTAGCTGAAACTCGTACAGCTCTCTTCTTTCTTGGGCAGATTTCAATTGGTCTCTGACATTCTCCAGTTGGCTTTCCTTCAGATTCAGTTCCGCATACAATTCCTGCAATTTATTTCGCAGGGAGAGGAGATTTCCCCAGCGGTCTAAGTATTCCAGGTGCTGGCGTATATCTAAAAGGGATTGGTGCTGGTGCTGACCGTGCAAATCGACTAAGTTTGACCCGATTTGCTTCAAGGTGCTTAGAGTCACGGCCCGGTCATTGGCAAAGGCTTTGCTTGAACCGCGGTTGGAGACCTCCCGGCGAATCAAAAGGGAATCTCCTTTCAGCTCGATCCCGGCCTGCTGCAGAATTCTCAAAAAATCCGAATCCTTGTCAACTGAGAAAACCGTCTCGACTATGGCACTCTGGGCGCCGGTGCGGACAATATCAGAATCAGCCTTATCCCCTAAGACCAGTCCCAGGGAGCCTAAGATGATGCTCTTGCCTGCTCCGGTGGAGCCGGTCATTATGTTTAAGCCGGGCTGGAACTCTATTTTGATTTCCTCAACTGTGGCTAAGTTTCTGACCGAAAGAAAGGCCAGCATAGGCTACTTCAGAGCTTTGGGTAAAAGTCCCCAGTGGAGTTTCTGCCGCAGGATTTCGTAAAAGGAAGCCTCAGGAAATTTAATCAGCCTGACTTTGTGTTTAGCCCGCTTGATTTCAATCTGGTCTCCCTTGCTTAAAGGAAAACCGGTTTGCCCGTCCACCATCACCTGGCTGCGGCCTCGCACCCGCACAAGTTTTATGATTATCTTCTCATCCGCAGAAAAGATGATAGGCCGGGTGGCCATGGTCTGGGGACAGATGGGTGTCACAATCAGGGCCTCCATGTGGGGATGAATAATCGGCCCGCCTGCGGCTAAAGAGTAGGCAGTGGAACCGGTTGGGGTGGAGACGATTAGGCCGTCAGCAGTAAAGGAGCAGATGAACTCTTTACCAACCCAGATTTCAAAAGAGATTAGATGGGCCACCTCCCCTTTGTGAAAGACTGCGTCATTGAGGGCATAGAGGATTTTGGAGTTACGGGGGACAATCTTGCGAACCTCTATTGCCAGCCGCCTCTCGGTTTGGAACCTGCCCTTTTTAATGCGGCTCAGGCCAGATTCGATGTCTTTGGCAGTCAGCTGGGTTAAAAACCCCAGGCCCCCTAAATTGATTCCCAAAATTGGTATCTGATGCTTCCCCACTGCCTGGGCTGCGGTCAGGAGTGTCCCATCCCCACCTAAGGAGACCAACAGGTCGTTTCCTTGCCAGAGTTCTGACTTACTGCAGATTTCTCTGGCAGACAAGCCTAAACCGGCAAAGGCGGAATCGACCTTGAATTTCACCCGGTTACTCCTGCACCATTTGACAACTCTCTTAAGCGCTCTGGGGACTAAAGGATTATTTATGTTGGCGGTGATGCCTAGGCTTTTCATTTTATTCTCTTCAGCAAGTAATCTGCAATCTGGGACAGACGGGCAAACTTCTTGAAAGGCTTGATAGCTCTCTCTCCTTCTAAAGTGAGTTTTTCCGCAATTTGCCTGGATTTCTGCAAGCCTACAGCTTTAGGATAAGTGGCTTTCTCTTTTAATTTGTCTGAGCCGATCTTTTTACCCAGATGTCTCGGATGTCCTTCCACATTGAGGATGTCATCAATCACCTGAAAAGCCAGGCCGATTTTCTCGCCGAATTTTGTCAGGGCATTTAATTCTTTAGGAGTAGCCGAGCCTAAGATTCCTCCGATTCTGAGCGAGGCCCGGATTAGAGCAGCGGTCTTGTGCCGATGGATATATTCGACTTCGCTCAACTTGACGGCTTTACCTTCCGCCAGAATATCCGCCACCTGTCCCCCGATCATTCCCTCGGCTCCTATGGCTGAAGCAACTTCCAGAATTATCTCCGGTTTTTTAGTATTAGCTAAAAGCTGAAAAGCCAAAGCGTGCAAAGCATCTCCGGCCAAAACTGCCAACCCGGGTCCGTAGACTCTATGCAGGGTGGGCTTTCCTCTCCTTAAGTCGTCGTCGTCCATGCAGGGGAGGTCGTCGTGGACTAAAGAAAAAGCATGTAGAAGTTCCAAGGCAGCAGCAGCAGGCAGAGCTTGGTTTCCTTTACCGCCAACAGCTTGAAAGGTGGTCAGACAGAGAATCGGCCTTAATCTCTTACCTTCTGAAAGGGCTGAATACTGCATGGCCTCCTGCAGCAGTTCAGGCGTGCCGTCCCTCTGCTTCAGAATTTTCTGCAAAAAGAAGTCGACTCTTTTTTTTTGGGCTTGCAGGTAAGATTCCAGAGAATTATTCGGCTTCACTTTTCTCTTCTAAGTTCAGGGACTCTAATTTGAACTTCTTGCCTTCTAATTTGACTAACTTCTTTAACTCTGCCTCGGTCTGATTCAAGACCTGACTGCAGAAGCGCGACAGCTCAATTCCCTCTTTGAATATTTTTAACGATTCTCCCAGAGGGAGGTCGCCTGATTCAAGCTTTTCGGCAATTTCTTCTAATCGGGCTAAGGCTTTCTCGAAGCTCTGTTTTTTGGCTGTCATTTATTCCGGGTAAGTGGCAGTAACCTGCGAGTGAACTCTTCCCTTCCAGAGCAAGACCTCCACTTCATCTTTTACTTTAAGGCTTAAAGCGGACTTGACCACTCTTCTTTCCGGCAATTTGTAGCAGATGCTGTAGCCCCGTTCCAGAACTGCTAAGGGAGACAAGACATTGAGTCTTCCGATTGAAATGGAGAATTTCTGTTTAGCGTGCTGTAATAAATTTGCCACGGCGGTTGAAATCTGGCGCAGGAGTTCGTCTAATCTCTGCTGATTTTGCAGAATTAAATCTGCAGGGCGCCTTAAGCCATAACTGGAAAGCACGCTCTTGAGTCGCTGCCGATAGCTGTCAACTATGCTCTGCTGGGCCAGGGCTAATCTCTGCGATAAAGATTTAACCTGCTGGCGAAACTCTTTTCTGTCTGGCACTATCATTTCAGCCGCAGCAGATGGTGTGGGCGCTCGCAGGTCAGCCACAAAGTCGGCAATGGTGAAGTCTATCTGGTGTCCGACAGCAGAGACAATGGGTATTTTGCTGGCAAATATTGCCCTTGCAACCTTTTCTTCATTGAAGGCGCACAAATCTTCAAGAGAGCCTCCTCCGCGTCCTATAATTAAAACATCAACTGCCTTGAACTGGTTAAACTCTTCTATGGCCTGGATTATCTCTTCGGCTGCCCCTTCTCCCTGGACTCTGACCGGCCTGAGGATTAACTCAACTGCGGGATTTCTTCTGCGGGCGATTTTGATTATGTCCTTTATGGCTGCACCAGTAGGAGAGGTGACAATGCCGATTCTCTGTGGAAATTGAGGTATGGGTTTCTTGTGCGCTTCGTCGAATAAGCCCTCCTTGAATAGTTTCTCTTTTAACTGCTGGAAGGCAAGCTCCAATTTGCCGATGCCGACCGGATGGACGTCTTCGACATAGAGTTGATACTGGCCCTGTTTATCGTAGACTGAAAGTCTGGCCAGGACGATTACGTGCTGGCCGTCTTCTATCCGGAAAGGGAGGTATTCTGCTACATTGCGCCAGAGCACACAGCGTATCTCAGCGTTCTCGTCTTTGAGGGTGAAGTAGACGTGGCCGGAGGAGGGGGTTCTTAAATTGGAGATTTCTCCTTCGACCCATAAGGCTGGGAAGGTCTGCTCCAGTGTGGATTTGATTTCCTGGGTGAGCTCATAGACGGTATAGATTTTGACTTGGGGAAAAAGTTGGTCCATTAAAACAAAATATAGAGAAGCGTAAAACTTAAGTCAATTTTAATTAATTATCGAAGATAGCTTTTCGTAGGCGGGGTTTTCCTACCCCGCCTGTTCAGATTTAATCGTAGACCCACGTTGTCCTCTACGTGGGAAATCCTATTCCCCCAGCCCATTCTGCATCTTGGCCGCCTTGACCGTATTCTTCAACAGCATGGCCACGGTCATCGGTCCTACTCCTCCTGGCACAGGGGTTATGGCCTCAGCCACCTCTTTTACTTCCTCAAATTTCACATCCCCCACTATCCGGCTCCCTGTCGGTGAATTCTTATCCTCTATCCTATTTATCCCCACGTCGATTACTACCACTCCGGGCTTGACCATCTCCCTGGTTACAAAATGAGCGCGGCCTAAAGCGGCTACCAGAATGTCGGCTGTGCGAGCGATGGCGGTCAGATTCCTGGTTCCGGAGTGGCACAGGGTAACGGTGGCATCTGCGCCTTTGGCTTTCTGCGACAAGAGAGAAGCCAAGGGTTTGCCGACTATGTTGCCTCTTCCGATGATGACTACATTTTTCCCGGCCGGGTCATATCCGGAACGCATCAAGAGTTCCTGGATTCCCCAGGGGGTGGCTGGAATGAATCTGGGTTTTCCTAAGAGCAGCAATCCCAGGTTGAAAGGATTGAAGCCGTCCACGTCTTTGTCGGCCCTGACCGCGCTGAAGATTTCCCGCTCTCCGATTTGAGACGGTAACGGGGACTGGACCAAGATGCCACAGACTTCCCGACGATTATTTAGTTCATGGACCACTCGCAGAAGCTCTTCCTGGCTGATGCTGGGGGGGATGTTTAATACTTCGGATTTTATGCCTACTTCAGCGCAGGCTTTGGCTTTGTTTCTGACGTAGATGTGGGAGGCAGGATTGTCCCCGACTAAGACCGCGACTAAATAGGGAGTGATTCCCTTCTTTTGCAGCTCAGAGATTTCCTGTTTGACCTCTTCCCTGATTTCTGCGGCGATTTTTTTACCGTCGATTATTTTCGCGGACATCTTAAAAGACTGCTACTCCTCCTCGATTCCTCCGACCACCGTATCCCCGGCCTTCAAATTTACTCGCTCAATTTTAGTTGCCAGTCCGGTCTGCTCGTCAATCTCTAACAAAACACCTTGCAAGCGCACGTCTCTTTCCGCTACTCCAAAGCGGTTAGGGATGCCGGTCAGAAACCTCTGCAGGGCGTCCTCTTTTCTGATTCCTATCACCGACTCGTGCGCGCCGGTCATGCCGCAGTCGGTGATATAGGCAGTCCCTCCGGGCAGAATTTTTTCATCCGCGGTCTGAACGTGTGTATGCGTCCCTATAACCGCCGAGACTCTGCCATCCAAGAACCAGCCAAAAGCCTGTTTTTCGGAGGTTGCTTCAGCATGGAAGTCGATGATGACTATATTCGTCTCCTCTCTTAATCTGGGAAGCATCACTTCTACCTTTCTGAAAGGGCAGTCGATGTCAGCCATGAAGGTTCGGCCCATCAAGTTGGCGACCGCTATTTTAAGCCCGTTTTTGGCAGTGAGTACTCCGCTGCCGAAGCCTGGATTCCCTTCCGGATAATTGGCGGGCCGCAAGAATCTCTGCTCGGAGTCTAAATAGGTCAGGATTTCTTTCTTATCCCAGATGTGGTTGCCGGAGGTCTGCACGTCAATACCCTGGCAGAAGATTTTGACTGCGATTTCCTTGGTGACCCCGAAGCCGCCGGCGGCATTCTCGGAGTTGGCGATGCAGAAGTCCAGCTCCCATTCTTTTTTAAGCACGGGCAAGAGCTTGGCCAGTGCCCAGCGTCCGGGCTTGCCGTTGATGTCGCCGATGAAGAGGATTTTCAGGCTTACTCCGTTCTAAGACTTGAAGGTTGTGCCCCCAAGTCGGCATCTCTTATGATTTAATTTACGAATAGAGACAAAATCTGTCAACCTGTTAGTTTTTAGAAGAATTGCTCTTATCGAGTCAGCTAACCCAAAACGGGAAGGTCTGTCAGAGGAATGGCAATACTCACCGTTCTGTCATTCTGAGCGCAGCGAAGAATCTCCTAGTTGAATATTTCTATTAAACGCAAATAATAGCAAGACCATTCTGTCATACGATTACGATGATGTCAGGACTCTTTCACATCGTTTGAAATTCAAACTAAAGGGAGACCCCATAATAGAGGTCTCCCTTAATTGGGTGCAATAGTGAACCCAGATTACTTGGCGAATTCTACGGCTCTGGTCTCTCTTATCACCGTCACCTTAATCTGTCCGGGATACTCCACTTCGGTCTCGATTTTCTTGGCGATTTGTCCGGCCAAGTCCCGGGCGCCGTCATCACTCACGTTGCTCTGCTCCACGATAATCCGGACTTCTCTTCCTGCCTGAATAGCATAGGCTTTGTTCACTCCCTGGAAGGAGTCCGCAATCTCCTCTAATTTCTCTAAGCGCTTGATGTAATTCTCTAAGCTCTCTCTTCTGGCTCCGGGCCGGGACCCGGAAATCGCATCAGCGGCCTGTATCAATATCGGATAAGGAGATTCAGCCGGCACGTCGTTATGGTGAGCGGCAATGGCATTCACTACCAAGGGATGCTCACCATATTTGGCCGCCAGCTCCGCGCCGATTTGAATATGGGTTCCTTCGGTGTTTTTATCCACTGCCTTGCCGATGTCATGCAAAAGACCAGATTTCTTGGCAATCACCGGGTCCAATTCCAACTCGGCGGCCATCAAGCCGGATAACATGGCCACTTCCTTAGTGTGTGCCAAGACATTCTGGCCGTAGCTGGTGCGATACTGCAGACGGCCCAGAAGTTTAATCAGCTCCGGATGCATTCCATGCACTCCTAATTCAAAGCAAGCCTGCTCTCCGGTTTCTCTTATAATCTGCTCCATCTCCTTTTCAGTCTTGGCCACCACCTCTTCGATTCTGGCCGGGTGGATTCTCCCGTCCAGCACCAACTTTTCCATGGCCATTCTGGCAATCTCTCTTCTGATTGGGTCAAACCCGGAGAGAATCACTGCTTCAGGCGTATCATCCACAATCACGTCTACGCCTGTAGTAGTCTCAAAGGAGCGAATGTTTCTTCCTTCCCGGCCAATGATTCTCCCTTTCATCTCCTCATTGGGCAGGTTTACCACCGAGACCGTGGATTCAACGGTGTGGTCAGCCGCGCAGCGCTGTATGGCCTGAATGATGATGTTTTTGGCCTCTTTATCGGCATTCTGCTCGGCCTCTTCCCTGATCTGCCTTACGGTCTGGGCCGCCTCCTGCCGGGCCTGAGAGATTAAATTATCCATCAACTGCCTTTTGGCCTCTTCTGCCGACATTCCAGAGATTCTCTCCAGGGTCTGGTTCTGCTCGGTAATCAATCTCTCTAAATCTGCTTCCCGGACTTTTAAGGCTTTGTCCTTAGCCTGCAGGACCCGCTCTAAGTTCTGCAGGTCCCGGTCCTTTTTGTTTAAGATGTCAACCTTGCGGTCTAGATTGGCCTGGCTATCCTGCAGTCTCTTTTCGTTTTTCTGCAGGTCCATCTTCTTGTTCTGCATCTCCCGCTCAAAATTGAGCTTGGCCTTGTACCATTCATCCTTGGCCTCCAAGATGGCTTCTTTTTTCTTGATTTCCGCCTCCTTTTCAGCCTCCTGGATCATCCTCTTGGCCAGCTCTTCAACTTTGGCCAGGCGCCCTTCTCCGATTTGGCGGGCGATAAACCAGCCGATCCAGGCCCCTAAGAGGCCAGCCCCCAGGGCAATCAGCGCGGTTATTAAATAGCTTATCATATTAATCCTCCTGGTACTTCTCCTAACAAAAAACCCCAGCTTGAGAACCGGGGTTCAAGTCACTCTAAAAAGTCTGCAAGTCTCAAGACCGGCCTTCCAGCCGGCCTGAGTCTTTATGCGGTCACTTCGGCTAATTTATGGTCCAGCCACTCCAGGAGATGGTTGGCACGCTTCTCATATTCCTGGAGCTGCTTTTCTCTGGCCTTTTTTTCCTGGAATAATTCCTCGGCAATGTTTAAGGCGGCCAGTATGCTTACGCGGTTGCTTGGTTGGTGAGGGGTCTTTTCGGCTACTTCCCGTATCTTGCGGTTTACAAATTCGGCGATTTGTTGAATGGTCTGACTATCCACATCCCCTCTCACAAAATAATCCTCTCCTCCAATGCTGATCTTAACCGGTCTTACTTCCACATCCATAAATTAACTGAAAAACTTTTACTTTTTACCCAGTCCTAAGCAATGTTAGGAACGATTCTTGTTTTAAAGAACTTCTTTTTATGTTATCGGTTGTAAATCGTTTTTTAAGTCTTACTTCAAGTGCAAATTTATGCAAATTTTTCATTCCTGTCAAGAAATTTGTTCTTGAAAGGATAAAATAATCCTCTTTCGCAGGGATAACCTCTTATTGTATATGGACTTATAAGTCGAACAAGTAAACCGACGGCTCAGACTGAGCGCTCTAATATCGAGATTCTAGTCACCAGCCCCTCTAAGCGCTTCTTCAGTTCTTTCTGTCTTTTGCGCTGCTCTTCCTGTTTAAATCTCAGTTCTTTTTCCAGGCGGTTGACTTCTACTTTGAGCTGTTCCTCCTTCTGGCGGAAGGCGGAGAGTTCCTGGTCTTTTTTGGAATAGGAAATATCCTTGGCCTGGGTCTGATTCTTGAGCCGGTCGATTAAACCGACCGTGTATTCTAATTTTTTCTCCAACTGTTTCAAGCTCTGGAATTCCATTTTAGCTCCTTAGCTGGGCGTTGAATTCTTTCTCCAAATTCTGGACAATTTTATTTTGAACTGCGTTGACTTCTTCTTCGGTTAAAGTCTTTTCCGCCGAGCGGTATCTGATATAAAAAGCCAAGCTCTTTTTGTCAGCCGGCACCTGTTTTCCGGAATAGACGTCAAAAATTCCCACTTCCTCGGCCAGGCCTCCGGCCCAGTCTTTGATTTTAGCCACAATCTGCTCTGACATAAGGGATTTGTCAACTAGGATGGCGATGTCTCTTTCGACGGGCGGGTATTTGGGTAGAGACTTAAAATATATGTCCTTGCCGATGGCTGAAGCTAAATTGTTCAAATCTATCTCAGCTAAGTAGACTTTATTCTTGATATCAAATTTGTCTAGAATTTGCCTCTTGACCAATCCCATCTCAGCTATAAGTCCGCCACGAGCTTTAACTGAGATCCAGGGCAGAGTTAAGTATTTTTTGGACACTTTGTCTGAAAGTGCTAATTCCTTTATTCCTAAGCTCTGACTCAGAGTGTGCACCACTCCGGTTAAATCAAAGATGTCAACTTCTTCTGTTTTGGTTTCCCAGTTTCTACTGAATCTATTACCTGTAATTGCCACGCAGAGGCGATAATCTTCCTTTGGTTGCCCATTCTGCTTCCAGTAAACTTTGCCAATTTCAAAAAGTTTCAGGTCCGGATGTTTTCGGTTCTGGTTGGTCAGAATGACCGGAAGCATACTGACCGCTAAGTTTGTTCTTAGAACCGAGTGGTCGTTGGTAATCGGGTTTAATATTGAAATAGCTGCAGAAGAATCGCCGAAGTATTCCAAAATTTGCGGGTCGACTAAGCTGTCGGTGATGATTTCCTGAAAACCCCAGCCGACCAATTTGTTCTTAATGTCCGAAAAAACCTTTTCCTGCTCCGATTCAAATACCTCTAAAACTCCCACATTCTGTACCGCAGTGGGAATATTATCATATCCGTAGATGCGGGCGATCTCTTCAATTAAATCTGCTTCCTGAGTGATGTCGGGCCGGAAGGTGGGCACGGTAACTCTTAAACTCTTTTTCCCTTGAACGGAGAATTTCAAGGATTTTAAAATCCGACTCATCTGACCCGGGCTGAGTCTGGTATCCAGAAGTTGATTGGCGCGCTCAGGTTTTAAGACGATATTCTTAGGCGAAATCTTTTTAGGATATCTATCCACTGCTCCTTTTAAAACTTCTCCCCCTGCAATTTCAGCCATCAATGCTGCGGCCCGGCTGGCTGCAAAATCTATAATGTTTGGGTCAGCTCCTTTTTCAAATCTGGCTGAGGCTTCAGTAGCCAAGCCGAGAGACTTTCTTCCCTGCCGGATTCGCGGCGGAGAAAAGTAAGCGGATTCCAGAAGAATGTTGGCGGTGCTGTCGCTGACCTCGGATTCCTGTCCGCCCATTATGCCGGCCAAGGCTACAGGATTGCCTGCATCGGTGATAAGCAAAACCTCAGAACTTAACTTCCGCTTTACTCCATCTAAAGTGACGAACTCTTCGCCCTCTTTAGCGCGGCGAACCAGGATTTTTTTATGAGCGAGTCTGTCATAATCAAAGGCATGCAGAGGCTGGCCTAATTCTAACATTACGAAATTGGTAACATCGACCACGTTATTGATGGGCCTCTGTCCCACGGAATAAAGTCTTCTGGCCAGCCAGGCCGGAGAGGGTCCGATTTTCACATTGCGGATAACCTTAGCTAAATAGCGGGGGCAGTCAGTTGGTTTCTCAATGGAGACCTGCGCATATTTAACAGCAGGCTCTTTGGATTCTCTCAGCTTAAAATCAACCTTCTTGAGCGGCTGGCCGTACAAAGCTGAAATTTCTCTTGCGACTCCATATATGGAAAGGCAGTCTGGCCGGTTAGGAGTTACATCTAATTCCAAGAGCCAGTCCTCTAAGTCGAGCGCCTGAGTCAGGCTCTGGCCGACTTTCGCTTTAGGATTTAAGACCATTATACCAGTGGTATCGGTCCCCAGCTCTAACTCAGCTTCTGAGCAGAGCATGCCTGTGGAATCAACGCCGTGAATAGGAGCTTTCTCTATTCTCTTGCCATCCGGCAGAACTGTGCCAGGCAGGGCTAAGGGGACTTTGTCGCCAACTTTGATATTGGCAGCACCGCAGACTAACCTGACTGTCTCTTTTCCAGCAGCAACATCGCAAATCAAAAGAGAAGAAATCTGAGGATGTTTTTCAATTTGCTGTATCTGACCGACTAAAATATTTTGCCACTTCTCCCCTGTGTTTTCCACCCTATCTACTGGAAAGCTGGAAGCGGTCAGCTTTTCGGCTAATTTCTGGGCTGGCCAGGGAATTCTGACGTATTCTTTCAGCCAGTTGTAGCTGACTATCATTTCAGAATTGACTCAAAAAATTCAGGTCGTTTTGATAGAAGAGGCGCAGGTCCGGCACTCTCAATTTCAGAGCCGCAGTCCGGTCAATTCCCAGGCCAAAAGCATAGCCGCTCCATTTCTGCGGGTCATAGCCCACGTTCTTGAAAACGTTGGGGTGAATCATCCCGCAGCCAAGTATTTCCAGCCAGCCGGAATTCTTGCAGAAGGAGCAGCCCTTTCCCTGGCAGAGAATGCAGGAGATGTCCATTTCCGCCGAAGGCTCGGTGAAAGGGAAATAACTGGGCCGGAAACGGGCTCTGGTCTTTTCCCCGTAAAAGGCTCGGGCAAAGGCAAACAGGGTCCCTTTCAAATCAGCTAAGGTCACATCCTTGTCGACATAGAAGCCCTCCACCTGATAGAAAGTGGAGCCGCTTCTTACGCTGATGGCCTCGTGCCGGTAGACTCTGCCGGGCGCCAATATTTTCAGCGGAGGCTTTTTATTTTCAAAAGTCCTAATCTGCACCGGCGAGGTGTGCGTCCTTAATAGATAATTATTTTCCAGATAAAAAGTGTCCTGCATGTCCCGGGCCGGGTGCCAGGGGGTAAAATTCAGGGCCTCGAAATTGTAATAGTCAGTTTCTATATCCGGGCCGGTAGCCAGTTCAAAACCCAGCCTATAAAAAATTTCTGAGATTTGATTAATGACAACTGTGAGCGGATGCAGTTTTGCTTTAGAGTACTGACGGCCTGGCAGCGTGTAATCAAAAACATCTTTCGAAACTTGGGGATGAACCGAAGCAGAGAATTTTTGATAAGCTGCCTGATAGGCCTGCTCTAGTTTGTTCTTAAGCTGGTTGGCTTTCCTGCCAACCTCCTTCTTCTGTTCCGGAGAAAGTTCTTTGAGCCTCTCCAAGATTTCAGGAATAGCCCCCTTTCTTCCTAAATACTTAATCCGGAACTGCTCTAATTTCTGAGCCTCAGAAAGCGCGGATAAATCGGCTTCGGCCTCTTCCTGGAGCCGGTCCAATCTGGCAAGTAGTTCATCCATTCAGAAAGTTTAAAGCAAGCAATAATTCTAAGACTTGGCCGCTTCAGCTAATTTGGCAAAAGTGTTCTGGTCATTGACCGCGATTTCAGCCAGCATTTTGCGGTCCAAGGCAATGCCCTTCTTCTTCAAGCCGTTCATGAAGACCGAGTAGGATAAACCGAACATCCTGGCTGCAGCATTGATTCGGGTAATCCACAGGGCGCGGAAATCTCTTTTCTTAAGCTTCCGGCTGGTATAGGCATAGGCCAAGCCTTTCTGTACTGACTCCTTGGCTGTGCGGTGGAGCTTACTCCTACCGCCGAAATAGCCCTTGGCTTGGGCTAAGACTTTTTTTCTTCTGCGCCGGGAGGCGACACGGTTTCTGGCACGCATGACTGATTCATCTCCTCATTTCTTTTTCAGGCTCCGGGTATGAGCTTTTTAATCCTTTTGGTATCCGAGGCGGAGACCAGGGCCGGACTACCTAATCTTCGCTTTCTGCTCCTGGTCTTGCCGGTCAGGATGTGTCTTTTGTAGGCGCGCGAGCGCTTTATCTTACCTCCTCCGGTAAGTTTAAAACGCTTGGCCGCGCTGCGATTGCTCTTCATTTTGGGCAACTTTGGCTCCTGCTTTGGCTTTGGGTTTGGGTACGAACAAAATCACTAAATTCTTTCCTTCTAATTTGGCTTCGCCTTCCGGATTGGCCAGCTCCTTTAAATCCTCCTGCAGCTTCTGGATAATCTTCCAGCCGGTCTCCTGGTACATCATCTCCCGGCCCCGGAAGGTCACCGTGGCCTTGACCTTCAAGCCTTCGCTCAAAAACTCCTTGATGTGTTTGGTCTTGAAATTGTAATCATGCTCATCGGTAATGGGCCTAAAGTGCATCTCCTTTAACTGCTGGCTTTGCTGTTTCCTCTTGGCCTCTCTCTGTTTTTTCTGCTGCTGGTATTTATATTTGCCGAAATCTAAGATTTTACAGACCGGAGGGCGGGCAGTGGGGGAGATTTCCACCAGGTCTAACCCGGCCTCTCTGGCCATCCGCAGGGCCTCCCGGGTCGGCACAATCCCCACCTGGCTGCCATTGGAATCAATCAGCCGCACCTGAGGGATGCGGATTCGCTCATTCACCCTGACCGGCGGTTCTTTAATCCAGGACCTCCTATAGTCTATCTTCCACTTCCTTCTTGGCTTGGGCGATGAAATCTTTCAGACTAAGCTGGCCTAAATCTCCCTGGCCGTGCCGGCGTAAAGAGACATTGCCATTTTCCGTCTCCTTTTTGCCCACAATCAACATATACGGCACTTTCAGATTCTCCGCTTCCCTGATCTTATGGCCAATCTTTTCATTCCTCTGGTCTAATTCAACTCTCAATCCAGCCTGCTCCAGTTTTTCTTTAATCTGCCGGGCATACTCCAACTGGGTATCAGTAATCGGCAAAACAGTTGCCTGTACTGGCGCCAGCCAGAGCGGAAAAGCTCCGGCATAATGTTCGACTAAGACTCCAAAGAACCGCTCTATCGACCCGAAGATGGCCCGGTGCACCATCATGGGTCGGTGGAACTTACCATCCGCTCCGGTATAATGCAAGTCAAATCTTTGGGGCAGATTGAAATCAAACTGAATGGTGGTACACTGCCAGGCCCGGCCAATCGCATCCTTGACCTGGACATCAATTTTAGGCCCGTAAAAGGCTCCTTCGCCGGCAGCCAGAGTGTACTCCCAGTCATATTTCTTCAATGCCGAATGCAAGACCTGCTCGGCTTTCTCCCACTCAGCCGGCTCACCCACTGATTCCTGGGGCCGGGTAGAGAGAAAGACCGCAAAATCCTTAAATCCGAAAGTATTCAAAATCAGCTTGGTCAAATCCAGCATCTTGATTACTTCTTCTTCCACCTGCTCCGGAGTACAGAAGACATGGGCGTCGTCCTGGGTAAAGCCCCTTACTCTGGGGAGTCCGTGCAGAACGCCGCTTCTCTCATATCTGTATACAGTCCCATATTCAGCCAGTCTAATTGGCAAATCCCGGTAACTCCTGATCTGATTCTTGTAAATCAGAATGTGAAAAGGACAGTTCATGGGCTTTAACTGATATTCGGCCTCTTCCAACTGCATGGTGGGATACATATTCTCCCGGTAGAATTCAGTGTGGCCGGAGGTCCTCCACAGGTCAATCTTGGCAATGTGGGGCGTATAGACCAGCTCATAACCGGATTTGAGCAAAAGCTCTTTCATGAAGCTCTCAATCTGATGCCGGACAAAGGCTCCTTTAGGATGCCAGAAAATCAATCCTGGCCCAGCCTCCTCTTGGATGCTGTAGAGGTCTAACTCCTTGCCCAGTTTTCGGTGGTCTCTTCTCTTGGCCTCCTCCTGCCTTTTTAGAAATTCATCCAGAAGCTCCTGCGAAGGGTAGGAGACCCCATAAATTCTCTGCAGCATTCTGTTCTTTTCTGAGCCGCGCCAGTAGGCGCCGGCAATCTGTAACAATTTGAAAGCTTTAATTCTCTTGGTTGAAGGTATATGCGGCCCACGGCAGAGGTCTACAAAGCGGCTGTGTTTATAGATAGATACATTCTCTCCGTTCAAGTCCCGGATTATTTCTAACTTGTAGTCTTCATCTCTCTTCTTGAAAAACCTCAGAGCTTCCTCGGCCCCAAGTTCTTCTCTCTTAAAAGCGGCATCCTCGTCGATTATTTGTTTCATCCGCTCTTCAATCTTGGGCAGGTCTTCCGGCTCGAAAGGGCTCTCTTTGTCAAAATCATAATAAAACCCCTCCTCTATCGGCGGGCCGATGGCAAGTTTAGTCCCGGGATAGAGCTCCTGCACTGCCTGAGCCATTACATGGGCAGTGGAGTGCCACAAGACCTCTTTGCCCAGGCGCTGATTAAAGGTCAAAAATTCCACCTGGGCGTCACTCTCCAAATTGCGGAATAAATCCAGGACCGCACCGTTGACCTGTGCGGCTAAAATCTGGTTTAGCTCCTGGGGATAAACCTGCCGGGCAATCTCCTTTAAGGTAATCCCTTTGGGGAACTCTTTTTTCTGTCCGTCTCTGAAAGTTACTCTAATCTTATCCATATAACTTAAAAGCCCTTAGGCTTATTTTCTCTGGGCGATACTGGAGTCGAACCAGTGACCTCTTGCATGTCAAGCAAGCACTCTAACCAGCTGAGCTAATCGCCCAAATTTCAAATATAATAGCAAATCTCTCCTTTGCTTGTCAAGTCAGGGATTCCTTGCTCAAATCAGGGAGGTTACAGCTTTCACCGGGACTTTAAAAACTGGGGGTCAGCCAAAAGCCTCTCAATCAGAAGGCCCTCCACCACCGGAGAGCTGTAAAACCCCTCGGCAATGCGCCTTTTGGCCAACTCGACCTTTTCGGGTCTGAGCCCGGCCTTGGGCTTTGATTCCGTTTGAGAGGCTCTTTTCTTCTTCATTTAAACCGGACCGTTTCTACTCTATTTATCGACCTTAATTCAGCGCTTCTTTAAAACTCAATTGCTTGCTCTAAATTTACTACGCAGAGACAGAAAGGCAAGTTAAAAAAATAAATCTCTAAGGGTTTGGCCTGGAAGACTTGGCCTTAGCCAGAAGTTCCAACAGGCTGTGTCGGCTGGTGTAGGGTTTTTTCTCCAGGATTAACTGGCGGGCTAATTTTTTGGTCGGATTTACCAGGATGGGTGTCAGAAGATTGACGGTAGTTTCCGGCAGTTTTTTCTCTAAATAGACCAAGCAGTAGACTTCAGGTCTCTCATTCTCAGTGAGTTGAAGCTCTGCTTTAAGCTCGGCAGTAAGGTCAAGTTTATAGTCCGGGATTAAAAGATTGACCGGTATAACAGGCAGGGCAATGGAGGGGTCATCTAAGGACTGTAACCACAGGAAAGGCTTGCTTTCCGGGGGCCTCAGGATTAAATAGCGGGTGTAGTTTTCCAGGCCTGTAATTCCCTCTTTTACTGTGATAACTTCATTTGTGGTGTAATTCACTTCGCCGAAGCGGGAGGTGGCCAAGCGCATAATGTCTCCGGGACTTTTGGTCCCTATTTCTCTTCGTAATATACGAAGCCGGTGTCAAAAGGGGGTAAAGGAGTACGGTCGGTGTGGGAGGGCTTGTCTGAATTTGTTAAGGGTTGGCTGGTATTGGCAATGTTCTTTTTCGGCGAGGCTGGCTTAGTCTGGGAACTGGGATTCTTCTTTTGCCAGAACATTTATTTGCTTTTCTTGGGTCCACTGCCTTCTAAATGTTTACTGCGCACACTCTCGGCCAACTGGTCTAAGTCTTCCTTAGGGGTCTGGGCCGCCTTTTTATTCTCCTCTTTAATCTTTAGATAAATCTCCTCCCGGTGCACGGCAATCTTCTGCGGAGCGACAATGCCTAAGCGAACCTGCTGCCCCTGAATGCCCAGCACTGTGATTTTTACGTCATCTCCGATGGTTATGGCTTCTCCTACCTTGCGCGTCAGTATCAGCATACTTCCCCCTTGGGTTTAACAGCCTAAAGGGTCATCTAAACTATATCATCGGCAAAGGGAAAATTTCCTGAAGAGAAGGCCGATTAAACAAAAGAGACAAAATAAAAAGGGCGTCAGATGACGCCCTTTTTTGAACAGTCAGAATCTGTCCCTAAAAGTCTAATCCGGTCTGGAGGAAGATCCAGTTTACATCTTCGAGGTCAGTTGTACCGCCCAAACCATCGTCAAACCCTTCCAGGGCTGAGCCGGCAAAGAAGTGGGACCAGCCGCCTTTAAACCACAGGCCGCCGTTGTACTTGTATTTCCAGGAGAAGTCCAGCTCCTGACCGATGTTCTTCTCGGCAAAGGCCACTCCTCCACGTCCGCCGCCCTGGCCAGGCTGGGGCCCGAAGGGAACGTCGAACATATAGCCGTAGGCATTGTACCAGGCGTCATTCTCCTCGTTGAGCATAAAGAAGTTAAATGCGCCGTGCAGGCTGAAGCGCTCTACCGGAGTGATGCCGGCCTTGAAACCAAAACTGAAGATGTTCTGCATTCCCACCAGGTCCATGTAGCCTAAATGCCAGTGTGGCGAGGGGAAGAGTCTCACAAAAGTGTTCTTGTCGCCGTCGGCTGTGTCGTCGCCAGAAGCATAAGTCAGAGTGGCTCCAATGTAAGGCTGAGAAGTCAGCTCTTTAAACTTATACTTGGCGTCCACCTCGAACATCAGAGCCGAGGCATCGAATCCGTAGAAAGTGCCGAACTGGAAGGCAGCCTGACCACTGTAGCTGAGCCCGAAGGGAAACTCTCCATACAGCCTGGTGCCCAAGGTCCACAGCAGGGTCTTGGCAGTCAGGTCAGCTTCAGTCGGATCCTCATTGGGATCCAAAATCCCGAAGCCGTCTTCATTGACTCCATCCCGGTAGCCATAGAAGTAGGCGGCCCAGTTATGGTCCGGGTTATACTTGGCATTGCCGTGGAACCCGAAAAAGTTTACGTTGGGGTAAATATCGTCAATCGGATAGAAGGGCCACAGTTGGGCGTAAAACAAGTCGCCGTCAAAGTACTCATGCCGGAACATAAACTTGATGGCATCAAAGGACTGTCCGTAATTGCTCCAGTCGTCAGAGCCGACAAACTTCTCGTCGTCGTATTCCAGGAACTGGCGGCCGATCTTCAGACCGATGGGGCTTTCCCAGAGATTGTTAACCTGGAAATAGGCCTGGGTCACGCCGAACTGGTCGACCTGACCGTAATTGTGCAGGTCCGGAGTCATGCCGGCATAGCCCTGATAATAGACAGCGGCATCATAGCCGAAATAACGGGCGTCCTGGAACTGGATGTAGGCAAACTTATCCTCGCTCAAGCTGGCCTTCACCCCAATTCTGGACCTCAACAGGTGCCAGTTGGTGTAGTTGTGGTTAAAAAGGTCTGAGTCAAAGAAACCAAGTCCCACCGGAAACCCGCCGTTCCACAAAAACGGGTTCTGCTGCCAGTACTCGTAGCGATAGCGGACCTGGCCGTCGACTTCAAAGTCGACTGACTTATCCTCCTTCCCCTCATTGTAATCCTTGGCAAATCCCAGGGAAGTCAAGGCGAGAACTGCGAAGAGTGCGAAGAACTTTAGCTTTTGAGGCATATCCCTCCTCCTTGTTTTTTTGTTTCGTTTCCTTTTCCTTGCCGGCTATCCCCGTCCTCGCTAAGGAGATGGCCAGCAAAATTTTGCCGAATATACCCTCCTTAGTCTGGCTTGTCAAGAAAAAAATAGAGATTTTGAACTTTTTTTGGAGTCAACTTAGAGTCGGACAAAAAGTTGGAGATGGAATTATAACTATAAATATCGTCGGCAGGGATTGTGCTTTTCTTGAACAGGAGAATTTATAATGAGATTCTGAAAATATTATCAGGGGAATTTTCAGCGCAGATGAGATTTACAAGAAAGAGCTTGACATGAAAAGGGGGCTGGTTATATTTTTCACAAGACTGGGGATAGGATGAGAAGAATAGTAATACAATTCTTAGGGTTTCTGATTCTCTTAGGGGGAAATTGTACCAAAAACCCGACCGGGCCAGGTTCTGGAACAGCTCCTATTCTTTATGCTCTATCGGGGGGTGGTGGCTCCTGCTTGATTTACTTCATTGATACAGCCACAGATTCTCTTGTGGATAGTCTACTAGTTTCTTGTAATAGCCCTTACCTGCGGGGTGTGTCGCCTGACGGTTCCAAACTCTACCTTATGGACCAAGTAATTGATACTAGAACTAAAACACTAATCGCTGGAGCTCGTACTGGGGTACCTACTCCTGATGGAAAATACCTCATTTTTTCCGCCGGGTCATCTCTTCAAGTCATAGACGCCAAGACTGACCAGGTACTGTATAGAAATGACACTCTTAACTTGGATGTTTATGGAACTGGCCGTGAGTTTGACCCCAAAAATGGGCTGGTGTATGGAGCGTTAGGAGACAAGATAGGCGTATTCGACTATGGGCGTCTAGAATATGTTAGGACTATAGACCTAGGCCAAATTGGGGGAGTCGATTGGTGTATCAATGATATAGTTGTCAGCAAAGATGGGAGGAATTTGTATTATGTGTGCGGCCAAGTGTATAGTGCGATCGACCTAGTTCGGGACACAGTAATTGCGGTGCATATTTTAGATTGCGGTAACTTCGCCTGGCTGGGAGTCAGGCCAGACGATAGGTATATCTACATTACCGATTTAGGTAATAGAATTGTCCCTCCGGAGCCGTGCAAAGAGATAAAAGTTTTCTCACCTTCTAACGGGAGTTTCCTTCAATCTATTGTGCCCTGTTATCCGATTTATGACACTGTGCTATGCGGAGGCCCTAACGGCCAGATTGCGTTAACTCCGGATGGGAGGAAAGCGTACGTGCCCGGAGGCCCTAATTTCATTTCTGTTATAGACACTCGCACTAACCAGGTAATAAAATTGATTGAACTGCCCGGATTAGTTGGTTCTTTAACCATTCAAAGAAAATACAACTTTTTTTAAGGAGGCTTGTATGACAAGGAATAGTTTAGCTTTTCTCGCGGTTAGTCTTATAATGTGCTGTGGCGTTACAGATTTGTTGGGCTATGACGCTTATTATCAGGACAAGACCGGCCCGGTGCCGCTCTGGTATGACCAGACCAGGATAGTGGTCAAATTTGCTCCTGGTGTTATGGCGGATGATGGCGGGATAGGATACATAGACCCCGACATTATTCAAGGTTTTGTCAGGAGCTTCTCCTGACGAAAGGATGCGTCGGGAGTAGCTCCTGACACAAGCGGGAAAATTAAGCCAGAAGAAATAATTTGCGTCTCAGCAGCAGTTCCTCAAACTTATTCCGGAAAGAATTCAAATTCCTGGGCAGCGCCGAAGAATTGCGGATAGACTGGAACGGATAAAAGTCAGCTAACTCACAAAACTCAACTCCGGCCAGGTATTTCTTCCCGTCTGGTTCCACCCTTTTCACTTTTCCCAGGACGTTGGCCAGTTTGGAGAGCTGGGGGACTTCAAAACTGACGGCTAAGAAATCATCCGACTGTAAAGGGGCATTAGTCAAAAGCAGCATCCCGCCCTGGCTGATGTTTAACATCAGGCCGGGATGATTTTTGCCGGGCTTATGGCCGTTCTCATTCTGGGAGATGATTTGAAATCTGACCTGGCTCTTCAGTTGCAGGCGGATGAACCGTCTCCGCTGAGCCTTGATTCTCTTAGAAGAGTTGTTCGATGGGGTTTTGGCTTGCTTCCGTTCAACTTTCATGTGCTGCTCCTTTTAAATTTGAATTCCCTGCTGCTGAGTGGCTAAACAGTGCTGTTGGGTGGCTAAATCGATTATTTTCTGGGTGAAGGCGCTGCGATAGGTCTGTGGCTCTTTTTTAAGACAATCCCGCCCCAAAGTAATAGCCAGATTGAAATATTTCTGCGACTGAGGGTACTCTCCGGTCCGGCGGAAGAGCTCTCCGATTAGATAGGCGGTCTGGATCTTCTGGGGGGTTACTCCCAGCGGGGAGAGTGAGTCAAAGTATTGGTTGTAATAAGACAGGGAGATTTTCAGGGCCTCCTGTTCATTTAAAGGAGCCCCGGGCCAGATGCTTTTTAGATCTAAAAGAAAGCTGGAGAGGTCGAAACCCTGGTCTGACGGCTGGAAATAATTATACTTCTCCCCTTCCTGCTGGTTGAGCCTGCCCCAGATTTCATCCGCTCTCTCCTCTTCGGCAGAGTTTCCCTGCTCTAAATTTCTTAAAATCTCCTCATAACTATAATGGGATTTCTTCTGGTCCGGCTCTATGGTCAGAAACTCCTTATCCAGGAGGTCCTGCAGTTTTTCACCCGGACCCAAGAGATCCTGATGTCTCCGGGAGAGCTCTTTTAAATTCTGTCCCAGGGTGGGCCAATCCGCGGCTCTGCCATTTCCCCAGCTCTGCCTTTCCCGAAAAACCCAGGCCAGGCGCAGGTAATAGCGGGCTAAATCATAATTGGAATAATGGTCTTTGAGTTTCTCATCAAAGATTCCCAAGAGAAATTTTGTCACTACCAGGCTGAAAGTGTCGGCAGCGCCTCTGTGAGCGCCGGCTAACTTTTCAATCACGCTGCCGGATTTAGATAAGAGCTCTTTATGCCTTTCAATCTGCAACCTCTGTTGTAAATTTTCAGAGCCGGCAGAAGCGCTCTTTACGGTAGAGTGGCCGTTGGCTTCGACCGTGAAAAAACAATTAGGGCAAGTCTGCATGAAAAAAATCAGGGGATTGAAATCGCTGGTTTTCGGATTCAGCCAAATTCTTTGGGAGGGATAAAAATCAGTGTCTGAGGCGGTCACCCGGTAGCTCTGAGGATTTAAACTCCGGGTTAAGTGCGCTTTTCCACAGCAAAGACAGGTCACGAAAGCCGATTCTAAGGGAGAAATATTTTGATTATCCATTCAGTCCGGGTTAAAGTATCCTCTGTTGAATCGCATTGGCTCTAAAACCCTAAATTCTCCCGGATTAAATTTCTGAGTTTCATGACCGCCTTAGTGTGAATCTGGGAGACCCGGGATTCGGAAATCTGCATCACTTCCCCGATTTCCTTTAAGGTCAGCTCTTCATAATAATAGAGAGACAAGACCAGTCTCTCCTGCTCGCTGATGTGATGCAGGGCAGTGCCTAGATAAGCCTTTAACTCTTTAAGTTCTATGTCACTCAGAACGTTGTCGTGATGCTCGGCCTCTAAGGTCTCCACCCGCGGCACCTGTCGGTTGTCATCCTCTTTGTAGACCATTTCGTCCAAAGAGAGCATCACTGCGCCGGAGACGTCGCTCAAAGTCTCATAGACTTCCTGGGTGGATACTTTTAAATTTTTGGCCAATTCTGCCGCTGTGGGTGTCCTCCCGAATTTATTCTCCAGTTTAGTGGTGGAGCGCTCCACCTGCCTGGATTTAGCCCGGGTCGAGCGGGGCACCCAGTCCAGAGCCCTCAGTTCATCTAATATCGCTCCACGGATTCTGGGGACCGCATAGGTCTCGAATTTCACTCCCCTTTCCGGGTCAAAATTCTCCAGAGCCTCCATTAATCCCAATACTCCGGTTGATACTAGGTCGTCTAATTCCACTGATTTGGGAAAGCCCAAAGCCATCCGGCCAGCCACTGATTTTACCAGGGGGAGATAAGTAGTAACAATCCTATCTCTGATTCTTAAGTCTTTGGTCTGAAAATAGGTTTCCCAGTCGGCCTGCGCTATCATCTGTCCTCCTTAGTTCCTTTTGAGTTCAAATTTTGATAGCGCCCCCTTATGCAAGGGATGTGCCTCTGGGGGAAATTGTCGACAATTGACATTTAAGCCCTTGTCAGGACAGAGATTGCCAGCCTAAGCGATTTTAAGAGGGGTTTAGGACTGACCCAAAAGCTAGAAAGAACTTCCCTTTTGCGAAGAAATTTATTCCCCCTTTTGGAATAGGCTGTGGGTTTTATCCCACAGATTTTGGCTGAGAAACAGCTTCCCTCGACTACGCTCTCTTTGAGCCTGAGCTCTTCGAGTCAGAACCTCAGAGTCGAGACCTCAGAGCCGAAGGCGGGACAAGTCCCTCGACTACGCTCGGGACAAGCCCCTTTCTGATTTCGTCAGCTGGAAAATTTTCTTTAGAACTTCTTCTTCAGAGTTCAACAATTCTACATTTCTGCGGGCCATCACCACTCTGGCCGTGTCAATAAACTTCTCCCAGGCGTATTCGTGCAATCCTTCTACATTCCCCCAGGCAAAAGAGGGTATGAATTTGGCCTTAATCATTCCGCCGCCGAATATGTTGGCTCCCAGCCCGACATAGGCTCCGGTGTTCAAAAGTGTGCCAATGCCGGTCTTGACCTGATCGCCGATAAAGGAGCCGACCTTGCTCTGGCCGGTATCTACGAAGCTATCCGGGAAGTTTACTCTTACAGCCGAGTAATTGTTTTTCAGGTCGCTGTTGGTTGTTCCTGCCCCTAAGTTGACCCACTGGCCCAAATAGGAGTGGCCGATGAAGCCGTCGTGGTATTTGTTGGAATAGCCCCAGAAGATGGAATTCTGGATTTCGCCTCCTAAGCGGCAGTCCGGCCCGAAAGAACAGCCGCCGGAGATTTTGGCTCCGTAGATTTGGGTCTGCTTACCGATGTAGGCCGGGCCCTCAATGCGGGTGAAGGCTTGAATGATGCATTCATCGTCTATAAAGATGGGGCCGGATTCAGCATTCAAAACCACAAAGGCTTCTATGCGAGTGTTCTTACCGATATAAACATTTTCGGGCTTGTAAATCACTGCCTGCTGGTCTACACTGCATTTATCGAACATGTGCTTGAAGTTTAACTTGGGTTTGAGGAGAGTGAAGTCCTTAGTAAGTTCTTCAGAGTTGCCGGAGACGAAATCCCAGAGGTAATT
Organism: uncultured Ignavibacteria bacterium; assembly: GCA_964399055.1. Classification (GTDB taxonomy): domain Bacteria; phylum Zixibacteria; class MSB-5A5; order DSPP01; family RBG-1; genus CAYNPJ01. Next base: position 951,172 of record CAYNPJ010000001.1, read on the forward strand.
CAACAGCTTGGCTTCTATTTCTTCAGCCGGAAAGTCTTTCCGGAAGAAACTGTAGTCAGATTGTTCCGGAAGATTAGCGATGTTGGGAGCGAGTTTCTGGAATGTTTTGCCATTCAGGACTACCGCGACTAAATCCTTTTGGTGCCAGAAACTTTTCTCGGTATTGAAGTCGATTTTTTGCATCAAAACAGAATCTACTACTACTCTGCTATTGAGCAGAAGGATGCTGTAATCTGGCCGCACACTGAAATCATTTACTTTCAATCCGGTCTGCTGGGCTAAATGAAGTTGAAGAAATTCCCGGCAGAGTAATCTTATTTCTGCTTGTGGAAAGTGCAGAGCCACCTTTTCTCTCAACTTCATAATCCCGAATAAAAGCTCATAGACCGGTCGGTTGTAGGTTAAGGGATAGAAATTCTTATAGGTGTAGTCTTCGAAGAGATAAATGACGTTTGCCATGTTTTGGTTTAATCTCTAATTAAAGAATGACCCCTCCTTAGTCCTCCCCTATGGTTCGACTTCGCTCACCATAAAAAGGGGAGGAGACCGAACTCCCTCTCCTAGAGGAGAGGGATGGGGTGAGGTCAAAGGTCTTTTTAATGCCAGCGATTACCATATTTCTACATCGACCGCAGGCGCCGGATTCTCTCTTCGGCGGGCGGATGGGTGGCAAACAGATTGTTCAGCATGCTGCGGTGCTCGATTAAAGGGTTGACTATATATAAGTGTTCGGTGGCTTTATTGGCAACTTCCAAAGGCTCGGTATCAGCCGTTATTTTCTCCAAGGCTGAAGCCAGGCCTTCCGGATATCTGGTCAACTGTGCGCCTGAGGCATCAGCCAGGAACTCTCTCTGCCTGGAGATGGCTAACTGAATCAGCTTAGCCAGAATTGGTGCTAAGATTGCGACTAAGATGGCTAGAATAATTAAAATGGCTCCAGCTGGACCCCGGCTGGCCACTTTGCGGGAGCTTCTGCGCCCTCCCCAGAAGAAAGAGCGACGAATCCAGTCAGCCAACAAGGCCACTGTCCCCACTAAAACCGCCACCATGGTCATGTAGCGAATATCAAAATTCTTGATATGCGACATCTCGTGGGCAATCACTCCTTCCAGCTCGAGTCGATTCAGTTTTTTTAGCAATCCAGTGGTAACGCAGATGACCGCGTGTTTAGGGTCTCTGCCGGTGGCGAAGGCATTAGGCGCGCCATCCTCTATTATATAGGCTCTGGGCGCCGGAATTCCGGCGGCAATAGCCAAGCCCTCGATTACATTGTATAAATAAGGATTCTCCTGCTTGGTGACCGGCTTGGCTAAGCTGAGTTTCAGGACAATGGAGTCGCTGTATTGGTAGGCAAAAAAGGTAATCAAAAAAGCGACCACCAAAAAAAAGCCGAACCAGAAATAATCGTTGAACCAGAAGGCCATGAAATAACCCATCCCGGCAAAGATTAAGACGAACAGAAACATTAAAAAGAAGGAATTGCGCTTGTTGGAGCGGATGCGGTCGAATAAGGAAGTCTTCATTACTGTGACTTAGAAAGATATAACCTCACCCCATCCCTATTTTCTTAGGAGAGGGTGCGAGTTCCTCTCTCCGTAAGGATTCAATTATGGTCTCCTTCCCTAAAAGGGGAGGACAAAGGTGGGGTTTTAATAAGTTCATAACTCAGCATTCTCTTGTCAATCTGCTGTTTTATTATTTGAATTACGGCGAGTGAATTCTTAAGAAATTCAATATCCTGGAATCTCAGGACCAAATAACCCAGCTGGCTTAAATAGTCTGTTCGCCTACTATCATGGTCAATCTGACTTGGCATTAAATGCTGACTTCCGTCCAGTTCAACTATTACTCTGGCTTTGATAGAAACAAAGTCAACCACGTAGGGACCGATTGGCATCTGACGCCGAAAGCGGACTCCAAGTTGGTCATCTCGCAATTTAGACCAGAGCTTTCTCTCCGCAGTGGTCATTCTTCTTCGCAAATTTCGAGCTATAGTAAGAACTCTCTTGTTATAAAGTGGATGACGAGCCATGAGTTAGATTCGATTACATGGAATATTCGCAACCTCACCCCAGCCCTCTCCTCTTAGGAGAGGGAGAAAATCCCCTTCTCCTAAAAGTGTTGAATCTAGATATCCTCCCCTAAGAGGGGAGGATGAAGGTGGGGTTTCTCTAAATGATGGAATAGCTCCCATCTTAATAAGTTGACGATGCTTACTATTTGAAATCGACCTTGGGGACTTCTCTTTTAATCTCCTCCACCTGAAAGTATTCTCTGGGTGTGAAGCCGAAATTTCTGGCAAAGAGAGTGGCCGGGAAAGTTTGCTGGGCGTTGTTGTAGCTCATGGTCGAGTCGTTGTAGAACTGCCGGGCATAGGCTATTTTACTTTCTATTCCGGCCAGCTCTTCCTGCAGCATTAAGAAGTTCTGGTTAGCTTTCAGCTCCGGATAATTCTCCGCCACAGCAAAAAGAGATTTCAAGGCTCCGGTCAGCATATTGGTCGCCTGGGCCTTCTCCCCTACCGTACTTGCTTTCTGCCACTGGCTGCGGGCCTGGGTTACGTTCTCGAAGACTCCTCTTTCATGCGCGGCATAACCTTTGACCGTTTCCACCAAGTTCGGCACCAGGTCAGCCCTCTTTTGCAGCTGCACGTCAATCTGATGCCAGGAATTATCGGTCTGGTTGCGCAGGCGAACCAGACGGTTATATAAAGCAATCAGGTAAAAGACGATTACCGCAATCAGTATCAAGACAATCCAGAAACCCATCTTATCCTCCTGTAAGTTTATGTCTCAAAGTAAACTGTTTATTTCTTTGCAAGTTCTGCTTTATACTTTTTGAGCCTCTTTTTAAGCTTGTCGTCAGAAAGGGCCAAAATCTGAGCCGCTAGGAGGGCAGCATTTTTAGCTCCGTGGGAGCCGACCGCTACGGTTGCCACCGGAGTTCCGGCTGGCATCTGCAGAGTTGCCAGAAAAGAGTCAATGCCTTTAAAATATGAGCCGGGTAGAGGGACTCCTATCACTGGCAAAGTTGTCAAGGATGCAACCACACCGGCTAAGTGGGCGGCCATGCCTGCTGCAGCGATGATGACCTTTATGCCTCTTTTTTCTGCCTCTTTTGCCAGCTTACGAGTTCTATCAGGATTGCGGTGGGCTGAAGAGACGATGATTTCATACGGAATCTTAAAATGTCTGAAAATCTCTTCAGTGGCTCGCAGAAGCTCTAAGTCACTCTTACTGCCTGTAAGAATCAAGACCTTGGGTCTAAGCATGGGGCCTTAAGACTCCTTTTCTGCCGATGTCCGAGCGATAGTGCATCCCCTCAAAGTGGATCTTGTCTACCAGACGATAAGCCTTTTCAATGCTTTTTTCCAAAGTCTCTCCTAAGGCAGTCACTCCTAAAACCCGCCCGCCATCAGTGACCAGTCGCCCGTTCTCTAATTTTGTCCCGGCATGAAAAATCAGACCTTCCTGTTCGGAAATATCCTCCAGACCGTGAACTGGCTTTCCCTTTTCATAAGAGCCGGGGTAGCCGGCAGAAGCCAGGACCACGCAGGTAGCATAGGATGGTTTCCATTGAAGTTTTACTTTAACTAAGGCGCCCTCGATTACGGCCTGACAGACTTCCAGCAGGTCATTGTCCAGAAGAGGAATCACAGCCTGAGCTTCCGGGTCGCCGAACCTGCAGTTGTATTCCAGAACTTTGGGCCCGGAAACAGTCAACATCAGACCGGCATAAATTATCCCTTTGAAATCGATTGCCTCTTTTTGCAAGCCCTGCAAAGTGGGCTCCAAAATTTTTTCCTGCAATTCTTGTAGCTCGCCAGAGGAGACAAAAGGAACCGGGGCATAGGTCCCCATGCCGCCGGTGTTGGGACCTTCATCACCGTCATATATTTTTTTATGGTCTTGGGCCACAGCCATCGGCACAATACAGTTCCCGTCACAGAAAGCCATCAGAGAGAGCTCCTCCCCGGCCAAATAATCTTCAAGCACCACTTCCTGGCCCGATTCTCCTAAGACTTTTTCTACCATCATCTCTCTTAGAGTCCGCTCGGCCTCTTCTCTGTTTTTCACTATCACGGCCCCTTTTCCGGCGGCCAGGCCAGTGGCTTTAACCACCAGCGGGAAGCCAGCCCTCCGGCTGAAACTGAGCGCGGATTGAAAATCAGAGAAGACTTCATAGCTGGCAGTGGGAATGTGATGCCGGTGCATGAATTCCTTGGCCCAGGTCTTGGAGGATTCTAAGCGGGCGGCATTCTGATTCGGCCCGAAGACAGGGAGCCCTTCTTTCTTAAAGCGGTCCCCAATCCCGTCTGCCAAAGGAGCTTCTGGCCCCACCACGGTTAAATCTACTTTCTTGGACAGGGCAAATTGAATCAGCTGGTCGATTGATTCAGCCGGAATATCTGTCAGCTCAGCTAATTTCCCAATGCCGGGATTGCCAGGAGCGCAATAGAGTTTCTTAACCTGACTCGATTGAGATAACTTCCAGACCAAGGCATGCTCCCGGGCACCTTTGCCGATGACCAGAACTTTCATAAGTGATGATTATATAATAGGAAGAGACGACTCAGAGCAAGCAAATTCGAAAACCGGCAAACAAGCCTGATTTAAGGGCGTAAATTTTAGCAGAAGAATTAGGCTTGACATATTCAGAATAGGTATTAATTTAAATAAGTTAAATCTTCGGGAGGAAAAGAAAGATGCGCAAGACAGCAGTTCTAATAACCGCACTAAGTCTGATAGCCCTGCCCGGTTTAGTCTGGGCAGCTTCCAATACCCCTGCAACCACTGAGGCAGTTGACGGCAACTTAAAAGTCTCCGAATTAGAGTGGGATTTCGGCTACATCCCTAAAGGGGCCACGGTCACCCACCGTTTTGTCCTGACCAATGTGGGGGACAAACCCATGAAGATTGTGAAAGTCAAACCGGCCTGCGGCTGTACCAATGCACCTTTGACCAAGGATTTGTTACAGCCCGGGGAAAGCACCGATTTAGAGGTTGCTTTCAACTCCCGGGGCTACACCGGCAAAGCCACCAAATCAGTCAACATCAATACGGATGACTCCCTGAATCCGGTCACCATTCTGAAATTCTCCACCGACGTGGGGAGCGCGGTGCCGACCCTGATTTTTGACCCGCAGGAAGTAAATTTCGACAGCGTCATGTTAGGGAAGAAAGCCTCCAAGAAACTCAAGATTACCAATAACGACATCCAGCCCATCAGCCTGAAGGTGGTGGAGGCTCCGCCAGGATTGGTAGATGCCAAGCTGAAGAAAGACAAGCTTGACATCGGGGATGCGGATGAACTGGTGGTCAACTTGGTCAACAAGAACAAGACTGAAGGGTATTTTAACAAGACCCTGACCTTGGAAGTAAACGGGCATGTGGACTACCGGGTGAGTCTGCCGGTGACCGGCGTGGTGGTGAATAATACCAAGAAGAATTAGGGTTTACTTAAAGTAAAACTTTAATCCCGGTCCAAAAAAAGGCCGGGATTTTTTATTTTTACTCCCTCTCCTTTAGGAGAGGGCGGGGGTGAGGTCATACTTTTATTATATTGGGATATTGAATCATGGGAAAGCACTTTCTAAAATATTCGAAAGCCACGCTACATTCAGCCAAAAATCTCCGCAAGGAAATGACCGATGCCGAGAGGAGGCTATGGAGGCTTCTACGGGATAGGCAATTAGGAGTTCGTTTTCGCCGTCAGGTTCCATTCGGGAAATACGTATTAGATTTTTTGGCTATCGAAGCAAAGTTAGTCGTAGAGTTGGATGGTAGTCAGCATCTAACAGAGGACAAACGGATTTATGACTCAAGACGGACTGCTTATTTAAGAAGACAGGGTTTAACTGTTCTTAGGTTCTACAACAATGATATAATCAGGAATCCCAGCGGAGTGGTGCAGACAATCCAGAAATATATTGGAAGCTCCTTAGAATAGATGACCCCACCCTTCCCTCTCCTGAAGGGGAGGGTTCTTTACTCCCTCTCCTAAGAGGAGAGGGTTAGGGTGAGGTTATAAAATCCAATTCTCGTAGGCGGGGTTTATCCTGAAGGGATCATTCCCCGCCTCTTTTCAATAGAGCCGAGGATAAAATCCTCGGCTACGGCAAAATTACAGATTTTCAAGGATCGACCGGGAGGCGGCAAACTTGCCGGTAAATTTTTCTTCATGCTCTTTCCTTAGAGCCGGAGCGAATTTCTTCAAATAGGTGTTCAACAGCCTTTTGTTCTGGCAGGTGTAGGCAATTATGAAAGTAGCTCTCCCCTTTACTACCGGCTCAATTTGTCTATAAAGATGATAGCGCTCAAAACAGCCGGTTTGCATCACTTCTGGAATGTGTACTCTTTTAATCCAGGAGAGCCACTTCTTCTGTATTTTTTTATCTACTGAAACAGCAACTCTGTAAATCATGGTTCAGATTATTTCTCCAATCGTGTTTTCAAACCATCCAGCTTCTTGGCCCAGTATTTTTTCATTTTCTCTGTTTCTCTGCCATCCTTCAGCTTGCTGTGCTGGACTACCACTTGGGCTTTCCCTTTTCCCTTATTGTAAAAGTCCACTTCCAGGCCGGTGTTTTTATCGCTCCAGGTGATGCGCAGGGATTTGTTGGCAGTAGCCTTGCGAACTTTGACTCCCTTAACCTTGAGCCATTTGTCCCTCTGTCTGGCATCAGCCCAGGACTTAAATAAAGTTGAAAGCGGAACATTCATTACCCGGCTGACGCTGATTGCATACCCCTCCGGCCTCTGATGGGCTTTTCGCATTCCCCGGGCCTGCTCGTATCCCACGGCAATCATCTGGGCCCACCAGCCCGGGAGATTTTGTTTTCCATATAAATAGGCCGCAATCTGAGTGTGATTCATCTTTTGGGCCCCGGCTTGGTCTAAAATGGCCAGCCACTGGCTCCAGTTTTTGCCGGTGGCTTTCTTGACCGCCTCGGTGCCGATGCCTCCGATTTTATCCTGCGCAGAACTTTTGGGCATTTCTCCTCCTGATTTTAACCCTGAAATTAAAACGGCCGGACCGGTTTGGCAACCGGCTCAGCCGTATTTTTAAAAGAGTCTCGGCTCTACTTGTGATTATCTCTGTAAGATTTTAATAGGTTCTGAATAGTGGCGTCGGACATGGAAAGCCCCTGAACATTGAAGACAATTATGTCCATGGTCTCGTCAATGGTCAACTTCTTGTTTAAGGGATTGTCATAGAAACTGTCAATCCGGCCCACTATATCCCCTACGGTGGTAGAGCCGATGTCGGTGTAGTCTAGCCACTTATTAAAAATGCCGTCGTAGGTCTCCTGTGTAATCACTCCTCTTTTCTTAAAGTCGGATAAGGCATCCTTGATCACCACGTCGCTCCAGGTGACCCCGTTCCAAAATCCGCCCACGTAGTCTATTTTGGAAGAATTACTCATCCCATTCCACCACTCCGCATCCTTGACAGTATTGGCAGAGAGGCTGACTGCGACCGAAATTCCGATGACCAGACCTGCCAGTATCACCGCTGAAATTACCTTGCGCATTCCAAGCTCCTCCTTAGGCCGAGTCTGCTCGGCCAATTAAAAGTTATAGGTTAAAAACTTAAGTAAGTTGTTTTAAAAATATTGAAAAAATCGGCGGATTCTAATTAGAGCTCAGCACAAAGTCAAGCTGAAAATTGATCCCCCAAAAATCTAACGGCCAACCGACATCAGGACTATCCGCACTATCTCCAGAAGCGACTCGCAGGAGAAAGGCTTCTTGATATACAGGTCTCCCCCCACTTTGTAGCTCTTCTTGTCATCCTCCAGAGGGTCTTTGCCGGTCAAAAAGACCACCGGGATGTCGGCAGTGGATTTGTCCTTTTTCAATTCCTGACAGAGCTGATAGCCGTCCATAACCGGCATGGAGATGTCCAGAAGAATCAGGTCCGGTTTCAGCGACTTGGCCTTTTCCAGAGCCTTGACCGAGGAGTTCTCAGCCTGGACCTTGTAGCCGGCGCCCTCTAAAAAGGTATTGATGATGTCGGTCAGGTCCGGCTCGTCATCCACCACCAGGATGGTGGCTCCCTGTATCTTAGTCCTCAGATGAGTGGTGGCCATGAGCTTGCTTTATTTCCTCTGTTCTCTATTTTCGGTTGGATGGAGCGGTTACTTTAACTTAAAATTTGCTTCCGCTGGGCGTATGCTCACTTAAGGAATACGCCACTATCGATCTGTGTCTATGGCTTTCAACAGTAAGAACCAAATAAAGGGGCTCTGGCTGGAGGAACTGGAAAGGCTTCTCTCCGGCTGGGGCGAAAAGCCTTTTCGGGCTAAACAGATAGCCACCTGGGTCTATAACAAAGGCGTGACAGATTTTGACAAGATGACCAACCTCTCCAGAACTCTGCGGGAGAAGTTGGCAGAAAACTTTACCCTGTCCACTCTCAAATTGGTCACCACCCAGGAATCACAGGATGGATCGGTTAAGTTTCTCTTCGCCTTAAGAGATGGCCAGACCATTGAGTCGGTATTAATCCGGGATAAAGGGAAGAATACGGTTTGCATCTCGGCTCAGGTGGGGTGTCCTCTGGGCTGTCTGTTCTGCGCCACCGGATACATGGGTTACAAGAAAAATTTAACCGCGGGCGAAATCGTGGACCAGGTCTTGCAGGTCAGGTCCTATGTTTACAAAGGAGAAATCTTAAATAATATCGTCTATATGGGGATGGGGGAGCCTTTGCTCAACTACCAGAATGTCTTAAAAAGTCTCCAGGTACTCACTTCAGACTACGGGGTCTGCATTTCGCCTAAGAGAATCACCCTCTCCACTGCCGGTGTGGTGCCGGAGATTTACAAATTAGCTGACGATGGGCTTAAAGTGAAATTGGCGGTTTCCCTGCATGCGGCAGACGAAGAGCTGCGTAAGAAATTGATGCCGGTGACTAATAAACATTCTCTGAAAGATTTATTAGAAGCAACTAAATACTATGCCAAGAAAGTCGGGCATCGGGTGACTTTCGAGTATATCCTTATTAAAGGAGTGAATGACTCGGAAAAACAAGCTAAGCAGTTGGCCAGGCTGATTGCGCATATCCCCTGCAAGATTAATCTGATTATGTACAATCCGATTCCGGATGCACCTTTTGAGCGTCCGACTTTAGAGCAGGCGCAGAAATTCAGAGAGATACTCTATCCCCGCGCGCCGGCAGTTACCTTGCGCATCAGCAAAGGCGTTGATATTGCTGCGGCCTGCGGGCAGTTGAAGACGAGGGTTTATAAAAAGCAGAAGGCGATTGATTTCTCAAAACTGCTAAACCCACACAGCCCATAATTTTTAGGAAGAATTAAGTTACCCTCTTCTAAAAGGAGAGGGTTGGGGTGAGGTTGTTCAAAAGTTTTCGTAGCGTCCGAGCTTGTCTCGGACGTTTCTCGCCTTCAAATAAAATTTGGCCAGTTCGAGTTGATTTTTGAATACGTATAGTCTATATTAATTTCAAGTACTAAACATGAGCTGAGTTTTGATTCAGACCTGACGGTGCTTGTTCCGATATGTCAGTGTGAACTGGATTATTTTGTAAAAAGACAGGATAAAAGATGTCCTTTTTCACCCAGATTTTAGGCACTGGCCGTGCCGTGCCGGAGAAGGTCCTCAGCAACGCCGACTTAGAGAAAATGGTCGACACCTCGGACCAGTGGATTACCGAGAGAACCGGCATCAAGGAGCGCCGAATCGGAGATGAGAAGACCACTGCTTCCTCTTTAGGCACCGAGGCTGCCCTTAAGGCCATGGAGATGGCCGGGGTAAAGGCCCAAGATTTAGATTTAATCTTAGTGGCTACAGTCACCGCGGACATGCCCTTCCCTTCGGCCTCCTGTATGATACAGAAAAACTTGCAGGCCTGGAAAGCGGCGGCCCTGGATCTGGCCGCCGGCTGTACCGGCTTTATCTACGGCCTGTCAGTGGCTGACGGCTATATCAAGAGCGGGCAGGCCAAGACCATTCTCTTAATCGGGGTAGAAATCCTGACCAAGATTACTGACTGGACCGACCGCAGCACCTGCGTTCTGTTCGGCGACGGAGCCGGAGCAGTTATTCTGCAAGGCAGCTCGAATGGCAGGCCCGGGCTATTGGGGACTTATTTAGGCGCAGACGGAAGATATGGTGAGCTTTTGTTCATGCCCGGTGGAGGCTCTCTCTATCCGGCCACCCAACAGTCTTTGGATCAGCGCCAGCATTATCTTAAAATGGAGGGGAATGCGGTCTTCAAATTGGCGGTGCAAATCATGGGGGATTCCTGTCAGAAGATTTTGCAGCAGGTGCAGATGAAGCCGGAGCAGATAGATTTACTGATTCCCCATCAGGCTAATTTGAGAATCATTCAGGCGACGGCTAAAAGAATAAAACTGCCGATGACCAAAGTCTATGTCAATATCGACCGGTACGGCAACACCTCTTCTGCTTCGATTCCCATCGGCTTAGACGAAGTCCGGAGGGGCGAATTGTACAGACCGGGAATGAATTTGCTGTTGGTGGCCTTCGGAGCAGGGCTGACCTGGGGCTCGGCAGTGGTGACGATTTAGGTAGCTGATTTATTTTCTTCTGCGCTTAATTTACTCAATTACTCCCTGGTCAGGCAATGGAAAACGTAGCGTCCGAGCTGGCCTCGGACGTTTCATCGCTCTGGACAATGGTTCGGCAGGCTTACCATAAAAGCTAGGACGCTACAACGGCTCAAAAATAAGAACATGACCCCTCCCTTACCCTCCCCTTTAGGGGAGGGAAGTGAAACAACCCCACCTTTTTTCCTGTCTGGGTGAACCCCTCTTAGGGGAGGATTTCTTTTCACCCCCTTAAAGGAAAGGGGACTGATGTATGTAAAGAGCGATTTTTTTATCTGGGGGCAACGGAGTCTAACCGCTGCTCCCAGTTTACTGCTTCTGGTTTTGTTTGCCTGATGCAATGCTCCTGTTAAACCAGCTAAGCCAGGGCACCCGGAAGTGGCTTAAGGGTTCCGGCGTGTGAAACCGGAATCTGGGCCCATTCTGTTCGGCACGTGGGCGGTATTCTGGATCACCGTCCAGACTTTTTTACTGCTGGGAATGCATACCCAGGTTGGGACAACCTGGGTCTACAGATTGTTACAATTCCCTGCAGTCCGCAGCTCCGTTTTCAGGAGTTCTTATTGGAGTCGAAAGGCCTTTCATTTTTAAACCCCATGTGTTCTCAAAGAGCATTTACTTCCACCAGAGAACACCCATAAGAAAAGGGTTCTCCTATAAATAGGGCCTCCCCTTCCCCCTGGTAGCGATTCGGTAGCGGGGTTAAGTTGCTGGAAGAAAAAGAATAAAGCTGAAAAAAGGCTGTTTTCAGCCATTTATTGGGAGTTATAAGTACAGGAATGGCAGAGGGTTAATTCTGAGTGGTCGGAGGTGGAGAGGAAAAAGTCGATTACATGGAGGGGATTTTCTGAAAAAAACTTTTGAAAAAGTTTGATGGAAAGGAGCTAACTTGGTCTGTTGCAAAGAATAAAGAAAAACGGATCGCCAGGTCCCCCTCGCCTGGCTCGCTTCTGGGTCTGTCTTCGACTCCGAGGTCGCTCAGACTCGAGGAGAGCCCATCAGGGTCGAAGACGGGGTCCTCGCAATGAAGGCAGAAAAATAAAACCTCACCCCTGCCCTCTCCTATAGGAGAGGGTAATAAAAGAGAGGGGACAATAGGGGCAAAAATCTTGGGTTGGGCTTAATTTTTTGCTTGACAAGTAAAATGGGGGGGTTATCTTATAGGCGAGATAGCTTTAAAGTTTAGACCCCTTAACAAGAAGAGACTCAAGAAAAAGTGAGCCTGTTCCGAAGCGAGGGGTGTTTTATTTTGGGACGGTGAAGGGAATTGCTACTGTCAGGTAATGAGTTGCAAGGTGGTTTATTGAACCTGTAAAGTAAGCTGTTGGAGTACAATATCTAAAAGATAGGACTGGCAAGGCAAAAAGATTGCTTAATTAAATAAGAAAGTTGGAAAGCCCAAACTTGATAAAGAGCAAGGAGACAGATTGAAGCTAAACAGGGGAGCCTTAATAGGGTTATTTTTATTTATTTCCTTCAGCTTAGCCTCTGCCACCAATAACAAACCCAATCTGATATTACCGCCGGATTCATCTTTTCTAATCTGCCCGGGAGATGCGGTTTGTTTTGTAATTCAGGCTTCCGACCCGAATGCGGGTGACACTGTCACTCTTCAAAAATTAAGCGGGTCAGGGAGTTTCCCTACAGTGGTTTCAAGTTCACCGATTGTAGACACCCTTTGTTTTAACCCCGGCTCCAGCGGCACCTACAAATGGGTGTTTAAAGCCACGGATAATCACGGGGCGTTTAAACAGGATACATTAACCTACTCCATTACCGTAGACAACCCTCCCAAGCTTTTCGTCAACAGTGTCCAGCAGACTCCAATAGCTGCCTGCCAGGCAGACGCTCTGATTGATTTCTGCAGCGGAAAGCAGCAATGGAAACTGTTAGAGGAATTCACGCCGTGGGATAATGTCAACCGGTTCGGATACTATACCGACTTAGGGGTAGGAAATAATCAGTTCACAGTCTTTCCCGGCCCGGACAGCCCAGTATCGCTAGACACCTCCATGATTACCGACAACACCCAGGTAGGGTTGTGGCTGCTAAACGACGTGGACGGCAACGGAGTCTACAGCAGCGGCGATTCCTATCTACTCAGCGAGAGAATGTTGAGTGTCGGCTCAGGGATGGGTGAGCACCAGTGGTTCATGGTCTTTGACGTCAGTGCCTTCAAAGGGACCGGCGCGACTTACTTTTTTGACACTGACACCGAAGACTTCACCACTTCAGGCGATTTTGATTATCTAATCTACATAGACGACGACCACACCAGTTCCAATTTCGACCACAATGACATGATAGTGGGGGTAGTTGCCATAAATAATGCCCCCATAGTGGTCGCTCCTGACTCGACCAAACAGCTCTGCGGCCCGGATAACATTCAATTCACAGTTACGGCCACAGATGCGGATGCCGGAGATACCTTAACCTTAGAAAAAATATCCGGGCCAGGGACTTTCTCTACGGTCACGGGTACTTCTCCCCTTTCAGGCCAGTTAACGCATAATGTTACCACAGCCGGGACTTACACCTATATCTTCAAGGTAACCGATGAATGCGGAAAGGTAGACTACGACACTGCGGTCTGGACGATAAATTTCAACAGTCCGCCGAGCATCACCTTCCAGAATGACACCACGGTTACTCAGTGCACGCCGGCCTCAATCTGTGTCGGCTACGCAGTTTCAGACCCGAATGGGCTGGCCGGACTGGTTGAGACGCTGGTTTCCGGCCCGGGGTCTATCGATACCTTGAACAACAAAGTTTGTTTTACTCCCGGCTCTGCTGGGAGCTTCACCATTATCGCTAAAGTGACTGACCCCTGCGGAGCCACAGACCAGGATACGGTGGTAGTCACAGTCAATCTGAACGCTCCGCCGACAATCTCTTTTGGCAACGATACCTCTGTATTTCAGTGCACTGCCGCTCAGATATGTCTGCCCTACACTGTCTCTGATCCGAATGGTCTGGCCGGTTTAGTCGAAACTTTGGTGTCCGGCCCAGGAACCATTGATACTTTAAACAACAAAGTTTGCTTTACGCCGGTTTCCTCGGGCACTTACACCTTCATTGCCAAAGTAACTGACCCCTGCGGAGCCACAGACCAGGACACCATAGTGGTCACGGTCAACTTGAATGACCCGCCCAGCATAGCTTTGGGGAATGACACTACTGTCAATCAATGTACCCCTCAGCAGATATGCGTCTCTTATCTGGTCTCCGACCCGGATGGTCTGGCCGGTATTGTGGAAACCAAGGTCTCCGGCCCCGGCTCTATCGATACTCTGAATAATAAAGTTTGCTTCACTCCCGGCGGCAGCGGAACCTATACCATAATAGTCAAGGCCACTGACCCCTGCGGCGCCTTTGACCAGGACACCCTCAATGTTACCGTAACTCAGAATTCACCACCTCAGTTTATCATCTGTCCTACCGGGCCGGATCCACTGCTCTGCCCGGGCGATTCGGTCTGTGTGTGGGTGCATGCTACTGACGTTGATGACGATTCCATCTGCATCACTCAGGTGACTTCTGCGCCCGGCTCTTTTGTGGGCGGCAGCGGTCCTGGAGGCGGCTCTCTGTGCGGCGATTCAGCCGCCTTTGGTTACTTCTGTCTGACACCGGACACCAGCGGGACTTACTGCATAAGATTAGTCGTTACCGACCCCTGCGGGGCTCAGGATACCTGTGATTTCTGTATCACGGTAGTGATGAATCAGCCGCCTGTAGTCACAGCAGTGGACGGAACTCTCTACCTGTGCGCTCCGGATTCCTTGAAATTAGCGGTTTGCGGCACAGACCCGGATGCCGGTGACACCATCACGGTTATGAAAACCTCCGGCCCGGGCACCTACCCGACTGAGACCGGGCCGTCGCCTCAGTGTGATACTTTAAGAGACTACATCACCGCAGCCGGCACCTACACTTACATATTCAAAGTCACCGACAAGTGCGGGGCAGTCGATTATGACACTGCGGTCTGGGTGGTCACTTTTGATGCTCAGACACCAGTGGTCACTGCTCCGGATGGGAATAAATTCTTATGCGGACCGGATTCTCTTAAGTTCCAGGTGTGCGGCACGGATTCCGATGCCGGGGACACGATTACAGTAATGAAGACTTCCGGTTCGGGCACCTTCCCGACCAAGACCGGTCTGTCGCCTCAGTGCGATACTTTAAGAGATTACATCACGGCAGCCGGCACTTACACTTACATCTTCAAAGTGACTGATGAATGCGGCAAAGTCGACTACGACACGGCGGTTTGGGTTATAACCTTCAACAGCCCGCCGGTTGTCACTGCCCAGGATAAAACCGTGGCGCTGTGCGCTCCGGACACGGTCAGATTGCCGGTCTGCGTCACTGACCCGAATGCCGGCGACACAGTAGCCTTGATCAAGACTTCCGGCGGCGGAGTCTTTGCCGGCCAGACCGGTCTACCTCCCTTCTGCGATACACTTAAGTTTTATGCCACGGCAGTCGGCACTTATACCTTCATCTTCAAAGCCACAGATGAATGCGGAGCCACCGACTTCGACACCGCTACTATCACGGTCACCAAGATTAATCAGCCGCCCACAGTTACCGCTCCGGATTCCACCAAGAAGCTATGCGCTTCAGGCAATATTTCCTTTGTGGTGTGCGCTTCTGACCCGGATGCCGGTGACACCATCACTTTAGAGAAAATTTCCGGGATAGGAACTTTCTGCACCAAGACCGGAGTGACGCCACAGTGCTGCACCCTGTCTGCAAACATTCCTTCTTCCGGCACCTACACCTGGATCTTTAAGGTGACCAACAGCTGCGGGGCAGTAGATTATGATACCGCAGTCTGGAACATCACCGTCAATAATCCGCCGGTGGTCACAGCTCCGGATGGGAATTTGAACCTGTGTAATGCCGATACTTTGAAATTTGCCGTTTGCGCCACTGATCCGGATGCCGGGGATACCCTGACCTTAATCAAGACCTCCGGGCCAGGCACCTTTGCTGGCAAGTCCGGCTTATCTCCTATTTGCGATACTTTGAAGTACTATGTCACTGCCGCGGGCACTTACACCTTCATTTTCAAAGTTACCGATGAGTGCGGCGCCACTGATTACGACACGGCGGTCTGGGTGGTGGGCTTTGATGCTCAGACTCCGCTAGTTACGGCTCCGGACGGCTCAAAGTCTCTGTGTGCTCCTGACACCTTGAAATTCCAGGTCTGCGGAACAGACTCAGATCTGGGCGATACCTTAACCTTGGAAAAAGTTTCCGGACCGGGCAGCTTCCCGACTAAAGTCGGAGTTTCCCCGGTTTGCGATACGCTCAGACACTTTATCTCCACCGCGGGCACCTACACTTACATCTTCAAAGTGACGGATGAATGCGGCAAGGTCGACTTTGACACCGCAGTCTGGACCATCACCAAGGTCAACCAGCCTCCGACTGTCACCGCGCCTGATTCGACCAAGAATTTGTGCGGACCGGGAAATATCTCCTTTACAGTCTGCGCCTCTGACCCGGATGCCGGAGACACTATTACTTTAGAAAAGACGTCTGGAATTGGTACATTCTGCACCAAGACCGGAGTGACGCCACAGTGCTGCACTTTGACGGCTAACATTCCCTCAGCCGGCACCTACACCTGGATCTTCAAGGTGACCAATAGCTGCGGCGCCACCGACTACGACACAGCCACCTGGACCATAAACTTTACCGGCCAGCCGCCGGTGATGTTAGCCGGTGCGGACCAGAACCGCACCATCTGTGCGGATGACACCATCTGTCTTGCTGTCAGCGCATCGCATCCCGGCAATACTCCGGTCAAGATTGAGAAAATCAGCGGGCCGGGGAATGCCTGCCCGCCTGCTTATTCGGTCAACCCCAGTTGTGAAGTCTGCTTCAGTCCGGCCTCAGCCGGCCAGTACTGCTTTGTTTTCCGAGCCACTGAGCAAGCCTGCGGCCTGACCGACGAAGATACGGTCTGTATCAACGTCACTCTGGGGAGTTCGGTTATCATCTCTGCCCCGGATACGGTCTCAGGCTGCCCGGACAGCACCGTCACGGTTACGGTAACCGCCTCTGACCCCTCTGGCGGCCAGATCTGTCTGGAAAAAATAAGCGGGCCCGGAACCTGCACTCAAACCTGCGGAACCGGCAATGTGAATCTGCAGTGCCCGGTTACAGTTCCGCCTGCCGGGCAGTGCGAAATGTTAGTCTTCAAGGCTTCCAACTGCGGCGAGAAATATGATACGGTCTATGTCTGCGGAGACTCGACTAAGTGCGAGGTCTGCATCCAGGTCAATATCGGCTGTCCGGAAGGAGACCCGGGCCAGACTTTGTGGCTGCCGGTTCTGATTCAGAACAATGTGGACATCGGCGGATTTGACTTAGTCATCGAATTCTTCAACACCGACATAACCGTGGTGAAAGTCGAGCGGGGAGACGCCATTGACGATACCAACAGCACCGGCAAATATTACTGGCACTATTTCACTTACCGGCTGGAGCCCTCCACAGTGATTCACAAGTATAAGCTCCACTTAGTGGGAATCGGACGAACTTACAGCAGTTACCCGGGGACCTGCCTGCCGGCCAATGCCGGTTTGGTCGAACTGGCTAAGATAAGAGTGGTCTTAGCTGACAATGAGCTCATGCGCTGTTTCCAGACCCCGGTCTTCTTTGAATGGGATGACTGGACCTGCCTGGAGAACGTCTTCTCCAGCTGCAGCGGTGAGAGCCTGTTCGTGAGTAACAACCCCTCTCAATTCAACCCGGACAGCTGCTCGACTGACGATAAGAATCAAAACATCTTCCCCTGCGTGAAATTTGAAAACGGCTGCGTGCAATTCCGCTGCCCGCACGACGTGGACCCGATCATAATCGGAGACATCAACGTCAACGGCCAACCCTATGAAATTGCCGACGCGGTGCTCTTCTCCAGATACTTCATCTACGGGGACAGCGTCTTCAGTCCGGACTATGACACCAGACAGGCGCAAATCGGCGCCACCGATGTCAACCGGGACGGTTACATTCTCTCCATTGCCGATCTGGTCTACCTGCTCAGAATCTTAGTGGGAGACCAGGCACCTTTGGGTGAGGGTACGTCAATCTCCTCTACTCTGGGCTACCAGGCCGGATTAGACGGTCAGGTCTTAGAGCTGACCGCTGAAAAAGCCTTAGGCGCAGCGCTCTTTATCTTCAATGGTGAAGGAAAAGTTACCTCGCTGACCAGCGGTTTGACCATAATCTCCAATGCCGAAAATGGCCAGACTAAAGTTTTGGTCTACGGCTTAGGCAAAGGCGCGGCCATTAAGTCCGGAACCAGCCGGCTATTCAGCATTAGAGGCGAGGTTGAATTGGTCAAAGTAGAGGCGGCGGATTACAATGCCGCCTCGGTCAACGTGGAGATAGTCTCTTCGGCCAGCGCCCTGCCGACCAGCTACGAATTAAGCCAGAACCGGCCCAACCCGTTCAATGCCACGACCACCATCAGTTTCGCGCTGCCGCGGGATGGGAAGGTTAGCTTGAAGATTTACAACCTGGCCGGCCAGATAGTCAGGACTTATGAAGAGTTCATGACCAGCGGATACAGAAGCATAGTCTGGGACGGCACCAATTCCAGAGGCGAGAAGGTCGCCTCTGGCGTGTACTTCTACCGCCTGGATGTCGGAACCTGGACCGATATCAAGAAGATGATGCTTTTGAAGTAAAAGTTTTGGTTTGGGTGAAAAGAGGGAGCTTAGCAGGCCTCCGCATAAAGGCGGAGGCTTGTAGTTTTGGGAGAGAATAATGAGGCGAGGAAGGATCCTCGCCTACGAGATTCGTGAAAGACTAACCCTCCCTTACCCTCCCCTAAAAGGAGAGGGGACAAAAAACCTCACCCTAGCCCTCTCCTCTTAGGAGAGGGGATGAAGAATAGGAGAGGGGGAAAAGAAAGAGGCGGGGAAAGGTAACTCCTCTCAAGAAGTCTCAAAGATACTGGCTTTGGGGAATTCTTCTTTCTCGGATTTCAAATGACCAAGTATTATTTCTAAGCTGAGGGAATGAAAGATCGCTTTCCATAAGAATCTTCTAAAATCTTTTGGATTTATCGTCACTTTCTTGTTGATTATTTTACCGGCATTTCTATCAATATGAAAATCAAAATTGTATGGATACATCCCACCTAACTCCGCTCTATGCACAATCACACTTCTAACTTCATAAATATACTGGGCAAACGCCTTTAGTGAAGATAGCTTTTCCGTTTTCCCGTCTGTCTTTATTATATGCGAGTCTTTAAGTAAAGCGTTTAATTCTTCTTTAGAGAGATTCTGCTCCAAATAGGAGATAAATCTCTTTTTGTAGTTAGTTTTTTCATTTAGTGGGTTTGCCAGCCAATCGATAATAGATGTAAGGGCAAGTAATAATTCATTATTTGATGAATACTCGTTATACTTATCATCTGATTTAAGGATAGTATTATAGGCAATCCAGCTTGGATAATAGAAATGTAAGATTTGATATATTTTTTTTATGTTTTCTTTCGATGAGTTGCGGAAATAATCTAGTGTTAGTTCAGGCGCCCTCCGTGCAAGAATATCTTCCCCCTCAAGCCCTAGCAATTTATGTAAAAGATTATTTAGTTCGATTATCTGGCGTTCAGCAATATCATTCATATGAAATTTACCCCTTAATATTCCCTATCGGTTTCAACTGCACCACCTTCTTGGAAATCCCCAGCATATCCACTGCCTCGACCACTTCAGAGATGTTCTTATAGGCAAAGCCGGCTTCTTCAGCCAGGCCGGACATGGAGGCGGCCATCACGTAGATTCCCCGTTTCTCCATATCTTCTCTCAGTTCAGAGCCGCGGACTCGGTGTTTGGCTTCAGTCCTGGACATAGTTCTTCCAGAGCCATGCAAGGTTGAGCCGAAAGTTTCCTGATGGGCTTTCTCTGTTCCGACTAATAAATACGAGCCGGTTTCCATGCTGCCCCCTACTATCACCGGTTGGCCGATTGAGCGATAGATTTCCGGCACTTCTGGTCTATTCGGACCGAATGAGCGGGTGGCTCCCTTGCGATGGACTAAGAGTTTTTTGGTCTGGCCGTTAATCTGATATTCTTCGATTTTAGCGATGTTGTGGCAGACATCGTAGATTAGCTCCAGGCCGAGTTCGTGCGGGTCTTTGTGGAAGATATCCGAGAAAGCCTCTCTTATCCGGTGCAGAATCACCTGCCGGTTCACGAAGGCAGAATTGGCGGCGCAGAGCATGGCGCCAAAATAGTCCCTCCCCTCAGGAGAATCAAAGGGCGCACAGGCGAGTTCTCTGTCCAGAACTTTCAGGCCGTACTTGCGCATGGCCTCGCCAAAAGTCCTCAAGTAGTCAGTTCCAATCTGGTGGCCGAAGCCTCGGGAGCCACAGTGAACCATCACAAAGATTTGTTGTGGCCGGTCTATTCCAAAAACTTTGGCTGCCTCCGGATAATACAATTCATCAGTCTGGGCCACTTGAATCTCTAAGTAGTGATTGCCGGAGCCTAAAGTCCCCAATTGCTCAATGCCCCGCTCTTTGGCTTTCTTGCTCACTTTGGAAGGGTCGGCGCCTTTGATGCGTCCGAATTCTTCGCTTCGCTCTTTATCCTCAGGCCAGGCGAAACCGTTTTCGATGCACCAGTCCAGCCCCTTGACCATGACTTCGTCAAACTTGGGATAGTTAAGGCTGACAAAACCTCTGCAGCCTACGCCAGCTGGAATCAAGCCAAAGAGTTTGTTGACCAATTGCTGGAGTTTAGGCTGGACTTCCTCAAAGGTCAGATTGGTCCTGACCAGACGCATGCCACAGTTGATGTCAAAGCCGATGCCGCCTGGTGAAATCACTCCTTTTTCCAAATCAAAGGCGGCCACTCCTCCGATGGGGAAGCCGTAGCCCCAGTGTCCGTCCGGCATGCACAGGGCGTATTTTTGTATGCCGGGGAGGGAGGCCACATTGGTGACCTGATTGAAGACGCCTTCGTCCATTTCCTGAATCAGCTTATCCGTTCCCAGGACTCGTGCGGGGACTAACATCCCTTCTTTTTCACTGGGAGGGATTTCCCAGATGCCTTCTGTGATTTTATTCATTTTATATTTCATAAAAGCTCACCTTCTGGTGCAATACAGGTGTTTCGCGGTTTGATTGCGGGTAATGACGGTTTGGTCAATACTGACCCCTCCCTTACCCTCCCCTCCAGGGGAGGGGATATAATAAAGATGGAGGCTAAATGTCGAGGATGACCTGAGCGGTCCATCTTCCCTGTTCTTGCTTGACTTCTAACATGTGATAGGTTACGGCTTTTACGTCTACTTTCAAGTGGTGCTTGGATGGGTTAATTTTTTCGCCTAAAGCTTCGCCGGAGAGAAAATATTTCTGCTTATCTTCAATTTTCAGCTTGAAATCAGAAAAGAGTATGCTTTTGGCATCTTTAAGATATACCAGTTCAGAGAGCCAGTCAAACAGAAGGTCTTCGACTTTATCGGATTCGAGTTTGATTACTTCCGTCTCCTTTGCTTCCACGGTCTCCAGCTTGACCATGGCTTCAAAGAGAGCTAAGGCTGAGGATTCAAATAGTTCCTCCACAGTACTGCCATAAGCCTCAAAGGCGATGTCGGCGATGGCGATTTTCTCCAGGAAGCGGAAGCGTTCCACTGTCACTTCTTAGGCTGGTCAGATTTCTTGCGAACAGATTTAAAGACAAAGGCACCCAGAAGCAGGCCTATCAGGAACGGCAGAATCAGCCAGAGGGCTAAGGACATATAGATTTTCCAGAAGAGAAACTGCACCGCAATGGCCTGGGTGTTCTGGAAGATGAACAGCAGCAGCAGGGCAATCAGAACCAGTATAAAGAAGGTTCTTTCAGTCATGGCAACTGAAAGATAAGGTTCAGGATGAATTTAAGCCAGAGAGAAACTACTGATTATTCTCTGCAGGGGCTTTCTCGGGGAGGAGGATGCAGTCGACCGGGCAGACGGCAATGCATTTGGAGCCACCCTCCTGGTCCTCGCACTCGTTGCAGGTCTCTTGATTGACCACATAAATGTCCCCTTCGCTGATAGACTCAGTGGGGCACTCCGGCAAACAGAGGCCGCAGGCAGTACACTGGTCATTTATGAAAACAGCCATCTTTCCTCCTACAATTAAAGTATACGAAACATTCCCTTGTTTGACAAGAAAAAATCATGCCGGAACCGGGGCTTCTACCCTCTTGACCGGCAGATAGATTTTAAAGATCGTACCGCTTCCCTTTTTGCTCTGCACTTCGATTTTGCCTCTATGCTGGGCAATTATCTTTCTGGTCACGCTCAAACCCAGGCCGGTGCCTGACTCCTTGGTGCTGTAGAAGGGCTCAAAAATTTTGCCGATTTCTTTTTCGGCCAGGCCGGTACCAGTGTCTGTCACCTCAATCAAGATTCCAGGGCATCCCTGCCACTGATTTTCCCTTAAGGTCACAGTTAAATTGCCACCCTGAGGCATGGCTTCCAAGGCATTCTGAAAAAGATTCTGGAAACATTGTCCCAAAAGAAGTCGGTCGGCCCAGATTGTGGTAGTGCCACCTTCGCTATTGAATTCAAAATTGGGAAAAACAGTGGAGGTGTGCCGGCGTACTGCTTCCAGGCTTTCCTGAATAATCTGGCGCAGGTCTATTCTCTCAATCTGCAATTCCAAGGGCTTGGAGAAATTCAAAAACTTTTCTACCAGAGTCTCCAAGGCGCGGGACTCTTTGCCGACATCCTCCACCAGGCCGGAGAGCCGGTTGGGCTCGCCAATGGATTTCTTCAGCAGATTGGCAAAGCCGTAAATAGCGCCCAGAGAGTTGCGCAGCTGGTGGGCCAGACCGGCGGCCATCTCGCCGATGGCGGCCATGCGTTCCTTGCTCAGAAGCTCCTGACGCAGGGCCGCGAGCTGAGTGATGTCGGTCAGAAGCAAGGTTACTCCCAAAAGCTCACCCTGCTCGTTTTCAATCAGAGAAGTGTTGACTTCCAAAACCAGTTCCCTGCCTTCCGGAACAGTAAGTTTCAATTCTTGTCCCAAAGAGGTGCTCCTTTCCAACAGGGCTTTTTGCACTAACTGAGCCAAGGGACTCTCTTCGCCGAAGCAGTCGAAGAATTTAAGGCCGACCAGCTGCTCTTCGCTGGACTGTAAAATTTTCAGGGCGGCCCGGTTGACTTTAGTAATCTCCCCCTGGGGATTGCAGATGATTACTCCGCTCTGCATGCCGGAAAGGATGTATTCATTCAGACGGCTCAAGTCTTCGGCCCTTTGCCGGGAGCTGTGATAAAGCTCCTGCAGAATCTTCTCCTTTTCCTTCAGCTCGGCAATCGTCTTTTTAAAAGTCTCCACCATCAGGTCGTTGTCCCTCTCCACTGCCGTGCTCTGCAAGAGATTGGCCTGGACCGCTTCCTGTTTGATGGCCTGGTAAGGCTTAAGAGTGGTCTTAATCAGAATAATGGTAATCAAAAAAGCGGAAACGAATCCGACTGCCACCAGCCAGAAGGTAATTCTGCTGCTCTTTTCCAGACTGGCCAGGGGCTGGGCGTTAACCCGGATGACAGCCAGGTTTTTTTCCCGGTCAGAAAGCTTGAGCAGGGGATAAAAATAATCCAGATAGGCTTGATTGGCCTGATTGCGCCGAATGTTACCAGGTGTCGGCAGAACGGGAAATTGCTCAGGAGCCGATAATGTGGAAAGTCTCTTTGTCAGTGGCTCAACCGACAGGTCCGGATGGGAACTGGAGTAGAGTTGGCCAGACTCAGCATAGATGTCTATCCGCAGGAGGTCTTCCCCGCTAGACAGGTTTCGCAGTTCACTGGAAAGTTGAATGGGCGAAGAGGTTGACCCGAAAGCCTGACGGACGGTGTTACCCAGATAGACCAGCTTCTGGTTAAATTCTTGCCGCAGAAAGCCGCGGGTGCTGTTAAACAGAAAGAGAGTGACCAGATTCATCAAAAATAAAAAGAGGATTAAGAGCAGAAGCGAAATGCGGACTTCTCTTTCGTAGCGGGTCAGAAAGCGGACTGATTTAGACATAATGGGTCAATCCTTATACAGACTATCGGCAGAATAAATGGGAGTTGAAGAAGCTAGCGCAGCCAGAAATAAGTAGTATAGAAGGCAATCAGGCGGTCGCCTAAGAATAAAGCCAGGACCGAGGCCAAAGCCAGAAAGGGGCCGAAGGGGATGATTCTTTTCTCCCGGAAATTCTTCAGGGTCAGCATCAGAATCAGGCCGACTAAGGCCCCCAGAAAGCTGGATAGGAAAAGGACCACTATCAATTTCTGCCAGCCTAAGAAGGCGCCCAACATGGCGGCCAACTTGATGTCGCCGCCGCCCAGACTCTCTTTCTTAAAAAGGGCTTGACCACCCCAGGCCATAAGATAAAAGAATATTCCGCCGACCAACACCCCTATTACAGAACTAAGCCAGTGAAATCCGGGAATCAAAAAGGAGAAGACGACTCCCAGAAGAATGCCGGGGAGGGAAATCAGGTCCGGGATAATCTGATGCTTCAGGTCGATGAACGAAATGACAATCAGAGCGGAGAGCAAAATTACAGCTGACAGAAACTGCCAGGAGAGGCCGAATTTCCAGAAGGAGAGCACAAAGAGAAGGCCGGTTAGAATTTCTACGGTAGGATAAATCCAGGAGATGGGTCGTTTACAATGACGGCATTTAGCCTTCAGCAGCAAGAAACTCAACAAGGGGATATTATCAAACCAGGCGATTTTTGCCCTACAGTAAGGGCAAAAAGAGCGCCCCTTGGCAATGGAGATATTCAGCGGGAGGCGATAGATGCAGACATTGAGAAGGCTCCCCACTGAGAGCCCGAAGACAAAGACTATCAGATACAGATAAATCAGTTCTTTTCCCATTTGAGTTTCAAGGCTATTCCGAAAAAGAGCGCTTCAATCAGGGTAAACATCAATCTAGAGATGATTGCCACAGCAACTGATAGATAAGTCGGCAGAATCAGGCTCAACAAAAGGGTGATGCCCCCTTCCCTGACTCCCCAGCCTCCGGGGGAAAAGACCGCCAGATATCCCAGAGCATAGGCTAAAGGAAAAACGCCTAAGGTATAGACAAATTGAAGCCGGTTAAGGTCGGTCAGGGATAAAGTGAGAAGAGCGAATGAAAATGAAAAGACAATCCAGGCTAAAGTATATAGTCCGATTAACTTTAAACTCTGCAGGAAGGTGTAGTTCAACCGGGGAAGAGAGCGTCTGGTTATCTTGGCGGTCAGTTTGAAGGCCAGGTTGGCAGTTAGGGGGTGGAGCAGCCAAATCGAGAAGAGTAAAATCAGCGCGGCCAGCCACAGGCTGAAAGGAGGCAATTGGGCCTGGGAGAGAATTAACAGAAGCGCTCCCAAGAGCAGAGCCGAGATTAAGGAGCTGAGCAAGCCAGTTGCCAGGCCGACAAAAGTCGTCAAGGGCGGAATACTGGCTGATTGTCCCACTTTAATGAATCCCAACACAGACCAGATCTTGCCGGGTATGTAGCGGGTCAGGTTCGCCAGATAGTAGAGCTTAAAGCTATTCTTTAAGGTGATGCTCCCGCCTACCACTTGCAGGTTCTTCTTCCAGACCCAGACTTCCAGGAGCAAACCAAAGAGTAAAAGAAGAGTGGAAATGATGAAAAAGACAGTCTTCAGCTCCAGGGTTTGCCAGGCAAGCCTGGAAAAATCATTGAAAAAGAAATATCCCAGCAGGGAGTAGATTCCTAAGACCAAAATTATTTTGGTTATCTTCCACCAGAGAGGGGAGTGAATTTCCGGCGCGGGTTGAGTTAGAGTAATGGGGCTGGTATGCTCGGTCGATTCCAGCACTTGTGTGGTTTGAGCAGAATAAGATTTATTCATCAAAGGCTCTCACGGTTTTTACGACTATGTATAAAGAGAATAGGCCGGGCCAGAATCGTGCCAGCCTGTCCCCTATTTCAGAAAGTAAACCACGGTCAGGCGGCATAAGTGATACCGGTCGGGCGGAGACTATGTTTAGCCCGGCATTCTGAATCAGCCTTCTGATTTCAGCAGGATAGAATAAGCGAAGATGAGGAGCTTCATAGCCGCCGAAGTTCGGTCTGCCAAATAGAATTCTCAAACGTTGTAGAATATGGAACTCATTGGGAAGAGAAATTATCAGCTCTCCCCTGTCATTTAGGGCGGCTCTCAGCTTCTTCAAAGCTCTCAGAGGGTCGACCAAGAATTGCAGGACTTCCAGACAGAGAATCACATCATAGTTGCCGGAAAGTTCATCCTGTTCCAAATCTAAAATTCGAACAGGGATACCTCGCTGTTTGGTTATTGCCACTGCTTCTGATGAAATGTCGACAGCTGAAACCTGAAAGCCCTTCTGCTGAAAAAATACTGAGTTCCAGCCCCGGCCACAGCCGACGTCCAAGAGTTTGCCGGACTTCTTTCCCAAAAGAGAAAAGGCAATCTCGGAGCGCTGCTGACTGCGGAGGTCGGCCTTGTCCAAATCCCGGGTATGCCAGTAACGGTCGAATTTGACCTGTTTCTCTGCTCTGGTTGCGGTCTTCATAATTTAGAAAGAGTCTCCTTTATACTTCGGCAGATATAGGCAACATCTTTTTCGGTCATGAGCGGATGCAGGGGCAGCGTGACTTCAGTCCTGCCGACCAACTCGGTTAAGGGGAGATTGCTGGCAAAAAATCTATTTTTGTAATAAGAAAATTGATGAACCGGCGGATAGTGAACTGAGGTTTGAATGCCTTTATTTTTCAAGGCGGCCATAAAGATTTTGCGGTTTATTTCCTCGGAGAGCAGAATGGGGAAGATGTGATAGGAAGAACGGCCTGTAAACTTTTTGAAAGGGATTTCAATCTCAGTCAGGTTTCTCAACTGACGCTGGTAGAGTTTGGTCAGAGCCCGACGCCTCTGATTAGATTTTCTTAACTTCTTAAGCTGAACCAAGCCCAAGGCTGCCTCGACTTCTGTTAATCGATAGTTATAGCCCAGTTCCACCACGTCATAGGAATGGGCGTGGCCTTTGTGCCTTTCCCAGGATAAGGAGGTCATGCCGTGGGAGCGTAGCAATCTAAGTTTACTAGCCAGCTCATCTGAATCGGTGACCAGCATCCCACCTTCCCCGGTGACCAAGTTTTTATTGGCAAAGAAACTGAAACATCCAAGCACTCCCCAGGCGCCGCATTTTTTGCCGGCAATCGAGGCTCCGGGAGCATGGGCGGCGTCCTCTATAATGAAGATTTTCTTACCGAATTTCTGCTCGGCTCTTTTGACCGCCTCTTTTATGGCGGGAAGATTGGCAGGATAGCCGGCATAGTGCAGCACCAGGACCGCCTTAGTCCTGTAGCTCAGCTTCTGCTCCAAATCAGCCACGGAGACATTCAGATTCACCGGGCCGTTGATGTCCACAAAGACCGGCTTCGCGCCGCAATACAGAATTGAATTTACCGTAGCCACAAAGGTCAGACTGGGCACTAGGACTTCGTCACCCGGACCGACACCGACTGAGAGGAGGGCTAAATGCAGAGCGGCAGTACCGTTAGAAACTGCCAGTGCATGTTTTACGCCAGCAAATTTAGCAAAGCTCTTTTCAAACTCAGCTGTAACCGGGCCCAAGGAGAGCCAGCGCGATTTTAAGACCTGCCGGATAGCTTTTAGTTCAGCAGCGGAAATGTCAATGTCAGAGAGGAGGACTTTCCAGTGCATAAGATTTACAACTTGGCGGTGAGTTTCATCCCTCCCTCAGGGTTAATGATGCCTCAAAAGAGCTTTTTCTTAAGCTTAGGAAAAACGTCCACAGCCCGGGCGTAGTCATCCGGGCGGCCGATGTCCAGCCAGAAATCAGAGGAGGGATAAATGGAGACCCTTTTTCTTTTCTGCAAGAGCAGGTTGATAAGCTTCGGAAAATCGAGCTTCTTATTCTCAGGTATGAATTTCAGAACTTCAGGCTCAAAGACATAGGCTCCCATGGAGACCTGATAAAAGAGCTGCGGCTTTTCAATGTATTGGGTCACGACATTCTGGCTGTTGTTCTTAATCACTCCGAAGTCGACCTGCACGCTTCGCTTCTGGGCGGCGATAGTAGCCAAAGCGTTCTGCCGGTGATGATATTCAATGAGTTTAGAGTAATTCAAAAGGGTCAGAAGGTCGCCATTCATCACCAGAAAAGTCTTATTTAAACCCCTGATGTTTGCCAGAGGACCAACTGTGCCCAGAGGTTTATCCTCATACTGATATTTGATTCTTACGCCGAATTTTCTCCCGGCGCCAAAATAGGTCTCAATCAGATGTCCCAGATGGCCGACTGCCAGAGTGATGTCTTTTAACCCATGTTTCTTTAGCTGACGAATCAGAATCTCCAGTACCGGGTAGTCCCCTACCGGCATAAGAGGCTTGGGTAGAACTACGGTATAAGGCAAGAGTCTGCGGCCAATGCCTCCTGCTAAGATAATGGTCTTCATAAAGTTAATGGCGTATGCTAAAGTTATACATTATACAATTCGGACTTGTAAAGATGGCGGTGTTTCTCAATCCAGGCAATGGTCTTGGCCAGACCCTGTTGCAGCGTGACCTTGGGGAACCAGTTAATGAGCTTCTGAGCTTTGCGGGAGTCAGAACAGAGGCGCTCCACTTCACTATGCTCGGGCCTTTTCCGATTAGACTCTGAAACGACCCGAATGTTCTTACGCAGGGAGCGGGCCACCAGCTCCGCTAATTCCTCAATGGAAACTTCAAACCCGGAGCCGAGATTGACCACTTCCCCCAGAGTATTATCCGACTCGCAGACCTTTATCAGGCCCTCGACCGTGTCGGCCACGAAGGTCAAGTCCCGAGTGGTGTAAATCGAGCCGAGCCTGACCGATTTCTTATTCAGCGCCTGCGAGATTATGGTCGGCACAATGGCTCTGGCGGACTGCCGGGGACCGTAAACGTTGAAGGGCCGGGCTATTGCCACCGGCAATTTAAAGGCACGATAGAAACTCAAGGCCAGCTGGTCGGCGGCCACTTTGGTGGCAGCATAAGGAGACTGCGGTTTCAGAGGATGGTCCTCATCCATGGGAATCTTCTCAGCTGTGCCGTAGACCTCGCTGGTTGAGAGATGAATGACTTTGTCGGTTAAAAAGTCGCGGGCGGCCTGCAAAACGTTCAAGGTTCCCCGAATATTGGTGTCCATTACGTCCCGAGGATTAACATACGAGTAAGGAATGCCGATTAAAGCGGCTAAGTGAAAGACGATGTCGCAGTCGGCAATGGCGGCCCGGACACAGTCCGAGTCGCGGATGTCTCCGGTGATGACTTCTAATTTGTCCAGAACGTGACGGTCGCAGAATTCCAGCATGCCCCAGTCGTTTCTGGAATTGTAGTGGACCAACGCCTTGACTTTGGCTCCCCTTTTAAGCAGGGCTTCCACCAAATGGGAGCCGATGAATCCCCCGGCTCCGGTGACCAAGACCTGTTTTGCTCTAAGCTTCATCTAAGGACCAGGCTAACTTCCGTGTACTCCTGGAAGCAGGAGAAGCACTTTTCCAGCCGACCGTCTGTAGAAAAGTCTCCACTGCCCTTCTGATGCTCAACAGCTCCATCAACTCAGGCATTCTCTTGGTGTAGTCCTGTTTTTCCCTGGCAATCTCCATCATGGCGGAAGCCAGGTCTTCCGGGTCGCCTGGACGGACCACTTTACCCAGGCCGTATTTTCTGGTCAACATTCCCAGGTCGCCTATTTCGGTCACTATCACCGGCTTTTTGAACTGCAGAGCTTCCGACAAGACCAAGGGTATGGAATCTCCATGACTGGGAATCACCACCCAGTCGCAATTTTTAAGATAAGAAGATAAAACAGGAGCCCCGACTTTGCCAATCATTTTTACAAAATTAAACAGGCTTAATTTTTCCAGCAAATACTTCATTTCCGCTTCAAGACCCCCCCAGCCGATAAGAGTCAGACGCGCCCGGGGATTGTGGTCGGCCACATGGCGGAAGGCGTAGATCAGCTCTTCCACCCCTTTAGACTTCTCCCAGCGGCCCACATAAAGGAAATTCTGAAATTTTCTATCCATTTCTATGTCAGTTTCCGCCGGAACTCTGGGCAAGATCCTCTGACTGGGCAGGAATTGGCAGAAACGGCCAGAGAGTCCGGTTACCTTCTCAGCCAAATCAAAACCGTCGGCAAAAAGGTGGCTGGCCTCCTGCAGGACTCTTTTGGTCAGCTGCTTGAATATCGGCTTGCGGGCCCAGATATAAATGTCCGAGCCCAGGCACCAGACCGAGTAAGGGATACCGTATTCCTGCATGACCCGATTGGCAAACCAGCCGGAAGGGAGAGCCCAGAGGGCCAGGCAGTGAGAAGGCCTTTCCCGCTCCACCAAGTCCAGCAAAGACTCTCTTCCTTTAGTCAAAAAAGAATAAAGCTGCATCAGACCTTCGGCTGAAAAGAGACTCAATTCACCGACGGTGCGCTCCCCGCCTGTCCACTCGAAACGGTGGACTTCCGGCAAGACCTCCACTCTAGCGGCGGAGTACTTAGGCGTATGCACAATCACTTCAATCCGGTGCCTTTTTAACGCCAGATGGAAGTCGCGCACAAAAGGTGAGGCAGTGTCATCCGGATGAGCAGGATAGCGATTGGTAACAATACAAAGTTTGCGCACTCCTGAATGCATTTTCAATCCCTCAGCACTGGCTGTTTAGGCCTATGCCTGTTTCTAAATAAACGCCGCTCAGGCTGAGTTGATTCCAGTCTCGTTTGCAGGGTTTTGTTCTCCCGCTGAATTTTGTAGAGTTCTTTGCGCAGGTAGACCAGTTGGGTTCCCAAAAAGCCGAACAAAAGAATCTGCAAGCCGGTCAGAAGCAAAATCACCATTAAAGTCATCAAGGGGCGCTCAGGATTCAAAGCCGAGTTAAGCCAGAGATAGATGATGTAGAGGCCCCCGGACATTCCTGCGGCCATCAGAAACATTCCCACAAAGCCGAAGAGGATTATGGGCTTTTCATAAAAGGAAAAGATGATGTGTGAAATGGCGGTGGCTCTGAATTTGAACTTGGACTGGCCTCTGGTCCTCCCTCTTAAGACAGCCGGCATCTCATAAGGCCGATAGCCCATGGCTAAAGCCTTAGAGAGAATTTCCAGATTAATTTCTTTTCCGTCAGACTCCAATTCCAGAGATTTCAGGCACTCGGCCCGATAGGCGCGCAGAATGCCGGTTACCGTAGAAAGATTGCCTTTCATGGCAAAGCCTAAGACTTTATTCCCTATCCGGCTAATCAAAAGTCTAAACCAGGGGACATTCTCGGTCCGCCCTCCTTTTGTGTAAGGAGAGCCAATCACTAAATCGACCTGGGGGTTTCGGTGCAAGCAATCAACCATTTTAATCAGGTGAGATTCATGATAGCTCAAATCGGCATCAGTGGTGCAGATGATTTTTCCTCGGGCTGAAGCAAAGCCGGTTCTCAAGGCTTTGCCTCTCCCCTGGTTGGAAATATAAGAAATCAGGCGGAGGCGGGAATCACGGCGGATGTAATTACGCACCACCTCAGCAGTGGAATCTAAAGAGCCGTCATTCACCACAATTATCTCCCAGTTGGACCAGCGGGAGTTCAGGGCCGCAGAAATGCGGCTAAGAGACTCCTTTATCCCTTCCTGCTCGTTGTAGACCGGGACGATAACAGAGACTTCGGGTTTATTAATATGCATTAGGTCATCCTGAGGTTAGAGAATGTTTTTATACCTGACTGAAACTGTCATTTCGCACGCATATCTATAATTTCGGCAGAAGTGGTGAGTTTTTGAACAGAGGGAACTGCAAAAATCAGGGTAAGATTTTGCTCTGCCGTAGGTTCAAGGAATCCTGGCAGGCGGCCAGAAAACGCTGATTTTCCTCCCGGTAAGGATTTATCTCCGCTGCCGCAGAGAAAAACTTTTGGGCTAAGTCCGGGCGGCCAGACTTTAAGAAAGCCTTGCCCAAGGCCGTGAAGTAGCGGTCGTTGCCGGAATCGAGCTGAAGGGCGCGGTCGAGATTCAAGAAGCTCTGCTCGGCATAGCTGTGGCGGTCAAAGTAGGCGCCCCAATTAAAGAAGAAATTGCCGAAATGCTCCCGGGTTAGCAAATCAAGTTTTGGCTGAGCCCTAAGATTTCGAAACAGAGAATCCAAGAAGTCTAACTGAAGCATAAGACTGGCCGGGGGGTAGTCTTCCGGCTGAGGATAATATTTCAATAGAAATCTATCCGGCAGAAGATGTCTTTCCAGAGGCCGGGGCAAATCCACATACTGGCAATAAAGAAGAGTCCGGGGATTGGAACGAGCAAACTGGGCAATCCAGACTGCTTTGGTCACGCCAGCCGGGATGGTCAATTCAGGGTGATTTGATTTGACGGTCTTTAAGTAGTCCAAATTCTCCAGAGCAGACCAGGCCAAGAGCGTCACATCCGAACGATATTTTTCAACACAGGTCAGATACCAGGCTGAGGTGAGGGTGTTATCATCAGCGGCAATTACCACTGAATTAGGAGGAAGTTTCTGGAGAATACTTTCGGCGTATTGACGGGCATAGTTAAACCGACTGTGGTTGTTAGAATTGAAATTGCGGATGAGCTGATAGGCAGGCAAGAGCAGGAGAATTGAAGTTAAAGCCGGAACAGTTACTAGGCGCTTAAACTTAAGGATAGACAGAAAACGCTCCACAATCCAGAAAGCGCCCAAGGCAGCCCAGATGGTTAGAATCACGAGGCCGGGGAGCAGATAGCCCAGTAAATCTAAGTTGCGGGCCGAGAATTCAGCGGCCCAGGAGACTACCAGAATGTTACACAGAAGAATGCTGGAGAACAAAAGCCAGAGCCTTCTTTTCTGCCTGAAAAGGACTACACTCCCCAAAACAGAAAGAGCCAAAACCGGCAACAAAATGTCCTGCGCAATGAACATTAGAATCTGAGAGAAATTTGTCCAGAGATTAAAATTTGACATACTCAGAGATTCCTGCCAGGAGCCGGACTTGCTGACCACTTTCCAGAGACCGGCCCAGGAATCTGGCTTGCCCCAGTTCAAAGCAGGATTGTGCCGGGAGCGGAGCAACAAGAAGAGATAAGGAGTTGCTCCCAGAATTCCGAAGAAGAGCGCTGCAATTAGATTCGAAATCTTCATCAGAAATTTAGGCTGAGTCAGGAAGGTGAAAAGCAGAAAGGCCAGAGCTAAGGAGATTGCCAGCAACGAGTGATTGGCAGCGCTCAGGCCCCAGAGAAAGGCGAAGAGGAAAAAACAGCGCCTGGCTGCGGAATAGTCATGGTTCACTGATTCAGACCATTTCCATAAGATGAAGATTAGAGCAATGGTAAAGAAAAAATTCAGGGTATAGACTTCAGCGCGGAAGGTCTGGGACCAGAAAGAGGTTGTGAAACCAAAAAGCAGTGCGAAGGCGGCTGAAGTCAAATAAATAGAGGCGTCTTTACGCATGGCAAATTGTCCAAGTAGCCTTACTGCCAGCAAAAAGAAAATGGCCAGGCTTAGACTTCCGAATAGGGCGGACATGAAATTGACGGGCCAGGCCGGATTGTTTACCGGCAAGAGCGAAAATAATCGCCCCAAGAGAACATAGACAGGAAAGCCGGGAGAATGGGGAATGCCTAAGACGTGCGCGGCGGTGACAAAGGCGGCAGAGTCCTCCCAGTAGATGGTGGGACAGAGGGTGAGGACATAGATTGTCAGCGATACGAAGAAGATTGCAGACGCAAACCAACAGTCTCTGTTCATACTCTAAATTTCGGCTGGATAGCGGAAACAAATAGGCAAATAAAAAAGGGACTTGTTTTCAAGTCCCTCTTTTAACCCAGATGTCAGGTATTAACTGACAGCGTCGTCAGTGGTAACCGAAAGAGCTCCAGTGTGGGTTATCTGCCAGACGTCAGTAGTAGCGTCGTCATCCAGAATACCGGAAGTTGCCACACAGGTGAAGGTGTTAGTACCTCCTGTTATCACATAGGTGTATCTGGCAGCAGACATGATTTCAACACCGATGTCGGCGAAAGAACCACCGGCTATGGCAGTGGCCGTACCAGTCGGAGGAAAGTAAACATCGTGCTCCTGACGGTAAGCCTGCTCCATGACGTAAATCTGCTTCAAAATCTGCTTGGCCTCGGACTGCTTGGACTTGGTCGAAGCCCGCATGAACCGGGGAATAGCCAGGGCCGCCAAGATACCGATGATGACCACTACGATCATCAACTCGATAAGCGTGAAACCCTTCTTGTTAGAGCGAAGCGTGCTGAACATTTCTTTTCACCCCTTTCTCTTTAAGAGTGTTTTGGTTTAAGGTTATCTGCTTTCATTTCGGCAGAATTAAAGGCAAAGCTTATGCCATCATTTGAATATTTTCCAAGACGTTGGGATTCATTGTGGATATTATGTGCAGAAGTGTTCTTGCTCATATCTTGACCAAGGTTGTCTATGGTATTGTGCTTTTTCCCTTGCGTTTTACTAGCTGGAAACGTCATTGCTTACGGCGGTCAAATTGCCATTATCGTCGATTTGCCAGATGTCGTTGGTGGCGTCATCGTCCAGGCCGTTAGTATAGATGCAGGTGGCAGTGGCCGTAAAACTGTTGGCGTTGCCGGTAATGACATAGCTGTACCGGGCGCTGGTCATTACTTCTATTAACAAGGCAGATATGTTCTGTCCGGGTCCGGCGCCTACTCCGAATACATAGGAGTCATTTTCCTGGCGGTAGGTGTGCTCCATAACGTAAATCTGTTTCAGAATCTTTTTGGCTTCGGACTGCTTGGTTCGTGCGCCGGCTAACAGGAAACGGGGAATAGCCATGGCGGCTAAGATGCCGATAATCACCACCACAATCATCAGCTCGACTAAGGTGAAGCCTCTTTGTTTCTTGTGCGTGGTCATAGTTCTTATCCGGCCAGTCGCAATCCCTATACCAAAAGCCGGTCCTTCTTCTGATGTGTCGGCAGGACTTGAAGTTAATTTAGAAAAAGGGGTGCGCAAAGTTAGAACAGCAGAGGCTTTGCAATGGCAGAATCCAAAGCCGATTGCAAGAAACTTAGTTCTGTGCCCGGACTTGGTTCTGGTCAAGCTGCTTCAGGCGGCGGCTTACAAGTTCCTCATCCGGGCTTAAGGTCAGAATCCTCTTATACTTCTCTTCGGCCCGGGCAAAGTGTCCGGTACGCTCGTAGAAATATCCCAGGTTAAACAGGACCCGGCTCCAGACTCTCTGGGCGTCTCCGTCATACTGAAAGGCAGAAAGACTGTCCCAGGCCAAGTGTTTTTGCTCCCAGACGAGCTGTTGCTGCCAGAGGGAATCATATTCCTGAGGATTTTTAACTATTTTGTGCAGATAACCGGAAGGTAACAGGAATTGCGCCAGGGAGGTGTCCTTTGGCGTAAACTCCCAGAAGACAGGTTTATGATGATTCAGATATTTCAGGGCCAGATTCAAAGCCAGCTCCTCCCCTGCCAAATTCTGCGGTATCCTTTCAAACAATTCCGGATAATTATTTTTTAGCTGATAACAATACCAACTGGCCGGCAGGAGGGTGCGGTCAATCACGGTCAAGTCTTTTCTGAAATTTTCGCCATACTGCAAACCTCGCAGGAGGAAATCGAGATTAGGATTGTCGATTATCACCAGTGAGCCGTAAGGCAAATCTTTTGTGGCCTGGCGTGCATAACTCTCCGGCAGTTGATTTTTAGACAGGTCGCACACAGCCCGGCTCTGATAAAGGGGAACAGCGGAGACAAATATGATGAAGAGAATTCCCACGATGGTCACCGCAAACTTAAGCGCGGGAGTAAAAGCTGGCTGACTGAAAAAGAGATAGGTGCGATTAAGAAGATAGAGACTCCCCCAGCCAAAGGCTAATGACCAAATCAAAAAACTGGGAAGAAGATAGCCGTGCAGGTCAGGATTGTCAGGGATAAAGACCTCAGTCAAGACTGCTAAAGTCAGCCAGTTAAACAGGGTCAAGAGTAAAGCAAACCAGAGCCAGCGCCTCCTTTTGGGGCCCAGAGACCAGAAGCCGAATAGAGCCAAAAGCACCGGAAGAATAGTCATCTGCTGAATGAATAATTTGAGAATGTTGAAGAGGTTGAGCAGGATGTCGCGGTTAAATTGAGGCAGATGCCCCAGGGATTCTCTGCCAAAAATAGAGCTCAGATATAAGGACCAGTCAGCCGGATTGAGCCAGTTGAAAACAGGCTTATTAAGAGAGCGCAAAGGGAGATAGAGATATAGAGAAATTCCCAAGAGAAAAAGCAAAATGGAAAAGAAAAGATTTTTGGGTCTCCAGGCCTGAGAAGTCTTAGTCATCAATAAGAACAGAAGGGCTGGAAAGGTTGAAATAGCAATGGCCGGATGATTGGTCAGAGACAAGCCGGCAATTGCAAAGAAAAGAAACTGCGCTTTAGGAGGCCAAATCTGCCTGGTCTCGGTTTTCACTGTCAGCCAGAAGAGCAAGGCAAAAAGCAGGAATGCGAAAGAGTAAACTTCGGCCCGGACAGCCTGAATCCAGAAGCTGTAATTAAAGCCCAAGACTAAGACAACGCCCAGACCGACCAGGCTGGATAAGACTTTCTGCCTTGTAGGACCATAACGGTCGATTGATATTCGCATAAAAGTCAAATAGACCAAAGACAAGCTGAGTGAGGCGCAGACCGCAGAAAGGAGATTTATCCACCAAGAAAAGTTTTGTCCGGCAAAAAAGGCAAAAACTTTAGCTAAGAGAACATAGAGCGGGAAGCCAGGACGGTGGGGAATACCAAGTACTGAAACGTTGGCAATAAACTCACCTGAATCCCACCAGAAGACAGAAGGGGCCAAGGTCTTGACGTACATTATCAGGGAAAGAGGGAGAATCAAGAAGGCGATGGTCTTTTCCAGCGAGAGTTTCAATTATTTCTCCTTTAGGCCGTATTTTTCAATTTTGCGGTATAAGGTGGAGATATCGATGCCCAAGACTTGAGCCGCTCTGGATTTGTTCCACTGGTTCTGATTCAAGACCCAGAAGATGTAGGCTTTCTCCAGCTCCTCCAGAGTCGGATGAGTGTGAGTTTCAGCCTGAACCAGTGAGGGGGCTTCGGCCTGCAGGACCTGGGGAGGCAAATCCTGGGGAGTTATTTTGCTTCCCGAACTCAAGATGATGGCTCTCTCCAAAATGTTTTCCAGCTCGCGTACATTGCCAGGCCAGGAGTAGCTGACCAGAAACTGCAATGCTTCAGGGGAGAGAGTTTTATCCTTGGTTTCCAGTCGCTGACAGTGTTTGTGCAGAAAATGCCGGCAGAGTAAGGGAATGTCCTCTTTTCTCTGGCGTAAAGGGGGGATGCTGACCGGCAAGACATAGAGTCGATAAAATAAATCGGGCCGGAACTGACCAGTTTTGACTCTCTGCTCCAGATCCTGATTGGTGGCTGCCACTAATCTCACGTCCACATTTACCGGTTTGGTTTCCCCTACAGGAGTAATCTCTTTCTGTTCCAGAACGCGTAGAAGCTTGACCTGAATGGCCTGAGAGGTCTCCCCGATTTCGTCCAAAAAGAAAGTTCCGCCGTCCGCGACTTTGAACAAGCCCTCCTTGTCCTTGACAGCGCCGGTAAAAGAGCCTTTGGCATGGCCGAAGAGTTCGCTTTCCAAGAGATTCTCAGGCAGAGCGGCACAGTTAATGGAGACGAAGAGATGGCCGGCGCGGTTGCTGTGGCTGTGGATAGCCCGGGCAATCAGCTCCTTTCCGGTTCCGGATTCCCCCAATAGCAAGACCGTGCTGTCGGTCAAGGCAATTTTTTCCACGGTCTGCTTGATTTTAACAATCTCAGAAGAGTTCCCCACAAAGGAGTCCAGAGAGAATTCCTGCTTGACCCGGCGCTTCAGCTCTAGATTCTCGGCCTTCAGCTCTTTGCGCTCAAAAGAGCGACTAATGGCTAATTTAATCTCGTCCACCTTGAAGGGCTTGGTCACATAGTCCAAAGCCCCTTTTTTCATGGCCTCGATGGCGGTATCCACAGAGGCAAAAGCGGTCATGACGATAAAGTCAATCTCCGAATCATATTGCTTTACTTCCGATAAGAGCTTTAGGCCGTTCATTTCCGGCATCATCAGGTCGGCAATGACCAGATCGTACTCCTGCTGCTTCAGGTGCTTCAAAGCCTCAGAGCCTGAGAGAGCCGGGGTGACCTCGTACCCCTCCTTCTGCAGCATAATCTGCATGAACTTTCCCATGGACTCTTCGTCGTCCACAACCAGTATGCGGCCCTTGAGAGCGTTTTTATCCGGCATAGGCGAACCCTTAATTTTATCGGCAGGAAAGGAGTTTACCCAAGAAAATAGGCCGTCTGCAATCGGGCTGAGCAGCTTATGTACGCTGTCAAAAGCAGATAGCTCAGGAGCTCTCTAAAATCTTTTTGCCGGTGTGATTCTCAATTCTCGTGGGATATTTGCCAGTAAAACAGGCCACGCAATAGCTCTCCTTGGCCAAAGATTTCATGGAGAGCATTCCTTTCAAGGAGAGATATCCCAATGATTTTACCCCTAAGTATTTTCGAATCTGCTCCACGGATTTGCGGGAGGCAATCAGCTCCTTTTTGGTGGGCATATCAATCCCGTAAAAACAGGGAGAGACAATGGGCGGGGAAGCAACCCGGAAATGAATTTCCTTGGCCCCGGCGCGCTTGAGCATCTGCACCAATTTGCGAGAGGTTGTTCCCCTTACAATGGAGTCGTCTACTATGACCACTCTCTTATTCTTCAGCGCGCCTTTGACCGGATTGTATTTAATCTTGGCGTCCAGGTCTCTAATCTTCTGCTCCGGAGAGATGAAAGTCCTCCCTATATAGTGGTTCCTAATCAAGCCGATTTCCTGGCGGATACCGGACTGCTCAGAATAGCCCAGAGTATGCGTGTTGCTCGAATCCGGCACAGAGATGACGATGTCGGCTTTGGCCGGTTTTTCCAGGGCCAGCTGCCGTCCCAGCCTTCTTCTGACCTTATCCACGTTCTCCCCGAAGATCTTGGAGTCGGGCCGGGCAAAATAGATGAACTCAAATACACAGAAGGCATGTTTCGCCTGGCGGAAAGGATTGAAAGATTTAGTTCCTTTGTCCGACAGAACAAAAATCTCGCCGGGTTGGATGTCTCTAATATACTTCGCGCCAATCAAATCAAAAGCGCAGGTCTCAGAAGCTAAGACCCAGGCCTGGCCAATTTTGCCAAGCGCCAAAGGTCTCCAGCCGCGGGGGTCTCGGGCGGCAATGATTTTTTCCCGGTTAATCAAGAGAATCGAGTAAGCGCCTTCCACTTTACGCAAGGCTTCAACCACTCTCTCTTCCAGGGTCTTCTTCGACGAGGAGGCAATCAAATGCAGAATCACCTCACTGTCCGAAGTGGACTGAAAGATGGAGCCGGTCTTCTCCATATTAGTGCGCAAACTGTAAGCGTTAGTCAAATTCCCATTATGGGAGATGGCTAAGGGACCATCCTTGTAATTTATAAGTATGGGCTGGACATTAGCCATGTTAAACGAAGAGCCAGTAGTTGAGTAGCGGTTGTGGCCGATGGCCCGGTCCCCCTTTAAACCAGCCAGTATCTTATGGTCAGAATAGACGTCATTGACCAAACCTAAGCCCTTATGGCTATAAACCTGAATACCGTCAGAGGAAATAATGCCGGAGCCTTCCTGTCCCCGGTGCTGGAGGGCGTAAAGCCCCAGATAGGTCAGCTCCGAGGCTTTCTTGGCGCCAAAGACAGCGAAAATTCCGCAGGCTTCTTTCAAATTACCCATATATAATGAACGGATATTTTACCATTCTGTTGAGTTTATGTCAATGAGGATTAGATTGAGGCTTGTGAAGCAAATTGCATATTTAATTCTCGGAAGAACAAGAACTACGTACCAAGAGGAGAGAACTCCACTGCGCAGGTTTTGAGCAGCCATAACCTATTATGTCTCAAGAGATTATCTGTACGTATTCCAAACAAAGACGAAAGTCTATTGAAATGCAGGGCATAAGTGTTGCTCAGATTATTATGGGTAATAGTACCTAAAGGTTTGGGTAGATGACAGAGAGAGCGTATCAGCAATTCGATCTGCTACGAAGGCTAATCCTGAAGACCAACCAGGATTTTCGGCTTCAAGAATTACTTCAAGAGGCCTTAGACAGCGCCTGCCAGATAATGGGGTTACAAGCCGGGTATATTTCCCTGTGGAAAGAGCAGGAAAGTTTAGCAGAGGCTTGGTTCGGCTCGACTGACCAGAGAACTGTGCTGCAGGATTTAGAGCGAAATCTGTTAAGCCAGCTCTGGAAGGGATATAAGGTACAGAGTCTTTACTTGAATTTAGACTTGGAGGGGCCCAAGTCGCTCTTCTCTTATCCGGTCAAAAAGGGGAACGAAATAGTGGGGGCAATCTCCGGAATTTCAGAAGGGCCCAGAAATCTGAGCATGGAGGAAGAGTTCGTCGAAGCAATAGGCAATCAGTTAGGCATAGCCGTAGCAAAATTAGAGGGGTTTCCTACGGGCAAGGTGGTCACTGAAGCAGAAGCGGAGAAGGCGGTCAAGTCAGCCAGGCTGGATGCTATCTTGGAGACAGCGGCGGCGTTGAATCATGAAATCAATAATCCGCTGACCGCGGTTTTGGGCAATGCACAACTGTTACTGTTACAAGGGCAAAAGCTAACCCCGGAAGTGGTGGAAAAACTGAAGGCGATTGAGGAGAGCGCTTTAAGGATTCGGGAAGTGACTTTACGGCTGATGAAGATTATCGAGCCGGTGACAGTGGAGTATGCGTCCGGGATGAAGATGATTGATATTGAGAGGTCGAAGAAGAAAAAGGATGAGGAGAAAAGTAGTTAAAACAATTTACTAAGCAATCCCGATAGTTTTTCTAATAGTTTCCTGTCCGCTTCACCAAAAACGCTTAGTTCATCCGAGTCGATATCAATCTCCCCTACTATCTTCCCCTCTTTCCAGATCGGCACCACAATCTCCGATTTAGTCTCCAGACTGCAGGCCAAATAGCGGGGGTCGGAGTTCACATCATCCACGACCACAGTCTTGCCTTCCCTGACAGCTGCTCCGCAGATGCCTGAGTCGAATTTAATACGGGTGTGAGGGCTGGGTTTGCCGACATAGGGCCCCAGAATTAGTTCCTCGTCTTGGACTAAGTAAAAGCCGATCCAATTATATTTGGGAAAATTCTTCTGAAGGAGGCGACAGGTTTCCAAAAGAATCTCTTCCCTATTTTTGCCGGAGCTGACCAGCTGCTCTATCTGCTTGATAACATGATTCTCATTCATGTTGACGTAATTTCACAACTCCACAGTCTTAGTCCGATGAGCATGACATTCAACGTTCACTGCCACAGGCAAGCTGGCGATGTGGCAGGGATAGGTTTCAATGAAGACATCCAGGCAAGTTGTTCTGCCGCCCAGGCCCATGGGGCCGACCCCGGATTTATTCACCAACTCTAAAATCTCCTTTTCCAGATTGCCATAGAAAGGATTGGAGTGCCTCTCCCCTATTTCGCGAAAAAGAGATTTTTTAGCCAGAATAGCGCACTTCTCAAAACTACCACCGATTCCGATTCCCAGAAAAATCGGAGGGCAAGGATTGCCGCCGGAATTAATCACCGTGTCCAGCACGAACCTTTTCACTCCTTCAACTCCGGCTGAAGGAGGCAGGGATTTGAAAACGGACATATTTTCACAGCCGCCGCCTTTGGCCATGACCGAGATTTTGAATTTATCTCCGGGCACGATTTCAGTGTGAATCATGGCCGGGGTGTTGTTACCCGTATTAGTTCGATTCTCCAGCGGGTCGCCTACAATGGACTTGCGCAGAAAGCCTTCCTGATAGCCAGCAGCTATGCCCTGATTAATGGCCTCGTGCAGGCCCTCGCTGTTGAATCTGACCCTCTCCCCCATCTCCACGAAAACTACTGAAGTTCCGGTGTCCTGACAGTAAGGCATTTTTTTGCTCTGAGCCAGTTCGAAATTTCTAATCAACTGTTCCAAAATATCTCTGCCGGTCTCAGACTCTTCTTTAGGCAGAGCCTCTTTCATGGCCTGTAGCATCAATGGATTGAGCTGGGAGCAAATCTCCTTGACCGCCTGTCTGACTGTCTCTTTAATTTGTTCCAATTCAATGACACGATAGCCGTTTTGCATAGTTCACCTGTCCTTTATCTCATCTA
This sequence comes from uncultured Ignavibacteria bacterium, assembly GCA_964399055.1. GTDB lineage: Bacteria > Zixibacteria > MSB-5A5 > DSPP01 > RBG-1 > CAYNPJ01. The sequence continues at coordinate 992,939 of CAYNPJ010000001.1, forward strand.
AGAGTGAAAAGAATTCATTTTTGACTTCATCCCGCAGGGCTGAAAGGTATTTTTCCTTTCCATCCGGCCGGGATAGAAATTCTTCTTTCAGTCGGGGACCGCTGGCAGGCTCTTCAATCCAGAGGGCCAGAACTTTGAAGTCCTGGTCCATAAAAACTACGGTAGGGATTCGCAATTTACCGTCCGGGGTAAACTTCTGCATCAGGTCCAAATTATCATCCCGGGTAAAAACTTTCAACTGCGCCTCAGGCAATGCTTCTACCAGGCGGACAATCACCGGCAGATTGCGGAAGCAGTCCCCGCACCAGTCTTCGGTCAGAGCCAGGACCTTGAATTTCTTCCGCACTGCCGAGAGCCTCTTAATCTCACTTTCAGTAAGCTTAAATCCCTGATAATTCTTCAGCCAGTCCTCTTTTCTGATGTTGATAGTATTCAAGAACTCAGGAAAAGAGAGGCCGGATTCGAATCTGTCTTTATCCACCATATTTTAACTCCACTGCTCGACCAAATTTCTCAGGCGGGCTAAGTTCAACTCCGGCGTTTCTGGAAGAACTGAGCAGCCGGGGCCCAGAACCCATTTTTTACCGTTCATCAAATTTCGCAGCTGCTCAGCCTGTTCAGTGACTTTGCCAGGGTCCGGGTCTAATAGCTCTTGATTATGATTGATACCGCCCAGGACCGGTTTCTTCAGCAACTCATGACCTTTATCCAGAGTCAAATTCGTAGAGTCAGAAGCATCCCAGTTGACAAGGTGAGCAGGATAGTCTGCAAACAAATCCAGGAAATTGTTTGGCTCACAGACATGTAAGATGTTTAGCTCTGCTGTCCTCATCTTTTCCAATACCCGCAAATCATAAGGTTTGCCGAATTGCTGATATTCCTCTCTCGTAATATAATTGAGAGAAGCCCACTGGGTAGTGGCAAAAAAGAGTCCGGAAGCACCAGCGTTCGGAGTTTCCTCTGCAAACAATTCAAATGACTGAGTTATGGCCTCCAGTGCCTGATGAATCAGTTCAGGATTCTGGCGCAAATGTTGCTGAAGAATCTCTTCGCTCTCCACTAAATCACCAGCCACTGAGAGAGGAGAAAAGAGTGTCTCCACAAAATGCAATTTTCCCTTAAGGCTCTTTCCAATCAGGTTGAGAGTCTGAAGTTGCTCCTGAAAGACCGGGGTGCTCAATTTCACCGGCTCGATGCGCTTCCAGTCCTCTATTTTTTTCACCGGATAATCGATGATTTTAGTCTTGGCGAATTCATTTTTCGAGAATTGAACTATGGCTCCCCAGGGCTGGACGTGATAGCTTGCTCTTGGGTTTACTTTCATAAAGTCCCAGTCGAACTTGCCTTGAAAATAGAGCATAGCCTCAGCCAGACTTTCAGCAGAATGCTCCCGGTGATAGAAATGGCGCCAGAAGGAACTAGGAGTACGGTCCACCGGCTGGCCAGTTAGTAAATACCAAATTCTCTCCTTATGGGAAAGTCTCTGTGACGTTCGCACTGCCATTTGGTTTGCTACAATACTTCTTCTACGACTTCCAAGACTTCCTGATACCTGCCATAAGAAGGCATGAGATAGACTCCGTCCACCATACTCTTAGCCTCATGGAAAAGCTCTTTAGCCATCTGAATGCCTTCCTGAGCGCCTTTATCGCCGGCTGAGCGCATCCGCTCCCTGAGCTTGTCCGGTATGGTAATCCCGGGGACTTCATTATGCAGAAACTCGGCGTGCTTGTAACTGTGCAAGGGTAAAATACCCAGGATAATCGGAGTTTCTATCTTTCCCACCAGCTTGAGGAAGCGCTCCAGCACCCGGATGTCATACAGAATCTGAGTGAAAGTGTACTGGGCGCCGGCTTCGATTTTCTGCTGAAAACGATCAATCTCCCGGCTTATATTTTCCTCTCCAGGATTTACTCCCACGCCAATACAAAAGGAAGTCGGGCTGCCGATGGAATTGCCGGCCACGTCAGTTCCCCGATTAAGCTTGGAGATGATTCTGGTCAAGCCAATCGAATCTACGTCATAAACCGCTGTTGCGTGAGCATAATCTCCCAGACTGGGAGGGTCGCCGGTAATGCAGAGTATATTTCTAATCCCCAGCGCGTGCGCACCCACCAGGTCGGATTGAATGCCCATTAAATTTCTGTCACGGGGAGTAAAATGCAGGACAGTCTCCAGACCAACTTTTTCCTTAATCAGATAGGCTAAAGCCAGGCAGCTCATGCGCACCCGGGCCATGGGAGAATCACCGATGTTGCAGGCGTCAGCCCCGGCATCTTTTATGGCCTGAGCACCCTGCAGGATTTTTTCAGGATTCACCCCTTTAGGAGGGTCGAGCTCGACTGAAACCACGAATTTCTTCTGTTTCAACCGGCAGGCAAACTCAGAGAGCTCGGCTTGAACCGGAACAGCGATTTCAATTTTTTCAGTTTTGGGAGGTGCAATGGCAATGCCCTCATGAGCCTGACTCTGACCAGGGCGAGTGCGCTTAAAATTCTGTAAGGCGGTGTGCATGGCGCGGATATGCTCCGGGGTGGTGCCGCAGCAGCCGCCTATCAGGCTTACTCCCAGGGAGGCAAACTTTACCGCGTACTCGGCAAAATACTCCGGAGAAGAAAGATAAATGAAACGGCCATCCACCAGGCGGGGCAGACCAGCATTCGGTTGCGCGGAGACTTTCAGCTCGGTCTTGGCTGAAATTCTCTGCACCACTTCAAAGATGCCCAGAGGGCCGACACTGCAGTTGGCGCCGATAAGGTCAACTCCCAGAGACTCCAGAGCGTTTACCACCTCCTCAGGCGAATTTCCCATCACGGTCTTGCCATCTTCAGTAAAGGTCATTTGAGCCACAACCGGTAATTGAGAGATTTGTTTGACCGCAGCTATGGCCTGAATCATCTCTTCCAGATTGACCATAGTCTCAATCATGAAGAGGTCGACTCCGCCTTCCAACAAGCCCTCTGCCTGCTGGCGAAAAAGGTTCAAAGCATCGGACTTGGAAATTTTGCCAATCGGCTCCAGGGGTTTTCCCAAGGGACCAATGGAGCCAGCCACAAAGACCGGTTTCCCCACTATTTCTCTGGCTTCTCTGGCAATTTTGGCTCCGCGGAAATTGATGTCCCGAACTTTGTCCTCCAATCCGTGAGCAGTTAGCTTGACCGGATTGGCGCCAAAGGTATTGGTCTCAATCACCTCGGCTCCGGCCTGGATGTAATCCTGATGGATTTGCTGGACTAATTTAGGATTGGAGAGGTTAACCTCGTCGAAGCAATGCTCATAAGGCACGCCCCGGGAAAATAGGAGAGTCCCCATGGCTCCGTCACAGAGAATCACACCTTTTTGAAGTCTTTCCCGGAAATGGTCTGGCATTGCTATAATATACTTAAAATCCGACTGAATTCAACTTAGGCGGATTGAGTTAAACTGTAGGCTCTGTACTATGGGGGAGAGTTATTTAGGCTGATTAAAGAAACTTTAATTCAGACCTAATTCTTGTTTTACTTCCCGGACAGCATCAACCATGACCCTTAGCTTAGCCTTAGCCTCATCCCAGGTACGGGTTTTGAGACCGCAGTCTGGGTCGATATAAACCTGTTGCAGGTCAAATACTTGTAATGCCTTTTTAATGTTTTGCTTGACCTCATCCTTAGTCTCTAACCTGTGGGAGTGAACGTCGACCACGCCCACGGCTACTTCTTTGGTGAACTTCGGAGTTCTGAAAATGTCCAGATGGAGAAATTTATTGTTCGCAAATTCCAAATCGAGCTGGTCAACCGGCAGTTCCAGTATTTTAGGATAGATTATGGTAAAATCGCCGTAGCAGATATGACTGATGGTCTTTGCCTTCACTCCGGCGGTCACAATTTTCATCGCTCGGATAGCCAAGTCGAGCTCCTCCGGACGGGTGGAAATAGCCGGCTCATCAATCTGGATGTACTTAGCGCCGGCTTTTTCTAAATCTACGACCTCATCGTGAATAATCTCAGCAAAAGCCAAGGTTAGTGCCTCACGGTCGGCATAGAATTCATTAAAGGACCAGTCACACATGGTGTAGGGTCCGGTCAGCATCCCTTTGACCGGCTTCTTGGTCAGGCTCTGGGCGTACTGGAAATATTCCACAGTGGTGGGCTTGGGTCTTCTCAATTTACCCGCCACAATCGGCTTGCGGTAATAGCGGTTGCCATAAGAGCGGACCGGCGAGCTAATTTTAAAACCCTCCCAGTTCTCTGCAAAGTAAGTGGTCATATCCCCCCGCTCCATTTCACCGTGGACTAAAATGTCAATCCCTAATTTTTCCTGAAGCCGGATGCATTCACGCGTGGCTTTCAGCTCTAATTCTTTGAGCTGGTCGCGGGAGATTTCCCCCCGGGCAAACTGATTGCGCGCTTTTAAGAGATAATCCGGCTTGGGGAAGCTGCCGACAGAAGTGGTCAATAACATTTTAGTCTTCTTTATTGAGACTACGGGCAATTTGAGAAATCAGTTGTAACTTCTTTACCGCGCTTTCGTGCGGCAGAAATTCCAGGCCACAGGAAGGGCTGAGTGAGATTCTATTCTCCGGAACCTTTTTGGAAACCTTGTCAACCAATTTCAGAATCTCCTCTTCCCTTTCCAGCTTGGTGTTGCGGGCGTCAAAACAGCCCAAAATTAGCTCTTTGGAATTCCAGTTGGCGTTTAAAATGGCCATGAGATTATCAAGGTGGCTGACAGTGTCAATGCCGAGGGCATCAACTTTAGATTCTAGAACTTTGTGGAGAATCCGGTCGACTTTTCCAAAATAAAAGAAGAGGATTTTGTTAGCCTTGACGCCATTAAACACAGTCTCAATCGCGCGCAGGGCCAAATCGGCCTGTTCGGGAAAATAACAGAGAGAGGGTTCATCCAGCTGAATATACTCACAACCGACTTGGTCCAGACCTTTGGCTTCCTGGTGCAGAATTCCGGCCAAGTCGAGCACTAATTTTTCCAGATTATGGTAATACTCGTCCAGGGAGAGTTTGGCGAAGGTGAAGGGGCCGGGCAGAGCTACTTTGACGGGTTTGGAAGAGTTAGCCTGCGCGAATCTGAATTGATCTACGGTCGCATTATTCTTGAAAAAAAGCTTTGATTTCACTACAGGTCTGCGGTAATAAACGTTATTATTGAAGAAACGAATCAGGCCGCCAATCTCAAATCCAGCAATGTTCTTAGCTAAAGGAGTAACCAGGTCATCCCAGCGAATCTGGCCGTCAGTCACCACATCAATGCCGGTCTCAGCCTGCTCTTTTAGCACTCTTTTAATGGTTTCCTGATAGACCTGCTCTAATTGTTCAGCAGAAATCTTCTTCTGCTCATGGGCATTCAGAGAGTTCCTCAGGTTCGGCACAGACTTGTCCGAACTAATTTTGGGGTAATTTCCGACTACGGTCGTCTTCATTCTCCTCCTGTCAAAACAGAGTTTCAACTTATTTTGCAAGGGGTTTTTGTCAAGTAAAATTGCAGGGTGGCTTGTCCTCTTAAGCTGCAGACATTATCTTAAAGCATGTTTTCTTCCAGAAAAGCGGAGGATGAATGAAAGCAACCGCAGATGCAGTGGTAATCGGAGCAGGCATCATCGGCGCCAGTGTGGCCTATAACTTAGCCAAAAACGGGATAAAAAATGTGGTACTGGTGGAAAAAGAGCCTTTCTTTGCAGTCTGGTCGACCGGCAAGGCGGCTGGCGGAGTCCGGGCCCAGTTCTCCACGGAAATCAACGTGCGGATGTCAATGCTCTCAGAAGAAATTTTCGAGCGCTTCCAGGAGGAGATGAAATGCGATGCGGCTTATGACCAGGTGGGGTATTTATTCCTGCTCACGACTGAAGAGGAGAAGGCGCATTTTTTAAAGAATGTGGAGATGCAGAAGAGGCTGGGTCTGCCAGTGGAAGTCTGGTCTCCTGATGAGGTGAAGAAATTCCTGCCGCAAATTAGGACTGATGATTTGGTCGGAGCGACTTTCTGCAAGAAGGACGGATTGGGTGACCCGTATGAATTCACACAGGGGTATTTGAACCGGGCCAGAGATTTAGGAGTGGACATAAATTACGAGACAGAAGTTACCGGATTGCAGTTAAACAGCGGGAAGATTAGCAGTGTGGTCACCAGCAAGGGAGACATTCAAACTGGAATTGTAGTCAACTGCGCAGGAGCCTTTGCGGCGCAAATCGGAAAGATGGCCGGAATCGATATTCCGGTTGCACCTATCAAACGACAGGTCAGCACCACTGCCCCTTTGAAATTCATACGACCTGATTGGCCGATGATTGTAGATATTCACACCGGCCTATACACGCACAAAGAGTCCGGCGGCCTGCTCTTAGGCTGGGCAGACAAGGATACCCCGCCGGGTTTTGATTTGTCAGTGGACCCGAACTACACGGATAAAATCATTGAGTTGGCCTTGAACCGGATACCGGCTTTAGAAGAGGCGGAAATCTCGAGTTCCTGGGCCGGGCTGTATGAGAGCACGCCGGACCATTTGGCTATTCTGGGCAAGGTGCCTGAAGTTGCGGGATTTATTTTAGCGAACGGTTTTTCCGGGCATGGGTTCATGCACGCGCCGGCGGTGGGGATTTTGATGGCGGAGCTAATTACGGAAGGGAAGACTTCGATTGATATTTCGGAACTGAGTATTGAGAGGTTTAAGAAGGGGAGGTTGGAGCCGGAGAGGAATGTGATTTAGAGCAATCGATTTAAGGAGCCGATCCCACCTATAAACTCCAACTTAGAAAGCCTTCATAAATCCATAGCGGTATTTTTCATCAGTCCTCAGGTAAGAAAACGCTAAATCCTAGATATCCGCTGTGAACTTGTAATGAGTTTCCCTCAAAGGAAAACTTTTGGAAGCGAAACTCAAATCTTACTGCAACAGAGTTGGTGAGAAAGGTCTTATTTCCCAGACCAAGATTAAGTATAGTTGCAGTTCTGTCACCGCCGCCAAAGACACTGCCGGCTGAATTATGAAGCGGGCTGGCATTGCCAAAACCTGCACCTGCTAATACAAAGATGTACGACTTACCATTTGAAGGTAGCTCAAAATGGTAGGCAAGATTGGCTGAAAAGATAGAAGCGGCATCTTGGTCTTCGACTAGGGTGAGTACCACCTCAGGCTCAACTTCTAGATAGGGGGTCAGGTATAAACCAATTCTAAGAGGAATGTTTACAAGGGTGAAAGATTCTCCCTCATCTACAAATACCTGAAAGGATGCAGCTGTAGATAATTCTACTTTGCGGGCTTCAAGCGACGCAGCAGCATTGTTGGACAAAGGCAATACCAAAAAGCTGAGTAGACAAATAACTCGGGACATGGTTCCTCCTTTTAGATTTTAGGCTGAGAGATTTTTTCTATTACCGCTATTAATTGTTCCAATCTAAACGGCTTCGCCAACAAATAATCTACTCCCGCCTCTTTCAACTGGATCTCCTCAAAATTAGCTCCCCAGCCGGTAATCAGGACAATCGGAACCTCCGGCTTCAACTGCTTAATCCTCTGCGAGACGTCAAAACCCGATATATCCGGCATCCCCAGGTCAGTAATCACCAAATCAAACGAATCCCGGCTGAATTTCCGCAGACCTTCTTCCCCGTTTTCAGCCACCTCGGTCGTGTGCCCCATTGTCGAAAGCATCGACTCTAATAAATCCAAAATCATCCTCTGGTCGTCAATAGCTAAGATTCTCAAGCCGCGAGTGGGTGGCTTCTCTTCCTCTGCCGTTACAATTTCGACTTCTTCTTTCTCCTCAGAAATCTCTGCCACTTCCCCTTGCGTAAACTGCTTCACCAAGGCGGCTGCCTCCAGAGTGGTCTTTTCAATCGATTTCAATCCCTCTACCAAAGTCTGATGATACGGAAGCTGGCCGGTCTCCATCCGCTCCTGCAAAAGTTCGAGGTTACCTAATACACCGGCTAAGAGGTTGTTAATGTCATTCACCTCAGAGGCTAAGAGCAATTTTGTGTCGGGAACAGGCTCGGGCTGTTTGGTAGCCAAGGCTTCATACTGGACTTCCAGTAACTTTAATTTTTCTGTCAATTCGGATATTCTCTCTGCGGTCTCCTTGACCTGTTCTTGCAGCTGCCAGTTAGCCATGGCTATGGAGGCTTGATTAGCCAGAATTTTGGCCTGCTCAATTTCTCGCGGAGTAAAGACAGAATCAGGCTTCTTGTTCTCGTACCACAGAATCCCGATAATCTTTCCCTGCCTAAATATAGGAGCTAAAAGATGAGCGCCGGCACACAGTACGCTTCGGTCTGCCACCACGCGATTTATTAAAGGGAACTCGTTCAAAGCTCCCCTAACCTTCACCATAGAGGGCTCTAAAGTGGCCTTCACTTCCACCTGAGCGCCGTCCAAGAGAAAAACATGCCCGACTGTGGCGTTAATCACCTTCAAGCCTTCCCAGAGAATCCGGTCTAAAATCGGCTCTAAGCCTAATTCAGAGGTCAGATACCCGCTAATCACCGAGAGAATCCGGTTCTCGGCAATGGAGTGGTTTAACGTGTCGGTCTTCTTTTTAATCTCCCGGCTCAGGCGGAGATACTCCAGCCTCTGGCCTAAGTGCGACAGCGCTTCAGTCAACAAAGGCCCGGCAGCCGGCTCGAATTTGAATTTCTGCGGAGAAAAAAGTCCCATGATTCCTATGACTCCCTGCCTCACCCTTGCCGGGAGCAATATGGCAGACTGAATCTCCTCCGAGTACAAGGTGTTGAGCAAGCTGTCAGAGCCGGTCTTAATCTGGCTGGTGAAGTAAATCTCCCCGGCGAAGACTTGTTTAGCAATTCCCTCAGATAAGGAGAGCTTCTCTAAATTTTTGGTCAGCTGCGGGGAGAGTCCCCGATAAGAGGCTAAGATTAGCTCACCGGCTGCGGGATTGGCAATCCAGACTACTGCCTTTTCGGTCTGAAAATGGAGTGAAGCATTTTTCAAAAAGGAATCCAGAATTTCGACTAAGCTTTCTCCCTGGTGCGATTCTTTCAGAGCCGAGCGGATATAGTCCAGCTCCTGCCGGTCTCGGGCCAGCTCATCTCGCTTGGACTGGATAAACTTAAACCAGAGGGTTAAACCCCAGAAAATCCAGGAAATGCCCAAGGTCAGAAAAACTATCTGAAAAAAATAGGATACCTGGGCGGAGCTGAATATCACGCTCCCTAAAGGGAGGAGAGTAAAGACGCCGGTCAGGCCGGATAAGAGGAAGAAAACCAGGCCGGCAGTGAGCTTGTTCCAGCCGGAAAGGGCTAAATCCGGAAAGTGCTCCTTGAGATTATTCAGATAAATCAGAAGAGAGATGACGAAGATGGAAAAGATTACGTTGACAAAAATTAAAAACATTTGAGATTCAATTAACTTGATATTCCCCGATTAAGAGCCTGGACTCGCGTCTGACAATTCCAACCGGCACGATTTGGTTCATCAGAGAGTCCGGGCCTTGGAAATTCACTCGGATGTAATTGTCAGCCAATCCTGTCAAAAGATTTTTATGTTTCTCCCGGCGGGATTCGACTAAGACCGGCAGAGTTTGGCCGGGAAAAGTATCCAGGAAAGCCCGCCACTTCTTGTTTCCCAGCTCCCGCAGGACGGCGCTGCGCCGGTTAATGGTCTGTGGGTCGACTTTGTCCGGCATTTTGGAAGCTGTAGTATTGGGACGGTCAGAATAGCTGAAGACATGCAGAAAGTTCAAGGGCGACTCTTCAATATACTTGCAGCTGGAGGCAAATTCTTCCTCGTTCTCCCCGGGGAAACCGACTATCACATCAGTCCCCAAAGTGACTCCGGACATTTTCTCGGCAAAAGCATTAACCATGTGGTCAAATTCAGATAGACTGTACTGTCTTTTCATCCGTGATAAGACACTGTCATTACCGGACTGCAAAGGGAGATGTAAATGTCTGCAGAAGCGTGGCTCAGAGGCGATTAATTCAATCAGCTCAGGGGAAACCTCCTTGGGTTTAACAGAAGAGAGACGAATTCTAGGCAGGTTAGTCTCCCTGAGAATAGATTTTAGAAGCTCGACTAACCTTAAGTTTCCCCATTCATACTTGCCGATGTGGACGCCGGTAATAACCACTTCCTTAAAATCTTTGGCAACTAAGTCATTAATCTCATCAATTATCCAGGGAGCGGGACGGCTTCTCTCTTGACCCCTGGTCATAGGAATCACGCAGAAGGAGCATCCTTCCTGACAGCCATTCTGAATCTTGACAAAGGCCCGGGTGTGACCGGAATGTCCGGATGCCCGGAAATCTTCCTGCTCTCTGAAGCTGTCGCCATTCAAATTCAGGGGATTACCGGCATACCATTCCTCGATTAAGTCAGGAAGCCGGTCTTTATAGTCACTGCCTACTATCAGACCTACGCCTGGCAGAGTCTGCAGCTGCTCCCTGGCAATCTGGGCATAACAGCCGGTGACTACAATTTTAGCCTCAGGGGCGCGCCTGTTTGCCTGATAAATGGCCTGGCGGGAGCTGTAGTCAGCCTGCTGGGTGACAGTGCAGGTGTCAATCACATATAAATCCGCGGGCTGAGTGAAATTCACCCTGTGCCAGCCCTTTTTTACCAGACCGGAGGCAATAGCCTCGGTCTCATACTGATTGAGCTTACAGCCTAAGGTGGTTAAGGCGACTTTCTTCATATATGAAAACAGCCTCATCTAAAGCCAGACGAGGCTGTTGGCTTTATTTTTCGCTAAGAGCCGCCGGTGTTTTGGTCGGTTTGGTCGGATTCAACCTCACCAGATTCGGCTGCGCTTCCGCCGGACTCTTCAGTCGGCAGAGGAGGCACAGGAATATCAGGAGGCGTAACCAGTTCGCCTATCTTCTGAGTCCGCACCGGATGACTGCTCAGATAGGAATCGTACTCAGCGCGCTCTTTGTCTTTGTAATAGGCCTCCACAGAGAGGACAATCCGGTGGGCGTGCCGGTCAAACTCAATCACCTTCAAGGGCAGGCTCTCCCCTTCCTGGAAGGCCTGCTCTGGTTTTTGTATCTCCGGTTGGGCTAAGTGATGCAGGGGAACAAAACCTTCCACATCGTCTCCCAGGTCAACTACCACTCCCTTTTCCAGAAGTTTTGTAATTTTCCCTTCAGCCTCACCGCCCAGGGCATACTTCTTAGCCAGTTCAGGCCAGGGGTCATCCTTAATCTGTTTATGGCCTAAGGAAATACGGCGGTTCTCCACATCTATATTCAAAATCACGGACTCGACCGTCTCTCCTTTGTGGAAGAGCTCAGAAGGATGGTTCAGTCTTTTAGTCCAGGACATGTCCGAGATGTGAATCAGGCCGTCCACACCCTCCTGCAGCTCCAGAAAGGCGCCAAAATTAGTCAGGTTCCTCACCTTGCCATTCACCTTGGAACCGATGGGGTTTTTCTGCACGTAAAGAACCCAGGGGTCAGGCTCCAGCTGCTTAATCCCCAAAGAGATTTTTTCGCCGGCCTTGTCTACCGACAATACCACGGTTTCCACGGTCTGACCCACGGTCAGAATCTTGGAAGGATGCTTCACATGCCCGGTCCAGGACATCTCCGAGATGTGAATCAGACCTTCCACCCCCTTTTCCAGCTCTACGAAAGCCCCGTAATCGGTAAGGGAGACAACTTTTCCCTTAACTTTTTTCCCGACCGGATATTTCTCCTCTATGTTCTCCCAGGGATAGGGGGTCAGCTGTTTTAAGCCCAGGGATACCCGGCCCGTATTCTTGTCCAGGTCCACGACTTTTACTAACAGCTTATCTCCTACATTGACCACATCCGAAGGGTGATTGATTCTCCCCCAGGACATGTCCGTGATGTGGAGCAGGCCGTCCACTCCTCCTAAGTCAATAAAAGCCCCGAAGTCGATGATGTTCTTCACCACCCCTTCGCGCACCTGGCCTGCGGCAATCTCTCCTAAGATCTTAGAGCGCTGGGCTTCGCGTTCCTCCTCTAAAATCATGCGGCGGGAGACCACGATGTTGCGCCGGGGTTTGTTCAATTTTACAATCCGCAGGGGCATGGTCTGGCCAATTAAGTCGTCAAAATTGGGCACCTGTTTCAAGGAAATCTGCGAGCCCGGGAGAAAAGCCTCCACTCCGTACAGGTCTACCACCATGCCTCCTTTGATGCGCTTGACAATCTTACCTTCCAGGTCCTGCCCTTTTTCATAAGCCTCTTTGACCCGGTCCCAGACCCTTAAGAAATCCGCTTTGCGCTTGGACAGAACTAACTGGCCATCCTGGTCTTCAATGGCTTCTAAGAAGACCTCCACCTCATCGCCGACTTTTACATTATTGGGGTCAGGGAATTCCACCAGCGGGAGAATCCCTTCTGATTTGAAGCCAATGTCTACTACTACATCTTTTTCCAGAATCTCCATCACCCGGCCCTTGACAATCTGGCCCTCATCCACAGTCTTCATGGTGCCAGCATAGAGCTCTTCTAACTGGCGCTGTTCCTCGGCAGAATATTCCCGGTCTAAATCCGGCGGGGTGATGGGCGGGAATTCAGGCAGAGCCCTAACAGGTTTTCTGGTTTCAGCTTTTACCGCTCGGCTGCCTGGTTTGGCCTTGGATTCTTCTACGGCAACCGCAGCCTGGGGATGCTTTTCTTCTGCCACCTCTGTTTTTTCCTGGCGGCTTGGTCTCTTGGCTTGAGCTTTAGCTTCTGTTTTTCCTCTTTCACCTCCTCGCCTAGTAATTCTGCCACCCTGACGGGGTGACCCGGTTTTAGGTTGTCTTTCTTCAACCATTCAAGTAAATCCTCCTTTTTATAGAATTTAGCCCTTCAGGGCTATTTTTATCGCTGTTCTTTGCGGCGCTGTCTTAGTACCTCAATCTGGCGCATGACTTCTTGGGCAATCTGCTGGTAGCCGGTTCTGTCCGGCTTAACTTTTTCCATCCAAGAGACTTCCAGCGGCGCACCGAATTCAACCGTAATGCTCTTTTTAAAGAACCATCTGCAGAAACCTCTGGTATTCTCCAGATAGACTGGCACAATCGGCACCCTGGCTTCTCTGGCCAAAAGGCCGACCCCCAGTTTGGGCTCCAGGAACCGGTCCCCCCGGCTCCGGGTACCTTCTGGAAATATTATCAATGCCTGGCCAGAAAGCAAGAGCTTTATGGCCTTTTTATAGGCCTGTAAATCGGCGACTCCTCTCTGAATCGAGACTGTGTTCAATTTACCCAGGAGCCAGGCCATAATCCTAAAACGAAAGAGTTCCACTTTAGCCATATAATAAGCCGGCCTTCTAAGAGATATTCCTAATATGGGAGGGTCGAGATAGGACTGATGATTGGCAGCCAGGATGACTCCTCTTAATCCTGAAAGGTTGTCTTGCCCGTAAATCTCCAACATTCCGGCGGCAATCAGAAACCGCCCTGCTACCCAAACCAAGGTGTAGAGAACGCTCATTTCTGGGCAATCTTCTGATGATAGAGCCGGAGGACTTTCTGAACCTGCTGGGGAATAGTCAGACGAGTCGTATCGATAAGAATGGTTCCCTTAGCTCTCTTTAAGGGAGCAATCTTTCTAGTAGAATCAATTCTATCCCGGCGGGCCAGGTCTTGTTTACTCGACTTTAGCAAACCTGCCTTCTTAGATCTTCTTTTAGCCCGCTCGGTTAATTCAGCCTGTAAAAAAATCTTTAAATCGGCTCTTGGAAAGACCACGGTGGTAGTATCACGCCCCTCGATGACCAAATTACCCTGGCGAGCGATTGCTTTTTGGAGTTTGACCATTCTGCGTCGCACAGCCGAATGTCTAGAGACCTCGGATACATTCTGTTCGACAGCCTTACTCCTCAGCCGAGAAGTTACCTCATCCCCATTCAGAAATATCCGGCAGTTTCCCTGCTGACTTTTTATTTTGAGCTTGGTTCCCCGCAAGAGTGAAACCACTCGGGAGGCTGAGCGCGGGTCTATTCCGGCTTGCAGGACTCTATAAGTTAATGCCCGGTACATCGCCCCGGTATCCAGATAGAGAAAACCCAGTTTTTTAGCCACCAGCCGGGCGGTGGTGCTTTTGCCGGCGCCGGCCGGGCCGTCGATGGCAATTACCTTATGCTTCCTGCGAGAACTCAATTAGCCACAGAAGAATTCACAACTGGAACACAGGCAGGCTCAGAATTCAAGGGAGCTATGGGCAAACTCACCGCTATCCTGTGGTCGCCATTGGTGACTGAATCCGGAGCCGGGCCGACTACGCTCTCCAGTTCCTGCAATCTGGGCAGGTCAGACAAGTCCTTCAAGCCGAACTGAATCAGAAACTGCTGGGTGGTCCCGTAGAGCAAAGGTCTGCCCACGCTCTGCGCCCGTCCGGTTATGCTTACCAGTTCCCTCTCCAAAAGAGTTTTCAGGGCGGCGTCAGATTGGACTCCCCGAATCAGGTCAATCTCCGTTCTGGTGACCGGCTGTTTGTAAGCCACAATGGATAATGTCTCCAAAGCGGCTTTGGAGAGCCTCTGCTTCCTGACTTTGGCATATAGCGCCTCAATCCAGCCAGCATATTCCGGCAGAGTATAAAACTGGAACCCGCCGGCAATCTCCCTGATTCTGAAGGAATGCTGATTGTCAGCGTACTTCCGGTTAAGCTCATTTACTGCCTGCAGAATCTCTTCGGTTCCGGAAAAGCGGACTATTTCCGATAGTCTCTCCGGCGGCAGCGGCTCAGGCGAGGCGAATAAGAGCGCCTCCACCACATTTAATAGGTTGTTCATCCTCCCTCTCTTGTTTCAATTTCTTATCCTCCACAGGGTGACAGGCCCGAACAGAAATTCTTGTTCAAAGCCCACCATTCCCCGTCGAGTTAATTCCAGCATGGCTAAAATCGTGACCACTTGATAGATTTTCAAAGGTATATCCTGCCACAGCTCATCAAAATCGGCCTGCTCACATTCCTCTAAATAGGATAAGACCCGCTGGATTCTTTCCTCTAAGGTGACTTCCGGCAGTCTAATCGAATGGACGACTTCTTTACTCTGGCGCTCCAAAAGATTCTTATAGGTGGTAAGCAGGTCATAGAGAGTAGGCAATTTCAGCTCAACTATCGGTTCAACAACCGGTAAGTAACTGAAATCGGCCCGAGGGAAATATTGAGACTGAATTTTTTCCAAATCAGACAAGTCGCCAGCCGCTCTTTGGAAGCGCTGATGCTCCAATAGCGCCTGCACCAGTTCAGTTCGCGGGTCTTCTTCCTCGCCCGGAACCGGAGGGAGAAGCATTTTAGCCTTGATGCGAATCAAAGTGGCGGCCATTAAAATAAATTCGCCGGCTACTTCCAAGTCCAATCGCTCCATCATTTCAATGTATTCCAGGTACTGTTCTGTGATTTTAGCAATAGGAATGTCATAAATGTCAATCTCTTCCTGGCGAATCAAAAAGAGAAGTAAATCCAGAGGACCTTCGAAATTATCCAGCTTGACCGAATAGCCGGTGAATTCGCCGTTAGTCTGAACTACTTTCTCTTCGGTCATAACAGATGCATGGCCTTTCGGACTTCTTTCATGGTCGAACCGGCTCTGGCCCGGGCTTTTTCCGTGCCTTTTTCCAGACTCTTCCAGATTATCTCCGGCTTCTGCTCCAGCTCCTTTCTCTTCTCTCTTAAAGGAGCCAGGGCTTTGTTCAAATGGGAAGCTAACATTTTTTTGCAATCTACGCAACCTAATTTACCGCTGGTGCAGCCCGTGTATATCTCCTGCGGTTTAGAGTTATAAATCTGATGAAGAGAATAGACCGGACAGATTTCAGGCCTCCCCGGGTCGCCTTTGTAAATCTTCTGTGGGTCGGTCAACATCCGGGCGACTTTTTTCTCGGTTTCTTCCGGCGAATCAGCCATGGTAATATCATTGCCATAAGACTTGCTCATCTTGCGGCCATCAATGCCGGGGATGACCGGGAATTTGGTCATAAGCGCATCCGGTTCAGGAAAGACTTGGCCATAGAGATTGTTAAAGCGCCGGGCCACTTCCCTGGTCAGCTCAATATGCGGCAGCTGGTCTTTGCCCACCGGCACAAAGTTAGCCTGATAGATCAGAATGTCGGCCGCCTGTAAGAGCGGATAACCCAAAAATCCAAAACTGTCCAGACCCAACTCTTCACTCTTCTCTTTATAGGAGGGAACTCTTTCCAGCCAGGGAATGGGAATAATCATTGAAAAAAGCAGGAATAACTCGGCATGTTCTTTCACCTGGGACTGGACAAAGATGGAGGATTTCTCCGGGTCTAAACCGGCCGAAAGATAGTCAATCATCATCTCCTTGATGCGCTCGCTCAGCTGAGAAGTATCCTCAAAATCCGAGGTCAGGGAGTGCCAGTCGACAATACAATAATAGAGCTCGTACTTGCTTTCATTCTGAAGATTGACCCAGTTCCGCAAAGCCCCTTCCAGATTCCCCAAGTGGAGCTGGCCGGTGGGCTGCATGCCTGAAAGGATAACCGGCTTAGCCACCCGCCTCCTGGCTTAATCTGTGCAGTCTCTCCTCCTAGGCTTCAGTCTAAAAACAGATACCTTTTCCAGCGCTCATCCGAGATGCCGATGAACTGCTGGATGAAGGTGATGTGATTGGGTCTTTTGGGTTTTTTCAACAAAGGCATGCCGGCTTTCTCCGGTGCGCGGTCCCCTTTCTTATTATTACAGTAAATGCAGGCGCAGACCAGATTCTCCCAGGTGTCCAGGCCGCCGTAGATTTTAGGCACGATGTGGTCGACTGTCATCGGAGCGTGAGAGGTGCCGCAGTACTGACAGCGATGGCCGTCCCGCTTGATGATGTTCTTGCGCGACAGTATCACGTTCTTAGGCGGAACTTTTATATAAAAACCCAGCTTGACCACGCTGGGGACCGAAATCTGCCGGGTTACCCCGCGTAGTTTATAGCCATCTAAGGTTTCCACCAGCTCAGCCTTCCCCAGATAGATAAGCACTACCGCCCGTCTGACCGAGCAGACCGAGAGCGGCTCGTAATTCCGATTCAAAACCAGAACCGGTCGATTAAGCTTACTTTGGCCATCTTCCATGGTTTTGTCAGCTAATAATTTAGAATCCGGCTCGAGCCTGTCAACTGGTTTTTGCATGTCCAGGCTGTCTATAGCCAGCAAAAAAGCCGAGTGAGACTAATCCTCGGCTCTTTCAACTTAAGCGAAATAATAATTCTTGAACTACTGAACTTTTTACTCCTTAGGCTTACCCCTCCAGTAGTTTCTGGTACTGCTGGGGGTTTAATAAAATTTCTTTGGCTTTCAGTACTGTCGGGTGCTGTTTAAGAACTACACCCTCATAAAAACCCTTTTCGCCGTAGAGCTTTCTCAAAATCACTTCTTTCAGATGCTGTTTGATGGCTTCTTTATGATTCTCGAAATCATGCTCTTTCTCTTTAACCACCAGCTCTTTTAAGTTCTCCAAGGCCGATTTGTAAATCATTTCCTTATTTTCTTTCTTAGCCACCTGAGTCAGACTGTCCAGATAGACCTCAGCCGGAGTCTTGTAGTCAAAGCCCTTCTCTTTCAGAAAGGCCTTGAATTCCACCAGCATTTCGTCAGTCACCTCGAAATCCAGGGAGAGCTTCTTGTCGGCAGTATAGCGCACTGCAAAATCAAAGGCGTACTGACGGCTGAGAAGATTAGCCTCAAAAGCGCTGTATTTTTCCTGCTCCACGGTCACATCCGGGTTTACTCCCCCTCCGCCATAAACCACCCTGCCCCCAATGGTATGGAAGACCTCTTCGGCGGTGGGCTCCTCTTTAGTAATAATCGAGTCGGTGATGATATCCTCATCTGTCAGGCTGGCAATCATCTGCGGGTGGCGGCTGGATTTTTCCGGCTTTTGGATGCACCTGCCGGATGGGATATAGTATTTGGCCGTGGTCAATTTCAAAGCCACGTCACTGTTAATCTCAAAGACCCGCTGAACCAGTCCCTTGCCGTAGGTCGTACTCCCCACAATCAAGCCGCGGTCCCAGTCTTGAATGGCGCCCGAGACAATCTCCGAGGCCGAAGCAGTGGCGCCATCGACTAACACCACCAGAGGGAGTTTATCTTCATAGACCGGCTTCCCCTGGCTAAAATACTCAAACTTGTCCTGGGGAGTTCTCCCCTGAGTATAAACAATCAGACGATTCTCATCCAAGAACAGACTGGAAATCTTGACCGCCTGGTCCAGTAAGCCGCCGCCGTTGCTGCGCAGGTCGAATATCAGACCCTTGACTTCTTTTTTCTTCAACTCATTTATGGCCTGGCGAAGCTCCTTGTCGGACTCCTCGGCAAAGCTGGCCAATCTGACGTACCCCAGACCCTCATCGGTTATCCCGTAGTAAGGTACTGATTTAATCTGAATCACATCCCTTTTCAGGGTATATTCAATCGGAGCCGGAATCCCCTCTCTCTGAATGGTTAAAACCACAGTAGTCCCTTTAGGACCCCGCATCAGTTTGGCCGCCTCTTCAGTGGAAAACCCATAGGTCGACTTCCCGTCAATCTTGATAATCCTGTCACCGGCCTGAATTCCCATCTGGAAGGCAGGAGTCCCCTCCAGGGGTGACATTACCACGATATAGTTCTCTCTTGAGTCTATAGCCATCCCCAGGCCCTCATATTTCCCATGGGTCGACTCCATCAGTTGTTCGTAGGACTTCTTCTCCATCATCACTGAGAAGGGGTCTAAAATCTCCATCATCCCCCGGATGCCGGAGTAGATTAAATCCTTGGTATCGACCTGCTCCATGTAGCGGGCATTGATGTTCCAGGCGATGGCGTCAAAGAGCTTGGTGTAGGTGTAGATGTTCCCCTCATCCTTCTTGGTCTCCGGCTTGGGCTCTACCTGCTGAGCCTGGACTACCTGTGCCGGCTGTTCGGCTTCCGAAGAGCCCACAAACCAGATGATTCCCAGGGCGATTAAGGCTACAAACAGGGCAACCAGTCCGTAAAAACTGTTACTTTTTTGCTGTGGGGTCATGTATTTCACCTCTTGGTTCACATCCTCTTATACGGAGAAAAGGAGGGATTGATTAGAATCTGAACCTCTTCTCTCTGGCTAAAGGTAAGTCAAATAGAGGTTTTGTCAATATGCAGAATTTGAACAGTGGGGACAAATCCCCACACCCTAGAGCATATTTGGTTGCCTATCTTCAACTTGGTTTCAGATAATCAAAGGTCAGGCGGTAAAATTTCTTACATTTAAGCCCATGAAATGCAAAAGAGTTCCCATTGGGAACCCTTTTGCCCTTTCAAGCTGTTCGACTCTAATCTCGTCTCTTTTTCTTCTTCTCCGGCGGCTTGGGCTTTTCCGGCTGCTTCTGGCCTGACTCTAAGCGGTCGTCAATCCCGTTGCCGTTCTTGTCTACAAAACGGTCCACTTCGTCAATCAGCTTCCTCTCTAAGGGAGGAAGTTTAATCTTCTCGGTCTCAGTGGTGACCGGCTTCTCCACCTTCTTTTCCTCGGTTCTCTCCGCCGGCTTGGTCTCAGGCTCTCGTTGGGTTTGCTTTTTCTCTTCCTTGGGAGGAGCAATTTCAGGTGTCCCGGCTTTCTTCTTCTCTGATTCAGCAGCAATCGGCCTCTGCTCCGGCTGAGAGGCCTGTCCCTTCTTCTCTCTCTCAATAGCCAAAGCCGGCAGTGCCAGACTCAGGCCAAAGAAGACTGCAATAGTCAGGGTCAGAGTTTTTTTCATTTGTGCATCCAAGTTAATCATGTTTATCTTCCAGTCAACTTATCTTTTACCCGTAGGGGCAGAGCGCTCAGCCTTGCCGGACTGCCGAGGCGGAGCGGGAACAGACTGCTTAGAGGAAGATTCTCTCTTAATTCCGGTGTTAGAATTGTCCGGGGTCCTCTCCACACTTTTGACTTTCTCAATCTTCTCCGGTTTAAAATCGGAGCCGCTCCGCTCTGCTTCCTTGCGGATTTGGGTTTGCTCGGCCTGCCGGTACTCCGACTCCTTACTCTGGCGGAAGTGGGTTTCCTCTAACTGACGGAGCTGGCTCTCCTTGGACTTTTTCAGCTGTTTCTCAGGAGAAGAATTAGACTCGGACTTGAAGGTCTTCTCGCCTTTAGAAAACTCCTCCTGCTGGCGGAACTGACTCTCTTTGGATTTCTTCAATTGCTTTTCCGGAGAAAGATTCGACTCGGATTTGAAAGACTTGCCGCTTTGAATATCTTTTGAAGATTCCTGTTGACGGAACTGGTCCTCTTTGGACTGACGGACCTTCTTTTCCGGAGACTCCAGTTTATTGGACCAGGTGTTCTTCTGTTTCTTGTCATCCAGTTTCACCAGACCATCTCCGGTACTCGGTTTTAGCCTCTCTTTGAACTGTTTTTCTTTGCTCATCTTCGGCTCAGAGACAACCTGACCCTTAAACTTATCCCGGTTACCTTCCTGTTTAATCAACTGGTCTCCGGTAGTTGGCTTAAACCGTTCCTTAAACTGTTTCTCTTTGCTCAGCTGTGGTTGAGAGACCGATTGACCCTTAAACTTCTCTTTAGACTGTCCCAGACGGAAATCGTCCTTGATAGCCGGAGTGTATTTGTACTTAGTATTCAGCTCCCGGACTTTGGTCCAGAAGATATCCGGCTTCTCCTTTATCACCCGGTAGTCCTTCTGATAAGTGTGGGCGTAGTGCTTGTAAATCCGGTCACGGGGAACATAGAAAGTATTGCGGTAGTGGGGCCGGACATAGCAATAGTCTCTGTAGATCAGATAGCCCTGGTGATAGATGGTCACATAGTGCCGGCCATACAGGAAGTAAGGGAGATATAAAGGAGCATAGCCAAAGAAAATTCCGTCAATGTAAATGGCGGCATGGAAGGGATAGTCAAAGTAAACTGCGCCAAAATAGAGGTCTGGAGAATACCAGTAAGGATAGCTGTGGTAGCTGAAGTAGAAGGAGGGTTCGACATAATAACGCTGAGTGTATCTGGGCTTTACCTTGAAAGTGACCACATCCAGCTCATAGTCCAGGTAATCTGGAACCAGACGATGATTTAATCTCTCGATAAAGTCCCAGATGTCCTCCCCTTCCGGCTGGTGCAGATAGTAGTAGTCCTCATTGGTCAGCTGGTCAGGATCATAATTCCAGCCCAAATCCGGGATAGGAAATGGTTCCCGGGTAGCAATCGCCACAATTCGCTCAACTCCTTCGGGACCATTTACCCGCAGATAATAGTCATCCCTTAAATCCGGAATGCGATAAGTCCGGTTTGCTTCCGCGAACCTGCGGTCACGGTACTCATAAGGATAAAGCAGATGGACGTTGCCGCGGGTGTCGATGTTATACAGAATCACATAGGCATCTCTATTAGTCCTAAAATAGACCCGAATGTCGTCACCCGGCTGGTAGGTGGCATCGCTTCCTTTATCCACCCAGACTTTAATCTCTAAATTGCCTGCATAAGGCACCTGAGAAAGGCCGGCAGCATAGTCGTCTTCTTGTCCCCAGGCAACCATACTCAGGCTTAACAGGGCCGCTATGGCTATTATCACTCGGTTGATTCGCAACATGGTTATCACCTGTCCTTTCATTAATATGCTATGTTTTTTAACGCTTAATGCTGTCTTGAACCACTACGGGCTTTAACTCTTGGTTATCCTGGTCAACCTGGTAAGCCCATTCGAATTCAACCCAATCGGAGCCGATTTGATTGACCCTAATTTTGGCAAAGTGATTGTCCCAGGTATTGAGAATGTAGACGTGACCAAAGATGACTTCTGCATATCCCAGCTCGGACCAGCCTTCTTTTGGAGCCCAGCCCACATCGGCCAAAGTATCGGCATAGCCGTAATCCTGAAGGTCGGTGCCGGAATTGGCGTTGATGTAGAAAGTCTGATTGGGGACATAGTACTCCAGATAAAAGTCAGAATTAGGGGAATCCCAGCGGACTCTCGTCTCGGTGGAGAAATCGAAGCCGGCATCATTGGGGAAGATATTAAAATCGTACAGCACCACGACCCCCTCCGGCCGAGGCGTGTCGTGAATACATTCATAGGATAAATCAGACTGATAATCGTCTAAGTCATAGGCGGCGATGGCATAAAAATATGTATTTCCATTAACCACATTATAATCGACGAAGTCTGTGTCACTGGTGGAAGCCAGATAGTAATAGGGGCCGTTGCAGGCAACTGTACTCTTATACACATCATAACCCACCACGTCCGGTTCCGGATTGGCAAACCAGGTCAAAAGAACGTAGCCGTCACCAGTGTAAGAGGCTACCCCTCTAGGCGCAGAGGGAACTGAATTGTCATAGATGATAATGGTCTTTCTTTCATCACAGCCGGAGAAAAACAGCACTCCGCTTACTGCGATTCCCAAGGCTAAAATCAGTCTGTTTTTCATGTCATTGCTCCTGTTCTGTCAGTAACTTAAGCAAGGGATGTGCCAGAGAGGTAACCATGTGAATGACAATCAATTAAAGAAATAGATAGACTCTAATTCATTTATAAATGCACAGAAATTGTTCGTGTGTGATGGAGTTATGTGCAGCGTAAAAAATATTAGCTAATTAGCGATTGCTTGCGTATAGTCTGTTTAAAGGACGATTATAAACTGCAGAAAACAAAGGATTGTTATCTAAAAAAGCCCCCTCTTATCCCTCATCCCCAAACCAACAGGAGCTCAGGTTTCCAAGACCGGGCTCCTGTTACTCTGCGGAAAGGCCGTACTCTTTCATCTTCAAGCGCAGAGTATTGCGGTGAATCCCCAAAATCTCAGCCGACTTGGTAATGCTCCCCCTGGTCTTTTCCAGCACCCTCTGAATCTGAATCTTCTCCATCTCGGCCAACGTCATCTCTAACTGAAAATCGGTCTTCTTATCCGGCATGCGGAATTCGGGCAAGTCGCCCAGGTCAATCACGTCCCCCCGGGCTAAAACCACTCCTCTTTCAATCACATTTTCCAGCTCGCGCACGTTGCCGGGCCAGTGATGGTTCATCAAGACATCCTTGGCCTGAGGGGTCAGGCCTTTGACCTCTTTGCCGAGCTTGGCGTTGTACAATTTCAAAAAGTGGTCAACTAAAAGCATGAGGTCATCTTTTCTCTCCCTTAGAGGCGGAAGATAAATCGAGACCACGTTCAAGCGATAGTAAAGGTCGTCCCGGAAGGTTTTCTCCTGCATTTTCTTGTACAAGTCCTGATTGGTGGCGGCCAGAATTCTCACGTCGACTTTAATGGTTTCCTTGCCGCCCAGTCTCTCGAATTCCTGAGTCTCCAGTACGCGCAGGAGTTTAATCTGCATGTCCAGGGAGATATCGCCGATTTCGTCCAAAAACAAAGTCCCGCTGTCGGCAATCTCAAATCTCCCTTCTTTGCGCCGGTTCGCTCCGGTAAAGGCCCCTCTTTCATAGCCGAAAAGCTCGGATTCCAGAAGAGATTCAGGGATGGCCGAACAACTGAAAGCCACGAATTTCTTCTGACTTCGCGGAGACAAAGAGTGTATGGCGCGAGCAACCAATTCTTTTCCCGTACCGCTCTCCCCTAAAATTAGAACAGTCGTGTCCAGCTTGGCCACCCGGGCAATGGTGCTTAAGACCTCCTGAATCGGTTTACTTTGACCGATAATGGTGGTTTCCCTGAACCGTTCTGCCAACTGCTCTTTCAGATACCGATTCTCAGCCAGAAGGGTGTGAGTTTCTGCCGCCTTCTTCAGATTAATCAGAAGCTCCTGCAGGTCAATCGGCTTGTTGACGTAATGGAAAGCCCCCTCCTTCATCGCCGCCACTGCGGTCTCTATGGTCCCGTAGGCGGTCATCACAATTACCTGAGTATCAGGTGAAAGTTTTTTCAACTTGGTCAGAAGCTCCAGGCCGTCCATACCGGGCATTTTTAAATCAATCAGGGCCAGTTCAAAGGACTTATCCTCGCAGAGTTTTAGGGCTTGAGGGCCGGATTCAGCGGAAAAGACCTGGTAGCCCTCCTTGTGCAGAAAGCCGGAGAGCATTTCGCGCTGTTCTTTTTCGTCTTCGACGATAAGGAGGCGGAGTTTAAGCATCGACTAATTTATATATATTTTTCCATTATGCTCATACGCTTAAAGGGAGAGTCATAATAAAAGCTGTCCCCTTCCCCTTCTCACTCTGCACTTCCAGCTTCCCCTTGTGGTCAGTCACAATCCGATGGGCAATTGCTAAACCTAAGCCGGAGCCTTTTTCTTTAGTCGTGAAATATGGCTGAAAAATCTTAGATAGATTTTCCGGAGCAATCCCCTTTCCAGTGTCAGAAATAGAAATCTCAAAAGCGTTCTGCTCAGGCTTGAGTTTGGTCTGAACGGTCAGGCTGCCGCCGGATTCCATGGCTTCCATTCCGTTTAATATAAGGTTTAAAAGGGCTTTTTTCATTTCGGCCCGGTCGATTTTAATTGTGGCAGATTCACCGAGTTTTTTTTCCAGTCTAATTCCCTTAGCCTCAGCCTCTACTCTGACCAAGTCCAAAATTTCGGAGAGATAGACATTCGAATCAGTCGGCTCCAGATTCAATTTCTGAGAGCGGGCCAAGCTCAAGAATTGATTAACTATCTGGTCTAAACGTTTAATCTCGGATAGAATGTTAGACAGAAAGACCTGATAATCATCCTCAGCAGTGGTGGGCTTAAATTCAGTTTTCAATCTCTGGGCGGCTATGGAGATAGCGTTCAGAGGATTGCGCACTTCGTGGGCCACGCCAGCAGCCAAGTTGCCCAGAGCGGAAAGACGCTCTGACCTTCTGGCTTCTTCTTCTAATCGTTTAAGTTCGGTGATGTCGTGCAGGACCGATATGGCACCCTGCAATTTCCCCTGCTGGCCGAAGATGCCGGAGTTACTCACCAAAAGAGTTTTTTCCTCTCCGTTCAAAGTCCTGAATCTTGTTTCAAAATCTCTGACTTTGGTTTTCTTCTCCAAAAACTGAGTGACCAACCATTCATCCTGTGGAAATACTTTATGATAATTCTCTCCAATCAAATTCTCTCTGGATTTGGAAAAGAGTTTTTCAGCCACCTGATTGAAAGTAGTTACTCTCCCCTGAGCATCTACTGCCAGGACCGCGCTCTCCATAGATTCCAGAATGCTTAAGTTTAGACTCTCAGTAGTCTGCAAGGCGGTCTTAAGGGATTTAACATTTTGATTGACCAGAACAAAGCCGATTGTCAGAAGTCCCACAACAAAAATAGCAATGCTCACCAAGATAGTCTGGCGGGTGTAGGCTTTGACGGTCAGGTTATAGCTATCCAAAGAAAGACCGATTCTGAAAATGCCTTCCGGGTACTGGGCCGACTGAAAAGGTCGGACCACTTCCAGAAGCTTTCTCCCCTGAAACTTAGCCACCCGGCTTTTAGTCTGCTTCTGTTCCAAAGCCTCTTTTAGGAAAGGGTCGGTCTCAATTTTATACAATTCCTCAATATTCTTGGAGGCAAAGACAATGCCCTGCGGAGACTGCATGGCCACGAATTCGATGCCAGGCTGCTGTCCCATCCTCTGTACCAGGTAGCCGATGCCGGTTTGGCGCTCTATCTCCTGCAGGTACCGGGCTGAAGTCAGAATCAGAAGGTAGACCGGCTTATAATGTCCCTTCCGTATCAGAAGAATCCCGCCATCAGGGAGCTGACCGGAAGCGGGGAGCTGGAGAAGCGCACTATCTTCCTGAGAGTCAAAGACCTCCTGAATGTCAGCCAGCAGTTTTTGGTCCGGGCCATAGTAAATGCTCAAATCAGCAGGAGGCTCAGAAGTGAGCAGGATTTTTCCGGATTGATTGAGAATATCAATCCTTATGTAACCGGTTCGGCGGGCGACCTGAGTCAGCTTGGTGCCAGTCAGGCTGCCGGAATTGTACCAGGAATCGAGGTTAAGAGCCAGGTCGGTCAGCTGGTCAGCCACGGTCTGGTCCACCAGGGCCTTGGAGGCTACAATATTCTCCCCGGCCAGAACCAGAGATTCAATCAAGGACTCCCCCTGCTGGGACATGACTTCCAAGAGCGCGGAGCGGTTGCGTTTAACAGAGTAGATGGCAATCAGAGAGATGAGAGCTGCCAGCAGCAGAACCACAATAAGAAGATATCCGAATTTAAGATTGACAAAGAGTTTTTTCCAGAAGGAGAGAGCCATTAAAATCCAGAGCCGATTAGCAAGAGCGAGCAGAGGCCCATTAGGATAATTAAAGTCATAGTAGCCAGATTGTAGAACTTGGAGTTTACATGCGGGCCCATGACTTTGCGGTCGTTAATTATGAACATGATGAAAATCAGGACCACCGGCAGGAGGATTCCGTTTAACACCTGCGAGAAATACATTACCGGCACCAGAGGAAGTTTGGGAAACAAAACCACCACGGCTCCAAGAACTATTAATAAAGTATAAAGCCCGTAAAAGCCGGGAGCCTGGGCAAAGGTCTTGTTCACTCCATCCTCCCAGCCTAAGCCTTCGCAGATGACATAGGCGGTGGAAAGGGGTAAAATCGAAGCGGCAAAAAGAGAAGCATTCAAAAGACCAAAGGCAAACAGGTAGGTTGCGTAATTCCGGCTCAAAGGCTCTAAAGCCCGGGCCGCATCTGCTGCAGATTCGATGCGGATGCCGTTCTTATACAAGGTTGCGGCGCAGACCAGAATGATGAAAAAAGCCACCAGATTGACCGTGAAACTTCCCAGAATCACATCCAGGCGGGAGTGCTTATAGTTCTCAATCTTAATCTCCTTTTCCACTATGGCGGATTGCAGGTAAAATTGCATCCAGGGGGCGATGGTAGTGCCCACCAGAGCCACTAGCATAGCCAGATGCATTCCATCCAGACGCACCTGGGGATTCAAAAAGCCTCCCCGCACAGCGCCCCACTCCGGCTCGACCATAAAGCCGGTTATAATGTAGCAAATATAAAAGGCACTGGCTATCAAAAAAACCTTTTCCACCGCCTTGTAGTTAAATTTGACCACCAGAAGCCAGACTAGAATAGCGGCCAGAGGGACGCTTATATACCGCGAAACGTGGACAATTTCCAAAGCTGCGGCCACTCCGGCAAATTCGGCGATGGTATTACCCAGATTGGTCAGAAAGAGTGCTAGGAGGAGATAAAAAGTGATTTTGACTCCGAACCTCTCCCTTATCAAATCTGCCAGGCCTTTGCCCGTCACCACCCCCATGCGGGCGGACATCTCCTGCACCACAATCAAAGCCACGGTAATGGGGATTAAAGCCCAGATGAAGGCGTAGCCATAATGGGCGCCAGCCAGAGAATAAGTGGTAATACCTCCGGCGTCATTGTCCACGTTGGAAGTGATAATCCCGGGACCCATGACGGTCAGAAAAATAATCAACTGACGCCAGCGGGTCTGCAGCAGCCGGGAACGGGTCAGTCTCTCTAACATTATCGCTTCTTCTTAAATTCCGGCAGGGCGGCCTGAACCGCGTCCTTGAAAGTTATGGCTCCGCGCAAAAAGTTTTCTTTATCCACGACCGGCACCACCACGAAGTCATATTTGCGGAAGAGGTCCAACACTTTTTTCTTTGAATCGGAAACCTTAACCTTTTTAACGCTGCGGTGCATCAACTCTTCCAGAGTCTGTTCAGGACCAGCAGTCAGAAGCTCCCTTAAGCTTAAGACTCCCAAAAGGTGCTGTTCATCATCCACTACGTAGACATAGTAAATGACCTCCAATTCAGCAAAGTCCCTTCTGATTTTTTCCAAACCTTCCGAGACGATCAGCTTCTTATTTAAGGACACAAATTCAGTGTTCATAATGCTGCCAGCCTTGCCTTCCGGATGCATCAGGAGTTTCTGCAAGACTTCTCTTTTTTCCCGGACCATCTCCTCCAAGATTTTAACCTGCTTGTCATCCGAAAGCCGGGAGAGTAGGTCGACCGCCTCGTCCGGAGCCATCTCCTCCACGATGTCGGCCACCTGCTCCCGTTTTAAATTTTCCAAAAGCTGGGGCTGCATCTGAGGGACGACCTCTTCTAAGGCTTCGGCTGCGGTCTCCAATTCCAGAGTGCCGAAGACTGCCCGTCTCTTCTGATGGTCAAGTTCTTCTAAAATATCCGCCAAATCAGAGGGGTTGATTTCGGCTAACTTGCGCTGATTCACGTTCAACTTGAGGGTTTTTCTGACCGGGTCTTCGGCCAGGGGCTGAATGAATTTCCAGGATATGAGCCGTTCCGGAATCTGGTAGGAAAAGAGCCAGTTGGTAGCCCCGTCAATGAGTTTTATCCAGTTCAACCTTCTGAAAAGACCCCTTAAGCCCACATCCACATGGACCACCCGGAGCTCGCTGTCATTCATCAACAGATGGATGTCATTGACCCGCTCAATCTTGGCGCCGAAGGTGTCCACCACCTGCTTGTCTAGAATCTCTTCCTTCAGCAGTAGCTCCTGTTCTTTGACTTCCAAGAGAGGGAGATGGTTGCTCACACTCTCTTTAATCTTAAGCAGATTGCCATTGACCGTCTCAACCTGCTGCCAGTCTAATTCCCGGGTGTGGCGGTCGGTGAGTTTCTTAATGCAGACGGACGTGACCTGGGGAAACAGCTCCCCTAATTTAATCTTGAAGTCATAGACTTTGCCTAAGGATAAACCGGAAGGAGTGATTACTCTCCGGTTCAAAAGCTCGGAGAGAAAGATAAACATTTTTAAGGTCTGCTCGGCCATGGTTTCCTGCTTTCCAGAACTAATCCGACAAAATGATGATAGCCAAAATGAAAAGAGGTGTCAATTAAAAACAGTTTCCTGAAACTTGTATCGACATTCTGGCGTAAGATAAAAGTTGACAGTGGCCGGATAATATCTTATTTATCGACATTCGCTTTAGCCAAGGAGAACCCAATGTATACTGAGGCAGAAATCAAAGAGGTCTTCGACAAAGTTTTCAATTTTTCCCAGGCCGAGGGCACAGAAATTTTATATCAGGGGACCAATCGCTCCCTGACCCGCTATGCCAATAATCAGATTCATCAGAACGTGGCCGAAGTGAGCCAGGACCTTTCCATCCGCACCATCGTAGGAAAAAAATCAGGCCGAATCTCCCTGAACAAGACCGACGACCAGTCCTTAAAGGATGCGGTGGAAAGAGCCATTGCCATGGCAAAATCCCAAAAGGACGACCCAAATTTTGTCCCTTTGCCAGGACCACAGAAATTCGCCAAAATGAACAACTTCGCAGAAGACACCATGAACTGCACTCCGGAAGAAAGGGCTGAAGGAGTGCTCAAGGTTATCCGGGCCTGCAAAAAGAAAGGGCTAATCGCCTCAGGAGCATTTGAGGTCAGCACCAATTTCGGGGCTTACGGGAATTCCAAGGGGAATTTTGGCTATTACCAGGAAACTGAGGCAGACTTCTCTGTTTCAGCGGCCAAGGGAGATTCCACTGGCTGGAGCGACCAGACAGACAAGGACGTCCGCAAGCTTAAGCCGGAAGAACTGGCCGAAAGTGCGATTGACAAGGCGGTCAGAGGGGAAAATCCCAGAGATTTAGAGCCGGGCAGCTACACCGTGATTTTAGAGCCTTATTGCTGGACCGAAATGTATTTCATGCTGGCCTTCACCACCCTGACTGCCCAGGCCATACAGGAGAAAAGGAGTTTTCTGACCGGCAAAATGGGGACTAAGGTGGTGGGAGAAAACATCACTTTAGTCGACGATGCCTATGACCCGGAAATAATCGGCGTGCCCGGAGATGCACAGGGGATTCCTAAAAGGAGAGTGGTCTTCTTCGACAAAGGGGTGGCCAAAGAGGTAGTCTACGATTTGGTCACTGCGGCCAAAGAGGGGAAAGAATCGACCGGACATGGAGGTCCCTTACCCAATTCCTTTGGGCCTTTTCCGATCAACGGCATCCTGATGCCGGGGAAGGCCACTATGGAGGAAATGATAGCTTCGACTGAAAGAGGAGTGTATGTCTCCCGCTTTCATTACGTCAATATCGTGGACCCGCGCCAGGTGATGATAACCGGCATGACTAGAGACGGCACGTTCTGGATTGAGAATGGGAAAATCGCCTATCCGGTCAAAAACATGCGCTTTACTCAGAACGTGATTGACCTATTAAACAATGTGGAAATGCTGGAAAACAAGACCAAGACTTTTAGCGGGAGACGATTTCCAGGAATGAAAGTCAAGAATTTCAACTTCACCAGCGCGGCCACTTTCTAAGCCAAGAGAAAATTATTTTTGAGCAGTCAGAGTTTAAAGGAGCAAGTATGAAAGAATTAGCCTACAGCGCCATAGAAACAGCCAAGAGCAGAGGTGCCAGTTATGCTGACATACGAATCGTCAACCGAAAGTATGAATTCTTAAACGTCAAAGACGGCGCCATCGGAGCCTTAGACCAGGGAGAGAATTTAGGCTTCGGCATCCGGGTAATTGCTGACGGAGCCTGGGGATTTGCCTCGTCAGATGACCTATCCAAAGAGTCCTTCGACAAGACCGCAGCCTTAGCAGTCAGGATTGCCAAAGCCTCGGCCAAGACCAAAATCAAAGACGTAAAATTGGCTCCGTCCAAAGCCTATACGGATAACTGGGAAGCGCCCTTTAAGACTGACCCTTTTACTGTCTCTTTGGAGAAAAAATTAGAACTCCTGCACAAATTGCATGAGCGGATGTCCAAAGTCAAAGGAGTTACCAATACCTCCAGCACCATGGCCTTTGTCAGGGAGGAAAAAACTTTTGCCTCGACAGAGGGCTCATACATTACCCAGAAGAAAATCCGCTCCGGAGTGGGAATGGACGCTACTGCCACGGATGAGCAGGATACCCAGGACCGCTCTTTTCCAGCAGGTTCAGGCCAGCACATCACGGGCGGATACGAGTTGATTGAAGAATTACCCCTGGAGGACAATGCCGAAAGAATTGCCGAGGAGGCTGTGGCTCTTTTAACCGCGCCGGTGGCGCCAGGAGGCAAGCAGGATTTGATTATCGGCTCCTCTCATTTAGCCCTGCAGATACATGAATCGTGCGGGCATCCGATTGAATTAGACCGGGTCATCGGCGAAGAAGCCGGATTCATGGGTAAGAGTTTCTTAACCCCGGACAAGTTAGGCAGCTTCAAATATGGCTCAGAATTGGTCACCATAGTAGCCAACTCCACAGAGCCAAGAGGACTGGGAACTTTTGGCTATGACGATGAAGGTGTTCCAGCCCAGAAATGGGATATCGTCAGGGAAGGAATCTTCAAAGGCTATCTCACTTCGCGCGAGACCTGTCATATCGCCAAAGAGAAAGAGAGCCGGGGCTGCATGCGGGCTGACGGCTGGAACCGGATACCGATGATTCGGATGGTCAATATTTCCCTATTGCCTGGAACCTGGACCTTAGAAGACTTGATTGCCGACACCGAAGAGGGTTTGTACTTAGAGACCACCAAGAGCTGGAGCATCGACCAACTGCGTCTAAACTTTCAGTTTGCCTGCCAGGCGGCATGGGAAATCAAAAATGGCAAAAAAGGACGACTGTTCAAAAATCCGGTATATCAGGGAATCACCAACGAATTCTGGAGCTCCTGCGACGCAATCTGTAATAAAGACCACTGGATTCTCTGGGGAACACCCAACTGCGGCAAAGGTGAGCCGATGCAGTCGATGGAGATGAGCCATGGCGCGGCACCGGCCCGGTTCAGACAGGTGGCCTGCGGGGCCGGGTATACCAAAGGATTGCAGAAAGGAAGGCAATAGATGCTTTCGCGGAGAGAATTCATCAGGGTCTCTTCCCTAACCTCAGCCGCAGTAATCATCGGCTGGGGAGCTTTGGTCAAGGAATCAAAAGCCAGAATACAGAATGAGCTGGTCAAGGACCGATTTGGCACCCCCAATCCGCTCTGGGATGAGGGTCAAGCCAAATGGGGATGCTCGCAATACAGGCCTGACTCGGTCCGCTCACAATAAGTTTAATTTTAGGCGCAATTTTTTATTCCGGGGATTGAAACTATGCCAGAACTTTTGAAACGGTTGTTTGAGTATGATTACTGGGCCAACTGCCAGGTCGTAAAAAATCTGGAGAGTATCAAAGCCAAAGAAGAGCCGCTGAAGTATTTCGGGCACGCTTTAGGCTCGCAGAAAATCTGGCTGGCAAGATTACACGGAGAGGATACTGCCGGGAAAAGTCCCTGGTTTAAGCTGACAGTTGAGGAATGCAAGTCTACGGTTGAGGAGTTGAAGGCTGAATGGGCCAGGTCCACAAACGGACTGATAAACGATAAGCTGTCAGAAAAAATTATCTACCGCAATCCGCAGGGGAAAGAGTTTGAGAGCAGAATTGGAGATATTCTCACCCACGTAATAATTCACTCGGCTTACCACCGGGCGCAGGCGGCGATGGCCACCCGCAGTTCCGGAGAGGAGCCGGCAATTACGGATTTTATCCGCTTTGCCAGAAGTCAGTGAGTTTTTGACAAGAGATTACTGCCGGGTTTGGTCACATAGATGTGATTGGAATAAATCCACCCCTTCCCTTTTCTTAATGCCTCCACCCTGAAAATACCGGGAGTACAGGAGACATACTCCAGTGCTTCAGTTTTTTTCTCGACAATCACCTGGCCGTTCTTAACCAGGCGAAGAAAAGCCTTTCCGGGCAGCTGCACTTTCAGCTTAGCCGTGTCGTCAATCTCCATGACACCGCCGATGGTCTCGCTCTCTTTTGAATTTTCAACCGTGAAGGAAAAACCATCAGTTGCGCCCCAGCGGAGATTGGTGATGAAGGCGCGGCAGTCTCTTAATGCAGAGATAAGTTGGGTCTTGGCCAGTTTAACATCTCTGGAAAGGGGTTGGTTAAGCAATACATGAGTTCTAATAGTTTTAAACTGGACCTCATAGGGGAAAATAGTTACCGGAAAAGGGCCAAGTCTGTATCTATGACCATGGGCGTCCACTCCACCGATGGCCAATACCTTGCGTTTCTGCGCCTGCTTATCCCAGTAGGAAAGAATACGGTCAGTAGGCCCTCTTAGAGATTTGCGGGGATGGAAGAGGCGGTGCAGACGATTGTACTTAGTCAAACTCTCCATCCACTCGGACATCTGGTTCCAGATTTCAATACCGTCAAAAGAATTCAGGTCCCATTCAGTCCAGGGATACGGCGGAAACTTGGGCAGGGCGTTTCTAATCTCATCCGGATGAGCTAAAATACCCAGGCCGCCTTTTTCTTTTGCCTGCCGGACATATTCCGGAGCTGAGAGATTATAGGGCAATATCTTATCCAGGCCAAAAGTCAGATAATGGTTTTTGTTCTGCGGGTCGTTAATCTCATAGCCGATTATCACCAATAGATTATCATACCAGCCCTCATGTCCATCATCCAAGGGCTGCAGGGTCATATGGTCGGTGAACATTATGAAATCCAGACCGCTCTGCCGGGCGATCTTTATGATTTCGGGAACAGTCTTGGTGCCGTCCGAATAGGTGGAATGCATATGCAGGGCGCCTTTGTATTCGTGCAGTTTGTTCATAGAGCAAATCAGCGTTTATCCGGTACTTTTCGATAAAGAATCCAGCCAGCCAGCATCATCACAGCTAAGGCTAAAACAGCCAGACGATACTCGACACTCTGCTGAATAGAGTCTGATAAAGTAACTCCGAAAGCGCTCAGGACGTCAGACAGCTTATTTATCACGGCAGAATCTCTTTTGCAATATAATACAACCGCTCCCCAGACCAAAGGGCCAATAATGGCGGCGGCTCTTCCGGACAAAGAATACAAGCCGAAGAATTGCCCCAGTTTTTCCTTTGGGACTAAGTTAGCCAGAAGAGGACGGGAAGCAGTCCAGGTGGAGCCTAAGAAGATTCCGGTCAGGGAGCCTAATATCCAGAAAAAAGTCCTGTTAGCAGTAAAGGCAACCAAAATCAGGGTGACAATCCAGCCCCAGACCGCCAGAGAGAGAGTTTTCTTGGGGCCGATTCGGTCGGTCATCCAGCCGCAGCCCAGAGAGCCTAAGGCAGCGGATGTAGTCGAGACCGCGAATAAAATAGTCTTCTCCCCTTCTCCAAAGCCCATCACGGCCTGAGTGTAGACCGCCATAAAGAGAACAACTGTAGCGATAGCATCCTCAAACATAAAATCTGATATAAGAAATCTTAAGACACCCGGATACTTTTTAGTATCCCGCAAATCTTGCCAGACTGAGGCAAAGGCGGCCCTTATTTTCAGCTTGTGAGTTCTGGGTTTGTGCTCGGACTTAATCCAGAGAAAAGCGGGCAGGCTGAATAACATAAAAAGTATGGCAGTAGGAATAAAGGCATTCTCCTTGCCAGACGGGTTAAATAAAGGAATCTTCCCCTGAACGAAAGGGAGAACCATGAACATACCGGCAATGGCTCCCAGATAGCCCAGAGAGACACCCAGACCTGAAATCTGCCCCATGCGGCGATGATGGCTGACTTGCGGCAGAAGGGCATTATAAAAGACCAGGCCTCCTTCGAAGCAGTAGTTAGCTATGGCAAAAACTATTAGAGCTAGCACAATTTCGACTTGAATGTTTACCGAGAATCCGGCAATTAGTCCCAGTAAGAAAGTGGCTAAAACACACCCCAGGGTTAAAATCAAAAGATAACTGTTCTTTTTGCCGGAGACATCTGAGATTGCCCCTAAGACCGGCATACTCACCGCTGCTAAGAGCATGGAAATCGAAAATGTCAGAGAGTACCAGATGTCTTCCAGGCCGTGGTCCATTATTAACCAGCCGGCAAAATAGAGAGTAAGGATATTCATCGAGAAAATAGTGTTGGCGAAATCATAAATGGCCCAACCCCAGACTTCCTTGGAGAAGCGCAGAGTCTGGGGCTCCTGGGGCGGAATCTCCGGGCCGATGATTTCCATACCTAAAGTATTACTTTAAATTGTGTCCGATAAACAAGCCCAAGCCAATACCCAGGGCATCAGCTATTAAGTCTTTATAGCTGAAACGGTCATCTGGCTTATCACTGTCCATAAGCTCCTTCCCTATTCCGATAGAGATGACCAGGCCAACTGCCTGGGCGCGGGCAGTCGAGGAAGTATTGTTATAAGATTCCAGAGAAACTTTATAGGTGTACAGGCTGAGATGGGCTGAAATCAGTAGATGCTGCAGCTTATCCAAGGCCAGCCAGTTGTCAGGCTGAGTTTTCTCTGCAATGGCCGAAGAAGATAGAATTATAAAAAGAAGGATTAGAAACAGGCAAAAGACTCTCAATCAAAGAACTCCCAGTAAAAGCCCCACCAGTTGTTTCTCTCCGGCTGATTGAATTGGCTGGCAGATTTGTAGGTTTGATTGGTCAAGTTCTGAATCACAAAGTAAAAATTGGCAGCCAGCAGACGGATGCCGAGGCGGGCATTCAGAACCATCACTTCGTCCAGAGAGCTCTTATTTTCATCGAAGCGCCGGCCCAGATATTCGGCTTCCAGTTTCACTTTCCAGCCCAGTTGGTTCCTGAAGAAATTCTGGTCGAGTTCGATAAAACTGTAATTGGAGGCTTTCGGCAAATAAGAGGCTCTCCCCTTCTGCCAGTGTTTATAACTGAAATTGCTATAAAGTCTGATGGCTGAGAGAGGATGAAAGTCGAGATAGAGATTCCCGCCGTAAGTTTCAATATCAGTGTTGACCGGCATATAGCTTCCATAAAGTAAAGTGTCCTGCCTGGCCACAGTTATGGCTCTCTTGGAATTGGCCAGATAGAAATAGGTTCCAGTTTTTATCTTCTCTTTCTCCCAGTCAATTCCGGACTGGACATACCAGTGATAGCCGGTTCGGGGATTTAGGTTGCCGGATTCTGAGTAAATGGGAGTAGTGTCGCTATAGAGAAAACGGGAGGGATTGTAGTAGTCTTTCAGACCGGGATAGAGATTGACCTTGCCGGCAGAGGTATAGAATCTCAGGCTGGAATCAGCCTGAAAAGCCAGACCGGTCAAAAAGGAGAAGCGGCGATTAATGAAAAACTCTCCGGTAGAGTCAATCCCTTCCAGATTGGCCCAGACCAGCCACCAGAATTTGGGCGTAATCTGCAGCAAATTAGTCAGGCTGAAATTGTCTTTTTCCTGGGAATTTTTCGCAGGGGTATTGTAATCATATTTGTAAACATTCCAACTGAGCTTAGTGTTGTTGCGACCCAGCTTCTCAGGATAAAAATCAAGTCTCAGCCCGTAAAGCTTGTCAACACTCTCCCAGCCGATGGGTTTCAGTTCCTGTTTTACCCGGGCAAAATCGAAAGAAGCTTTCAGCACACTTTGCTTCAATCCGGAGCGATAGAGCGTGAGATTAAACTTTTGATAGCCCTGCTTTACTTTGAGACTCTCAGCCTCGATTCCCGGAAATGTCGTCACTTCCCTTTTGCCGGAATGAATCTGAGTGCCGGCTGAGACTCTGGTTTTAGAATCAAGGTCATAGCTGAGTCTGAAAGTGTAATTATCCAAGTCCTGAAGATTGTGCGGCAATTCACCTGCGTACTTGTGAATGCCAAGCGTTCCGTAAAACCTCAACTTGCTTCTAAATCCCCTGCCCAGCTCGACCTGAGTGCGCTTATAGCCCCAGATTCCCTGCTCAAAGGTCAGTCGCGAATAAGGCTCGCCCCCGAGGTAATCTTTTTCTTCCAGAAAGATGCCGCCAGTCCGAGAATCGGCCAGAATCAGGTTCAGCAGCGGATTTTCAATAAGACGTATTGACTGTATGTTTTCAATCGGAATCAAGTTCAGCTCAGAACTGTTCTGGGAAGGCGGGCTTAAACCCGGAGGGTTAAAAAAAAACTGGCCGGAGAGGATGCCTGCTCCGGCAGGAGAATGTCCGAAGAGGCCGAAACTGTTAATCTGTGAGATGCTGCTTCCACGAAACAGGTCTAATTGCCTGAAGCCTTTAAGAAACGAGGCGAAATCTTGCAGGACTAAGTTGTCAATGTCGGCGGAGGCTAAAGTTTGATTGGCGGTAAAAAGCGACAAACTTAGCTGTATGATAGAGTCTGTGAAGGCAGGAGGAGAGATTGTCTTTGAAGTGTCAAGTTGCTGGCTAAAAACAGGGCTGATTGCCAGTCCCAGTGTCAGCAGAAGTAGTAAGGTCTTTGATTTCATCCCTGAGAGGCAGTCAGTAAAAGTAACACTTTAAGTAAGCTAGCGGATTAAGGCAATCTTGCCGGTGGCGGAAGCATGCTTGGTGCGCAGGCGGTAAATGTAAATACCGGTAGAGACTAAGTTGCCGCTATCGCTACGGCCATCCCAGCTGACAGGTGGCGCAGGGGGTTGAAAATAATCCCAGGGGTCGATGTCTACAAATCTTAGTCTTCGAACCAACTCGCCTGAAGGTGTGAAAATATCGATGTTGACGAAGCTTTTTTCAGAAAGTGAGAATTGGAAATAAACGTGGCTGGATTCAGACAGCTTAAAAGGATTCGGAAAGCTATTCCCTATCCGGTCGGCAAAGGTCTCGGCACCGGAAAGGGTTGAATCGTGGTAGGCTTGGTAGGTGTATTGAAAATCAGTATAAGGAAGCAAGCTCCCGGAAGCCAGAACCATGACTATTTCGTTATACTCTTCCCAGTCATAAACTCGGGCCTGGCCTGCCTGAGAAATCGAGTTAAAGCTGAAAGATTTGAAAGAGGGAACACTTCCGCTAAGATATGAAATTGCTGTTCCCAGCCAGGTGGCAGGGTCTATTCCTTGAAAGCTGAGATAAAGACCGCCGGTAGTGTCCAAAGGATTTGGAGCAAAGACTAAATAATTGGCACCCAAATTTTCAGGCGGATGAGGAACTGAATCGACTATGCCAGAAATGGTGTCATCCTGCACCTGATAGAATTTGAAAGAGTCGATTTTGACGTTAAAATCAATAGCCTCAGAATATCCAAATCCAAACTCTGAGCGGGTGTTGGTGAAATAATTCCAGACCGTGAATTCCCGAAAAGCCTGCTCAAATCCTGCTCCGAGGCTGTCGAGGACTTCTCGGGTGGCTGACCTTCTGCCGGGCGGGTCATTAAAAACATTGTCGCCAGTGTACTGGGCGCATTTGTCCCAGATGGCTTTGATTACGCCAGTACCGTATTTCTCGGACAGAAATATAGGCCAGACACAACTGCCGTAGGAGTGATAGCCAGTAGAATATTGGTTTTGAAAGCTGTAAGTGAAAGTCTTCAAAGAGAGCCAGGGGAAGGTAAAAAATGAGGGTAAATAGCCGCGATAATCGTTGATGTCGTCATAGACCTGCTTCTCAGCCCAGACCGCTGACATTTCCAACCAAGCCAGTTTGAAAGGGGTGAGTGTGTCCTCGGGGGAGGCGGGTATATCAGCCGGATTGTATTCATACTCATAGGCGTCCAGGCCAAACTGAATGGCGTGGAAGAACTCATGGGCGGCAGTGGCTCTCAGAAGATTGAGAAAATTGCCTCCATAAAGGCTGTAGTCATTTCTTAGAACTATGTAGCTGGTCCAGCGACGGGAGCCCAGAGTTACCGAGGTCTCCGGAGCGGTATAGCCGGCAACTCCGGGATTGGGAATATTGTCCAGATAAACGTCGTATTTGCCGTCACCGCCGTTGTCCCTGCTGCCGGGTAAGGAGACATAAAAACTGTCCGATGGGGGCGAGGTAAATCCCATTTGATTGACTTCCACCAGCCAAGATGAGTCAAGTACGGTTCCACACAGGTTTACGTAGTCTGGCACACCGTCAACCGGATTCAGGTCAACCAAAGGCTGATAGACCGCATCTCCTCCGCTTATGGCATAGTGAATTCTGAAATTGCCAGAAGGCGTATCATAAATAGAATCGAGTCCACTTGGGCGGGGTAATTGAAATTCAGGCGACAAAATCTTCTGCCAGGCTTGAACGTTCAAATCTACCCGGCTGGTGTTGAATTCAAAAAAGTTGGGAGTGGCGCAAAAAGGTTTTTCAATTTTGCCAGCAGGCCAGGGAGTCCCCACCAGAATGCTCTCCATCCGGGCCAGCAGAGCCCTTTCATATTGAGGGGAGAGTCCAGCCAAGATGAGGTCATACGGGATTAGAATTAGTGCAGCCAAGAATGATAAAACTCTGATTGGCTTCATTTCAATCTTGCCTCCCGGGCCTTGCGCAGCATAGTCAGGCAGCTATAAGGGACTTTGATCGTACCTAACAGAAACCTACCTTTTCTCAAGCCGTGGCAATCCGAGCCTCCGCAAAAAGCCAGGCCATATTTCCGGGCCATCTGAATGTAATGGTTAGTCATATAGTTATCATGCTGGGAGTGAAAAGCTTCAATACCGTCCATTTCCATTTCCAACAAATCCACAATCAGCTCATCCCGGCCAAGAATGCCGGGATGGGCCAGGACCGCCACACCTCCTGCCGAGTGAATCAAGGAGATAGCCTCCTGGGCAGACATATAGTTCTTAGGTTCGTAGGCCGGGCCGTCTAAGCCAATGTATTTCTGAAAAGCTTCGTCATAATTGGAGATAAGGCCGTTCTTCAGCAGGGCATCGGCAATATGGGGTCTGCCGATGGCGCTATGGCCGGCCAATTCCTGCACTCGCACCAGGCTGAGATTTATACCCAGCTGATTCAGTTTGGATACCATGCTAGCGGCGCGGTTTTCTCGGGCAAGTTTCAATTCGGCTAATTTCTGTTTCAGAACCCCATCCTCCGGGTCCACAAAATAACCTAAGATGTGGACGTCCGAGCCTTTCAGATAGCCGGAGAGCTCCACTGCCGGAATAAGTTCCAGTCTATCTCCGTCCACCAAATTTCTAATTTGATAATAGCCATCCAGGGTGTCGTGGTCTGTAATCGCAAAAGCAGCCAGGTCGGCCCGCTGAGAGCGGCGCAGAACCTCATCGGCAGTGGAGGTGCCGTCAGAAGCATTGGTGTGAATGTGCAGGTCTATGTAGCGGTCGGGCATCCCAATTTCTCATTGACGGTTTTCAGAACAGAGGACGAGAGTTCAGAGGCTCTGGCCATAATTTCCCCAGCCTGAGAAGATATTTGAGATTTGAAATTTTCATCCTTCAGAGAGGGGAGATTAATCAGGACATTAAAATAAGCTCCTTCTACTGCAGATTTTCCCAAAAGCGCGGCTACTCCCGCGTCCGAGACCGAATTTACATTCCCCTTGTCTGCGGTTATTTGCGCCAGCTCCAAAGCTTGAAGCGATTTCTGCATTACCTTCAAGGGGATTGAAGTAGCTTTATGATAGGCTTCCTGCAAGGTCTTTTCTCTTTTTTCAACTTCCTCCGGAGTGGTTTTAGAGAGTTTCAAGGCCTGCATAACCGAGTTAAAACTCTCGCTGTCCAGAATAATCAGCTCCTCTAATTCTCTCTGTAGCTGATTTGCCTTCTCCAAAACTGAGGAGAGCTCCTCACGATGGACCTCATACTTTGCTTTGCCAATGGTGAGATTGCAGACCATGGCTGAAAGGGCTCCGGAAAGGCTTCCAGCCAGGGCTGAGACCGAGCCGCCGCCAGGTGCAGGAGCAGAAGAAGCGACTTCATTCAAGAAATCATGGATTGACTTCTCTGCGCCGCGCTCCAAATCCAACAGCTTGGTTTCCAGAACCTGTTCCCGGCTGAAATTCTCCAACTGTAGATAAAAATCAGCCACATCGTAGAGCGCCTCAGCCGGGGTCAGCCCCACGATTTCAGAAGAAATGACCGGCACGCCATAACGGGCAGCTTCTCTTTTAACTGTTTCGAAAACTCTAAAAATGGGTGTTCCCTGATAGTTGACTAAATTCATGGAGACCTGGGTCAGGCCGCGCTCTTTAATTTCAAAGCCCAAAGCTTTCACGTATCTGTATCCTCCGGCAGCAAAGCGAATCGCAGAGGCGATCTTCTTGGCCACGGTAACGTCACGAGTGCCGAGGTAAACATTATAGGCAATCAAGGGCATACGGGCGCCGATTACCACTGCCCCGGCACTGGGATGGAGTTTACCAGGACCGAAGTCCGGCTTCTTATCCGGATTGGTCTGAATCTCCTGTTTTAAGCCTTCATATTCTCCTTTGCGAATCGCAGCCAGATTCTGGCGGTCGGGCCGGGTGGCAGCAGCCTCGTACAGATAGACCGGGATATTGAGCTTTTCAGCCACTTCCTGACCTAGCTGGCGGGCTAAGATTACGCATTCATGCATAGTTGTTCCTGAAATAGGCACAAAGGGAACCACGTCAGTTGCCCCGAGGCGGG
Organism: uncultured Ignavibacteria bacterium; assembly: GCA_964399055.1. GTDB lineage: Bacteria > Zixibacteria > MSB-5A5 > DSPP01 > RBG-1 > CAYNPJ01. Next base: position 1,033,953 of record CAYNPJ010000001.1, read on the forward strand.
GGTGTTCGCCTTTATGCTTCTCCATGTCAATCAGCTGGGTGGCTTTGGCAATAGCCTTAAAGGCGGCCTGTTTGACTGGCTCCGGCTCGCCGATAAAGGTGACCACAGCCCGGTTGTGGTCTTTGTCCATCTCTTTATCCAAAAGTTTAATTCCGCTTACGGTCAGAATCTCCTTTACAATAGCCTCAATTACCTCCGGCCTTCTCCCCTCGGAGAAGTTGGGGACGCATTCAATCAGTTTCTTCATAGCACCCTTTCATCTGTCAGCAAGCTATAACGGTTAATCAATCTTTAAGGAATATAAAATCGGAAAGCCAAAAAGGACAGGAAAATTTCTGCTTAAAGCCGGCTCTTCAGAGCGGCGGCCAGAAGCGGGAGCATTATCTCGTGATGCCCCACAAAATTCAAACCCCGGCCAGATGAAGCAGTGGGCCTCTGCACCACATTTACAGTGGGGCGATAATGCTGGTACATATCGAAATTGGCAGTAGTGAAATTTTCTACCCGGCCATAGACATTTCTGGCCAAGGTCAAAGCCTTCAGGAAGACTTCAGGCAGAATCACTGCGGAGCCGAAGTTGACCACTACCCCTCCCCTGTTCAGACTCTTCAAAGAGTGGGCCAGAATCTTGAAATCCCTAAAACTGGCACTACCAGTCAGGTCAGGTTTGAAATTAGAATGCTGGTGGACGATGTCTGTGCCAATGGCAACGTGGACCGTGGCCGGAATCTTTGACTTTGCAGCCGAGGTCAAAATTGAGTAGGCGGAGTATTCTCCCTTGTCTTGAGAGATTTTCAGGCCTATCGCTTCTCCCAGACCGATTCCTTTATTTTCAGCCAATGCAGAACAAGAGTTAAATTTTTGCGCAGTCTCCCTCACCATGCCGAACAGACCGGTTTTCAAGCCTTTTTCCACTTCTTCAGAGGTCTTGCCCCAGAAGGCCAATTCCAAATCATGAATAGCGCCGGCGCCATTGAGGGCTAAGTGAGTTATGAACCGGTGCTTCATTAAATCTATTATTATCGGAGAAAGCCCGCATTTAACCACATGGGCGCCCAGCATGAAGACCAGAGCTTTCTTTTTCCGGCGGGCAGAGATTATCTGGTCTACCAGAAAATTAAAATCTTCGGCTTTGAGGATTTTGGGTAGACTCTTTAACAGTTGATCAATACTTATCTTTCCAGCCACTACTTTAGCTAAGTTTTCAATTTCAACTTTACTCTTTCGCTTAGCAATAGAATAGGTCTTAACTCTGGACAGATCTACTTCCGGATAACTCACTTTAAATCTCCGATTTTACCCCTGGTATAATTTTTCAAACTGGCCGAGATGGAGCCGATGAAAATGACCTTGCTGCGCATATGGACCGGCAGGCGGTACTGGTCAGCCGTCAGCCAGACCGTCAATTTGCCCCGATTGGCAAAGATGCCGGAGCCTTCCTGCAAGAGAGGTTCCACCACAAAGCACTCGAATTCACCGGCATCGACTTTCTTTTTCTCCTTGCGCAAGACCCGCACCTCCAGGGGGTAATTCTTGCGGTCGGCATAATTGTCGATGAAGAGCGACTTGCCCACTTCCAGCGGTAGGACGCGGACATAATACATGGCCGAGAGGACATCCTGAACAAAAGAGGGAGTGGCAGTAGTATCGCCGGTGCTCTCGATAGCCAGATTATGGTTCTGCTCAAAACGGACCCAACGGTCGGCTTTGAATTTCCCCTCTCTTAGGTGTTTTTCAAACCAGAGGGGGTAAATCCCTTCTGTATCAACATAGCTGGCCACCCGGTCATCCACCCGGAAGAATGTGGAAAAGAAGGAATTGGAGCGGGCTTTGGAGACGATGCGAAAACAGTCATGTCCGCGCACATCGATGATAGTGTCAATCTCAAGAGAAGCGTTGCCGGCATTGATAAATCCATAGTCCACTGAAAACTCCAGCTTCTCCCCCATGCCAAAGGCTTTATTCTCAATTGCACGATGGGTCTTCTTGGCCGAAGCGCTGTCGGCTGATACTGAGATAGATTCCGGTAATGGCACAGCAGTCGGATTTACCAGACCGTCTTTCATAGATGACTTTGCGGTGTCATCACTTGAAAGATTTACTCGACTAGTGTTGAAGCCAAAAAGCAATGTCACAACAAGTAGAATATACAATAACAGCAAAGCCTTCAGGTAGGAATGTTTTCTGGGTGTCATTTCTTTTCAGCCAGAGAGACTAGAGCAGGCAGGATGCGGCGGAGATTTTCATCCAGTTCAAAAAAACAGTTCAGATACGCCTGTTGCGGGCCGCCGATGGGGTCTTTGATGGAATAGTCACGCTCCTGCTGAGGCGGCTCCGGAAAGGCTTTAAGTAAAAAAGACTTCTCTATTAAGCTGCGGTCAATCCGGGCTAAAAAATCCAAATGCTCAGGAGACATGACCAGAATCAAATCGGCTGCCTGGGCCATTTCCTTAGTCAGCTGGCGGGCAGAGTGCTGGCTTATGTCGATACCAAAATTACGGCTGGTATCCACCGCAAAAAGGGAGGCCGGGGAGCTCTCGTAAGCTGAAATGCCGGCTGATTCCACCGCAATTTGCTGGGCTCCCCTCTCTTCCAAGAGTTTTTTCAAAATTCCCACTGCCATGGGGGAACGGCAAGTGTTGCCGGTGCAAACCAGCAGTATCTTGAAATTATTCTGATCTGACATCAAATTTGACTCTAATGGCTTTCTCCAACAGCTTCCGGCTCAAGGCGCCTCTTCTTAATATAATCGGAAAAGGACCGGTTACATCCACTACCGTGGAAGGCCTGGATTTCCTGAGTTTGCCAGCCTCTATAATTAGGTCGACTTCATCTCCAAATAACTCCAACACTTCCCTGGCTGACCTGGCAGGAGGCTTTCCGGAGAGATTGGCGCTGGTCTGCAAGAGAGGCTGTTTCAGCTTTTTCAAGAGAGTCAAGAGCCATCTCTGATTGGGTATACGCAGGCCGATGGTCTTCTTATAAAGAAGCGGTCTAAGACCTGCCTGTTCCGATTTAAAGACCAGGGTCAAGGGACCGGGCCAGAATTTTCTCATCAGAAGGTGGGCATAGGCAGGAATTTCGGAAGCAATTTCTCTGACTGCGGTAAAGGAGTGAACGAAGATTCCCAGCGGACGAGACCGCTCTCCTTTTTTCAATTTTAGCAATCTTCTTCTTACCGTAAGAGAGGCTATGCCTCCCAGGCCGTAGACGGTTTCAGTGGGGAAGGCTACCAAGCCTCCTTTTTTAAGACAGGCAACAATCTGTTTCAGAATGCCCCGGTCAATAGAGTCGGGATGGAGACGGACAACTTTTGCCGAGTCGGTCAAATCTTATAAATACTGGCTGAGATTGGGGTCAGAAGCCAGCTTCTGCAAAATCTCCTTGACATCGGAGACCTTGGTCTTGTGTGCCACTAGCACGATGTTTTCAGTTTTAACCACCACCATATCGGAGATGCCGTAGGCAACCACGATTCCGTCTCCCTGATTAACAATGGTACACTCATAACTCCCCAGAGGGAGAGTCGAACCGATGACTACATTATGGTCGCTGTCTTTTTCCTTGATTCTTTCCAGGGCCAGCCAGGAGCCGACGTCGTCCCAGTGCAAGTCAGTCTTGATGGTCAAGACATTCTCGGCCTTCTCCAAGACCGCAAAATCGATGGAGATGTTCTCGGCTGAGGCGTAAAGTTTTTTCAATTCTTCTGCTTCCTGGGTGGTTCCGATATGAGGATAAAAGAGCTCCAGATTGCGATATAAGGCAGGCAGGCAGCGTTTAATGGCCGACAGAATTGACCGGGAGGTCCAGATGAACATGCCGCTGTTCCAGAGGTGCTGGCGGTCTAGATAGTACTGCTGGGCAATAGTGCGGGAGGGCTTCTCCTTGAATTGCTTGATCTTGAAAATATTAACCCCGTCTTGAGTGCTGAACTGCTCTCCTATCTCGATGTATCCGTAGCCGGTCTCCGGCCGAGTGGGAGGAATCCCTAAAGTTATCAAATATTCCCCTTGCTGGGCCACAGCGGTGCCGATTTCCAAAACATGGAGCAGTCTTTCCCGGGGTTCAATCAAATGGTCGCTGGGCAAAACCACCATGACCGCCTCCGGGTCTTTTTTCTTGAGATAGGCGGCAGCCAGGCCAATGGCCAGACAGGTATTCTTTCCTTCCGGCTCAATAAGTAGATTGTCAGTTTTAAGCTGAGGAATAGCCTGTATTATTCCTTCTCTGAATTCAGCTCCGGTTACTAAGAGTGAACGTGAAACCGGAATAAATTCCTTAATCCGCTCCAGAGTCTCCTCTAACATGGAGCGGTCACTGTTAATTTTCAAAAGTTGCTTGGGATGCTGGGCCCGGGATAAGGGCCAGAACCTCTCCCCTTTTCCGCCGGCTAAAATCACCGCGTGAATCAAACCTTCACCTCCTTTTTTTCCGGTGCGTGGGGCTGAGTTTCAATTCCGGCGGGTTTGCCCTGATGCATAAATCTCTTGACCTTGCGAGTCGAGGTCTTTTCCAGTTCTTCTTTGCGGATTTCAAAGCTTTTTACCCGTTTATAGTCCGCCAGATTCCGGCAGCAGAGAGATATCTCATTGTGAATCAGCGCCTCTATCCGGCTCTCGTCATAGACCATACCGTTAAGTTCAGCCTCCTGGTTGATGAAATCGTAGTTTGGCACAATCAAAGCAAACACATCTTCTCCTCCGGGAATCTCCCGTCCCATTACCAGGGCTTCGGCTATGTATGGAGATTTAACCAGTTCAGTCTCAATCTCTTCAGGATAGACATTTTTGCCGGCCCGGGTCACAATCACGTTTTTTAATCTGCCTGACACATAAAAATAACCTTCTTTATCCTGCCAGCCAGAATCCCCGGTGCGAAGCCAGCCCTCATTTAACACCCGCGTAGTTTGTTCCGGGTTGCGGTAATAGCCGGGCATTACCATGTCTCCTCTGACTACGATTTCACCGATTCCATCCGCACCCAGTTGGTCGATTTTCAATTCCGCGCCGCCGATGGGTATTCCGATAGAGGAATATTTGTTTCTCTTCTCCGGATTCAGGCTCAAAACTGGTGAAGTCTCAGTCAAGCCATAACCCTGCAGGAATTTTATCCCTAATATGTCGAAGTTTTTGGCAATCACCGGAGGCAGGGGAGCGCCACCGCTTATCATCAATCGCAGAGAGTTCAAACCGCCCTTTTTGCGCAGAGAAGAGAAATAGAATTTCCCCCAGCCAAAGCGAAGTGACTGAGGCAGCCAGGAGCCGAGATTATAACCCAACCCGAAATAAAGCTTGGCCAAAAGAGGTCTAGACTGTATGTTTCTGACCAGGCCCAGCCAGAATTTCTCAAATAATAACGGGACCCCCAATAATACAGTAATGCCGTGAGTCTTTATATCTTCTACCAGTTCCTTAGACTTCAAGCTGCGGGAATAGACCACACTGGAGCCACCGGTCAAGGGGACCAAGAAGCCGCAGGTGGCTTCAAAGGTATGATGTAAGGGCATTACTGAAAGAAACTTGTCGCTGGAATAAAGTCCCAGAACTTTAAAGACACCCCAGATATCAGAGAGGATGTTCTTATGGGTCAGCATCACGCCTTTAGGAGTGCCGGTAGTGCCGGAGGTGTAGATTATCACTGCCAGGTCCTGATTGGAGATGACCGGCAGTCTCTGGGGCATGGCTGATTTCATCTGCATCAGCTGTTTCAAAGAAATGCCGCCAGAAGGGGGGCGTTCCTGGTCTAAGAGAATAGCACTACGAAAAGTTGTCCCCAGACAAAAGACCTGCTCCAAGGTCTCCAGACTCTTGGTGGAGACAAAAACGGCCTGGCATTCGGAGTGAGCAATGATATTAGCCAGTTCATTGGGTTTTAGAAGAGGGTCAAGCGGTACTACTGTGCCCCCCATAGCCAGAATGCCCAGATAGGCCTGACACCATTCCGGAGAGTTTTCAGAAAGAATCGCCAGCTTGCTGTTACGTGAATATCCCAGGCTCAAAAGACCTTCAGCAATAGAATCGACTGCGCGGTCTATTTCAGAAAAAGTAAAACTATTCCATTGGCCATTCCTGCAATTATAAAAAAGCGGCTTAGAGCCGTAAAGGCCAGCAGCCCTTTTGAGCAGTTGGGGTATGGTTATACTCTTGAGAATATCGAAATCCAACATTAAGACTAATTTATTAGAGGACAAATAGTTGTCAAGCCGATTTTGATTTTGAAGTTTAACCTTAAGGGTAGATTACTCAAACTGTTCAAATTGTCAAATTGACCGATAAAAAAAGCCCCCCGAATTTCGGGGGGCTAAAGTTGGATTCCAGCCGCTTATTCGGTTTGCGGATTAACTTCCGGTCCAGGGGTAAGGGAGCCGTGCATCTCACCTTCTACCACTGTAGGAGTCACAAAGATCACCAGGTCTTTGCTCTTAATGGACTTTCTGGTGTAGCTGAAAAGCGCACCCAGCAGGGGGATGTCCTTCAATATCGGAATACCGGTTCTCAAATTCTCTTCTTCCTGAGTGGTTAGACCGCCAATGACCACAGTCTGCCCATTTTCAACCACTACGTTGGTTGAAGCATTGACCGTCTGTATAATCACACCCAAGGGGTCAATCTTAGTCTGGCTTCTCTCCGGCTGCAGCTTCATTAGAATACGGTTTTCCGCAGTGATGTGGGGAACAACTCTCAGAATAGTTCCCACATCCACGAAGGTGATAATCACGTTGCCAGCGTTGTCAAACTGCTTTATGGGTACTTTTTCGCCCATTTGAATTCTGGCCTCGGTGTTGTCCACTGTGGTAATCTCCGGATGAGCCACAATCTTGAGCTTGTTCTTGCTGGCCAGAGCAGAAACTACGGCCTGCAGGTCATAGTCAGTCTGAACCATTCCGAAGTTGAATTTCCCGCCGCTGGTCTGGTCCTCGCCGGCATAGGGATTGCCGAATACGTCCAAGGATTCGGTGTAAACACTGGGCCCTTTGGTCTGGCTGCTGAAGAAAGTCCATTTTATACCGAACTCAGTCAAAGCCTCGGTGTCGACCTCTAAAAGCTGGGCTGAGATTCTAATCTGTTCGACCGGGCGGTCTAACTCCTTAATCAGCTCGGCTACTTTGACTATCCGCTCAGGGACATCCCTGACGATGATGGAATTGGTGCGGTCGTCAGTATCTACGCTCCCTCTCTCGGAAAGGATGGCCTTGATTGGCTTAGTCAGACTGGAGGCGGTAGCCTGATAGACCTGAAACACCTTCATGTCCAGGCCTATTAAGGCCTGTTGCTCTGAGGAGTGTTTGGCTAAAGCCGATTGCTCAGTCAAATAATCCTGAAGCGGCAGAACCCGGATATACTCCTTGCCGTCTATCTGTTCCTGTGCTCCGGCCAGGCCGTAGTTCTTGAGGATTATGTTCAGGGCCTGCCTCCAGGTGACGTTGGTCAGGGTTATAGTCACCTTGGTTTGGACATTAGGAGTGGCCACGATGATGGCACCGCCGTAGTCAGCCAGGTAGCTTAACACCGAATGAATGTCAGCATTCTGCAGAGACAGGTTTTTAATCGGTTGATCGGACTGAGAGAGGGCCCAGGTGAAGCAGAGCGCAAAAATCAGTCCGAAACTGGTTGCGGTTAGAATCCACTTTTTCATCTTATACCTCACTTGGTTTGGTTGTAAAGTTCAAGAGAAACATTTCTAGTCCAGCCGTATTCGGTGACCTGAAAAATCACATGGTCCTCAGCCACTCGCAGGACCCTGCCGTCTTTGACCCGGTCTCCGGCCTGAAGAATGTAGCCGAAACCACGGCTGTCTTCCAAAAGGGCTAAGCTTTGGTCAAAGGATTGTAGAATACCCACCAGATTCAGATTCTCCACGGAGGGCAATGGTGCAACACCGAATTCGGCGTTTTCAATCTGGTCAAAAAGAGGCGAGAAAGGGTCTCTTTTCCCCTGTGTGGAATACTTGACTTTTTCTCTCTTAGGGTATCCGACCCACTGCTCGGCTTCAGTCTTCTGAGCCAAAACCAGAGGCTTTTGCTCGATTACAGTTGCAGTAGACGGTTCTTGAGTCAGTGCCGGAGGAGGAGTCGTTGGGTCACTTTTCATGTCGCCAGTGGCAGCAGCTGGTTTGCTTGCTTGCGGACCCGAAGTCTTGCTTTGAGCCGGGGTCACAGATTTAGAAGGAGTGTCAGTCTTAGCAATCTGCGGACTTGTGGGCTTAGTCTGCTCTGGAGTCTTGGCAACCGGCGGGGTAGTTGATTTTACATTAGTGGCAGCCGTAGTCGTTGGCTTTGTCTGAGGAGATGAGGTAGTTTCTTTCTTGACCAAGTCCGGTTTAGGAGTTTCCGCTTTTACGGTTACTGGCGGAAAGGTCAAGGGAGTCTGGTTATTTGCCTTAGTCTGAGGCTGAACAGTTGTCACAGCCGGCGGGCTGGCAGGCTTTGTGGCAACAGCGCTAGGAGGATTCTGGCTGCCGCCTGCTGCTTCCCATCTGGCAAATGCGGGTTCATCAGGAGAGGCTATACTAAGCTCAATCCAATTCTCCTGGTGGCTGACCTTATAGGAAACCGGCTTGATGCAGTCTAATACCACCCGTACGATTTTGCTGGGACTCACCTGGTACTGGGAGGTTCTGATTCCCACCACGGTCTGGCCGGGCAAATCAAAGTAATTGTTTTGAGACAGACCGAAATTGGCATCCTGGCAGTCCACAAAGATCCGGAAGGGCTTGCCGTTTTTGGGATCTTCGGTAGCGTGGGTGAACTGGAAACCCTGGCTGCCGTAGATTCTGACAGCCACGAATTCACCCTTCTTCTCCAGGGATAAATTCTTAATCCAAACCTCGGCTGAAGCCCAAGCGGCCACTAGCCAGAGGCTAAACCCGGTCAAAAGAATTATAAGTTTTGCCCTTTTCATGGTTTTTTCCTTTAAAAGTTGATGCGCTTTAGTCTGTCTTGTTCTCTGATGAAATAATTAGTCAGCTCAAACGAGGCGGTCAGGGTATTATCCTCTTTCTGCTCAGCTTCGGACTGATTAGCCTGGCCGACAAAACTGACATTAGTAACATTGGCGATAAAGGGGAAATTGGCTATGCTGGCAAACAGACTCCCCATGTTATGATAACTGCCAGTCACCTGAATATTGTAACCATCGCCGTTATAGAAATCGATTGGAGAAACCCCCTTGGGAACGATTTCGGTAATCTTGGCCTCGGTGGTTTGAGCGGCTTGATGGAGCTGAGTCAGTAAGAGCGGCACCTGCTTCTCTTCCGGTAAAAGCAATTCCACCCTTTTATATTTTTCCAGCAGGTTTTCGTATTCGGCTTTCAGGCTCTCGAAACTCTTGGCCTTCAGCTCCACATTCTTCAAATTAGTCAGAATGGCTTCGTACTCCATCTGCTTGGCTTGAATCTGCTCGGACTTGGGAGCGTAGAAGCGGTTATGCCAGAGGTAGATGGCCAGGAAAAATATCAAGATTCCTAAGATTATTTTTTGATTTTTAGGGTCTCTGATGTCCATTTTAACTCCCTGGTCTACGGCAATGATTTAGCCGGTTTATTATTTTCAGTCACACTTTTTGCCAGAGTCTGTTCAGCCTCCTCAGTCTCCATGCTGGTCTGTCCAGGTTCTTTTTGCTCCGTGGAGGCAGGCTCTTCGGTGGTCGGTAAAGTCTCGTCTGCTGCGGAGGGCTTGCTCTCTGTCGCCGGTCCAGACATCTGTTCAGCCTGGGCAAAAGAAGGCGGTTGGATATGGTAAATCAAATCGCATCCCAGTTGGAAAGTGAAGAATTTGTGCTTCTGCTGCTGAGTAGAGCGAATATATCTTAACTCTACATTCTTGAAATATTCTGAACGATTAAGATTAATCAAGAAGGCGGCTAAGGCATTGATGGAATAACAGTAGCCTTCCAGCGTTGCCTTCCGCGGACCGTAGTTCAGTTCTTTGGGTCTGGTTGTGTCCACGGCAGCGGTCTGGGCCGGAGTGACCGGGTTGGAAGTCGGAATTGCGATGGTGTTGGCCTGGTTGGCTGTGGCAACTACCTGCGCCTCTTCTTTGAAGGTGGAGAGCCATAAATAAGCCGGTATCCGGGCACTTAAATCCTCCATAATGTTAATCCAGACTGTACGATACTTGTCCAGATTCTCAATCGCGGACATCCGTTGCAACAGCTTCTCCCTCACTTCGGTCAAGGCATCCACCAACTGAATGTCTTTCTTCAACTGCTCGGTCCTCTGCTTGGCCTCGGCAATCTTGGTGTTGATGGATTTAATCTTCCAGGACTGATAGGCAGTGCCCAAAATCATTAGCACTACCATAGCTCCTACACCTACCAGGGCGTAGGCAGTCCCCTTCTTAAAGGAAAAGAACTGGCTTTTTTTGCGATATTCCTTGGGGAGTAAGTTTATCTGAATCATCTTACTTAACCCTCCTGACCGCCAGGCCCACGGCTACTGCCAAGAGCGGGGCAATCTTTTCCGGCTGAACATCCTGAAACAAGTCCGGGTCATATTCTATGTTTCTTAAAGGATTGGCAATCTCCACAGGCACTCCTAATTTGCTCTGAATGAATTCCGGCAGATAGGGAACTAAAGTCCCTCCACCTGAGACTACAATCCAATCAACCTGAGGGACCCGGGCCGAGGTTTTAAAGTAGCTGAAAGCTACTTCTAAGCCTGATATGAGTTCCTCAGCGGAGGAAACCAAACTGGCCTTAAACATATCCAAGTCTAAAGCGCCGGAAAGCTCGCCCTTGAGGGCTTTAGAGGCCATTTCCTGGCTCAGCCGGAACTCTTTCTGAATCGCTTCATAAATGCCCCTGGTTCCGACTGAAAGGTCTCTGGTGGAGTGATAAACCCCTTCTTTAATAAAGACTAGGTTAGTCACGTCAAAACCAATGTTTATCAGCGCAGTTATCTTATTGGGGTCGATTTCATAATTGACTTCATAGGCGTTTAAAACTGCCAGGGCGTCGATGTCCACTACTGCCGGCCTTAAGCCTAAATCAGATAACAAATCCAGATAGTTTTTCAGAAATTCAGTTCGGGCCGCTACCAGGAGAACATCCATCTTATTGGTCTCTTCGTTCACCTTTATAATGTGGGAGTCCAAGACCACGTCTTCCACGTCAAAAGGAGCGCGCTGCTCAGCTTCAAAAAGAATGGCCTGCTCTGCTTCTGCGCCGGTCTTCTTGTCTATGGTAATCTTATCGGTAATCACTCCGTGCCCGGCCAGAGAAATGGCCACGTCTTGGGTCTTGGGGTCGGTCTGGTCAATCAGATTCTGGATGCTGAACATCAAGGTGTCCCGGTCACGAATCTCTTCGTCCACTATGGCCTCGGGCGGAAGCTCTTTGATGCCTAAGGACTTTAAAGCGTAGCCGGCGGCTTTCTTTTCCAGCTTTACCAACTTTAGTGAGCTGGTGCCAATATCCAGTCCCACTACGCTCTTTCCCTGCTTGCTGAATAGTTTGCTGAACATAAGCGTTCCTTTTTTACTTTTTCGGTTCTCGGCCTGTTTTCTTTAACCGCTTTAAAGGTTAACCGTAGAAGACCTGAATTTTAGTCATTAGATACCGGAAACAACCTGGTTTATTATCGTCCTGTCCCAGAAAAAATTAAGGGGAGGAAAAGAAATAATTAAAAGAACAAAAAAGCTGAAAGGGCGACCTTTCAGCTTTAAGGAGGTAGGTAGAAGTCGGATTCAGGAGGTTATCTTAATCCTGCCGGTACTGGCTAACACATCGATAGTCTTGCTGTCGTTATTGTCTGTAGAATAACAGGTTATCTGTCCGCTGGAACTGCAGGTGCCATTGGGATTGAAAATCACCGTGTTATTGGCAAAGGTGCAGTTGGCGGAGCCGACCGGGCTCAAATCTCCGGCTTTGACTACTGAGTCCTTAGCGGCATCGAACTGATAGCTGCCTGGATTGTCTATATCCAGAAAGACCTTGTAACTCTTCTTGGTAAAATCAAAGTTCAGACCTACCTGAGTCCGAGTGGCGATGGAGTGAGAGCGCGCCCAGCGCAGGTCAGAGACGATGTCCCGGGTGGCGGAGTTAAGTTTAACTTTCTGCATGGTTCTGAGAAAATCCGGCACGGCCAGGGAGGCTATTATTCCCACGATAATCACCAGAACCATCATTTCCATCAGGGTGAGGCCCTTGGTATCGGTAGCCGATTTGATTCTGTCCGACATGTTCTTCACCCGTATAGGATTAGTACAGTTCCCGCCAGGATAAAATCGACCAGCTGGCGCCTCCGGTGTTCTGATTACCCTTGGGAAGACCAGGGAGGGTAATGGCGCCGTCCTTGAGTCGGCTGTCATAGGTCACCTTCATCTGGGCATGCTTACCATTGAAGTCCCGCTTGATCTTGAGATAATTACCAGCCGACATAATGCCGTTTATGGCAAAGTCCAGAGGATCTCCGCTGGTTCCATCCAAAACGTAATCCACAAAATCGTTTTCAGCATAGAGGAATGCATTTACGGTTCCCAGGGGGCCGCCGTTAGGGTCGCCGAAAAAGATGTTCCCGCTTCCTTCGTTCGGCCCTTCATAAATACCATTTCCATTGTCATGCAGAATCGGCTCATTGGACTGATACTTATTGTCTCCGTTGAGGTCCTCATAGCTTTCTCCGTCAGTCATAGCCACAAAGGCAATGGCATCCAAAGCCGGGTTGTTATAGAGCAAGTTATCACACATGTAGATGTTACCCTTGACTACGACCGTAATCTGAGTCCCATCCGGGGGACTTTTTATTATCTGAGAAGTCTCGCCCACAGGCTCGATCCAGAGATTGCCGTCCACAAAATAAACTTTATGATTTCCATCGGAAGAGACGGAAACCTTGTCGATATTTTTGCTCTCCCAGGGGTCGCCTAAGAAGTAATTGGTATTGGTGAAAGAAATTCCCTTATCCTTGGCCAAGTCGCTGCGGTACTCTTTGACAAAAATGTGCCGGGGGTCGGTAGAGGCGATTTGCCCTTTTGAGTTCCAGGGGCTGGAACTGTTGATATAAAAGTCGGACGTGGAGCCGTAATTCATGCCGGCTAAATCCGGAGGCTCGAGGTAATCGACGTAGCTATTGGCGTCACCAGTGGGGGGATTCCCGGTGATGGTACCACCGGCATTAATGGTCCCGTTGACCTGTGATTGACCGCCGCTGTGCACATTGCCATTGAAGAAGACATCTCCGGTTATGAGGTCTTTTTCCGAGCCTGTTCCCCCGAAGTTCATGGTGGCTGACCAGCTCTGCGTATCGGCATCAGGGTCATATTCAAGGTAATTCCCGGCATAAATGGCGTTATTGTACAGAGGATGTACTCCTGGCGGACCGAATATTGCTTCAATTACACTCTGGGCATCACCTAAATGGCCGGTAGAGGTCACCCGCAGATTGCCTGCCAGGGAGACGTCAGTGCTGCTGTCGACCACTGCCACATCGAAAGTTCCCCCTCCCATGGACTGATTTGAAAAACCAGTCCTCCAGACAGGGTTTGCATTGACGGTAGCCAGAGAGAGCTCTATGCCGGCTTCAGCTACGTTGAAGGCCTTGGTCTTCTGGGTGGTATTGTGGGAAATGTCCATATCCCTCACCGAGGTGGTGATGGAAGCGATGCCGATGAAAGACAACATAATCAGCATCAACAGCGCCACCACTAGGGCCGAACCCCTGCTGTTCTTTAAGTATTTAAACATGTGCATCTTCTCCTTATAATTTCTTTAGTTAGAGTTTGAATTCCTGACTAATATCTGAGACTGGAAGTTTCGTTTACGGAAACCAGAATTACTGGCGTAATTCTGGTCTTTTCGCTCGGTCTTAGCGGTGATTGTGAATAGTACTGAACGAATGTCGGCATTAGCCGCGGGTGTAGAAGTGGTTGACCCGTTAGACAGGGTGTAGATAAAATCCAATCCTTCGATATCTTCGGCAAATATTTCAGGAGAGCCGAAGTTCATTATCCGCATAAACCGAGGATGATTGGGGTCGGTGGTATTGTCTATATAATATTTGTATATGTCAAGAGAGAGAACTCTGCTCCCTTTGGGATAGGCCTTGGAAAGGCTCATGGTATTGTGCTGGATGTGGCTGGAAGAATCTTGAACTTGGGTAACCCAGAAAAACTCTCCAGTTTTTGTGGCAGGGTCAAAGATATAAGCCCACTGGCTATCTGCAAAGCAGCTTAAGTCGTGGCCATCACAACGGAGTTCGGAAGAGGGTTGTGGCATATCGTGCTCGATGGTGGGGCTGCAGTTTGGACCCTTAACTAGGACAACGGTGATTGTGTCAGGGTCAGTATTGCTAGCGTAGAAATATCTGCATCCTTTGGGCATACCGTAACCCGCAATTCTTATTTTACCCGTGAGTTCATCCATAACTGCCCTGCCGTTCTGTTGCATATCAGAGACTTGCTCCTGCGCCAGCCACTGATTGTGCTGAGTCAGATAAAACTCCATTATTCCTGCGGCAATAATCAGAGAGATGAGACTTCCGATAAGGAGTTCCACTAAAGATATACCAGTCTGATTTCCGGCTAATCTATATAGTCTAGAATGAATTTTCTTTTTCATGGAAGCTCCGCTACTTGGATTTGTAGGTTATGTAACTGGCAGAGCGGCTGGTTCCATCTTTGTCGACCCAGGTAACGGTAACCGTAATCCGATAAACTCCGGCCGGAACAGTATTGTCCACGCTCAGGTCCACTACGTTTACTACCCTGGAATACTGACCAACCGTACTGGTCTCGTTAAACGGAATGGGAGAAATCGTAGTCTGGTTTCTAAACTGCTCGATTCTGTCCTGGGCTAAGTAAGCCGCCTCAGTGGTTTCCCGGGAGGATTGATTACCCTGCATAGAGACTACTAACATGGGTGCTAATCCCAGAATTCCGATGGCCAAGACCACCATGGCTACCATCACTTCCAACAGGGTAAATCCTGCAGCATTTCTTGATTTCATCAGCCTTAAGTTCACTGGTATCATAATCTTCTTTCCTATTAACACAGTAGGCGAGCAAGCATCGTGCCTTAGCAGGTTTTAGAACTGGGAAAAGACTTCCTGGCGTAGTGGTAGTATTTTCAAGGGCTTAACCTCTTGTTCAATGCTTGAACCGGAATTCAGCTGATACAAGGGGCTCAAACTAATGGGCTTAAGCCAATAGACTATTGTCTCTGCCCAAATTCGAACAGCCTGCTGTACACTTTTTAAACAAATGAACAAGGCGGAGTCTCCCTCCGCCTGGTTCGCTTTCTGAAATAGGTTCGTAACCATACGGGTGAAATTCTATATTTATTTCCGGGCCCAGGCCACTTTCTGAATTATGTTCACCATAGGGGTTCCTGGAGGAAGCTTATTGATATCCAGAAGGTCGGTGTCAAACGCCCAGTTACGATTAGGCGCAGTGTAATACACTCCATACGACCAGGGAGCAGTCGCTTGGCGGCTGTTCCACAGGTCCACCATGGACCCTTTCCAGGTAAATGTTTTACTGTCCCATTTCTCCAGGAAGCGGGGAAGATTTTCCAAACCGCCATTGTATTGGGCGCCATTCTCACCGGTGTTGTTATTGCCGGTCATAAGACAGGCGTTGACCGTAGTATTGCTGGCCACCCGGGAGGAAAGTGATTTGGTGGAATTTCCGTCGCTCCAGGAATTAGACAAGATAGTAACCGCATCTCCGATTACGGCGGCGGCTTTCTTATTAACCGTGTTGAAATCCCCTTTGATGTAGACTGGATTTTCCGAGGCCACAGTAAGACCGCTGTTAAGGGTGCTGCCGTTGACCAGGCGGATACCCTGAATTGTGCCGGAGATGTCATCCCGGGAAGCGTAGATTATGCCATTGGAAGGATAATAGCTTGAGGCATTAAGCTTGGAGACATCGATGTCCCAGCTGGTCACGTTCTTGTCTTCGTGGTCATCGTAAAAAGTCCTCTCAGTCAATACTCCTGAGGAGGTCAAACTGGCAGTCACATTGACCCAGGTTCCAGCCTGTTTAAAGTAAGCCTGCCCGTCCACAATCTTCAGGTCTGCTTTACTCTCATAACTGGAGGGATTATTCCGGTCGATCAAATCCGTGGGCTGGCCGCTGGTTACTACCGGTAAGTAGAGTTCAGTAATTCCGAAGGCATTGTCTTCGACTTGTCCTCCCCAGCGCGCGGTGGCGTCTGCCACCCAATCCGGGTCATTGGAATCCAGCCAGGTCCCATCCGGATTCTTCATATTCTGATAGTTACCGCTGGCATCCTTTATAAAAACACCCGCAGTTCCCAGGGTCTGGCCGGAGCCGGGCTTACGTCCATGGATTATGTCGCCGGCCGCAGTTACGTAAGAATCAATATACAGTCCAGTATTGGCGCCCAGATACATGTTGGCATTAGTGTGCACTCTGCCTCCTAGAGTCATAGAGGGTCCTGGATGCCACTCTAAGTCGTTTTCATAAAACACCGCAAACTGAAAGATAGGAATGAGGGCATCCTGTACCGTCGCATCCACTTCGGCAGTCATGGACTGAGAATTAATCTTGAAAGATTGGGCTAAGCCATACAGGCCCTTGTAGGAGCCGCTGGTAAGAGTCTTTTGAGCCGCAGCCCCCAGGCTGACGGCGCTGTAACTCACATTATAATTGTTCAAGGTAATGTCACTGTCCGGCAGAGGATTGGGAGCAAAACCAGTAGTCTGGTAGGACCTCTTAATTGTGTCAAAGGCCTGCTCTGCGCCGGCATCGGCGGCATAAAAGGCATTGACATTGTCCAGCTTGTTGCCGGAAAGCTTCATTTCGAATTCAGAACCTTGCATGCCTGCCAGCATTATTATTGAGAGCATGAAGAGTAAACCTAAACTTACGACTAAGGCCATACCTTTCTGGTTGTTAAGCTTTTTCATGGTCAACTCCTATAGGTCTAAGTTTCTGACTTTTGCTTTGGTAGAATAGGTTCTCTGGCGGCGAAGATGATTCCAGTCAACATCAGACTTTGTCGTAATTCCGTTCAGGGTTATCTCCACTTCCCTTACCAGACGGCTGTTAATCGGGACCGAGGTTAAGCTCCCATCGGCCATAGTGTAGATGAACTGCAGGTCAGTGATATCTCGGGCGTAGGTAGTGGGGGTGCCTCCGTTGACCGAGACCATCAGCGCGGGATGATTGATATCCGTGCCGTCGATATAATATTTGACGAATTCGACTTTCATCACTTCACTGCCGGCCGGATAGGCTTTGGACAAAGACATGGTGTTGTGCTGGATGTGGGAGGAGTCGTACTGGACCTGGGTAATCCAGAAGAACTCGCCGGTCTTGGTATTAGGGTCGTAGATATAAGCCCACTCATTGTCCACAAAACAGGAGATATCCAATCCGTCGCATCTTAGTTCTGCCGAAGGTTGAGGCATGGGATGAACCAGGCTAGCCTGACAGGGGTCAGCCAGCTGTGCAAAAATCACGATACTATCAGGATTAGTGTTATAGGCCTGAAACGGTGATAAAGAGGCTGGCAACAAGTGACCGGCCATTTGAACATGGTTGGCAATCTCTGTGAGCGCATCGCGCCCACGATACTGCAGGTCATTGACTTCGGCTTGCGCCAGATAAGTCTGATGGCTACGCAAATAGATGGCAAATCCTGCGGCGGTTATCAGGCTGGTCATCAGCAGCCCGACCATCAGTTCCACTATGGTGACACCGCGTTGATTTAATTTAAGCATAAGTGCACCTGTTGTTAATCACTGAGAAGTGAACGTTGTAATCAGATACTGCCGGCTGCGATTATCAAAATCTTTCCAGTTTATCTGGACACTAATTTGACTCAGACTGGGAGTAAGCGCCTGGACAGTCCAAACCCTCTGCATGGTGGATACACTATCCTGTCCGGAACTTAGTACGTCGGCGTTTTTAAGCTCTTCCAGTTTTTCCTGAGCAAAGAAGGTGGCCTGGGTGGTACGGTCAGACCACTGGTTGGCATTGATGCTGTATACTCCCAAGGGGACTAAGAGGAGCAGGCCCACGCTGAAGACTAATAAGGCTATCATAATCTCCACTAAGCTGACACCTCGGCTTTGGCACAACTGGATTCTGATATTTTTTAGGTTTTTCATAATTTGCATCCTATTTTTCCAGAGAGAGAAATCGCAACTGCTGTGCCTGAGTAAGAAAAGGAAGAGTTGAGGACATCTAAGAGTAGACTAATTAGAGGATTAGATAAAATGTGAAAATCTTGAGCAGACCACTGAGCAGAGTTAATCATATGGAAAGGAAGGAGTAAGCCCGACAGAGTATGGGGGGTCTCCCATAGCGAGCAAATCTTTTTAGTCTGTCCCTGCGGTAGCAAAGTTTCCGAATCGTTTAATTGTATAACAAACCGACCGAAATTAAGCATTGACAGATAGAGCTTTTTCTATAGATTTAGGCTGGAACTTGCCCTGGGGAAGAGAGGTTTAGATGAGAAGGAAAAGACTATAAAGGAGGATGGATGAAAAAGTTAGGGCTGGCTATTGCGGCTATGAGTTTAATTCTAATAGCTGAGAAGATGAGTTTTGCCGGCACAATCGAAAAACCGCAATTGGTCTCGGCTAAGAATAGTCCTGTAGTTTCGCCGGTTTTGACTGATTACTTAGCAATACACTCTAATTTGGACGAAGTCAAAATCTGGGTCTATTTTACTGATAAGGAGATTTTTGACCAGCAAAGTTATTCAAAGGCTGTTCAGAAACGTATGACTGAGTTTCCTGCCAGGGCTTTAGCCCGCAAGCAGAAAGTCAAGACCAACCCCATAGATTTCTATGATCTGCCGGTCAGCCAGAATTACCTCAAACAAGTTGAAAACACTGGAGCTAAATTAGCTCATCCTTCCCGCTGGCTGAACGCGGCCAGCTTCTATGTCCGGCCTGAACAGATTGACGTGATAGCGGCTCTCCCTTTTGTTAGACAGGTGGATATAGTTAAAAAACACAAAGTCGTTCCAGAGCCGATTAGTGAAGACGCAAACAAGAGTCAAGTTCCTGTCACACAGCCCGCAGGAGTGCATTCTTTAAGCTATGGCTCTTCTTTCAGTCAGCTCAACCAGTTAAATGTTCCGGCAGTACATGACTTAGGTCATGATGGAAGCGGTATCATCATCGGAATGTTTGATACCGGCTTCAGGAAGGACCACCCAGCCTTTGCCACGACTTATGCCGAGAGCCGGGTTTTAGCTGAGTACGATTTTATATTCAACGACAGCAATACCCAGAATGAAACCGGACAGGACCCCAGTGACCAGCACAACCACGGCACCAGCACCTGGTCAGTGGCCGGAGGGGAAGCTTCCGGCACTCTTTATGGGCCGGCTTATAAGGCTTCCTTTCTCTTAGCCAAGACGGAATGGATACCGGCTGAATCTCTTTCTGAAGAAGACAACTGGGCCGCTGCGGCGGAATGGGTTGATTTTATCGGCGGAGACATAATTTCTTCTTCCTTGGGATACACTTGTTTCGACGACGGCTTCTGTTACGGTTACAGCAATATGAATGGAGACGTAGCCATTACAACACAGGCAGCAGATATGGCTGCGGCTAACGGGATTCTGGTAGTCAATTCAGCCGGGAATTCAGGACCGAGCGCCGGGAGCATAGGAGCCCCGGCAGACGCTGACAGCATCATTGCCGCTGGCGCAGTTGACGTTAATGGAGTTCTGGCCAGTTTCTCCTCCCGCGGTCCTACTTTTGACGGTAGAATAAAACCGGAATTAGCGGCCCGCGGGGTAAGCACTTATCTGGCAGTTGCCTCCACTTTGAGCTACGGTAGCGGCAGCGGAACATCGTTCTCTTGCCCTCTTTTGGCAGGTTGTGCCGCTCTTTTATGGTCAGCCCGGCCAACATTGACTAACATGCAAATCAGAGAAGCCATGTTAGGCGTGGGAAACAGAGCCACTCCGGACAACAATTACGGCCACGGCCTGCCGGACATGCTCAAGGCTCTGCGCTATTCATTGGTTGCCGGAGATCTTACCGGAGACGAGAAGGTGACACTTTCTGACGTTATTTTTCTGGTCAACTTCGTATTCAAATCCGGAGCCGAGCCGGTGCCCTTTGATGCCGGGGATGTCAATTGTGACAGCAGTGTCACTTTAGGGGATATCATGCATCTGGTAAACTACATATTCAAGAACGGGCCGCCGGCCTGTTAGACAATTTTATCCAAAAAAAGCAGGGAGAGGCTTTAACCTCTCCCTTGTTTTTTGGAAATACTGCCAGCCTGGCTCTAAATATTATTGTCCATATCTCTTCTTATAAAATTCCAGAACTTTCTTTCTCTGCTCTTCGGTCATGCCCTTCTTCCAGCTGTGGAATTCGGAGGACAGAATCTGGTCGCTGACTCCTTTTTGAATCTCTTCGCATTCCGGCAAGAACTTAGTGTAGAAATGCTTGGCCACTTCGTAGAAACCGTGCCACTGGGTGAAATCCGGACCCTGCATGGAAGCGCCATGCCGGGCTCTTCTCCCCTCATGGTGCCAGAGCTCGTAATAAGTCCACTCAATGTTTTCATCAAAAGGAGTTCTGGTCAGTTTGCCCGATTCATAAAAATAATCCATCAGTTGTTTGGCCGGTTTGGCGAATTTTTCATTCCACAAGTCCACGGCCTCGTCAAACTGAACATAGAAGTTTTCAGTGCTCTCCTTGGCATGACACTGGTTGCAGACTTCTTTCATGTTGGCGCGCTTCTTCTCCCAGTTCTCCAGTTTAAAGGAGATGGCCGGTCTTAAAGTCCAGCTAATCCTCTCCCCCACGTCATGGGTCACCGGCTGTTTAGGGGTGGCAGACATATGGCAGGTCGCGCAGGTAGGAGCGGCGGAATAATCCTTCCCCACTACCCAGGAGTCGGCTTCCAGATTCATCAGATGCTGGAAATTGTCATATTTGATGCCATGCTTGGACTCCTGATAAATCTCTATCTGAGGATGGTCAGGCCCCAAATGGCATTTTCCACAGGGCTCCGGCTGTCTGGCCTGGGCCACTGAAAAAGAATGCCGGGAATGACAGGCAGAGCAGGAGCCTCTGCTACCGTCCGGATTTACCCGGCCTATGCCGGAGTTCGGCCAGGTGGCCGGATCGAGCTTCCCTTTTTCAGTCACGGTCACAATGCTGCCATGGCACTGCCGGCAGCCGGAAATAGCGGCGGCGGCACCCTCCACGATTTCACCGAGAATGTTGTCCAATGAGCCGATGAATTCGGTTCCTCGCGAGTGACGAGAGTTCATAAACTCAGTGGCCTCCTTCTCATGGCACTGGGAACAGTCCTTGGGTGAGACTATGGTGGCAATAGTCTTGCCGTAATGCTCAAAGGCGTCCATCTCCTTGGGGTCGGCCTGATGACATTCATAACAGCCGATTCCGGCCGGATAATGCTTGCTCTCCTGCCACATTTTCACAATTCCTACTCCGTAGCCCTCCTTGCCGTGGCACTTCAGACAAGCCGAAGTCTCGGCGGACGCGTTGAGAAGGGATTCATCTTGGGCCAAGATATTCCGGGCAGCCAAAATGATTAGAGCCAGTAGCGATACACTGGCCAATGAATAAAACCAGAAGTACTTAGTCCTCATACCACCTCCAACTTTAGAAGTTGACTATATAATAAAGACGAGGCCGCCACCGGATAGGCTGGTCCGGACCGTCGGCGATGTCGGTGACATAGAGGGTGAAAAAAATCAAAGTCTTCTCCAGCGGTCTGTATTTGAACCAGGGCATGAAGCCTACCAGATTGGTGCCGGACTGGTCTTCGTTTAACTGAGAGATGACCGCCTCCTGCTGAATCCAAGTAAAGCGGAGACCCAGTTGCCAGTTCATCTTTTCTTTAACCGAACCCCAGCTTAAATCTCCCAAAATACCGTGTCGCAGAGAGTCGGCTTTGGTATTCACTACCCAATCCCCCAGAACGGACAGGGGTTTTTCTACCACCTCGGTTTCATATCTGGCAGTCAGGTTAAACAAGTTGAATTCGTCCATGCCAGGGGAATTAGTCGTCATGCCTGATATTCCGGAGATGAATTCGGGAAACCCTTCCTCATTGAAGAAGAGGTCTCCCAGACTGGCGGTTAGGCCGAAGGGAAACTTATAAGCTAACTGCCCCCCGATGGAATAAGCCGAGGTATTGACTGAATTGGCAGAATAGCGGAAGGTCAGGGAATTATAAACCGCCATGACCCGTGGGCCTTCAGTCCACTCCCCGTCCTGAACCTGGTTCCAGGCCAGGGCCGCGCCGGTAAAAGGGACATCTGCGTCAAAAATCAGCTCTGTGGCTCCGACGCCGTATACGGGTGCGATGAAATAGTTGTCGAATTTCCCCATTATAAAATCGATACCGCAGTTTGCGTTATAGTCCAGATAAGCCCGGTTGAGCAAAAAGGAAGTTTTGTTTAACCTGTCCCCCATAGTGGGCCAGGTGCCGGCCGGAGCGTTCTGACCACCCGTCTCAAAGCGCAGATAAGCAGTAATCCTCTCGTTGATTTGTTTGCTTGCCCCCAGGCGGAATTTCATCTCCAGATTATTAAGAAAGGTAGTGTCCACATTATAGTGGCCGTGATAGCGGAAGGCCAAGTCGCCGAAAATCTTGACTCCGTTGTCTTCTGCCGGGGAAAAATTAGTGAGGACTGCCAGTACCAGCGCCAGGCACAAACCTAAAACTTTTCTCATCCCGCCTCCTTGGTTTAAGTTTTTTAGTTTGTGATAAAATTCACTAAAAAAAGCTACATAACTCCGGTCGCTAAGTCAAGTAAAATCTGCAGAAAACAAAAATAAACAGGCGGCTTCCGGATTCGAACCGGAGAATCGCGGTTTTGCAGACCGCTGCCTTACCACTTGGCTAAGCCGCCGGTGTTAAATCAAAATCAAAATAATATACAGGAAGGAAATGTCAACCGAATTGCCGCGTTCCGCTTCCACTCAACAATAAATTTACGCAAAACCAACAGGCAGAAACAAAAAAGGACAGCCGAGGCTGTCCTTTTTTTAAGGTAAATCCGTCTAATTCTGGAAGCGGCCCGGTATTAGGTCCAGAGCGACAGGCGGGCTGTTGTCACAGAATTGAGACTTGGGAATGATTAAAATCCACTGAGTGGTATTGTTCCGGCAGATGATGGTTACGCTGTTCTGACCGATGTTGATAATTCTGGTCCAGGAGCCGCTCACTCTGATTGTGTCGGTGCTGAAGGGGCAGACAATATTTACATCCCCGGAGGCGGAGATTGTGCCGGAAATCGGACAGTCGCCAGTATCAATCGGTATAATCACGTCATCCACAACATGAAGCAGAGCCAGGTCCAGACTGCATTCCACCGCCGAATCCGGGTGCATAAAGGTGCCTTTAGCCCATTCATTGGCCAGACCGTTGAAGGTGGCAGTCGAGTCACCAGAATTGACTACAAAACTGGCAGAAGCCAGCACGGTATCATCCCCTTTGAACTGAAAATCTTCAAATGGGTCATAGGCGGCGATATGTACATAGCGCTTCACCCGCACTTCGACGGAGCCAATGTTATTTGTATCCGGGAACTGCTGAGCGATACCCAAGGTGTCTTTTATCTGCACGCTATCATCCAGATAATAGGTGTTGCCGGTGGTATCATCCAAATAGTCGACAATTAAATGATGCCAGCCGTTCTCATAGGCGTAGATAATAGTGTCGGCAGTGGAGGTTGACAGAGGCGAGCCGCCAAAGAGGTAATTGAAAGCGGCATCGAAACCCTCGAAAATAGCATCCTGAGAGTTTTCGCTGCCTTCCTGCATCACTTCATTGACTTCTAAGAAAGCCGGGTCAGCCAAATCTCCGGTTTGTAGATTGGCGTTGGTGATTTTCTTACCGCAGCCGGACCATAACAGAAGAAGTATGGCCGGGAAAATGAATATAAGGTACTTGGCCAATCGCATGGATAGCGCTCCTTTCATTTTGAATATCTGACATTGGGATTATCGGAGAGTTTAAGGAAAAAATCAAGTTATGCGTGAAATAAAAAAAACGCAGCACCACTTTGGCGCTGCGTGAGAATTTGACGATGACTATTTAATACTCTATCTGATACTTCTTCATCTTGTCAAACAGAGTCGTATAATCAATCTTCAGAATGTCCGCGGTCTTCCTCTTGTTCCCCCGGGTCTGCTCCAGCACCCGCACAATCAGCGACCGCTCGGCTTCGGACTGAGCATACTGGCCCACTTCTTTCAAGCCAGCCCCTTCCCTTAATCTTATTTCCGCAGTAGTAGGTATTCTCACAGCCAGATGAGCCGGAGTGATTCTTTTGCCTTCACACAGAATCACTGCCCGCTCAATGGTATTCTCTAACTCCCGCACATTGCCGGGCCAGTGGTATTTCTCTAATAAAGAGAGAGCATCTGAGCTGAGCTTCTGCAAAGGTTTGTTTAGCTCCTGGCAGAAACGTTTGATAAAATGCTCGGCCAAGGCCGGTATGTCTTCGCGCCTCTCCCGCAAAGGAGGAATCCGAATCGGAAAGACCGATAAACGGTAGTACAAATCCGGGCGGAAATGCCTGGCGTCGCAGGCTTCTTTCAAGTCAATGTTGGAAGCGGCCAGCATCCGCACGTCGACATTGATGGTTTTGGCGCCACCCAGGCGTTCAATCTGCTTTTCCTGAAGCACCCGCAGAATTTTTGCCTGTAAACCAATGTCCATATCGCCGATTTCATCCAAGAAAATAGTCCCCTCCTCGGCCAGCTCGAATTTTCCTAACTTCTTAGTATAAGCGCCGGTGAAAGCCCCTTTTTCCGAACCGAAGAGTTCATTCTCCAGGAGCTCTCTGGGGATGGCAGCGCAGTTAATGGCAATATAGGGATTGTCCTGGCGCGGACTGAGATGGTGAATGGCCCGGGCAAAAAGCTCTTTGCCGGTGCCGGATTCCCCCAACAGCAACACCGTAGTATCCGAAGGGGCGACCTTCTGAACCAGGCTGATGGCCTCTTTCATCTTGGGGCTGGTACCGATTATCTCCTGAAACTGGTGGTTGGAGGCTAAAACTTCTTTAAGCAGAGAATTCTGACTGGCCAGGCGTCGATTTTCCAGCGCTTTTTTGGCCTGAACCAAGAGTCGCTCCGGGTCAAAGGGCTTGGTGATGAAGTCATAGGCCCCCTGCTTCATGGCCTCTACCGCAGTTTCAATCGAGCCGTAGGCAGTCATCACAATCACCTGGGTCTGTGTGTCCAAATCCTTGGCCGCGGCGAGAACTTCTACTCCGTCAATGTCGTTTAATTTCAAGTCGGTTATAATCAGGTCGAATTTGCGGCTGGAGAGGGCCTGGATAGCAGAGTTGCCATTGGTGACCGTCTCAATCTGGTAGCCTTCGGCCTGGAAAGTCTTGGCCAGCATCTGCCGCATGGAATCGGTGTCTTCCACTATCAGTATGGACTCCATCTTCACCCCTTTCTGCCTGAAAATTTCAGTGAAAAATTATCCCTACACATATCGGCAGAAACCCAGACTAGTGAATGGCTCAGGCCATTTTTGAGACAAAAAAGAGTGAACTAATTTTGCGCAGGAAATTTGAGGCTTTTAAACCCAAACCAGAAGGCCGGGCAATGGCTGAGAGCGTTGACTCGAGAATGATGAGATTAAGGCTTACAGCGCCGGCAGGGGGAATAACCTTTATCCAGAGCCTGGTCCCGGCTGTTGAACTTAAGAAGTTTCTGGGGCGGGGTATCTTTTATTGCACGACAATCCGGGCGGTGAAAGCGTTTAGAGCCTTTTACGGCCAGATAGGACTCCTCCTGGTCTTTAATCTGCGACCAGAAGCCTCTTTTGTGCTGGCGGGCCTCCTTCTGAACTTCGGTGAAATAGTCCACATATTTCACGTTGGGGGGATAGGTATAGAGCACGGCCAGTCCTTCTTTAAGCAGCTCAGCATTGACAAAAGTATCGCTGACGTAGACGTACCCTAACAAGCGGTCATATTTGTCCCTTTTTTGAACATCGAATTCAATTCGGATGCGCCTTCCTTCCACCAATTTTCGGTTGAACTCCTTGGCTTCCTCGTAGTACGGGTCAGACTTCTCCGGGGTGTCGATGCCGATGTAGCGGAGTTTTTCACCATTAGCCAGCTCGATTGTGTCGCCATCAAGTACTCTAACCACCAGATAATTATCATCTGCCACTCGGGGAGTACAGGATAGACACAGTAGGCAAAACAGGGTCAGACTTAGCCTGGAATGTTTCAGAACAGGAAGTGAAAATTTAATCATAAGCCAGACTTGTCTCCACCCGGCTGGTGCCGTCCTGGTTCTCGGTCACGTTCAAAAGGACTTCCACCTGGTCTTTGATGTCGTCAATGTGAGTAATCAACAAAATCTGGCAGAAGCGGTTGCGCAAGTTCCCCAGGGCTTTTAAAATATTCTCCTTGCGCTGCTGGTCCTGGGAGCCGAAAATCTCGTCTAAAACGATAAAAGAGAACTCGGTACCGGCTGACTGAGTAATCAAAAGCGAGATGCCTAACCGCAGGCAGAGATTGGCTAAATCTTTTTCCCCTCCGGAAAAGCGCTCTAGGCCGAATTTCTGTCCGTTGTCATACACGTAAATTTCATAATCTTCATCCAACTCCAGGTCGCTGTATTTGCCATCAGTCATTTCAGCAAAGAGATTCTTGGTCAGAGACGAAAGTGCCGGCCTGATTCTGCCTATAAGATAAATCTTAAAATTAGCCAGCAGAAGGTCTAATTTCTCCAGATTTTTGCTTTGCTCTTCCAATTCCTTAATTTGTTTCTGCACCAGTTGACTTTCGGCAATTTTCTGTTCCAAATGCTGAATTTGCTGGTTCAGTGCCAATTCTGAATAATGCAAGTCTTTCAAATTTAGCTCAACCTGATGAGCTTTTTGTCTTTGCTCTTCTAACTGGCGCTCCTGGTTTGAAAATAATTCTGGATTATAATCTAATTGAGCGAGTGAACTCAGCAGGCCGTCAATTTCAGCTTGAAGAGAATTAAGTTTGAGGGCTGCCTCCTGAAGCTTTTTATCAATCTGAGGCAGGGCCTTTACTCTCTCTGAGATCTGTAGATATTCTCGCTGTTTTTGTTCAGCCTGGTGCAATTCCTGCTGCAATCTTTGGTGCCGCTCAGGTTCATAGGTCAGAGTCCCCAATTCGTGATAAGCCCTCTGAAAATTCTGGAGGTTTTTCTGACTCTCGGAGATTCTGGATTCCAGACCGGTTTTCTCTTTCTGGCTCTGCTCTAATTGCAGTAATTTGCCCTGCAATTCTTCCTTATTCTTCTGCGACTGTTCCTGGTCGGCTTTAAGTTTCTGTGCGGTTTGCCGGACCGTTTCTTTGCCGGCTTGAGCATGGTTTAACTGGACTGCAAGCTTATCCTTTTCTTCCCGAATGTGCGTTTTGATTCGGTCAAAATCCGGACCCAAGGGCCTTAGGCATCGGTCACAAACAGATTCCGGCCCCAATTTTTCAACGCCTTCAAGCTGAAGCTGGAGTTTTTTGATCTGGTCCGATAGGGATTGTTCTTCGGCGGAAATATGATTGTACTCCGTTTGAGCTGAGTTGAACTGCTGCTCCAGACGATTCAATTGCTCCGAGTTAGCCTGGAACTCTGATTCAATCTGAGGCTTTAGAGCAAGTTCATTTTCTAACCCGGAAAGTCTTCGCCGGTCTTGCTCTAAAAGTCTTTCATGAGCTTGAATTTGTTCAGCAAGGCTTTTGCGGGTGGCCGCCTTTTGTTTCAATTTTTCCTGTTCCACGATTTCATTTATCAACTGGCTGTGCTTCTCCAGAAAGGGCTTAAGCTCTTCCTGTAAAGGAATCAACTGCAGAATTTGCTCTTTTTCAGTCTGCAGAGTAGCAATCTGTTCTTCGGTGAGTTTAACTTGAGATTGCTTTACCTCCCACTCCTTTTGTAGACGCTGGAAATTTTCTCTCTTGGACTTTAGAAGATTAAATTCCTTTTCCAACCGGGTCAGTTCGGTTCTGGCAACCTTAAGTTGTAACTCTTGCTCCTCGATTTGTCGGGAAAGAGCAGATTTTTCATTCTGCTTGAGATGAATCTGTTGCTGAATCAGATTGGTATCGACCACAAAGCCGCGAGTGGTCTCTAGTTTGGTCTGACAGTCCCTTTTGTCCTGGCGCAGTTTCTTGATGGCCAATTCGATTCTCTCAATCCCCAGGAGTCGTGAGAGGACTTCTATCCTTTTGGCAGGCTGAAATTCAGTCAAGGCATTCAGCTCCCTCTGCCGGGCAAAAAAGCTGACCAGAAAGGATTTCCAATCCATACCCAGGGTCTGGTCAATTAGCTCTGAGACTGCGGTAACACCCCGGGCTTGAGGCCTGGCATTCACAAAAAAAGCGGCATCAGCAGTATTAGATGCTCCCTTTAACTCCCGCACCACCCGGTAACTATCCCCGTGCATTTCAAAGTCCAAGATGACCCGGCAGGCTTCGGTAGCTGAGGCTCCTAATCTTTTAATCTCCTCTTTAGAGCTGCGGGCCATGTCATTTCCATAGAGGACCCAGGCAATCGCTTCGACCAGAGAGGTTTTCCCAGCCCCGTTGTTACCGATTATACCGATTACTCCATCCGGGAATTCTACGACCGCCTCTTCAAAGCGGCGGTAGTTGGCGAGCTCTAATCTGACTAAGTGCACAAATATTTAAAGTAAAACTTTAAGTAAACAGGCTAACTCACTCAACTTCTGCTAATACCTGATTTATGTAAGTTAACCCCAGTTCAGACAGCTGGTTTTTGTCTATCCCCTCGACCGGCACGGATTTAATATATTCCAGGAATTCTTCATTGAGCTTGCCAATGTTGGCTGACTTGGCTGAAACTTCGCCGGATTCCTGAATTACTTCGATTCTCAAATCGCAAAAGAAGGCTTTATTCTTCCATTGGGTCATTTTCTTGAAAGGAAGCAGGTGATATAAATGTTCCGGCAGATTAACTATTTTCAGGCGGATGATTTTCTCTTCCAGGTCAGGAATGAAAAATCTTTTCTGTAACTGTTCCTCAATCTGATTTTGGTCGAGGCCGGAAGCATCCAGTAAAGGCAAATCAATCATCTCCCGGGCCGGAACAGGATGAAACTTTGTCGTTAAATTTGCCAGCGCTGTATTATCTTTGGAAAGCTCAATCTCAAGAAAGCCTTTATCCTGGCCCATCTCGTTGAAAGAAATTCTCTCGGTGGAGCCGGCATAATAAACCCGCTCCTGAACCCGGGTGAATTTGTGATAATGGCCTAAAGCCACGTAATCGAAACCCATTCCGAAATAAGAGTCAGGAATCATCTGCTCGGCAAATTCTCCCATACTGAATTCAGGAATGCCGGAGACCACGCCGTGCAACATCAGGATATTCACTGCTTTTGAGTCAGAAATCCTGACCCGACCTAATTCTTCCTGGAACAGTTCATCGGTCAAACAATGGGGAATGCAGTGAATGAATGCCTTCTCAGAATGGTTGGCGCACTGCACTTCTTTTAACTCATATCTTCCCTTGTAGACTGGATAAATGTGGGGAAAGACCTCAAAGATGGAATAAATCGAGCCTAAGGCTCTCTGTTTAGGGGAGTCGTGATTGCCGGAGATTATTACAGTGGGAATCTCTGCCTGAGATAGTTTGAGGAACTGACGGATGGCAAAGTCTATGATACGGTTGCTAGGGCGGACGGAGTGGAACAGGTCGCCGCCGTGAAGTGCGAAATCGGGTTTTAATTCGAGAATTCTGTCAATGGCCAGGGCGAATACGTTGCAGATGTCCTCTTCGCGCTGACTGACTCCGGAGGGCGAAAGTTTTCTTCCTAAGGTGGCGGCGCCCAGGTGGGTGTCAGAGATGTGGATGAATTTCATCTTAGACTGACCCCACCCTAACCCTCCCCTCTAGGGGAGGGTAATTGGGTATCAAAAGAAGTAACAGAAATAATGTTTTTCTAGTTTGATACATCCAGAGGAATAATGCAAGATAAGATGTAACTGTCAATAGGAGTTGATTGCTAGGAGTCCTTTAATTCGAAGGGAATTAACTGTAAAACTTTTCGTCTACTTCCAGTTTTACTTTCCTGGCGTCAGATTTAACCGGACGGGTTTTGAGCCATTCTTCGTACAGATGGACTTTAACCGGAATGGCAAAGGGGGTGGCCGGAGATGTTACCAAAGCTTCGCCGGCTTCAAGCATCTGAATTTCGGCCATCAAATTGGATATATCCTGTTTAGCCGAGGATTTTACGATGGTGCGGTCGCGCTCGTCTGCCAGTCCCAGAATAAAGAGAGTATTGAATTGAGATAGAAGCTCTTCATCGATAAGTTTAGGCTGCTGCGTAATGGCGCATAAGCCGGTTTTGAATTTCCTGCCTTCCCGTGAGATTTGAGCAAAGATGTTAATGTCAGATTCGCCACGCTGAGAAAGGACACGCTGGGCTTCCTCCATCACTATTAAGGCAGGCAGAATTTTGGCAAATTCATCCGGATTTTGATACTTGCTCTTATTGTGATTGAAGACCGCTCGGGCCAAGACCGCTGAAATGAGAAGCTCTTCCTGTTCGGACATATTGGAAGTATCTACCAGAACCGTCTTCCCTGAATTGAGGTCCTGAATGATATTATTGGTAATGGATAAGTGTGGGTCCTGATGAATAAAGGGCAGACGCATAATCTGGTCAGCCCGGCGCTGAATTACTGCTAATGTGGATTCAAAATAGCTTCGGTTTGGAAAAAGAAGCATTAACTCCGGCAGACCTGATTTGGCCACGGATTCCAGCCATTTATCTTTATAATGGTAAGATAAAGCATACAAGGCCTCAATCTGGGGCTGAGTGAAGCCATAGATGTGGCGGATGTCTTTGATTTCAATCTCCCTGGGAGAAATTCTCAAGAAGTTATGCGGTCCTGGCAATTTTCTGGAGCTATAGACTCTTAAGCGCTCTTGAGCCAAGGGATGGTCAATCAGGCCACGAGCGCCTCTTTTGGCCCGCTCTCCCCCGCCGTCATAATATTCTCCATGCGGGTCTAAGATTAGCATTGCATATCTGCCACTTTCCATCGTTGAGGCAGCCAGCACCTTCATCAGATTG
Source organism: uncultured Ignavibacteria bacterium (assembly GCA_964399055.1). Taxonomy (GTDB): domain Bacteria; phylum Zixibacteria; class MSB-5A5; order DSPP01; family RBG-1; genus CAYNPJ01. The sequence goes on from CAYNPJ010000001.1 coordinate 1,064,971, forward strand.
GACTTCCCCATTCCGGTGGTGGCGAAAATACCGAGGTGATAAGGAAACATCTCTCCTTGCAGGCCGACCGTAAAATCCAAGACCTTTTCGCCGGAGCGGAGATTGCCGATTTCCACGTCTCCCATATAATTCTTGAGAAATTCAAAATCTTTAGGGGACGGCTCAGAAATTTTGGAAAAGTGTTCCGGGATGGTCTTGGGTTTCCTGAAAGAGTTATTCTTAATGTAGCCTAAGGGGACGCACTTCCCAACTTTATAAAGCCGGCGCTCTTTTTCCTGCAGTTGATAGCTCTCGTTCTGCCGGTCCAGAAGCATCATGTTGCCGGCAGTGCGCTCAGGCCAGTTAGGGTCAGAGGACTCAGTGCCGTAAGAAACCTCTACTACCCGGAGATAAAAGGTTAGCTGGCGCTGTTCATCAAATGCTACCAGGATATCACCCAGGTGCAGGTCGGTCTCGTAAAAGGTGCGGAAATAGAGCTCGGTGATGCTCTTGCCGAAGATTCGTCCTTGATAGTCCATAGGTCAGCGATTCAAATCTGCATTCAAAATCAGGTGAAAGTCCTTAAAAAGCAAGTCCCAGTCAGATCCTGATATCCCGTTCTGCATTGCCTTCCTCTGCAAGGCGTAACGAATATCTTCTATTTCCACCGGGCTGATTCTGACTAGATTATGCGAGGCGGCCAGAGGATAGGGATAGCCGGAAAAAGCCGGGTCAGAGGATAGCTCAGATAGAAAAGAAAAAATCTCTTCTTCTTTCCTTTCCTCCAATCGATTCACGTCCACACGGAACGCAAAATCAGAAGCCTGCCTAAACTTGGCCACAAAGACCGTTCCGAACCAGTGCGACTGCTGCAATTCTCTTTTTAAATCTCCAATCTTGCAGAACCAAGGCAGCTTCATTCCCTTTTCTTGCGCTCGTTTAACCAGTACAGGTATCAAAGGCGATTTGTCTCCCCAGTAGAGAGTGGTGCTCTTGCTCACTCCGGTCAATACGATTCCTTTCTGGATTGCTTTTTCAGTTATTTCCTCCAAATAATTGTCTGGAATGGCTACGGTGGCGCGCAAGGAGCCGTCCAGAAGCAGGAGGTCTCCTCTTTGTAATTGGTCCAGCAATCGGTCCGTCATTTTCCATTCGGCAAAAAGACGCAAGCGATCTAAAATTTTGTCCATCTCCGGAGTCTGGCTGGGCCTCTGGCCGGTTAGCTCCTGATAAGCCTGGGAGTGGAGCTCTTCCTTGTTGGTTCGGGTGATTATCGAAAACTGGAGGGGTTCTGCAAGTTCTGTTAGGCGTTTTCCGTTCTGGAAAATAGTAAAACCTGCTCTATAGGCGCCTATCAAAAAAGAGCGACCGGAAAGAATTAATGCTGAGCCGCCATCCACGCTGGCCACTTTTCGGCTGAACTCGGTTGGTGTAATCGGAACAAATTTGAGTTGCTCCAATTCTCGCTCTAAGACCAGCGTCTCGATTTCCTCTGATTCATAGTCGATTTCCAGATGGGAGGGGACCTGATTTAACGCCTGGCGAATGAAATCGGTAATTTTGACTAAGTCTGGGTCAAAATTATGTCTCAATTCGAGCATAACCTATTTACACCCCCGGTAGCAGGCGACCATTCCGCCAGCCATATTTTCATAGATTGCGTTATTAAAGCCAGCCTTGCGCATAATCTCAACTACAGAATCCTGTAAGGGAAATTCTTTCAATGACCGGGGGAGCCAGCGGTAAGCCTGTCCGTTGCCGGTTACAATGGTGGTTATATGAGGCAAAAGATTGTAAAAATAAAAATAAAAGAGTTTTTGAAAAGTTCTATTCTGAGGGTGGGCGATTTCCAAGAAGAATGCTTTCTTCCCGGGCTTCAACACCCTCAAAGTTTCCGCAAAGAATCGGTCAAGGCTCTCTAGGTTTCTCAAGGCAAAGCCTTGCAGGGCGCCGTCAAAGTGACTCTCAGGATAAGGGAGGTTTTCTACATCGGCCACCTCATAAATCACTCTGGAACCATAACCGGCTTTGTTTATTTTCTGCTCCGCGAGCTTGAGCATATCCTGATTAAAATCTACCAGCACAATTTTGCCCTGGAATTCTATATTTTCCAGCAGGGCTAGGCTCATGTCCCCGGTGCCGGCACAGAGGTCGACTACTAATCTTTCCTGGACCAGATTTTTGGCCACTCTTTTTCTCCACTTCTGGTCCAAAGAGAAGCTCATCAGCCGATTCAACCGGTCGTACTGCGGGGTAATCTCGGAGAAGATTTGGCGGATGAATTCTTTCTTTCCAGAATTGGAGGACTTCATGAAATTTACGCGAAGTAGTTGTCTACAGAGAATCTAATTAGCCGTATCACTCGAATTTATAGTCAACAATTCCCCACTGGCCTTTATGCTTGCGCAAGAGGAGATGGAGTTTCCCCTGCCAGGCCTGTAATGAGTCGCCCACAACTTTATTCCCGGAGAGAGCCACATCTGCCTGAGCGGACTGGACTTTCCCTTCTTCACGGTAGATTCTAATACTCCGGCCAGCCACACGGATGTCTTGAATCCCTGAATTGAAGACGAAATTGGTCATTTCCTCGGGGGTTTTCACCCACAAATCCTTTTTCTGCGAAAAGAGAGCCTGGAGACTGTCCGGGTAGTTTAAAATGACTCCATTCTCCCAGCGGGTGATCAAGTTTTTGACCAGTAAAATCTCATCGGGTTTTTTGCGTTTACAGCCTTGAGTTAAGAAGAAGTTAAAAATTAGGATAAGATAAAGAAAAAGTGATACGGCTTTATTAACCTTCTGCGGAACCACAAGAGTCATCTTGGGTGCTCATTTCATGCCGTATTCTTTGAGCTTGTTGCGGAGGGTGCGGGTGGTGATGCCGAGTTTCTCAGCCGCCTTGGTGCGGTTGTCATTGGATTCCCGCAGGGTCTTCAGTATCAGATTTTTCTCAGCCTGAGCTAGGCTTGTTTCGCTACCCTCTTCGCCTCGCTCACCAGGAGGGTAAATTAATTCCTTGGGAAAATCCGAGGCAGTCAAGACATTTTTCTTAGAAACTACCACGGCCCTCTCCACGTAGTTCTCCAATTCCCGGACGTTGCCGGGCCAATGGTAATTCATCAATATTTCCAGGGCCTTCTCGTCCACTTTTTCAACTTGTTTGCCAGCCTGTCGATTGTATCTCTCCAAAAAGAAATCCAGCAAAAGGGGGATGTCTTCCTTTCTCTCCCTCAGAGGGGGCATATGTACCGGCAGGACATTCAGCCGATAGAACAGGTCTTCCCGGAACTTGCCGGATTTCACCTGTTCTCGCATGTCTCGGTTGCTGGTGGTAATGACCCGGACATCCACCTGAATGGCGGTCCCTGAACCCAGTCTCTCAAATTGCTTCTCTTGTAAAACCCTCAACAACTTGGCTTGCAGGGCCGGCGAGGTCTCTGAAATTTCATCCAAGAGCATAGTGCCGCCATGAGCCAACTCGAATCTCCCCAGATTGGTCTTGATTGCTCCGGTGAAGGCTCCTTTTTCATGCCCAAAAAGTTCAGACTCAATCAAGCCCTCAGGAATGGCGGCGCAGTTAATCGAAATAAAGGGGAAATCTTTACGTGCCGAGTTATAATGAATAGCCTTGGCCACAATCTCTTTGCCGGTGCCGGTCTCGCCGGTTATCAGCACAGTGCTGTTGCTCTGAGCTACAACTTCTATCTGCTGGAAGACTTTCTGCATTAAAGGGGATTTGCCCACGATGTTGTCAAAGCGATATTTGCCGGCCACTTCGCTGCGCAACTGTTTGTTCTCAAACTGGAGTTTCTTGAATTCCAGGGCGCGCTTTATGACCAGCTCGACTTCGTCAGCGGAAATGGGCTTGGTCACATAGTCAAAGGCGCCCAATTTCATCGCCTCTACCGCGCTTTCCACTGTTCCGTAGGCGGTCATCATCACCACTTTGCTTTCAGGCTGATGGGACTTGGCGGCTTTAAGCACGTCGATGCCGCTTAAGGAGGGCATTCTCAAATCCGAGAGAATCACGTCATAGCTGGCAGATTCGATTTTCTGGAGGGCTTCTTCGCCGGTACAGGCAGATTCGACCGCCAGCTCCAGACGGGAGAGGGTCTCTTTGAGGAAATCCTGCATCAAGGCGTCGTCTTCGACTACCAAGATTTTATGTTGCACTCAAGCTCCTCTATTCCGCATCCTGCCAGCTCAGTACTCCAAGTAGATTCCCAGTGACACATAGGAACCGCTATCATAACCCTTGTATTTGGCTTCAATGCGTGAGCCACCGCCTTCAAGCTGCAGACCAACGGGGAACTTCAAGACGCCCAGTTTTATTCCAGCATACAAGTCAATTCCCTTTCCACGATAACTGTAATCTTCTCTGTAGGTATAGCCTCCACTATGCCAATAGTAGTCTCGATCAATAAAGTGTAAACCCACACGGGTTCCTAGATAAAACCTGAGGAATGTGAAAGCAGGGAGATTGATTCGGGCACCGCCGAAGAGAAAATAGTCTATCAGCCTATCCCTATCCAGCACCACTGGTTCCAACATATCAGTAAACCAAGGTGTGCTACCTGGATCTTTTTTGAAGTACTGTAGCCCTAGACCGAATTCAAACAAATCCAGGGGGTGAATGCTCCTGAAAAATCCTTTATAAAAGCTAAGGCGATACATATTCCCCTCACCCTGGTAGTCCATGAGGCTTGCTTCCACTACTACGCTTGTTTTCCCAGCAAAAGGATAGGGTTGCCCCTGACAAAACTGGAAAGCCGCTATAATTATTGCAATTGCTGTTGCAACTACGATTCTTTTCACCACACACCTCCTATATCTTACCTCTGCCTTCACTCCCTCGGTATCCAGACTTCCACCTCAGTTCCCTTCCCTATTTCTGACTTGACCTTCACCTCTCCCCTATGAGCTTCCACAATCTTTTTCACCGCAGCTAAACCCAGGCCAGTCCCGCCTGTCTTGGAAGTAAAGAATGGAGTGAAGACCTTTTTCAAACTCTCTGCGGGAATGCCTGAGCCATTGTCCCTTACCCTCAGATGAATGTAGCTGTGTCCTTTTAAGGAGATTGTGTCCAAAACCACAGTTATGCTCCCATTCTCACCTAGAGACTGAGAAGCATTCTGCAGAAGATTTAAGACTACGTGCTGAAATTTTTCCGGGTCAAGCCTGACAGAGAGCTCTGATTTGAGATAATCTTTCTGAATTTTAACCTGCTTCTGGCCGTGCTTTAATTCCATCTCGAATAAGCCCAGGACTTTTTCCAAAACCTCAGTGACCTTGACTTCCTGCAGGTTGAGTTTGTCGGGCCGGGTGTAGTCTAAGAGATTATTTACCGTCTTGAGAAGGTCCTGCAGCCCTTCATTAATCTTCTGCACGTATTTCTTATGTCTTTCATCTCCGGATAAGTCCCGCTCCAAGAGGTCGGCGAAGCCGATTATTCCGCCCAATTGGTTGCGCAGGGCGTGAATCACCAAACCAACAGTTTCCCCTACCGAGGCTAAAGATTTAAGATGAGCAAGTTCGGCTTCGAGCGTACGGAGGCGGGCAGTCAGCTCTTTTTCTCCCCCAATACTCTTGGATTCTACTGAGTTTACAGTCTGGCTCACTTCCTGGAAATTTCTTTCCAGTTGCTGGTAGGATTTCTCCAGCTTGGCTCTAACTTCCCGGACCCGTTCACTTATTTCCGGCTCGCTTGAGTCCGCTTCCTTTATAACCTTCTTCTCCTCCATATCCCCTCTCATATTTTTGTAGAATATAACCCAAGATAAAAGTTATGCAAATGAAAAATCGCCGGGCCGGGTCTAAAAAGGAGAAGGTTTTTTCAGTAGCAGTCGACCCGCAAACAAGAAGGCACGGCATTGAACCGTGCCTTCTCCAGCCAAGCAAGAGTTGTCCTTATATTTTTATGGCACAGGCTGACAGCAGGTGCCGCTCGGTAACGGCAGCCAGGGTCCTCCAGGTTTGTTGAAGATGTAATTGACTCCCCAGATTACGTCTGCCAGGGTAACGTTGCCACTGGCGTTCCAATCTCCCCGACAGAGCAAATCGGAAAGCCAGCACAAGACACTGGCGGACGGACAAGGAGGCCAGCCAGGCTTGTTGAAGACATAATTTACGGCTGCGATGATGTCAGCCAAGGTGAGGGTTCCGCTGGCATTGGCATCACCAGGGATAGCCACACACAGCGATATCCACCTTGTCTTCTTAGTAGGAGCCAAGAGCATTTCACTCTGGAAGGCCAGCGTAACATGTTCTCCGAATTGGTCGATGGTCACGGCTGGAAGCTGGGTTAGTGTGGGAGGCATGATATGGTAGGCCAGGTAGTGGGTGATGGTGTCATAAACCGGCTCACCATTCTTCTGGCAGGGAGTACAGAAGTAAGCCTGCTCTATCAGGTCTATAAGTTCAGGTTGAGCCATAATTTGGTCGAATTGGTCTACCAGCATGAGCGGCTTGCCCAGTGCCACCGGCTCCTGGATGCGATAACACTTGTAGTGGTCCAGACTTTCAGGCGGAGGATGGGGTATGGGCTCTAGTTTTTGGGCAGGAACTAGCAGGTAAGCCACTGAGTCGATGACCACGGTAGTGGACTCAAACTGGTTCACGTATTCCACCTCAATCAAGGTATACCCGGAAGTCCGGTACCAGTTCAGATGGTCATCCGGGCGTATAATCGGGTACACGTCCCCTTCAATGGTTGTCTTGAAGACCGGGTTGGATAGAAACTCCAGGTCGGCCAGACTAAGGGTGTCGTCTCTGAACTGGTGCTGAAACTGGTCCAGGACCAAGACCCTGATTTCTACGGGCAACGGCGATGGCTCTACTCTCCAGGTCTTGAAGTGATTCTTAAGCGGAAGCCCTCCTGGGCAATTGTTCTGCAATTCTGAAAGACCCCAGGAGGAGATTCTCCAGTTACCCGGAAATCCTGAGCTACAACTCTCCCACAACATACCAGTCGGGTCTCTCTGCCAACTATAGCAAGTGTCGCAAACCTCGTCTACGCAGGGTCCTAGGCCGCACGGCTCGATGAATATGAAATTCCAGGCGGCAAAGTATGGTCCGTAAACACAACAGGTATCCTCGAACCAGTATTCAATTGGCAGACATTGTCCTCCGGTAGGAGGCAGCCCCACCTCGATGGGAACTCCTTCGCACAGGAGGTTTCCGGGAACAGGGCAATTCGGGTCAGCGAGGTCAGCCTCATAAATCTGAGGAACCGCAACAAAGTGACAGACAAAGTCGCTGGGATTACAGAGCTCAATTACAGTTCCCAGTACCTGGAAAGGATATACAGGCGGACCGCAACCGGGTACCAGCGCGGGATTTTTGTACTCGAATAGAGTAATAGGATAAGGCATGCCGGTCAAACAGGTCCAGGCTGGGCCATTGTGGTCAACATCACAGGCGTCTTGGGGAATGGCAGTCCGACCCGGCTGGACTGGTTTGAAATCCCCTTGTGGTTTAGGCTGGGGCGCATAATCCTTAGTTCCCCAGGGGCTCTGGTTATCTGCAGCAGACAAGACCGGATTAGCCTGGAATAAAAAGAGCACCGCAAGGCCCGCCAGCAGCACTGAGAATTTGAAAGCATTCTTACTATTTAATATCATCTATTTCACCCCCTTAACAGGGCTTAGGGTGGAAATTTTAAATTTATTAACATGTTGCTTTTATGGCGGTAAAACTGATTCTTAACCCTCACCTCCTTATCAAACTTTAAAATAAATTTTTGCTCCGCTCCCAATTGTAACACTGAGAGCATGGCATAGTAAATGGTTTAGATTTTTATGGAACTTGACTTAAGTCAAGTTAAAACTAAAGGTCGATTAAGTCAAGTAATTTATTGCAGGGCAACGTGTTAGTAGTAATAATTCTTGATATTAATTTCGGGCGGGATATTAAACCAAGGCACTAATCAAGAAAAACTCAGCTTAGCTTGGGCCTCCTTCTCTTTGACAGCTGGTTAATTCTCTCTTCCTTTTCATATAATTCACTTAACATAATCTTGATATCAGATATAATCTCTTTGGCTTCTCGGATGGTATTCGAATTGACAGTTTCACCTGTTCCCAGGGGATGAATATTGAGGCCTTCGGTTTCGTTTCTTATTTTTTCTGCCACGCGCAACTTTTCGTCAATAAGCGCTGAGACCAATTTTTCCGATCCTCCAGTCTCTATTTCATACAGAATCTTGGAGGCCAAGTCCAAGATGGTCTTATACATGGCAGAGATGCGCTTATAGCGGTTTAAGAGATTCTCCTTTTGCTCGACTATTTTAGGGTAGCTCTCTTCCGACATAGCACTCCTTCCATAAGGCAATCACTACTTAGCAATTCGGATGGCGATGGATATTACTTTAGCGCTTTCTGGATTACAGCCTGCAGCTCTGTCAAATTGAAGGGTTTGGTCAGATAGGCAGTGACACCCAGTTTTTCCGCCTGAGACCGGGATTCAGGCGTGGGAAAAGCGGTCATAATTACTGTTGCTAAATCAAGGCGGATAGTTTTCATCTTCTTAATAACGTCTATTCCGTCCATATCTGGCAGTTTCAAATCAACCAGGGCTATTTTTACGGTTGGGTCGTGGATTTTTTTTAAGCCGTCTGCACCGGATTTGGCTAAGACTACAGAATATCCCAAGCCGGCTAGGAATTCTGAGAGCAGGTCTCGGATTATGGCCTCGTCATCGATGATTAAGATCTTGACTGACACAGCATAAACATAACCCTACAAAGCTGGTTGGCAAGCGGGAGGAGAAAACGGACCATTTCCCTACTCCTCCCATATTGAAACGCAACGCCAAAAATATGTAACTTTTTACTTGACAAGCAAGTGCGTTAATTATAGATTTACCTCCGAGTTATATCCTGTCAATCGCTATTTAGAATCGAGGACAGAGTCCATCTAAACTATTACCGAATTGTAACAAACTTGTAACAAAATTTCAAAATGTAGCTAAAGGGGGTGGTGCAGAAGCAATAGTGAAGCGGGGCACGACTGTAATTTAGTCTTTCATTTTTAATAGAGAAGGAGTAGTTATGGGCAAGCGTTTTTTACTTTTCTTATGCTTAGGGGTTTTCAAGATGAAGCCTTCTAAGGCCTTACTTGCGGTTTCTTTAATAGGTTACGCCCTGTTTATCTACGCCACCCCGGATGTATTTGCTCAGGGGTATTTCATCCGCGGAGATGCCAATTGTGATGGTTTTGTGGACAGTACAGACATAGCCTACTTAACCGCCTATGTTTTCACTGGCGGGCCGCCACCGCCGTGTATGGATGCAGGCGACGTGAATGATAATGGTTCTATAACCTCAGCAGATATCGCCTATCTGACAAGCTTTCTCTACAGTGGTGGTTCTCCGCCGCCCCCGCCCTATCCTTTGTGCGGAACCGACCCGACAGCTGACGGGCTGGGTTGTTTGAGCGATTGCTGCCCGAATCACTTTAAGGCCTATGCCATTTCTCCCAAGACTTTTGGTTTTTCCGCTTTCACCAAGGACCAGTTCATGGAGGATGGCCTTTTTCTTACAGGGCCGATGCTTTTAGCCAACCCGGTTCAGAAGGATACCTTTCCTATTGTAGACACGACCCATCATTTGCATTGGTACTTCGCCGAAGGCCGGGACACTCTGATAACGGTGAACTTTGAGAACCAGTTTGAGACTACCACCGTGGAGATTGACTCGGTAAGATTCTTCCTGGTTCCTGTTCAAAAGTTTCCCCATGCGCCCCCGGAGAGCTTGGACCACTACAAATGCTATAGAATCCGGCAAGCGGAGTGGCTCCAAAAGAGTCCTTTCATGCTGGACCAGTTTACACCTACAGCGGAAGTCGTGGATTCTGTTATGCGGGACTTATTCTGCGCCCCCTGCCAAAAGAACACCGAGCCGACCTTTGACACCTTTACCCATTACGTAGCCTATCTGCTGGCCCCGGGACAACCCTTTGTACCGCCTCTCATAAGACAAACCGCCGACCAATTTAGAGCAACCTGGGTTGATACTGTCTTGGGGAGTAAGTATATTTTGGTCCCTACGATAAAGAGTCTGCCGACCCCTCCGCCGGACACCGGTAAGAACCACTACAAGACCTGGAGAGTCAATCCCATACCCTTCACCGGCACAGCTCGGGTCAGAGACCAGTTTATGGATGATTTTCTTGGGTTCGACCGACTTGAATTCCTTTCCAACCCGGTCAGAAAGATAGTCGGCCCAGATACCTCTAAAATCATAGATCCGGATGACCACCTGACCTGGTACCGGGCTTCTGGAAGGGACACCTTACTGAGAGTAGAGTATGTGAACCAGTTTGAGTCCACTACCGTTATTATTGACTCTGTACATTATTTTCTGGTTCCTACTACTAAGCTGCCCCACCCCCCTTATGACAGTCTGGACCACTACAAGGCTTACCGAATTAGAAACCCGCTATTGTTCAACAGGCCGGTCCAGTTACAAGACCAGTTCGACCCTACTCCGGAGCTGATAACCTCGCTTTTGCCGAAGTATTTCCTGACTCCGGCCCAGAAGAATAGTGAGCCGGTCTTTGACACGGTTACCCACTACGTGGCTTACTCAATAGACCCTAAGACCACCACCTCTGAGGTGAGGGACCTGATAAACCAGTTCGGCTCGAATGATGTAACTGTGCTCAACAGCGAGATGCTATTGGTTCCTACCAGGAAAATAGCCTCGAGTACACCGCCGCCTGATACCGGACACAATCACTACAAGACCTGGAGAGTTGTGCCAGAGCCCTTCACAGGCGTTGTGGAGGTCGAAGACCAGTTTGTTCAAAAAGATACTCTGTTCTTAGAATTACTGGAGTTCCTCTCCAATCCAACGGAAAAGGACTCCTTCTTCATCGTCGATTCCGACCAACATCTGAACTGGTACCGGGTCTTCAGTAACAGACTTCGCAAACAGCAGGTGATTTACGAGAACCAATTCGAGTCTACTCTGGTGGACCTGGATACCGTGAAGTACTTACTGGTTCCGGCCCAGAAGTTGCCGCACAATCCTCCGGAGAGTCTGGACCACTATAAATGCTACAGGATCAAAAATCCCCAGACCCTGATAAGGCAGATTGGCTTAAGAGACCAGTTCGACGCATGGTTAGGCAAGGTCGAGCTTTTGGACTCGGTGACTCAGGCTTACTTCTGTACCCCCTGCATAAAGAATAACGAAAACCGGTATGATTCTCTGACTCACTATGTGGTGTATGAGTTTACGCCCCAGACCGAACCACTCCCTGGTTATACTACCATAGACCAGTTCGGAACTCATCCCCTGCAACCTGTGCAGAGCGAGAAGCTGCTGGTGCCGACTCAGAAATTATGCGAGGCCATTCCCGGCGATGCCAATGCCGACAATAATCTGACCTTAGCAGACATTATTGCCACAGTCAACTACGTGTTCAACAAGCCTGGCTGGCCTCCCTGTCCAACCAACAATGTCTTGTGCTGGCTGTCAGGCCTTTTGTGTCGGGGAGATTGGAACGCCAGTGGCAACGTCACCCTGGCAGATGTGATTCAAGGGGTCAACTATGTATTCAACAAGCCAGGAGGCCCTTGGAATCCCAAATGCGTCGGTGTCTGCTGTCTGCCGCCCTGTATCTAGTTTACAAAGGTGATTTGTCGAATGGAAAAGCCCTCTTTCCCAGAGGGCTTTTCCATTTTATATCTAAATACTGCAATTACTGAATTGTATGCCGGCCTTATCTTATGCCAAGATTTACTTCTTGACAATCCCTGGTCAGAATGTATATTTTATTGTTAATAATTGCCCTTTAAGGAAGTACTTAAGCATTCAAGGAGGATTGGGTATGAGGTCAAAAACTTGTTGGGTTAGCTTAATAGTCTTGGCCTTGGCAGTTGCTGCCCTGGCTCAGGATGACCCGGGCCAGCCGGATACGGTTTATTTCTGTGATAACACCTTATATTTCGCTCAATCATTAGGAGATTCCACCCCGGCGGCCTTTTTGAGACTGGCTTTCTTCAATGACAGCCTGGTGCAGGCCATCACCATCCCTTTGGCTTACACCTTAGGTTTTGCCACATTTGATTCGGTAAGCTATGCCGGCAGCCGGGTAGATTATCTGATGTTTAAAACAGTAAATTTTGATACCCTAACTAATAAGGTATTAATGGGAGCAGTGCCGGTAGAAGAAGACCCCATCCCACCGGGACGGGGACATTTTGCCACCCTCTGGTTCACCTTGAACAGCACTCTAGCCAGCGCCTCTTTTGATACCACAGACTTTCCCCCTTCCAATCATCTGTATTTTATCAATCCTTCAGGAGACCTGTATACCCCCTACTGGACAGGCACAGCCAATTTTAATGCCGTCACTTTCATAGCTGGAGATGCCAGCGACGATGGGCAGGTCACTTTGGTGGACGTAGTCTATCTGGTAAACTATGTCTTGAAAAACGGCCCGCCTCCCCCGGTTTTGGCTGCCGGAGATGCCGATGCCTCCTGCAATATCACCCTGGTTGACGTGGTCTATCTGGTCAATTATGTATTGAAAAACGGTCCGGCTCCCCTGGTCGGCTGTGTATTTCCTCCCTGCAACTAGAGTTTAACCAAGTTTAGGCAGAAAGGCGGGAAGGGTATCCCGCCTTTGTTTTTGTCTCTAAGTAAATAGCGATAAATTTTCTCATCAGGCATGGCGCATCAAATCTCTTATTGATTTAAAGAAAAAAAACTATTGACATTTCCAAAAGCATAAGCTAATGTTTCCTCAGCAATTTAACGCGGTTTTTGCTGTTAAGAGGTCTGGCCTTGAAAACCGGACAAGAGACTTTCTTTTGGAAAGGAGGTCGGGGATGTCCAAAGTGAAGAAGGTCTTCCTGCCTAAGTGGATATTCTGGTTTATTTCCGTGATGATGTTAGTCCTCATTGTATTCTTCAATGTCTCCTATTTCAGCAATCCGCAGTCCAAGGCTGAACTGGGAACTTGGGGATGGCTGGCCCTGAACGTGGTTTTCATCATCAGCATCTTGCTGGTCTATTTCATGTCGTATGGTGGACTGCCGGCTTATATCATAAAGGAAGAGGATGAAGAGAAATCGTAAGTGAAAGGAACTTAACCCAAATTAGGAGGAAACATGGGAGGAAAGTTCTGGGCAGCTGTAATAGTGGTCTTCATAGTTTTTGTCATTCTGCAGTATGTGGCTCATCCGTTGCTTTTGGCTAAATGGTACAGAGGCGAAGGCGCCGAAAAGCTCTGGAGGACCGGAGAGCTTTACACCAGCCGCATCTTCTGGCACTTTATTTCGGCACTGGTTTTTTCAATTCTGTTCTGCATGGTCTACACCAAAGGATTTGAATCTGGGCGAGGGTTTACTTCCCAGGGATTTCGCTACGGAATTTACGCCGGGCTCTTGATCTATCTGCCGGTAGCCATTTCCGACTATGTTGTGCTAAACGTATCCACCGGATGGTTTTTAGCTTGGCGTGGACTCTTGAATCTGTTGGTGGTGATTATCTGCGGCCTATTCTTGGGCGCAATTTACAAGCCGGCTGCCAAGCCGGCCATGTAAACCTCAACCAGGGAGGTGGTCTTCAGGGCGGAGGAGGCTCCGCCCTTTTATTTGCAGGTTTTTAATACGCGCATCAGAATGGCTTAGCTCGTTTTTGCTTGCATATAACTACGGTTCATTTATATTAATTCATAGTTGATGGATTACATAACACAATCCCTCAGAACCCTACCGGGAGCCGATAACAATCAAATGCATCACTTAAGCCGAGAATACTTAATTGAGTTCTGATTTACTCAAGATAGTAATAGTTTCGCCGGAATTTTATCCTTTGGCCAAGACCGGAGGTCTGGCAGATGTCACCACGGCCCTGTCTAAGGCGCTTAGTGAATTGGGACATCAGGTCAAAGTATTTCTCCCAGCCTACAGATCCGTTAAGGAAAAGGTTGCACTCAAAGAAGTCCCGGTTAAGCCTTTCGAAATAAAGATGCAGGATAAGCAGGTTGTGGCAGGCTTGACAGCTACCACTCTGCAGGATAACCAGGCAGAAATTTATCTGGTAGATTCTACTGAATATTATGACCGGCCAGATTTAGTACGTGACCCTAATACCGGTCTCCCTTTCTCGGACAACGATGAGAGATTTATATTCTTCTGCCGGGCAGTATTGGAATTTTTGAAAAAACTCGAATTTCAACCGGATGTGATTCAGGCCAATGACTGGCAGGCGGCTTTAGTGTGCGCCTATCTGAAGACTTTGTACTCTGAGGACAATTTTTACAGCCAGACTAGCACCCTTTTATCTCTGAATAATCTGGCTCTGCAGGGAATTTTTCCCAAGGCCAGCTTTGCCAAGGCCGGACTGCCTGGAGATATCTTCAGTCAGTTTGAATTCCAGGGGAGAATCAGTCTGCTCAAAGGCGGAATTCTGTTTGCAGATATCCTCAGCACGGTCTCAGAAACTTACGCCGTGGAAATTCAATCCTCAGCCGAATACGGCAACGGATTAGAAGGGGTGCTAAGACAGAGAAACAACGACCTGTACGGAATTCTTAATGGAGTCGATTATGCGGAGTGGTCCCCACAGACTGATAAACACATTCCCTTTCATTACTCTCAAGATGACTTAGCCGGTAAAAAGAAGAATAAGGCAGAGTTGTTGAAAGAATGCGGCCTGGATTCCGGCAGGCTGAATTGGCCGGTTTTGGGGATGGTCAGCCGCCTGGTGGACCAGAAAGGGATAGATTTGCTGTTAGAAATTGCGGACGAGCTTCTGCAGAATGACTTGTTTCTGGTAGTATTGGGCCAAGGGGAGGCTAAATATGAGCACGCTTTGCAGGAGATGCAAAAAACATATCCGCGCAAGGTAAGGCTATTTATTGCCTTCGAGGAGAGAATGGCCCACCTGATTACCGCCGGAGCCGACATTTATCTGATGCCCTCCAAATTCGAGCCCTGCGGTCTGAATCAGCTTTACAGCATGAAGTATGGCTCTATCCCGGTTGTCCGAGCTACGGGTGGTTTGGCAGACACGGTAGAGGATTACAAAAAAGACGGAAGCGGAACCGGGTTTGTATTCCAGGGCTACTACTCTTTTGAGTTTCTGGAGGCCATCGAAAGAGCATTAGTGGTTTTCCGTGACCAGAGCCGCTGGGAAAAATTGCAGAAGAATGTCATGACGAAGAATTTCTCCTGGGAGGAGGCGGCGGAGAAATACGTGGAGTTGTATAAACTAGCCCGAAAAAGCTGACCAAAGCGCCCTCCGTGCCTAAAACTCAGAACCCTACTTAGAAGTTCAAAGTTATGTCAAATAAAATTACTTGACAAATATACGCAATAACGTATATATATCAATACGTATAAACTAATAAATGAAACAGCTGGAAAACACTTTTAAGGCGCTTTCAGACCCCAATCGGATGAGAATTGTCAACCTACTGCTCTACGGAGAATCATGCGTCTGCCGACTGCAGGAGATTCTGAGGAAATCCCAGCCCAAGATATCGCGGCACTTAGCCTACCTGAAAAACTCCGAAGTGGTAAAAGACCGCCGGGAAGGGACTAAAATATATTACAGCTTAAGGCCTCAAATCAAAAAGTCGCTGGCAGAATTACTTAAATCACTGCGGAGGGCCTTCTTGGGCTCTTCCCTATTAGAAGGAGATCTTGTGCGTCTGAAGCAGAGCCTAACACGAGACGGGGATTATTTCATGGTAGAGCATGCCCTGCCCAGGCTACCGAACAAGAGAGCAAAGAAAAAGTGGATTAGAAGACAAAAGAGATGATTCTAGAATTACTCTTAGCCGGGTTCTATTCCCTGAAGGAATACATTGCCGTTCACGTGTTGACCTGTCTGGTGCCCGCGTTTCTTCTGGCCGGGGCAATGGTTTCTTTCATCTCCAAGGAAGTGATTATCTCGCATCTGGGGCAGGCGGCCAATAAGCTGAAGTCTTTCTCACTGGCGTCTGCAGGCAGTTTTTTCATTGCCGCCTGTTCTTGCACAGTTATCCCGGTTGCCAGTGGGATTTATTATTCCGGCTCAAGCATCGGGGCGGCATTCATCCTGCTCTGGGTAGCTCCGGCGGCCAATATCCTAGCCCTGGTCTACACCGGTTCGATTCTGGGCAGAGAAATGGTTCTGACACGCATCTTCGCGGCTCTCTTAATGGCGTTTGTGGTGGGATGGGTGATGGCATTGAGTTTCAGAAAGGACGAACAACAAAGGTCTGTCTCTTTTCCTAACACAGCCTCAAAAAAGGTCATAGAATTCAAGAACCTGGTTTTAATTCTTCTTCTGGTTATAACCCTTCTGGCGCCCAACTACTTAATTCTCACCGGACCTTACTGGCAGAAAGTCTTGGTATGGCTGGTCGGGACGGCGATAACTTTCGGATATGCTTTCAAAGTCAAAAAGAAAGAAGAAATCACCTCCTGGCTTAAGGAGAGCTGGTGGTTTGTGCGGATTATCTTTCCGCTGTTGCTCGGTGGTGTATTTTTAGTGGGAGTAATAGGAAGGCTACTGCCGGAGACATTTATCCAGAACTGGCTGGGAGGTTCCGGACTCTTGGCTTCGTTTCTGGCAACCATGATCGGAAGCATCAGCTACTTTGCCACCATGACTGAGGCGCCCTTTGTGGACACGCTGATGAAATTGGGTATGGGCAAAGGCCCCGCTTTAGCTCTGCTTCTGACCGGGCCGGGTCTGAGTCTGCCAAACTGGCTTGCGATTGGAAGAGTATTTGGATTCAGGAAAGTTTTGGTCTATGTACCCACCATAATAGTAATGGGTACGTTGGTGGGATGGTTTTTTGGAAATTTTGTTTATGGATGAATACAGGTAAGATAGCCCTGGAGAATTCTGCGGTTAGCTGTAATTCGTTGTTATAGCTCAAGAAGTATGTAATCGCTTATGTTGATTGAGAGGAGAAGGTTTTATGATGACCAAAAAGACTGTTTTTATCCTGTTGGCCTCAGCCCTGTTCTTTTGTCGGGCCGATTTAGCACAGAGTCAGCAGAGCAAATTCGCCCAGAATAAATCCAAATCCACAGCTGGCACCAGTCGACAAAACTCTGTTGAGGATAGTGCTAACGAATTAAAGAAGGACAGCAAGGCTGATTCAACCCAAAAGCCGGATGTCACGGTCACAGCCTACTATTTTCACCGCACCCACCGCTGCCGGACTTGCCTGGCCATTGAGCGCAATGCCCATGACGCCATAAAGTGGTATTTCTCCAAAGAATTAGAACAGGGCAAGCTGAGATTTATCCCGCTGGATATGGAAGAATCCGAAAATCAGCACTATATTAAGGATCATCAACTTTATACCAGCTCGCTGGTCTTGGTCAAATTCAGAGACGGCAAACAGGAAAAATGGGAGAACCTGCAGGGAGTCTGGCTTCTAGTGAAGGATATGGAAAAATTCTACAAATATGTTAAAGAAAACGTGGAGCGCTTTTTGGAGGTGGACAAGTGACAGACATCATGCTGGCAGTTGGCACTGCTCTGGGGCTGGGTTTGCTCACTTCTATCAGCCCCTGCCCTCTGGCGGCCAATATCGCCGCGGTCTCCTATGTCTCTTATAAAGTAACTCTTAAAGGATTAGTCCTGGTGTCAGGTATGCTCTACACTTTGGGCCGGAGTTTGACTTACGTTATAATCGGATTCCTGATTGCCGAGACTGCAGTCAATATCCCCTGGTTCTCCAATTTCCTGCAGAGCTATATCAATCAATTACTGGGGTTTTTGCTCGTTCTGGTGGGAGTCTACCTTTTGGGGTTCTTAAAGCTCAGATTCGGCGGGTGGGGAGTATCGCAGAATCTGCAAAAGCGGGTGGTTCGTTTTGGTTTGAGCGGGTCATTTTTATTGGGGATGTTGTTTGCCCTGGCATTCTGTCCAGTTTCGGCAGCCCTGTTTTTCGGCAGCTTAGTGCCCCTCACCATAGCCTCACAATCAAGTTTATTGCTCCCGGCTGTGTACGGTGTTGGAACAGGAGTGCCAGTTCTAGTTTTTGCCGCAATCGTGGCAGCAGGTTCGACTTATCTAACCAAGGCTTATGAGAAAGTGACTAAAATAGAAAGTTATACCAGGAAAGCTACTGGAATGATATTTGTTATCGTGGGAATCTATTATGTGCTTTCTTACACTTTGGGAGTTATCTAACCTCGATAATGGGAATAAAGGAGGAACAATGAAAATCGAAATCTTTGGCCCAGGGTGTGTGCGCTGTAAAGAAACTGAGAAAAATGCACGGATGGCAGTGACTTCGCTGGGCATTGAAGCAGAGATTGTAAAAGTGGAAGATGTTAGAGAATTTGCCAAGCGAGGAGTCATGTTTACCCCAGGCCTAGCCATAGACGGAGAAGTAAAATGCACCGGCAGGATTCCCACCTCTGCTGAAATCACCACCTGGATAACGACCGGCTTGCTGAAATCTGAAGGTTAAATGATAGGATCTGAATCAATCCGGCAGAGATGAATATACTCCACCTTTTTCTAATCTGGCTGTTGATGTCGGTAATCGCCGTAATTAACGGAACCATCCGGGTAATATTCTTCGAGAAATTGGTCAGCGCACAACTGGCGCATGTGCTGAGTAGCATGATTGGTATTGCCTTGCTTCAGGCCGTCATCTAATTCTATCTGCGGAACAAAGAATTTATCAATAGGCAGTTGTTCTTAATGGGCCTCTTCTGGCTGGGATTGACGGTATTGTTTGAATTTGGTTTCGGCCATTATGTGATGGGGCATCCCTGGGAAAGACTATTGGCAGACTATAATATATTGAACGGTCGATTGTGGAGCCTGCTGCTTCTGTCAATTTTACTTGGTCCACTCTTCTGGAGCGCAATCCTTAAGAAGTAGTTTTTCAGTTGACTGCCGAAGCTGAATATACGATTATCAGGGCTTAGATGCGCATCTTCAAAATCCAGACCGCACTTTCTTTTCTGGGATTGATTTATACGCTGTCTCGCTTTGGATTCACTGAAGTCATCTCGCTATTATTTTTCTTTGTTTTCTTTTTGCTCTCCTTGGCCGGCTGGCTCTTTGGCTCCAAGGAAGAAGATTAATTTAGGCTTGACAAAGCGGAATTTTTGGGCATATTTTTAAGCTGACGCGGGAATAGCTCAGTTGGTAGAGCGTCACCTTGCCAAGGTGAATGTCGCGGGTTCGAGTCCCGTTTCCCGCTTGTTTTACTCCCTCTCCTCTTAGTGGAGGGTTAAGGAGGGGATTGTAGATTATACCCGTCATTGCGAGGAATCCCGGTATTATCGGGATGACTAAGCAATCCGCTTTTAGCTTTGAATTGTAAATTAAACCAGATCGCTTCCTTCGACTTGCTCAGGACAAGTCGCCCCGACTAGTCGGGGCTCGCAATGACTCACGATAATTTCTTTCCGCTTGACTTACTACTTACCACAGCATAAACTCTGGGCTGGAGAAGCGAAAATATTCAGCCGGAGTGGCGGAATTGGTAGACGCAAGGGACTTAAAAAGCCATGCGACGGTTTTGCTAAGTTCTTCAATACTAATGCAATTGCTTGTCGAGGCAGGAGTTATTTGAATTTTCACCTTGCATCATTTTGGATGATTTTGTACGATTTTGGACGATTCATGGACACTATTTGGACACCAGCATGGCCTATATACGGCGTCAAAAAGCTTTAAACTCAAGAGAGAAAAACTTCAATGGATATTTGAAGTCTGCACAATCACTGATTGTAAGTCATCGATAACAGTCCAAAAACTTCAAGCCCTATCAGTGACCGTGCTTCACACGCAGTCACCTCTCGATATCGTTGACGACGAGAACTGGCGTTTTGGTTTGTCTCAATACCCGTTCGGTAGTGCTCCCTATCAATAAGTTTTTCAGCCACCCCTTGCCATGATGACCCATCACTACCAGTGTCGCCTGCGCCTCTCGTGCGATTCTAGCTATTTCCTTATGTGGAGTCCCAAAATGAAGATGGGTCTTTGCCTGAAATCCAGCCAGTGAAAGTTTCAATCTGGTATGCTCCAGCCGTTCAAGGTCTTTTTTTCTAAATTCTTCAATCTTTTCTGCTTCTGTGTATTGGAGTGCATGCTCATCCATCACATGAGCCACAATTACTTCTTGTGGCTCGCTGCTTTTAAGACCAACTACATAGTCCACCGCCTTTAGGGAGCATTCTGACCAATCTACTGGTACTAACAATTTCGAGAATTGATTCTTACATACTTGCATGCACTGCTCAGGATTTTCCCAGGAAGAATGGTAACGAGTTACCAGAACTGGAATTGCTGAATTGCGGACAATACGTGCAGTTGTTGTGTCCAAAGGATCTTCTTGTTCTTTACGTTTGCGGTGCGACCCGCCGACTATCAGGGACACTCGCATCTCGGAGGCGATGCGTAAGATTTCGACACTGGGAATTCCCAGCTCGACCAGTGATGTGGGCTTAAGTCCATGTTCTCGCACCTGTGTTTCCAGCTCTTTGAATCTTATTGAAGCGATTTCCCGAGACTGTCTTTCTCTTAGCTGAAGAATGTCAATCGAAGCATACCAACCCAGTTCATCCATGTCGATCACATGCAGAAGGATGACTTCTTTTAAGCCAACATGCCTAAATTCCAGTATGCACTGAAGAGCCTGGCGCGAGTACTCTCCAAAGTCGGTTGGAAAGAGGATCCTGCTATACATCGGAAACCTCCTTTTTGTGCTGTTTGATATGAGTGTTCGGTGTCTCTCCTATAATATGTCTGACATCAATCTGGCTCGATGATACGAACAATTTGGGTCGCGTTGCTCGGGCAAACCAAACCAGTACTAGCATCACGGGTACCTCAATCAGCGGCCCTACGACAGTTGAAAGGGCTACCGTAGGATTAAAAGCGGTTATCGCGATGGCGATAGCTATCTCAAAATCTCGACCCGTTGAATTGAAAGCAACTGCAACTGAATCTTCATAGCTGAATTTTAGCTTCCAACCGACTAAGTATACTACTACAAACATGGTCCAAAAAAATAGAGTCATAGGTACGGCTAGTTCCAGAATCATGCTTGGCCGTTCTACTATAAGGTCTCCTTTTAATGAGAACATGACTATCAGAGTAAATAGTAGACCGATGATCGATAATGCATCTAAGAGACTCTTAACCTTTCTGAATCCGTCTTCACCATAACGTCTTACGCCGAGATATCTAGTAATCAAACCGGCAAGTAGGGGTAATCCGAGATAAAGGATGACGCTCTCACCGACTACCCACACGTCAAAATTCACATCTCCCAGCAGCCAATGAGCGTAAACGGGAATCAAAATCATCTGCAGAATTGAATTAAGAGCTACAAGAATAATCGCCAGTGCACTATTTCCGAACGACAGGAAGGTAAAGACAATTACCATTGCAATGCAAGGTGCTAGGCCATAGAGAACAACGCCAGTATGAAAATCAGACCCCGGTTTGAGAAATAGGTTGGCCAGCAGGAGCATAAAAAACGGTGCCACCGCGAAGTTGAAGAAAAGCACGACAACCAATTGCTTCGGTGATTTCACCGCTTTACCTAAGTCTCCAAATTTTATGTTAGTCATTGCCGGGTACATCATAAGAAAGAGGCCGATAACCACCCCGAGAGCCAAAACGTTCGGCAAAGAAAATTCATACGTCCCATTAGCGATGGATGACAGTGCGTCGATGGGTGGGGTTAGATCGAAATTGGATATACCATAGAGTTTTCCTATCCCTATTCCTATTGCCATGCTAATAATGACAAAGAAGGGGAGCAACTTGAAATTATGAAGCTTCTCAAAAATCCTAATAATATTCATAAGTGTGCTGCACCGACTGGCCCAACGGGAACTGGACCTGCCTGTCTAACTGGTAGAGTAAAACGGGTCCTATTTTGATCGTTAAGCTCTATGGTAATAGATTTATCAAAGGCTTTGTTCAGGCCGTTTTTTTTCAGTTTGACAACCATCTCGGCCGAACCACCAGCGGGGATGGAATTGGGCAGGACAACGCCAACAAGCGATCTGGGCGCACTGACCAAAGTTGGAATCAGCTTTTGCCCCGACACATTAACCATGACGACCTTGGCCTGAATAGGCGAAGCACTCCCGGTCTGCGTCAAGTCTAGCTTGGCAGGCTTTAAGACAATCGGATATGTTGAATCAGGTTTTGCCGTCACAAAGGCATTTATGCGCACGGTCTTGAATCCGCTACCCTCATTGGTTACAATAGTCGGAACTTTGCCCACCATGTTTGTATAGTGACCGGTGTTAAAAATTATCTCAAGCCTAGTGCTGTCGCCGACAGCAAGCACCTCTTTTTCCAGAGGGGCTTTGGTGCATCCTCAACCCGGATTGACCTTAAGAATCCTCAGGGTGTCGGTACCTTTAGAGTACAACCAGAACACGTGCGTAACCTGAGCTGCCTGTGGGACATAGCCAAAGTTAAATTCCGACTCTGGAATTACAAGTTTCGGCTGGGCCAACGCGCCCGCTGGAAACAACATCGCCAGTAGGAGCGCTGCACACAACCACGTCTTTAACGTACTCAAGAAGAACATTCTTGTGCCTTTTTGAATCATAACTCAAGCCTCCCCTCCTTCAGACGCAGGCGCACAGTCCCAAATTCAGCAGCCAGCGGGCTGTGCGTAACCAAAATGATAGTTCTTCCGTCACGCTCATGAAAGTCTTTGAGAATTGACAATATCTCCTGTGAGAGTGTCGGATCCAAATTGCCAGTCGGCTCATCGGCCAGAATCACATCAGGATTATTGGCCAGGGCCCGCGCTATCGCCACCCGCTGCTGTTGGCCGACGGAGAGCTCGCGAGGTAGATGTTCCTTTCGGTCAGATAGACCGAGACGAGCCAGGAGCTCCTGTCCCCGGCTCTGAGAATCGCCGTTCTTACCCGGATTAAATAGCATTGGCAACGTCACGTTCTCTAAAGCACTTAGATAGGGAATAAGATTGAATGTCTGCAAAACAAAACCAACTTTGCGATTGCGAAAGTTGGCCAACACTTCGGGCGAACTGCTGTACAGATCCTTGCCTTCAAAAAAGACTGTGCCGGAACTTGGGCGGATCAGGCCGCCCAGTGACAGTAGCAAAGTTGTCTTACCGGACCCCGAGCCGCCGGTGATTGTGACAAAGCTACTCCGTTTGATATCCAGCGAGACGGAATCGAGGGCGGCGACCGTTCCCCGGCGACTGCTGTAAATCTTAGTCAGGTGTTGGGTGGCATACATGGTCAACTCTCCTGCATTATCAGGGCCGGGTCAAGCTGGGAAGCTAGTCTAATCGGAATAACACTACCGGCAAGGGTAATCAACACCGCAACGCCGATGGAGAGTAGCAGAAAAATCGGTATCGGTGTCACGGACAGACCGGCCAACTGGGGTCCCAGAATCATGGCCGAGCCGGTGCCAACCACAAAACCACAGATTCCTCCTACCAATCCGAGAAGGATCGCTTTCGTCAGGAACAACCGATAAATGACCCGCCGATCAGCACCGATCGTCAGCAGCACCCCGATCTCACGACGGCGTTCTTCGACGTTCGCCCACATGTAATTGCCGATGGTGATCGCGCCGACGACGACAATGATGATCAAAAAGATGAGCGATATTTTCGCCATCAGCTGATTAGTCTGTATCTGGGTACTGACAATCTGGCTGATCGTGGTGATGCGAGTATCAGGCAGGATATTGCGCAATTTTCCCAGTAACCCATCGGAAATGGCCGAACAACACCCCATGATCTCAATGGCGCTGACCTGGTTGCCAATGCTAAGAAGTTGCTGTACTACGTGAAGGTGGACGTAGATACGATTATCGTCGATGGTGCCGGTCTCCGGCAGGATGCGCGCGACAGCGAACTCTCGACCTGATAACGATACGTTTTGCCCCTCATGAAGGTTCAGTCTTTGCGCTACTATACTGCCGACTAGAACTTCGCCAGGCGCCAGCGAATCGATGGATTTGCGCTGAAGCCGTTCATCCTTGTAGCCGTACGACTGGTTCGCTTTGCTGTTCGGATCACAGGCCGGATCTATTCCCGGACCAACCAGTCCCGCGGTCTGCCAGATCGGCTTGGAAGCAAGCTCCTTGGCTGGCAGGATACCGGTCAATACTACAGGAACTCCGGCAACCACGATGCGTCGAGTAAGCTTCGGCGAGAGATTGTCAACTCCCGGAAGCATTGAGGTTGCCAAACGCTCGACATAGGTTTCAGGGAAAGTGGGCGCGTCGATGTCCGCAGAATAGTAGTCATCAACCGACGCCGCTTGAGGTAATACCAAGATATTTGCCCCAAGATTATCCAAACTGACCATTACTGCCTTCTCCGAAACCTTGGAGACCGACTGTATTCCAACAATCACCGCTATCCCGAGGGTGATGGCAAGCAGAGCTGACACAAGCTGTGACTTGCGCAGCCACAGCTCGCGCCACATGACAGTGTTGAGTTTCATTGTACTTCCTTTACTTTTTCTTAGGCTCGCAGGATGCGTCCGGCTTCGCCACCGTTGGCGGACAACATCCGCCGATTTTCTTCGAAGCGGCCGTCACGAGGTCGGTGACCTGCATGGCTCCGGTGTAAATACCGGCGATCTGACCCTGGGCATTGACTACCAATGTAACCGGTTCGGTAGACGAGCGATTGACTTTCATCTCAGTGAGAAATCTTGATTCAGCCGGATCATTCATATCAATCTGTATTTGGACTGACTTGTCAGCCATCTGCTGGCAGGCAGCAGCACATGTACTGAAGACCGATTCGGCTGATTTCATGTCTTTGTGCGAGACTGTGATGAACACCGAATGCCCCTCAGACAAGGCTTTGATGATCTGGGTCTTTTTCGGCGAGGGGACCATATTGACCAGTTTATCGACCGTTGCTTGCTGAGCGACTAGGCCACCGGTAAGGACACCTGTTTTTGAGCAAACAAGAATGAGGGGAACCGGAGCTCCCGCTAGGCGCAACTTGGCCACAAAATCGGCATTGGCGGGATCGTTTCTATCGCATTCGACCTTTACCGACCCCGGTACGCGAACTATGGCCTCGCTTACAAGCCCCCGGGCCTGGTCCAGTTGCAGGGCGGTTTGGTCGTACACTAGTACGAATGCGACCTTCTTAGCTTTCGCGGCGGCGTCCAGTTTCGGCTGTACCGCAGCGACGACCGTCCCGGCAGCAATAGCCACTGCCTAGACCAGATAACTAATCAACTTTTTCATTTTTTACCTCCATTGTTCTTTACACTTGACAATCCGGTATGCACTAATTGCACATTGTTATGAAATGGCCGCGGGGGATGCTTGTTCGCTTCCACTTATTTCTCTACCAGTTGCGTGTCGGACAGCCAAATCTTGATTTTGGCTCCGATCTCATCTCTGACGCGCCGAAAAACTGCCAGTACCTGCTCTTCAGTTCCGATGGCAATGGCCGGATCGTTAAATGGCCAATGCAGCCGCATAACTTGTCCGGGAAAGACCGGGCAGTTCTTCGCGGCGTTATCGCAGACCGTAATGACAAAGTCAAAGGACTGCCCGACATATTTGTTCAGGTGATCGGACGTCTGCCGCGAAATATCAACGCCGACCTCTTTCATGACTTGTATGGCGTGTGAGTTGACTCCCTTGGGTTCCAGACCCGCTGAAAAGACCTCGACCCGGCCGTTACCGTAATGTCGAAAGAACCCTTCCGCAATCTGCGACCGGCATGAATTGCCGGTGCATAGAACAAGAATGCGTACGGTTCGACCAGTCATGTTTCCTTACTAATGCTGACTAGCAGTTGTTTGGTTGTCCCCTGCCGTTGAGGAATGGCGCATTTGCCTTCGCTTACGTACGTCTCTAAAGTTGCTCGATCTTGTCGGTACGGGTTAACTTTGGCAAATTGAGTTCGCAAAAACGTCCTCAGGTCGTCAATTACCGCAGTCTGGGCAAGCCGATAGTGAATCCAGACGATCTCTCGGCGAGCTACGACCACACCGGCACTACTAAGTCGAGCCATGTGGCGCGAGACAGTCGATTGCGGCAGGTGGAGTATTGACTCGATATCGCACACACACAGCTCCTCGTCCAACAACAGCATGACAATCCGTAGCCGCGTAGGATCACCAAGGCTCTTGAAAAGACCGTCGTTTTTCATCGCTCCTCCTTAGCAGCCATAGTACATTGGAACGGCTTCTGACTACGGACAAACGACTCTCCGCTTGCCCACACTAGTGAGACCGGTACCTTATGCCAGTACGTCGTTGATACGGTTGGCTCAAGTCTTCCAAATCTGCACCCAGGTAAATTCATTTATGTCAATATAAGGATTTATCAAACCATGTCAAGAGCTTTTTTAGACTGCCGCTCAGGGGTTAACAGAATAAGCTGCCCTCGCAGTGGCTGTCTTCCAACACCCTTCGATGAGTTCACCCTAGGCAACAACCGTAGGAATCTGTAGCGAAACCTATGTATCTGTGATGAAAATTGCTTACGGTTTGAATCAGAGCAATACCGGTGAAGCAATGGATGACATGCGCGTGTGGGAGCTGACAGATTTCTGGAAAGCTCCTACCAGGCTGGTCCCGTTAATAACAGCAAGAACTGACATCAAAAGCCAGATTAGAAAAAGGTGGAGCATATTCATTTTGCTGGATTGATTCAGATTCTGTCGCTTAACTTTCAGATTCCAGCAAGCTGGTCGTTATCCAGGTGGTGATTTCAGCAAAGGCAGGAATCCTGCCCATGCATTTTACTCCACTGTCAATGGCTATAGCTGCGGTGAAGTTAATACGCGTCGTTGCAAGTTCTGTGAGGTCTTTCATTTCCAAAATCTCTGCCTCTTGACCCCAGTATTTAGACGCTACCCTTGCATTCTTCACTATCATTTTAATATATGTGTAAAGACGCCCAATTCATAAGCTGCGGACAGGTAGCCTGATACTGGTCAGAATAAGCCCCAAATCATTTTCAATGCTATCGCATAGAGCACAACGCCTATAATTCTCTTCACCTGACCCGAGCTTAGTTTTTTGTGCATCAGCCAGGAACCCACCAGAGCGCCAGCAATCGAGCCCATTGCTGCATAAAGGAGAAGATTTACGTTTATGTTGCCACCGGCAACGTGTCCTAGGAACCCGGCCAATGATGAAAATATCACTATGAAGGCACTTGTGGCAGATGCGTTTTTAGGATCAAAGCCGAGCCACATCAAGACCGGAACAATGAAATTGCCACCGCCCACACCCAGCAGGCCACCCAGATATCCTGCACCTATACCAACTCCAATTCCGGCTTTCAATTCATCTGCAACGGACCTGTTGGAAGTCCTTTTTGCCGGTCTGTAGAACAGCATCATTGAGCCGGCAAAGACTAAGAACGCGGCGAAGGCCATAATGAGTATGTCCCTCGGGAAGAACCTTGTGGAGTAGGCCCCGAGCGGGGAGAATATGACAGCCAGAAAAATAATCGGCACTGCAGTCTTGAAAGCTACCAGCTTGTAGCGGATGTAGTTTATCGAAGCAAATGACATACTGATAGAATTTAACAGCAGCGCTATTGCCATTGCTTCGGTCAGAGGAATGCCGAGCCAGTAAAAGGTCGGGATGATGATGAAGGCTGCACCCAGCCCTGCTATGGTCAACACCGTAGTGAATACGAAGACGAGTGCGGCCGCAACCAAGAGGGTCAGCATGATTGCTCTATATGGGAAGGGTTGAGCCTGCGCCCTGCCTCCCCTTGGTTGTCATTTTCTGGTCCCTGAGCAGGGGATGCAAACTAGGCTTCCGTCCTGGGCCTTTTTGAGCTTGTCTGTAAAGACCGCCTCCCCGCACTTGGAGCACCGCTTGACTTCGAAATGAGGGGAGTCCTTTTTAATATCCTTCTGAAATATCTCACTTATGGTGAGGAACTCCTCCTGGGGGAGTTTCAGAATTCGCTCGACAAGCGGATCGGTGATTTCAGGTGATATGTCCTGGGGAGGAACTCCCTTCTGGCGCTCTTGGACAAATGGCGAGCCGAGAGCCTTTTCAAAAAAATCGGGCCTGAGTGATACCCTCACTGCCTTTCCAGTCTTTGCATCAATCAGGGTGAAGGCCATTTTATGGTAGTATAGTTTTTTCATATTGCCCTTACCGTAGGTGCACCCGGTTGCGGTCATTAGTCCATCTAGAAAGCAGCCCGCTGCGTGCCCCTGGCCAGTTTCGCACTCCACCATTAATTCCTTGTTCTTAGACCTCTCTACGCCTAGGGTCTTCATGGCGGCAAGTCCGGCCCGGAGTCCCATGGGCATGGCGGGACACTTGTGCCCGTGGAACTTGTAAGCCACATCCAGGTATTCACTGAACGCCTTCATGCTCAAACCTCCTTGTATCTGTGTTAACATTTGCATTTGACATTTTTCAAGACCGGCCTTGTAATGCACAGCCTGTGGCAGACGAGGTTGTCGAAAATCAGACCGTCGATATTCCAAGAAGCAGTGTTAAGCAGAATTTACCTCCATTAATTTCTTGATGGCGCTTACTGCCTCATCGGTTGTCATGTTTCTTATGTCCACTCCCTGATGTCTGGAAGGATCAAATCCGGCTTCGTTAAACGCGCCTTTGAACATCTTCTGTTGCATCCGCAAATCGCAACCGGCCACATATATTTTCTCTATATTTGAATTGGCCAGAAGAGTCTTAAGGTACTCATCCCCGTCATCGGCACACAACTGGGGATGAATCGACACGAAATCAACTAGTTTTTCTCTCCTTATACCGTTTGATACTTCAAATATGTTCATTCCGTGGAATGATGGACAGGTTCCCTGACAGACACAGAGTATTAATCCCTTCTTCATTTCAGACCTCCTTCGGACGTTTGCTCGCTTTGACAGCTGCAGGACACCTCAGCCGCAGGACTGTCCCCGGGAAAGGAAATAGCTTCAAAATCACAGGCGCCTTTCTGACAGCCGCGACAAAATTCTACACAGTTCCCCGGTTTGCTAACTAGCGGTAAATCATTCTCTACGCTGAAAACATCATGTGGACAGAATTCTACGCAGGTGAGGCAGCCGCTACATTTTTCATAATCAATCAGGGGATACCAGTTTTTCGCCATCTTTCCCCTCCTTTCTCTTTTTCTTGACACCGTATGTGGGCATTTAAGGCCTCTATGGCTGGCACCTAATCAGGAATGATAATCTCGTGGTTTTCAATAGGGCAGGCCAGTTTCAATTACTGTTCCTGTTGTTTAGCCAGCTTCGTCGTAATCCAGCTGGTAATCTCAGCCGAAGACGGAATCTTGCCAGTGCATTTGACTTCTCCGTCAATGGCCAGTCCGGGTGTGAACATCACCCCTCTCTTGGCGAACTCCTTTACGTCCTGCACTTTGACAATTTCTGCCTCCATGCCAAGAGATTTGAGCGCCATCTGAGCATTCTTTTCGGTCTCCTTGCAGCGCACACAGCCGGGACCGAAGATTTCGATTTTCATGTTTCCTCCTTTGTTCTAAATTATTAAGGTTAAATGACTCCCAAAGTGTAGGAAAGCACATAATAGATTCCCACTATAATGAATATCACTCCAGTAGCTTTCCTGGTATAGCTTTCTATTTTGGCGACTTTTTCATAAGCCTTGGTCAAATAACTGGAACCTGCCGCCACAATTACGGCAAAGACCAGTACTGGTACGCCGGTTCTAATACCATATACAGCCGGGAGTAATAAACTGGATTGGGATGCTATAGTGAGGGGCACTAAACTACCAAAAAACAGGGCCGCCGAAACCGGACAGAAAGCCAGAGCAAACAGCATCCCCAATAAAAACGATCCGCTCAAACCAAAGCGGACAACCCGCTTCTGCAGATTCTGCGATACACCCCACCCGCCGAATTTGAGTTTCAAGAATCCCAAAAGGTAGACTCCCACCAAAATGAGCAGGAATCCGAGGAATTGATTGATATAGCGCTGTAGGAAATTGGAGAACCAGGGGATATTGACTGCGGTCTCGGCAATCAGAAATCCTATTATTACGTAAGTCAGGCTCCGGCCAAGTGTATAGAGGATTCCTGATGCCAAAACTAGACTCTTAAAAGTCACTTTGTAGGAGACATACGAGACCGCGGCAATATTAGCTGCCAGTGGGCAGGGACTGATAGAAGTGAGCAGACCGAGCCACAGGGCCGTTCCGGCTGCCAGGACGATATCTGTCACTTAGCCTCCTCCAAGAAGCGATCCACGTTTTCTTTTACATATTTGTAGAATTTCTCCATATCCCGCACCAAAAGCCAGACTTCCTGTAAGTTCTCCCACTTTTCCTGTTTTCCGTTTCTGGATCTGACCAAGACCAACGAGCTGGTATAAAGTTGATAGTCTTTGACAAAGTGCTGATTTTCAGATTTTTCCATGTCCAGCGGGATAAATCTCAGCTTGCCCTGCTCCAACTCTTTAGAGTAATACCACTTTATGGCGTCATGGGCATTGCGCTCAATGGCCAGGCAGGTCCGGCAGCGGTGGGTGCGGTGAAAATAGTAGGCAACCACTTCGACATTGCCGGGGGAATCTGTTGCCTTAGATTGTGAAGTATCACCCGGCAGGCCCTTCTGCTTGGCCTTGTTTGAATCCTTTTTAGAAGTTGGGTTTGGCTGCAACTGTGTGGCTTTGGTAGTATCAGGCCGTGTTTGTCCCAGTTTGTCATTTCCAGAGCTAGAATCCATGGCTACAGACCTCAGCCCATAACCCGAAAAAGAAAAAGTTAAAGTTAGCAAAGACACCAAAAATAGCTTGTTTGTATGAAAGTTCATGGCCTGGCCTCACTTCCCGTTGAATCTGCTGCACTCTCTTTAATTCCATGTCCTTCTAGCAACCAACTTTTTGCTGCCATTGCGGCTGTGGCTACTCTTTCCTCAGTTGCCGGAGATTTTCCTTTCTCCATGCCCAAATCTGTGATGCGGAATGTCAATAGATTAGAAAAGCCTGCCTTTTGCAGGGTCTTGTTGACGCAATCAGAATCGCATCCGTTGATGGCTAAGACTTTTACCGCCTGCTGGGTCATTTCCAGAATATCCTCCACCCCGGCGCTGACACCTGCCAGACAGCACATCCTGCCGATTTTTTCTCTGGTCAGCAGGCGTGCGGCCCGGTCGGCAATTTCGCCGGTATCGGACATGCCCGAACAGGGGAAAATGAGTTTGTCTGAACCGGGTGGGAACTTCTTCCTCATTTGCATTTAACCTCCTTACAAAACTTCATTTGTTTCACATGAGCTGCTCAGAGGCAACCTTATAATTTTCAGATGCTGTGAATATTCTAGTACACAAAATTTCCAAAGAACCAGCCTACTAACGTTCCCAAAATAATAATGGTGACGACATATACCACCGCCTTCTTGAATCCGAACACCCTGCCTATCGCCAGCCAGTTGGGCAGACTCAAACCCGGCCAGGTCAGAAGCAGAGCCAAGGCCGGGCCTTTGCCCATGCCTAATTTCATCAGGGTGTCCACAAACGGCGCCTCGGTCATGGTGGCAAATTAGCTGATGCTGCCGATCATGATTGCCTCTCTCAGAAAATATGGCCGGAAGCTCCCTTAGAAGCTTTTTCCTCCATTGCCCGATCTGGTTCGGATGCACACCGTACTCCCCGGCCAGCTGAGCCAGCGTTCTCTCCCCTCTTACCGCTTCCAAGGCCACCTTCGCCTTGAATGCCGCATCATGCGTCTTTCTCTTTCGCATCCTGTCCTTCCTCCTTCGAGTTCCGACAGGCTAACATCCAGCTTAACCTTCTGTCCAGTTTTTGGGGAGTATTATAGGCTTCGGAGAACAATCTTTGGGGTCCTTGTTCTTCAATTTCTCTGGAAACCTGCATTTTGATTTAGTCACACACATCTTTGTTACCTCCTACTTTAAGCTTTTCTTATTTCAAAAATTAGATACAAAGCCGGTAAGAAAAGAAATACTAACACCAGACCAAACATCAAACCGCCTATGACTGCAATAGCCATTGGTTTTAATAATTCAGTTCCTTCGCCAAAACTCAATGCCAAAGGAAGTAAACCAAATATTCCGACCATATCCGTCATTAAGATTGGACGCAATCGCACACTTGCCGCTTTCTGAATTGCTTCAATCAAATCCACTCCTTCCTTTCTTAGATCATCTATAAATGTAATAAGCACAACACCTTGATTTATCTCTATACCAGCGAGAATTATGAAGCCGATCAGAACAGTAACACCAATTGGCTGATTTGTTAGATACATGGCAAAGGAAACACCGATTAGCGAGAGTGGCACACGAATCAAAATCATAAGTGGCTTCTTAAAATCTTCAAAGCTGATCACAAGAACCACGTAAGCAAAAAACATTGCAATCGCCAAAATTAACAACATTGATCTTATATTTTCCGTCATCATTTGCGACTGACCGCCCAAGTTGATTTTGTAACCAGGCGGCAGACTAAAATGTTTCAGTTTCTCTTGAATTTCGGCGGTAGCTTCGCCGATGCTTCTTCCGGTTACGTTGGCAGTTGCTTTGATAAGACGGTTCTGATCTTTTCGGTCTATTTCAAGGGGACTGGTTTGTTGAACAACCGAGGCGAGATTGTTTAAGTTAATATTAGCTCCGTTTGGCGTTACCAAAACTATATCTTCAACGTCCCTACGGCTTTTAATATTCTTTTCATTTAACACAACTCTTATGGGATAATAATAGCCTTTCTCTTTGTACTGAGTAGCCACGGCACCATCAATCATTGATTTTACCGTGGTAGCAACTTGATTGACATTGAATCCAAGATCGGCTGCTCTTTGACGGTCCACGAAAATTTGATATTCCGGTTTGGTGATATCAATTGAAACATCCACTCCAGTAAGTCCTTTCACATCTCTCAAAATAACGGCTATTTTAGAAGCGTTTTCAAAGATATTTTCTAACGCTTCGCTTCTCGGAGCAACTACTTCTACTTCGATGTCGAATTCTCCGGTTTGTCTAATTCCCTTCATCTTGGTGTGCATTACTTTAATTTTCGCGCCTGGGATTTTGATTTGTTGCTGAATTATAGGTATCAAATTCTCTACGTATTCCTCGGTATTCAAATTTCTTTTTGAGGGGGAGACAAGTTGAAGATTCACCTCTCCCTCATTTGCGACTTCAGAAGTAACCAAACCCCACACATTACCGCCGGAAAGCGATGAAAAACGTTTAATTTGCGGCTGTTCCTCAACTGCTTTTTCGATCTCTATTATAACTTTGTCGGTCTGTTCCATGGATGTCCCGGAGGGCATTTTTACTTTTATCATGACTAAACCATCGTCTGCCTTTGGTAAGAATTCAGTCCCTAATTGCTTCAAGAAATAAACCCCCAGAACAAAAAACCCAAGGACGATGAGCATTACGATCCATCTGCGCTTGAGAGTAAAGTTCAGTAGGGGCTTATAGGTGCGGATAATTCCGCTCAGTATTTTATCAACTAACTTGGAGAAGAACCCCTTACCAACATGCGCCCCCTTGCCTTCGGGGAAGAACAAGGCAGTTAAACTGGGCGTCACGGTAAGCGCTACAAGTAAGGATAAAGCAATGGTTATCGCAACGGCTATTATCAATTCACCGAAGAGCAGAGAAGTCAAACCCGATATTAGCAGAAAAGGAAGAAACAATGCGATAAAAGTTAAAGTGGCCGTTAATATGGCGCCGGATACTTGAACCACTCCTTTTTGCACCGGCGTATTTTCTACCCGTTCTTCCTGAAGACGAGTTATGTTTTCAAGTACCACAATACAGTTATCTAAAAGAACTGTAATGGCAACGACTAATCCACCGAGCGAAAAAATGTTTATCGAAAAACCTAGAGAGTTCATAAAGAACAATGTTCCGAGAAGAGTAACCGGAAGCGTCAGGGCAACAATCAAAATCCTTCTCCATCCCGTTAGGAACAATGCAGTAACTAAAACGACTAAAGCCGCGGCAATCAAAGCCGCATCTCTAACTCCTGCAACTGCAGAGCGGATATATTCCGCCTGGTCATATATTACTTCCATTTTAATGGATGGCGGCAAAGCGATTTTTAGTTGCTCTATTTTTTCAAACACTTTGTCCGATACCTCGACGGTATTAGCGCCGGCTTGTTTGAAGATTGAGAGTTTAACTCCTTCATTTTTATTTAGCTTCGTTTTGATTCGTTGAACCGCATAAGCGTCGGAAACATCGGCAATATCATTCAGGTATATGGTTGCGTTATACTTTGATCTTGCCACAATCATGTTTTGGATGTCATAGACAGATTGGAATTCTCCGACTGTTCTTACTACAAAATCCCTTTTTTCGGATGTAACTCGCCCGCCTAGCAGTTCGATGTTTTCATCCTTCAATCTTTGTAATATGTTATCAATGGTAATTCCCAAGCCTTGAAGCTTGCTTGGATCAGGATGAATTCTGATTTCTCTTTGCAAACCTCCGCTAACTTCTGTTCCAGCGGTACCTTCAACGGTTACAAATTGATCCTGTAATTCATTTTCAGCCCAGGTTCTGAGCTTTACTAAGTTCATCGCCTCAGATGTTATGAGCAGATCAACGACCGGCAATTGGGAGGGGTCAGCCTTAATGATTAGGGGTTCTTCGGCATCTTTTGGAAGCTGTTTTCTGACCAATCCCATTTTTGCCAGAACATCTTGATAAGCAACATCTCTATTGACCTTGTAATCGAAGTTTACCAGCAAGGTGTAAAGTCCTTCTGTGCACTGAGATTCTATATAATCGAGGTCATCAACTGTTGCGAGTTTTCTTTCCACGACCGTGGCTATATTATCTTCAATTTCTTCCGGAGTAGCACCCTTCCAATTAACATATACCTTTATCAGTGGATAAGTAATATCTGGTAGAAGATTGGTTGGAAGCTGAGTATACCCGAGAACTCCGACCACAATAATTGCAATCATCAAGATAATAGTTGCGGCAGGATGTTTAACCGCAGTGATTGAGAGATTCATTTTGCGTTCTTCCCTGTATGGTTCAACTTCATCTGGCTTTGCTTATTTCATTTTCCGACTGCTGAATGGTTACTTTCATTTTATTTGTTAACATTTCTTGTCCCATTGCAACCACCTTCTCCCCGGCAGCAATACCCTGAAGTATTTCAGTAAATTCTCTTGTTGTAATTCCGGTCGTAATTATTCTTTCATCGGCAACGCCGTCATTCACGACAAAAACAAATTTATCGCCGTCAGGTTTAGTTAATATAATGTCGTTTGACAAAGTAATTGCATTCGGTTTCGATTCAGTAATGAACGTTAACACAGCCATCATACCTGGTTGAAGCTTCAATCTGTTAGAATTTACTTTTACTTCAAGCTGAAACGTGCGGGTTAGAGGATCAATTTGCGGAGAGATCAAAGAGACTACTCCGGTGAATTGCTTGTCGGGATAAGCATTAATCTTAACGCTTATTTGTTGTCCGACTTTTATCATAGGCAGTAGTTGTTCCGATACAGCCGTGTTAATTACTAAACTATTGAAATCCGCTACAGTGAGCATTACTTGTTTAGCAGTAACAACACTGCCAAGTTCAACAAATGTTTTTGTTACCACCCCGCTTATTGGAGAGACCACCGGAACGCCAAGAAATAGTCTATCTGCGTAGTCATATTCCTGAACCGCCTTTTCCCATTCTTCTTTAAGCAAATTATGGTCGGGACTCTCCTTATCGGTTGCTTCTAACCTTCGTTTTGCGTCCTCAAGCTTTGACTGTGCGTTGGCAAGCAGGGCTGTTCTCTCTTGCGAGTTTATCTCTGCAATCGTTTTATTGTTATTGATAAAATCATTCTCCTCAACCGTCAGCTTTGCAATGCTGCCATCTATCGGAGCAATTATATTAGCAGCAATCTTCGCTTCAATGGTGCCGGTTGCTTCAACAGTATTTTCTATTCTTCTCGGCTTGGCTTCTATAACTCTAACAACTTTAAACTCTGGCTGTTTGGTCCTGTCCGGACTGTTTTCTTTATTACTGCACCGCGCGAACAAAAGCATGATTAAAATAGCTGCTAAAAACCTGAGTGTTGTTTTCATGATTTTTCCGGTATAATTGTTGTAAAATATTTCTATTTGCTAAATGCCGCTCCATTTCTTCCAACAGCATAATTTAGCTCTGCCCGCATGGATAAATAATCCATTAAGTTTTGAGAGAAAGTTATCATTGCATTAGTCAAAATAGTCTGAGAATCGATGACATCCAGACTGCTTCCCTTGCCTATTCCATATTGTAACTCAGAGGATGTTAAAGATTGTTCCGCAAGTTCAACTATCTTTTTGCTGCTGTTAATTCTGCTTTTTATATTTTCGAGTTTGGATAAGATACTTTTCAGACTCAACTCAAGTTTCTGTTCTAAAGCTTCTTCCGCAGAGAGAATTGATTCTTTTTCAATTTCTGTTTGCTGGATTTTGTCTTTGAACTTACCACCTTGAAGGAATGGAATATTATATGAAAGAAGAACTCCAACGTTCCAATTATTATTTCCCATAGGCACCACTCTGTCTTCCCAATTCATTGTTCCCCATGCATACACGGCAGGGAAATAATCGGCTTTGTAAAGAGCTAACTCTTTCGACTTGTAATCTAAGTCGAGTTTTATCTTTTCTAAATCCGGGTGGATTGAAAACATTTCTGTTAGTAATTCTTTTCTATCAAACGTTTTGTCTTTTTCTAACGACCAAATGTCATCCGTTATGTCTTCAACCTCAACTTCTGTCTCCGGACTTCTGCCCATTGCGGTATTCAGCACATAGGTCTGGACGTTAAGGTCATTGTTCGCTTTTGTAATCTCATCTTCGATCACAGCTATCTGAACTTCAACTTTGAGCACGTCCAAATGTGACACTTTGCCTATGTTATATAATGATCGCACTGTCTTCATATGTTCTTTCAACTGCCGAAGAGTTTGTTCATATATTACCTTTACCTTTTCTGCTTTGAGAACGTCAAAGTATGCCTTGGACACGTTTAATATTATTGTCTGTTCAAGTCTGATCTTGTTCGCCTTTTCATAGCTGGTAGAAATTCTTGCCAAGTCGCTTTGAAGAGAAACCTTATTCCCGTTGTAGATGAGCTGATTAAAACGTAACTCAGCATACAAATCATATAAAGAATTGTCCAGGAGCTTAGCTTTATTGGGAGGAATAGATTTCCATCTTGATGGGTTAAGCCCGGCTGTGAACTGAGGGAGATAATCGCTGTTAATTATATCAATCTGTTTTTCTGCTGCTTGAATACTAAGCTGGCTCGATTTCAGCAGAGGTTGTGTTTGAAGCGCTATCTCGATTGCTTTATTAAGGTCTATAGGTTGGCTTTGTGCAAACAAGTTACTTTGTATAAGAAGAAATAAAAACATTAACAGCTTTCGAAAGTTATTCTGTGTCATTTCTGTTCACTCTAAGTTCTTTAATGTGTACGTCGTCAACTGAACCAGCCCACCACAAAAGCCATTAAGAGAGCTGCGGCGATACGGGTAAGCACCATTTCTTTCCCTAAAATCGAGCCGGTATAGACTAAAGCCAGTATATTTGCCGCCGGAGCGACCCAGAGTAAAATAAATGCCGCTCCAATGCTGGAGCCGGAGTAATAGATTCCGCTGGCCACCGGAATGACAGTACAAGAGCAGGCCGCAATGAAGAAACTGCCAATCGAGGCCAGGGAGAAGGCTTTTAGTTTACTGGCGGCATGCCCTAAATGGGCGATTATTACTTCCTTGGAGATGAAAGAGACCATCGCCCCGGCTAAGAGAAAGGCAGGAACTAGACAGGTCAGGACGTGGACGGCAATGTACTCTTTCAGCGAGCTTATCCCTGCCAAAATCAGCTCCAGGATCATGAAGGAACTCCTTTGCGAACTCCGGCCCTGCCCTGCGATTTCAGGCCTGCCGGCAGGGGAGCCTGTTGGATAAAATGTATCTTCTCGGTAGCCAGTTTCCGCTTCAAGCGGGCTAAGTCTTCCCCAAGAATGGGGTACAAGCGAAAAGTTTTCTTTAGTGACTCCAATAGCTCGAGGTGGGATTTCCTCAGCTCATCTCTCAGGCTGTAAAAAACTCGGGTGGCTTCTCTGCGGTCTTCAACCAGTCCGGAGTTTTTCAAATAAGCCAGGTGCCGGGAGATCTTGGGCTGGGATTGCCGAAGAATATCCTGCAGTTCGCATACGCAGGATTCCCCATAGAGCAAGAGGTTGACAATCCTCATCCTGGTCATGTCGGCCAAAGCTTTGAAAGTAGATTCCAGATCTGTCATATTTATCTCTTCATACGGATAGCCACATATATGTGTTTGCATATATTTGTCAAGAGTTTATTCGTCCTTGGCGGCCCCGGCTTAGGAGAACAAGCGAAAGCTGAGGGGTCTGAAAAACTTGTCCACCAATTTCGATGTAATGTCGCCCTCCAACGAATTCATATTATAGGTGTCCAATCTGAGGCTGTGTTCCAACGCCTCTCGATGAGCGACCCTGTCAGGTCAACTAACATTCCCACATAGGATTAAAAAACCAGCTATAAAGGAGTCCA
The DNA here is from genome assembly GCA_964399055.1 of uncultured Ignavibacteria bacterium. Taxonomy (GTDB): domain Bacteria; phylum Zixibacteria; class MSB-5A5; order DSPP01; family RBG-1; genus CAYNPJ01. The sequence continues at coordinate 1,103,427 of CAYNPJ010000001.1, forward strand.
CTGGACTAAAAGTCCCTTGCGTTCTTTGTCTCTGTGGATTAACTTATTGCTACATCAGAAGATGCCGGAGTGATGGAATAGGTAGACATAAGGGACTTAAAATCCCTCGCCTGTTAAACGGGCGTGCCGGTTCAAATCCGGCCTCCGGCAAGATTGAGGGGTAATCTCTGTTGTATATAGGATTCTTAGTACTTATTTCACATGAAAAAAACTATCTACAGGTCCGATTCGCACTCGTCTAAGCTTACTTAGCCTGATGACAAGGCGGGGCTGCTGTTAGTCAGAATGACCTCACCCCGCCCTCTCCTCCAGGAGAGGGCGTTAAGTCTAAACAAAAAAGGCGGGATTAAATCCCGCCCTACGAATTTCAGGTTTTCGGCTTAGGCCGGCTGTTTCTGCATAATGTATCGATTCAGAAAATCTGCAACCGCCTTGAAAGCTTTTATCTGATTCTCTTTCTTCCTCAAACCGTGGCCTTCATCTGGAAAGACCATGTATTCCACCGGCACGTTGTTTTTTCTGGCGGCCTCCACAATCCGGTCGGACTCCGACTGTTTAACCCGCGGGTCGTTGGCGCCGTGAATCACAAACAGGGGTCTGACAATCCGGCCAGCATAGTTCAGAGGTGAGCGCTCCTGATAGATTTTCTTGTCCTTAATAGGGTCTCCTATCTCCTTATGCCAGTATTTGACCCAAGGCAGCCAGTAAGCAGGAATAGATTTTAAGAAAGTAATTAGATTAGAAGGGCCAACCAAGTCCACACCCGCGGCAAATTCGGTCGGGGCAAAGGTCAGAGCGGCCAAAACCATGTAACCGCCATAGCTGCCGCCAAAAATCACGACTTTGCTGGAATCAACATAGTCTAAATTAGATAGATATTTTTTCCCATAAATGACATCCTGCAGAGGTGCGCCGCCCCAGTCTCTGTCATCCAATTGATGGTAAGTCTTGCCATAGCCGGTAGAGCCCCTGACATTAGGAACCAAAACCGCATATCCCTGATTGACAAAATACTGTCTTAAGGGGCTCCAGCTCTTGGTAGACTGAGACATCGGACCGCCATGCACTGAGATAATTACCGGCCTTTTCTCTCCCGGCTTCAGTTCCTTGGGCTTGTACAGATAGGCTGGAATCTTTTTTCCGTCAAAGGAAGGATAGCGAATCAATTCTCCCTCCACCAAATTCTCCTGGGCAAGTTCTTTAGGAAGGCTGTGATTAAGCTGTCTAAGTCTATTATTCTGCAGGTCAACTAAGTATAAATCAGTCGGCTGCCGGTCGCCATTAAAGTAAAAGTTTAAATATCGTTCAGAGCGTGAAAATTCCAGACCCCGAATCTCTCCGTTAGGCAGAAGGGGTAAGGGAACCTCCTTCTCTTCTTTGGTATTCAGCACCTTAATCTTAATGGAGCCATCTTCATTGACCGCCCAGCCGAAATATTTTCCATTGTGCGAGAAACCGGCATCAATCACATCCCAATTGGGTTGCTCCAGAAGCTCTTCCTGTTTAGTCTGTAGATTCAGGCGCTTGAGCATGGAAAATTCGCTGTCCTTGTCGGTCAGAAAATAGAGATACTTGCTGTCCGGGGAAAAAGTCAGCGCCTTATTGTAGATCTCCTCCGAAGAGTTGGTGAGGGTGTCCATTTTGCCGGTGGGAATGTCACAGACGGCAAAATCCTGGTCAGTGGAGACATAGAATATGTTGAAGGCAATCTTTTTCTGGTCCCGGGACCAGTCGGCAAATTCCTCAGTCCCTTTGGTCTGGTAAATCATCCTGGATTGGCCAGTCAACATGTCATATTGATAGATGTCGAAAAAACGGGGGTCGCGGAGATTGCTTAAATATAAAAAGGAATTGCCCTCATAAGACCATTTTAAGAAATGAGCGCGCACCGAGTCGCCGGGAGTCAGTTCGACGGCAGCGCCTCCCTGGGCTGGCATCAAGTAGAGATGGAAATTCTCATTGCCTCCTTTATCCTGCATATAAATCAGAGAATCCCGATTAGGGCACCAGGTGACGAATATTATGGTATTGACTGTGTCATAGGTAAGCTGTCTGGGCTCTCCCCCGCTGACCGGCACGGTCCAGATGTTATGCACTCCGGAAGCATCTGAGATATAGGCGATGATTCTCTCATCCGGGGAATAGGTGGCTGAGCTTACGGATTTGTAATCGAAAAAAGTCTCCAGCGGATAGGTTCGGAATTCCACTTCCCGCCGGGCACAGCTTAGAGTTAATAAAGTCAGAGCGCTGAATAAGATTAAGCGTTTCATGTTACTCCTTTCTACATTTTGCAACGGAATAATATAGTATCCCGTTTTCTGAAAGCAATTTCAGATTTGTCTTAGAAAGTCCGAGTATTTGAAGGCTGACCCTGTGTTCAAGACCACGTATGGACCATTTTGCAAATCGGCTTCATGTGAGGTTGCAATTTTAATGAGTCCGGCTAAGGCGGCGGCGCCTTCCGGGCAGAGCATGATACCTTCCAACCGGGCGGTCAACTTGAAGGCATGCTTTATTTCTGCCTCGGAAACTGATAAAGCCTGACCGCCACTTTCCCGCACGATTTTCAAAATGAGAAAATCCGCCAGAGCCTTAGGCACTTTGATGCCAGTGGCTTGAGTATGAGGGTGAAGCCATTCCTCCGATTGTTCTTTCCCTTCCTGAAAAGCCTTAACCAAAGGAGCACACCCTTCGGCTTGAATTACATGCATTTTGGGTCTTTCCGCACCAATCCAGCCCAATTCCTGCAATTCATCAAAAGCTTTCCACAGACCAATCAAGCCGGTTCCACCTCCGGTGGGATAAAATATAGCCTCAGGCAGAGTCCAGTTCAACTGCTCAGCCAATTCAAAGCCCATAGTTTTCTTACCCTCCACCCGGTAAGGCTCCTTCAGGGTAGAGAAATCAAACCAATCAGAGGACTTGACTCGGTTCATCTCCCGGCCTGCTTCAAGGATGTTTTTGCCGTGCAGGGTCAGTTTAGCGCCATATGCTTTGCACTCGCTCTGATATACAGTCTCCACATTCTGAGGCATAAAGAGATTGACTTCAATTCCTGCCTTAGCGCCATAAGCGGAAGCGGCTGAGCCGGCATTGCCCGCAGAGGGGAGACAGATTCTCTCAATCCCTAGTTCTCTAGCCTTGGATATGGCCACAGACATACCCCGGGCTTTGAAGGAGCCAGTGGGATTTAAAGATTCGTCTTTTATCAAAAGGTTCTTAAGGCCCAGATGTTTAGCCAATCTCTCTGCTGGAATGAGCTGAGTCCCCCCTTCTTCTGAACTGACGATATTTGAGTCTTGATTTACAGGCAAAAGCTCGCGGTAGCGCCAGAGGGAGTTGGTTCTGGATCGTAATTGTCGGGGCGAAATAACAGAAGCTATCTTTTTCAGGTCATAGCGGGCGAAGAGCGGAGCGCCGCAGGTGCAGAGGTTGTGGGGTTTAGAGGGGTCGTACCGTTTAGAGCAGACCGTACATTCCAGGTGAGTCAGATAAGACACAGGTGAGTTAGTAAGTCCCTTGTCTGAGTCTGAACTTAATATTCCTGCTATGCAATTCTTTTAGAAACAACTCTCCTGGAACGCATAATTCCTGAGGCACTACCCCTTTTTCCTTAATTCTGCCTTCAGCTAACATCTGAGCAATAATTGCCACTGGAAAGCCGGTAGTCCTCTGCATAGCAGTCAGCTTGGTTTTGCGGTCATAGAAATCTACGCAGTCATAAGTCAGGCTCACTTTTTTCCCCTGCCTCTTTCCCTGTAACTGAACCCTAATTAAGACCACATCCGGCTGATTGGCGGGTAGATATTTGGTCAGCAGATGAGCGGAGAGCTGGCGAGGAATGATTTTCTGACCATTGATGACTATGGCCTGGCTGGAAAAAAGCCCCAGGTCCATCATCAGCTTGATGAACCGGCTGTGGCCGGGATAACGGATGGTTTTGTAATCCAGGTTTTTGACCCGTCTTGCCAAGGTCTCCGGCAGCGTGGAAGTCCCTCCGGAAGTATAAAAAGCTTCTAGTTCCGCAAAGGGCTTTGCAAAAGAGAGTTCCTCGACTCCGGTCATTGATGGCACAATTTGTCTGCGTCCGTTCTTCAATATGACCGCATCTTCGATATATTCATTTATTAAGCCCTCGACTGAAAAGACTAGCTGGTAATTGAGGAGATTCTGTGGCTTTTGAGGCAAGCCACCTACCCGAATTTTGAGGATTTCAATCGAGTCAAATTCTTTCGCCCAGTGATAGGCCAAGACATTGACCATTCCGGGCGCCAAGCCACAGTCTGGTATTACGGTGATGCCTGCCTTTTGAGCCTGTTTGTGCAAGGCCCTCTGTTTCCGGACTATATATATATTTCCGCCCAAATCACAAAAATTCGCCCGGGCTTGAAGGCAGGCCTTGGTCAGAAGATAATTGTGAGAATAAGTTGTGCTGCCTATGACACAGCTTGAGTCCTTGATGGTCTTAAGTACCTCCCTGTAATCAGTGGCATCAGCCCGGACCGGTTTGATCTTTCTTGATTTCACAAAGCGGGCCAATCGGCAGGCGTCCTCCAGCCGGATGTCTCCTACCACGACCTGGCTGATATTCTGGTTTCTGGCCAGGTCGTAGGCAATGGCATAGGCCATTTTGCCGGCTCCGAAAAGTACAATTTTCACGTGGTCATGCTCTCAGATTTGCTCTGGTCAAGGGCTGACAATTAACCCCCGCTGAAATAAGCCAGCACTTTCATGAAGACCATCACCCCGACCAGACCCTTGATGCGCTCGGCATCCTCTCGTTTGAGCCGCAAATCCCGAACCACTGAGACAGACCTTTTTACCGTGTCAATGGGATAGCGGGCGTCAAAGGGGATTACGCTGCGGTTATCCTGAAGCTCCTTAGCCTGCAGACCGCGCTCGGCCACTATCAATACCCGTTTGTGGTTACGCCTGGCAAACTGGATTTCATCAAAAACCTTGGTCAGATTCAGCCCCTTGCGGCTTAAGAAGGCCAGGACCAGGTCAGATTTGGAAATCGCCTCCTGTAGTACTGAAGATATGGGGCCAGGCATGCTCTCTCCCTCGACAAAGGTAACTTCCAGGCCATTCTCTTTGGCCTGACTGAAAACATCACGAAAAAGCTTATAGTCGTTTCTTCCCAGGCTGTGGCTGAAATATATGTTCAAGGGCATTCTTACTCCTTCAAGATAGAATTGCGCAAATATAAATTAAGCCACAAATTACATAAATGAGAATAGATTTGCAAAGAAATTTTAATAGAGGGAGATGAAAATTAAAATGGCAAATCAGTCTGGGGCAGAAATTCGGGCTTAGGTTTAGTCGCCTGGATTTTAGATTTTCTTGGATGGATTATTCCCTTCTCAGTAATGATGGCAGTTATATACTCTGCCGGGGTAACGTCAAATGCGGGAGAGAAAACTTTTACCTTCGGCGGTGCAGTAGGCTTTCCCTGCCAATGAGTAACTTCCTTGGGTGAGCGCTCTTCGATGACAATCTGGCTACCTTCCTCTAAATTCGGGTCAAAGCTGGAAGATGGAGCGGCCACATAAAAAGGGATTTTGTGCTCTTGAGCCAGCACCGCCAATTGGTAAGTCCCGATTTTATTTGCCACATCGTAATTTTTGGCAATCCGGTCTCCTCCCACTATGACGCAATCTATTTTCTTATCCTTAAGGAGTGTCCCTGCAGCCACATCACAAATCAGGGTGCAATCTATCTTTTCCTGCATCAGTTCCCAGGCAGTTAAACGGGCCCCCTGCAGGACCGGCCTGGTCTCATCCGCATAGACTTTGATTTTCTTCCCCTGCTTTTTAGCAGTGTAAATAATCGCCAAGGCAGTTCCCATGCCTCCGGTGGCTAAGGCGCCTGCATTACAATGAGTCAAGACCGCAGCTTCTTGAGGCAGCAGTCTGGCGCCGTTCTCACCAATCTGGCGGCACATGAGTATATCTTCCTGATGAATCTGCAGGGCTTCTTTAAGCAAAATCCGGTTAATTTTACGAACAGACAAGGCAGAGTCTGCCTGAGCAACTCTTTTCATCCGGTTTAAAGCCCAGAAGAGGTTTACTGCTGTAGGACGGGTGGACTGCAACTCTTTTACTACGGCGTCGAGCCTTTTAAGGTAGAGCCGTTTATCATTTCCCTTGAATTTTTTCACACCCAAAACCACAGCATAGGCGGCAGCTATGCCGATGGCCGGGGCTCCCCGGATTCTTAGCTCTCGGATGGCTTGGGCAGCCTGTCGGTAGTCGGTAAACTTTAAGTATTTTACCTTTTGAGGGAGCAGGGTCTGGTCCAAGATGACCAGTGAATTATTTTTCCAATTTAGAGTCTTGAATTTCATCTTTTTTCCTGTATTTCCAGCGCACGGTCAAAAATCTAATCACTCCATAAATGATGAGTATAAAGCCAAAAATCAGGCGCAGGTTAGGGTCGACCGGGAAATAGCCGGCGAGCAGTAAGACGCCGACCAAAATCAGCAAAAAGATTACTGCATAAGTAAAGTATTGGATAATTTTCTCAGCGGTGCTCACTATTTAGGGGATGGGAGTTTGTATTGATATTCTGAAATATTTGATAAAGCGTAGATTCTTCGTCACTCGACTTGGCTCGGGACTCAGAATGACATATATAGCCTGCCTCATTTCTTAAGGTTAAAGCTGACCATCTTGATTTCGGTCATTTCTTCGATGGCGAACTTCACTCCTTCCCGGCCCAGGCCGGAGTGTTTGACTCCTCCGTAAGGCATGTTATCCGCCCTAAAGGTGCAAGCGTCATTAATCATCACCCCGCCGACATTGATTTTCCTGACCGCCTCAAAGGCTTTATGCAGGTCCGATGTGAAAATGCCAGCCTGCAGGCCATAGACTGAGTCATTCACCATCTCCAGCGCTTCGGCAAATTCTCCATAGGGAATCAGATTCACCAAGGGGGCAAAGACTTCATTTTTCATCACCTTCATATCCGGCTTGACTTCGGTTAAGACTGTGGGTTGATAAATATTGCCAGTTCTCTTTCCACCGCAGAGCACTTTGGCTCCGCTGGAGACTGCTTCCTTGACCCAGTCCTCTATTCTCTGGGCATCCGTTTCAGTAATCATTGGTCCTACATCGGTGTCCTTATTCAGCGGGTCCCCTACTTTGAGTCGACTCACCTTTGCAATTAACTCATCTCTGAAGTTGTTGAAAATCTTCTTCTGAACATAAATTCTCTGTACCGAAATACAGCTTTGACCGGCGTAGGAAAATCCGCCCCGAACACAGGCGGTCACAGCCGCCTCCAAATCAGCAGTTTCATCCACAATCACGGCTGAGTTGGAACCCAATTCTAATGCAATTTTTTTAAAGCCTGATTTCTCTTTAATAGCTTTACCTACCGGCGGTGAGCCGGTGAAACTTATCATGGCCACCCTCTCATTGGTAACCAGCCAGTCCCCTACCGGACTGCCCGGACCAAAGACCAGATTCAGCACATTGTCAGGCAGTCCTGCTTCTCTTAAAACCTCTGCCAGTTTAACAGAAATCAGAGGGGTCAGAGAGGCCGGCTTCAGGATGACCGCACAGCCGGCAGCAATTGCCGGGGCTAATTTATGCGCCACTAAATTTAAGGGAAAATTAAAAGGAGTAATCGCACCCACAATTCCGATTGGCACTCTTAAATAAAAGCCAAAGCGCTGTTCCGAGCCCAAAGAGGCATCCATAGGCACTGTCTCCCCGGTAATATGCTTAGCCTCTTCTGCAGCGAACTGAAAAGTCTGAATGGCTCTCTCGACTTCGACTTGAGCATCTTTCCAGGGCTTGCCAGCTTCTTGAGCCAGAAGTTCTGTGAATTCACCCTTCTTCTCCTGGATTAGCCGAGAAGTGTTTGCTAAAATCCTGGCCCGCTGATGAGCAGGTAGATTTGAGGAAATTTCAAAACCCTTCTGGGCTGAAAGTACAGCTTTTTCAAAATCCGCCCGAGTAGCAAAATGGACTTCGCCGATTACCTTGCCGGAATACTTATTAGAGACGGTAATCTTATCCGGATGGACCTCGGTCTTACCTCTTGCCACAGCTTCGGGCTTGCTCATTCTCAAATTCAATATAAAAAATCAGAGACAGGCCGGTCAAGCAGGGAAAAGGCAATAAAAAGACAGGGTCGTCTTGCTACGACCCTGTCCGGAACTGAAGGAACTCGTTGGCTGGACCCCTCCTTATCCTGAGGGAATCAGCAAGAGTCATCTAATTTTATCTTCGGCAGTCAATCTCCAGAACTTAAATAAAAAAAGCCCCGGATTTTAGGTTCCGGGGCTTAGTTTTTTATAAACTACAGACTACTTATCCAGTTGCAGACCAGAGTCAAAACTCTTTACCATTCTGACCTCAAAGTTGGCAGCGTCCGGAGCAACCACCTCAGAATAGGTGATTCTCAAAGCATTCTCCAGTTGGGTCGAATCCAGAATCTGATATCTGAGAGTCAACACACTTCCCTGGCCTGAAGGAATCTTAGCTAAATTATCCAGGTCCGTAAGTCCAATGGTCTGCTTAAATCCCTTATCGTTAAAATGCAAGTCCATATCTTGCGAGCGGGAAGTCAGCATAGGCCGCAGGCCTCTGAGTCGGGAGGGGTCATACTCGATTATCAGCATTAAACCCGCCACTGTCCGGGAGTTATTCAGCTCAATATTAATCTCCAGAACATCATCAGCCACTTTTGCCGATTTCATCCCCATTTCAGCCACTGGAAGCTTAGCCGAGGCTACTTGCCCAGTTAAGACCACGCAGCCTGGTACCGGCAGAGGGCCGCCCTTAAATATGAAGTTAATCAGATAGACTACATCGGCTAAGTTTATGCTGCAATCGCCGTTCACATCGGTAGATTTCAGAGACAAAGGCACCGGCCCTGATTTAAGCAGATAGTTTATAAAATATATAATGTCCGGCAAATTGACGAAACCATCGTGATTGACGTCCCCGGGCAGACAGAATGGCTTGGGTGCAGGGCCGTTACTCAAAACATAATTGCTGAGATAGACTACATCTGCTAAGGTGATGAAACAATCTCCATTTATGTCACCGGCAGCCAAAGGATTAGGCGGAGGACCATCATCGAAAAGGAAATTAAGCAGATAAACTACGTCCACCAGGGTGATGTTGCCGTCGCCATTAAGATCTCCGTCCTGACCCGAAGGAGGAGTAGCGAAAGGCAGCACCTCTACGCTTACCACTCCGGTATCAGCCCTACCGGTGCCGTCATTTACGATGAAGGTCACCAGATAAGGTGAATTTAAAGTATCGGCTGGCGTGGTGGTCCAACTAAACAGGCCTGAGGCCGGAGATTTCTTAGGCGTATGATTAAAGCTAGCCCCAGGCGGGGCGTTGCTCATGGTTATGGTAAGCACGTTAGCAGTGTCGACGTCGGTTGCGCTGACGCTGAAAGCGATATTAAAACCGCCATAGACCTGTTGTGGGCCAGGAACAGTTAAAACAGGGTCATGAGGCTGAGGAGGGCCAGGCACGTTAACAAAGACATGGCCGGGCACAAATCGCGGGGTGAATTCATTGGTATTAGGCTCCACATAGCTTAAGAGCCCTAAACTCAAGGCGGTGTCCAGGTCTACTGTATCCGGAGCTACGCTATTCTTGACCGTAAAATAAATCTTGGCCAAAAGACCTGAACCTGCCGGTATCCCGCCGCTGAAATAGACCGCACCAAAGATAATAGTCTGCCCCACCGTGTCGATGGTCACTGGTTTGATGGCGGCATCATTCATTCTGCCCCCTAAGTAGGAGACTGAATCAGGAATTAGGGCAACGCCATTAAATCTGAGCGGGACGGCAACCCCGGAAATAGTCTCGTCATTATAGCCAAACACGTTTATAAAGACCTGCTGGCCAAAGGCCGTGGCTGTGGCAGTTCCTAACCTGAGGGTATCAGGCGTGCCTGGGTCTATCTGCGCCCAGGCCAAGCTGCTGCAAAGTACAATGAGGGCTAAAGCTAAATATCCTCTTTTTCCCATAAACCGCTCCTCGGTTGCTGAATTTAACTCCACAAATATATCTAACCAAACCTTTTCGGACTGCTGTAAAGACCTGGAAAACCTCTATGTTAAGTTAATTCTTGGAGGCCATTCTGTCAAGCCTGAATTTGATACAAATCCCGCTTTGAGTAAACTACGGTTTTTCTGGTGCAGACTTGTCCGGCCGACCGCCTTTTGGCTGTCTCCAGATTTGTCCGAAAACACTCACGAACCAGACCGCCACTGGTACCATCTGCCCGGCTAATATGGCGATTCCTCCACTCTGTTTCCACCGCACCAATCTTTCAATTCCCAAGATATCTTCAAATAAACCCAAATGAGATAATCCTCGGCCATCGACAAAGTCTATTACCCTGAAGAACAACAGAGCCAGTAGACTATAGAATAGCCAAAGAATAACCGAGCCCAAAAGCAAGACTTTAATCCGCTTTTTCCAGGAGAGCCCAGGCGAAACCAAAGTAAGGGTAAGAAAAGTGATGATTGGATAGGTAAGGTCAGTAGCTCCGAACTGAATCCAATTGGTTATTTGAGGACTTACCCTTATTGTGAATTTCAAATTATCCTTTTTGCCGCCGGATTGACCTAGTTGAGGCGCTAAATCGTAAGAATCAACGCGATACTCCTTAACCAAAATGAGAGGTACAAGCTTGGATGAGACAGCTCCGATCATCTTCAGATAGAAACCAGACCATATAAAATACCAGCTAAGAAAAATCAGAAGGTAAAATATGCCAGCTTTAAACAGCAGGAGAAGGAGTCTTCTTGCCAAGCTTGGTAACCCTCTCGGCCCACAAAATCCACAGAGCCACGCCGGATATGATGACATAGGTCTGCCCTATGTAGGTGTGGGCCAAATCTAAATATTGGGAAGAATAGAGACTCACAAAGTATAAACCAATCACCCTAGTCTGGTTAATCACGAATATTCCAAGAAATCCCAGCAATAGACCAATAAGTTTATTCTTCAGTCCGGCTGGGAAAGCCAGTATGGCGGATACGAAAATGATTACGGCCTCCAATCCATTACACCCGGTGCCAATATTCAGGCTGGTTCCGGGTGATTTAAGGATGGTTCCGCTAACGGTAGTACCAAAGCCAACCACGTCCAGAATGGCTGAAGCAGTGTGGGCCACCAGGCTGGTGAAGGGATAGACCAAATACCGGTCCAGCGCATGGCTGATTAAGATGAAAAAGAAAAAGGCAATTGAGATTACAAAAATGCTGAAGGCTTTCAGAGTAGGTTTGTTTCTCTTTAAAAAACCCTCCCAGCTAAAATTGGTTTTGGAGTTCGGTTTTTTCTTCTTACCAGCCATGTCGGAAATATAGCCCCTCAGTTAATTTTTTCCAATAAAAAACACCTGCTAACCTATCTCGAAAGTCAGCAGGTGTTCTGCCTTAACTTTTCGTCTCGCTTAGGCAGCAGCCTTTGCCGGCTTTCTGCGCAAGTACCAGACCAGACTACCAAAGAGAACCGCTCCGAACAGGATCAATCCCCACTCAGAAAGAGTAGGAACAGCCGGTCCACAGGTGTCACCTGTCACGGCCACGCTGTAACCATTGGCCAACGTAGTGACCAAGGTAGCAGGGCCGCTGGAGATAGTGGTCCCAGTGAAAGTCAGGTTGGTGGGAGACGATACGTTGAATACTAAGGTAGCAAAGACATGGTCGCCCGGTCCAAGGGGGCTACCGGCGTCAGCAGTGTCTAACTCTACTGCTCCCAATTTGATGTCTAAGGGGAAAACATTGTTGGGTCCGTTCGGTGTATCGGACGCCAGAATTCCCCAGTTGGAGACAGCACTGCCAGCATAGACCGTAGCCTCTGTTTCATCAAAGGTTACGCCCGGCTGGTCAGCAGTCACATTCAACTCGACATCAATCCCCTGAAGGTAATCGGCCGGGTTGGCGTTATCGGTTACGACGTGCACTTTGGCAGTAACTGTGGTACCAGTTATGCCAGCACACTCAACGTAAACCATATCCGGCCCACCCGGGTCTGAACCCAGGGTCAGGTTGGGGAACAATGCGTAGAGGTCAATGCCTTTCGCCAGTAACAGCCCGGGTACGGCAAGTACCAGGATCGCTGCGACTGCTAGAAGCCTTCCTCTCATGAATCAACCTCCATAAATTCAGTTAAGAGTGAGGAATACTCACTCAGTTTCTGGTTAGGCTTTTGCTACCTTGGCATTGCATTTGGTGCAAGCTAGAATTGCCCAAACCGTAAATAAGATAATATCTGGCTTAGATTTGTCAAGGAGAATCTTTAATAATTCTTAGGGAACTAAAGGGAGGGGAAGGTTCAAAGTCAGTTTATAACTTCTTAAGCCACAAAGGATTTCATTCTTAGACCATGGACCCAATTGATAGGGTAGCCTTCTTAATTAGAAAGATAGCCATTCTCTCGAACAAACAATGATTTACTTTCTTAAACTCAGATAGGCACTTATGAACCGGTCTAAGTCACCGTCCATGACCGCCTGAGAATTGGAAGTCTCTACTCCGGTGCGGTGGTCTTTGACCAGATTGTAAGGGTGAAAAACATAAGAGCGAATCTGGCTTCCCCATTCTATTTTCTTTTTCTGGGACTCGATTTTCTCCAGCTTTTTTTCTTCTTCCTCTTTGCGGAGCTGGTAGAGCTTAGACCTCAGGATTTTCATGGCCATTTCCCTATTCTTATGCTGAGAGCGCTCATTCTGGCACTGGACCACGATTCCACTGGGAATATGCGTTATCCTCACCGCGGAGGAGACTTTATTCACATGCTGGCCCCCTGCTCCAGAAGCCCGGTAGGTATCAATACGCAAATCCTCCTCTTTTATTTCCACTTCGACATTATCCTCAATCTCCGGATAGACAAAGACTGAGGCAAAAGAGGTATGCCGGCGCTTATTTGCGTCAAAGGGGGAGATTCTAACTAAGCGATGGACTCCTGATTCAGCTTTCAGGTATCCATAAGCATATTCCCCTGTGACCTCCACAATGGCTGATTTAACTCCAGCCTCTTCCCCGGGCTGAAGGTCCATCATTTGATAGCCGTAGCCTTTGGCTTCAATCCAGCGCAGATACATCCTCATTAACATAGCTGCCCAATCGCAGGCTTCTGTGCCACCGGCGCCAGAATGGATGGTCAGAATGGCATTCTTGGGGTCATCCTCTGAAGACAATAATGTCTGCAGTTCAAATGCCTCCAGTTCCTTACTCAGGGCGTCGAGATTAGATTTCAGGTCTTTCTCAAAGGCCGGGTCGTCTTCAGCGGCCATCTCGGCTAGAGAATTCAATTCCTCGACCTGCGCGGACAGATTCAGAAAGCGCTCCAGCTCTTTTTTTAATGAGGCGATCTGCTTTAGTATACTTTGGGCTTTTTCGTTGTCAGACCAGAAATCAGGCCGGGCTGACTGTTCTTCTAGAGAGGAAAGTGTCTCTTGCTTAGACTCCAGGTCAAAGAAAACTCCGGAGACCGGAGAGTTTCGCCCGTAAATGGGAGAGGTTGGTTTTTATTTCGGACAGCATAACTGTTTCAAGATACTAATACGCAGGAAGTTGTCAATCTTTAGAGAGGGGGAGTGGCAGCAATTTATCGGTGACTTCCCATAGTTTACCAGGCGTAATTTCAACAGTTGAACGTCCGCATGGTTCGAGTTCCTGCAACCGGTTATCAGTAAGAAGATTAGGAGGCTGTGCAAAGTTAGTTCAGGTGTCAGCTTAAGGCACGCCGGTTGCAAAAATTTGATAAGTGTCGGGAACCAGTCTCCCGTGCTCTTTCAAGTTATAGTTTCAAGAAAAAGTCGCCAAGCCGGATAAACGGGCGAAACCAAAAAGCCTTCTTGACCCCCGGAAGGACTTCGCCTCCCATCCAACACTCCCTGACCCCTTGGCGACTTTAAATTTGGAGAATAGCCGCTCACTTTTGATGCTATTATTAGCTAAGTTTGTGGCAAAATTTGACAATTGGGTTGAGCCATATATATTACCCAGAACTTTTAGAGCGATGGAAGCCAAACTACCGGACATCGGCAAAATCTCCCTGGAAATCTTTGACCATCTCATCCTTCCACGCCTGGGCAGAAAATCCAAAAAAGTCTTGGTCGGTCCTCAACATGGCGTAGACGTTGGAGTCGTCGAAATCGGCGGAGGGCAGGTTATGGCCACCACCTGCGACCCAGTCTTCATTGTCCCTGAATACGGATTCGAGCGCTCGGCCTGGTTTGCCACCCATATTTTAGCCTCAGATGCGGCCACCAGCGGCTTGCGCCCTACTTACATGTGCATCGATTTGAACTTACCCTTAAGCATCACCTTAGACCAGCTCACCCTAATGTGGAAGACCATCCACCAGGAGTGCCAGAAAATCGGAATTTCAATAATCTCCGGACACACGGCCCGGTATGAAGGATGCAATTATCCAATGGTCGGCGGGGCAACGGTCATAAGCATCGGGCCTAAGAGTAAATATGTAACCCCAACCATGGCCCAAGTAGGTGATGTGGTCATAATAACTAAAGGGGCGGCTATCGAGGCCTCTGGTATTTTTGCCGTAGCATTCAGAGACAGGATTATAGATTCCTTCGGAGAAAATTTTGCCAATCAGGCTGAAAAGATATTTTACCAGATGTCGGTGGTGGAAGACTGTATGACCGCAGTCTCAGTGGGCACACACAAGAATGGTGTAACCTCCATGCATGACGCCACAGAATGCGGAGTATGGGGAGGATTATACGAAGTGGCTCAGGCTTCAAAAGTAGGGATGTTTATTGACAAAGAGAAGATAATTGTGCTGCCGGAGGTAGAAAAAATTTGCGCCAAATTCGAAATGGACCCCTACTCTTCGATTTCCGAAGGGACCCTGATAATAACCTGCCGGCCAAACAAGGCTGAGTTGGTGGTAAGAAAACTTAAGGCTAAGAGAATTCCCTCCTCTATCGTAGGAGAGGTGATTCCTCGCAAAAAAGGGATTATATTAAAGGAAGGAACCAGAGAGCACAAATTGGAACACCCCCGGGTCGACCCCTTCTGGATTGCCTTTGCCAAAGCCCTGGGGAGAATGTAAGAAAGGAGAAATAATGCGCAGAAATTTGATTTTAATCGGGCTGGTTTTAGTGATGGGTCTGTTGACCACCTCCTGCGACCAGCAACAGGCAGTGGACCAGCTGATGCAGAATCAGGCCATTGTGAGCAATATCATGGAGAAGATGTGGCAGGACCCGGCCCTGAAAGCCAAGCTGATGGAAAAATTCATGGCCGACCAGGAGAGCTACGCCAGAGTTATAGACACCACACTGAGCGATTCCACTCTTTTTGGCGCCTTTCTCAACCGGGTAGGAGAAAATGAAGACTTGAAGAACCAGGTCATTAGTCTGGCAGATAACTGGAAGAAAGAGGCCCGAAGAAAGAGGTAGGCAAGAATTTTTGCAAGAAGGCCGTAACCCGGGTGAGGTTGCGGCTTCTTTATTTTAGCAGAGTTAATTTACGAGTCTGAGAGTAGTTGGAGGTTCTCAACTGATAAAAATAAATTCCGCTGGCGACCGCCTCTCCCCTGCTGTTTTTGCCGTCCCAATTCACTTGATGTAAACCGGCAGATTGTGGTCGTTCAATTAGAGTTGCCACTTCCTGGCCCAAGAGATTGAACACTTTCAAAGTGACATCACTTAACTGATTCAGGCTGTAGGTTATCTGGGTGGATTGATTAAAGGGATTAGGATAATTCTGAGCCAGCCAAAATTGGGCCGGAAGCTGCGCCGGGCCAGGGTTTTCAATTCCAGTAAGAGTGTCAACCAAGAGTATCACTGGAATGCTCTGGGGAGTTACGAGGCCAGTTGAGTCTTCGCCGGATAACACTAGTTCACCCCTATACTGGCCAGATTCCAAGTCCTCAGCATTAACTTCAAAGGCCAAATAATCAGATTCTCCGGCGTTTAGCTGTAGTGGCAGCGACCTAATCTTAAGCCAGGGTGAAGGGATGAGGATGACCATTGAATCAGTCAGGAAATTCTGGTTAAAGGCAATCAGAAGGCCATCAGAGCCGTTCTGGTTCTGAATTCCTACTGTGGCGGAATTCATGGTGCCCGACATTTTTAAATACTGATAGACAAGCGCACCATCTTGGGTAAGAATTGCCTGGAAGCTAACATTACCACTGTCCGGGTACCTAATTAAGTTCAAAAATGATACTGTCGCAGTTTCCGAACCAGTTTGGAAATAAATCCCACTGGAATCAGTCAGAAGCAGGTCATCCCAGAAGGGGGCGATAAGATTGAATCTGCCATTAGAATTCGGCAATGAAGTGTTATTTCTGGAATCAGAAGGACTGGTAAAGGAGATGAGTCCATTGGAGCAGATTCTAAGCGAATCAAAATTATTTCCATAAAATGGGAAACTAAAACTCAGAGGAAATGGTCCCCAACTGGTGTCATCAGCCGGGCCCTGGGAAATCAGATATTCGTCCTGCAGAATATCTATCCAGTTAAAGGTAAGGTCAGGTTCGGTCTTATTACTCTTCCAAGTGTATCCCCAACAGTCAGATATCTGAGTGCCTAAGGAGTCCAGAATTTTAACCTGCCGTCTTAGCGAGAGGGGTAGGTCGCCCGAATTAGAAACTAAAATTGAGTCAGCTACAACAGATTCCGGCAGAGCTTCAAATTGTTTTGAGAAGGCTGACAAGGAGAGAACAGCGCCCTTTCGCGGGACTACCGGACCGGAAATCTGCAGGGGACTTTCCTGACCTGAATCCACCACGCTTATGGCGTAGCGGTAAACCTGGCCGTTAAAAAGATTATTATCCACATGCTGAGTGACGCCAGAAGGCAGAGTATCAAGGAGGTCATTCGGGGTAAAGATTCCTGCCTGATCAGTCGTGCGATAGAGATTGAAACTGCCGGCCTGAAACTCAAGAGAAGAGTTAAAATTGTCAGTAAGAAGAGAGGCGCGGAACATCAGATTGCCTTCGCTGTAAGTCTGCCAGTCCAATATCTCGCCGTTAAACTGGGCAAAATAGGAGTTGAATTGGTTAATGTCTGAACTTAAACCGACTAAGGGCGCAGTGGGAGTCTGCTCCAGCCAGTAGAAGACAATCCAGAGGGTAGTGTCGGATTGGAGAAATAAATTTACTGGGACATTAAGCCACTGTCCGTTTGCTTCCCAGCTTGAGGAGTCGGCCTGAGTCAAGACCGGCCCCCAGAGTAATCTTCCTGGGGTTCCGGAACTGTCTCGGTTGACTGAGATTTGAAAGGGTGAGTTTTGATTGCCGGGTAAATTAGGAAAATGGTCTTCGTTGACGAGATAGATTTTCACTTTTTCCAGTAAGCAGGGCAAATAGTCGGAAAGATTTAATTTTAAAGCCACCTGATTCTGTTTCCAGTCGGTGTGGACATAACGTTGAAATTCAGCAGTGCCGTCGTCACAGCCCAACTCAAATGGTTGAGTGCCGGGTGTAAACCAGTAGAGGGGGACCTGGGAGTTGTGATTTGAGAGGGCGATGAGGGCAGGGGGTGGGAGTAAAGTATCTTTTGTCCATCCTGTCTCAAATAACAGGCAAAGAATCAGAAGTGAAATGTGAGAGAGAAGAACCTTCCGTGGTCTGTTAGCCATGTAAAAGAATTTGCTAAAATTAATTCATTCTGTTCAGGCCTGTCAAGCACAAAGAGAAATTTTATTGCGAGAGCTTCTCCCGTGCGTATATTGAATCATATGCGCAAATCTGACTTAGCCGCCATAGCCCGAGATGCCGGTGGCCTCCTCTCCGACATCTTAGATATTGAAGCCATCTACAATGACGGCAATGACTTAATTCTGCAGGGCAAGCCCAAAATCTTCCTGTCTGATTTTCAGCACACCGCTAACTCCAGACTGCTCAATTTAGGCTATAAGAATGAGATAGAAGCTCTCAACGGAAGCATTACTTTAAGAATCATCACCGAAGTTAAAAAAGGTAAAGAGATTCCCTGGCTGCAAATCGTTCTCTTTTTTCTTACCGTCATCAGCACCATGTGGACCGGTGCGCTCTATTACAACCAGAGCGGATTCTTAGAGCATCCGGAGAGGATCTTAAAAGGTTGGCCCTATTCCTTCTGGCTTCTGGCAATCTTAGCCTGCCATGAATTCGGTCACTATTTAACAGCTCGATACAGAAGAGTCAAAGTGACTCTCCCCTATTTCATACCTGCTCCTACCTTATTAGGCACCTTAGGCGCTTTTATCCGCTCCAAATCGCCATTCAAAAACCGGGGTGAACTCTTGGAAGTAGGAGCCATGGGACCGGTAGCAGGTTTTGTAGTAGCCATTATAGCTATTGGCGTCGGTTTGAAACTTTCCCAGATAGTGCCTGAGACCGGTGCTGAAGGTGCGCTGATTTTAGGCGATTCTTTATTGTTCTCCGCACTGACTAAGATGGTTTTGGGCAATTTGCCGGCTGGTCATACCATAATGCTTGACCCGGTGGCATTTGCCGGGTGGGTAGGGCTTTTAGTAACTATGCTAAATCTCCTTCCTCTTGGCCAGTTAGATGGGGGGCACATACTTTATGCGCTCTTGGGCAGAAAACAGGTCATCTTCGGATACCTTACTTTGATTGCACTAATAGCGATGACTCTCTTCTTGTGGAACGGCTGGTTCATCTGGATTCTGTTTGGTCTTCTAATGCGGCCCGGGCATCCCCCCACATTGAACGACACTCTTCCTTTAACTCCCAATCAGAAGATTTTAGGCTGGCTGTCGATTGCCATCTTCATCGTCTGCTTCATTCCGGTCCCCATCTCTTAAGACTTAAAGTAATACTTCAAACCAGTTTTCCGCTGAGTAATTCGATTGACAAAAAGGGAAGAGCTTTGCATATATTTTGGTGTTCAATTTTCTTACAGAAGAAGAGTCCATATAGTCAAAAACCCACAATTTAATCTACAAGTTTAAGAAGCACATATTCTAAGTTCTCCAGACGCAAAGATAGATTTTCCCATGGTTCAGATTGCACAGCAGTTGCTCAGTTAATTTACGGAAAAGTACCCAGAATCTGAAGGCCTTATAAAGACGCAGAATGAATAGAACAAAGGAACAAAACAAAGAGGTACAAAAACATGAAACAAAGTAAAAGTTTTTTAACGATTCTTCTTGGGCTTTTATTTGCTCTTCCGACTCTCTCTTTCTCCCAGGAAGTTGTGACTTTCTTTACTGCGCCAGGAGCAGAGGGGACTTGGGGCCTGACCTGGGACGGGGAGCATCTGTGGTCGGCCTCAGTCGTGACTAGTGACAATGCCATCTATGAGCTGGACACCTCAGGGAATGTTCTTTCTAGCTTTCACTGGGATAAAGACATCGTCTCAGGAATGGCCTGGGATGGAGCCTATTTGTGGCTGTGCGAAAACTTCACCGGTAATCTATATCAGGTTACGCAGAGCGGAGAACTGATACGGCAGATGTCGACATCCTTAGGAGATGTAGCTGGTTTGACCTGGGATGGCAGCAACTTGTGGGTAATTGATAGAGTTTCTCAAACCATTAACAAACTTGATTCAGTCGGTCAGGTGTTGGCCAGCTTCCCGGTTCCAATTCTGGGGGGCAACGCAGACGGATTGACCTGGGATGGAAGTTCATTCTGGTTCTGTGACCCCTATTATAATAAAATCTTTCAGCTAACTTCAACCGGGACGGTCCTGCAAGAATTCTCAGGTCCGGGCCTGGGAGCAACTGAATTGGAATGGGATGGAAAATATCTATGGGTCTCTGATATTGTCACTGATAGAATCTATAAGCTCAAAGTTGCCTCTGTGCCGCCTCAACCGGTTTTGCTTTACAGCTGGCAGGCCAAAAGCATTGACGGAGCCCTGGCACCTCCCCCTTACGGACTGAGGCTGGATAATTTCTTCAAGGATTGCGGAACAACTGCTAATCATAAAGAGGAAGTAACTTTCGGTTTTGATAGCGTCTGCTTTGACGAATTCGATGACGGCACAGCCCATCTATACGGCAGAATCAGCGTGGCCGAATGGAATAACTGCGGAGGGCCTGGCAATTATGCCTCTGACTGGGGCTTAGATGTCTGGTTTCAGGCAGTAACTGCACCTGAGGGTTCTGACCCGAGTTGGCGCTTCTACAAGATTAATCCCGACCCGCAGCCCAATCATCCTGAAATGGTTAATTGGACTGACTCAGCAGATTACGTTCAATTATGGTCTTACCCTTCAGACCTATCCAAGCCCTTTCAAGTCGGCATTGGCGCTAATGAAAAGAACAACCACTTTGGAGCATCCGGGTCGCTGAATTATTTGAGAGTCACACCAAGTTGCACAACTGGAGGAGGACCTGATAACCACATTTACTATTCAAGCTTCTTAATGGATTTAGTACCTAAGATACCTTCAGACCAAGTGGTCAGCGCTAAAGTCAAATTTCAACCCAAGAAATGGGCCCTAGCTTGGCAAGATGGAGGAAGTTATTCTGCCAATTATAGCTTAACGGAAATGGGAGAGGCCTGCCTAGAATCCGACCCATTAGTAGAGGGAGTTGATTATACTGTGGGGACTGATGGCTCCTTGTGCTTCAAGGTCATCCGGTGTTATATCGGAAATCTGCAATTGGACACGCTCACCTTCAGTGTCAGAGATATCTTAGTGGAGACCATCCGCATGAACGATACCTTGGGGATATTAAAGAAAGAAGACTGTAATGACATGGCCCTCCAGACTGAAGCCGAGGAACAAAGCCTGCATGACTCCACCTGTTTTGATGTCAGGATTTTCTATCATTTTGATTGCTTTGAGGGCGAGGTGCTGAGAGTCAAGTTTGACGCCAGAGAAGCCTTCAAGACCCTGGGGCCGGTGGAAGCAGGTGACACCGTGGAAGTGTGCGTTACCGGCAGACTCAAAAACGGGCTTAAATTCTCTGGCTGTGCCAAGGTAATCATTATCGGGGACCATCCCACTGCCGTAAATCCCCAGGATGGCGTTAAGCCAAGACAATTTGCCCTGCTGGGTAACTATCCCAATCCGTTTAACGCCAGTACGATGATACAATTCTCGCTGACCCGGGCCAGTCAGGTGGAACTGACCGTGTACAATATCTTGGGTCAGAAGGTCAGATCCTTAGTCAGTCAGCAAATGAACGCTGGTTTTAAACAAGTTGTCTGGGAAGGCAGAGATGAGGCAGGAAATCCGGTCTCCAGCGGGATATACTTCTATCAGCTCAGAAGCATTGAGGGACGACAGACAGGTAAAATGACAATGTTAAAGTAGGAAGACAGGTCATAACCCTGAGAAAAGGTTCTTGACCGGCTAATTGTAAATTAAGAATCTCCTGCTTTGCAAGCTAATGCATATAGTGTGCATTCAGATTATCTGGATATTGTCGGCATAGCTTACATATTGGTTTACTTTAAAAATGGCCATTATTTCATTGGAACATATACGATTAGCGAGTATTCTTCGTTCACTTTTTCGACAATTCGCTAATCTCGAAACGGCATAACTATTGCTGAATATAACAACAGAATTAGCCCGAAACTAATTATGCAGCCAAGAATCGAGGGGAGATGTAACATGAAGAAAGTCAAAATTTTGTTCTTAGTCGGAGTACTGGCATTGATGCCTGTCACGGCCTGGAGTTTTCCCACCCTGTACGTTAATTCTGTAGCGATTTCTCCTTTGGCCGGAGCCCTGCAGGACCTTACCATGACATTTGGCTCCAGCCCCCAGGTCTGGACTCTGATGTATGAGATTACGCCTCACAGTGGTAAGAATACTCTTTACTACTACACGGACCTGTGGAAAAATAGCGGAGACGGTCTGCCCCGCACCAAGATATTTGATGACAACAATAATATTGGAGATTCGAAAAGCACCAGTATTGGAAGCGAATTCGGTCTGATCCTCTTCAATGACGTTGACGACAACGGCATCCTCAACTCCGGTGATTCCTACCTGGTCAGTGAAAGAGCTCTTACCGTTAATGACCAGGGTTCAAATGAGCATCAATGGTTTATGGCCTACAACGTCTCGGCTTATGGTAGTGCAAGCTTCTTCTTTGATACCTATACTGAAGACTTAAGTTTCACCGGAAACTATGACTACCTCATCTTTATCGACGATGACCATACCTATGCTAATTTCGACCACAACGACATGGTCGTGGGGGTTAATCTGGGACAGAGTGTTGTGCCTGAGCCGGCCACTCTGCTATTGCTCGGTTCTGGATTGTTAGGATGCGGCGCAGTGAGTTTACGCAGGAAAAAGTAATCTAGTTTTTCAAAACTTGCCCAAAAAGGAAGAGCCAGACTGAAAAGCCTGGCTCATTTCGTCAGGTCAAAACCAAAGAGCTCTGCGTAATCATTGACCTTTGAAGCAGAGACTTGACTTCCAGGCGACCCTGGTCAATCTCTCCTTTTAGCCAAGCTTGTACCAAGGCCTCCGCTATTACCGGGTCAAATTGACTGCCGGAATACTCGGTCAGCTCTGAGATGGCTTTTTGATAGCCCAGATTCTTACGGTAAGGACGGTCGCTGGTGATAGCATCAAAGGTGTCCACTACCGCCATCAGCCTCCCTTCAACAGGGATACCTTCTCCGCTCAGCCCCATCGGATAGCCTTTGCCATCATAGCGCTCGTGGTGATACAGGACATAGGGCAGGGCCGGCTCCAAGAATTTTATTCCCTCTAACATTTTTACCCCCATCTGAGGGTGCATTTTCATAACCTCAAATTCTTCTTTAGTCAAGGCAGAGGGTTTATTCAGAATGCTGTCCGGCACACCAATCTTGCCAATGTCATGCAGGATACTCCCCATCCTGACCTGCGCCAGCTGTTCTTCGTTCCAGCCCAACTTTCTGGCCAGACTCTGAGCCAGATACCAGACCCTTTCGGTATGCCCTTTGGTATAGACATCCCGGGCCTCAACCGCATTGGCCAGGGCGTTGATGGTGCTCAAATAGGCCTGCTCTAACTGTCGGTACAGGCGGGAATTGTCCAGGGCCGCAGCCGCCTTGTGGGCTAAGATACTGACAGATTGAACTTCTGCATTGGTAAAAGGATGCTCACTGCTATGGCGGGCCAGATAGAGGATCCCCAAAACCCTCTCATCGGCTGAAAGTGGATAGGTTAAAAGAGATTCCAGGCGATAATTCAGAGAAAGGGGGAAGACTCGGGCAATCTCTTCTGGCTGAGAGATTATCTGCGGCCTCAGGTAGATTACAGTAGGGAGGCTGTAGTCGAATTCCAGTTCCTGAAAAGGGAGTTGATTTTTCTGGCGGAGGTCAGCCAACTTGAAGCGATTGTTCTCTTCATCCCACAAGAGGAGGGCGGCTAAATCCGCCTCCAAACCTTTCAGGGCGGCTTCCAAGATTTGACCTAAAACCCGTTTCAAATCGATGGTAGTCCCGACTGATTCACTGATCTGGTGCAGGGAGACCAGTTCTCGGAGAATGCTGTTTTCCTTGCGCAGTCGTAGCTCGACCACAGCTCGCTGGACCGTATTGAGCAGGCTGGTTGAATCAAAGGGTTTGATTAGGAAGTCAAAGACTCCTTGGCGTAAAATCTCTACCGCACTTTTTAAGGTGGGTTGAGGGCCGGTCAACAGTATCATAACAGTGGGAGGATAGAGCTGTCTGGCCTGACGTAGGATTTCTAAACTGCTCTGACTACCAATAGAAAAATCCGCCAGAACCAGGTCTATTTTTCGGCGGGATAGAACCTGGCTGGCAGTCTTAGGGTCGCTGCAGAGAAAGAGCTGGAACTGTTCCGGCAGAAGTGTCTCCTGAACAATCTGTAAATCTAGATAATTGCGGTCTAAAACTAGAACAGCCGGTCTTTCGAACATTTGTGTGTCTCTCACTGCGAAAGCTAATGCCAGCGCAATCCTTGATTTTATCGGCTGTAGGCCAGACTAAGTTGATGCGAATGGAGAGAAATCGCAGACTGAAGCGTGTATAAACTTTACTCAATTGAGCAAAACGAACCTGAGAATTCAGGCAAGAGGTATGGGAAAGCGCCTATTGGCTAGCAGGCTTTGTGCCCGAAGACTGCCTGTTCTTTGGCGTGATAGGAACTGCGCACCAAGGGGCCGGAAAAAACGTTGGCAAAGCCCATTTCCAGGCCGATCTCCCGCAGGCGGCGAAATTCATTCGGGGAATAATATTTTTCCACTTTAAGATGCCAGCCGGAAGGTCTCAAATACTGCCCGATGGTGATTAAATCGACTGAGGCCTGCCTTAAGTCCTTCAAGACGACTAGAATCTCCTCCCAGGTTTCTCCGAGACCCACCATTATGCCTGATTTGGTGGTCATGTGCGGGTCAAGTTCTTTAGCGGCTTTTAAAAACTGCAAGGAGCGGTCATATTTGGAGCCTTTGCGAACAGTCGGATAGAGTCTCTCCACGGTCTCCATATTGTGGTTAAATACAATTGGCTTGGAATCCAACACAGTTTTCAACGCCTCCCGGCTCCCTTTAAAGTCGGGTACCAGTACCTCTACTTCAACTTCAGGCAGATGCTCTCTAAGCAGTTTCACGCACTCAGCAAAGATAGAGGCTCCGCCGTCAGTTAAATCGTCTCTGGTGACTGAAGTCAACACCACGTACTGCAAACCCATCCTGCGCACAGCCTCGACAATTCTTCGAGGTTCGTCGCTGTCCAAATAGCCGGGCTTGCCCCGGGCGATGTCACAGAAAGTGCATCCGCGGGTGCAAACGTTGCCCAGGAGCAAGAAAGTGGCGGTCTTATGCGAGAAGCACTCCCCTATATTCGGACACATAGCCTCTTGGCAGACTGAGTGAAGCTGCAGGTCAGTGATGGTACTCTTGACCCAGCGGTAATTCTCGCCGAAATTACCTTTGACCTTCAGCCATTCCGGCTTGCGCTCCAGAAGAGTCAACGGCCGAGAAGCAGTTGTGGATGTGCTTTTCATTTATAGCTGATACGATTTTTAGGAGCTTTTTATGACTCGATAATTTTATACGTCCAACTTAAGGGTACCACTTTTTTAAGCATAGCAGAGACAGAGCAATATTTTTCCTGGGATAGTTTAATGGCCTCTTCGACATCTGCAGAGTTGATTCCTTTGCCATAAAACAGGTATTCGAGGTCTATTCGCTTGGCCACTTTGGGATGCTCGGTGGCCCGGTCCACATTTATCTTTATCTCCAGGCGGTCATATTTGACCTTCTTTTTTCCCAAAAGGCTGACCACGTCCATGCCGGTACAGCCGCCCAATCCTATAAAGACTAATTCAAAGGGGTGGGTGCCGGCTTCATACCCCTTAAAGAGCGGTGAGCCGTCCATAGGCACCCAGTGGTTACTCTGACCCTTGCCGATGAAAACCAGGCCTGCGCTATTGATACATAAGACTTCCATCCTCACTCCTTTCGACTTCGCTTTAGGCGAGCCTTATTTTTTGGCTTGCGCCTGCTGGATATACTGAAGTACCATTTCTTCCGGTAAAGCTCCTACAAAGGAAATATCTTCATTAATCACGGTCTTGGGTACGCCTGAAACTGAATACTTTTGCGCCAAGTGAGGGAATTCAATTGCTTCCACCATATCAGCACTAATGAAATCCGATTCAAAAGCCAGTTGATGAGCCAGTCGAACTGACTGGGGGCAGTATGGTCAAGTAGGGGTGACAAAGACCTGAAAATGCAGAGGAGTGCTTAATTCCTTCAGCTCCTGCTTGGTCTTCTCGGTTAAGCCGCTCTCCCCCTTCCCTATCATTATAATCGCTTCAATCAAAGAAGTAAACTCATAGCCGGAGGGAATGCCGTAAAATCTGATGCCGTAGTCGGTATCTCCCATTATTACGGTAGCAGGAATTTTGTCAATTTTGTACTTGGCAGATTGTTCTTTGTCCAAAGTGAAATTATAGACCGTAAGCTTGATTTTATCGGATAAGGCCGAGACTTCTTCCAGAATCTTATGAGTGTCCTCGCAGTATTCACAGGCCATCTTCTGGGTAAAATAAATCAGATTGACCGGATTCTTGAGCTGGTCGAACTCTCTCTTTACAAAGTCTGCGTCATCTTTGCTTAAGAAAGCCATATTCTCCTCTCTTGCTCTCCACAAGAAATGATACGCGCGGGGTCTTGTCAATTGCAACCGGCTAATTGCTCCAGTATTGCTTCAAGCCTTCTTCCAAAGGAGTAAGCTTGATTTTGAAGGTCTTTTCAACTAAAGAATTGTCGCAAGTGTTGTCTTCTTTGAGCATAATAAGCTGATCGCTGGCTACCGGAAGTTTGGTGATAAATTTCTCGGCTAGTTTTACAAAATTAAAGACCGGCTGATAGGGCAAATGCGGGTGATAACGCTTGCCATAGCCTTTAAACCTTTTTACAACTTCCAAAATCTCCAAAAGAGTCATCTGTTGAGGGCCGCCGATTTCAAAAATTTTGTTTTTAGCCTCGGGAGTTTTAAGGCTGGCCACCGCACATTCGGCTAAATCTTTTATATAGAGAGGCTGAAGTCTGGATTTACCCTCCCCTATCAAAGGGAAAACAGGATTAAATTTCATCATCTTAGCGAAGCGATTGACGAAATCGTCTTCAGGACCGAAGATTATAGAGGATCGAAAAATGGTGTAGGTTAATCCTGAATTGATGATTTCCTGTTCGGCCTGATACTTGGTTTGGTGATAGCGGCTTACTGCGTTAGGTCGAGTTCCAAGAGCAGAGATATGGACGAAATGTTCGACTTTATTCTGTTTTGCAAGCTGGACTAAGTTCTTTGCACCCAAGACATGAATGGAGTCGAAGTTGGCGGATTTAGTCTCATAGATAATGCCGACGCAGGAGAAAAGATATTTTACTCTCTGAAACGGTTTAACCAGAGAATCTAAATCAGTAATACTGCCGGTGAAAGTTTCAACCGGCAATCCTTTGAGCCGTTCAAGATTCTTCTGGCTGTGGACTAAGCCCCGGACTTGATGACCTTGGCCGGCTAACTCTTTGATGATGTTACTGCCGACAAAGCCGGTTGCCCCGGTAACAAGTATCACTCAGAAATCGACTCCCTTCTGGGCTAAAATGCCTTTCTGATAAGGGTGTTTGATTTCCTTCATCTCGGTGACTAGGTCGGCCATCTCGATAATTTCGGGATGGGCGTTCCTGCCGGTCAAAATTATATGCAAGCGATTAGGTTTGCCGGAAAGCAATCTTTTGACTTCACTCAGTTCAATGAGCCCCAAGTTCAAAGCCACATTAATCTCGTCCAGGATGATCAGGTCATACTTGTCACTCTGTACGTCCTCAGAGGCAGTTTTCAAAGCTCCTAGGGCGGCGGCAATATGCTCTTCAATGGGCTTCTTGTCATCGATGATGCCGACAAAACCCTGACCCAAAATTTTTAGTTCAACATCCGGTTCCAGACGCTTCAAACCCTTCATCTCACCGTAGGTCCAGCTCCCTTTGATGAACTGAATAATCAAAATCTTCCAGTTGTATCCCAGAGCGCGCAGGACTGTCCCTAAAGCAGCGGTGGTCTTTCCTTTGCCGTCACCGGTGTAGACAATAATCATGCCTTTGCGCTCTTCGGCCATGCTAAATCTAGGAAAGTGTTTTCTTACGCCGGGCTCGGTACTTCACTTTGCCATTTCCAAGATGAACGGTAATCAAAATTTGACGTTTCCAGCTCTGTGTCATAAGCCGTAATCTAATGCCTTTGGTCTATTTTTAGTATAAAAAATTTGGCATTGTCCTCTATGATTTGGAAAACTTGCCGAAGCTCAGCCAGGCGAAGTTTACTATCGGCGGTATTGTACTCTTTTTTCAATCCGATTAAAAAGATTTCATCCTGGTCGGCTAACTTCTCCAGTTGCCTGACTGTAACTTTGGCTTCTTCCAGAGCCCAGCCCTTGCGATCACATAGATACAACAAGGTCGGGTCAGGGTAATTCTGCAGGGCCGCCACCAGAGTTTGCGGAGAACTGGTTCTCTGCACGTCTCCGGCAAGTGCCAACCAATCTCTTTTCCACTTCTTAACCTTGAAGGTATGCCACACTCTATAACCGGATGACAAGGGCATTAGTAGGAAGAGCGCGGTCACAATTCTCAGGCCAGCGTTTACTTTGTTCGAGCTTAGTAGGCCGGCCAAGAGGTTGCCAAGGACGATCGCAGCCAATGGCAGAAAAGGGAGTTGATAGTATTCATGTACAAGATTACCTTTGGCCACTACCAAGAAGTAGGCTAATTCGGAAAGCAGCCACCAGCGTATCAACTTGGCACTTTCATGCCGGGGAAGGCTAAAAAGCCCTATCGGAAAGAGAAGCAGACCGGCCCAGGTCAAATTCTGCAGGCCAAGTTTCGTGAGCAAAAATGTTCTATAGAATTCAAAATCACTCCAAATCTGAAAATTCCCCCACTTATCAGAACCAATTTCCCAGATGACAAAGGTTAAACCGGTTTGCCGGTAAAGAGTGTGGGCATGATAGTACCAAGCCAGCGGAAACAAAATAGTAATCAGAACAAATAACCAGAAGGAACTTTTGGTAAAAAAGTGCCAGGAATATCTTAGCCAAAATGCACCAGCGATGAGAATCAGCAGATGAGCAAAGCTGATTTTCAAAGCGAAGGCGGCTGAAAAAGAGAGAGCAGAAATCAACCAGGGAGTTTTACTGCCGGTCTGGAACCAACTGACCATAAAGTAAATGCCCACCAGACTGACCAGAAGTGTCAAAAAATCGGGCATAAAGGCCCGGCCAAAAAAAATGGAGCTGGGAAACAGATTGAATATAATGGCCGAAAGGAATCCAACTGATTGGGTAAATAGTCTTTTGGCTAGCAGGTAGACCATAATAGTGCATCCCATTGCGGAAAGAATAGTGAGGAGTCTCCCCCAGGCTTCATGTAAACCAAAAAGTTTATATAGACTGGAAACTAAAAATGCATATGAAGGAAACTCGGATTCCACATAGCCGGGAGTGTGACCTCTCCAGTCGATGCGGGGATGTAAGATATTGAACTCCTCTCGATAGAAATTCCGGGCCATAGCGGCGGTATCCGCCTGACGCCAGCAATGGTGGTCAATCAGAGGGTAATTCAGATGATATAATCTGCCGGCAAAAGAGAGAGATAGCAATATCCAGAAAAGGATATTCCATTTCTGCAGGTTGGTCATTTGAGGGGAGCTAAATCTTAGGCAAAGTTATTTTCTTCTGAGCCTGGTACTTTCCCTTTTTGTCCTTGTAGGAGACCTGGCAGACTTCGTCCGCTTCCAAAAAGATTATCTGGGCGATGCCCTCGTTGGCGTAGATTTTGGCTGGCAGAGGAGTGGTGTTGGAAATCTCCAGAGTGGCAAAACCTTCCCACTCCGGCTCGAAAGGGGTGACATTCACGATGATACCGCAGCGAGCATAAGTTGATTTACCCAGACATACAGTTAAAATAGTGCGGGGAATTTTGAAATATTCTACTGTCCGCGCCAGAGCAAATGAGTTCGGGGGAATTAGAATCCAAGGGGCTTTGACTTCGACTAAGGATTTCTTGTCGAATTTTTTGGGGTCAACGACAGTGGTGTTGAGGTTGGTGAATATCATGAATTCGTCAGCGACCCGGATGTCGTAGCCGTAGGAGGAGACTCCAAAGGAGACGATTCCTTTACGGACTTGTTTTTCACTGAAGGGTTTTATCATGTCGTGTTTTAACGACATTTCTCTGATCCAGCGGTCTGATTTGATGGGCATAGTTGAGTTTAAGCTAGAGGTTGCAATGTATTTTCTAAATTATTTGAAACTGTATTTGTTCTTGTATTAAACGGAAGTCTTTCCCTTATCTCCAAAAAATTTAAATGCCTTGGCTAACGCTTCTGCGAATTCCTTAATATGATCTTCAAAAATCATCACGCGGTCGTGTTTAAAAGATACTCCCTTTCTCGGCCCTGATTCGGTGATCTTTAAGTATTTCTCTCCCTGGGCTGTAAGTTTAACATCTATGAGATAAGTTCTCCTGCCTGCTATTACACTTTCTGAGAATATTTCTGGTTCTTGAGACATAATGATAAAACCTCGTTAAATTACCTCCCCACCCAATCCCTAATCAACTGAATCAACAACCTCGTCCCGAATCCAGTCCCGCCCTTGGGAGTATAGGGCTTCCCGTTAAACTCCAAATCCATGCCGGCAATATCCAGATGCGCCCAGGAATAATTGTCCACGAACATCTCCAGAAATTTAGCCGCTGTAATCGTGCCGGCTGGCCTGCCGCCGGAGTTCTTCACATCCGCAATCGTGCTCTTAATCTGCTCTTTGTACTCGTCGTCCAGAGGAAGCTCCCAGACCTTTTCAGCGCTCTTTTCAGCAGCCTTCTTTATCCGGTCCACTAACTTGCGGTCATTCCCAAGCAGTCCTGCCCGGCTATGCCCCAGCGCCACGATACAGGAGCCGGTCAAAGTAGCCAAGTCAATCACCGCTTTAGGCTTGTAACCTCCGGCGTAGGATAAAGCGTCAGCCAGAATCAGCCTTCCTTCTGCATCAGTATTTATGACTTCAATGGTCTTCCCATTCATGGCAGTCAAAATATCGCCCGGTTTCATGGAAGTGCCGGAGGGCAAATTCTCTGTCGCCGGCACTAAAGCTACTAGATTGACGGGCAGTTTCATTCGTGCCACAGCCAGAGTCGCGGCAATGGCTGCTGCTGCGCCGGACATGTCGGCTTTCATCTCTTCCATCTTTTCAGCCGGCTTAATCGAGATGCCTCCGGAGTCAAAAGTCACTCCTTTGCCAACCAGCACAATCGGGGCATCTTTGGCTTTCCCCTTCATATATTCCAGGATAATAAAGCGGCAAGGTTCATTACTTCCACGTGCCACGCCCAATAATCCCCCCATCTTTAACTTGCTGATTTCATTAGGAGTTAGAGCCTGGAACTTAACCTCATACTTTAAGGCGAGTTTCCTGGCTTCTTCGGCCAGCTTATTCGGGGTCAGAGCATTACCGGGGAGATTTATCCAGTCCCGGGCTACAGAAGCGGCCCAGGCTGTAATTTCTCCTAATTCTCTACCCTTTTCTAATGCTGGTTTCTTTTTGGCATCCTGGCTGAGGATGGTAAAGGTCTTAAATTCCACCTTTTTATCCGAGTCTACTGTATGATATTGGCTGAAATCGTAATTGCCTAAAAGAGCGCCTTCACTGAGAGCCTGAGCGAGATCCGTTGACTGACATTTGGCGGATAGATTATCTGGATAAGCAAAAGTTAGCGAGGAAAACTTGAGTTCTTTAGCTTTGTGGACTGCCCGGCCTGCGGACTGCCGAATCTGGTCCAAGTTAAATTTATCTCTCTTGCCCAAGCCCAGCAGAATAATCCGCTCGAACTGATAAGAGGCCTGCGGATAAAATACAGTCACCTGACCGGCTTTTCCACTGAAGTCCCCTTGCTTCTTGAGCTTGCTGATTGCTCCTGAAAGGGCGGTGTCTATTTCTTTGGTCAATCCTTTATAAGGGGTTTCTTCCTCAAAGAATGTCAATGCCAGGGCTTTGTCTTTATTACCTTCAAATTTACCCGTTATGACTTTAACCTCCATTACTCCTCCTTAAGAGTCTGGTTTCTCAACTTTAGTATAGCTGTCCGGGAATTTTCCTTCGAATTGCAGATAGGCGGGAATAGGATAGCGGATGCCGCCTTTATGCGTCCCAAGTAAACCTTCCTGCACCATCTGGACTTTACTCTTTGGCACAGTAAAAGCCATTTCATCATCTTGAGTCAAGCCGAAGATTCTGTCGCCGTAACAAGGTAGGATGACCTGGCATTCGTCAGTTAAAAAAGTCTCAATCACCATGTCAGCACAGTCTAACCTGCCGGAGAACCGGGAATGCAGATAGCCGCCCCGTTTATACAGATAAGCAGTCAAAAGGCGCATGACCTGAGCGGGGTTGCCATATATCAGGAATAAATCAGGATCGAAGTTGGCTCTCTTAATAGGCGACACCCAGATATACTTGTATTTTCCATGAGGCAATTTCGGAACTTCAACTTCAGTGCGAGCGCCGATTTCTTTAGTCTCCGTATACATCCCGGCAGCGGCATTCCCTTCCAGATAGTACTCAGTGGCCGGTTTAAAGCCAAAAGCCACCTTAGTCAAAGGACAGGAAATCTCCGCTTCAGAGATAGCCAAAGACCAGCCGTAGCGCCGGGAAATCGAGAAGCTCTGGCAGGTGGCTACCTTGGCGTGAATATCCCGGCTGGGAACTTTCATTTTATCCGGGATTTTTTCCTCAGCAGTGGCCAGTTTGATGGCCAGAGGAAATGTTGAAGGGCGGATGTAAGTCTCTAAGTCATCCGCCCATTTCTGGATATCAATCATTGAAGCTGATTCAACAAAATGAACTAGGTTCTGTATCTAAGTCTGGTTGTGGCACAAAATTCAACAATCAGGTTCATCTCCCCCATATTAAAACCGAAACCTCCTCTTGAAAATCAACCGGCTAACTCTTCCTCTGGCAGTTCGGGCAGGTGCCGTAGAATTCCACCCGGAAGAACTGAGTCTTAAAACCGGTGTCCGGAAACTGCACTTTGTGCAGGTCCAGCTCGCGGTGGTCCTCCACGTCATAGACCCGGTCGCATCTCAAACAGGTAAAGTGGTGATGAGGAGCCGTATTGGCGTCGAAGTGGCTGTAGTTGTGTCCGAATTTGTCCTCGCTAATCAGTCCCAGCTCCTTCAAGGCTTTCAGATTGCGGTAGACCGTGCCAAAGCTGACCCGGGGAATGCGCCTCTGCACCATCTCGTAAATCTCTTCGGCCCGGGGATGGGTGGTGACTTTAGCCAGCTCCTCGTAAATCACCCTTCTCTGCTGAGTCAGGCGGAGGTTGTGGTCTCTGACCTTTTCACTTAAAAGCTCTAAGTCTGGCTGCATACAGAATAATTATAAAATTTGTCACTAATAAAAGCAAGTCATTTCACAGCCAGCAAACCGGATTGGGTGAGATTTAAAAACCAATCAGGGAAAAGCCCCAGCCATAAGGTGGCAACCGAAGTTATTAACAGAGCCGCTGCTACTGTCCAGCTGAGGTTTTGTGAGGGCTCCAGGTTGACGGTCTCCTGCATGAACATGTAGACAATTACCCGCAGATAAAAGTAGACCGAAATCAGGCTGTTCAGCACACCGATGATGGCTAAGCCGATGAAACCGTTTTTCACCGCAGCAGAAAAGATATAAAACTTCCCCACAAAACCGGCAGTAGGCGGAATCCCGCCCAAGGAAACCATAAAAAGAGTCATAAGTACACCAAGCCAGGGATATTTCAATCCCAGGCCTCTGTAATCAGGCAATTCCAGGTGTTTCTCCCCTCTCTGCTCCAAGGCTATGATTACCGCAAAGGCTCCGATATTCATCAGACTGTAAGCCAGAAGATAAAACACGGCTGAGCTGAGACCCAAATCTCCTCCGGCCACCACTGCGACTAAGACATAGCCGGCATGAGCAATAGATGAATAAGCCAGCATACGTTTGATATTCATCTGAGAGATGGCTAAAAGATTGCCCACGGTCATGGTCAAAACAGCAATTATCCATAAGATAGTAACCCAGACCTGGCTCAAAGGCTCAAAGGCTAATGCAAAAACTCTCAGAATGGCTGCAAAGGCAGCGGCTTTGGGTCCGGCAGCCATGAAGGCAGTGACCGGCGTGGGCGCTCCCTCATATACATCCGGCACCCACATATGGAATGGAACTGAGGCCACTTTAAATCCCAGACCGACCAAGAGCAGACCTATGCCCAGCATGAAAAGCAAGTCATTTTGAGCCGAGTAAAAATAACTGGCAATGTTCACCAGATTAGTGTGACCGGTTGTTCCATAAATCAGAGCAATTCCATACAACAAGAATCCGGTGGAAAAGGCACCCATCAGAAAGTATTTCAGGGAAGCTTCGCCGGATTTGGGGTCCTGGCGGTTGAAGCCTGCCAGGATGTAAAGCGCCACTGACATCACTTCAATTCCCAAAAAAATTACCAGCAAGTCGGTGGAAGAACCCATCAAGAGCATGCCAAAGGTGGCGAACAACAATAACGCATAATATTCGCCGTGAAATTCGGCGGTGCTCTTAAATGAGGAAATAAAGATGGTCAAAAGGGTGCCGGCTAAAAAGATGAGTTTAAGAATGAGTGATAAATTGTCGCTCAGAGCCATGCCGTTCCAGTTGTTTAAATTCGAGTCCCAAAGCCAGAAGCAGGCCAGCATGGCGGCCAGGATTCCAATCCAGCTGAAATGAGCCAGAACCCGCTTACGCTCCGATTTCAAGAATGGGTCCAGAAGCATTACCAGAAGCCCTGCCCCGACTACAATAATCTCAGGCGCCAAGCCTCTCCAGTTTATTTCCGGCAGAATCCAGTTCATAGACTATTGGCTGTGTGCCTGCTTTGAGTTATTCTCCGGGAAATTATCAACCAAAATTTTACCAGCCTTCTGAGCGGAAAGTTTTTCCTCGGTAGTCTGAATCAGCGTGACCACTGAGGTTTCCATGCGAGACAAAAGTGGCTTAGGATATAGCCCGATCCAGAAGACCAGTATCACCAAAGGCACTAAGATAAACTTCTCCCTGAAATTCAAATCCCTCAAATTCTGATTGACCGGATTGGTAACCTGGCCGAAGAAGACTCTCTGGTACATCCAGAGCATGTATACTGCGGCTATGATTACGCCGCTGGCTGCCAGAACCGCATAGGTGATATTGCTCTTAAAAGTACCTAAAATAATCAGAAATTCCCCTACAAAGCCGTTAGTGCCTGGCAGTCCAATTGAAGATAGGGCAATTATCATGAAAAAGGTGGCATAAATCGGCAACACATGAGCCACTCCGCCAAAATCTTCAATCAAGCGGGTGTGTCTCCTCTCATAGAGCATCCCCACAATCAAGAAGAGGGCGCCAGTAGAGATGCCGTGGTTAATCATCTGCAGAATCGAACCCTGAATTCCCTGCACGTTGAAGGCGAACATCCCCAGCATCACAAATCCCAGATGAGCTACTGAAGAATAAGCTACCAGACTCTTAATGTCCTTCTGCATCATGGAGACCATGCCGCCATAAGTTATTCCAATGATGGCCAGAATTGAAATTAAAGGAACAGCATCCAAGAAGGCATTAGGAAACATAGGCAGGCAGAATCTCAAAAAGCCATAAGTTCCCATTTTCAGAAGCACACCTGCCAGAATAACACTTCCGGCTGTGGGCGCTTCCACATGGGCGTCAGGCAGCCAGGTATGTAATGGGAAAAGAGGAACTTTAATGGCAAAAGCTAAAGCAAAAGCCCAGAAGAGCCAGAACTGAGTCTTAAGCGGCAGAATTAACTTGGATAACTCCGGAATGCTGAAGGTGTAGGCCCCAGTATAGGCCTGGTTAATGAAGTAGAGCGCGATAATAGCCACCAGCATCAAAAGGGAGCCGGTCAAGGTGAACAGCACAAATTTAATGGTGGCATAAATTCTGCGCGGGCCTCCCCAGATGCCGATGACAAAATACATCGGAATCAGCATGGCCTCCCAAAAGACATAGAAGAGAAATAAATCCAGAGCGGCAAAGACTCCCAGGAGGGCCGTCTCCAGTAGTAACATGGATATATGAAAGCCTTTGACTTTCTCGGTAACCGCACTCCAAGTAGAGAGAACGGTCAATGGTCCCAGAAAAGTCGTGAGCAGAAATAGAAAGAGGCTGATGCCGTCCAAGCCGAGATAGTAGCTGATGCCCAGGCTTTTAATCCATTCGGTCTGAACTACAAATTGATAGTCTGGAGAATTAGAGTCAAAATTAAAGTAGAGATAGAGAGAAAACAAAAAGGCAATCAAAGTAGTCAAGAAAGAAATTCGTTTAATTGTCTCAGTGCTGTGACGGGGTACAAGAGTAATCAGGAATGCCCCTATCAAAGGGAAGAAGACCACTAGACTTAAGATTGAGCCTGACATATCAACTAAAGAGTACCAGAGCTAAAAGGATAATCACGCCAAGAGAAAAGCCCAGGGCGTAGTTTCGGATGTAGCCGGTCTGCAATTTTCTGAATATCTGCGAAGCCCAGCCCACAAATGAAGCCGATCCGTTAGCCAGACCGTCGATTATTCTCACGTCAAAGAAGCGCCAAAAGAATAGAGCCAGATTGATAAAAGGTTTTACGATGGCAGCTCCGTAGAACTCGTCCACGTAATACTTATTCAATAAGACGCGGTAGCCCAAAGAAAATCTCTGTTTAAGGCGCTCCGGCAGGGCCGGATTCTTAACATAAAATCTGAAAGCGACAAAGAGTCCAAACAAGGCAATGGCAATGGAGAGCGCCATTAATGTGTATTCTGTCGATAAATCGTGCTTAGTGTGTAAAGCTGTTTCTCCATGATGAAACACTGGCGCTAAAAATTGCTCAAACCAGTTGGCACCACCTAAGGATTTCGGCAGACCGATATAACCTCCTATTATTGAGAGAACAGCTAAAATAATCAAAGGAATCTTCATGGAATTGGGAGCCTCATGAGGATGATGCTGACGAATGTCAAACTTGGCCGGTCCATAAAAAGTTAAGAAGAAGAGCCGGAACATATAGAAGGCGGTCAGACCGGCGGCTATAAAGCCAATCAGCCACAGGTAGATTCCAATTCCTTCAGCATTGAATGTCTTCCACAGAATCTCATCTTTGCTGAAGAAGCCAGAGAGAAGAGGAATACCGGAAATGGCCAGGGTTCCCACCAGAAAGACGGCAAAGGTGACCGGCAGGTATTTTTTCAAGCCTCCCATCTGGCGCATATCCTGCTGGCCGGCTAAAGCGTGAATCACTGCACCAGAGCCCAAGAAGAGCAGAGCCTTAAAATAAGCATGCGTCATCAGATGAAAAATTCCTGCGGCAAAGGCGCCCACTCCACAGGCTAAAAACATATAACCGATCTGGCTGATGGTTGAATAAGCTAAAACCCGCTTGATGTCATTCTGCGCTAGACCAATCGAAGCGGCAAAAATAGCGGTAATTGCTCCAATGATTGCCACTACCTCCAGAGAGACGGGTGCTAGTGAATACAAGACATTACAGCGTGCCACCATATAGACGCCGGCAGTCACCATGGTCGCCGCATGAATGAGAGCTGATACAGGTGTAGGACCTTCCATGGCATCTGGCAGCCAGACATAAAGAGGAATCTGGGCCGATTTTCCGGTGGCTCCCATAAAGAGTAGAAGTGTTATAGCAGTTACAATTCCACCGCCTGCCAGATAAATTTCAGGCGCCTTTTCGAAGACCTCCTTGAAGTTCAAACTGTCGGCTGTCCAGAATATAAGGGCCATAGCCAACAGAAACCCGAAGTCCCCGATTCTATTTACTATGAAAGCTTTTTTGCCGGCATCAGCGGCAGACTGACGGTCAAACCAGAAACCAATCAAGAGGTAGGAGCACAGACCTACTCCCTCCCAGCCCAGAAACATAAACAGAAAATTGTCTGCCAAGACTAAAACCAGCATGGAAAATTCGAATAAGTTCAGAAAGGCAAAATAGCGATAGTAGCCGTGGTCATCATGCATGTAGCCTATCGAATAAACGTGAATCAAGAATCCGACACCGCTGACGACCAACATCATCACTGCGGAGAGCGGGTCTAAGAGAAAGGCGACATTGGTCTGAAGCTCAGCCGACCAGACCCAGGGAAATAATACCATTTCGATGCTGCGCTGTTCAACAGGCAGTGCCAAAAGGTCTAAAAAGATTTTGACTGCCACGGTAAAAGATAAGCCAACTGAGCCAGGGCCTATCCAGGAGACAAAGGGCTTGCCTAATCTCTTGCCTAAGAGTCCATTCAACAGAAATCCCAAAAGAGGAAGCAGAGGAACTAAGAATATGTAGTTAAAACTGGTCATCCTTTATCTACCATTTCATCAAATTGACGTCATCGACGTTGATACTTTCTTTAATTCTGTGAATCACCACGATGATGGCCAGGCCTACTGCGGCTTCTGCGGCTGCTACGGCCATCACTAAAAAGACAATCACCTGTCCGGCTGGAGAGACCATAAACTGGGAGAAGGCAATCAAACTTAAGTTGACCGCGTTAAGCATTATTTCAATGGACATAAAAATGACTATTGCGTTGCGATTAATCAGCACGCCGACCACGCCGATGGCGAAGAGAATCCCGGACAAAATCAAATAATAAGATAGTGGAACCATTTTAAGGTCTTTTTTTCACCAAAACAATTACGCCCAAGATAGCAACCAAAAGCAGTATCGAGACAATTTCAAAGGGATAGAGGTAGTCAATAAAGAGAGAGCGGGCTACTTCAGAGGGAGAGCCGATGTTTATTTTAGCAGAAACGCCTGTCAACGCCTGAGAGCCGGATAATCCGATTTTCAAAGCGGCCAAAATTTCTATAGCCAAAAAGATGCTAAAAAGAAAAGCTAACACCTTCTGACCTTTCTTTTTATCCGGGCCGAATTCATCCCGCTTAAGATTCAGAAGCATAATCACAAAGAGGAACAAAACCATAATTGCGCCGGCATAGACAATTATTTGCAGTACGCCAATAAAAGTCGCCCCTAACATAAAATAAAGCACAGCCTGGCTGGCTAAAGTCACTATTAGAAATAAAGCGCTTATAACCGAATTCTTCTGGCTGATGACCAGAATGGCAGAAATTAAAGAGACTGCTGCCAAAATAAGGAAAATTGCCAGAGTCATACTTTAATCTCACACATACATTAATATTCCGGTTACAAAGATGTTCAACAGTGCCAAGGGCAAAAGGAATTTCCAGCCGAAGTTCATGAGCTGGTCATAGCGGAAGCGAGGTAAGGTAGCCCTGAGCCAGATGTAGCCGAACAGGAAAACAGATACTTTTAGCAGGAACCAGACCACCGGAGGAAGCCAGGGGCCCTGCCAACCTCCTAAAAACAGAGTGGTTACAATGGCAGAGACGTTTAACATGTGAGCATATTCGGCCATGAAGAACATGCCGAATTTCATGCTGGAGTACTCTGTGTGATAACCGGCCACTAACTCGGTCTCAGCTTCCGGCAAATCAAAGGGGGCCCGGTTGGTTTCTGCGATGCCACAAATAGAGAAGATTATAAATCCCAAGGGCTGTTTGAAGATAAACCAGTCAAAGAAATTCTGCTGAGCCCGGACTATCTCCATCAAATTGAAGGTACCGGCCAGCATTAAGACGCCCATGATGGAGAGGCCGTAGGAGACTTCATAGCTAATCATCTGGGCCGAGGAGCGGAGAGCACCTAATAGAGAATATTTGCTGTTGGAAGACCAGCCGGCCATCACGATTCCATAAATGCCCAGAGAGGTTACCGCAAAGACAAAGAGTATGCCTACGTTGATTTCGCTGATAACCAAATTGGTGGTCTGGCCTAAAATCGTAATGCTGTCTCCGAAGGGGATGACCGACATTATCAAAAGGGCCGGGATGAGCGATAGTAAAGGGGCCAGGAAGAACAGCATACGATTAGCTTGAGCCGGGGAAGCCTCTTCCTTAGCGAGTAACTTTATCGCGTCCGCCACTACCTGCAGCAGACCTGCTGGACCGACGCGGTTGGGTCCGATGCGGGTCTGGAAACGGGCGACCAGTCTCCTTTCCACATAGGAGAGATAGGCGACTATGGTCATGAAGACGGTAAAGACTACGACTACTTTGGCAACAGTTATAAGAATAAAAAGAGTCATCAGTCAGTTAGTCTGGTTACTTTTACTACATCTACCAAGGCATCTTTATCCTGCAGAGCATTTACCGGAGCTTCGGGAAAGTTTATAGGGACAAATATGGATCCTTCCCGGAGGCGCTCGGAAATCTTAGTTTTCAACTTCAGTCTGCCTTTGGGAGAGATGACTTCCACCCAATCTTCGTTATTGATACCCAATTTGTCAGAATCGGCCAGGCTGATTTCACAATAAGCTGAGCCGGCCACTTCCCTGAGAATGTTAGACCAGCTTGACAAAGTGCCGGAATGATAGACTGAATTTCCGGTTAGCAGAATGTAGGGATAATCCGGGTTGGTTGAGACCGACTTAAATTCTACCGGACTTAGCCTTTCTCTGGATGGCAGGTTCCCATTGGCGGAGATTCTCTCGCCGGTAAGATTCAATTTGCTTAACTGTTTGCTAGAATAGCCAGGGACCAAGCTGGCAATCTCCTCTGAGATTTCCTGAACTGAATAATGCACGAAGGGTCC
Organism: uncultured Ignavibacteria bacterium; assembly: GCA_964399055.1. Taxonomy (GTDB): domain Bacteria; phylum Zixibacteria; class MSB-5A5; order DSPP01; family RBG-1; genus CAYNPJ01. The sequence continues at coordinate 1,143,535 of CAYNPJ010000001.1, forward strand.
GTTCATCCATAATGAAAGATCACTTAAGATCTGCCAGTCGGCTTTTGAATTACCCAAGGGCTTGATGGCAGTCTGAGTCTTCTGGACTCGGCGCTCTACGCCGGTATAAGTTCCTTCTTTCTCAGCATATGATACTCCGGCTAGAACCAGATGAGCCAGTTTGGTCATTTCGCCAGGTAAAGTTGTCTGAACAATCAAAAGCTCCAATTTGGGCAGGACTTTTTTGACAAAATTTTGGTCAGGGAAATTGGCGATTAGGTCTTCCTGCATAATATAGAGGGCTTTAATCTCTCCCCTATCGATGGCCTCTAAAATTTGTTTAAGATTATGGCCCGGTTTATCAGGGAGTTTACACTTCCAGGCCTGCTCAAACTTAGTCCGGTCGGCAGCGTCGGTTAAAGATAAATGTCCTGGCAATTTATCCGGCAGCACTCCCATATCCTGAGCGCCAACGGAATTGCTGTATTCCCAGAGTAAATTCAGACCGGAAAATTCTTTGTCAAAAAAGCCGGCCAGATGAGCCAAGTTGTGGGCTGATCGTAAGACGTCGTTATTACAGGGATGAGTTATTACATCCCGGCCTAAAAGGATGATACAGCTTTTGGCTGACGCCATTTCTTTGGCAAAGTTTTCAATCTCAGATTGAGAAATCCCGCATTCCCGAGCAGCTTTTTGTGGAGAATAATTTTTTAGCCAGGATTCAAATTCAGGGGGAATTTTTATTTTGCTGCGGTCTGCTATTCCCTGTTCCAACGTAAATTTAGCTAGAGCGTTGAGGAAGGAGACCTCAGTTCCGTATTTGTAAACAATTTCCAAGGAGGCGAACTGCCCTAACTTAGTGCCCCGGTTATTCGCTACGATTAGCTTTTTCCCAAGTTTGGTTACTGCTTTTTTGATTCTTAAACCGATGATTGGATGTTCGGCGGTCAAATCAGAACCGAGAATCACAATCAGGTCAGTCTGCTCCAAGTCCGGAATGGAATTTTTCATCGCCAGTGAGGTGTCCGGCGGATTCTTGTAAAATGCCCGATGGTCAATGTGGTTGGTTCCGATTACGGAGCGGAAAAACTTTTGCAGAAGGTAATTTTCTTCATTGGAGCAGTGGGCTGAGCCAATCGCGGCAATGGCATTTGCTCCATATTGGTCCTTTATAGTCTTCAGAGACCTGGCGGCAAATTCATAGGCTTCATCCCAGCTGATTTCAAGCTTCTGTCCTGATTTTTCAATCAGAGGTGAAGTTATCCTCTGGGGATGGTTGACTACATCTACACCGAATCTGCCTTTGTCGCAAATCCAGCCTTCGTCTACGGCATCATTCCGACGCGAAGTGGCGCGGAATATTTTATTATTAGCAGTCCACAGAGTTAAATTGCACCCATCCGCGCAGTAATTACATACCGAGGCTTTCTTTTGAGTGAGCCAGGTTCTGACCTTGTAACGAAAGGGCTTAGAGGTTAAAGCGCCGACCGGACAAATCTCCACGATATTGCCGGAGAACTCATTTTTCACTGCCTCTCCGATGGCAGAGGCAATTTGGGTATGCCCTCCTCTTTCAAAGGCTCCCAGGTCTCCTTCGCCAGCCACTTCCGAAGTAAAACGTACACATTTGAAGCAGACAATGCAGCGATTCATGGTCAGATATATGAGCGGTCCAATCTGTCTCTCATCAAAGGTCGAATTAGGTGAAGTAAAAAATCTGCGCTTAGGCTCGGCCATGGGGCTATCGTCCTTGCGCGATAGGAAAGCCACATCCTGCAGGTCACACTCGCCTCCTTTATCGCAGGTGGGACAGTCTAAGGGATGATTAGCCAGCATCAGCTCCATAATAGACTGCCTGCCGCCATAAGCCTTTTTAGATTTAGTTTGAACCACCATCCCTTCTGCAGCAGGAGTAATGCAGGCAACCTGCAATTTGGGCATCTTCTCGATTTCCACCAGACAGATTCGACAGGCGCCGATGGGGTCTAATCTCTCATCCCAGCAGAATGTGGGGACATAAATTCCTGCTTTGCGGCAGGCATCCAAGACGGTGCTCCCCTTTTCTACCTGAACCGTTTTTCCGTCAATCGTAAGATTTACCATGAAGATTTTCAATTAAAAGGGGCATAGGTGCGGGTCAAGCACTTTTTATGTTTGACGTGATATTCATACTCATCTCGGAAATACAGGATACTACTCACTACAGGCACGATGGCAGCATCACCTAAGGCGCAAATAGTTTTCCCGCTGATGTTGTCCGAGATTCTCAGAAGCAAGTCTAGGTCTTCGGCTTTGCCTCTGCCGTGCTCAATCCGGTCTAACACCTGATGTAGCCACACAGTGCCCTCCCGGCAGGGAGTGCATTTGCCGCAGGACTCGTGTCTGAAAAACCAGACCAAGATTCGGGTAGCTTCCACCATACAGGTGGTCTCATCCATCACAATCACAGCGCCGGAGCCGAGCATGGAGCCGGCTTCTTGAAGAGACTCAAAGTCCAGAGGAGTGTCCAGATGTTTCTCAATCAAAAGAGGCACAGAAGGACCTCCTGGAAAGGCGGCCTTAAATTTTTTACCGCCTTTTATGCCGCCGCCTAAATCATAAATCAGATGCCTTAGGGGAGTACCCATAACCAGTTCGTAATTGCCCGGCTTATTGACGTGTCCGGAAAGAGAGAAGATTTTCGTGCCGGTCGATTTGGAAGTGCCAATGGACGCAAACCACTCTCCTCCGTTCAGAATAATGTCGGGTACATTAGAGAGAGTCTCCACATTGTTGACCACAGTAGGACATTTATACAAGCCTTCCACAGCCGGAAAAGGAGGTTTGACTCTGGCTAAACCTCTTTTGCCTTCCAATGAATCAAGAAGTGCGGTCTCTTCGCCGCAGATATAGGCACCGGCTCCGCGGAAGACTAACATATCCAGATCATAGCCCGAATTCAAAATATTTTTGCCCAGATAACCTTTTTGATAAGCCTCCTGGATAGCCTGCTCGACTCTTCGGGCACAGAGAGTAAATTCTCCTCGGATGTAGACAAAGCAGGTGTGAGCCTGGATGGCATAACTGGCGATGATAGCGCCCTCAATCATCAGATGGGGGTCTTTTTCCATAATTTCCCGGTCCTTAAAAGTGCCGGGCTCGGATTCATCAGCATTGACGCAGAGATATTTGGGTTTGACGATTGACTTAGGCACAAAACCCCATTTTACCCCAGCCGGAAAGCCGGCCCCTCCACGTCCTCTCAGACCGGATTTCTTGACGATTTCTATCACTTCATCCGGCGAATATCTTAAAGCCTTGGGCAAAGCCTGATATCCCCCGTTTTTTACGTAATTTACAATTTTGTACTGCTCCGGCTTATCAATGTTCTTAAAGACAATCTTCATTTCTGTTCTTTCAGCTCTTCGATTAACCGGTCAATTTTCTCCTTAGTAAGATTCTCATTGAAATCCTGATTATTAATCTGAATCACCGGAGCGGTGCCGCAAGAACCCAAACACTCTACTGTTCCTAAAGAAAACATGCCATCCGCAGTGACTTCGCCGACTTTGATTCCCAACTTTTGCTGAAGATAGTCTAACAGCCCGTTGGCGCCACACAGATAACAGGAGATATTAGTGCAGACCTGAATGAAGTATTTCCCTACATTCTCTTTGGGAAACATGGTGTAAAACGAGGCCACTTCGCCAACTTCGGTGTAAGGAAAATCCAGGAGCACGGCTACATCCTTAAGCACCTCTGGCGAGAGGTGACCAACTTCTCTATAAGCGAGATGAAGCGAGGGAAGAATGGCAGTCTTAGGATGGGGAAATCTACTTTTCTCTTGGCGAATCAGACTTTGGCAAGTTTCAGACAGTGTGAACTTATGTACTTTAGGTGAAATGGTCTTCTGCATTCTAGCGGTCGATTTCTCCTAAGACTATGTCAATGCTGCCGATGGTTGCCACCACGTCCGCTACCAGACCGCCCTCAACCATCTTGGGCAAGGCAGACAGGTTCACAAAAGAGGGGGCACGCACATGCACACGAAAGGGCTTTCCGGTCCCATCCGAACAGATGTAAAATCCCAGTTCTCCTCTAGGAGACTCAATAGCCTGGTAGACTTCTCCCTCTGGCGGTCGCATTCCATGCACTACTAATTTAAACTGATAAATTAGAGCCTCCATATTAGTCAGAATGTCTTCCTTGGGAGGAAGAGTCACACCGGGAACCCTGGCGATATACGGTCCAGGAGGAATGTCGCCCAGTGCCTGCTCTACAATTTTAAGCGACTCTTTCATTTCCTGGATTCTGATAAGATAGCGGTCGTAGACATCACCATTCTTGCCCAGGGGCACATCAAAGTCATATTTTTCATAGCCGGTATAAGGGACGGCCTTGCGCAAATCCCAGTCAACTCCTGAACCTCGCAGAGAGGGACCGGTCACTCCCCAGTCAATGGCATCCTGGGCTGAGATTACTCCTACTCCTTTGGTTCTCTGAATCCAGATGCGGTTATTGGTCAGAAGGTCTTCGTACTCCTTAATCCGGGAAGGCATGACTTGCAGGATTTCTCTAACTCGCGGCTCAAAATCAGGAGGAATATCCTTCATCAGGCCGCCGAAGCGAAAATAACTAGACATCATCCTCTGGCCGGAGACCAGTTCATAAATTCCTAAAACCATCTCCCTTTCCCGGAAACAATACAAAAACATCGACATAGCGCCGATGTCTATGGCATGAGTACCCAGCCAGACCAGATGGGAAGCTAATCTGGTTAATTCGGTCATTATCACCCGCACTACTTGGGCTCGCTGAGGAACTTCGATTCCCAGGAGCTTCTCCACTGCCAGACAGTAACCCAGGTTATTAGACATGGGAGCCAGATAATCCATCCGGTCAGTCACTGTGAGCCAGTGGGCGTAGAGTCTGTGCTCGGCTAACTTTTCCATGCCGGTGTGGAGATAGCCTATAACCGGAGTAGTCTTGCGGACTGTCTCCCCTTCTAATTCCAGCACCAGGCGCAGGACCCCGTGAGTGGAGGGGTGCTGGGGCCCCATGTTGATGGTCATGGTTTCGGTCTGGTGTGGCATAACTTAGTGAAATTTTTCGCTTATATTTCTAAACTTGCGTCCTCGAAATGAAAGAGGAATAATCATTCTGCCAGTCCGGGGGGTTGCCCTTTAGTATGAGAGAATACCGGCTCCTCGTAGGTTAAGGGATAATCTTTCCTCAAAGGGTGGCCAAGCCAGCCATCTGGAGTTAAAATCCTTCTTAGGTCCGGGTGATTTTCAAAATCAATCCCCATCAGGTCAAAGACCTCACGCTCATGCCAGTTGGCAGTGGACCAGATGCTGGTTACAGAAGGAACCTTCTCTCCTTCAGCAACTGTCACCTTAAGTCTCAGCCTACACTTGTTCACATGCGACAAGAGGTGGTAGTTCACTTCGAAGCGGGGCTTTTTCTTTTCAAACAAATCTAGGCTGGTCAAATCAGACAGGAAATTAAAGGAGAGTTCTGGGTCATCCCTTAAAAGCCTGCATATCTCCACAATATTATCCTTGGGCACGACTATGGTTACTTCCCCGGCAAATTCCCTGACTTCCAAGACTGCTCCTGGAAACTTTTCCTTAAGCTTCTGTACAGCTTTTTCCATCTCTTCAGTTAGAGAACTTGGTCTGGCCGACCGGCTCCTTGTTGTGGCCGAAGATCTTAGCCTGCTCTACTTTCTTGTGCAGTTTCAGAATCGCATCCAAGAGCTGTTCAGGCCGGGGTGGACAGCCAGGCACATACATATCCACCGGTACAATCTGGTCCACTCCCTGCACAATAGCGTAATTGTTAAACTCCCCTCCGGTTGAGGCACAGGCGCCCATGGAAATCACCCATTTTGGTTCGGGCATCTGGTCATATAATTGCCTCAGAATCGGAGCCATCTTGACCGAGACTCTTCCTGCCACAATCATCAAGTCAGCTTGGCGGGGAGAGGCTCGCATTACTTCCATTCCAAAACGGGCCATATCCCAGCGGGCCGCAAAGGTCGACATCATCTCAATGGCGCAACAGGCCAAGCCGAATCCCAGAGGCCACATAGAGGACTTTCTGGCCCAGTTGACCACCTCTTCAGCCTTGCCTAAGAAGATGCTGTGCTTAATCTGCGGGTCTATTCCCACTGCAGGGCTCCTTTTTTTAAGAGATAGAAATACCCTACCAGAAGGATGAAGATAAATACGCCCATTTCTATCAGTCCGAACAAGCCTAACTTCTTATAGACGATGGCCCAGGGAAAAAGAAAGACAGTTTCCAAGTCAAAGACTATAAATAGCAGCGCTATTAAATAAAACTTGACCGGGAAACGCTCGCGGGCATCAGTCAGCGGTACTATTCCGCATTCGTAAGGCAGGTCTTTGGCTCTGGTTCTGCGCCTGACACCCATAAAATGTGACATAACCAACATCCCCACACCGGTTATAGTGGCCAAAGCCAAGACTATCAATATGGGGAAATAGGTCTCGAACATAGATTATGCGGTGAAAAATTTCACATCTTTTTCTATTATAGTATACTGCTGCGCAAGAGAACCTGTTTGATAACACAATTTACTAACAGACAAGGGGTTGTCAATAGGTTTTAGCCTGTCATCCAGCTTAGAAGTTTTAGAGCATTTGACTTGCTCTTCTCCCCTACTTCAAGAGCCGGGCCTACACAGGATGGACAGCCATCCTGACAGGCGCAGGTTTCAATCAACCTTTTGCACTCCAGCCAGAGTATGTGTTGCAGGTTGTAAACCTTCTCAGAAAAACCGACCCCTCCGGGATAATTGTCATAGAAATAGAGGGTGGGAAGGCCTGAAAAGGGGGCTTTTAAATGGTAAAAGGTTCTCAGGTCGCGCTGGTCGCACATTACCCAAAGTGAAGCTACAGATGATAAGACGCGGCTTATCCCTCTCAGCGCTCCGCCAAGCTCCGGCTGCGAAATTCCCAACCTGCGAGATATGTCCTCAGGCAGTTGATACCAGAAAGCGGTAGTATGCATCTCTAATTCTGGCAGATGAATTCTGCCGGAGCCGACATTTTCATGGGTCTGGAATCTGATTTTTTTATACAAAACCGCGGCTGTGATTACGGAGACTTCCCCCAAACCAGTTGTTCCCCGTTGCTGTACCTCTTCCCTATTCTTATGGAGTACCTTGACTTCTGTTTTGGTTTCACAGTCAGTATAATAGTCGACCTCGACTTCCTTGGCACGGGCCTTTTTCCCCTCCCAGTCTAATTCCTGAATCTGATACTGATTGCCCTGGTGAAGATATATAGCGTCAGGGAATAGGAAAATTGGAGCGGAGAAATAATCCACTTCACCGATTACTTCATTATTACGGGAGGTGTTCAGCACCACAAAATTTTCCGGGGAGGCTGACCTCAAACTGACCTGTTCAGCCGGATAGATTTCAGAATTCCAGTGCCATTTATCATCAGCAAAGTGCAGGATTTCATTTTGCTCTAAGTACTCCAAAATTTGCTCGGTGGTCTCCACCCCGAACTTTTCCCCTTTCTGAAAAGGAAGCTCAAAAGCGGCGCACTTGATGTGAGAAGTAAGAATAATCAGATTATTCGGGTCGATGATGCCATGCTCAGGCGTCTTAGAGAAAAAATAATCAGGGTGGTTCATCAAATACTGGTCCAAGGGTGAACTGTTCGCCACCAGGATTGCCACAGAGAGGTCCTGCCTTCTGCCAGCCCTTCCGGACTGCTGCCAGGTAGAGGCAATGTTGCCTGGATACCCGGTAATTACACTGGCATCCAGCTGGCCGATGTCAATCCCCAGCTCAAGCGCATTGGTTGAGACCACTCCCTTTATCTTTCCGGTTCGCAGACCAGACTCTATTCGTCTTCTCTCATTGGGTAGATAGCCTCCCCGGTACCCACAGATGTGGTCTGCATTGATTTTTTTAGCTGCAGCAGTTTCCCTCAAAAAGTTCAATAGCACCTCAACCTTCAGACGGGAGGAGGCAAAGACAATAGTCTGGACACTGTTACAAACAAAATTGGCCGCTATGCGGCCTGCCTCATTCAAAGAGGATTTACGGATGCCTAACTGTTGATTGATGACCGGAGGATTGTAGAAGATAAAGTGTTTAGTGCCTGAAGGAGCGCCGTTATTGTCCACCAAAACTACTTCCTGCTCTAACAATTTTTCCGCCAGCTCTTGAGGATTGGCAATGGTGGCAGAACAACAGATAAATTGCGGGGCAGAGCCGTGAAAATTACAGATGCGCTTCAGCCTCCTAAGGAGATTGGCCAGATGTGAGCCAAATACGCCCCGGTAATGATGGACTTCATCAATCACCACATACTTCAAACTTTCGAAGAGATTAGTCCATTTGGTATGATGCGGCAGAATGCCGGTGTGAAGCATATCCGGATTGGTTACTACAATCTGGCCAGCAGCTCTAATGGCCTGACGGGCGGAGACCGGCGTGTCACCGTCAAAGGTGTATGTCTTAATATCTGCCCTTAAGAGCTGAATCAGCTCATACAGCTCTGCCACCTGGTCCTGGGAAAGAGCTTTTGTGGGAAAAAGATAAAGGGCTCGGCTCTGCGGGTCATTAAGAATTGAGTTTAGCACCGGAAGATTGTAACAGAGAGTCTTACCAGAGGCAGTGGGAGTCACCACTACCACGTTTTTTCCAACAGTGATATGGCCAAAGGCTGTTCTCTGATGGGAATAGAGTTTAAAAATACCCTTCTTCTCCAAGACCGGCTTGAGTCTGCTGTGGAGATTATCTGGAAAATCAGCATAGACTGGCTTTCTGGCAGGAATGACTTCCCAGTGGGCAATCGAATTGGCAATATCCGGATTGGATTTGAAAGAATCCAGAATCTGGGGAAGATTCATAAGTCCGAATATATGAATCTTAATTTCTTTGTCAAAGCAGGCTGAGTTACCCGCATTAAGGTGATTCTTAGCCCTGTCGGGCTAGTATAAGAGCAATCCGCAATGGCTCAGGCAATCTATATTTGGTACAACAAGCGAGGGCTATTTGGATGGCAGTTGATAGTGCTATTTTATGGCCTATTGAAAGGAATACGGGCTTAATACCGCTCTGAGTGCGCAATACCACCCCCAGATTAGAAAACTTACCTGGCAAAGGAGTGAAACTTCCGCGTCTAGTTGGCGGGTCCGTATAACCAGTTAGAACTGGCCCTTTAGAGCAGGCCAAAGTGGGCAGGTCCAGCCAGATACCGATGTGGGAAGCTAAGCCCAAGCCTCGCGGATGCACCGCTCCCTTTCCAGGGAGAATTATTAGGCTCGGCGTCTGAAGCTGTTGGAATAGTTTTAAAACAATGGGCCCAACACAGAAGGCAAGATAACCTGATTTATAAGGAAAAGTAACTTTACTAGTGATGACTCGTTTGGTGATGAGCATCAAATCCGGATAACAAAATAGAGTTGCGGCTGCCACTAAATTCTCAGGATTTCCCTTAAAGGCGAAACCTACGCCGCAGACAGTTGTAATCTTATTGAGTGTGTCCTGGAGTATTACCTGCGAGGATAGCTTAGTTTGAATTGCAGCGGCTTCCGAAAGAGTGACATTCCAGGGGTGCAGGTCCCTGATTGTCATCTTTAGCCGATAAAAATTCTGCGCTGGCAATTATCGCAAAATTTCGCCAGTTTCAAATCAGTATCAACTGCCTTAAAAGAGGCGTGCATCACACACTTAGGGTTAGGGCAGCTCTCCAGGTTCAAGGTCCGTCCTATCTGATAGGCCGATTCCTTCGCTATTCGGCCAAAGAAGAGCTCCTCATTCTCGGGAAAGCCGGAAAATTCGTTTCTCAGTCGATAGATGGAAAGTATAGCCACCTTACTTAAAGGGTCAGCATCACCAAAGAGATAAGTGAGAGCAGGAGTGTAGAGGTCTTCATCAATGATGCCCAAGATTCGCTCCTTTTCATCTGCTTTAAGCAACTGCAGTTTGTTCAGTATCACCGTGGCATAATATTGGCCCCTCTGAGGATTATAGGCTTCCTGGGGAATCTCCAGGGGGTGCAAAATCTCGACGGTCAAACCCAAAAGAGAGGCTAAACCGGAGGCCAGTTTGTTAGTCAGGCCGAAATCAATTTCACCCAAGGGGGCTAAGATAATTTTATGGCGCATTCAATTATTAAGACTTTCCAGACAATAGAGGGCGGCTCCTATGAAGCCGGCATCATTGCCTAACCTGGCCCGGACTACTTTCAGACCTTTCACCGCTGAAGGAAAGGCTCTTGCCCTTACACTCTTTTCAAGCTGCTGGAGAAAAGAAGTTCCAGCCTCCACGAACCCGCCTCCCACTACGATGACTTCCGGATTCAAGAGATTGACCACGCTGGCCAGACCGGCAGAGAGGTAGGCAATCTCATTTTCCAGAATCTGTCTGGCCAGTTCATCTCTCTTTTCAGCAGCCTGGAAGATTAATTTGGGGCTTAGATTACTTAGGTTATCGCGCAACAAACTATGATTGTCAGATGACTCAATCAAAAGTCGGGCGGAAATCAGCAGGGCCGGAACAGAGGCATAAGCTTCCAGACAGCCTTTGGCTCCGCAGCGGCAGAGCCTCCCGTCATAGGCAATGCAGATATGACCTAATTCTCCGGCTGAAGAATCTACTCCGCGATAGACCTGACCGTGCAGAATAAGGCCTCCCCCTATTCCGGTTCCGATGGTCAGGCAAATGGCGCTGTCATATCCCCTGGCAGCGCCGGCTCTGGATTCAGCCAGAGCCATCAGGTTAGCATCGTTATCGGTGTAGACCGGAAGCTTAAACCTGCTGAAGATTCTTTTTAAACTGACGCCGGTCCAGCCCGGAATATTGGGTGAGGCGCCGACCACTTTACCGGACTTCGACACCACTGTGCCCGGACTTCCGATTCCAATGCCTACTACACGCAGTTTATTCTTCCGAGAAGATTCAACTAATTCTTGAGCAACTCTCTTAAGCTGGTGAATTATTCGGGCAGGGCCCTTTTCAGGAAAGGTCGGACAAACTTGTTTATACCTGACTTTTCTCTTTTCCGAGACTATTCCATACTTAATCTGACTGGCGCCTAAGTCGATTCCAATGGCATAGCGCTCTTTCATACCTTCACTTTTGTATCCTGATAGACTTTAATTCCTTCTGCCAGCGCCTGCATGGCTTTTTTCAAATCCTCCGTCTTCAGAACGTAGGCGATGCGAGCTTCCTGCCTTCCCTGGCCAGGAGTAGCGTAAAAACCAGGGCCTGGAGCAATCACGGTGGTCTGATTCTGATAGCTGAAATCAGTCAATAACCAGGCAGCAAAGTCTTCGATATCGGCCACCGGGAATTTGGCCATAACATAAAAGGCGCCATCCGGCTTCTGGCAAACGAGGCCGGGTATCTTCTGCAATTCGGCAAAGACTAAGTCCCGTCTGCGCTTATATTCATTGGCAATGGACTGAAAATAGGCTTTCTTCAATCTCATGGTATGGACCAGACCATATTGGTCCAAGGTCGGGGAAGAAAGCCGGGCCTGTCCTAATCTGAGGCAGGCGTTTATAATCTCTTTGTTCCTTGACACCAGACAACCCAGCCTGGCGCCACACAGGCTGTATCGCTTGGAAAAACTATCCACCACTATGACCCTGTCCTGAAGGTCTTCTAAGTTCAAAACGCTGTAATGTTCTCCAGAGTAAATGAATTCGCGATAAACCTCATCGGCTATAAGATAGAGATTATGCTTCAGGCAGAGTGAGGCTAACATTTCAATCTCTGCGCGGGTAAGGACCGTGCCGGTGGGATTATTAGGGTTACAGATGAGGATGGCTTTAGTCTTCTTAGTAATCTTGGATTCTATCTGTTTGAGTTCCGGCAGGTGATAGCCTTTCTCCGGTTGAGTTGACACTGGAACAAGTTTGGTACCAGTGAAAACGGCAAAGCTGTTATAATTAGTATAAAACGGCTCAAATACAATAATCTCATCCCCCGGCTCAGCTAAGGTATAAAGAGCAAAGACTATGGCCTCACTCCCACCGGTGGTGACCTGGATTTCTTCGGGCTGAACTTTCAGGCCATAATCAGAATAATACTCGGCAATCTTTTCCAATAAAGGACGCTGTCCTTTGGAATTCCCATACTCTAACACCTGGTCGGGATAATGAGCCACAGCCTCAAAGAATTCAGGCGGGGTCGGTATGTCTGGCTGACCTATATTGAGATGGTAGACCTTAATGCCCCTTTTTTTGGCCTGGTCTGAAAAGGGGACTAATTTGCGGATGGGGGAGGCAGGCATGGCCTGACTTCGGGAGGAAATGGGAAGTTGGCTTTTAGACATTTTAGAGCTCCTGGCTAAAGGGTCATATAATTTATCATACAAGAATGCACATATAAATATAATAGAAAGAAACAGAAGACTCTACAAGATTTATTGGAAGGAGAACCGAAGATTTAGAAGCTCAGATTAAGCCGATTTCTCTAACTGAATTATCCATCTGGCGGCGTCCAAAATATTTTTGGCGATGTAATCGGGCTTGATTGATTTGTTTGCTGATTTGGCAAGTTGGTCGCGACCGAATCCGGTCAGTACCAAAATTCCCTTGGCGCCAATGTTCTTAGCCAGCTGGACATCGGTCAGCTTGTCCCCTATGACGTAATTTCCCTTGCCTGAAAGGTTATGCTTTTTTTGTGCCATTTTAATCATGCCTGTAGCTGGTTTGCGACAGCTGCATTTTCTCCTGAACTTCCCGTTCCCATCTGAGGGATGGTGGGGGCAGTAACGGAGGTCATCGAAAAAAAGTTTCTTTTGCCTAAGTTTTGAAGTAATGTACTCATTGACATTCTGTACCTGGTGCAAAGTAATGATTCCCCGGGCCACTCCAGATTGATTGGAAACGACTATCAGCTTGAATCCCAGTTCTCTTAATCCCCTCAGAGCGGTAAAGGCGCCCCGGATGAATTTAACCTGACTTATTCTGCCAATATGCCCCACTTCTTGAATGATAGTGCCATCCCGGTCCAGGAAAACGGCTCTATTTTTCTGGCGAGGCAAGCTCAACCTTTCCGACATTCAAAAGACTGTGGCAGGCATTGAGAACCATCTCTACGGATATGTTCTCCAGACAATAGCGCGCAGGCTGGAAACATTTGTTCTTGCCATGCAGACTGCAGGGGCTGCAGGGCTGATTGGAAGTCAAAACCACACTCCTGTTCCCATTCGGCGCAAATCCAAGCCGGGGATGAGTAGGGCCAAAAATCGCCACGGTAGGAATGTTTAGCGCCGAGGCGATGTGCATCAGGCCGGAATCATTGGAAATCATCAAGCGACATTTCTGAATCAGGCCGGCCACCAGATTGTAGGGCAGGTCGATAGCTAAGATGCTCTCTTTAATCTGTTGGGAAAGAAAATGGAGCAAATCAGATTCAGGCCGGCTGCCGAAGAAGATAATTTGAGAGTTGGTCTGCTGCTTAAGTTGTCTGGCAACTTCAGAAAATCTCTCGGCTGGCCATCTCTTGCTCTCCCATCTGGCGCCCGGAGCTACAGCGATTAGAGGTATCTGCAAATCGATTTTTCTTTCCCTCAGGAATTGTTGCGCCTGTTCTAGTTCTTGCGAACCCAGTTGCAGGCTCGGTTTAAGATTCTGAAGAGGAATGCCAAACTCGCTCAAAGTTTCCAGATAAGCTGAAGTAGTTGAAACCGCCTGTAGAGGCAGAGAAGGCAAGGCCACTATGGCCATTCTTCTGAGACGACTGCTCCTATAATGAGTCTTTTGAGCTGGCCCAGACAAATTCCTAATCCAAAAGCTACGCCAGTTGGTGTGTAAGTCTACCAGAAAGTCGTAATTCTCTTTCCTCAGGTCAGAAATTAAGGAAAGGAAAGAGACTTTGTAGTCGTATCCCCTGACTTGGGTAACCCCTGACAGCATTGCAGCCAAGGACACATATTTACTCTTGGTCAGGAAGGTGATATCAGCCTGGGGAAAATGTCGGGAAAGCTGCTGGGTGACGACAGAAGACAATACGATATCGCCCAGCGAGCTGAAGCGGACCACTAAGAACTTCTGCATCGCCTAAAAGCGATTGTCAAAATTAAATAAATTTTTGTTTTTAGAACTTATAATTGAAGCCGAGGAGGAAACCTATGTCATCCCAGATTATGAATTCTCCGATGAGACTCCAATCGGCGCTGAGCTCAATCTGGCTTCCCAGGTCGACCTCGATTTCCAAGTCAGTATCTGAAAAGCCGTTACTGACCCTTTGCATCCTCATATTGAAGCGTCCGTAGGGCGAAATATGCCGTCCATTACGCATTTCAAAAGGATAAGAGCCAATGACAGTGCCACCCAGAGAGAAGGTGTTGAAATCTGACACCACGGCAAACTCGGTCATCCCCCCTATTGCTAAATCAAATGGGTCACCCAGAGTGGCATCTAAAAGCTGGTACTTCAAATCTCCGCCCAGCAAGAGGCCGGCCTGGTCATCCGGTCCGGCGTCAATGTTGATGAATCCGACTTTGACCGCTCCGTCCAGATAATTGGCAAAACCATAGCGGAACTGTCCGAAAAAGGAGAAGGCATTCTCGTAAATCCCGAAATAACCTCCGGCTACTGAATTTCCCGGGCCAGGAGACTGGGCAGTGCTCAACTGTCCCAAGAACTGGGCCTGGGAAACTGAAAAGAAAACCATTACTGCCACTAAGCCTACTGCTAAAAGGCTCTTTTTCATCATTCCTCCCTCATAGGTTTTTCAGATAATAGCAAAACCCTTTCTGCTTGTCAACCATTTTATACAGAAAGGGTTTTGATTCTGTTCCCAAAATTCAATTACAATCCAAAAGTTACGCCGCCCAGGATACTGGCGTAATTAGTCTTATCCGGGTCGGTTTGCAGAGATGTATATCTGCCTTCCAGAAAGAATGTTACCGGCGCCGCAGGAATTCCCAAGGACACTCCCACCAGCCCGTGAAAAGACATTGTGGTCTCATCATCAGCTAAAACACCAGAGCCGTAGGTTCCATCCCAGGAGTAAACCAAGCGATGCAGTCCCAGACCCGCACCTACATATGGCCGGACCACCGGCAGAGGAAAAGGATAGGTGACAGAGCCATTGATCGAGAAATCGCCGTAGGTCAGATTGACGCCAGGATAGATGTTGTTTTCAGACTTCCAGGCATACTCTCCGGAGACTTCGGCGTCTACGACCGGAATAAAGCCCAGCTGGATATGAGCGCCCAACATCTGGAGTTTGTCTATCTCGCCATTTGTGCCGACCAGATTGGGATTGTCATAGCCGGATACATAGCCACCCCTGACGCCGAAGCCGATTCCCTTCACGGCGTAGGAACTGGATACGAAAAGTAGAGCCAGAGCCAGACTTAAAAAGGTTAATTTCCGCATACATCACTCCTTTTTATGATGTTTTCGGTATAAAAGAACTCGAACTTAACCATCCGGTTCAGCAAAACTGCTGCAATCTATAAGACGGACAATCACTTAAGCTACTTTAACCCCAATACGGCGTACATGCGCTCGTGTTTGTTTTTACTCCGACGATAAGAATAAAATAGCTCGGCATTACAACAAGTGCATTGTTCGATTACCTGTATTTTGGTCGGATTAATACCAGCTTCCATGAATTGTTGCTGGTTCTCTTCACAAAGGTCTAAGAATACCTTTCCCTCTCGTCTGGCTGTTGAGTTCTTGCTGAACAGAACTCCCACCTCAGCGGACACCTCGTAACAGCAGGACCCAACACAAGGCCCCAGAAGTACTGTGCAAGATTGTGGGTTGAGGCCAAGTTCCTCTTGGGCTAATTGAAGGGATTTTCTAGCAATCTCCAATAAGGTGCTTCTCCAGCCGGCGTGGATTAGACCTATGACCTGTTTGTCAGAGTCAAAGATATAAATTGGCAAGCAGTCGGCTACGCGAACAGTCAGATAAATGTCCCTGCGATTGGTAAAAACTGCGTCGGCCTCAGGCTGAAAATTAGAGGCGTCAAACTTGTGCTCAGTATTTAAGATTACGGCGCGGTTACTATGGGTTTGTTTTAGAGAGAGGACCGGGCGCCGAGGAAAGCCTAATCTATCCAAGACTTCAGTTACAATACCAGTGTGACTTCTAATATTAGGGCTATCAGGTTTGACGGGCTTAGATAAGAAGAGATGGCACAGATCGGGCATCTGGAGAGCCTCAAAGATTAAATACCGATAACGGTTGCCCGAGACGTCCACTGAGCCGATTTCAAAATCAGTCTGTGGCGCTGCCTTTGGCTCGCTCGACAGAAAGCACTCCTTTGACTTTTCTGATTTTTTTCAGAATCTGGTTGAGATGAGAGAGATTCTTAATCTCCAGAATCATGGTACCGGCAGCAGTAACGGCTTCAGTGGTCAAATCCATACTGCGGATATTGGTGTCGCTGTCGGCAATTGTATCGGTAATATCCCTGAGCAAATTCTTCCTATCCTCCACCAACAGATCCAGTTTTACCAGAAAGGACTGACCCTGAGGGACATCCCACTCAACTTCGATGGCCCGGGAAGGATCCTGGGCGATTTCCAACGCATTTGTGCAGTCTTTACGATGAATAGAAATTCCCCGCCCGCGGGTGATAAAACCGCTAATACTTTCTCCGGGCAGGGGCTGACAGCACTGGGCAAATCTGAAGAGCATCTGCCCCATTCCCTGGACTTTGATGCCGCCCGGTTTGGGTCTGGCCCGGCTGACTAACTTCTGGACGAAAGTCTTAGTCCTTTCTGGATGACTCTCTGGAATCAATTGATGGATAACTGCTGCAATTGAAATGGTTCCGCTCCCAATAGCCGCGAGCAAATTTTCCCTGTCTTCATACCCTAGCTTTTTAGCCAGTTCAGCAGCATCAGAATCGGAAGGTATTGCCTGGTGAATTTTCTTTAACTCTTTTTCCAGAATCTCTTTTCCCAGGGCAATGCTCTCTTCCTGGCTTCGTTTCTTCAACCAGGCTTTAATTTTGTTTCTGGCCCTAACAGTTTTTACCAACTTCAACCAGTCACGAGAGGGTATCTGATGAACAGAGGTCAGAATCTCGACCGTATCCCCACTCTTTAAAGGGGTGCTTAAGGGTACTAAACGACCGTTGACCTTAGATCCTGTGCATTTATACCCCACGTCAGTATGAACCGCAAAGGCAAAATCAAGCGGAGAAGAACCCTTAGGAAGCTGTTTTAACTCTCCTTTGGGCGTATAGATGAAGATGTCCTCAGGATACAATTCGATTTTCAGACTTTCCATAAACTCCAGAGGACTGGTCAGGTCCTTCTGCCATTCTAAGACTTCGCGGAGCCAAGCCATCTGTCTGTCTGCGTCACCGAATTGCTGGCGTCCTTCCTTGTAGAGCCAGTGGGCGGCGATGCCATATTCGGCAGTACGATGCATATCCCAGGTGCGTATCTGCACCTCCATTTTGTGGCCCCCCGGGAGTTTTACAGTAGTGTGCAAAGACTGGTAAAGATTGTTCTTGGGTGTGGCTACGTAGTCAAAGAAGCGGTCCGGCACTGGCGGCCAGAGGTTATGCACAATTCCCAAGGCGTGGTAGCAGTCTTTGACCGCGTTCACGATGATTCGAACGGCGATTAAATCATAGATTTCCTCTAAGGGCCGATTCTGGTCCACCATCTTGCGATAGATGCTGTAGTAGTGCTTGGCTCGACCGGTTACTTCAGCCTCCAGACCGGCTTTTTTTAATTCCTCTTGCAGAGGTCGGATTGTTTGTCCCAAATAATCGTGCCTTTGTCTGAGTGCGGAGTCGACTCTTTCGGTCACTTTCTGGCTGGTTTCTGGCATGAGATACTTGAAGGCCAAATCTTCTAACTCCCCCTTTACCAGACCCATTCCCAGACGATGCGCAAACGGAGCATAGATATCCAGAGTCTCCTGGGCGATGCGGAGTTGCTTCTCCTTAGGTAGATAATTCAAGGTTCTCATGTTATGAAGCCGGTCTGCCAGTTTGATTAGTATGACTCGGATATCTCTGGCCATGGATAAAAGCATTTTCCTAAAGTACTCGGCCTGCTGTTCTTCCTGGCTCTTGAACTGGAAGGCGCTCAGTTTGGTAACGCCGTCCACTAATCCAGCTATCTCCTCGCCAAAACGCCCTCTAATCTCCTCCAGGGATACACTGGCATCTTCGACTACATCATGCAAAAGGCCGGCTGCCAGGGAGGCAGAATCCAGGTGCTGTTCAGCCAGAATCAAGGCAGTCTCCAAACCATGGTAGTAAAAAGGCTCGCCAGAAATGCGCTTCTGTCCCTGATGGGCGTTTTCGGCAAATTCATAAGCACCTGTCAACAGGGGAATATTTATGTTGGCGTTGAAGGACTCTACTTTGATTACAAATTCGGCCAGATTCAAATCTTTGCCACTCCTGACTTAATACTGGACAGAGCCAGTTTTGCCTTTTCGAGTGCATCCTCTACCGAAATTAAATCCATACAATTGCCTCTTTTACAATTCCCTAGGGAGCAATTACAAGGCTCAACCGGCGGCAATAAGACCTGGTGTCCTTTCCCATAAGGCCCCCATCTGACCGGAGAGGCAGTTTTAATCGGGCAAAAAAGACCCAATACTTTTGTTCTTAAAGCTGCAGCAATGTGCATAGGGCCGGTGCTATTGGTCACTAACAGATTGACTTTGGACAGGACTCCGCATAATTGTCTGAGATTTAATTTCCCGGTAAGGTCAGTTGCTTCGCCTTTTAGCATTTCAATAATCTTTTGAGTCAAAGGTCTTTCAGCCTCCTCCCCGGTGATAATAATCTTCGCCCCCAGTTTTGTTTGTAATTCAAGAGCCAGCTCGCCAAACTTCTGCTCATTCCATCTCAGGCTTGACCTACCCCCTCCAGGGTGGATGGCTACTTTCAAATCTTCTGACTTGAAGTCATACTCTCTAAATAATGAATCGACAGCTTCCTGCTCTGATTTAGAAAGGTAAATCTTGGGTAAGATTCTTTCCGGCTGAATTCCTACTGTACCCAGCATTTCAAGATTGTATTCCAGTTCATGTTTTTTGACGTCCTTTCGGTGCTGATAGACTTTGTGTGTAAACAAGAAAGAATACCAGCGAAAGGCCGTTCCAACTCGAAAATTCATTCCTGCCCTGTAAAGAACCCAGGCTAAACGGAAACGTGGGTAAATTAAGAGAGCCAGGTCATAGTGGTTTTGGTGTAAAGTCGGCAATAACCTTTTCCGGTCGGCAGTGCTAAAAGTGTAGACCTCATTCACGAATGGATTATGCTCTAAAACAGGTCGGGCATATTGACTGACCAAGGCGTCCACAGTCAAATTGGGGGAATTTTTCTTAAGACACTCAAACACAGGTGTAGTAAGGACTAAATCGCCGATGCGGTCGGTCCTTACCACCAGTATTTTTTCATCACCTTTAAGTTGTAACGGTAAGTTCATTTTTCGCTTTGATTGGCATGCCAAAGTTTGGCATATTTGGTTAAAACGTGAAAGCTGGAATAAAGGGCTAAGAGAAAACCCTGAATTCCGTCCAGAAAGCCAAGCTTTAATACATACATTTTAAAAAAAACAGCCGGAGGATGAATGAGAATGTCGGCTAAACTGGCTTGTTTACCTGTGCGCTTCAATTCCTCAACATTCAGGGTGGTATAGCGGTTCATTTTCTCAAGATAATGGTCTAGGTCCGGGTTGGTATGATGCCTCAGTAGCCCCTTCAGTTTCTTAGACCGACCTTCTAAAATAAGTTCTTCATGCACCAGTGAGTCGGTACACCAGGCCTTCCCTCTTTTAAATAATCTCATAACATAGTCCGGATACCAGCCCCCATGCTTAATCCACTTGCCCAGGAAATTTGAAATCCGACAGATATAATATCCGTCAACAGATTGTTCTGAGCTAATTATGGCCAGAATTTCATTTTTCAGCTCGTCGGTAACGACTTCATCGGCGTCTAGGGAGAAAATCCAATCGCCGGTAGCATGCTGGAGAGCATATTGTTTGGCAGGGCCATAGCCAGTCCATTCAAAATCATATATCCGGTCAGTATACTTTCGAGCAATCTCTTTGGTCCGGTCCTGACTGGAGCTGTCCACAATTACTATTTCGTCTGCCCACTTTATACTTTCCAGAGAGCGAAGGAGATTTTTCTCCTCGTTGTAGGTTATCATGACCACTGATAGTTTTGCTGACATCATTAGGCGAATTTTAACAAATATAAATTATCAGAGTTAAAGTTGAAAGAGAAGTTAATTGATATAATCAGATTACGCAGGCGGAGATTCAGTTTGTCGGGTAATCTGGAGACCTAAAATCGCCAAAAAGGACCAGCAGATATTGTTTTCCAAATCAGTGTAATAGCACTGAAAGAAGCTGGCAAAAAGGATGGCGATTAAACTCAAGCCAATGCCCAATAAATGGGGCCTATCATTTGAATCGGTCGGAAGATTTTTATAAGTTCTAATAATCCCTTTAAACCAATAGCCCCACATAACCAGCCAGGCCAAAAGACCTAAGAGACCGCTGGTGGCGGTCAGGTTGAGATAGTCGTTGTGGGCATGGCCGATGGCATCGTACTTGCCCGGCACTTTGAATTGCTCAAAATTCTCCTTAAATAATCCCGGGCCGACTCCTAAAAGAGGTCGCTCGGCAATCATTCTCAGAGAAGTTTTCCAGAGATTCAGTCGGTCGGAATTGGCGGATAAATCGAAACTGCTGAATAAGCGTTCTCTTAGGTCTGGTACAACGAAAACTGTCAGCACTATCAGCGGTACAGCAATAATTAGCCTTTTGAGAAAAATGCGTCGAGCGCTGAGAACCAGTCCAAGCGCGCCCGCCATAAGTAAACCAATCCAAGCGCTCCGGCCAAAGGTGGTAAGAATACTCAGAAATATCAGAAAAGCGGAAATTGCAAGGATCACTTTCTTGCCCGGCCTCTGAGTAGAGGATTTTAACAAGTTGAAGGCGACGAAAAAAATCATCAGCTGAGTGCCGGCCAAGGTGAGATAGAAATCAAAAGCTCCGGTGGAGCGATAGAAGTTACCCATTTCAGTTAAGGTCTTGCCACGATAAGGGTCGAATCCGGAGAAAAACTGATAGAGAGCGTAAACGGATACAACAGCAGAAGAAAGAATCAGGGTTTGCAAGACTTTTTTACGGCTCTCCGGAGTCAGAGATATTGAGCTTAATATAGGGATGCTTAATAAGGGCCAGTCGGTGTGAAATACAGCAGAAAGAGAGACAAAGGGTTTAGGGCTTAAGAGTGCAGAGAGAATTCTCAGGGTTAGATAAATAATCACAAGGATGGTAAATTTGTCCAATACGAAGGGTAATTTTCTTTGCCAGAGTTTTATCACTAAAGTGAACATGGCTACCACAACCAGAAAAATCTGCATTCCTGCCAGGGACCAGGGCAAAGTTAGTGCCCAGAGAAGATATATTCCCAGAAGAAGTGTGCTCGAGTTTTTCATTCTTTAAGAAGGCGCAGATAGATTCCTGCAGTATGATTAGCAAAATTGCTCAGACTGTACACCGTTTCTGCTAAATATCTGGAATATCTGCCCATTTCCAAACGTTTTTCCTCCTGGCTTAAAATCCTAAAGATAGCAGAGGCGAGCTCCTGACCATCTCCAGGAGGAACTAAATGACCGTTTTTGCCATCTCGAATCAGGTCGGGAATTCCGTTCACCCGGGACCCTATTACCGGCTTGCCGGCTGACATATATTCAAGCAAAACCCGGCAAATCGTCTCTGAGCCGGTCGAGCTGACGACGCCAATGTCAAAAAAGGAGATTACATTATGTATATTATCCACAAGTCCTAAGAAAATGAATCTGTCTAATAATCCCATTTGGTAGGCCAATCTTTTTAGCCGATCACTTGTAATTTGGGCATCCTGGCCGGCTATGATGAACTTTGTCCGGGGAAATTTCTCCAGAACTAACTTGGCGGATCGGATGAAATGAATGTGGCCTTTGACAGGTGAAAGGCGACCTACTAAGCCAACAACCCTTTCATTTTCACTAATCCCCAGCTGCCTTCTTAATCTAGCCGACTCAGAATCATCAAACGTCCCAGGTTCGGTAATCCCTAAGGGGACATGAACTATCTTGGCTGGATTAAGATTTAATTGTCTATTATAGCGCTCGACGAGGATGCTGGAAGGCACAATAATGGCGTCGGTCATCTGCTTGTAAAGATACTTGTTCAGGAAATTATTCTTGGGAGGTTGAGCTTCACCACGAGTTCTGACAAGCTTAAATTTATTTCTCATAAAGGATTTTAAGAGAGTAGCTAAAGCATGGGTGGATGCCGAATGAGCATTGACTATGGATATTTCCTCATCTGTAATCAGCTTGGATAGGAAATGTGCGCCAGATACCCAGGAAAGCGGGGCGTTTGCTGACTGGGGCAAATTGAAGATGCGGAGCTTCGCACGTGGCTTCACTGAAGCGGGCAGGTTTTTGTCTGAGGTCAAGACTAAGTATACCTGATGGCCTTCATCAGCCAGGGCCTGACTGACGGTCAAGGCATAATGGGCCGATGCGTTATACCATCTGAAATCGGCCAGCTCTAGAATTTTAAGCCTGGGCAAGCTTAGGAGAAGTCTGGCGAGAGATTATTTCTTCCACAAAGGGTCCGAGCAGTTTCTGAACTTTTTCCACCGAGATGGATTCCAGACAAACCGGCCCATTGCAGAAAGTTTTTTGATTTCCGGAGCAGAGACAATTTCCTTTTATGTAACGGTGGCGAAGCGGGTCCGGAAAAGTCCAGCTAACAGGGTCAGAAGGGCCAAAGATAGTGAAGGTTGGCCTTCCCACAGAGGTAGCAATGTGCATTATCCCGTTGTCGTTACCGATAAGCAAGTCACAAACTCTTAACAAGGAAGCGACTTCCTGCAAGGATTTGGTCTGTCCGGGAACTATAGTTGCGCCTTGCGTCAAATAAGCGACTCTGTCGGCAGATTCCTTCTCCCCTGGCCCCCAGAGGATGATAATTTTAGCTTTAAATTCTTTAATAAGCCAGGAGCTGAGCTGAGCGAATCTCTCAATAGGCCAGCGCTTGTAGGGTCGCCGCGAAACCGGAGATATGACAATTCTGAGATCACTATTCTTGAGACCATGGCGCTGAAAGAAATTTTGCTGCCAGCTTTCAGCCGAAGGCGATATGAACATCTCCGTTCTGTAATCTGCACTTTCAATACCAAGAGGTCTCAGAATATCCAGCTTGAAAAGGGAGCCATATTTAGGGGTATTGTCTCTAGCGACCACAAAGTTGTAGAATAATTTCCTGCCACGATAATCGAAGCCGATTCTTTGCCGAGTGCCAGAGAGGAAAGCAGCCAAAGCTGTTCTGGCAGAGCCTTGCAGATCAATCACCGTATCGAATTCTCTCTTACGCAGCTCTCTCAGAATAGCTATCAGATAGTTAGATTGGTGATATTTTTTTGAATCCCAGAGGATTAGTCCATTTATATGGGGGTTATTCGTCAGAATTGATTCTGCTTCGATTTCAGAGAGAAAAGTCAGATGAACCTCAGGAAAAGCTGATTTAAGCGCTCTGACGACTGGCGTGCTGAGAAGCACATCGCCTATTCGGCGGAGTTGAATAATCAATACTTTTTGCGGGAGAATAAGCCGTTTCACAATTTGAATTGCAGCTGATAAAGTTTGCGGTACAAGCCCTCTGAGGCCAGGAGTTCTGAGTGCTTGCCTGTCTGTACTATCCGTCCTCTTTCCAAAACCACTATCTTATCCGCAGATTGAACCGTGGAGAGACGGTGAGCAATCACAAAGCAGGTTCTCCGTTTCATCAGACGATTCATGGCCTCCTGTACTAATATCTCCGACTGACTGTCCAGGGCAGAAGTAGCCTCATCAAAAATCAGGATAGCCGGGTTTTTAAACAAAGCCCTGGCAATGGCCAGGCGCTGTCTTTCCCCGCCCGATATTTTGACACCCCGGTCCCCTATCACGGTCTGGTAACCCTGGGGCATAGCCATGATAAACTCATGAGCATTGGCTGCCCTGGCGGCTGAGTAAACAGACTCAGCCGAAGCACCATTGTGGCCGTAGGCGATATTATTCCAGACAGTGTCGTTGAATAAGAGGGTCTCCTGAGTGACAATCCCCAGCATCTTTCTCAAGCCGGAGAGTTCCAGTTCTCGGATGTCTGTCCCGTCAAAAAGAATACGCCCGGAAAAAGGGTCGTAAAACCGCGCCAGCAAATCCATGAGGGTCGACTTGCCTGCTCCAGAAGGGCCGACTACTGCTATCACTTCCCCTACCCTGACTTCGAGATTAATATTCTCCAGCACGTTCTTCTTGCCATCATAGCGGAAACTGATTTCCTCAAAGCGAATCTGTTTTTCGGGCCGATCCATCTTAACCGGATGGGATGAGGTTTGAACTTTAGACCGGGCATCTAAAATTTCGAATATTCTTCCGGCAGCTGCCAAGCCCTGCTGGATATCCAGGTTAAGACGGGAGAGTTTTTTGACCGGCTGCATCAAGGAGAACATAGCCACCAAAAAGAGCATGAATTGGCCCGGAGATATGCCTGAGCCGGATAATATCTCCCTGCCCCCGAACCAAAGAATAATGACCCCGGCCAAGACGGCGAAGGTCTCGGTCAAAGCCGGGCTGATAAAACCCAAGCGCATCATCCTCAGCATCGATTTGAAGTATTCCCGACTCTGCCTTTTAAACTTATCAATCTCGAATTTCTCCATGGCAAAGGCCTTTATCACCCGGATGCCGTAGATGGATTCTTGCAGAATCGAGGTCATGTCGGCCATATTTTCCTGCGCCTTGACGCTCTTCTTCTTGATTTTTCTTCCCACCTTGGTGATTAAAAACAACCCGGCCGGCAAAAGAAGCAAAGCAATCAAAGCCAGTTTCCAACTGGCCCAAAATACTAAAAAGAGATAGACTATCATCAGCACCGAGTGTTTCAATAATTCCACAAAGCCGTTGGACAGAGCCCCTTTCACCAGAGGGACATCATTGCTAATCCGGGAGATGAGCTGGCCGGTCTTTTTGCCCTGGAAATATTCCAAAGGCAGACTCTGATAATGCTGGTAAAGCTGATTGCGGATGTCCTGTAGAGTAGCTTGTTCGACCCGGGCAGATAAGTAGCGCTCTAAATATTCAAAGAGATTTTTGAGTAAGAAAACTAATAGGATAAACAAGCAGAGGTTTCTCAAATCTGCCAGCTTGTCGCCACTCTGCAGCCAGCCGGTAACTTTCTCTCTGGCAAAACCGGGCAAGAAGACCATCCAGTCCGTAGAATTGGCTGTTCCGCCTCCAGAATCAATATTTGAGCTGGCTGTGGACGGAGAAGCCAAAACCAGGTTTGCTAGAGGAACAATCATAGTGAGAGTAAGGCCGCTCAGCCCGGCAAATAAAAACATGAAAATGACGCCAGGTATCAGGATTCTTAAATGCGGGCGCAGAAAGCCCAACAGCCGCCAGTAGAGTCTCATCTAATTTTTTCCGTTAAGTGATTTCCAATAGAGTTTGAGGATTTTATCCGCCACTACTTCTTTGGCAAATTTCTGTTCAGCGATTTCTCTTCCAGTCTGGCCCATGGTTTGAGCCAGTTTCGTATCCTCAATCAATTTCAAAATAGCCTCAGCCAGGGCAAAAGTATTAGCAGGAGGCACCAGAATCCCGTTTTCCTCGGACACAATGTCTGGAATTCCTCCCACTTTCGTGGCTATAACCGGCAGGCCGGAAGCCATGGCCTCTATGCCTGCAGTGGCTATCCCTTCCTGCAAAGAGGGGAGCACAAATACGTCAAAGCAGGCCAGAATATCGGGGATATCGGTCCGAAAGCCGGGCAAGATTACATTGTTCTGCAAACCCATTTCTTGAGCCAAAGGATATAAGGTTTCTGTTCCCTTCCCGCAAAGAAAGAATTTGACGCGGGAGTGTTTCTCGACTACAATTTTTGCCGCCTGCAGGAGATGAGTATATCCCTTGAACCAGGCATTGTTGCCAACGGTGCCAATCACGATGTCAGAATCTGCAATGCTCCATTTTTTCCGATTGAAAGTTCTGTCGATATTACGAGTGAATCGTGTTAAATCGACGGCACTGGGGATGACTTCGACTCGGCCCTGGTTTACACCATAATTTTCCAGCAATCTCTTTATTTCCTGGCAGACCGCCACATAGCGGTTCACTCTGGCCGAGCGGTATTTCCAGCGGCTAAAAAGGTTACCCTTAATTTTAAATATTACTCTTCTGGTCACAATCAGACTGGAGATGCCGGAAAGTTTGGCGGCTAAGAGACAGATTGCGTGGGCAGTGGGATGATGGGCATGGATGAGGTCGAATTTATTTTTGGTAATCAAGTCCCGGATTTGCCAGCCTGCGTACAGGTCATAATCCTGTCTCATTCTGACTGGCACAACCGGTATCCCTGAGCCTCTGGCTCTTTTTTCCAGCTCACTCTCCGTGTTGGTTACCAGAATGACATTCTCTCCTCTGCTCCTTAACTCCTGAGAGAGAAGCAGGACCTGTTGGGTCCCTCCGCTCCAGCCGCGGGCATCGCTGACCTGCAAAATTTTCATGACTTATAATATATTTTGGCCAAAGGGAAATATCTACTGGAAAACTTTTGTCTTTAATTCAAGCTTATACGTTGGGCATCAGGCGGTATCTGAAGGTCAAAATATTTCTGTTTCAAATCTAGGTCAAACTCTTCCTCCAGCACTCCTAATTTTATTTCGTCTCTGGATTTGCCCATCTTAATCTTGATGAGTCTGGGCCGGGGATAGCCTTTGCAGAGTCTGACATCCTCCCACCGGATATCGGCTGCCATTTCACCTGAAGAGTCATACAAAATAATTCTCTTTAAGGAGCTATTTTTAGGAGAAAGAGCGAGGAGCATGTCGAATTGGTTATCAGAGACCTTATACTCGTATTGCCCCTTGTTCTGGCTGCTGAAAGAAATTCTGGCCTGACTATTAAAGAGGGTGCCATCAACAGTTTTCAGGAGTGTTAGAGGGGAAATCTCCCAGAGCCAGTAGTCGCTCTGCGTGAAATCTTTTAATGACTCCTGAAGATATTGATTCTCCTGCGGGTAAAATATGTTTACAGAATCCTTCAGAATCACGGCGCTCATCAAATCCCGTCCCCAAAAGTCTTTCAAATAAAAGCTGTAATCCTCAGTTCGTCGACTGTAGACGAATAACTCGGTTCGAACCTTTTCCCCGGTACGCAGATTAACCCACAACTTCAGCTTAGAGGCGGAACTTATTGGCTGTTGCTGGGTTAGAAATTTATTTAAAACTGCTTCTGGAGACGGTTGAGAAAGCTGTCTGGTGCTACTGCAAGAATTCAAGATTAACCATAGTATTATCCCACCTAGGGCCAGAAAGTTGTGAAAAAGGTTTCTTTCAATAGACACTTTATGACGGTTAGCCAGAATATGTCTATTAGCAATGATTAAGCATAAATACCCCTGACTTTGGCTGCATCTGCCACTCGCTTTATGGCCAGCATGAAAGCGGCCACTCGGAGGGAGACCTTGTGATGCGAAGACATATTCAATACTTCACCGAAAGATTTGGCCATGATTTCCTCTAAGCGGGTATTGACTTCCTGTTCGGTCCAGAAAAATCCGCCCCGGTCCTGAACCCACTCAAAATAAGATACAGTGACGCCGCCGGCATTGCAGAGGATGTCCGGGATGACCAGAACTTTGTTCTTTTCCAGAATCTTGTCTGCAGCCGGAGTAGTCGGGCCATTGGCACCTTCAGCGATGATGGCTGCCTTAATCCGGCTGGCATTCTCTTCGGTTATTTGATTCTCCAACGCGGCTGGCACCAATATGTCACATTCCAATTCCAGCAAGTCCTGGTTTGAGATGGGCTTCGAGTCAGGAAAGCCCACCACAGTCTTCTTATGGTTCAGATGATGAAGGAGTTTGGACATGTTCAGTCCTTTGGGATTATGAATACCACCGTTGACATCACTGGCCGCAATTATCTGTGCCCCTTCCAGTGCAAAAAGCTCTGCTGCAATCGAACCTACATTGCCAAATCCCTGGACTACAATTTTAGCCTTGTTCAGGGACATGCCGAGGTGTTTCGCGGCCAGTCTGGTGGTGATAACCACTCCCCTGCCAGTTGCCTCTCTGCGGCCTAAGGAACCTCCCAAGGCGATGGGCTTGCCGGTCACCACTGCTCTCACAGTGTGTCTGGCGTGCATGCTGTAGGTATCCATAATCCAGGCCATAATCTGCGGGTCCGTATTAACGTCAGGGGCAGGAACGTCGCTATCCGGGCCGAAAATGTCTATGAGGTCTGCGGTATAGCGCCGGGTTAAGCGCTCCAATTCTGCTACCGTAAGCTTGGACGGGTCGCAGACCACGCCGCCTTTGGCTCCGCCGAAGGGAATGCCTACCACTGCGCATTTCCAGGTCATCCAGGCTGCTAGGGCCTTGACTTCATCTAAGGTAACATCCGGATGGTAGCGGATGCCTCCTTTGGAGGGACCCAGGATTATGGAGTGTTGTACTCGGTGTCCGAGAAATATCCTTAAGCTGCCATTGTCCATCATAATGGGTAAGTTTACAGTCACTATTTTACGAGGATGTCTCAAGAATTCTGCCATCCCAGGGTCCAGATGCAGGCGGCTGGCCGCATCGTCGAATTGGGCCAGGACGTTGTCAAACACACTGGGATGTAGATATTCACTTTTGGTGCCTTTGATGGAGGCCTTACGGTGCAAACGCGAGGTCATTATGAAGCTCCTTTGTAAACGGAAACATAGGGGTTGTTCTTAACATAAAATCGCCACTTTTGATTTTTTCCCTGGGAAATGCCAATGCGTTCTGAACAGGCTATTTCGAATTTTTCACTTCCGGGAAGCAAAAATAACCGGTCTGAGAAAAGACTTGTTCCGTTCAAGGCTTTGTCTATTTGCAAAGCCTGACAGAGTTTGCCGGGTCCGTTGCAGAGTTGAATTTCGCTTCTGATTTTTCCACGATTGGCAAACATCCGGGACAACCCGGAGAGTGGCTGAAGCGCCCTAATCAATACTGCAGCCGGATAATCTTCCGCTTCAGTGACAAAGTTGAGGCAATAGTGGTTGCCATAAATGAAATATATGTAGGCATAGCCCGGAGGACCATACATCAGTTGGTTACGTGGAGTCAGGCCGCCGTAAGCATGCGAAGCGGGGTCATCTTCTCCCACATAGGCTTCGGTTTCAACTATCGTACCGCAGAGAAACCCGCCCTGTATCTTTCTCACCAATATTGCTCCCAGCAGTTCTTTGGCTACGGTAAGGGTGGGGCGATTGAAGAAACCCTGTTCTATTCTAGCCGTCTGGTCAATTATGACTCGTTCTGGTAACATTGGGTTGATTGTCAAGGCATAGAAAATTTTTAGTCAGGCTCTTGCCCGGTATTGATAGAGGAAGCTGGACTGAAGAAACGGATTATACTGCTTCTCCCAGCCCAAGGTAGAAGATGGGCCATGGCCAGGGTAGATCTTAATCTCATCACCCAGAGGCATGAGCTTGTCAGAAATGGAAGCGAGTAACTTTTGCAGGGAAGAATAAGGAAAATCGGTGCGGCCAATGGAGCCGTAAAACAATGTATCGCCGGTGAATAAGAGCTTATCTGCCAGAAGGCATATCCCGCCTGGAGTATGGCCGGGAGTATGGAAAACTTTGAGTTTGACATCTCCGCACTCAATGAGGTCTCCCTCATTTAAAAATTTCGCCGGATAGTTGACTGAGACCGGGTAGCCATAATCGGCTGAGCCGTTTTTTCGGGAGTCAGTCAACATTGGATAGTCGTCTTGATGTAACAGAAGCTCGACTTTGGTCTGGTCTAACAATTCAGAAAGAGCGCCGATGTGGTCTCCATGAGCGTGGGTAAGCACTACTTTTTCAATTAGAAGCTGGTGCTTAGAAATTCTGTCCCAGATTTTATCGAATTCTGCGCCCGGGTCAACGACTATGCCGTTTTTGCCCGTCGCCTCTCCCAAGATATAACAGTTGGCCTGGAAAGGACCGACCGGCAGCGTTTCCAGCAACATTAGGTCAGGGCTCCTTCCAGTTTGAGAAGGTGAATCTTTTTATCCAAGCCATTGCCAAAGCCTCCCAGAGTGCCGTCTGAGGCAATCACCCGGTGGCAGGGAATAATTATGGGAAGAGGATTGGAACCGCAAGCCTGCCCGACTGCTCGAGGACTCCTAACTTTGACTCTATTGGCCAGCCACTGATAAGAGCGAGTCTGGCCATAAGGGATTTTCCTCATCTCTCTCCAGACCTTCTTCTGGAAGGGCGTTGCATCTCTAATGTCTAAATCCAAATCAAATTCAGAAAACTTTCCGGAAAAATACCTGACTAATTTCTTCTTCAATGACTTGAACTGTTTTTCAGATTTAATAAATCTGAGACGATTATTCTGGCTCAGCTTGTCAATAGTTTTGAGCCATTCTGATTTAGTTAAGCAGATGAATCTTAGACCCTTTTCCGTCATAGCCAGATAAATTCTACCAAGAGGAGTCGTCATTTCACTGTAGAAAATCTTGGTCATATTGTTCACTCCTCAGGATGTAAATGTTGAAATACTTTAACCGCCACATCTTCGGGAATCCCCTTGGCATTTTTAATCTCATCCAAGGAAGCAGACTGCAAGCGGTTCAGCGAGCCGAATTTACTCAAAAGGACTTTTTTACGGCTCTCACCTATCCCAGGAATCTCGTCCAATGCTGAGCGGGAGAGTTTTTTCTTTCTCAGTGTGCGGTGATAGGTGATGGCAAAGCGATGGGCCTCATCCCTGATTCTCTGCAAGAGTCTTAACGAAGGGGACGTCTTGGGCAACATCAAAGAATCTGCTGCTCCGGGGAGAAAGACCTCGTCTAATCTCTTAGCCAGCGCAATAGTTTCTTGTTCCTGCAAATTCAGCCTATTCAAAGCTTCCAAAGCTGACGAAAGCTGTCCTTTGCCGCCATCTACAATCACCAAATCCTGGTGGGATAGACCTTCCTCTTTTGAATTGTTGAAAAAGCGAGTTACTATTTCCCCCATCATGGCAAAGTCATCCTGACCCTGGACAGTCTTAATCTTGAACTTTCGATAGCGGGATTTCTTGGGTCTCCCATCTTCAAAAAATACCGCAGAGCCAACTGCCTCAGTGCCACCCAGATTGGACACGTCAAAGGCAACAATAGTCCGGGGAGGTTTAGATAAATACAAGTCTCTTTGCAACGCTTCAATCAGCCGGGGAACTTTCTGGGAGCGGTCTAATTTCTGTAATATCAATTCATTGAGTAAAAGACGGGCATTCTGAATGGCCATGTCCAAGAGTTCAGCCCTCTTCCCTCTCCGGGGAATCAAAAGCTCGATTTTGGCTTCAGCCTTTTTCTCCAGCCAGGCCTGGATGGTCTTCTGGTCTTCAATATCCGAGGGAAGGACAATTTCTCTCGGAATTACAGGAGAGTTTAGGTAGAATTGCTTGACAAAGGCTGAAAGGACCGCTGCATCTGAATCGGTCGTGCCACAGGTCAGGTAAAAGTTCTGACGGCCTATTAGCACTCCTTCCCGGATTTGCAGAACCACACAGCAGACATCCCGCTTCTGCCTGGCAAAAGAGATTATGTCCCGGTTGACCCTCTCTTCATCCACTACCTTCTGCTTCTCTACCATCGCCTCCAGGGCTTGAATCTGGTCCCTTAGGCGAGCCGCGGCTTCAAAATTCTCCTGACCGGCATAATGCTCCATCTGTTCTTTTAGTTCTTCGATAACCTGACCGGATTGCCCGGAGAGAAACAGACAGACATTTTCAATCATCTGCCGGTACTCTTCCTGAGAACATTTAGCCTCACAAGGGCCCAAACAGCGCTTGATATAATATTCCAGGCAAACTTTGTATCTCTTATTAGAGGGGATGACCAGATTACAAGTACGAACCGGAAAAATCCTCCTGATAATACGCAGAGTCTGGCGCATGGCGGACACGTTGGTATAAGGTCCGAAATATTTGGCTTTATCTTTCTTGACCCGGCGGACCACTAAAATGCGAGGGTAGGGCTCATTAACTGTCACTTTAAGATAAGGGTATCTCTTATCATCTTTCAGATTCACATTGTATCTGGGCTTGTGCTCCTTAATCAGATTGGCTTCTAAAATCAGCGCTTCCATTTCTGAATCTGTAACAATAGTCTCAAACTCAGCAATCTTTTTTACCAAAATTTGAGATTTGAGATCAAGAGATGAGGAATCCTGAAAATAACTTCTGACCCGGCTTCTTAGGAAGCGGGCTTTGCCCACGTAGATTATCTTTCCAGAGCTATCTCGTAAGAGATATACGCCGGGCCGATTAGGGAGACTGTCTAATCTACCTACCAGCCTGTCGGGCAATGACTTCATACCTAATATGATAGTTCATTTTAGAATAGTGTCAAACCCTTATAACATCCCTATCCGTCACTTAAGACGGGGACCAATTCTAATATACGAACCATTTAAGATAGAAATAGACCCAGGGGCTGACAAAGAGGAGGCTGTCAAAGCGATCAAGAACCCCTCCGTGGCCGGGTATAATAGTGGAGGTGTCCTTTAATCCTGCGGAGCGCTTTAACATTGATTCAAACAGGTCTCCCAACTGTCCTAAAATGCCGACCATAAGCGCCATCACCAATAAATCGAACAAGTCCAGAGCTGGTAAAAAAATATAGTGGATTATAACTGCCGCAAACAAGGCTCCGATGATTCCGAAGAGCGCTCCCTCTTTGGTCTTGCCCGGGCTAATTGCAGGTGCGAGCTTATGTTTACCCAGGCCTTTACCGCCAAAGTAAGCTGCGGTATCACAACTCCACACAGTCAAAAACAAACTGACCATCCAGTAACCGCCCAGTGAATAGTCTGCTCCTTTTGTGTCCGGTAATTGTCGAATCAAAATCCAAAAGGAGAATAAATATAGATAGACAAAACTTAAGCTCAACCAGGCTATATATTTAGCGCCCGTTTCTACTGGCATTCTCAGAGAGAGCAAAGCCAGAATTAAAAAAGTCACCAGGAGCAGAAAAGTTAATAAATCGGTTCGGCTTAAATAAGTGAGAATGATTGAAGCAATTAATGAGACAGCCAAAAAATATCTGGGAATCTGAACCTGATTGCCAGAGGCTATTCTGGAGAATTCAAAAATTCCTAAGGATATCGCCGCCAAGACCAATATTAAGAAAGGAATCTTGCCCAGAATTGAGAGGAAAAGCAAAAGCGGAATGCCGACTGTTGCTACTGCAACTCTAATGAGCAAATTCTTCTGTTCAGGAGTGGCCAAGGAAGTAACTAGAGCTGGCCGAAACGTCTTTTCCTGCTCTGGTAATCTTGGATAGCCTGAAAGAAATCCTCTTCAGTAAAATCAGGCCAGAGAACTTCGGTAATATAGAGTTCGGTATAGGAACTTTGCCAGAGTAGGAAGTTGCTCAGCCGCATCTCACCCGAAGTGCGAATCAATAGATCCGGGTCAGGTAGCGATTTGGTGAAAAGAAACTGGGAAAAAAGCTTTTCGTCAATCTGCTGGGGCTGTAAGCCGTCTTCTTTGACTAAGCGACATAGAGCCCGTACCGCCTCGATTATTTCCTCCCGGCCAGAATAATTCAAGGCTAAGTTCAGAGTCAATCCGTTATTCTTACTGGTGGCCCGGATAGCCTTTTGCAGAATGCGGCGACGGCTGGGAGAGAGCCGTTCGATTTTACCGGTGGCAATCAAGCGCACGTTATTCTTAATCAATTCTTGCATTTCGTTTTTGGTGGTATCGTAGAGTAATCTCATAATGGCGGCGACCTCCCCTTTGGGTCTTTTCCAGTTTTCCGAGGAAAAGGTGTACAGGGTGAGATACTCAATTCCCAAACGGCTGGCTGCCTGAACCACTTTTTTAACCGCTTTTACTCCGGCCTGATGTCCGGAAGTTCTGGGCAACCCTCTTCTTTGAGCCCAGCGGCCATTGCCGTCCATGATAACCGCCACATGGCGGGGGAGATTCCCTCTTTCTATGATGGCTTCTGCCTGTTGCTCTAAAGTTCTGTTCACTTCTGACCTAAAGCTACTAAAATCCCCTCCGAATGAGGGGATGGCTATCCAGTATACATTACGGAATCCGGAAAGGAATTGTTCACCAGCTGAAGACTAAACTTCCATTACTTCTGCTTCTTTAGCCTGCAGTATCTTATCCACTTCTGCAATATATTTATCGGTGACCTTCTGAACCTGTTCTTGTGATTTGCGCCGGTCGTCTTCTGAAATCAGCTTGTCCTTTTCAGCCTTAAGCAGATGCTCATTGCCGTCGCGGCGAATATTACGCAGAGCCACTTTGGTATCTTCCCCGAATTTCTTGACCAGCTTAACCAACTCCTTTCTCCTCTCTTCGGTCAAGGGGGGTATAGGCAGCCGCATCACATTGCCGTCATTGGTCGGATTTAAGCCCAGATTGGACTTCAGTATGGCCTTGCTTATCTCCTCAATCATTCTCTTTTCCCAGGGTTGGATGACCAGCAGACGGTGCTCCGGAACTGAAATGCTGGCTACCTGGTTCAAGGGGACCAAATTGCCGTAATATTCTACTTTAATTCCGTCTAATAGATTAGTAGTGGCTTTACCGGTGCGAATCCCGGAGAGTTCTTTGCGCAGTGCCTCCACGGTCTTCCTCATCTTCTCTTCCATTTCAGAGTATATTTTATTGAGCATAAGCCGTCACCTCACCAAGGTTCCAATCTTTTCTCCTAAGATCACTTTCTCTATGTTCTCATCATCGGTTAGATTAAATACAATTATGGGGAGCCGGTTATCCATGCAGAGAGAAATGGCGGTAGCGTCCATAACTTTCAGTTCCTTACTCAAAACGTCTAAGTAGGTCAGGTGGTCGAATTTTCTGGCATTGGGCTGCAGCTGTGGGTCTAACTCATACACTCCATCGACCTTGGTTCCTTTCAACAAGACATCCGCCTCCAGTTCAATGGCCCGCAGAGCCGCAGCAGTATCCGTCGTAAAATAGGGATTGCCTGTGCCGGCAGCTAAGATAATGACCCTTCCCTTTTCCATATGCCGGATGGCTCTTCTGCGGATAAAGGGCTCAGCCACCTGCTCCATATGCAGGGCAGTCATTACTCTGGTAAAGACCCCTATTTTTTCCAGACAATCCTGCAGGGCCAGAGCATTTATCACCGTTGCCAGCATCCCCATGTAATCAGCAGAAGCTCTTTCCATGCCGCCCTTTGAGGCAGGCAGACCCCGGAAGAGGTTTCCGCCCCCGACCACAACTCCTATCTCGACTCCCAGTTCACGTACCTGCTTAATTTGCTTACTGATACGCTCTAAAATCTCCGGGTCAATGCCTAAGTTTTTGTTACCCATCAGAATTTCCCCGGAGACCTTTAAGAGAACCCGCTTGAACTTGGGCTCTATCCTTTCTGGAATCTCCATATGACTATTCCCCCACTCGGAAGCGGACGAATCTGCGAATTAAAATATTCTCTCCTAATCTGGCAATGGCCTCAGTCACTATATCCTGAATGGTCCGCTCCTGGTCTTTGATAAATGGTTGCTCCAACAAAACTGCTTCCTGATAATATTTTTCCATCTTGCCGCTGACAATCCGGTCGATGATTTTCTCCGGCTTGCCTTCATTTAAGGCCTGGGTGTGATAGATGCTCTGCTCTTTTTCTATCAGCTCCGGACTTAAGTCGCTGCGCTGTATGGTCAAAGGATTAGTAGCCGCAATTTGCATGGCTAAATCTTTAGCCAACTGTTTAAAGTCATCGGTCCGGGCTACAAAATCGGTCTCACAATTCAGTTCTAAGAGCACGCCCAATCTGTCGCCAGGATGAATGTAAGAATAGATTATCCCTTCTTTGGCGGTGCGCTGACTCTTTTGGGAAGCCTGGGCGATTCCCTGCTGTCTTAAAAGGGTGATGGCTTTTTCCAGGTCCCCTTCGGCCGCTTCTAAGGCCCTTTTACAGTCCATCATCCCGGCCCCAGTTTTTTCCCGTAGTTCTTTAACTAAAGCAGCCGGTATATTGGCCATAATCCCCCTTAAGCTGATTCTTTGGCTTGGGCTTCGGATGCAGTCTCTTGAAAGATGTGCTTAGCTTCCAGCACCGCGTTGGCAATCTCCTGGGTGATCACCTTAATCGACTTGATGGCATCATCATTGCCGGCCACGGGAAAATCAATAAAATCCGGGTCAGAGTTGGTATCCACTATGGCCACGACCGGTATGTTAAGCTTGTTAGCTTCGGCTACCGCAATGCGTTCTTTCTTAGAGTCAACCACGTAGAGGAGTTTGGGAAGTTCATTCATATCCTTTATGCCGCCTAAGACATTCTCCAGTTTCTCTTTCTCTCTCACCAGTCCTAACACCTCTTTTTTAGTAAGTTTTTCAAAAGTTCCATCTTCAGCCATTCTCTCAATGTCCCGGAGCCGGCGGATGTTTCTTCTAATAGTGGCAAAATTAGTCAGCGTTCCTCCCAGCCAGCGTTCAGTTACGTAATACATGCCGCAGCGCTGAGCTTCTTGCCGAACCACTTCCTTAGCCTGTTTCTTGGTGCCCACAAACAAAACCGAACCCCCCTTGGCTACCACTTCCTTAGCTTTTAAACAGGCCACCCGCAGACACTCTAAGGTCTTTTTAAGATCCAGAACATAAATGCCGTTACGAGCGGTAAAGATGAAAGGCTTCATCTTAGGATTCCAGCGTCGGGTCTGATGCCCGAAGTGCACCCCAGCTTCTAATAATTCTTTCAGTTCGACACTCACTCTGTTTATCCTCTTTTTGTTAGGCGATTAGGTTACGTCTCTGCGTTTACCTTATCTCTTTGAGTATTGGAATCTCTTGCGGGCTTTGACCCGGCCATATTTCTTCCGCTCCACCTGGCGAGGGTCGCGGGTCAAGAGTCCATCCCGGCGCAAAACATTCTTAAAACTCTCATCTAATTTAGCCAACGCTCTGGCAATTCCCAAGCGTATGGCGCCAGTCTGGCCAGCCACTCCTCCCCCCGAGGCCCTGGCTATGACATCATACTTACCCTGAGTTTCAGTGACCACCAGAGGCTTGCGCAGGTCCAATAACAAATCATGGCGGTTGATATACTGAGCAGCCTCCCGTCCATTAACCATAATTCTACCCTGGCCGGCTACCAAACGAACGCTGGCGCTGGATTCTTTTCTGCGACCAGTTGCGCCTGCTAAAGCGGAGATTGATTTGGACAAATTATCTTCCTTTTTGAGAAATCTGATATACTTCCGGTTTCTGAGCCTGATGCTGGTGCTGGGAGCCTTTGTAAACATGCAGGTGAGCTAGCATTTTTCTCCCTAAACGATTCTTGGGAAGCATGCCATAGACTGCATCCCTAAACATCTTTTCAGGCTCTGCACTCAGGCGCTCTCCTAAGGTCTTGGCCCGTAGTCCGCCCGGATAACCGGTGTGATGATAATATTCCTTCTGCCACTGTTTCTTACCTGTAGCTCTAATTTTATCTACATTGACCACGATGACATTGTCACCCAAGTTCAAATGCCGGGTAAATTGAGGTTTGGTTTTTCCCATAAGTAGCCGGGCCACCTGGCTGGCCAATCTGCCCAGAATCTTATTCTCTGCATCAACCAGAAGCCAGCGGACCGGCACTTGTTCAGGCTTGGGTATAGTAGTTTTGTGCATAGTTTCTTAACTCAAAACCTTTATTATAATCAACTTAAACTATTTGTCAATAAAATTCTAGTGAATTTTAAAACCCAAAACTAGATTTTGAAACTCACAATTGTACGGTATGATGAGTCGACAGGCATTGACTAACAAATTGCATTCCATTAAGTTGCAATGAATCTAAAATAAGGAGCGAAAATGTCGGACATCTATTTTTTCAAGAATAAGCTAGACCAGTTGTTAAAGGAAAACCAGGCCGAATATGATAAGACCAGGGTCAATCACCTGATAGAGTTACTTAAGAAAATGGCCATCACCATTGATGAAGAAATCGAACAGCTAAAAAAGAAGCAAAAACTCACTGATTCTTAGGCTCAGGCAACATGCGGAAGGCGGGATTTGAACCCGCATGGGCAATGCCCGCCACCCCCTCAAGATGGTGTGTCTGCCAATTCCACCACTTCCGCAAGAATAAAACCCTAACTATTTACCCCCTCCAGCTTTTCCGGTGTCTGGCGCCGGGGGAAGAATTGACCCAGGGCTGGTCTGGGTCTGAGAAGGCTGCTGGGTAGCTGGTGTTTCATCCCCGGTCGGGACCGGCTGCTGCTGTAGGGCTTTTTGAGCTTCTTTTTGTACTGCACTTTCCCGGCGGGCAACACCTCCACCACTGGGGAATAACACAGTCAAGGTGAGACAAC
This sequence comes from uncultured Ignavibacteria bacterium, assembly GCA_964399055.1. GTDB lineage: Bacteria > Zixibacteria > MSB-5A5 > DSPP01 > RBG-1 > CAYNPJ01. The sequence goes on from CAYNPJ010000001.1 coordinate 1,181,837, forward strand.
TAATAAAGAAGGCAATCGCCAAGACTGTGGTTGCGCGAGACAGGAAAGTGGCTGCCCCTCTGCCGCCAAATACAGCGCCGGTAAAGCTGCCACCCCCAAAGGCGCTGGCCAGACCCTCTCCTTTGGCTGACTGCATTAGAATCACCAGCACCAGACTGGCTGAGATAATCACATGCACTATTATCAGTAAACCAAACACTCTGCCTCCTAAGTTTTTGCTGCCAAGATTATTTTGGCGAATTGTTCTCCATTTAGGCTGGCCCCTCCGACCAGGGCGCCGTCCACGTCGCCGGCACTCAGCAACTCCCTGGCATTTTCAGGATTGACTGAGCCGCCGTAGATTATCAACATGTTTTCTGCTGTCTCTGCTCCATAGAGTTCTTTCAAAACTTTACGAATGTGCTGATGAGCTTGGCGGGCCTGTTCCGGCGTGGCGTTTTTTCCGCTGCCAATGGCCCAGACCGGCTCGTAAGCTATTACGATTTTGGCCAAAGATTCTTTGGCTATTCCGTTTAATCCTTTCTTTAACTGTTCCTCCAGAACCTTTTCGGTATTGCCGGATTCCCGCTCCTGCCAGGATTCGCCAATGCAGAAAATAGGAAACAGTCCTTCCTTCAAGGCCTGTTTCAGTTTCCTGGCAATGATTTCATCGGTTTCCCGGAAAAAATTGCGTCTCTCCGAATGGCCGATTATCACATACTGACATCCCAAGTCTGATAGCATCCTGGCTGAGACCTCGCCGGTATAGGCTCCCTCTTCATCCCAGTGGCAGTTCTGGGCTCCCAAGGCGATTTTGCTACCCTTAAGCTCTTTTTTAACATAACAGAGAGAGCCAAAGGAAGGACAGACAACCACGTTGATGCCATTTAACTCCTTGAGGCTATCCTTGAGCTCTCGCACTAACTGCGAGGCCTCCGTAGGAGTCTTGTGCATTTTCCAGTTACCGGCAATAAGAACTGCCCGCTTCCCCAATTTCTTCAGACCTCTATTTCTTGTCAGCCAAGGCCGCCACCCCGGGAAGAGTCTTTCCCTCCAAGAACTCCAGCGAGGCTCCGCCGCCAGTGGAAATATGGCTCATTTTTTTCTCCAGACCGCCCTGCAAAACTGCGGCGGCCGTATCTCCGCCGCCGATTATAGATGTGGCTCCTTTCTCGGTTACGTCAGCAATCTTTTTTGCCACTGAGTTGGTGCCGGCAGCAAAAGCTTTTACCTCAAACATTCCCATAGGACCGTTCCAGACAATCACCTTAGCTTTTTCAATTTCGGAGTTGAATAAAATACAGGTTTGCGGGCCGATGTCCAGTCCTTTTTTGCCGTCGTTTATGTTATCAATGGCGGTCACTTCAGGCCGGGGATTATTGGGGTCTTCGGAAACGACAACGTCCTGGGGAAGTAGAAATTTGAGCCTGGACCCATTGATCTTCTCCAATAAGCTTCGGCAGTAACCCAACTTGTCATCCTCGACTAAAGAGGCTCCGATTTTACCTCCTTTAGCCTTGATGAAGGTAAAAGCCATGCCGCCGCCAATCAAGATGGCATCTACCTTGTTTAGAAGATTCTCAATCACCAACAGCTTATCGGAGACCTTAGCCCCTCCCAGGATGGCAACAAAGGGGCGGGCCGGACTGGCTAGGGCTTTACCCAGATATTCCAGCTCCTTTTGCATCAAATACCCGGCCACGGATTGTTTAAAGTATTTCGTAACCCCTTCTGTAGATGCATGGGCTCTGTGGGCCGAGCCGAAGGCGTCGTTGACGTAAATGTCTCCTAAGGAGGCTAATTTATTGGCAAATTCAAAGTCATTCTTCTCTTCTTCTGGATAAAAGCGGAGATTGTCCAACAACAGGCATTCACCGGGTTGCAACTCCGCCACTGCCGTTTCCACTTCAGGTCCTATGCAGTCCTCCACAAAGCGAACTGGCTTGCCCAATAGTTCGCTTAATTTTTTAGCACAGGGTCTGAGGCTGAATTCCGGCGCCCTTTTCTTGGGCCTGCCTAAATGGGACATCAAAATAGCCTTTCCCCCACTCTTCAGAACCTTCTTAATTGTGGGGAGAGAGGCGACGATTCTGGTGTCATCAGTGATGTTCCCTTCTTTGTCTAAGGGAACATTAAAATCCACCCGGACCAAGACTCTTTTATTCTTTAAATCTACATCATCTATGGTAAGCTTATTCATATAAATTTCTCCTACCTAAGCTGAAACTGTAACGCTTCTCCTGTAATAATTCCACATATTTATCTTGGTATTATCAATCCCCCAACATCATCTCCAAGGCTTCCACCATCCGCAGAGAAAAAGCCCACTCGTTGTCATACCATGCAAAGACCTTGACCAGATTCTTGCCCATCACCATAGTGGAAAGCCCGTCAAAGACGGCAGAATGGGGGTTACCGACCACATCAACGGAAACAATAGGGTCCTCAGTGTATTCCAAAATCCCTTTCATCGCCCCGGCAGAGGCATTTTTGAAAGCCTGGTTTACAGCGGCAGTCGTCATTTCCTTTTCAGTCAAGCAGGTCAAATCCACCAAAGAGCCGTCGGAGACCGGTACTCTGACTGCCACCCCGTCCAATTTACCTTCTAATTCCGGAATCACTAAGGACAGAGCCTTGGCTGCTCCTGTGGTAGTGGGAATAATCGAGGCTGCCGCGGCTCTGGCTCTTCTTAAGTCTTTGTGAGGCTGGTCTAATATTCTCTGGTCATTAGTATAGGCGTGAATGGTGGTCATAAATCCGCGCTGAATGCCGAAATTGTCCTGTATCACTTTGGCTACCGGCGCCAAACAGTTGGTCGTGCAGGACCCAATGGAGATAATATCATGCTTATTGGCCCGATAAGTTTTCTCATTTACTCCGAAGACAATTGTGGCATCAGCTCCTTTAGCCGGCGCCGAAACTAAGACCTTTTTAGCTCCGGCAGTCAAATGCACCTTAGCTTTTTCCTTGTCAGTGAACTTGCCGGTACACTCAGCCACAATGTCTATACCCATTTTTTTCCAGGGATAGTTGGCCGGCTCCTTTTCTGAAAGAATCTCCAGAGTTTTTCCTCCGGCAGAAATCTTATTATCGCTAACCTGTACCGGAACGTCCCACTTCCCGTGCACAGAATCATATTTCAGAAGCGTGGCCAGAGTCTTGGCGTCAGTAATGTCATTGGCCGCCACAAACTCTAATTTCTTACTGCTAACACCGGCCCGATAGAGCAATCTCCCTATCCGGCCAAATCCGTTTATCGCTACTTGAATCGACACACATACCTCCTTGTTTATCCGAAAAAGGCTTGCGCTACCTGATAGAGCTCTTCATCCACCACCTTGGGTTTGCCAATAGCGTCCTCGATTTCAACTGATTTGATTGCCAGGCCATCCATACAGACCATCTTCCCGAATTCTCCTTTATGCACCAGGTCAATGGCAGCCACGCCGAAGCGGGTGCCTAAGACCCGGTCAAAAGCAGTGGGCGAGCCTCCTCTTTGAATGTATCCTAAAATCACATATCTGGCTTCATAGCCGGTTCTTTTTTCGATTTCCTCAGCTAAGAACTGTCCCACTCCGCCAAGGCGGACATGACCGAATTGGTCTAATTCGGTTCTCTGTACTATCAAACGGCCATCTCTCTCCTCTTTAGTCGTAATCTTGGCTCCTTCTGCCACTACCACCAAACTGAAGTCTCTGCCCCGGTCGTGTCTTTTCTTTATCACCTGGCAGACCTGCTCCAAATCCACCGGCTTTTCCGGTATCAGGATGACGTCGGCTCCAGCTGCAATGCCGGAATGAACCGCAATCCATCCGGCATGCCGTCCCATCACTTCCACCACAATCACTCGGTTGTGGGACTCGGCAGTGGTATGCAGTCTGTCGATAGCTTCCATGGCGATATTGACTGCGGTATCAAACCCGAAAGTATAATCAGTTCCCCAGACGTCATTGTCTATGGTCTTAGGAACCCCCACGATTTTTACTCCTGCCTGGTGCAACTTGGCCGCCACTCCTAAAGTGTCTTCCCCCCCTACTGCAATCAGCGCGTCCAGCCCCAGGTTCTTCATCTGCTCCTTAACCCTCTTTTCGCCATTTTCTTTTTTGTAGGGATTGGTGCGGGAGGTCTTGATGATGGTCCCCCCGCGATGAAGAATGCCGGAGACCTTATTCAAATCCAGCTTCTCGTATTTTCCCTCCAATAATCCTTTCCAGCCTTCCAGAATGCCGTAAATCTCATCGCCATAGGCGGTGACCCCTTTTCTGACTACGGCCCGGATTACCGCATTTAATCCTGGACAATCTCCTCCGCCGGTCAATATTCCGATCTTCATCTTAGTTTTTTCCGTTGCTAAACAAATATACCTGTCCGGAGCACTTCGTCAAGAGTTGGATGAAAATGAGGCAACTGCCAGTGTACAAGCATAGACTCTCTTGGCTCCTTGTTTCTTCAAAACCTGGGCGCATTCATTCAGAGTGGCACCCGTGGTAATCACATCATCTACTAATAATGTCGACTTATCCGTCAAATTTATCTGCCTTGCAATCCGAAAAGCATCCTTTACATTTAATTTTCGTTCTTCAGCAGAAAGACGGGTCTGATCAGCAGTGTTTTTTATTCTGGAAAGAGAATTGGTCTCAACAGGCAAATTCAGCTGTCGGCCCAGCTCCTCGGCCAGAATTTCGGCCTGGTTGAAGCCCCGCTCTCTTTTTCGGCTTTTGTGAAGGGGAACAGGAATTATGATTTGTAGTTCATTGACCAGTGGAGTCTTCCTTAATAATTCTGCCAGAAGCTCGCCCAATCTTTTGCCCAAGCCGGTCTTAGAGGCGTACTTGAATTTGTGAATCAAAATTTCCACTGATTCGGAATAATTCCACAGGGAGAAAACTCCTTCCGAGCCGGCTTGACAGCCATGGTCTGAGGAAAATTGCGAATAAGGATTTTTACAGATGGAACAGAAGGGATTGACAGGCTGAGGGAGATTCTCTACACAGGCCGGGCAGAAAAACTTATTCGAACCAGATAAGCTCTTCCTGCACAGGTAACAGTAATTCGGGAAGGCAAAATCAAGTAAAGAATTCCCTAAATCTTTAAGAATTTCCAGAGAAACCGGGGGCATTTTCACTCGACGTTAAAGGCTTTCGGCTGAGAACAAACGCCATCACTATAGAAATTAATATAATTAGCAGGGAAACTCCCTGATTCACGGAAAATTCGATCTCGCCGATTCTGGCCAAGACCATGCTAGGCTCATAATAGCGATAAAAGTCAATAATGAAGCGTCCCAGGCCGAACAGACCGAGCATCAGCCAGAATGTGTACCCGTGAAACTTCTTGTATCTCTCCAGCCACAGGACTAAGATCAGTATAGCCAAGCCCTTAAAAGAGGAGAAGAGCTGAGTGGGATAAACTGGAATTCCAGGGTAAGTATAACCTGCCGGGCAGTCTCCCGGGAATATCACCCCCCAATAATGGTCAGGCGCAGGTTTACCAAAACAGCAGCCATTCAGAAAACAGCCGATTCTGGTCAGAAAAATCCCCAGAGGAAAAGCCGGAGCCATGATGTCTGCCACCTGCCAGACATTTTGCCTCTTAATATTCAAATACACAATTCCAGAAAGTATGGCCAAAACCACCCCCCCTAACATAGTCAGTCCGCCGATGCCTAAATCCCCGGTACTCTGAATGGGGCTGACTATATCCAGCCAGTGCCCTTTGAATTCCTCAAGATGAAAGATAACGTAGAAAAAGCGGGCGCCGACAATCGAACTGATAAAGATTACAATGGCCAGGTCAAGTATGTATCTGGGATCCAGGCCGGCTTTTTTGGCCCGTCGAATTGACCAGATAACCCCCAGTATGAAGGAAAGAGCCAGAAGTGCGCCGTAGCTTTTAGCCACAAACGGTCCTATTCTGAAAAGTTCCGGATGCACCTTAGTATTCCTGCCAGTGAGCGTTTATGTTTATCAGCAGTCCCCACATAGCCCAGTTGACCAGCAGGGCGCTCCCGCCATAACTTACAAAAGGGAGAGGGACGCCGGTCACCGGCAAAATCCCCAGGGTCATGCCTATGTTTACAAAGGACTGAAAGCCCAATACAGTTATAATTCCCCAGGCCAATAAACTGGAAAAGTTGTTTCTGGATTTCAGGGCCAAATGAATGCCGCGATAGAGCATATGTCCTAGCAAGAGCAAGACTAAGGAACATCCCAGTAAACCGAATTCTTCACCCAAAACAGAATAAATGAAATCAGTATGCTGCATCGGCAGAAATTCCAGTCTGGCTTGGCTGGAGTTCAGATATCCCTTACCCAAAAGCCCGCCTGAGCCGATGGCAACCTTGGACTGAATCAGCTGATATCCGGACCCCAGGGGGTCTCGGGAAGGGTCTAGAAAGGCCAGAATCCTCTCTTTCTGATAGTCATGCATCTTATTCCAGAGTATGGGCGTGACAATACCGAAGAGTAGATTCAAGACCACCACAAAAGCCCCCAGCCATCTGCCCGGCCTAAGGTAGAAGAGCGCTATTAGAAGCCCCAGGAAAAACAGACCCCAGGATATCCAGTGGAAGGCTAAAATCAGACTCAAAAGTGGGGTTATTAAGAGGACAATCAGGTACAAGGAAAGTCCAGTCCAGAATAGCAAGGACAAGAGTATCACCAAGAAGATCATGGAAGTGCCCAGATCCGGCTGCTTCAGCACCAGTAGCATAGGTAGTCCGGCAAGGAGAGCGGCCAGAATGACCCACAGGAAACTGCGGGGGTTACGGCGAGGATATGCTAAAAATCGGGCCAAGGCAATTATTACTGCCAGCTTCATTATCTCGCTGGGCTGAATGTTAAAAGGCCCTAAATTGAACCAGCGAGTGGCACCGTATTTGGTGGCACCTATGATGAACAGAGTGGTCAACAATAACAGACCTAATCCATAATAGATATAGGCCATGATTTCGTGAGTCCTTATCGGAATCCTATAAACTATATAGAATACAATTAAGGCCAGAACCAGCCAGAGCGCCTGTTTAGCATACAGCATTTTTTCAACAGAACTAAAAGATGCGTGTTTGGCGCTGTAAATTAGAGCTACACTGGCCAAGGAGAGCAACAAGGGGGGTAGAAATAAAGCCCAGTCGAATTTTCTAACTTTCAGTATGCCACTCATATGACAATTTAACTCAAAGTGAGTCTGCGGTAACCAGTTCGGTCTGTGGCTCTAAGTAGGCTTTGATTATCTCTCTCACCATTGGGGCCGCTATATCACCTCCGTGTCCGGCATTCTCAATTAAAGCGGTTACAACAATCTTGGGAGCCTGGGCCGGGGCATACCCCACAAACCAGGCATGAGTATTGCCGTGAGGATTCTCCGCGCTGCCGGTCTTGCCAGCTACGGCGATGCCTGGGACGCGGGAGAGCTTGCCAGTTCCGTTTTCATCATTCACAGCCGCCAGACACCCCTCCTTAAGAATATCTAACGTCTTCCTGTCAAAAGGCAGATGCCCCGCTGCGCTGGCTTTGTACTCCCAGACCCGTCCACTTTTTGAAATCACCTTTTTAAGCAGGTGGGGACGGTGAATTGTTCCTCCGTTTCCCAGCGCGGAGTAAAAGCAGGTCACCTGTAAAGGAGTGGCCAAAAATTCTCCCTGTCCGATTGCCAGATTCATGGCCAGACTTTTGGTCCAGCCCCGCTCACCATATCTTTTGTTGTAAAACTTGGTGGTGGGTACAAAACCTTTGCTCTCTTGGGGAAGGTCAATTCCGGTCTTCTTTCCAAAACCTGACTCTTGGGCGTATTTGGCGATGAGGTCTACGCCTAGTTTCAGGCCCAACTGGTAGAAATATGCGTCGCAGGAATTAAGAATCCCGCCAATCAGATTCTGAGTGCCGTGCCCTTCCGGCTTCCAGCAGCCGAAGAACCTTGTTCCAAATTGAAATCCACCCACACAGGGGCGAAAGGTTGTTTGTGGAGTAATCAATCCTTCTTCCAAAGCCGCCCCAGCCACTAATAATTTCAAAGTGGAGCCCGGGGGATAGGTGCTTTGAATGGCCCGGTTGAGCAAGGGGTGGTCCGGGTTCTCTATTAGAGACCTCCACTCCTCAGGACTCAACACTGAAACAAAGGCATTGGCATCAAAATCAGGCTGGCTGGCTAAACAGAGAACTTCCCCGTTAAAAGGGTCCAAGGCGATTATACAACCTCTGGGATAAGCAGATAAGAGCGATTCAGCTAAGGCCTGAAGTCGCATGTCTAAACTTAGAACCATATCCATGCCCGAGGTAGGGGGCAAGCCCTCTTCTTCAGGGAGCTTGCTAATAATTCTGCCCGTAGCAGTTACTTCATAATATTCTGCTCCATCCTGGCCCCGCAGAAGCTGGTCATACTCTTTCTCAATACCCATCTTGCCAATGTAAGAGCCGGCAGACAACCCTTCTCCTTCTGGCAAACTCAGCTCTTCTTCAGAAATCTCGCTGACATAACCTATCAAATGGCTGGCGTTGTTTGCCTGTGGGTATTTTCGGGTCGGCTCAGGCTGAAATACCACTCCGGGTAAATTTTCACTCTGCTCAGCGATTTTGGAAATTATACTGAAGTTTGCATCTCTGACTACTGGAACTGGTTCATGTGCGGTATATCTGCGGCTTTGCAGTTTTTGGCTTAGCCAGGCCGGGTCCACGGATAATATTTCCGCAATCCTTTGCAAGTCTTCTTTGCGCCCTCTTAATTCATAAGGTATCGCTGCAACCGCAAAGCTGGCCCGGTTATCCACAAAGGGTCGACCCTGACGGTCATACACAATCCCCCGATAGGCATGCAAGCTGACACTGCGGATGCGGTTTTCGTCCGAAATTTTTCGGTAGTAATTGGCCTTAATCGCCTGTAAGAAGACCAGGCGTCCACCCAGAAGTATCAATCCAGCTAATGCCAAATAGAAGGCTATTCTGACCCGGGATTCTCTGGGAAGATGCATCTTATACTGCTAAGGGCTGAGGCTTTTTCTTTTGATTCATCATCATGGCCAGGGCTGCCACGGCGCAGGTGTAAACTGCCGAAAAAAAACTGGTCTGCCAGAGAGTAATCCCCACTTGGTTCAAGTCAAAGTGATTCAGGAACAGCGAACGCACTAAGTCATTTAGCATAACAACTGTAAAGACTAATAGAATCTTAGAGGGGATATTTTCCACATAGAGGCTGTCTCTGAAAACTCCTATCAGATAGCTCAGGCCGGTCATGATTAAAATACCCAAGCCCAGCCACAGAGGTGTCAGGCAATCCAAAAGCAGGCCCAGCCAGAATCCGAAAAGGATACCTTCTCTGGTGCCCCGGCTTAGAGTGACATAGATTAAAAGCAATAGGCTCAGGTCTAGGCGGGCCTGGCCAATCCGGAAAAGTTCGTAAAAAAGACTCTCATAAATAATCACGACTAAATAAAACACCAAATAAGTGAGTATCTTAGAATAGCCTATTTCCCTTAAGAATCCGGAGGTCATTGAGTATAAGCCTTGATTACGAATAATTCTTCAGCCTGGTTGAGCTCGGCATAGGCGGATACCTCGACCCGTTTAAAAAGGCTGTTGGGCTCCTGCAAGACTCGGCTGACTTTTCCTATCTTCAGGCCGGCTGGATAGATCGTGCCAAGTCCGGAAGTCACCACTTCGTCATCCACAGCCACATCTGCATCACTGGGCACATATTCAAGCTCTAAAAAAGTGCCGCCTTTCCATACCACCAGACCGGTTACCCGACTGCGCTGAATCATAGCGGAGACTTTAATCCCTGGATCATAGAGCACTTGAATAACTGAGTATTTGGGAAAGGCTTCAATCACTTTGCCCACTAGTCCCCGGCTGTCGATTACCGGCAAATTGGGCTCAACTCCGGATTGGGTGCCAGAACTTATCTGGATGGCGGCAGTCCGGAAGCTGGGGTCACGGGCGGTCACTTCGGCCGGGATTACTTCCAGATCCATTTCGGTTCTTAAATTCAATAATTGTCTGAGGCGCTGATTTTCCAGGCGAACCTCTTCTAGTATATTTTTTTCCACTGTCGCCGCGACTAACTCTCTTTTTAATCTTAAGTTCTCCTGCCGAACCTGATATAAGCCTCTCACCGTCTCTCCGGCCTGATAAAAGGGGGCAAAGAAGACCTGCCAGACTACCTGACCGATGGTACCTTTAGATGGCTTTGGCAGAGCAAGGAGGGTGAAAGCGAGCGCCCAAGAGATTACGAGGTACCAGTTAGCTTTGTTTTTGGAAAAGGGCCCGATAACCCGGAGCATTTTCTCTCATTTCACCTATTCTACTGAGTCGATAATCTCCAAAAGTTCTTTAGGGCTATTTATTTTCATCAGGCGCTCGCGAACCCTCTCGTTTTTCATAATGTAGGACAGACGGGCCATCACGTTGAGGTGAGCTCCGATGGCATCTTCCGGCGCGGCAATCAGGAAGAATAGATGCACCGGCTTTTTGTCCATGGCTTCGAAATCCACTCCGGGATTGGACCGTCCGAAAGCCACTACAATCCCTTTTACCGCCTTGGTCTTGGCGTGAGGAAAGGCCACGCCATAACCGACTCCGGTGGTCACTAACTTTTCCCGCTCCACCACTGCTTTATACAATTCCTGGGGGTCTTTGACCAGCTTGGAGCGGCTGGTTAAGTCAACCAGCTCATGGATGACTTCCTCTTTGGTATTGTTCTTCAGATCGAAGGAGATTAACTCTTCCTCGCAGAATTTAGAAAGCTTCATCTCTTCTCCTTAGGCTTAAAATTTCTCGGCTTGCTCTATTAACATAATAGGAATATCTTGGTTCACTGTAAACTTAAGCTTGCACTTTGGGCAAATTAGTTTTTCGGGTTCAGATTGGTACTCAAGGTCACCCTTGCAGCAGGGGCAGGCTAAGATTTTCAGCAGTTCTGGCTTAAGCATATACTCCTGATTTTAGATTTCGTAGAACTGTCCCATGACTCTGAACTTCTGGATTCTTTGTTCAATCAACTCCTCTACCGACAGATTCGATAGTTCCAGGAATGCATTTTGAACGTATTGCTTGATTAGTCTGGCTTGTTCTTCCGGCTGGCGATGAGCGCTGCCGCCGGGCTCCGGGATTATGGCGTCAATGATACCCAGCTCCAACAGGTCAGAGGCCGAGGGCTTCAGCGCTTCTGCGGCCTGAGGGGCTTTGCCGGCATCTCTCCATAAAATAGCGGCACAGCCCTCTGGTGAGATTACCGAATACCAGGAGTTTTCCAACATGTAGACTCTATCACCGATTCCTATGCCTAAGGCGCCGCCGCTGGCCCCTTCTCCAATGATAATGATTATAATGGGGACCGGAATGGTCGCCATCTCTCGCAGATTACAAGCGATGGCTTCTGCCTGTCCCCTCTCCTCTGCTCCGATGCCGGGAAAGGCACCCGGAGTGTCAATTAGTATCAGAATGGGCAGCTTGAATTTACCGGCCAAGTTCATCAGGCGGAGAGCCTTGCGATATCCTTCCGGGTGACACATGCCGAAATTGTGTTTCAGCTTCTGTTTGGTGTCCTTGCCTTTGTATTGTCCCACCAGCAATAAAGGGTGTCCGTCAAGTTTAGCCATGCCGGCCACAAGGGCCTTGTCATCTGCAAATCCCCGGTCACCGTGCAATTCCAGAAAATCTGTGGTCATCATCTGTATGTAATCTAAGGACTGAGGCCTTTTAGGATGTCTGGCCAAAAGCACTCTCTGCCAGCGGGTAAGTTTAGAATAGACTTCCTTTTGAACCCTCTCCAACTTGGTCTGCAGAAGCACAATCTCATGGTCCAGCTGAACCCCACCATTCAAGGAAAGCTCCTTTAACTCCTGAATCTTCGTCTCCAGCTCGGCAATGGGTTTTTCAAAATCGAGATAAGTGCCGTTCACAAGACCACCCTCTTTTCTCTGGCTTGCATCTTGACTCCTAATATATACGTAAAAATCGTGACAGCCAAGCCTAAGACAAAGAGCAGAATGAAGATAGGCATAAGCAAAACTCGTCCTTTAAACATTAAGAGCAGACTGAGAATAGAAAATACCAGAGAGAGCAGATAAAAAATCAAGACTGTGCCCTGGGGCGAAAACCCCAGGTCCAAAAGCAGATTGTAAAGATGCTGATTGTCCGGCACATAGAATTTTTTTAAACTTAAAGTTCTGCGCATAAATGAGGTTACTGCCTCCAAGAGCGGAAGCGCTAAGGCTACTAAGGGGACAAACATGGCCAAAGCGGTATAGCTTTTAATCGGACAGATTAAGGATGAGATGGCAAATAGGTATCCCAGAAAAAGAGAGCCGGAATCACCCATAAAAATTTTGGCCGGGGGCCGGTTAAATGCCAAAAACCCCAGGCAGGTAGCCACTACTCCACTCATTAACAAGGCCACCAATAAAGCCTGGTAGTGCAGGCCGATGACAAACATGGTGACTGCGGCAATAGCTGAGACACCGCCAGCCAAGCCATCCAGTCCGTCAATTAAGTTTATGGAATTCAGCAGAGCCAGGAACCAGAGCAAGGTCACCGGGTAGGAAAGCCATCCCAATTCAGTCGGCTGCCAGAAGGGTATAAAGAGCAATTCAATCTTCAAACCGGCTAAAATCAGAATCAGTCCGACCAGAACTTCGATAAGAATCTTGAAACGAAATCTGACCGGCTTTAAATCGTCCCATAGTCCCAAGCCAAAAATTATGAGTCCCCCCAGCAGGAGCCAAAAAATTAAATTTCCCATCCCTGAAATAATCTCAGGCCGCAAAGCCATCCCGGCCATCCAGGCTATCAGACAGGATATAAAGATAGAGATTCCGCCCAGACGAGGGGTGGGGAGTCTGTGCATTTTGCGGTCATTTGGATAGTCCAGCCAGCCCTTTCTATGACTTAATTTTATTATAAGAGGCAGGCTGACCAACATTAAGACCAGTGCAATTAAAAAAGTCAATAGATAGTGCATGCTTTAATATTTTAGCCAGTGCCCCAGCAGGCTGATTCCCAGGCGGAGCCAGATACCCAAGAATACCAGAGGCCTGGTAAATTTGGCTGAGCCATAATATTTCCGGAAATAATAATACATACTTTTGTGGTGCTCCGCCAGCATTTTTATTTTTCTCAGGCGGACGCTCTGGCCGGTATGGTGAACAATCCTCACTAAAGGGAAATAGACCACCTTCCAGCCCGCCTGCTTTGCCCGGCGGCAGAAGTCCACGTCTTCTACGAACATAAAGAATTGGTCATCCAGCAGTCCAATAGAATCAAGAACCTCGCGGCGGATAAGCATACATGAACCGGAGACCCAATCGACCTCACCGGCAAGACTTGAGTTCAATTCTTTTCCGAGATATTTAGCCGACCAGGGATTGCGCGGCAGAATTCGATTCAGGAAGGAATCATGAGCCGAAACAGAGGTTGCCAGAGAGGGAAAGCTGCGGGCCGAATACTGTCTCTTACCGGAGGAGTTAACTATCTGCGGACCCAAGATGCCGACTGACTGATTTTTCTCTAAAAATTCAACCATGGCTCTCAGATTTGATAATTCTGATTGGGTATCCGGGTTAAGAAGCAATACATATTTCCCAGTGGAAACCTTTATACCCTGATTGGCGGCTCTGGAAAAGCCGAGATTTCTTGTATTAAGGATGCTCTTAATCCGCGGAAAATTTTCCTCGAGCATCTGCCGAGAGCCATCGTTGGAGTTGTTATCCACCACCACAATCTCCAAAAACCCAGGATTTGGCTGCAAACAAGATAAACAACGCTGCAGTTCAGCTTTTGCGCTATAGCTGACTATGATTACCGATAAATCAGGCTGAGCCGGATTCAAATCTTTCCTAAGAGAGAAAGTAGACGGAGTTTCCAGACCATCCACATCGCTTCCCGCACGATTCTTTTGGACATCTTGGACTCCCCCTGTTTGCGGTCCACAAAGATAATAGGGATTTCCACTATTTTAAAGCCTTTTTTCCAGGCCCGGAAAGTGGTTTCAATCTGAAAAGAATAGCCTTCAGATTTAACCTGGTCTAAATCAATTCTTTCCAGCACGATTCGGCGGTAACACTTAAATCCTCCAGTGGAATCCTTGACCGGCAGGCCGGTTATACAGCGGGCGTAAATGTTGGCAAAATAGGAGAGCAAAAGTCTCGACATGGGCCAGTTGACTACATTGACCCCGCTGATGTAGCGGGAGCCCAGGACTAAATCGGCCTTCTCAATCGCCTTTAAAAACTCCGGCAGATACTTGGGGTCGTGGGAAAAATCGGCATCCATTTCAAAAACACAATCGAAGTTCTTCTCCAGGGCATATTTGAATCCGGCCACATAAGCCTGGCCTAAGCCGGCTTTTTTCTGGCGATGTAATACCTGTACCTTTCCGTTTTTACTCGCGAGTTGGTCAGCTATCTGGCCGGTTCCGTCCGGGGAATTGTCGTCCACAATCAGGACCTGCAGACGAGGGTCCTGCTGGAGTACATCAGATACTATTCTTTCAATATTTTCCAGCTCATTATAGGTGGGGATGATGACTAAGGCTTTCATGAAGGCTGAAGAGTAGAGGGTTTTGTTTTGATTTTGCGTACGACTAAATTACCGGAGATAATAGTCAGAACTGCAACAAAACTCAGCAGAGATAATTTCTTGCCCAGGTAAAAATCTTTTGGCTCGAAAATAAATTCCACCTGATGCTGGCCTGGCTCTAAGGCAACAGCCCTGAAAGTATAGTCAGCCCGGAAAATCTCGGTCTCTTTATCATCGACGTAAGCGCGCCAATCAGGATAGTAATTTTCCAGCAAGACTAAAAAACCTGGCTGGTCGAGTTCGGCCTGGATTTTTACCTTCATCGGTTGATAGTCAACGATTCGTATGGTGCTGTTTACAGAATCAACTGTTGATGTGAGCAGCGGCATCTTCTCTAAAATAACTGTCTGACGGGGATTAAAATCCGGCTGGCCAATGCGCTGGAGTATTTTGTCTGACTCGGCGATTACTTCAAATTTTGAAACTGCAAAAGCTCTGGGAAGTACATCCAAGTTTTCATAGATGAAAAGACGGCCCCGGTGGATTTCCTTAAATGATGGAATGTTAGCCGGAGCAGGTTGCTGGGTGATTAGATATTTAGCATTGGATAGATTCAAGAAGTTAAGATTTGAGAGGATGTTGTGATAGTCGACCATGCTGGCTTTGCCTGCTCCCACGAATTCGTTGTATCTCTGCAGCTGATTGCCATGCTCGCCAGCCACGCTCTGCAGGTTGAATAACATAGGATAGTTGTCATTGCGGTATTGCAAAGGCAGAATACGGAATAGGGATTTGTCATTTTGCAGAGCCTGGACCATTTCATCCGGGGCAAAATAGACCTCTGGAGGCGAAACCGCCTGAACGTGCTTGCTCTCCACTATCCACAAGTCTATCACAGTAATCAGGGCAATCAGGACTCCGGCTACTGGCAGTTTGAGCTTCTGTTTGACCAGTGCAAAAAGTACTCCTGCTATAATCAGAACATAAAGTACAAATTTCCATAAGCCGGATATGAACTTGGGAAAATTGGCTTCCAGGGCGGCTACTTTATTCGGCTGATTGTTGACTAAACCCGCCAGCGAAGTTTTCAAACTGGATGAGCCGATTGAAATCAAAAATGAGAGTCCGATTACAATCAACACAAAAATAACCACGAACTTAATTATTTGTTTTACATTTTGTTGTGATTTAGCCTGTTCGATTAAGTAGTGGAAACCATGAGCCGAAATTACTACGGCTGAAAAGGCTATCAAAAAGTAAATCAGACTGGGGGCCCTGAATTTCTTGAATCCAGGGACTAAACTGTAATAAAGCTTATATAAAGGCGTGCTGGCTCCCCAAGCCACGGTGAAGGAGAGCAGACCCACAATTAGGAAGAAAAGAACAGTCTTGTTCTTGCGTAAACAAAAGAGTGTCAGAAAAAAGAGGAATACGACAGTCGACCCTAAATATTCTGAATTAAGCTTGAAAGGATTCCTCCCCCAGTAACTCCCCTGGTCCACTGAGGTGCCGGAGAAATCCGGGATTGCCAGATTAACGGCTTCCTCAGGCGGCATGGCCCAGGAGGTGGCAAACTGATAGCCTCTCCCCTCTTCGCCTCCCCGGGGGGAATAAGGGATATACTTATAGAAGGGAAGATAAAGCACTGCGGATAGGAGAAATCCTATAGCAATGAAAATTAAGAAATATCCGGAGAGCTTTATGACCTTCGGCCAATTATTGGTGGCTCTGAAGATCCCGAAAAGTCTGAAACAGAAGTAGAAAAAGACCATGATTAAGAGGTAATAGTTCATCTGCACATGGGGGATTAAAAGTGAGAATCCCAATCCCAAGCCGGCTCCTAAAAACCAGACCAGAGTTTGTTTCTCTGTGGCCACATGAATCAGCCACATGACTGTTGGCAATAAGGCTACAATAGCCATTCTCCCTTCATGGCCGCCATACACGTATGATACTAAAATGCCGGTGAACATGTAGGCAATTCCCCCCACAAAAGAGGGCCAAAAACTGAGCTTTAATTCCTTCAGGAAAAGATAGGTAAAAACCCCCCCTACCAAGGTATTCAGGACAAAGAGGTAAGCGTAATATAGATAGACAGGGAGTCCAAGGATATCCTTTAATAAGATGGTGATAGGGAAATAGACATCACCGGCGTTGGAAAAGTGGGGCAATCCGCCATACAGGAAGGGGTTCCATTGACTATGGTCGAACTGATAGAAAAAGTAACGGATGGGATAGCCGCCGGCCAGCCAGTCTGTGCCAAAAACCATGGCCGAGGGGGGAAGGATCTTTCTGTAAAAAATAAGGTCAAGCAGGAAGTAAATCAATATTACCATCAACAAATCGTATTTGGGGTACTCGATTTGACTGTTAATTATACCCGCTGTTTTAAGATGTTTTACAGGTTTGCCCTTCATAATCTGCTTAAGCTTTAGGTTCTTTCTTTGTAAAAGCTAAAAGCGCCAACAATAACTCCAGAATTGTAATCCAAACCCTGCTAATCAAACTCAAACCGATGGCAAAACCTGGCGAAAAATAGCTCTTCAAGAATAGAGCCATAGAGCCCTCTCTGATCCCCAATCCGCCGGGTGCGAATATGGCTGCAAAGCCGAGCAACCAGGAAAAAAGATACGTTCCCGAAAATCTCTTGAGCCAGGCATAATCAAGGTCATAAAA
Source organism: uncultured Ignavibacteria bacterium (assembly GCA_964399055.1). Classification (GTDB taxonomy): domain Bacteria; phylum Zixibacteria; class MSB-5A5; order DSPP01; family RBG-1; genus CAYNPJ01. Next base: position 1,198,999 of record CAYNPJ010000001.1, read on the forward strand.
AGATTTGGCCAAAAAGAAAAAACCCAGAGCCTGTAAAATCCAACAGAAACTGTAACCAAGCAAGAGCATAATATATAATCTGAAGCTGAAACGCCAATGGGGATAGTCCAGCCGAGCCAGCTTCATTCCCAGCTTAAGCAGATAAGTCAAAGAGAAAGGATTCAAAAAGACTAGGGCCAGCACGAGAAGTAGCACGTTAAATACAGTCAAATCGCGCTGGATGATTGAGCCTTTAAAGCCAAGCAAAATTATAGATAAGACCAGTGCAGTGACGAAGACATATACCTGTTCTACCATGCTGCCCAATAAAATCTTAGACTTTGAAAGCTTCTCCTGCTCAGCTAAATAAATCCGAGAGGCGGTTGTCCAGACCCGGCCAGGAAGGTACTTTCCTAATTGCGATTTGCCAATCAGCCGGAGAGACTGCCAGTAAGTTATCTTTTGGTTCAGGCTGAGCATAAGATGTTTCATCAGGTAAATCGATATCAGAAAGCCGCTGAAAGCCAGAGCAGCAGAGAGAATTAAAAAAAGCGGATTAAAATGAAGTTGGTTCCAATCGACACTCTTCCAATTCTCAGACAAGCTTTTGAATAGAAAGAAAAATATGGCCAGGATAAACAGATAGGAAACCGGCTTGAGCCATTTTTTCAAGGAGGAGAGATAGGGGGAAGATTTTTGGAAAAGTTGTGGTCCGGTCACCGTTTTAGTTTTGCTGAGTCTTTAATGCAGTATTAAATATTGCGGTAATTTCCTATTTGACAGGTTTGAGGGTGAAAAACAGATTTTCCATGGGCAGAAACCAGCAGAAGCGCTCCCAGGCGTTTTGAGTGAAACTGCTGAGATTAACCAGCCAGCTTAAAAAATTCAGAAACCTGAACCTTCCTCCGGTAAATTGCACTCTTCTTTTAATCAGCTGAAATCTGACATTGGAATAAAAATCAAAATCATATCCTGGTATATAATAATCAAAAGTGTGCAGCGTGAAGAAGTGCTTATGGGTCGGGTCAGAAAAAGCGGTTGAGCAACTGCAATGGGGCAGCTCCAGGTCAATCAACCCGGTCGACATAGTTATTCGGTGTAGTTCGGAGAGCAGCTGTTCCAAGTTACGGATGTGCTCCAAAGTATGACGGGAGTAAACAAATTCAAACTGGTTGTCCTTAAAAGGTAGCTTTTGTTCCAAATCAACAACCAAATCTACACCAGGCAAATCAATTAAGTCGACGTTGATGAATCCGGGAAGTATCATCCGGCCGCAGCCCAGATGGAGTTTTTGGCCGGAAGGCACTGGGATACGCTGCAGTCTTTTCTGAATGATCTTGAATTTTCTAGCTGTGCGATTCAATATATCTATCTTTGGGTATCCGGGTCTTTTCCCGGGCCGCGGAACTGCCCTTTTAGCGAGCCTAATTGCGCCGGGAAAGTTTGCAATAACTGATATACATTTTGTCCGGCCAGCTTATGTGCTTTTAGAAACTGTCTTCCTTTTCTCCTCATCCGGATAAAACCTCGGCAGGCATCAAAATATGCCTTAAGCAAAGTCCCTGTCAACCTTACTCGTGAAATTCGGAGATTATCCTCATTAGAAAAAGCTCGCGAAGAAAAAAAATAGCGTCTGAAAGTGGCCGGAAAGGTCGCTATCAAGCCCCTTAGAGAGAGATACTTAAAACAGGTATACAACCGGTTTCTCTCCCCATAGTACAGCTTGAAAGGAGAGCCGACCTTAGTAGCGGCTGAGCGGTAATGATAAACAACTGCAGTCGGCACGTAAATACACCTCCAGCCGGCTAAATTGGCTCGCCAGCCCAGCTCATCCTCCTCTCGAAACATGAAGTAATCTTCATCTAACAGCCCTATCTGGTCCAGCATCTCTCTTTTGTATAGAGCGGCGGCTCCGTAGGGACAGAAAACAGAGGTTGAGCGGTCGTACTGTCCCTCATCCTTTTCTCCTATCCCTCGATTAATGGCAGTCAGGTCTGGGTATAAAATCACGCCCGTACTGTTCAAAATATCCCTATTTTGCATATATTTTACTTTGGAGGCGCACATTCCAATATCAGTGGCGGCCTGACAGGCCCTCACAAGCTCCTCAACCCAATTAGATTCTACTTCTGTGTCATTATTAAGTAGAATGATATATTCCCCTTTGCTCTCTTTTATACCCAGATTGTTGCCTGCGGCAAAACCCAAATTTTTATCAGACTTAATCAGCTTCAAATCTGGGAATTTAGTTTGCAAGATTTTAATTGAGTTGTCTGTGGAGTGGTTGTCGACCACAATGACCTCAATATTCGCATAAGATTGATTCAATACTGAGCGCAGGCAGTTTTCTAAAAAGCGCTCCCCATTCCAGTTCAGGATTATAACTGAGACCAGCAAACCCTTCATTTTAGGGCCAGTTTTCGATAAGTATCTACAAGTTTGGCAGTTATACTCTCCCAACCAAAATGCTGTAAACAATGCTGATAGCCCATTTCGCCAAGTCTCTTGGCAAGCGGGGCATCCGTCAATACCCGATGCAGGGCTTCAGCCAGTTTCTCAGATTCTTGTTCAGGGACCAACAGACCGGTCTGGCCGTCTATTATCACATCTGTTATTCCACCTACAGCTGAGGCTACCACCGGCTTTTTGTAACTCAAAGCTTCGATTAGGACGACTCCTAAGCCTTCTGTATCCCCTTTACTGTCAGTTATGGCTGGCAGAACAAAGGCTGAGCAGTTTTGATAATAATTCTGTAACTCCGCTGAGCCAACAAAGCCAGGGAATCTAACCCGGGTGGTCAAATTAAGGTTTTCAGTTTTTTGCAGGAGATTATCTTTTTCAGGACCGTCGCCGATAATCAAAAGTTGTCCGGCCCACTTTTGAGAGAGAATCTTAAATGCTTCCAAAAGATAAGGTATCCCCTTTCTTTCTACCAGACGCCCCACAAATAATACAAAGGGAGCTGTGTTACTTCCGGGTTTCTCTCTAGCCAAGGCTGAATTTATACTAGAGCCAAAAGGAATGATTTCGACTTCCCTGCTGAATATGTTTTGAATCTCTTTTTTGGTATGGGAAGAGTTACAGGTTACCACATCCGAGCGTCTTATGGCCCAGCGCAAGAAAGGTTGGAAGAGCTTCAGTTTTTTAGTTACCCATCTCAGCTCAGCTCCATGAAAGGAAGAGACAATTTTGGCGCCGCAAGCCCTGCTTCCCAAATACCCGAACCAAAAATGAGGAAAGGGCCAGTGAACGTGGATTATGTCGAACTTCTGTTTCCTGCAGAATCGGTATATGGATAAACTTCCCATCAGCATGTATGCCAAGGCTATGAACTTATACCAAGAACTCTTTCCCATCCTGTCAGGTACGGTCTGATCATGGCTCAAATCTTCTTTGAACTTAAAGAAATAGCGAAAGCGCTTGACCTGTATACCGTAAATGGTCTGATCCTCTAATCCCATGTAGGAAGGAGCAAAGATGACTACCTCTATTCCCTTTTGTCTTAATCTGCGGACGGTTTCCACCAGCCAAGGAGTAATCACATCCCCTTCAAAGCGAGGATAGGCCGTGACAACGTAGAGAACTTTCACTTAGAATTCGTGCGGCCAGGCAGGGATTTCTTCAGTTCATCTACCTTATCAGACACGTTAGCCACCGCTTCAGCCAAAAATCCCAGAATGAAAAAGAGAATTCCCGAAATGACCAGCAACATGACTAAATACAACAAGGGCCGGAAACCGATGCCGAAGCCAAAGCGGAGGATCAAGGCGGCCACACCAGTTAGCGTGCCCAGGGCAGTCAAAACCAGTCCTACGGTTCCGAAGAGCAACATCGGCTTTTTCATAAAGCTGGCCTGAAATTTAACGCTCAATAAGTCCAAAAAGCCAGTGAGAATTCTACCGGCTCCACTGTATTTGGAGGTGCCGTACATCCTGGGGCGGAGAGTTACTTTGATTTCAGAAATGCGATATCCCTGTTCTGCGGCTAAGACGACCAGATATCGATGCCAGTCCTCCCTTAAAGTGATATTCTCTAAGATTTCCTTCCTGAAAGCTTTGATGGAGTTCAAATCGTGGACTTCTATTTTAAACAGTTTCCGGCAGAGCCAGTTATACACGCCGGAGATGAATCGCTTTTCATATTTTCCCTGTTTCCAGCCGGTAGAGATGTCGGCCCCTTTGTCAATCTCCGCCACCAGGCGGGGAACATCCCAGGGGTCAAACTGCAGATCGGCATCAAAGATTATGTAAATTTCCCCGGCAGCAGCTTTAAATCCTGCACTCAGAGCTGAAGTCTTTCCCTGATTGCGGGAGTAACTGACGGCTTTTACAAAGGAAAATTCTTTTGCGGCTCTTTCTACTTCTTCTCTGGTTCTATCAGTCGACCCATCGTCAATAAAGACTATTTCTCCTTTGTCGCCAGTCTCGGTAAAGACTTCAGCGAATTTCCGGGCCACTAAGAGAATATTCTCCTCTTCGTTGTAAGCCGGGATCAGAACCGAATAATGGATTTTGCTGTCAGATTTCATCTCTGCTTGGAATTATCGTCACCAATTTAGTTCTGAAAAAACATATGCGCAACTTATCTGCGAAGTTAAAACTCATAATAATAATTAGTTCAACCTTCCTGGGTCAATTCTTCGGTTTTGACACGCTTCAATGAAAAATGCTCCTTTTTAAGATAATATAAGCCAATCAGGGTGACCGGCATAAAATTGCCTATCCAGAGGACTACGGAAATGGAGAAGGCTGTGCTTTCAGGAATTTTGAAGAATTTCAAAGCCAAGACACAGGCGAATTGAAAAGTGCCTATGAAGCCCGGAGAGGAGGGGATGGAGATGCCAAAGGCTACAAAGATTAAGAGAATGAAGGAGGCATAAATAGGCGGCTTAATACCAAAAGCCAGAAAGATCAGATAATTGGAAAGGGCGGTGGCAAACCATAAAAGCACAGATATTATAATCACCAGCCAGAGGGTCCTGAAATCAACCAAGATGGCCAGGCCGGTGGCGAACTTTTCAAAAAGCTCTTTGACTTTTTCCCTCCAGGACTGCTTTAAAAAAAGAAAGGGCTTTTCCAGGACATCGAGTGTGGGCCTGGTCTTAGTCTTCAGAAAGTAGAGAATCAAGAGTATGCCGGCGATGATGAATAGGGTCAGATAGCCGACCTTTTTGACTTCTGGCGGGGTGGGAAAGAATACTAAGGTGAACCAGACCAGCGCCAGTAGCGCTACCAGGTCAAAAATCCGCTCTAAAATAATGGTGGCAAAGGTGGCTGACTTGGAAATTCTCTCCTTTGACCCCAAAGAGTAAGCCCGGACCACTTCCCCCAGCCGGGCCGGCAGAAGGTTGATGGCCATAAACCCAATCATGGTAGAGGTGAAAAGAGATTTAAGACCAATTTTCTTGATGTGGTCGGTCATAAAGCGCCAGCGGTAGGCTCGAACCCACATGCCAAAAAGCACAAAGGCCGAATAGGGTATCACGTACCAGTAATTGGCCCCTTCTAAGGAGTCCCACATCTCCGCGAGATTGACGCCCCGGGTGGCCAGGTACAGAAAGATCAAACTGATAATTATTCCAAAGGCGACATTCTTTTTCATCTTCTGCCCTGCTCTATGACCTGCTCCATTAAGCCCTCTACCTTTTCAGTAGTCTTATCCCAACTGAAATTCTTGGACCACTCCAAGCCACCTTGGGCTAATTGTTGGGCAAATCTCTGGTCAGTAAGAATCCGGATTAACTTGTCTGCCAGGTCGTCGACATCCCCGTAGCGGCAGAGCAGGCCGGTCCGGCCATCAATTACCGAATCCCGCAGTCCCGGTGCATTGCTGGCCACTACGGGAGTGCCGCAGGCATTAGCCTCTATATTCGTCAGACCCCATCCCTCCTTCAAAGAGGGATAGACTGAGACCCAGGCCTCTCGCATGACTCTTATTTTTTCTTCCTCGCTGATGAAACCGGTAAATCTGACACAGTCAGTCAAATTTAATCTGTTTACCATATCTTTCAAATCGTTTAAGTAATCTCCGCTCCCCACTATTTTCAATTCAGCCTGGGCTAACTTTTCTCTGACCTTAGCCATGGCCGAAATCAAGAACTGGATGCCTTTATATTTTTTTATCCTGCCTACATATAGCACGGTCGGAACCGTGGCTTTTTGCTTGTTCTTTGGGGGGATATAATAGGACTCGCTGATGCCGTTAGGTATCACTTTTATCTGCTCAGAGGAAATTCTCCGCTCAATAAGCTCCTGTTTGGAACTATCGGAGATGGTTAGAAAAGGAAATTTTCTGTAAAAAAGAGGCACTGACATTTCCCCTAATAGAACGTAAGTGCCGAAAAGCAGATTAGTCTCTTTGAAAATGGATTTGCCGAAGAAGTGATGGATAATTACCAAAGTTGGCAGATTGTGAAACAGAGGAGAGAAGAACGGCATTTTGTTCAAGTCTTCTAAGACAATGTCGAAAGACTGGGCTTTTACAATCGAGCGGATATGAAACGGTAGCACCCAGTTAAAATTATAGCGGGAGCCGCGGCGAATCACTTTTATACCCTGCTGAACGGTCTCCCCTGCGGCGCCGGCAAACCCAGAGCAGAATAGCGTGGCCTCATGCCCTTTGGCCACCAGTCTTTTCAATATTTCGGTAATATGAATCTCAGCCCCGCCAGCTTGGGGATTTTCAATGTCTTGCCAGTTGATTGCTAGAATATTCAATATTGGATTCGGTTAATGTTGAATGGCCCTGCGCATAGCCGCCGTGTCCGGGAAATCAAAACTTGGAGAGCTAATACCCCGCAACAGCGACATAGCCCTTTTATCGCCGGGATTATTTTTAGTCCAGAAATCCAGCAGATTCACAAGCTCCTCTTTTCTCTTCTGATTGTAATAAGTTGCGAAGAGTTCTTCATACGCGGCCTGATAGCCGGGGTTGTTTTGCAGGATTTTCCACATACCGGCTTCGTATTCCGGCTCTTTTCCCAGCAGTTTGTTGGTAAATGCGGAATTATAATAAAGTCTCTCTTTTTCAACTCCGGCAGGCGCATTGGCTATGACCTCTTCTACTTTATCCTTCTGACCGGCTTTAGTATAAAGTTGAACTAACATGGCATAGACTCTCCAGTCATCCGGCCCGAAATCTTTTGCGTGCCAGACCAACTGCTGGGCCTCCTCGAATTCTCCTTTTTTACCTAAAGTATCGGCTAAGTTGAAGAAACAGGTGAAGTAATTGGCGAGCATCCTCTGAGTGCTCTCATCTAAGTAAATGGCGCTGTCCCCGATGCCCCGGTAACGGAAAACTTGGTTGATTTTCAGGCGGGTCCCCTCCACATCAACCATCTGCACACCTTCCTGAGGGACCAGACGCTGAATCAGACCATCCAGCATCAGATGATTGTCCAGAGAGCGCCCCTGATAGAGACGATTGTCCGCCGAGACGGTTACTGCAAAATTAACCGGATATCTCCAGACGTTGGCATCCAGAATATGCTCTAACATTTGGTCCTGAACCCGGTTGATTCGATTTTCTTTAGCATAATGCTGTAGGGAGTTGATTTGAGCGGCAGTCAAGGTGATGGGAACGTTGCGTTTCTCTTTAAGCTGCCGGATGTACCAGCGGGCATTCAACAGACTGAAATTTATGTTGCGCACATCAGGGCGGATTCTCTCCACCTCCTGTAAGAACCAGACCGGAAAGGTATCGTTATCCCCGTTGGTGAAGAAAAGAGCGTCTTTATCGCAGGAGTTCAAAAGATTGTAGGCAAAATCATAAGCCACCCAGTTGCCGGAGCGGTCATTGCGGGCGAAGTTGGCCGAGAGCGCCAGCCCGGGAAGAATCAGAAAAATCAAGCCCAAGGCGTAAGCGTAAACTTTGGCTACACGCGGCACGACCTGTTTCAACCAGCGGCTCACATATGAAAGTACAGCTCCAATTCCCGCCCCTATAAACAAAGCAAAGAGGACATATCCGGGCAAAAAGAAGTAATCCCGGTCCCGCACCTCCAGCCTCTCATTTGGCACAGTTCCGTCACCAAAATTCATATACCAGACCAGACCTAAAGTTGTAATAAGTAGAAAAACTAACAGGCACAAACCCTCTCTGGGTCGATGTCGGAATAGCTGGAAGAGCCCGAATATCCCGAGAATCGTAGGCAAAATCCAAAGATGGGACAGAGCATACTGCTCCTTGAAAAATCTGAACCACCCGATTCTCTCATGCGTGCCTAACTGATTGATTAACGCACCTCTTCTAATCATAGACCTCTCTAACATCCCCTGCTGGATATATTGTTTCCTCTCCAGAAAATTTTTGAAGGCCGGCCAGGTGTCCGGGTCGTTCTCATCGATGGCCGGGTCTGAGGCCGACCTGATAGGGATGTAAAGCTGGCTGGAATATCCCAGCATAGCCGACAGGGTGATTGCAAAAGGGAGAAACCATTTTATGGCGAAACCCGACTGTGTGAAAGAAAACAGACAGAGCAAAGTCCAGACCGGCATGCCTATTAGGAAAAGCTCAGTCGGTACAGTCGGCACCAGCATTATCAGAGAGAGTAGAAGAACAGTAATCCAGACTCTGAAATCTTTCAGTTTGTCCCGGTCATGCAGGATGATGATAAGGAAAATTACCGGCATGACCAAAAAGGTGGTCATATGCACAGCAATGGACAAGAATCCCAGGTAGCTGATTAAAACTAATAATCTGTCTCCCTTAGCTGAGGCGCGATTATCAATCCAGGTCAATGTTAGATAGAGTAATAACAGCATCAGGAACATTGACAAAGCATAGACCTCACTTTCCGTGGCATTTGACCAGAAAGTGTTGGAGAAGGCTAAGAAGAAGGCCGCGGTCAGACCGGCGACATAACTGGCTAAATCGCCAAGTCTCAATCTCCGGGCAAGAATTAATACAATCAGAAATCCTAAAACTGTAGTCAGGGAGGCAAACAGGGCCGAGGCTAAGTTGGTCCGAAAGGCTATCTGGCCACCTATAGGCAAGAGGGTGAAAAGTCTGCCAATTAAGACATACAGGGCTGAGCCGGGCGGATGAGGTATTCCCAGAATATAACTGCAGGCGATAAATTCTCCGGCATCCCAGAAAGTGACCGAGGGGGCGATGGTCAATAAATAGACTCCCAGGGTTAAAATAAAAACCAGCAGACAGAGCAAGAAAGTCAGTCGCTGGCTGGCGTTCAAATGAAAAAGCATTTAGCGGGAGATGATTTCCTTGTTGGACTTGGCGATGGCGTCCAAGATGCCGTTGACAAAGGCGCCGGCCTCGGCATAGCTGTATTTTTTAGCCAGCTCAATGGCTTCGTCGATGGAGACCTTGATGGGTATTTCCGGAAAATAGAGCATCTCCACCAGGCCCAGGCGCAGGACGTTTTTGTCCATGATGTTGACCCTTTCAAAGTCCCAGTGCTCTAATTTGGACTTAATCAGGCCATCGAGTTTTTCTGCATGCTCCAGGACTTTTTCTACTAATTGGCTGGCAAATTTCTGATGGACCTGGTCCAGATTGTCTTCCCGGGCGTTTTCGGATAAGAGTTTCTGCCAGGGGAATTCGGTGATTTCTACCTGATAGAGGGTTTTCAAAGCCACTTCTCTGGCGCGGCGGCGGCTGGACATACAATTATTAAAATAGAACTAAGAAGAGAATTGTAAAGAGCTTTTATAGCCGGACAATTTTCGAGTAGTTTAGACTAATTTATTCAAATTCGCCATCTCAATAGCTATCGTGGCCGCCTCAAATCCCTTATTGCCTAACTTAGTCCCCGCCCTTTCAATAGCCTGCTCTAAATTGTCCGGCGTAATCACTCCCAGTATTACTGGAACGCCGGTATTCAGGCTCACCTGGGCTATGCCTTTAGTAACTTCGTTGGCAATGTATTCATTATGAGAAGTATCGCCCTTTATCACCGCACCCAGACAGATGACAGCGTCATATTTCTTGCTGCCTGCTAATTTCTGGGCGGCTATCGGAATCTCAAAAGAGCCGGGGACCCAGACTACGGTAATCTTTTTGTCGTCGGCATTGTGTCTCTGCAGGCAGTCCAAGGCTCCTTCTAAGAGTTTGCCGGAGATGAACTCGTTGAAACGGGATACGACAATGGCAAAAGACTTTTCACCGGCATCTAAATTGGCTTTGATAATTTTCATTTTATCCTCACTTTAGTTTCAGATGTAAAGGGTCAATCAAGTGTCCTAATTTGCGCACTTTGGTTTCTAAATAATTCACGTTCTCAGTGGTGGGGATAACCACGGAAGGGACTCTTTCCACCACTTTTAGTCCATAGCCTTCCAGTCCCACTATCTTCCTAGGGTTGTTGGTAATCAATCTAATGGTTGTTAGTCCTAAATCAGACAAAATCTGCGCGCCTATGCCGTAATCTCTTAAGTCAGGTTTGAAACCCAGCTCTAAATTGGCGTCCACGGTATCCTTGCCCAGGTCCTGAAGCTGGTAGGCCAAGATCTTGTTAGCCAGGCCGATGCCTCTCCCCTCCTGGCTCATATACAGAAAAACACCTAGACCCTCTTTTTCTATCATCTGCAATGCCGCCACCAGCTGGTCACCGCAGTCACAGCGCCGGGAACCTAAGACATCACCGGTCAGGCACTGGGAGTGGACCCGTACCAAAACGTTTGGTTTTCGCGTCACTTCCCCCTTTTCCAGAGCCAAGTGGTGATTGCCGTCGATCAGGCTCTTATACAGATGGAGCTTAAATTTCCCGTATTTGGAAGGAAAATTGACTGAAGTGAGTCTTTCCACCAATTTTTCATACCTGGCCCGGTAGGCTATCAAGTCTTTGATGGTTACAATTTTTAAGTTGAATCTTCCGGCTAATTCTTTCAGCTCCGGCAACCGGGCCATCTTTCCATCTTCGCTTAGAATTTCACACAAAACTCCGGCAGAATAAAAACCAGCCAGCGTTGCCAGGTCCACTGCTGCCTCAGTATGTCCGACCCGGCGAAGTACGCCTCCCGGAGCGGCAATAATGGGAAATATATGTCCGGGCCGGACTAAATCTTCGGGTTTAGAATTCTCATCAATGAGGACTCTGATGGTTTCACAGCGGTCAAAGGCTGAACTGCCGGTTGTCGTATTATGCAGGGCATCCACTGAGACGGTAAACTTGCACCCTAATTTAGAAGTATTGTCCTCCACCATGGGGGGTAGTGCTAACTGGTCAGCCCTCTCTTTTGTCAGAGCCACGCAGATTAAACCCCGGCCATATTTGGTCATAAAATTGATGGCCTCAGGCGTGACTTTGTCTGCTGCCATAACCAGGTCCCCCTCATTTTCCCGGTCTTCGTCATCCACCACGATGACCATCTTACCCTGTTTTAACTCCTGAATTGCCTCATTTATCGCGTTAAACTCTTCCATTTTGCTACTCACTTTAAATTGGCTGTTGACCAGCCGGCCTGTTGTAAACTCTCTAAAGTTATTCGCTCTTTTTGGTTTCTTAAGGCTGACTCTACATATCTGGCGATTAGGTCAAATTCAAGATTTACCCAATCTCCTGTTTTAACATTCTTCAAAGTGGTGTTCTGCCAGGTATAGGGTATGATTCCTACAGTAAAAGAATTAGAATCGACATCTATTATAGTCAGGCTGATGCCGTTGACAGCGATGCTCCCTTTAGCGGCTACATATTTACCGAATTCCTTAGGGAAGTTGATTTTTATAAGCCAGCTGTCAGGATTCTTGGTCACTTGAGATATTTCACCCATAGCATCTACGTGCCCACTCACCAAATGGCCGGAAATCCTGTCGGATAATTTCATACTCCTTTCTAAATTGACTTCATCGCCGACTTTTAATTTGCCTAAATTGGTTTTGCGAAGGGTTTCGCTCATAGCTTCCACGCAGAAGTAACGAGAAGTAGCTTCAATGACAGTCTGGCAGGCCCCGCTGACATTGATGCTTTCACCTTCTTTGAGCGGTTCTTCTGACGAATATTCGATTAGGAGGCGCTTTGCCCCGGATTTATTCTCTATTCCTAGAATCTTGCCTGTCTTTTCTATAATGCCGGTGAACATAGTCAATTTTGATTTAAGTAGCCTGAGACAATCACAAAATCTTTAACAAACTTATACTCGACCTGTTTCAACTCTAAGGCCTGATTGATTTTCTTCACGCCTAAGTCAATTCCTATTACAAGCCTTTCGCTGCCCAAGTGAGGATATATCAGACACACAACTTTATCAATCAGCCTGTATTTTAATAATTCCCCTCCCAGACCCTTAACCTCATTCATCATTAATGAGAGTTTTCCCTGTTGAGTAAATTTCCTCAAATATGACTCAGCTTGCCTCTTGTTGTTAAACCTTGGATTCTGAGAGGATGCAGAAATGTTCACATTAGCGTAATCAAGGCCTGGAATGTCTTTGCCTCGTTTTAAATTTTCATTGATTTGGTGACCATTCAGCGTCTGCTGGAGCAGAAGTGTTACCAGAGGCAAGCCTGTCAGACGGTATTTGAAGTAGGCCTCATTCAGGCGGCGGGCTTCCTGCTCCAATAGACCTGATTTTACCTCAAGACCATGTCTCCTTAGCATTGCAGCCCCTCTTCCATTCACTGCCGGATTAGGGTCTTTGACTGAGTAAACTACTTTCTTAATCCCAGCCGAAATTATGGCATCTGTGCATGGTGGAGTTTTGCCGTAATGAGAGCAAGGCTCAAGATTGACATATAGAATACTGGCTTTGACTTTTTTACCGGCATCTTTTATGGCTTCAACTTCAGCATGAGGTTTGCCAAATCCCTGGTGATAGCCTTTGCCGACGATTCTCCCGTCTTTTACTAACACAGCCCCGACCATGGGATTAGGAGAGGTATTGCCTCTTCCTTTCTCTGCTAATCTCAGCACTTCCTGCATTATTTTTATCTGATTCATGGCAACAAAAAACCCGAAGTTTTCTTCGGGGTGTGATGATAGAGCAATTCTATCTCAAGTCTTCTACCATCCGGACTTTACCGTCGGCACCGGAATTTCACCGGTTCAGCCTTTTTGGGGGTCGTGGGCTTTAACCACCGATCGAGGAATTTCACCTCGCCCCGAAGACTTATATGTATTTCAATTACAATATAATTCAAAAAGAGCTTAAGTCAAGTCTTATTAACAATACGTATTCTTAAACGAATAGGTAATGTTAATCCCCTAACTCTTTATCTTCCAGTAAATAACCAGGCTTGAGAATTGGTTTTTCTTGAGGGGTTATTTCAGAATAATATGCTTCGATTCTTCTGATAGCCAAAATCCTGTCAGCAACTAAAACCGAAAACCAGCCGACCATCAAACCTGTAACCATGTCCGTCAAGTAATGAAATCTCCCCCAAAAGGTGCCAATACAGAGAGTAATTACAAATGGCATAAGAATGTATCCTAATTTCCGGTTAAAACGGAGGGCTAAAAGCAAGGTGGCAAAGGAGACTGCCACGTGAGAGGAAGGGATACAACCTCCGTGAATTCCGTAATTGCCTATCAGCCATTTGGCAAAAGGGGTAAATAAAAGGCCGGTCAGCTGCTTGCCTTCCAGATAGACTAGGTTGCGATGGGGGCCCTCTACCGGGATTAAAATGAAGACCAGATATGAAAAGTAAAAGCCTATGGAAATGGCCAGCAGAAAATGGTCCATCTCTCTGATTCGGTTCCTCACGTACAGGGCAATAGCCAGGGTGGGCATCAGAAAATAATAAGAGAGATAGCCGAGCATGAATAAATCATTCAGCAGGGGGTGGTATAGCCTTTCCAGCCAGATGGTAGGATGGACGCCAAAAGCGGCCAGTTCCAGTCTCTGCACCCAGAAATCAAGATAGCCGGAATGAATCAACAAGACCAGCCTACCGGACTCCTCATACAGGAACGTGTAGAGCAGAAGCGGGTACACATGGCGCAAGAACTTTTGCCAGCCGTTGGGAGCGTTTAGGAAACGGTAGATTAAAAAGACCAGACCGGCCATGAAGAAATTGAACCACAGAAAAGAGCGCCAGCTGGGAAGATTATGTCGATAGGCGATGATGAGTACGGAAAGAATCCCCAGATAGACCCACACAGCGATGTCCTGGGGGAGAATTTTCCTGTTATTCATCAGTCTTTTCTTCCGTCTTTCCCTCCACTACCAGGACAAATTCACCTTTGATGCTTTTCTTGGCAAAATATTCTTTGACCTCCAATATACTTCCCCTGACAGTTTCTTCAAATTTTTTAGTCAGCTCCCGGGAGACAGAGATGCGGCGATTGCCCAGATAATCTGATAAATCTGAAAGAGTCCTTAACAAGCGATGAGGAGACTCATACAGCAAAATAGTGCGGGGCTCGGTTTTTAACTCCTCCAACCGACGTTTTCTGCGCCCGGATTTAATCGGCAAGAAACCCTCAAAGACAAATCTATCAGTAGGGAGACCGGAGACTATCAGGGCAGAAATAAAGGCGGCTGGGCCTGGAATCGGAATTACAGGGATTGAATCCTTAATCGCCAGGTTAACTAAATTATAGGCCGGGTCAGAAATTCCGGGTGTGCCGGCATCTGAGACGACTGCTATGGATTCGCCGGACAATAATTTTTCAATCAACTGAGGGGCTTTGGCTCTCTGGTTGAAGTCATGATAGCTGGTCAGAAGAGCCTTGAGATTATAATGAGATAGAAGTAAGCCAGTGTGACGGGTATCTTCAGCCGCAATCAGGTCGACTGATTTCAAGACTTCTAAGGCCCTCAAGGAAATGTCAGAAAGATTGCCGATGGGTGTGCTCACCAAGAAAAGCGTCCCTGCGCTCATCGAGAAAATAATAGGAAATTTTCCAGCCATAAGCAAGCTACTTTTTCAGTTGACATTCATTAAGACAGGTCACTATATTTGTGTCTCAATTATGGTTTAACAGGCTCGACATAATGGTTCAGCGAGTTCACCATAATGGTTCAGCGAGTTCACCATAATGGTTCGACTAGCTCACCATATAAAAAGGAGCAGGCATGGCAGGCGTAAATAAGGTAATCTTAGTGGGCAATCTGGGCAAAGACCCGGAACTGCGCTATACCCCTTCCGGTCAGGCAGTGGCTACTTTTTCTTTGGCCACTAATCGGAAATGGAAAGACAAAGAGGGTCAGGCTCAGGACCAGACTGAGTGGCACAACATCGTCACCTGGGGAAGGCAGGCGGAGATTGCCAAGGAATATCTGAAAAAAGGAACCCCCCTTTATATAGAAGGGCGGATTCAATACCGGACTTATAACGACCGGGACGGAAACAAAAGATACGTGACCGAAATCGTGGCCCAGACTTTGCAGATGTTAGGCCGTAAAGGAGCCGAAGCAGGGGCTGAAGTTCCCGAAGATGTCAATGTAGAGGCGCCGCCAGCCTCCGAGGATGACATTCCCTTTTAACCCCGGATGAGGTCTAACCTCTCCCGGTTTGTTCCTGCTTCACTTTCTTTTGCTATACCTCTATTAATCTACTCATTTACCCTCTCCCCCTCGGTCTCTTTCATAGATTCCGGGGAGCTGGCAGTTGTCTGCTACACCTTAGGCATTTCTCATCCGACTGGCTATCCCCTTTATACTCTGATAGGCAAGATTATCTGCGGCATCTCCATAAGTGAGGTAATCGTCAGACTGAATTTTCTTTCGGCCCTGCTTGCCTCTATAACATCCTTCATTCTTCTCTTCGCCCTGCGAAAGGTCATTCGAAATCTTTGGCAGATGGAAATAGATAGTCTACTTTCAAACTTAACCTTAGCAGGGATGTGCATTTACTTTGCGTTAATGCCCGCCATCTGGTCAGTGGCGATTATAAATGAAGTCTATACTCTGCATATTTTGTTCATCTGTCTGATACTTTATCTAGCCCTAAAATGGGAAGTAGGACGCTCAAAAAAACTAATTTACCTAGTCTGTTTCCTATATGGTTTGAGCTTCACCAATCACCTGACTTCAATTCTCCTTTTACCCTCGCTCTTAATTTTGTTGGTACCAGGAAATATAAGAGAATTGCTCCGCAAAGAAATCCTCGTGACCGGCGGCTTGTTATTTCTATTAGGCTTCTCCCTCTATCTCTTTCTGCCGATTCGCTCATCTTTGAATCCCCTGTTTGACTGGGGGCATCCGACTAACTGGCACAATTTTAAGAGCCATTTGACCGGCTGGCAGTACCAGGTGTGGATGTTTAATGTAGGAAGCGAAGAGCTGTGGAAAAATCTGGAGAATTTTTTAAACCTGCTCCTAAAACAATTTCCTCCGGTGATGCTGTTTATAGTGTTGGCTGGGATTGGTTACCTGCTCTGGAAATCGTTAAGACTGGCCGTAGCTCTATTGCTTTTGGTCCTTTTGACGGTCTATTACGGCATCAATTATACCATCGGAGAAATTGAGAACTATTTTTTGCCGGCTTATCTGGCTCTCACGTTTTTCCTAGCGGTAGGGATCTGGTTTATTGCCACTAAAGTATTGGTGAAACTCCTTAATCTGAAAAGAAAATTAGCTGAAATATTATTGGTTCTCACATCATTAACTCTGGTAATCTATTCACTGGGTGTCAATTTTAAAGAGCAGGATAGGAGTAAAAATTATTTTGCCTATGACCTGGCCTCTGACATTCTGAAATCCGCCCAGGCCCCGGGCCTGATTCTGTGCGACATCTGGGATGTTTACGCGCCCTATCTTTACATCCGCTTCGTGGAAAATAGAGAGCCGGCCAAGATAATGCTGGATAAAGAGCTAATGAGGAGGTCCTGGTATTATGACTTTATCCGGCAGGCCTATCCTGAAGTCTATAACCGCTCTAAGAAGGAAATGGATGAATTTGTCCGGGCAGTCTATCCCTTTGAAAACAAGCAAAATTTCGACCCGGAGTTTTTGGAGCAGAAATATCAGGCGGTCTTCAAGAGCATAATCGAGCAAAGTTTTGGCGAAATAAATATTTATACAGCCCTGGCCAAGCCGGAGGCATTCCAGGAAAATTATGTTCAGATACCCGAAGGCTTGCTATATCGGGTGATAAGAAATATCGAATACAGACCCTACTCTCTGCCCGAATTCGATATCCGGGGTCTGCAAGACCCGAATATCTCAAAAGATAACCGGACCAAATTCCATCTGGGCCGCTATGCTACGATGCTGGAAAACCGAGCCAAGTATGAGGCTTATTTCGGGTATGATTCCCTGGCCGCAGAACTTAGGCAAAGGGCCTCTCAATTCAGAGAAATTCTGAAATAGTAAGTTCTATTTCTTCCTTTTTAGGTTATATTTAATATAGAGGTCGGTAGCATGTATTCGCGTATGTTAGCTTGGCTCGAAGTCGGACTTTGCAGCCTAGCCTTACCTGTATTTGCATCTGAATTAGAAACCCCTCCGGCTAGAATTGATTCACTCTATTACATCAAGTATGAGCCTGCCGGTTTTCAGATTTTCAACAATTGTTTCGAATTCTACGTTACTCCGGGAGTTCTGGCGAACTGGAGTCAGGGGGAAATGCTGCAGTTCGTTCACAATTTTCTGGATGATGACACTCTGGATGGCAGTGACATATTTACTCAGGTCTGGAGATATTTCAACGACGGGGATTTGGATTCCAGCCAGGCAGGAATCCGCTTTCCATATGGCGACACAGTTCTTACTAAAGTCCGCTTAGACCTGTATGACCCCAACGACTTTGATTGTGAGAATATGTCCAATCCCTACTGTCGGGGTGTGGGTTGGGGCAGCACGGGTTGGGTCGAGGTGGCAAATCGCAGAGCCTATTCACTGCCTACCTTTGCGTCTAATGAGCCTTTACTTTTGGGTCTATTGGCCCATGAATTACAGCACAGCGCCTCTGGTATGAGCCGCACTTATAGAGATAAATGGCTGGAAGAATCATTTTCTGAATTGGCCAGATACCTGACTGGCAATTTCAAGGTCAATCGAGGAGTTTATGATTACAACATTCCCTACGATAACAGCTTGGTGACCGGTGTCTGCTGTCAGGGATACACCTCCAAGTACTGGCATTGGTACCTATGGGCCTGTTATTTATATGAGCAATTTCCTGGAGAGACTGATTCTATCCAAGATGATTTCATGTTTCAGCTGGCTCGAACCAGGTATGACTATGAAAACTCTTCGGGAATATACTATCTAGCCCAGATTTTCGAGAAACCAGAATTCCACAGATTCGGGCTCTCAGGGTTTCAATTACTCAAAGAGGTTTTTAACAACTGGACCATAGCCAACTTCTTGGACGATATCAGCCTGGACCAGGGGCAATACGGTTATAAAAAAATAGATATAGAACAGGATATCGGCCTGTTCAGGTTCAATTACGGAGCGCCGATACCCAATTCCGGCATCACTCCGTCTGTACACATTATTGATTCCTCATATCTCAATCAGAACAAGTCATTCAAAGATTCTTATGGCAATGACTCTCTGACTGTCGAGGTCTACTCTGCAGATTACATCAGATTGATAGCCGATTCATCCGTCAAATGCGACACCGGATTGGATCTGAGCTTAAGCTTCTCCTGGGATTATCAAGATAGCGCCAACGTCAATATCGGCCTGCAGGTTAATTGCCTTCTTTACTCGCCGGACAGTTCTCTTATTGGAATTGAGAAAATGAATTCGGGCTCCCGCCAGGCCTGGATAACTATCCCCGGGTTCGGAGCAGAGGTGGCAGAGCTCGTAATAGTGGTCAATGCCATTGAAAAGGAACTTGAACCGGACTGGTACTATTACAATAAACAGCGCTATGACTATGCCATCCGGCTGGGCTCAGAGGCCATCCGGCCAGAAGTGTTCGAACTATACCAGAATTATCCCAATCCCTTTAATTCCAAAACCGTCATTAAGTTTTACTTAACTCAAGCCTCTGAGGTAAGGCTGGACATTTACAACCTGCTAGGTCAGAAAGTTCGAACCTTGCTGAATCAGAAATTAGAAGCCGGAGGTCATCAAATAACCTGGGATGGTTCAGACCACATCGGCAGAGAACTGACCAGTGGACTTTATTTTTACCGTCTCAGAGTCGGCGGTCTAACTCAAAGTAAAAAGATGCTGCTGGTTAAATAGACCGGCAGCACCTTTTTGTCGTTTCTGTTTGAGTAAACTTTATTTACCTAATTTATCCTTGGCTAACTTCGCCTCCGGGGAGCGGGGGTGTTCGTCCATCACCCTTTTCAGGAATTGATTGCCCATCTTTTTATCCTTAAGCTCCAGATATGACAGACCAATTTTGTACAAAGCAGCGGGAACTTTATCCCCGTCAGGATAGTTCTGCAGAATCTTCTGGAATTCGGTAATGGCTTTGTCATACTGTGTCTGGGCATAATAGGATTCCCCTATCCAGTACAGGGCGTTGTCAGATAAAGGAGTGTCCGGGAAACTCTGCAGATATTGATTGAAGCCTGAAATGGCTAACATGTAATTCCCTTTGGTCAAGTCCAGATAGGCAGCATCGTAGAGCTTCTTGGGGTCAACTTGGATTAAGGAAGCAGTATCTGACCTGGAAGTATCGGTCGAAACAGGGGTAAACTCTCTCTGAGGTTTCCTGGTATAAGACTGGGAATATAGAGAGGCCAAATCCTCGATGCGGGCTTCTAAATTGTTCAGTTGCTGCTGCTGTTGCTCGGAATACAGGGACATCTCAGCTTTCATGGTTTGCAGAATCCCCCCGTAAGCAGTCAGAAGACTGTCCAGGCGGGCCGAGCGCTCTTCTAAAACTCTGTTCCTCTCCTTAATATCAGCCAGGTCCTGTTTGAACTGCACTATCTCTTTGCGGGAGACGCAACCGCTCAAGGAGATGGAACAAACTAATAGTATCAGCAGTTTGCTAAGACTTTTCACTTTCATTACCTGTAGTCTTAATGACTACTGCATTACAACTTTGAATTCGTCCCGGCGGTTCTTGGCCCAGGCTTCTTCATTAGCGCGGGGGTCAATAGGCCGTTCCTTGCCGTAGGTGATAATCTCAATCCGGCTGGAAGCAACACCCAATTTTACCAGATAATCCTTGGCCGCCTGAGCGCGCTTTTCCCCTAAGGCCAGGTTATATTCTGTTGTGCCCCGCTCGTCGCAGTGCCCCTCTATCCGGATTTTGACCTCCGGATTGTCCATCAGGACCTGGGCATTCGCATTCAGCGCCTGAATCGCATCCGAGCGCAGATTGTATTTATCGAAGTCGAAATGTATCATCTGGAATTCTACATCTCGCTTGGTTACTTCCTGTTCTTGCACCGGTCTGGGTGGTTCGGACGGAGTTTGTTCAGGTTGCTTTTCTTCGGTCGGCGCTTTTTCTACAGCAGGCTCTAGCTTGGTCCCTTTCTTGCAGCCAGAGACAAGCAAAGTCAGCGCCAGGCTGAGAAATATCAGGTATTTTACTTTCGACATATTTCCTCCCTCAGGTTTTTGTTCTCATTTGAACTGATTTTACTCTAATTTAGTCTTGCAAATAGCATAGGGCAAGCACTTTCTGAGAAATTTTTCGCAAAATCAGGGCGACCAGGCTGGAGAAGAATTTCCTCCACCGCCGGTAATCCTGGTCTGATAGGAGCCGTCCCAGTTCATGATATAAATCTCAAATTTCCCGGTGCGGTTGGAGGCAAAAGACAGATGATAGCCATCCGCTGACCAGGAAGGATTCTCATTATTTCCCAAATCTGTCAAGCGGACCGGGTTTTCTCCGGTGATGTCGATGGTATAAATCTGAAATCCTCCGGGTTCGCGAGAGACAAAAGCAATCTTATCCCCATTGGGCGACCAGGCCGGAGAATCGCAGTAAGACAGGCCATAGGTTAAACGCCTGACGTTAGAGCCGTCTGAGTCCATAACGTAAATCTGAGGTGAGCCGGTTCTGTCCGAAGTAAAGGCAATCTGCTTGCCGTTGGGCGACCAGGTGGGCGAAGACTCTATTCCCAGGCTGTAGGTCAGGCGTTTGGGATTGCCTCCGTTTGAATTAATTACGTAAATCTCAGGGTCAGCATCCACTGAAAGAGTCAAAGCGATTAAATTCCCCTTGGGGTTGTAGCGGGCAGCCACGTTTATACCTTTAAAATGGGCCAACTTCTTAGCCTTGCCGGTCTCTAACTGCAGTTCCCATAAATCGGGAGTGCCTGATTTGTAAGAAGTATAAATCAGCTTTTTGCCGTCAGCAGACCAGCTGGGAGAGAGATTGATGGTCTTATCGAAAGTAATCTGCTGAGGATTGTAGCCGTCATAGTCGCAGAGATAAAGCTCCTTGCCAGAGGATGTCTCCCGGACATAAGCAATCTTAGAAGTAAATATCCCTTTCTCGCCGGTCAAATTCTGCAGAATGTCATTGGAGACTTCATGGGCTAATTTTCTCCAGCTGGAGTAAGGTGTCCGATAGGTCTGGGAAAAAGTCTTCTTGCGGGCAAAGGCGTCGTAGAGATAGATATCAGTCTTAAGCTGATTGGACTGCTGTTCCACTTTACCGGTAATCAAAAACTGAGCCTCGGTCCTGAGCCAGATATCCTGGTCCATTGGATTCAAATCGCTGGCATCGCTGAAACTGAACAGGTTTTCCTCCAAAAATGTAAAGAACATAGAAAAGGTTAAATCATTCTGAACAACTTCGGCAATCTGACCGGCCAGGCTTTCCTCTTCGGGCCAATGGTTTCTGGTCTGGAATTTAATTAGGGAAACTTCCAAGGGCTTAAATTCTCCCTGACTATATATGGTGCCTCGAATTTCTCCCTGGGCAGATGCACTGTGGGCAAAAAACGAAGTGAAGGCAAATATTAGAATAAGTCGGACAAGATAATTCATGGCACTCCTACAAAGTTCAGGTGGACGGTCAAATCCTCACCAGCATAGTGGGTGGGCAGGGGAGGCAAAGGACTGGCAGATAAAACTGCCCTTAGAGCGGCCTGGTCGTAAAGATTATTACCTGAGCCGGTTTCGATGACTGCCCCGGTAACTTCACCGCTTTTCTGAATCTTAAAAGTAATGGTGGCCTGCAGGCTGACACTCTCTACCGGGTTTCGCCACATCGACTTAATCTTGGCAAAAACAATCCCGGCATAATAGGGAGATTCCAGTTTCCCACCTTCAAAAGTGGCCTGGCCCAAGCCTTCGATCTGCTGGGTCTGTTCCTGCGTTTTGGGCTGTTCTTCAGGCACTGGTTCCGGCTGTTTCTTTTTAACCGTGGCCTTCTTAGGCAGTGCTTTCTCTTTGATTACCACTTTTGGCTCTGGTTTGGTCTCCGCTTTTGCTTCGGCAGCCTTGATTTCTAACTTAGGAAGAGAGACTAAGCTGACCTGATATATAGTGGGATAAGTTTTAGCTTTATTAAAGGGAGAAGAGATTAAGAGCAGGCCGCCCAATAAGAAAATATGAGCGCAAGCTGAAAAAACTATCTCTCTTTTCATCGAGAAGGTTCACTGACTAACCCTAATTCAGTTATGCCCAGGCTCTTTATTCTGCCAATCACGTCCACTACTAGGCCATACTGCACTTCCTTATCAGCCTTCAGATAAACAGTGCCGGTTCCTTTCTGCCTCTTTAAGTCGGACAAACGATTGCTGAATCTGGAGAGGCTCACCAGCCTGTCATCCAGATAGATCTTTCCTCCTTTATCAATGGTAACCACAATCCCTTCTCCCAAGTCTTTAGCCGCAGCCTGGGTTTTAGGAAGATTGACCTCAATGCCGGAGTGGAGCATTGGTGCGGTTATCATGAATATAATCAAAAGGACCAAAACCACATCCACTAAATTGGTGACGTTAATGTCAGCATAGTAGCCCTGAGCCGGCTTCTGCATCACAGCAAAAACTCCCTGCGAATGTCGGAAATCAACTGATGGGAGAAATTCTCCTGCAGGACTATGAAATTTCTGACCCGGCGATTGCAGTAGTTATAGGCTACTGCCGCAGGAATGGCAGCAGCCAGTCCGAATATAGTGGCAATCAGAGCCGTGGCGATACCCGGGGCCACCACTGCTAAGGAAGCCGAACCTCTGATTCCTATATCCTGAAAAGAAATCATCACTCCCCAGACTGTGCCTAAAAGGCCCAAAAAGGGCGAGACACTGGCAGTAGTTGCCAGAAAAGCCACCCCCTTTTCCAACTTTTCGGTCTCCTCATTGGTCACCCTTATGAGGGCAGATTTAATGTCTTCTATGGCTTCCACAGTCAAAGCTACCGCGGGATTGGCAGCTTTGGAAAGGGAAGAATCCAAATCCGAAAAATCGGTCATCTTCTTATACCCTTCCAGAAAAAGCCTGGTTAAGGGCGTGTTGTGTAAAGTGGAGACAGCGGGGTAGGCCTGGGATAAAACCTTTTTATTATTATAGGAAGATAAAAATTTATCAGATTCAGCCCGGACCTTTTTGAAAACCTTTAACTTGTAAATGATAATGCCCCAGGAGACCACTGAAAAGAAAAACAACAAAAGGAAGATGATTTTGGCGAAAAGGTCCGAGGAGAGAATTATGTCTCCCAATTTTCCGCCAAAGCCTCCGGACTGCAATAAGAAGATATGGTTCAACTCTTTTCTCCTTTAATCCTGTTTATACTGACTAAATCTCCTTAAAGTTCAACGTGTCAATAACTTCTTGTAATTTAAGCAAATATATTAGCCGCCAAAACGCTTTCGTCAAGGCGAATTTGCCCGATATCGCAAATTAACTAAGAGAGGAATCCTTGACCTAATCCAAATCTATGCGTATATATTACAACCCAGGAATTCGGATGTGTAAAAAATTCATTCTGGCAGTACTACTCTTATTTTACTCCGCAGCGCAGGCAACCAAATATGCCGGCGAGTTTCTTTATTTAGGCCTGGGAGCCCGGGCTTTAGGAATGGGGGGCGCGTTTGCGGCTGTGGCAGATGACGTGACCGCCATTTACTGGAATCCGGCAGGATTGACTTCTCAATCTCAGAGGCAGGCCATTCTGATGCACGCAGAGACTTTTGGAGAATTGTTGAATTTAGACTACGGAGCCATAGCTCTCCCCTACCCTTCCGGCACTATCGGGCTGAGCCTGATGAGATTGGGCGGGGGAGGAATTAAATTGACCGCCTTAGAAGACCCCAGCCAGCCGATTTCAGAGAATAACAGAGTCCTGCTCTTAAGAGAAGACGGGCATGCCGATTACACTTTTAGTTTTTCCTATGCCCGCAGGTTGAATCCAAATCTTAGCTGGGGAGTAAACGCCAAAATAATCTATCGCGACATACCCCAGACCTCAGCCTTTGGAATGGGCCTGGATGCCGGACTTTTTTACCGCGCGAGCCAAAAACTATCCTTTGGCGCCAACCTGCAGGATGCCACTTTTACCTTCCTTTCCTATTCCACCGGCTCGAAAGAGACCATTGCCCCTACTCTGAAATTAGGAGCCGCCTACCGCACCAAATTGAGAAATTTCGCCTTAATACTGGCAGCAGACACAGACCTGCGTTTCGAAGGCCGGAAATATGCGGCCCAGTACTGGGCCGGAAATATCTCGGCTGATAATCACTACGGCTTGGAGATAGGCTATAAAGAGCGGCTCTTTGGCCGGGCCGGATTTGACCAGGGAGACTTTACCGCCGGTGCAGGCCTTGCGCTTGGCCGTTTCCTGCTGGATTTTGCCTATCTCAGTGAAAATGAACTTGACAATTCTTACAGATTATCTTTGACTTTAGTGTGGTAACGATGTTCAAAAGGTATTTGTCGGCGCTATTCTTAACCATCGCTATTAACCTACCCCCCGCTTTGGGTAGCGATTCCCTTATTGCCAAGGTCGGCGGCCAGGGGATTTACCTAGGCCAGTTTGAAAAGCAACTACAAGCCAAGAACCTTATTTCTCCTGAGTCAAAGTTGGAAATGGAGACTAAAGAGAACATTTTAAACGAAATGATAGACGAAGTACTGATTGCCAAAAAAGCGGCTAAATATGACTTCAAAGCGGACCTCGAGTTACAAAAGCGACTCCAGAAATATCGCAAACTTACACTGATAGATCAGCTGAGCCAGAGGCTAATCTCCAGCCAAGCAACTGTCACCGACTCTGAGATAGTGGCCTATTACCAGGCCAACCGTGAATCCGGCTACAAAACCCCGGAAGCGGTCAAGTTCCGTCAGATTTTTGTCAGTTTTGAAAAAACCGACTTAAAAGAACCAGAGCGGAGTCAAAAGAAATTAGAAAAAGAGGCCTTGGCCAAGTGTAAGGAGATTCTCAGACGTCTCAAAAAAGGAGAGAAGTTCGAGGACCTGGCCGAAAGATTCTCTAACCACAAGAGCTCGGTAGAAGGGGGAGAGATGGGATTTGTGCCCAAAGGACAGCTGCCTCCGGAATTAGAGGAGGTTTTATATTCGGCCTCCCCCGGTCTGGTTGAAGAGCCAATTAAAAGCACCTACGGGTATCATATATTAGAATTACAGGATTATCAAAAGGAGAGCTATCAGGATTTAACCGGGGCGCTGCAGGACGCCATAAGGGATTTATTGAGAAAAAGAAAAGAAGAGAGCCGGGCACAGTCGGTAATGGACAGCCTGAAACAATTACATGGCATAAAATACAACCAAGAGGTAGTCCCCAAGCTGACTACCACTCTGGGCTTTGAAGACTGGATTCTAGCCAGCCGCACCGATACCCTGCACTACACTGAGTTTCTGCCTGATTTTCAGGATTACCTGGCAAGCAAGCGGGCCAAGGCTGACTCGGCCACTATCTGGCAGTATTTGCAGGGGCAGGCAGATACCCTGGTTTTGATTACAGCCGCCAAAAAGATGAAGCTAAACCAGGACCCGGAGGTCCAAGAACGAATTGAAGAATTCAAAACTCAGCTGGCCCGGCAGAAGATTCTGGCTCAGAAGAGAAGTGTAAATTTCAATCCCTCTCTGGATGAAATCAGGGACTATTATGAAAAGAACCCGGAGAAGTGGAGAGTAGAGCGTCCGGTTTATGTCCAGCACATAGTATTCAAAGATTCGGTCCAGGCGGCCAAAGTCAGAGGGGAGATTCTGGCCGGACTCGACTTCCGCCAGGCGGCCCTGAGGTATTATCCGGGTGAAAAAGAGATAAGAGAAGTAGCTTATGACTTAGGGTACATCAGCCAGGTCGAAATGCCGGCCTCGTTTTACAAAAAGGCGTTAGAGCTGCAAGCTGGCGAGATTAGCCAGCCGGTTCAGACCGAGTACGGCTGGCATATTATAAAGGTAGTCGAGCGCCAGGATAATAAAAAATTGGAAGAAGTCATGAGCGAAATCCGGGAGGCCCTGTTTCAAGCGAAGAATGACGAGGCTTTAAGAGAGTGGCGCGCCGGACTGCGCCAGGGGACCAAAGTCTGGGTTAATCAGAAGCTTTTAGAAGAGTATGAACCGGCAGCAGGAGGTTAAAAACATTATGCAGCGAGTAGTCTTCTTAGGTTTGCTTGTGGCACTGCCCGGACTGGGTAATTCGGTCAGGGCCAATCCTGAAACCCCGGTGGCCGTCGTCAATAAGGATACTATAACAGTCGAGGAACTTAAGACTCAACTACAGGGACAGACTCCAGGTGCGGAACCCAAATTAGCCGTCTCAGAAGCTCTAAATCGACTCATTATCGATAAATTGGTTTCGCAAAAGGCCGCCGCCATAGACTTAAGCCAGGACCCGGATTTTCAGAAGAGCAAGACTGACACGGTCATGAAAACGGTTTTTAACAAGTTGTACAAAGCGTACGTGGCAGATTTGGTGTCGGTCCTACCGGAGGAAGTCGAGCAATATTACCACGACAGTTTGGAAACTAAATTCAAAATTCCCGAACAGGTGAAGGTCAGCCACATATTAATCGAGCCGGAGGAAGATGCCAACCTTACAGACCCGACCAAGCGCAAGCAGGCGGCTGAGAAGACAGCCTTAGTCAAAGCAAATGAGATAAAAAAACGGGCTAAAAAGGAAGATTTCGAGGAATTAGCTAAGAAATTCTCCAAGGATGTTCAGACTGCCATGCGGGGGGGTGACATGGGCTATCAGAAACGAGGGCAGCTATTGCCGGAAATCGATAGCGCGGTATTTGCCGCCAAGCTAGGAGAGGTTTTGGGCCCTTTTAGGAGTCCGCACGGCTATCACATTATGAAAGTTTTTGACCATATCCAGGAGGGATATCAGGAGCTGGATGACAAGCTCAGGCAGAACATCCTCAATAGACTTAAGGGTGAGAGAATTACTCAGCGGAATAAAATCTTCCTGGACAGTCTACGCAGAATGACCGAATATGAATTCAACGATTCGGTAATCGCCCTGCCTGATACAGTCAAAGTGGACGACAAAATCTGGTGCCTGGTCCTCGGCCGGAGCGACACTCTGAGGGCCGGGCAAATCCGGGAAGAACTATTGAATTACACGCTCTTTTCCGGGGTTAAACAGTTGAGCCTGGAAGACAAGCAAGATTTTTTGAAAAAGAAATCGATCTGGGTGCAGCTGAAAATTCTGGAGCAGACTGCCAGGAAATTAGGGTATTTAGACCTGCCCGAAGTAAAAGAATTAGAAAGGAATTTCACCTCCTGGAAGGCCGAACAGAGCATCCTCCAAGAAGCCGCTCCGCCCTATAATCCGTCTCCAGAGGAGATTCAAGAGTACTTTGACAGCCATCCTGAGCAATTTAAAGCGGAGTTTCCGCTGCATGTCTATCACATAATCTTTGACGATTCGGCCACAGCCCTGGCAGTCAGAGACTCTATTCTGAACGGAGCGGATTTCGTGGAAATGGCCAAGCGATATTACCCGGGTCAGGCAGAGATTCAAGAGGTGGCCTATGACTTAGGTTATATCTCCAAATATGAAATGCCGGAGGGATTCTACCAGGCCGCGGACCAGCTGGAACCGGGTCAGGTAAGCCTGCCCTTTAAGACCTTTTTGGGGTATCATCTGATTAAGCTTATCGACCGCAAGAAAGACCAGACCCTGCAGGAGGTCTCTCCCCAGATAATTAAGACCTTACAGGAAGAGCATCAGAAAAAGTCCAGAGCCGAGTGGGAAGCCAAGCTTAAAAAAAGAGCCAAGATTAAGATTTTCCAAGACGCGCTGGACCGAATAGACCTAAGTCAATCCGAATCCAAGACAGACCAGCCGGAATCTAAGCCGAATTAATATCCTGCTTATCGCTTGGATATTTTAATCGAGAACGAATACAAGAGAAAGGCTATCCATCTTTTAGCACTCTCTATTCCGCTGGGCTATTACTTTATTCCCCAGAGAACCGCCCTGCTGCTCTTAATTGCGGTTACTTTTTTATCAATTGCCTTTGACACAATTAGAATCCTGGAACTCCCCGGGCACCGGGCGCTCAATTACCTCTTCGGTCCCATGCTCAGGGACCATGAAGAGGCGGACTTGACCGGCGGCTCTTATATTCTCTTCGCAGCCGTTATCTCAGTCTTTCTCTTCAGCAAATCAGTGGCTCTGGCTGCCATCAGCTTCATAATCTTGGGTGATATCTGCTCAGCCCTGATTGGCAGAAAATACGGAATTGTGGCTTTTGGCGACAAAACCCTGGAAGGGAGTCTGGGATTTTTCTTAGCCTGCTTATTGGTAGTGGTTATTGTTCCTGAACTCTCTCTTTTGATTGGCCTGGCCGGCGCGGCAGTGGCCACATTAGTCGAAGCCATTGACCTGAAAATAGACGACAATTTAACTGTGCCGGTAATTTCCGGGGTGGTGATGGAGCTTTTATTAAAAATCTCTTGACAAAGCCTTGTGAAAAAAATATCATTAGCAAAACTTTTCAGTAAGGAGGCTAATAGATGGCCAAGGGAAAGGTTAAGTGGTTCAACGAGAGCAAAGGTTACGGCTTCATCACCACCGCCGAAGGCGGGCCCGACATCTTTGTTCACTTCTCTACCATCCAGATGGATGGGTTCAAAACCTTAAAAGAGGGTGATGAGGTTCAATTTGAACTGGTCACCACTGACAAGGGCTTACAGGCCGCCAACGTGATGAGGGCCTGAACTCTAAAGTTTACAGAAGAAGATGCCCCGGCTGTGATCGGGGCTTTCTTTTTTGTCTCAGATCGTTATTTTTGGGTAATTCAACAGGAGTTAAGATGAAAACAATCGATCTGCGCAGTGACACCGTGACCAAACCCTCTTTGGGAATGCGGAAAGCCATGGCTAAAGCCGTAGTCGGAGACGATGTGTTTGACGACGACCCGACCGTCCACGAGCTGGAGGCTATGGTCGCCAAAATACTTGGTAAAGAGAAAGGGCTATATGTTCCTTCTGGCACAATGGGGAATGAAGTCTGCCTGAAAGTTCTAACCAAGCCAGGAGACGAAGTCTTGACTGAGGCCGGTTCGCATATCTACAAAAATGAGGTGGGAGCGCCCTCTGCCCTATCAGGTGTTCAACTGCATGTTGTCTACGGAAACAAAGGGGTTTTTACTGCCGAAGAGATAGAGCCGGAAATTCCGGTGCCGGATGTGCATCATCCTACTATGACTGTGATTGCAGTTGAGAATACTCATACCACTGCCGGAGGAACGGTCTTCCCTATTGCGGAAGTGAAAAAGCTGAGAAATCTGGCCAATAAATACAAAATCAAAATGCACCTAGACGGC
The DNA here is from genome assembly GCA_964399055.1 of uncultured Ignavibacteria bacterium. Lineage (GTDB taxonomy): Bacteria > Zixibacteria > MSB-5A5 > DSPP01 > RBG-1 > CAYNPJ01. Next base: position 1,228,491 of record CAYNPJ010000001.1, read on the forward strand.
GCCCGCTTGTGGAATGCCTGCATTGCTACTGGTCTGAAGCCGTCTGACTATGCAAAATATTTTGACACAGTAACGGTTTGCCTGTCAAAAGGTCTGGGTGCGCCGATTGGCTCAGTCATCGCGTCAACTGAAGAGCTGATATTTGAAGCCCGGAGAGTGAGAAAAAGATTAGGCGGCGGGATGAGACAGGTGGGGATTATTGCTGAGGCGGGGATTTATGCCCTGAAAAATAATTACAAAAGATTGGCTGAAGACCATCAGAATGCACGCTGGCTGGCAGAAAGGCTTACCGAAATTGACGGGATTGAGATTGATATGGAGACGGTGCAGACTAACTTGGTGGTGTTTGACGTTGCGGGTACGGGCTGGAAGGTAATGCAGGCAGTGGAGGCTTTGAAAAGACAGGGGGTGCTGGTAGTGCCTTTTGGGGGGACGACTTTAAGGGCGGTGACGCATCTGGATGTGGATAAGAGGGATTTGGAAGGGGCGGTGGGGATTTTTAAGAAGGTTTTGGGGCGAAAGAAACAGAGATAGCGGCCACCCTTCCCTCTCCTTTTAGGGGAGGGATAGGGAGGGGTTAGTCGCAGTTGTCATTGCGAGGAGTACCGAGCGGAGTCGAGGGACGACGTGGCAATCTGCTTTTATGACCTCACCCCAGCCCTCTCCTCTAGGAGAGGGTGACGAATCACGGCAGACAGCACACTCCTACAGGCAGCGGTAGACCCAGCTTGCCCCCAAGCTGGGAAAATAATAATCGAGCACATGCGTTGAGACAACGTGGGTCTACGCGCTTTTTTTTGGGGCAATGTCTCTACAGATGATTTTTTGGTTGGTGATGATGTGTTAGTATCTGGGTCGGATTTGATTTCCGAATCTCCATTTTTCAGATTTTCATTAGAATACTTGTTTTCGTCAAATTTATACACTATCTGACTATTCTTCGCATCAATCAGATATTTCCAAGAACCACCGGCTGTTTTCTCAACAATATACACTGTCCAGACCAATGCATACTTTCCACTATCAGGTGGATTAATCAAACGGAGAGGGTAGATTATGAGTTTAGTCGTTACGTTTTCATTATTAATAATAGTTGCATCTTTATTCTTCTGAGCATCAGCAAGCGCAATTTGTTCAGCACTGGCGCTATCTATAGTAGCGCTCACATCCATGTCCATATCGTAGTAAAATTTTCCATGGATGTTATTCAGCCCGCCTTTCTTATCGAAATGTACTTTGACTGTTCCCGTGTGTACCACTACTCCTTTATATAACTGATTTAGGGTTATATGTGTCATCCCATATTCATCTACAATAACATTCCGTACCGAAAGGTCCTCTCTAGGCCGGGATATTTTAGCCTTATTGGGAAAAGCTTCTAAATATCTTAGCAATACGTCGGTTCCGCTTTCGGCTTGGCTAATATTGAATCCTCCCTCTTCGACGTAAAAATCGAACGAATATTTTCGCTGGGCTGAGGCGTATTGACTCCAAAAAATGACAAACCCTGCCAGAAATAGGATTATTACTGGCCGTTTCATAAAATCCTCCTTGTAAACTATGTTTTTACACTTACTACCCTCGTACTGACCCTTTTAAAATTTACCATCAGTCGTGAACTTGTCAAGAAGTTTCTTGCTCCGTGTTGACCTAGATCAAAAAATTTCAAAAGAATTTTCCCCCTTTACCCCTCCGTGTAACCGCCTCTTTCCTCTCCCCTCCCACCTACTCAAAATTAACCCTCTGCCATCTCTAAACTTACCATCCGCAACAAACGCCGAAAAACAGCCTATTTTCCGCCTTACTCTTTCCCCTTCTGCCTTTTAACCCCGCTACCAAATCGCTACCGGGGGGGAGGGAAGGCCCTATTTATAGAGGGACTGTGTGGAAGCGTGGCCACGACCCAGTTTTCGCAGTAACTCTACATTTTGGTTTGCTAGCGCCCCAGAGTATCGGGTACCCGGGTAGCCAAAATAAAAAAGAAGACTTAGAAGAGAAAGAAAAGAAACTTACCTCTCTCCTGCTCTCTCCTAAAAGGAGAGAGTGTAAATACCCTCTCCTCTGAGGGGAGGGTGTAGGGAGGGGTTAGTTCATTGGTCGTCATTGCTGGGAACCTAAGCCTGTCGAAGGGGACGTGGCAATCCTTAAATTGTGAGCAATGACCCCACCTTTGTCCTCCCCTCCAGGGGAGGAAATAAAAATTCCCTCTCCTTCAGGAGAGGGCTAGGGTGAGGTCATATCCACAGTAGGCGTAGCAATCCCCCCATATATTGGCTCCGTCTATAAACTACGGGACTACCATTAAACAAAAAAGCCCCCGCATTCTGCGAGGGCCTTTTCTCACTTAGAGAAGGGGGTTAAAAATCCTGAAATCCTCTTGGAGGTCCGAAATTCAAAGTGAAGGAAATCCGGTGGGCATCTCCCAAGTCCGCATGCGGAGAATAGGTGTAATCAAAACTGTACTGCTTCATCAAAAACCCTGCGCCCAGAGCCAGACCGGTAGCGCCGCCAAAATCATCGCCGCTGGTGCTGTAGCCGTAACCCATCCTCAGGAAAAACATATCCTGATAGCCATACTCGATTCCCTGTTTCAACAGCACTGAATTGTCGCGTGGAACTTCTATGTCTGCCGCAATAGTCAGATTTGCCAGGCCACGATAGGCGGCACCTAAGTCAGCAGTCAGAGGAAGCGAATACTCTTCCTGGATGAACTTCATCTTAGTGCCGACGTTTCTTATCGACAACCCGAAGTTGAAATCATCAAGACTATACAAAGCGCCCAGGTCCACTGCAAAGGCTCCGGCCTTCTCTTCATCCAACTTCTGCTGGATGTATTTGAATGCTCCCCCTACTGAAAAGAGCGGAGTGAACTTGTGTCCGTAGGCAAAGCTGCCCGCCAGGTCGTAGGCGGAAAAATCCTGGGTAGGGCTGCCAGTCAAATCATAGCCGTCAAAATTGCCCAAGGATAGATAAGAAAAACTGAAGGCAAAAGTGCCTTTGCTCTTGTAGGGCACGGCGTAAGACAGATACTCATAGCGCAAGTCTGAGAGCCATTCATTGTGCATGAAGGTAATCTGGGACTGATTCAAATTAGCCAGACCGGCGGAGTTCCAGTAGGCGCTGGTGGCGTCATCAGCAATGGCTGTAAAAGCCTCGCCCATGCCGGCAGCTTTGGCTCCCACCCCTATTTTCAGAAAATTAGCCGCACTGGTGCCTGAGCCCTGGCTCCAGGCTGAACCTGCGGAGAAAACCAGAATAAGGACCAAAGTCAACAAGTAACATTTTAACTTCATCCCGCCCTCACTTGGTTTAGACTTCTCTTTAAATTGGGTTATTCAACCCTAATTAGGCAATGACTGTGCCAAAGAGCACTTTGACAGGTGAAAAACCTATATCGTATCTCTAACCAAGTCAAGCACTTTCTTAAGGAAATTCGGGTTAAATTCACGATTCTTGAAATTAAGCCTCAGAATTGTTCAAAAACTGGTCAATTACATAGCTTGTACCTTATTAACATGTTATGGCACCACATCTTAAGCAAATATTGCACAGTTTATTCTGATTTAATACAAAATTGTTAAAATTTTACTTGACAAACCAATAGAGATTCGTCATTATTTGCGATTAAGATTCTAAAAGCCCTCGGGCTGAGTCTGCCCCCCTGCTCAGCCCTTATACCTCACACAAAAAAGCGGGGTCTGAACAAGACCTCGCTTTTAATATGAAATCGAATCTTAAACGATACTATGAACTTAAAGCGGGAACCTTCTGCTCTGTCCCTGGTGTGGCTGGCTGGGGCCTGTAGGTCTCGAATAGCCTGCCCCAGGGGGTCTTCTTAAACTGACTGATGTAGTACTTCCCCACTGTGGGATACCAGAGCCAGTCATGATAGAAATTAGAGGCAAAAGGAGCCCAGCCCATCAGTGGGGAATGCAGAGCAGCTTTCTCCAAGAAGCGCAAAGGGCCCTTGCGGAGCATCTGGTCGCCCCAGATGACAAAACTCCTTTTGGTCTTAAAATGCAAATTTACTGTGGAAATATCCTCGCCGATAATCTCAATCTCTCTGGGGTCAGCAGTACCCAATCCCATTTCCTGGCACATTCTTAAATAAGGAATCTGCAGCGGGTCAAAGCCCATGATTTTGGCGGCTATGGCATCTATGGCCACCTGGTCAGCCGAGGCCAGAATGTAGTTCCCCGTAACCGGACGCATGGTTCTTGGTCCGGCTCCATCGCCGCAGACGGTCCCATCCATCACTGCAAATATTCCCGGATGAAGCTCTTTCTGCATCAGCATTAAATCGACTAAGACTTCGTGCATGTATTTATGAGCATAATGCCGGAATTCCTTCAACAAGCCGCCGAATGAATTCTTAATCGCGCCGGTGGTTACGGCATGGCCGTGGGTTTTCACAGTGGGCAGATGAATAATCTGTTTTCCGATATACATCTTGGGGATTTCAATCCCTTCTGGAAATATTTCATTTAATTTCAAGAGCTTGCTTTTGAACTGATATTTGGTCCATTCCACTTCCGGCAGAGGAGTAAAAGAGAGTCCGTAATGCCTTAGAACCGGCGCCCAGAGATTATTTTTGGCACCTTCAAGCGGGTCAGTTACAACGGTCTTATTCTCCAGAGGAAACAGTTGCTCTCTTTTGAAGCCGTCTTCCAGAAACGTCTTCACCACGCCTTCCAGCTGCCAGGGCTGGGAGGAGCAGGCCGGATAATAAAGGGTCCAGGAGAGATTGAGCTTGATGATAGTTTCTCTCTGCTGGGAGATGACCTTCTGATACTCAGCTAAGCGCAAGAGCTTAGAGTAATCGGAAATCACTCTATCCGGGCTGGTTTTGAGGACGACTACCTTACTTTTCATATGGACTCTATGTTATACGACCATCCTGACAGAAAACTTAACCTCCTATAGAATGGCTTAAAATCAGGATTTCAGGCTAAATATAATATAACCAATACCGCCAGAATCCACAAGATGATGTTTATCAGTATCGGCTTATCGGTCAAAAGCATCTGGGTGGGATTGCCGCCGGCCTCTTTTTGGTGAATCAGATACAGATAGCGAAAAATTCCATAGAGAACAAACGGTATGGTTAAGCTGAGGTATCCGGTGTTTAATTTGTGCTCGACCTCCGGGGAGAGTGTATAGAAGCAATAAGCCACTAAAGTCGAAGCAGTCACCACGGCAATCATCTGGTCTAAAAAATAGGGGGAATATTCGGTCAATATCTTTCTATGTGAAGTGGCCTCGCTTTCCAGAAGGACCAATTCATGCCTCCTTTTTCCTAAGCTCAAAAATAAGGCCAAAAGAATGGTGCAGACCAAAAGCCAGGAAGAAATCACCACTTCAATGGCGACTGCTCCTGCCACTGCCCTTAAGACAAAGCCGACAGACACCGTCATCACATCCAAAATGACAATGTGTTTCAATGCCAGAGAATAGAGAGTGGCCAGAGACAGATAGGCTACAGCCACCAAAACAAACTGGAGATTAAGCTGAAATGCAATTGCCAGAGCCAGGGCCAAAAACACCAGGGCAACCCCGACAGCAGTTTTCTTAGATATTCTTCCGGACGCTATGGGCCTTTGGGACTTGACCGGGTGCTGGCGGTCAGAAGAGATGTCCACAACGTCGTTGACCAGGTAAATTGATGAGGATAAGAGACAGAAACTAATAAAAGCCAGAATCGATTTAACAACCGCTTCCTGATTATTTAACTCTTTGGCAAAAATCAAAGCCGCAAAGACTAAAAGATTTTTTACCCACTGCTGGGGCCGTAATGATATTATTAAGTCTTTGAACATGCTATCTGCTGGAAAGCCTCTCCCATGCTGATAAATTCGAATTCGGAGAGTAACTTCTCCATTTTATGGTACATACTCTTGATGTTAGTATACTGCCTGAATCTGGATAAACCGTTAAGCTCTAATTTAGGTTGGTCCTGGTCTAATTCCCAGGGATGGATGTAGACAATCCCCATGTGATTTTGGGCTTCCAGGCTTTTCAACCCCCGGCGGGTGAACCAGTAGGGAAACAGGCGCAGATAACCCCCCCCGGCCAAAGGGATATTGCGTCCGAACATTTTTACAGTTGACAAAGGGAATTCCCAGATGACCTGATTATCTTGTAGCCTGATCGGAAAAGGAAAACGTGGAGCAGAAGGAATGCCATACAGGTCGTGCCAGACGGGAAAAATAGAAGAGTCATACCGAATTCCCAGCTCATAGAGTTTGTCAAAGACCCAGTTATTCCCCTGCCGAATCGAGAAACTGGGAGCCCGGTAGCCGATTATTTTCTGGCCGGCTATCTTTTCCAAGGTCTGCAGGCTCTTGCCTAAGTCTTCCTGAAATTCTTCCAGGCTTTGTTTGTAAATCAACTGGTGTGAATAGCCGTGGGAGGCGATTTCGTGCCCTGATTTCAAAATATTTTCCACGATATCTGGAAATTTCTCTGCCACCCAGCCTAAGACGAAAAAAGTAGCCTTTACCTGATAGCGGGCAAAGAGCTCTAACAGCCGGGCAGTATTATTATGGATTCGAACCGGGTAATCTTCCCATTCTTTTAGAGAGACAGCCTGGCTGGAGGCCTGGGTGTGGAACCAGTCCTCCACATCCACGGTGAGTATATGCGGCATAGGCTGATTTCAGTCTTCCCAGTAGTTGCGGTGCGTCAAGAACCAGTCAATGGTCTTTTTCAATCCGGCGCTGAATTCGACCTCAACGGAATACTTGAGCAGTTTCCTGGATTTGGAGATGTCGGCTAAGGAGTGGCGCACGTCCCCGGGTCGGGGCTTGGTATAAACAGGTCGGCTATGATTGCCCAGGGTTCGACTGAGCTCTTTATACAGCCGATTCACGGAAAACCTCTTTCCACAGGCTACATTGATTACCTCTCCCCGTCCATGCCTGTTCTCACAGGCTAATAGATTGGCCCTGACAACATTGCTTATGTAAGTAAAATCACGCGACTGGCGCCCGTCTCCGTAGATGGTGGGAGATTCTCCTTTTACCAGAGCCAGAATGAATCTGGGGATGACCGCCGCATAATGAGAATGCGGGTCCTGCCGGGGGCCAAAGACGTTAAAATAGCGCAAGGAAACGGTGTTGAGCCGGTAAAGCTCAAAAAAGAGCTTGCAGTATCTTTCTCCTGCTAATTTCGAAAGAGCATAAGGAGAAAGCGGGTCCGGAGGCATACTTTCTCTTTTGGGCAGTTTGGGGGTGTTGCCATAGACTGACGAACTGGAGGCAAAGACGAAGACTTTAATCTTGTTCAATTTGGAAGCTTCCAGAAGGTTCAATGTGCCATTGACATTGACCTCATTGGTAGTCAGCGGGTCTTTGACCGAGCGCTCCACCGAGGGCAAGGCGGCTTGATGGAGCACGAAATCTGCGCCCTGGGTGATTTTTTTCAGCAGGCCCATGTCCCGAATATCTCCTTCGATAAGCTCTATCTTGTTTAAGTATTCCTTTAAATTCTGTCGCCTGCCGGTGGAAAAATTATCCAAGACCCGGACGGTCTGTTTTCTTCTGACTAACTCGGCCACAATGTGAGAGCCGATGAAACCTGCCCCGCCGGTCACTAAATAGACGCTCATTTTAATTTCAGTGACACTATTAGAATAATCGGCTACTGGCCGGCGGATTTCGCCGTGGTTTTTTCCCTCTTGCCGCCATAGCCATAATGGTATCCGTAATAGGTATAGTTATAGTAATAAGGCAAGACCCCTGCTAAATTGTTCATCACTACCCCCAGGATTTTGCCCCCGGAGTTTTGGACCAATTCCAGGGCCCGCTTAACCACCTCGCGGGGTGTGGCTCCGGCCTTGACCACCATTAAAGTCCCTTCCACTTCCGGGAGCAAGACCATGACATCGCTTACTGGAATGACCGGGGCCGAATCAATGACGATTAAATCAAAATAGAATTTCATCTCCTCGAAGAGCTCGGTCAGATGGGGAGAATCCAAAAGCTCGGTGGCAGTACGGTGTGATTCTCCGCTGGTTAAAACCTGCAGGTTGCTTAAGGGAGTCTTCTTGAAACACTCTTTGAGCGGCTTTTTCTCTTCTAATACTTCAGCCAGTCCGAATTTCTGTTCCAGATTAAAGAGCTGGTGGATAACCGGCTTGCGCATGTCCGAGTCGACTAAGAGGGTCTTACAGTTGTGATATTGGGATATGGTAATGGACAGGAAGCTGGCCACCAGGCTCTTCCCCTCTTCGGAAGTGGCCGAAGTTATCAAAAGCGATTTTAAAGCCGCAAAACCGTCCGAGTGCCGGAGATTGGAGTAGAGCCGGCGAAATTCAGTGGCAGCAGGAGACTCCTTGTCGTAGAGTTGCAAAATGGACTTTTGATAGCGGGGCGGCGGAGCTTGTTTTTTCACTTTAGAAATTATCAGAAGAAATTACCGCACCGGACTCCAGATATAACCGCCCTCCTTATACACCACGAAGGGCTCGGCTTCATAGTCCAGAGGGTAGAATTTCACTACTAAGTCGCGATATTCGTCAAAATCGACGAAAGCCTTAGAGAGCTTCTGGGAAATCAGCCGAAAACAATCAGAGAGAAATCTCTTCTGTTCCACTTCGGATTTCTGACGGAGATACTTCTGGTTGGCCAAAATAAAAACTGCCACCTCCTGGTTCTCTTCGTCAATGGCAATTCCGGCCAGGGAGTAGTTGAAGACCTCCAGGCTGCTCAAATCCACGCCTGGTTTTTCCTTCAGGTCCACCCGGTTCTGAAGCCGGTTAATCTCCTGGGCTAACTGGTGAAACTGGAATTCCTTGAGGCGCTCTCTTTCCTGAAGTTCGATTCTTAAACAGACAATCTGCAGCTGTAATTTTTCAATCTCCGAATAGCCGTCTGAGACTTTGAGAAAGAGTCTGCCGGTTTGTGTCTGAGCTAGTGCGCTCCCCCACCATACCGTCAAAATCGCCCCGGCTGTCAAAAATAGTTTTTTCATCTCTCCCCTCCTTAAAGCATGGCTTTTAGCAAAAGGTCTATGCCTTTCAGGTCGTTTTCGCACAGTTTCATGTTTCTCTGGGCTTTTTTGTAATTCGGATTAAGCTTTAGAGCTTTCCCGTACTCCAAAACCGCCTTCTGAGTAATATATCGACACAAGAGCATGTAAATCGTGCCCAGTTGAAAGTGTAAATCAGCGTAAGCCGGATTCTGCTCCACCAACTTCTGCAGGGATTTTATCTGGCGGGAGAGACTCTTTTCGTCTAAGGCTCCGTTCTGGGCGATGTATTTTAAGTAATATTCATGCAGATAATTGCGGTAATGGCTCCGCTCTCTCTGGCCGGCTTTCAGGAAATGTTTAAGAGCCTCTTCATTATTTCCCTTGCGAAGCAAGACCAGGCCCTGTTGAAACAGCAGACCTGCATAGTCCGGATTTAGCTGGGATGCCCGCTCCAGAGACTGAACCGCCCGGGCCGGATAGTCAGTCGTCAGCTCAAATTCCTTGCGGCGAACCTTATTCTGAACCAGTATCAGCCCCAGCCTGAAATGCGCCTCTGCATAATAGGGGTTGATTGCCAGAGCCTGTTGGATTTGCTCGACTGCGGCTGAATATCTTTCCAGGCCGGCCAGAGTCTCGGCTAAGAGCAATCTTAAATCGGCATACTTGGCGTATTTTTCCAAGGCTTGTTGTAAATGGGCTTCTGCCTGTATAAAATTCTGCATTTCTATATGGACCTGGGCTAAGAGCCTGATGGCTGACGGGTTGTCCTGGGCTATTTCCAGAGATTTCTGTAACTCTACACCCGCTTCATACAGCAATCCCTGCTGATAAAAAGCCTCCCCCAAGAGGAAGCGAACCTCGGCTTCATCATGCTGGCCATTGGGGTGTTCAGAGAGCTCAAACAGCCGGCTGGTCTCTTGGAATTTATTCTGGTGTAAGGTTTTCAGGAGCGTGGCCAGGTCCTCCGTCTCTGTTCCATTGGCGCATTCAAAGGCCTGCTGGGAGAGAAATTTTCCCTCACTAAACAGGCTGGTGATGATTTTCTTCTGGGTCTCTACCCAGGAAGTCTGGAGCAGATACTCCTGTCCCTGGCGGTAGAGTCTGCTGGTCAGCACCGGACTGGTCATATTTTTATAGTATAATAAGACTTAATCCCTAAAGCAATCGACTCCGATTGATTGACAAAAGTTATGGCTTTTAAGACGTGGCGAATTTAAATATCAGAAAGACCAAGGTTAGGGATAGAACCACCAAAGCGGTTGTAGTAATTAACTTAGTTTTTGAAGATGTCGCCGATACTGCCGCGCTTTCGATGCGAGGGATGGTCCCTACCACTTTCAGCTGGAGATATTCTTCAGCCTCTTCCACTTTGCGGAAAGAGTGGTCCAATATCTCGGCCATAATCACGCTCCCCAATCCGACTGCCAGACCCAAGGCGATGCCGAAAATAGTCACCCGGGGGCGATTGGGCTTGACCGGCTTTAAGGGGGCGTTGGCCGGCTCTAAGACCCGATACTTGCTCTCCGCCTCTTTCTGCTGGACCTGCTGGGAAATCTGAGAGCCTTGAGCCTGCTGGACAAAGGCATCATAGAGCTTGCGATTGGACTCCACTTCCTTTTCCAGGTTGGCTAAGGTCATCTCATAATCCGGCTGTTTGGATAGGATTCTCTTTAAATTCTCCACCACGTTATTTAAGACTTCCTGTTTTTTCTGCAGAAAAATCTCTTTGTAGGCGGAAAAGAGATACTCATTCAAATTGTTGATTAAGTTCCTATCCGAGGTAGGTTCAATGGAGTTGAGGTCGGTTTCAATCTGTTTTTGAATCTCATCTAAGATAGATTTGGTCTGATTGGTCAGACTCATCACCCGGGCATCTCTCCAGGAGTATTTGGTCAAAAGGGTGGTGTAGTCGCTGATTAAATTAGAAAGCCGGGTTTTAAGAGTCTCCAGGCGGCTGGAGCTGTATTTGAAGTACTGAGAAAGGCCGGCCATCTCTAGGGTCTGCTTGAGCTGGCTACGCTGCTGACGCAAGCTGTTTAGCTCAATCCGGGTGGCGTCCGCCTCAGAGGCAATCTCCCGGATATTAGCTGAATTAGTGCTGACTTCATTGATATTGAGCCGAATGGCCTGCTGTTTGAAATTCTTCAGTTTCTCCTCGGACTCGTCTAACTTACGCTTGTAAATAGTCAGCTGTTCGTCTGAAAACTCCAGAGCTTCCCTCACCCCGATCAGCTCGTACCTCAGATTTTCTTCGATAAAAATATTGGCCAGAGTCTTGGCCATTTCTGCCGCTCTCTGGGGACTGTTAGAGCGGCTGACTATTTCCACCAAATTCTCACCCCGAAAGCGGACATAGATGTTTCTTCTCAACCTGTCTATGAGCAGAATGTACTTAATTTCTTCCACACTGTAACCGGGGAAATCTCTTACTGCGGATTGGGCCGCATTCTGAATTGCCTGCTGCTGGTCAAGTTTGAGGTCCTGAATCAGCCTGATCAAAAAGCCGGAAGAGAGAATTTGACTGCGAATGGTGGCCAGCCTCTGTTCGGTCTGACCCGGCAGATACCCGGGCTCCCCTGGCAAGATGCTCTCTATGGAGCGAGAGAGCAGCTGGGATTTACCCAGCAGAATGGTGGTGGATGATTCATAGACCGGGGTAATCAGGAAACTGAATCCCATTACCGTAATCAGGACCGTCAAAAAAGGAAGAAATAATAGGAGCTTGCGCTTCTTAAGGATGGCCCAGATGTCGCTTAGGTCTAAGCGATGGTGAGTCTTATCAGCCTGATTGGTCATCTGGCTAATAGAATGATGCTGGCAATGGCACCGGCAAAAGGAAAAACGTCTCGGGCACCGCTCCAGAGGGTTCCCAGAAAACTCCGCCTTTTGGCGTCAATAATAATCGTATCCTCAGGGTGGAGAATAAATCTTTTAGGTGTTCCCTGCTTGGTATATCTTTCCATATTTAGGGTATAAACCTGAGAATTGCCCGCGCTTTTCACCACTACCTTTACGTTTTTCAAATTGGCGTTGGGAGTGGGGCCTCCTGCCAGGACTAACCCTTCTAAAACGTCAATGGTTGTCTCCAGAGGGAACATACCTGGCTTGGCCACCTGGCCGTAGACATAGAACACATTCTTACCGGTATAAGCCGGACCGGTTATGTTGTCCGCCTGAATCCCCAAGGGAAGGCGGGGAACATTGACCAGCACTCCAGGCTTGAGATTTGAAAGTTTGTCCAACTCCCCTTTTTCCTGCAGTTTTTTGAGATTGACTACTTCTGGCTGGCCGGCCTGAATGCCGCTGCCGTGAATCACTTCTACCCGGGACAAATCCGCAGATTCGGTTGGCCCTCCGGCTTCGCGGATTAAGTCCCAGAGACTGGGAATGACTTCAAAGGTATATTTGCCCGGATTGACCACCTGTCCCTGGATGAAGACTTTCTGGCTGTTGTACTCCAGTACTGTTACGGTGGCCTGGGAGATGTTCCGGTTATAGAAGGAGATTTTGTCCAATATAATCTGGGAGAGCTCCTCAGTAGTCAGCCCGCTGGCTTGCAGGTCTCCGACCACCGGCAGGGAGATTCTGCCGTCCTGAGTGACCTTGGCCACGGTGTTCAAATCCGGCTGCTGCCAGAAGGTGACTTTAATCACGTCCTCGGGGCCTATTTTGTATTCCTGCCCTAAGACTGTCCCCTGGCACGAAAATACTATTATCAGAGAAATTAAGCTGATAGATTTTAATCTCATAGAGTTATAATATCAAAAAGTGATTTCAGATTAATAATATACGATATTCTACCGCTCTGTAAACAGAAAACTTCCCGTATCAGTCAGCTTATTTTGAAATTTCTTCTGGAGCCTTTTAATCAACTCTAAGTTATTGCGGGACTTATTCAAAGAAGGGTTTTTGGAGAGAGCTTTCTCAAAATTGTGAATACTCTTTAAGAGAGTGCGGTTAAGATTCTGGACTATCCCTTTGGCTTTTTGTTCTGACATTTTAGACTTTTAACTCCTTGCAAATCTGCAGGAAGGGTCTTTTCAGCTCTCCCAGACTTTTCTTTAGGATGTTCGATTCAGAGGAGTGGTCATTCTGCAATGTTTGCTCAACCGAAGTTGCCGAAAGGCAATACTGATAGGCATAAAAAACCCCCAAGTAATTGCGCAAGTCCGGATAGTCGAATCCGCGCTCCACTTTTTCCTCCAACCAGCTTGTATGAAAACCCAGAATATTGTCACTCAAGTTTTCTGTGTCTTTCAGGAATCTGGCATATAGCAGTTCACATAAAGCCAAAAGATTGGTGGTATCTCGCCGATTGTGCCTGTCCTTCAAAATAAGATAAAGCCGGGAGGCATCATCCCAGCTGGCTATTTTCCGCACCTTGTCAGCCAGCCCGGAGTCTTGTCTGGCTGCCTGGAGCAGCGCCTGGGTCGCTTCCGCCGGCGCCGGGGTCTGAAAATCAGCGGCCGAGTGCATAATACTCTGCAGATAATAGAGAGCAAGATTCAAATGCGCTTCCTGATAGTCAGGATTAATCTTGAGAGCCTGTTCCAGATGGACCTTGGCCTGGGCAGCTCTGCCGGATTCAAGATAGACCCAGGCTAAGGCGTTGTGCAGGTCGGCAAAGGCAGGATTCAGGCGCACGGCATTCTCCAAAAGCTCCACTCCCTTCTGAGGCCGGCCCATTTTCAGGTAAACCTGGCTGAGATTCTTGTAAGCCTCTGAAAAATCTGAGCGGCGCTTTAGTGCCAGCAAGAAAAGCTCCTCTGCCTCAGGCCAGAGATTTCTGATGTAGAAATAGAGTCCCACTCCATTCAGCAGGCGCGGTTCTTTTTCAATCCAGGAAGTGAGACGAAAGGCGGACTGCAGATTATCCAGCTCTCTTTCCAGAACCAGTTTTACCTGTTCCTCCAGCGATTTTTTCAGGTCCGCGGCAATCAGCTCAGTCGGCTGATAGAAAAGCAGAGCCTCATCGCGGGCTATGCCCAGGCAGACTTGCTGCTCCTCTGAGTCGTAATTAGACTCCAGGACATAAAAGTGCCCTTTCCACTTTAAGCTGGCTTTCTGTTTAATAGATGGAGCTGAGGCAGATTCCGTTAAAGTGGAAATACTCTGCCCGAAAAATAATAAGTCTTCTTCGTGTGAATGTGACATAGCTATACTCTTAGCCTCAATCGAGACCTTATGTTATAGATATCGGAGGCTGGCCTAAAAACTTTTCTTAGACTGGCGGGCGTAAAGACAACGACTGCGTAGCCGCAAGAGGCCATGGCTTTTCAAGATGAAAAATATTTTCCAGGACGACCTTTTTTTCTCGCCGAAACGAGGAGTCTGCAGTTGAGTTTTTATTTCCCGAATTCTCAAAAGCGGGTCTTCAGCCACCAGAGCCAGGACTTTGTCTTCCAGAGTAGGCGGTTCAACAGCCGGCTTTTTTATTGTAATTGCGCCTGGCCTAACCGCCTCTGGCTCTATTACGGTCTCAGGCTCAGGAATGGCGATGGTTTCAACTGAAAGAGAGCTGGCTTTTTCTTGAAAAGGAGCCGCATTCTGAACGAAATCACCAGCGGCCTGGTCTAAACCCGGATAAGATTTGATTACTGTATCGAATTCCAGAAGCTCGAATATTTCATAGACATCAGGCTGCAGTCGGGTCAGTTTCAAATCCCCCTGCTTGTCTCGGATTTCTTTAATGTGGGAGATAAAAACCCCCCATCCGGCAGAGGAGACATAATTAACCCCGGCCAAATCGCAGACTACTTTATACCTGTTCTGCTGCAGAAGCTGGCTTAAGGCCTGGTCTAAACTAGGCGCAGTCAAAGTGTCGATGACCCCATCCAGGCGGAGGACCATAACCTCGCCGTCAGTTCCAGTCTGAGATACTGAGATTCTTAAGTCGTCTAAGGGGCTCATCTTTATTCCCGTCGCTTAAATCTTAGCCAGGCAACTCTCAGATTTTACCGTCATGAAAAATAATTAAATACGAAATGAACTCAATTGTCAATCGGCTTGTGAATATCAGGCAAGTTTTCCGAAGGAGATGCTGATTCCTGAACTCTTGGCTCAGCGATGTGGACATTCCCCTCTTTTTTCTCAACCGAAGATTCTTCTGATTCCGGTTGAGGTTTAAGAATCAGCTTTCTGGAACCCGGCTCTGGTGATTCTGTAACCTCGCCTAATTTAAGAATCACTAGAGTAATATCATCCTTGGGTTCCAGATTTTCTGAAAACTGGTTCAGCCTTTGTTCTAAACTGATGACCATCTCTGCTGGTAATAAATGAGCCTGGGCTTGAATGAATTCTGTCAGGCGATTGGCGCCGAATTGTTCGCCTGCGCGATTGCGGCACTCGGTGATGCCGTCGGTGTACAGAACCAGCAGGTCATTTTGTACTAATGGCAAAGTGATGGTCTCCCGACCCTGCTGACTGTCTGATAACTTCAGACCCAAGGGGAGTCCCCGGGGATGTAAGCGCATCAGCTTGTTCTCTTCAGTGCGCAAGAGATAGGCCGGATTATGTCCGGCTGAGGCACAGGCTAAACTTTTAGTATCTAAGTTTATCACCGCATAGAACATGGTGACAAAGACTCCTTTAGGCATGTCGCCGGAGATAAAGGAATCCACCTTTTCCAACACTTCAGCCGGGTTTTTGCTTTGTTTGGCCTGCAGACGCAGAGCAGTCCGGATGGCAGACATTATCAGGGATGCCGAGACTCCCTTGCCGGCTATATCGGCTACGGCAATCCCCAGATTATTTTCGTCAATTTTAATGAAGTCAAAATAGTCTCCTCCGATTTCGCGAGCCACATTGTACAAACTGGCAATCTGCACTCCTTTCGGTCTGGGCATCTCTTTGGGAACCAGGCTCTGCCGGATTTCCTGCGCCAGCTCAAATTCCTTTTTCTGCCACTCCTGCTCTGAAGTGACTTTCTGCGCTACTCTTATCTTACTGGCGGTCTGGCGAAATATTTTGAGAATCTGGTCTATCTCATAGTCTTCAGCGGTTCGGACCGGTGCCAAAGTTACCTCTCCGGTCTGCTCAATCCTCTTTCTTAATAGCCTCATCGGCCAGGCAGCCAGATAAGAAACTGATAGAATGCCCAGGAGGCCGATTAAGAAAATCGACAGGGTCATAATCTGCCAATCGCGGCTGGCTGCAACAATTTCGGCCTTGACTCCTAGGACAGAATATCCCAGATGTACGGAGCCAATTAGTCTTTCCTGTGATTTGACCGGAGAGGTAAATTGGTAGACCCTCCCGAAATTGGGATGGCTATATTCGTGGGGTTTTGAATCGTTTTGCCTCAGTTGCCCGGGTAACACCCATTGACTTAATACTTCAGACGGGTTCGGATAAGCTACCCAGATAGTATTCAGACTATCGACTATGTAGACATAGACCAGATCGGGTTTGCCTTTGACAAAGTTAGCAGTGAGAACAGCCAGACTTAAGTCGTCGCCTACCAGAAGCGCTTCAGCTGAGTTTCCGGCTAAGGTATTGGCCCATTCGGCGCTGTTCCACAATACGCGTTCCTTTACTGAAGATTCAATCTTGTTCCCCCAGGTGAAATAAAGCACTAATACCAGTCCCAGCCATATGGTGACTGCGCCTGCCAAAATCTTTGCCCTTAAAGAGCGTTTCTTGATGACCGGCTCTTTTTCTCGGGCAACTCCGGGGAATCTCTTAATCAGGGTGAGCTGGTTCTGTTTGTTTTCATACTTATAATCAACTTCATCCATCAGTTTCTTCATCAATCGCAGGCCCAGGCCGCCTTTTCGCTGAGTCTGAACCTGTTGCTCTAAGGTGGAATCTTCTAATTTAGTAGGGTCGAACTGCTTGCCCTGGTCGATAATGGTTAAAGCCAGTCTGTCGGAAAAAAGGGAAACCTTAATCGTTATCTCTCCGGGCGAATATAAGTAGGCATGTCTGATAATGTTAGTGCAGATTTCTTCAGTGACCAACTGGAAACTTTTCACTTCCCTTTCTGAGAAAGGAGTTTTCTGACCGATTTCGCCTACAAAACTTAGAATTTCTTTGAGACTTTCTAAGCGGGCAGGAAAAGTGGAGATTATTTCTTTGGGCGGTTTCTTGAACATCCCTGTTAAACTTGCCTCACTTTAGTCTGAGTCTGGCCTGTTCGAGGTTGCGCAATGTGTTCTGGTTATCAGGATAGACCTTCAGCACTTCCTCCCAGGCCTGGATGGCGCCCTGATAGTCCCCTTTTTGATAGCGCTCCAGTCCTAATTGATAGAGCTGCCAGATTTGAGGGTCCTGTTTGATATCTTCTAAGGTGGTGGCTTTTTCTAACTTGGCTCGTACCTTCTGAATATAATCAGTGGCCACCGGGTCGTTAGGGGAAATCGACAGAGCTGAATAGAATTCTCGTTGAGCAGAGGAAAAGTTGCCGGCATTGAAATACTCCAGACCGGATTTAATGTGGGCATTCAAGCGCACCTGGCGGTCGGCCTGTTTCAAACCTTGCACGGCAGACTGGTTAGTAGAATCCAGTTCCAATATTCGGCTCCAGAATAATATCGCCTGCTGGACATTGCCTGAGTTGTAAGACTTCTTTGCCTCCTCTTCCAGGGACATAACCTGATTTGCCAAGGATAATTTTATCTCACTTTGCAGCTTGAGGGCCTCGGCATTATCCGGGGATATTTTCAACGCTTCTTGAACTCGTTCATGAGCTAACTTATAGCTTCCTCTCTGGTATAATTCTTTAGCCCGATTAAGAGAAATCTGAGACTGGGATACTTTTTCAAGCTCCATAGCCGGCTGAGCGGCTCTCTTTTGCAGTTTTTGACGCAATTGCTCAGCTTTGTCCAAAGCAAATTTATTCTGAGGCTCTAAAGCCAAAATTTTGTTGTAAGCTTCCAAAGCAGCGACTAAATCACCTTTGGCTTCATGCTGCCTGCCTTCGTTAAGGAAGTTCTGAACTCGTCTATCTCTTTCCTTCTGACTGACCAATTCATATTGCCCACGGCTGGTTTCCACTTTAGTTAGACGCCTCTGCTCGATTGAATTTCCAAACTGAATTGTCAGGGAAAAGCGGTGAGTCTCTTCTAAATCCGGATGTCCTTTCAGGGCATAATCAGCCCTAACCCAGTTCCATTTAAAACCAGCCCCCACAGTGCCATAACCGCGGTCATATCCGCCTCGTAGAAAGACGAGATTCTCCACACCTATCTCTCCGCCAAAGTGAAGTTCAATCTGACGGCTGCGAGTCTGGTCGATGTCAGTCGCTAAAAGAATACTGAGGGGGCCTATATTCTGATTGTAACTCATACCGGCTTTAAGATTGAAAGGAATTTTCTCTTTTGAGTTTTGTAGCTGCAAAGTCGGCTCGAGCAAATCCTGCAGGTTTACTCCCCAGCTGAAATGCGGATTGGGCGTGGCCAGAATCCCTAAATCCAATCCGATTCCGGTGGCTGAATTTCCGGCTATGGAGTGATTATAAATTTTGAAACTCAATCCTCCTTTGGTGTAAAAAGGAAAACTGGAAGCAGCAGAGATAATATAAAGCATCTGGGTGTTGTCAAAACTCCCCAGGTCTAAATTGTTTAAGTCTCTGCGGTCAATATCCGAGCTTCCCAAACGAATGGCGCCCACTCCGAAACTTCCGAAATCAAGAGTAGGATAGGCCGCGCTCAAAAAGTCATAATAAGTATTTTCCCACAGGCTCACGTGTAAAAATGAAGCTTCTCCCCTATCCAACAAAGCTAAACCAGCCGGATTCCAGTAAACAGATGAAGCTCCCTCTGTGACCGATACATAAGCTCCCCCCATCCCCAAGGCTCTGGCATCTACGCCTAAGAGAAAAAGGTTCTCTCTTCCCCCTTCTGAATCTGCCAAGGCTGAGCTTGAAAGCAGTAACAGAATTATCTGACCCAAGCAGAAAATTGGAAAGAGAACTCTTTTCAAAGCAATAAATGTCAACGCACCACCCCGATTCTCAATTTCACTTCTTCGCCGGATTGATGGTTTTTCAGTAATCCCAGATAAACGCCGGAGAGAACCCTCTTGCCTACTTCATTTTTTCCGTCCCATAGGAACTGTGATGTCCCTTCCGGATTTTTCAGGCTCAGAACTTTTTCTCCGGTGAGAGTGAATATATCCAAAGAAACCCGGGCCGGAGGGCTGGCATTATAAATAATGGTAGCCTGCTGATTATCCGGATTGAAAGGATTGGGGAAAACACTGGCTGATTGTTTGAATGAGTCGGATAAGAGCGAAAAAACCGGGGACTGGTAATTCAAAACTTCTCCAGAAGGCGAGGTTACCGGCACGGGAACACCGGTCTGACCGCCGAAATAATCCCGGGGCTGGAAATCAGAAGCATCCAGAGTCAGAACAAAGCTGCTGGTATTTGCCTCTGGGTTAAATGTGGCATAAAAGACAATTGTATCCTCTTGATAGGGTGCGAGAATCAGAGGCTCAGGAAATTCAACTACTGCTTTAGCGCCGGAGACTGAGGGATACTCGATGTTCCAGTTTCTGGTGACAACCTGGGCAGAATAACTGGCTAAAAGTTCCTGAGCGGAGGCACTGCCAAAACCGAGGGTGAAGCCGTTTAAGATGATGGAGTGAAAGGTATTGGGGTCTTGATTACTGAGGGCGAGTTTAAATAAGGGGATATTGTCGGCCAGGGGAATGAATTGGTCAGCCAGAGGTGTGAGTTCCACAGATAACTTCTGAATGTTGGCCGGAGGATTAACATACAGTTGTTCACCCAGAGTATTCAATTCTTTTGAAAAATATAAATTATAGGGCACAACCACATATAAAAGATCTGCGTGAAGATCATAAGGACCCCAGGCAACCTCCTTAGGAACAGAAATCTTTTGACACAAAAGTTTCTGTATTCCAGGAGAGACACTCTTGGTAGATTCAGAGCTATCCGGTTCTAATCTAGCATCGAAACTATATAACTTATTATTTTGTGATTCAATGAAGAATATATGACTAGCTAAACTCAATGTGATATTAGAATCAGTAGGGTTGCGGACTTCAAATGAAAAAGTTACGGTATCGCCTGCGGTAGCTGTATCCGGCTCAAAACTTTCCGCCACATATTCGAGCAGAACAACTTCTTTGAGTTCGACTGAATCGGGTAAGAGTATTGAATCGCTGAAAGGCAGATTTCCGTCTTCCAGACCGTGTATAACTAAGGTTAAAGGGTATTTGCCAGGTTCTAAAACAGGTATAGGCAGTTTCGATCTGGGACTAAAATAGAGATTTACTGTGCCTTCTGGAGGGGCAAGAATTGCATTAGTACGAAGATAAGATACTATCTGATTGCCTTCTGTATCCGACATATAAATATAGCTGGTCGTATCGAGAGCGGAGAATGTGGGTGCGGTATATGATACTCTTAGAGAGAAAGAAGGCGAAAACTGTTCAACGATTTGGTATTGAGGACGCAAACTCCCCTTTACATATTCCAGACGCACCCCTCCCAGTACCTGAAAACTCCCCGCCTCACTCAAGCTGTCCTGAATCACATAACTCCCGAATAAGCCTGCCATCTGACAGGAGACCTGACAGGTTCCGGCAGAGTATTCCGGCGGGATTATGACCCTTAGCTGGTAATCAAAACTGGAATTGGCAGATATGGTATGAGGGAGAGAGGCATTCAAGATTTCAAGGGGAAGGTCCCCTTGGCTAAAATCCAAATTAATATCAGTAACGGTTCCCGAGATATCAGCCGTGTTAAAGACCCGCACCGTTACAGTTAAAGTATCCCCTCGATTAACCGAGCCGGGAGTAACATTCACACTCTCAATTCTGAGACTTCTCACTAATATTGTATTACTTATGCCAGTCTTGCCTGAGGAACTCTGAGACTGAAAAGTCAAAAAGCCTCCCCTTCCCGTATAAGTAGTCTGTTTCTGAGACAAATCAGCCACGCCCAGAATGAAATCCTGGGTAGTTCTGAAAACATGATTTGACATCTCTCCGGAATCAGAGACAGAAATGACCACCGAATCTGCCCCTGCATCAAAACTGACCACCGGATTGCCGTACATGTCCTTAGCTGTCATTAAGGATGGTACTGTAAAAGGCTGGCCGCTGGTCTGAGGGGAATTAATGTTCAGACTGAAGTGATGCAGAGGTCCGGCAGTCACAAAAATCGTGTTAGAAATCCGCACCACTGTGTCTGCTACGCCTTCGAAAATAGTAGGGGCCACATTGGTCAATACCTGGTAGGCCAAGCCGGCTCCATTGCTCACTACAATAGGATTCAAAACCGGAGGAAAACTATCCGGCGACAATCCATCTCCTGCTTTAATCCTTACCAGTACTGTTCCGGAAGCAGGATTTCCGAATTCATCTACTGCATCCTTGACATACAGAGGAAAAGGTTCCCCTACTTTTTGAAAAAAATAAGCCTCTATTTTGAAATCTCTTATCTCTGCCAGAGAGAGTTTAGATAATGACAAGAGAATTAAGAAATTCAGGCTGATTTGCAGGCACCGCTTTAAATTATTTCTCATAATCCCTGGTGATATCCCAAACCGGTAAAACCGCCTTATTTTAACAGCTTTCTAAGGCTATGTCAAAGGAAAAATTGAGATTTTATGCGGGTTGGAAGGGATTTATTAAATTAAAATTCCAGGGTAATACCCTCAGTAGTCCAGCGCGAACGCACCAAGATGGTATCCGGATGGATGGCAAAAGGCTCTGCCGGAGTAAAAGGCTGAACGTTTCCGAACGAATAAGCGCCGTTTTCGTCAAAATCGACAAAGCCGGAGAGAGTGTAATTGCCGGGCATAACCTGAGTAAAGGTGAAAGTATCGCCAGAAGATAGAGAACTTTGATAATGTTCATTATTATCTAATCCGGCTAAATCCAAGGTTATTTTGCCTAAGAACTTGTCTCGGCTGAATCTTACGCCTCCGGTTACAGAGCCGGTCTTCTCGGTATCCAGAGTTTTAAAACTAAAGCTTATCAGGCTGTCTTTTAAAAAGTTGCCTGCCAAATCCATGGCCAAATCTCGGTATATTTTGACCTCATATTTCATATCTGAAAACAAAGATTGAGCAGGAGCAAAATTCAAGGTTAATTCATCCAGCCAGGACAAATTGCCGATTATGCCCTGTCCGGCAGAATCTTCAACTGTGAATCTACTTGAATTTAACTTCTCATCCATCAATTCAGAAAAGTAAAGCAGTATATTTGAATCTAAGGGAACGCTGCTGGCGTTTGCCACAGGATAATGGGCTGCTATCTCCGGAGGTACTATGTCGGGAGCATCTGTAGCTACGAACTGGCAGGAATCGGCATTCTCTTGAATATTTGTTCCTTCATTCGAAAATAGCTTTACAATCTTAAGAATATATTTTGTCTGGGGAATGAGTTCCTTCATCTGAAGAAATATGGATTTCTCCTGTCCTTTAACCTGATAAATCTTCTCCGGTATCAAAGTCTCACCCGAAGCAGATATTAACCGGATGTCAATCTTATCCGTTCTCTGGACGGACAGATTCTTGGAGAAAGAAAGTTTTATAGTGTAACGGTCAAGCATCTGGCAGTTGAGCAGGGCTAAGGAAGTTGTGTCTCGGTTGGCCAATACAAAAGAAAGTCCTTCCACCAAGTTCTCCAAAGAATCCAAATTGACCTCTCTGTAGCTAATTCCCAAAGGCTCGGCAGCCGGGTCCCAGAGCAGATTGCGATTCATATCTTTGACGGCAAAAACTCCATATTTTCCTGCGCCGAGATAGTCTAATCTGAAAGTGCCATCCTGGCCGGACTGGGTGGCATAGTCCGGTTTTCTCTCCCAGGGCAGAATTGTTTCTGCCCTATTATTTAATCGATAAGCCCAGACAGATATTCCAGACTGTAACTTTCCATCCTGAACCGTGAAGCCGGAGATTGAGCCGGTATCCAGAGATACTCCGGTAGAGAAGGCAAAAGTGAACGTGCTTGACAGTCGATTCCCCTGTAAATCCTGACAGCCCGGACCGAGGCTTACCACATAGGTCTGATCTTGCTTCAAGGAGGCTTCCGGTTTAATGTTTAGAGCATTTCCTTTCCATTTCAGTTTGTAAGAGATGACCGGAGAAATATAGAGCGCCTCCTCCACGCTCTGGCGGTTCATTTTTTCGCTGAATTGAATCAGGATTTCGGCAGTGAGAGACACATTAGGTGCCTTGTTTGCGGGAAGAGTGCTCAGAATAGAAGGAAATACCACGTCAACCGGCCCGCCCGGAGGGAATCCGCGTTTGGCGCAGGCTGAGATGAGAATTATCGCCAGCAGGAAGAGCTTAAAAGAGTTTTTTTTCAATCCTTGAGTCTATTTCGTCGAACTGCTCAGCTTTTCCTTCAGCTTCTGGTTTTCCGGGTCTAACTCCAAGGCTTTCTTCCAGCACTCTTGGGCCATTTTGGTTTTGCCCAGCTTTTGATACAATTCACCCAGGTGAATATGAACCTCCGGATCAGTCGACAGGAGGTCTTTAGCCTTTGTGAGATATTCTTCCGCCTCCTGCAGGCGCCCCATTTTATACAGATTCCAGCCGTAACTGTCCAGAAAGGCGGGATTATTGGGCTCCTGTTGTAAGGCGCGTCCAATCATTTCCAAAGACTTGTCTAAGTTGGTGCCCTGCTCCGCCCAGAGATAGCCCAAATTATTCAGGGCCGTGGCATTATCCGGCTCGAATTGCAGGACCTGCAAAAAATAATCTTCAGCGGTCTGCGTTTTTCCCTGTTGTTGATGCAGGTTGCCTAAGGCTAAAATGACGCCGGGATTTTCGGGTTTTATTTTTAAGGCTTGCTCAAAATATTTCTGCGCCTGGGAGAATTGTTTAGCCCGGCCATATCCCAGACCCATAGCAATGTAGACGTTGACCGAATCAGCGGTCTTTTCCAGACTCTTCAAGAAAGTCTCTTCAGCCTGTCCGAATTTCTTCTGCTCCAAATAGACGTTGGCCAGTCCGAACCAGGCCTCCAGAAGAGTATCATTGAAATTTATGGCCTGTTGGAAGTGAGTCTCAGCCAAGGAGTAGTCCTTTTTCGCCAGGGCGATCCTCCCCAGGTAAATTACGGCATCTAAGTCTTGCGGGTCTTTTTCGGTTATGGTGACAAAAACCGATTCGGCCCGGGAATAATCCTCCTGGCTGAAATAGAGCGAGCCCAGAATCTTCTTCAGGGGTATATCGTCCGGAAAAGAAGCCAGAGCAGACTGAGCCATAGAGATGGCGCTGTCCGGCAAGTTGAGATTGTAATACAGGCCTATGATTTTCTGGCTCAGCATGAGATTTGAGGTGGGCAGGGCCTGCAGTCTTAAATAAGTATCCAGAGCCCGACGAAAATCTCTCTGATTCTCATAGACCAGAGCCAGTCCGGCCAAGGCCTGAGAATTAGCAGAATCAAGTTCTAAGGCATGGTTATATTCACTTATGGCTTTCTCTGATTTCCCCAGCTTGAAGTAATATTCTGCAATCTGCTGGTGGGACTGGCTGTTGGGAGGAGTCAGGATAATCATCTTTTCCAGAAACAGAGCCGCAGTGTCAACCTGGTTCTCGCGATGATAGAGCTGGACTAAAGCATAGAGAGTATTCACGTCAGCAGAATCCAACTCCAGAGCTTTAAGGTAATATTGCCTGGCTTGGGAATAATCCTTTTTTGACAAGGATAGCATACCCTTCAACTGCAGGTATTCGGTCTTATCCTCGGGCAAAAGCTGAGCCTGCTCCAAGCTTCCGTCCAGGTCTCTCAAACGATATAAAATCTGGGCCAGCTGAAAGCGGGCTTCGTGCAAAGAGGGGTTGAGCTGGAGGGCCTTCTGGTATTCCTCAGCAGCGGCCTGCGGATTGCCGGCTAACTCCAGCAGGTCTCCGTTGACAAAGTGATGATAAGCCTGATAAGAGGCCTGCTCGCTGATTTCCTTCTTCTCAACCGGCGCCTCACGAGCCAAGGAGGGTAATGAGCCAGCTATGAGGCAGAGAGCAATTATTAAATTTTTACTCTTTTTCATCTCGGCTATCCAACTTATGTCTTTTGTCGCATAAAACAAGCGGATTTTACTTTATCCAGTGGTACGGCGGATTTAGAATCATTTCACAGTTTTTTCTTGACTGCCAAGCTGCGGAAACTTAGCTTGACCGAAATCATTTTCAAATTCAGCCTCGAGGAGGAAGCATGCAGAAGCCGGATAACGCAGAGAAAGTTCAGCCCGCCTATGAGCCTTTCATAAAATCCAGCCAGAATATTCCGGAGTTCACCAGGTCTGCTTTAATCCTGGGCATAATTTTAGCCATTATCTTCGGCTTAGCCAATGCCTATCTGGGTCTGAAAGTGGGGATGACCGTCTCGGCCTCTATTCCTGCGGCAGTCATCTCCATGGCCATACTGAGAGGTGTGCTGAAGCGGGGGACCATTTTAGAGAACAATATATCGCAGACTATAGGTTCATCCGGCGAATCATTAGCTGCCGGGGTGATTTTTACCATTCCGGCCTTTCTTATCTGGGGTATCAACATTCCCATCTGGAAAGTGATAATCATCTCGATTCTGGGCGGCTTCTTGGGGATTTTATTCATGATTCCCCTGCGCAGATATTTAATCGTGCAGGAGCATGGCAAACTCCCCTATCCTGAAGGGACTGCCTGTGCGGAAATTCTGATGGCCGGGGACGAAGGCGGAAGCAAGGCCAAGACAGTCTTTGCCGGAGTAGGACTGGGAGCGCTGTATAAATTTCTGGTCAGCGGCTTGAAATTAGGGATTGACAGGCCGGTCTGGGATTTGAAATTTTTCAAAGGTGCCTCAGTGGGAATTGAGGCTTCTCCGGCCTTGTTAGGCGTCGGCTTTATCATTGGACCGAGAATAGCTTCTCTGATGTTAGCTGGAGCAATCATGGGTTATTTGGGAATCGCGCCCCTGATTGCCTTTTTAGGTAACTTCATTACATCCATCGTTCCTCCTGCCTCAGTCCCGATTTCGGAGTTAACTCCGGCACAGATTCGAAGTAATTACATCGTTTACATTGGAGCAGGAGCAGTGGCATTAGGGGGATTTGTCAGCCTGATTAAAGCCTTCCCGGTGATTTTTAGCTCCTTTAAATTAGGATTCCAGGAAGTCCTGCACGGTTTAAAAGGAGGACAGAGAGATTTAGAGCGGACTGCCTTAGACTTGCCGATGTCAGTGGTTTTGCTCGGCTCTCTTTTAGTAGCCATTGTAATCTGGCTCTTGCCGGGAACGCAGTTAGGAATCATGGGAGCGCTTTTGGCCGTAATTTTCGGATTTTTCTTCGTCAGCGTGGCCGCACGCATTGTGGGTATCGTAGGCTCCTCTTCTTCCCCGGTATCCGGCATGACTCTGGCAACCCTGTTGGTGACGACCATCATTTTTGTGGCCATGGGCATGCCGGCTCAAATTGGCGAAACCGCCACCATGGTGGCAGCCATGATGGTCGGCAGTATCGTCTGCATTGCGGTCTGCATGTCCGGGGATGCTTCCCAGGATTTGAAGACCGGCTTCTTGGTCGGTTCAACTCCACGCAAACAGCAGATAGCTGAATTCATCGGAGTTCTGGCTCCGGCTTTCTTTATGGGCTGGATTGTGATTCTCCTGCATAATGAATACGGACTCGGGCCAGGAGGCAAATTTGAAGCGCCCCAGGCGACCATTATGTCTTTAGTAGTAAAAGGGGTGATTACTCAGGCCCTCCCTTGGATTTTGGTCTTTGTGGGGATGTTAATCGCCCTTTCCATTGAGCTTTTGGGCATTTCCTCTCTGCCAGTTGCAATTGGAATGTATCTGCCCGTGGCTTTATCCACCCCGATTTTTGTAGGGGGTCTGGTTTACTGGCTCATCCGGAAAATGAGCGCCGGAGAGGTCTTCAAGAGACAGGAGGACAAAGGAATCCTCTATGGCTCAGGTTTGGTGGCAGGCGATGCCTTAGTCGGCATTGGGATTGTGCTGGTACTTTCTTTTTTGGGTGGAGTACTCAAATCTCCTCTGGAGGATAAGTGGCAACTCTGGACCGAAGGCTGGTGGCTGAGAAACTGGTTTGGTGTTTCAGCCGACTCTCTGCACAGCATAACCCAAATCTTCACGGCACTGGTATTTTTAGTCGTGGTCTGGTTCCTCTACCGCAAAGTCAAAAGCGCTTAGGAGACAATCATGGACTTATTGCAAAAAGCGGCCCGGAATGCTTTAAAGCACTGCTTCAATCTGCAGCCAAACGAGACAGTTCTAATAATAACTGACGAGCCCTTAAGGAAAATCGGCTATTATTTCTTTGAAGAGGCTAAGAAGATTTCCAACCATACGATATTAGTTGAAATAACTCCCAGACAGAGACACGGCGATGAACCATCTGAAACCCTGGCCAGAATGATGAAAGAATTTCAGGTGTTGATTATTCCCACCAGCAAATCCATGTCCCATACCCAGGCCAGAAGAGAGGCCTCCCAGGCTGGGGCCAGAATCGCTACCCTTCCGGCCATCACAGTTGACACCATGAAGCGGACCCTGAATGCAGATTACCGAAAAATCGCTCAGAGGAGCCGCAAAGTCGCCCAAGCCCTGGAAGGCAAAAGCCAGGTCAGACTGACCAGCCCGGCTGGGACTGAGATTAGCATGTCCATTGAAGGGAGAAAATGCGAGCCAGACACCGGCCTGATTCTTGAGCCGGGCAATTTTTCCAATCTGCCAGCTGGTGAAGCCTACTTAGCTCCGGTCGAAGGGACTGCCCAGGGAACCCTGGTGATAGACGGCTCCATGGCTGGCATTGGAAAACTCAAAAAACCGCTGAAGATGAAGGTCGATAGCGGATTTGTGCGCGAAATTTCAGGCGGCGCAGAGGCAAAGAAACTCAAAGCACTCTTGGACTCAGCCGGAGAGTTAGCTTACAATGTGGCTGAATTAGGGATTGGCACCAATGACAAAGCTAAATTAGTCGGCTCCGTATTGGAGGATGAGAAAGTACTGGGAACCGTACACATGGCTCTGGGTGATAATATGTCCATGGGCGGGAAGATTTCAGTTAGAAGTCATCTGGACGGGATAATTATGAAACCTACCTTGATAGTTGACGGTGAAACCATTATGAAAAACGGGGCGCTGAAAATCTAGTATGCCGGATAATAAATTCTCCGCGCGATTTACTGACGTCTTCAAGGAGGCTGACCGGGACTTGAACGGACGGCTGATAGAAGTCCATCAGTTAGGCATCCTCTTCCCCAATATGGCAACGCATCTGATGATGCAGTTCGGGGGAGAGATTTTAAAAGTGGTAGATGAGGTCACCGGCACCCTCTCTTCTATTTTCGCCGGGCGCCAGGCCGTCCACCTGGGTCAGGAGGTCTTCTTCCGCAAGCCGATTATGGTGGGGGAAACTACTCAGATGAAATTCAGGGTGGTTTTGACGACTCAAAAGTTTATCGTGGTTCACACTGAGGTTTTCGGAGGGGAATTAGACATTGACCGTTTTACTTTACGCTATGAGGCGTTTTCTATCTGCGGAATAATCGGAGCAGACGGAAGGCTGGCCGAAGTCCCGCAACTGACTTTGCCGCCGAACGAGAAACATGAAAGGATTGCCAAGATTGCGGAGGAAGTGGTGCATAATCAGGGGGGGCTGCTGAAGAAGTTAGATGAGTGGAGAGTATAGGCCCGTGTCGTCCTGAACTCGGGACAGACCTCTATGCAATCGTCAATCTAACTTACATGGTGAAGGAGAAGGGATAATCATGAAACAATGGTATGAGGCATTATTTGATAATTACGCTAAGAAATACGACAAGGAATGTTTTGTTCAAGGAACGCTTGGTGAATGTGATTTTATTGAGGATGAGATCAGTCGAGATAAATCTTTAAAGATCATCGATATCGGTTGTGGCACTGGGCGCCATTCGATCGAATTGACTAAAAGAGGGTATAACGTGACTGGTGTTGATTTATCCGACGCACAGCTTGCAAGAGCAAGGGAAAAAGCCAAAGAGCAGGGGATAAATATTGATTTTCAGAAACATGACGCAAGAGCCCTTCCGTTTAAAGGCGAATTTGATCTAGCTATGATGCTATGCGAAGGCGGGTTTTCTCTTATGGAAACAGATGAGATGAACTTTGATATCCTCAAGAGCGCAACAAAAGCGCTTAAAAGTAAAGGCAAGCTTATTTTCACCGCATTAAACGGATTGTTCCCGCTGTTTCATTCTGTCAGTGAATTCTATAAGTCGGCGCAGAAAGAAGGCCAGTCCCAGTGTAAGGAGTGTTCCTTTGATCTGATGACTTTCCGTGATCATAACACTGTTGTTTTTGAGGACGATTCCGGCAATAAAAGGGAGCTTAAGTGTAACGAGCGTTATTACGTGCCCAGCGAGATAACCTGGCTTCTGAAAACCCTTGGGTATAAGAGAATGGAAATCTTTGGAGCGAAACTGGGAGCTTTTTCGAGAAACGATAAGCTGACCACAGAAGATTTTGAAATGCTTGTTATTGCAGAGAAATGAAGCCTTATTCAGGAGGGTCCTGTTTGGAAGATTGAAAATTTAATACTTCCTCCTCCTCCTCTCCACCACAAAATTACTCCCTGGCAGAGCCTTCACATATTTCTTCAAATCCGCCAGCATATGCGAAATCTCGGCAATGTGCGAAAAGGTCGAGCCGTAATTCTTAAAGACCGCAATGGAAATCGACATAATCGGATAGCGCTCCATCACCCCCACCCGGTTAGGAGTCTCTATGTATCCTCTTCTTAAATCCCGCTCATGATAGCGGGAAGGAATAGTCTGGTCAAAGACTTTTACAATGCCAGAACAGACCTCTTTAATCTTCTCAATCGGAATAATGAAAATGAAATCATCCCCGCCCACGTGGCCGACAAATCCGTCTTCGGTCAGGTCCGAGACAATGTCCCGAATTATTTTGGCCGTGACCACGATTAGCTGATTGCCGTAATAATAGCCGTAATAATCGTTGTAACCCTTAAACTGGTCCAAATCGGCATAGCACAGAGCAAATTTTTCACTCTGGGAAGTGCGTCTTCTTATCTCTTCGTCTATTAAACTGACTCCCGGCAATTTGGTGGAGGGATTGACTCCCAGATGTTTGCGGCTATGGGCTAAGAGGTTTATCACCTTCAGGGAGGCGATTTTATCTAAAGGCAGTCCCAGCACTTCATCGGCTCCGGCTTTATAACATCTGGTCAAGTCTTTTTCCGAAGCCTGGGGCAGGATTATGACTTTAGGAGGGAGTGAAAGAATCAGGTCTTTAAAAATCTGGGTCAGTAACTTGATAATATGGGCGATGTCCCTTTTAGTTATGAAGAATATCAAATCAAATTCATAGCGCCGGGGATTTTCAGCTAACTGCTCAAAAGTACTAAAGGGGTGAAAGACTACTTCTTCAGGATTGAGGAGCTTTCTAATTTCATTTTCAAGCTTGTCCCCTCTCTGATATATGGCAACGTGAAGCATTATCTGAAAAATTTCCTAAATTGATTTGCTGACCGACAAAGTCTTCTTAGCCTCCCGGGGATGAAATCTTTTATGCACCTCTTTTAAGTACCGAGTATCCACGTGTGTGTAAATCTCTGTAATGGAGATATCGGCATGCCCTAAAAGCTCCTGCACCGTGCGTAAATCCGCCCCTCCCTGCAGCAGATGAGTGGCAAAACTGTGGCGCAAGGTGTGGGGATGAACTTTCTTGGTCAGTCTAGCTTTTCTGGCGTGGTTTTTCAAAATCAGCCAGGCTCCCATGCGGGAGATTTTCCTGCCGTGGTGATTTAAGAAGACATAGTTCTGTGAGTGAGGCTTAGCTAATCTGATTCTGCCCCGGGTAAGATACACCTTCAGCCAGAAAATAGCCTCTTTCCCTACGGGAACTACCCTCTGTTTGGAGCCTTTGCCCAGCACCACGACGAAGCGCGCCCTGGTTTCCAGGTCTCTCAATTTAAGATTTACCGCTTCAGAGATTCTCAGCCCGCAGGAATAGAGAATCTCTAGCAGAGCCTTATCCCTTTTGCCCAAGGCCGTGGAGACATCCGGTTGTTCTAAAAGCTTTTTAACCTCAGTCTCATAATCCAGCACCACCGGAAGAGGGCGGCCTATTTTGGGAGATTCTAAATTAAGAGTCGGGTCTGAATTGGACAAACCCGACTCGATTAGAAAACGGTGGAATCCTCTCACCGCTGAAATCTTTCTGGCAATGCTGGTGGAATGCAGTTTCTTGTCGGATAGTTGTGATATGTAGCCAAAGATATCTTCAGGCTTAATGTCCAAAAAAGTGATTCTGCCCGCCCTTTGTAGAAAATCTGAATATCCTTTTAGGTCTGCTGCATAACTTTGAATCGTGTTCTGGGATAAACCCCTCTGCAGGGAGAGTGAGGCTAAATATTGGTCAATGGCCGCCTGCATCTTAAGGCAGTCTTAGATCAGAGACATTTTATGACCACTAAGGTCAAATCGTCATTGAGACTTCCGGAGGTGAATTCGTGCACCTCATCTAAGATAGATTTCATCAAATCAGAGGCAGAGAGTTCTTGCCCTTTGCGCATCACTTCAATCAAACGGGGCAGGCCGAATTCCTGGCGCTCCGAATTTAAGGCCTCAGTAACGCCGTCTGTGTAGAATACCAGCAGGTCCTTGGTTTTTAAATGCACAGCCTTTTCGTGATAGGTGGAATCCGGCAGTATCCCTAAAGCCAATCCTCCCTGCTGCAAGTATTCGATATTGCCTTCATGTTTTAGGAGCAGAGGAGGATTATGACCGGCATTCGAAAAGGTAAATATACGGTTGGAGGAGTCTAAGACCCCATAAACGGCAGTAACAAAGTTGTCTCTTTCCATGCTTTCATAGAGCAATCTGTTGACCTTTCTGAAGATGGTCCGGATGGCGTAATTGTTGCGGATTTCAGCCAAAAGACTGGCCCGGAATGAAGCCATGATTAGTGATGCGGGAACCCCTTTTCCGGAAACATCTCCTATGATAATGCCGGTTTGATTATCCACAATGGGTATGAAGTCATAGTAATCTCCGCCTACCTGTTCAGAAGGGATGTTGGTGCCGGCAATGTCAAATCCAGGCACACTGGGAGATTTTTTAGGGAGGAAACTGAGCTGAATCTGCCGGGCAATGGAAAGCTCTTCGCTGATTTTTCTCTGCTTAACGGCCAGACGGTGCAGTCTGGCTCTCTCAATGGAAATGGCAGCCTGATTGGCGAACACTTTAAGCTGGGTCAGGTCTTCTTCGTCAAAGGCGTTGAGCTGGTTACTCTCTAAATTAAATACTCCGATAATCTCTCGGTTTAAGGTAATGGGCGCTACTATTTCCGATAAGGTTTCCATTCGGGCGTTGACGTAACGCGGGTCCTGGCGCACATCCGGGACAATGACACTCTCTCCGGTCTTGGCCACGTAGCCGATGAGCCCCTGTCCGATTTTCAGACTTAAGTCTTCAGCCAGAGCCGGGTCATATCCGGAAGTCTGCACTTCCTCAATCTCCTGAGTTTTTTTGTTGACCAGAAAGATGCCAGCTGCATCGCATTCCACCACCTTGCGAATGGAGTTTAAAATGGTTTGCAATACTTCTTCTAACTCCAAAGATGAGCTGAGCTGCCGGTCTATTTCTAACAGAATCTCTCTTTTAAGACTCTCCTCTTTCACCCGCCGATAGAGAAAGGAATTATCCAGAGCCACGGCCACCTGTTCAGCCAGAACCGAGAGAGCTTCCTGGTCTTCTTCCTGAAATCCCAGACTATTTTTCTTGTTTAGCACTTCTAAAACTCCTAAGAATTTCCCCCGGCGTAAAATGGGAACCGCGATTATGGAACGGGCAGACGTTCCTAAATGAATTTCTATTTCTTTCAGGAAGCGGGGGTCCGACTTAGGCTCATTACTAATTACCGGCTTGAGATTTTCAGCCACCCAGCCCACCAGACCCTCCCCGAATCTTAAAGGGAGTTCCTTCTTAATCCCATTACAATCCAAAATATGCAATTGATTAGATTTCCTGTCTTTTAACAGCACTAGGCTGATTTCTGCCTCTGCCACCCGGCAAGTTAGGTCTAAAATGATGTCTAAGAGCTTATCCAGCTCTAAGGTGGAATTCAAAATCTTGGAGGCATGCAGGAGAAGCTCGTTCTGGTCGAGCTTCTCAATTTCTCGCTTCCACTCAATCGTTTTTACAGTTGACATAATATTTCTTGTGTCCTCAACTTACTTTTATGTTTCCAATAGTCAATAAGCTATTATACGGCAAAAAGTAAGGGAATCTTCATGGCGATCAAACAATTGGCTTAACGCTATACCATGTAAGATGTTACAGGGACGGTTTTGAGAGGATTACTCTTAAATTCAAGCTTAAAAACGTGACTTTATCCCCCCAAATAAGCCTCTTTGACCTTCTGGTTATTAAGCAGGTTCGAGGCTTTGTCCTCCATTATCACTTTTCCGGTCTCTAAGACGTAACCCCTCTGGGCAATCTGCAGAGCCATGTGGGCGTTCTGCTCAACTAAGAGGATGCTGGTTCCCTGCTGATTAATCTCCTGGATGGTTCTGAAAATCTGCTTGACTAAGAGCGGGGCTAGACCCAGGGAGGGCTCGTCTAACAAAAGCACTGACGGGCTGGCCATCAGAGCCCGGCCAATAGCCAGCATCTGCTGCTCGCCGCCAGATAGGGTGCCGGCATTCTGCTTCATTCTCTCCTTAAGCCGGGGGAAAAGCACAAAGACTTGCTCTAAATCTTTCTTAATCTGGGCCTGGTCTGTTCTGGCGAAAGCGCCCATCTCTAAGTTCTCCAGAACAGTCAGATTGGAGAAGATTTTTCTCCCTTCCGGAGCCTGGGAAATCCCTTTTTCAACTATGCGATGGGCCGGACATCTCTCCAGCGCTTCTCCCTGAAAGGTTATCTTCCCTTTTTTAAGCCTGACAATGCCAGAGATAGTATTCAAAATGGTCGATTTCCCGGCACCGTTGGCACCGATTAAGCAGACAATCTCCCCTTTTTTTAAAGAGATACTTATCCCTTTCAGGGCCTGAATGGCGCCATAATAGACCTGAACATCCTGAAGCTGTAAGATTACTCCGTTTTCGAAAACAGCGCTCATACTGAAGCAGCCTCTCCTAAATATGCCTCAATTACTTTTGGGTCTCTTCGAATAACCTCCGGCACTCCTTCGGCAATGGTCACCCCATAGTCTAAGACCAGGATCCGTTCGCAGATTCCCATCACCACCCGCATGTCATGTTCGATTAAAAGTATCGTCAAATCAAACTCCTGCCGGATTCTCTTGATTAATTGCATTAAGGCAGAAGTCTCCTGGGGATTCATGCCTGCAGCCGGTTCATCCAAGAGGAGCAATTTCGGGTTAGTGGCCAGAGCGCGCACTATTTCCAGTCTTCTCTGCTGGCCATAGGGAAGGTTGCTGGCATATTCCTGCTGGAGTTTTTCCAAACCAAAGATTCTCAAAAGGCTGACTGCCTGATTCTTAATGACCTCTTCTCCCCAGTAG
The DNA here is from genome assembly GCA_964399055.1 of uncultured Ignavibacteria bacterium. Taxonomy (GTDB): domain Bacteria; phylum Zixibacteria; class MSB-5A5; order DSPP01; family RBG-1; genus CAYNPJ01. Next base: position 1,262,913 of record CAYNPJ010000001.1, read on the forward strand.
AATTTCTTGGTACGCACGACCGCTTCGGTTAAAGAGTGGTCGGTATGCTGATGGCATGCCACCAGGACATTATCCATAACAGTCAATCCGGCAAAAAGCCTGATATTCTGGAAGGTGCGGGAAATGCCCAATTTGGAGATTTGATAGGGTTTCAAAGCGTTGATTTTATGACCGTCGAATTGGATTCCACCTTGATGCGGCGGGTAGACTCCGGTTATGATGTTAAAAATCGTGGTCTTTCCGGCTCCGTTGGGTCCGATTAGGCCTACCAGTTCATTCTTTTGTAGAGTGAGATTGAAATTCTGCACCGCTTTCAATCCTCCGAAGCTCAGGCAGACATTCTGACAGGATAAAACCGGTTTTTCCATCTTCTTAGCTGACAGGACTGGGTTTCCTCACAAACAATTTTTTCAATCTGCCGAAAGATAATTCCTTGGTTCCAAACAAACCGCTGGGCCGGGTTAACATCATGACTATCAGCAGCGCAGAATAAATGACCAAACGGTATTCTTTCACCGGGCGGAGGACTTCTGGCAGAAGAGTCAGGATTATGGCTGCCACAATCGAGCCGCTCAGACTCCCCATTCCCCCCAAGACCACCATCACAATGATTTCAATCGACTTCATGAAGGTGAAACTGTTGGTGTGCAGATAAAGTAGATAATGGGCTAATAGACCGCCGGCCACACCGGCAAAAAAGGCGCCTATCACGAAAGCAATGACTTTATAATAGGTGGTATTGATTCCCATGGCCTCTGCGGCCACTTCATCTTCGCGCACCGAGAGAAAGGCTTTGCCATGGGAAGACCACATAATGTTGCGGATGACCACAATAGTTAAAACTGTGAAGGCCAAAACCCAGAATAAGGAAGTGTACTCCGGAATGTCGGCAAATCCTCTGGCTCCACCGACGGCATTAACATTCAGAATCACGACCCGGATAATCTCGCCGAATCCTAGGGTGACTATGGCTAAATAATCTCCTTTCAATCTCAAAGAGGGGATGCCGACTACTACTCCGGCTAAAGCTGCGGCCAGTCCTCCCAGAGTCAGGGCAATAATGAAGAAGAGCCACTTTAAAATTAAAGGAGGAAAAACAGCGCTGTTCAAGATGCTAGGCCCCAGATAAAAAGTAATAGCCGCAGAGGTGTAAGCCCCTATGGCCATGAAGCCTGCATGCCCGATGGAGAATTGCCCGGTAAAGCCGTTTATCAGGTTTAGACTCACTGCTAGCATGATGTTTATCCCGGAGTAGACAATTATTTGCAGGATATAAGGATTGATAGAATCAGATACAAATAGGTCTAGAGCCAAGAAGATCCCCAAGGCCAGGACTATCAGAAGAGATTTCTTAAACCACATGTTAAACTTTTTCAGCCGTCAGAGAGCCTAAGATTCCAGTCGGTTTAAAGATTAAGATTATTATCAAAATCCCGAAGGCTATGGCATCCCTGAAGGTGGAAGAGACATAGCCCACCACCATGACCTCTGCTATGCCCATAATAAAACCGCCTAACATGGCTCCGGGAATGTTGCCTATCCCTCCTAAGACTGCCGCCACAAAGGCTTTTAGACCGGGCAAAAGACCCATTATCGGGTCTATTTTCGGATTGGTTAAGGCCACCAAGACCCCGGCTGCCCCGGCCAGGGCCGAGCCTATGACGAAAGTAATGCTGATTATTCTGTCCACCGGTATACCCATTAAGCTGGCCGCATCCCGGTTAAAAGAGACTGCCCGCATGGCCTTGCCGGTTTTGGTGCGTTGGACAATGTACTGCAGGAGAATTAACATTAGAATGGTGGAGGCTACCACAATCAACTGCTGGCTGGTTAACCAGACCGGACCCAAATGAATTTCTTTGGAGGTGATTAACTGGGGAAAGAATTTGGGGTCCGCACCAAAGACCAACTGCCCGCCATTCTCCAATAACAGAGAGACTCCTATGGCCGTAATCAGAGCCGCCAGTCTGGGCTTTTTCCGCAAGGGTTTGTAGGCAAATCTCTCAATGGTCAGTCCCAGGAGGGAACAGACAGTCATGGCACCCAGAACCACCACTACCGCACCGAATAAGCTCGGATGCTGGCTGAATCCCAGCCAGTGTGAGGCGTAATAGCCTACAAATGCACCTACCATATAGACGTCCCCATGCGCAAAGTTTATCAGCTTCAAAACTCCATAGACCATGGTATAGCCCAAGGCTATCAAAGCATAAATAGAGCCCCAGGTTATGCCGTTGACTAATTGCTGTAAGAATTCCTGCATGTCAGCGTTTAAAAAAAGGACAGGTTCTTGTTAAACCTGTCCCGATAAACTACCTGATATTCAAGCTACAATCCTTATACCTTTTCTCCTGCAATTTCAGGCCGCAGGTCCTTCAGGCGGCACTGTTTCCACGAATTTGAGCTTGCCATTCTCTATCTTTATCACCACTGCCGATTTGCTGGCATTGCGATTAGCATCTATGGTAATTTTTCCGCTCACTCCTTCGAAATCCTTGGTAGCGGCTATCTGGTCCCTTATTTGGGCCGGGTCGGCAGTATCGGCTCTCTTAATGGCCTCGAATAAGACCATGGCCGCATCGTAGCCTAAGACTGCCATTGCATCCGGCACCTCTCCGAATTTGGTCTGGTATTCCCGGACGAAATTCTGAATCAAAGGATTGGGGTCGTCCGGTGAATAGTGATTAGAATAGTAACAGTCTTCCACTGCCGGGCCGCCGATTTCAATCAACTTAGGCGAATCCCAGCCGTCGCCTCCGGTCAAGGGTATTTTTATTCCCAATTCCCGCGCCTGTCTGGCAATCAGGCCCGCCTCAGTATAATAGCCGGGAATAAAAATGGTTTCCGGTTTCTTGGCTTTGATAGAAGTGAGCTGAGCCTTGAAGTCAATATCACCCTCGGAGTAAGATTCCTCGGCTACGATTCTACCGCCCAGGCTTTCGAAGGTCTTTTTGAAATATTCGGCCAAGCCTACGCTGTAGTCGTTTTTGACGTCCGTCAAAATCGCTGCAGTTTTCACTTTTAGAGTATTCCAGCAGAATTTTGCCATCACTGTTCCCTGAAAGGGGTCGATGTAGCAGACTCTGAAGATATAATCTCCCACCTCGGTCACTTTGGGATTAGTCGAAGCCGGCGTAATCATCGGTATTCTTGAAGATTGACTGATAGGAGCTCCGGCCAAACTGCGTGAGGAAGCAATCTCTCCTAATATAGCGATGACTTTATCCTGATTGATTAACTTCTTGACTGCGGTGGCCGCCTCTTCGGGTTTGCCTTGGTCATCTTCTACAATCGTGGAGACCTGCTTTCCCAGCAATCCGCCGCCCTGATTGACCTTTTCCAACGCCATTTCAATCCCGTTCTTCATGGATATGCCAAAGGTAGCGGTAGTTCCGGTCAGGGAACCATACACACCGATTTTGACTACATCGGCCTTCTGGGAACAGGACCAGAGCAGACTGGCTGATACTAAGAACGTCAAATTTCTTAACCACCTAAGCATCTTTCCTCCTAATCATTTATCAGACGAAACTTTATCTAACCCAATTTAACCAGCCTTGTCAAGGAATTTTTGTTGACAAATCCCTTTCTGAAGCTGAATTTCACTGATTGACATTATGAGCCAGACTTCCTTTGCTCCGGTCTTAATTTTCGGCTTGATTGCCGGACTGGCTAATTTGATTGGCGGCATCTGGATTATCGGTGCCAGAAAAATCAGCGGCACCTTTTTGAAGTATTGCCTGGCCTTTGGCTCCGGCTTTCTCTTAGCCGCCGTATTTCTGAAGATGATTCCGGTCAGCCTGGAGCATCTCAGCCTTGCTCCGCTCTTCGTTCTTTTAGGTTACTTTTTGATTCACTTCTTTGAGCATACTGCCGCGCCTCATTTTCATTTCGGAGAGGAGACCCATTTGGAGGAAATGGGTTTGAGCCGGGCAGTCGGCTTTTCGGCTTCGGTCGGCTTGTCGGTGCACGCACTGTTTGACGGCGTTTCCATCGGCAGCGGTTTTTTGGTCGCCCCCTCTCTGGGAATCTTAATCTTTGCCGCCATAATGCTGCACAAGGTGCCGGAAGGATTTACCATGGCTTCAATAGTCCTGGCCTCAGGCGGGGGTAAAAAGCATGCCTTCTGGTCATCCGCCATTCTGGGGATAATGACCGTGATCGGGGTGCTTTTAGCCCAGGCTCTAAAACCCTGGTTTGCCCATGCCCTGGCTCTTTCAGCCGGAGTCTCCTTGTACGTGGCCGCCTCGGACCTGATGCCGGAAGTCAACCAGGAAAAAGGGGTCTGGATGTCGATTATGGTCTTTGTAGGAGTGGGGCTATTCTTCTTAACGGAAACTCTTTTGGAAGCCTTGGGGCTTTAATAATCATTAATATAGCCCATTTTTTGTTCATAACGCACAAATCCATGATTGAATAAACCGTATATCTCTCTTAGAGTTAAGAAGAAAGTCGAGTTTGCTTTCGATGCGGTAGCAGAATTTGGCGACAAGTAATCAAATTTAAAGTTTATGTGCTGTAACTCATTAGATGAACTGACTAATTGGGACTCGTTTTTGGCACGCCAGTTGTGACTTAAAATAGTTGGTAAATTACATGAGAAATACAGGAGTTATGGAGAGGAAGCCAGAACGGATTAACGCAAAAAAGGACTTGACAATAAAAGAGGTAAAAAGCTAATTAGGAGATTTTGATGACTAAGGGTCGAGTGAGAGGTTCGAAGCTAATTCTGTTAGGGGTTACCGCAGTGCTGGTACTGATGGGATTATTATATGCCCAGGACAAGCTCAAGGCCGGCATTGAAGCCTACAAAAAGGGAGATTACGACCAGGCCATCTATCTGTTAAACCAGCATCTCTCAGAGGTCCCTTTTGACTATGACGGCAATTTTTATCTGGGCAATGCCTATTTCCAGAAGAAGGAGTTTAAATCAGCTCTGCAGGCCTATCAAAAGGCGTATCAGAAAAAGAGCAAGACCGAAGTTTTGTACCAACTGGGACTGACTTCTCTGGAATTGGAGGATTTGGCTCAGGCTAAGAAATACGCGCAGGAGGGGATAAATTCCAAAAGTTCTGACAGAGAGCAGGCTCAGATGTATTACCTCCTGGCCAAGGTTCAGTTTCAGGAAAAAAACTACGCTGACGCAGATATAAGTCTGCGCAAAGCGCTGGCCTCTGACCAGAAGAATTCCTCCTATCACAAGCTTCTGGGAGACATTAACTATGAACGCAATGTCCCCAGCCTGGCTATCAGCGAGTATAATGAAACTCTTAAGCTTGACCCCAGTTTGGCTCAGGAATTACATTACCGTTTGGGAAGAGCCTACTTCCTAAACCGCCAGTTTAACGAAGCCTTAGACCAGTTCAAATTGGCCATTGAGGCCGATTCTAATTTTGCCGAGGCCTACTTAGATTTGGGCAATCTTTACTTCTGGGGAAACAAATACAATGAGGCCCTCTGGGCTTATGAAAAATATTTGGAGCTTAGGCCCGGCGACCCGGGTGTGCTTTTGAACCTGGGTAAGATGTATTTTGTCTCCCACCAGTATGACAAGTCAATTGAATTTTTGCTGAAGGCTAATTCTTCCAAACTAGATAAAGATGGCTTATACATGCTGGCTCAGGCTTATCAGGAGACCAAACAGTACCCGGAGGCCGAGAAACGCTTTGCCGAATATGAAAAATTTATACTGGAGAGTGAACCCGGCTATAACTGGACCAAAGCTGACGCTGAATTCTGGTTCAAGCGCGGGGTAACTAATTTTAATATCAGCGATTCTGTTGCCAATGAGCTGGCGGTTAAATGCTTTGCCAGAACCATTGAACTTGATTCTACTCAGAGCGAGGCCTATTCCTATCTGGGTCTGTTGTTTTACCGGCAGAGAGACTATCCCCAATCCATTGACTATTTTAAGAAGAAATTAGCCCAGGATTCTACCAGTTACAATACTTACACTAACCTGGCCTACGCTTATATTGAATCCAAGAAGACCGATTCAGCTATGTGGGCGTTGGAAAAATCTGTGGCCTTAAAACCCGACAACACCAAAGCTTTGAGTCAGCTGGCCTGGATGAGCATGGCCGAGCTGAAGGACTACCTGAAGTCCGGGTACTGGTATGAAAAAATTTTGGAAGTAGACTCTACGGATTGCGAGGCCAAGGGGTATCTGGGCCTGTCTTATCTTATGCAAAAGAAGTACGGCGCCGCAATCCCCCACCTCCGGGGCGCGGTTCAGTGCCAGCCTAACCACGAGCAATTTAATCTCTGGCTGGCACAGGCATTTGCCCTGACCAATCAGAGAGAGAGCGCCAAGATTTATTATCGCAAGGTGCTACAGATAAATCCTAACAACAAAGATGCCAAAGAGGGTCTGGAGATTTTGGAATTTTAGCCAACCATAGGGTCGTGAATTTATAGCAAGGAGCAGGATGGGAGACAATAAAATTCCGATAGAGGAGCGCTACCGCTATATAGGTTTTGACGTTTTTCCTAAGAAAGCCAAACCCCTGTTCGAGTCTCCGGAAGAGGAAAAAAAATTTCTGGAAAAGGTGCGAGGCCGCACCTCTAAGTTTTTCTTCTTAGAAAGAGAGCACAGCTTAATTGAGGTGCCTACTCTGACTAAAGCCGAGCGGGTGGTCATACTTTTGTGCTCTTTGTTTATCTTAACCGGATTCTTTATTTTCCCGGTGGGGAGTGTCTATGTAAAGGGAATCGGCAATCTTTCGGTCTCCGGTTTGAGTCTGCTTTTGAACCTATCCAGCCTGTCGCCCATTTTAGCCTTGGGCGGAACCCAGATTCTGATTATCACCGCACTGGGATTAGCCTTTTTAATACTGGGTGTCTTAACCGGCGGACTTCAGTTAGTTGCCGTTTTGACCAGCTGGAAGACCAATCGAGGACAGACTGTCAGCCGATTCAATCGCCTGGGACTGTTTCCGGTTTTATTCTGGGTGGCGGCTCTGATAGTGGGAATGTTCAGCATTCCGACTCCGGCCTGGGACCTTCTGGGAGCAGAGCAATTGGGCAAGAGTTTCCATACTTTCAGGTTGATATCCATGACCGGCGTGGGCTTGTGGCTGGTTTTTGCCGGTTTGATTATAAACAGCTCGATTGTAGGCGAGTAAACAGTTGACTATGAAAAATAGGTTTTTATATTAAAAAGTTAGCCTAAACAGGAGGAAGTGTGAAACAGTCGGTTTTTATTACTATTGTCATCGTGGTTTCGATAGCAGTGGGATTTGTAATCTGGTCGCAGCTGCCAGAATATCTCCAGAAAGGAGGCTTTCTGGTAGCCTTTTTGATTGCGCTGTCGGTGATGCTCTTTGCCTTCATCATGGAGCGGCTGATTACCATTAACAAGGCCAGGGGCCGGGCCTCCATCCAATCATTCTTCAAGGACCTGGTAACTTTCATTCAGCAGGATGACTATGATAAAGCCATTGCCGCCTGCGACAAACAGAGAGGTTCGGCCGCCAACATCTTAAGAGCCGGAATCGAAAGGTTTCAGCAGGTCAAGGTTACTGAGAGGAGTCCGGAGAAGAGAATCAACGAAGTTCAGAGAGCCATAGAAGAAGCCAATGCCTTAGAGGTTCCTTTACTGGAAAGAAACTTGATTGCTCTGTCAACCATTGCCTCCATCGCGGTGTTAGTGGGTCTTTTAGGTACCACCATCGGCATGATTCGTGCCTTTGCAGCCACCTCCCACCGGGTAGGGGGAGTGATTGACGCGGCTGAGCTGGCCCGGGGAATCTCGGAAGCCTTGGTCAATACTGCCGGAGGACTGATTAACGCCATCATTGGCATCGTGGCTTACAATTATTTTGTCAACCGGGTGGATGCCTTTAATTACACGGTGGACGAAGCTTCCTACGAAGTCCTCCAATTAGTCAAAGCTAAGGAGGCGGAGGCCACTGAAAAGGTTGCGGTGAAATAGGCGTGCTTAAAAGATTCAAGCGCAGAGTAGGCATCAGAATTGACATGACCCCCATGGTGGACGTGGCCTTTTTGCTTTTGATTTTCTACATGACCACCACCACTTTTAAACCCCCGGAGAAAAAACAGATTACGGTTCCTTCTTCGCACTCTCAGATTGACATGCCGGATGTGGACATCCTCAACATCTCGGTCACCAAGCAGGACTCTATTTTCTTAGAGTACATTGTCAAATCAGAGAAGGAAGTGAAAGGAAAGAAGGAAGCTGTTTTAGACCGAATGTACGAAGAGGCCACTCCCCAGACCTTGGGGGAAATCATAAACCGAATCCGGGCCACGCAGTGGGGTTATCGCATGCGCCTGGTCATCAAAGCCGACAGAGACGTCCGCTTCGGGACCATGTCCTCCATCATGGACGCCTTACAGCAGATGGATATTGTTCAGTTTCACTTAGTTACCGAGTTCGACTCTGAGCCTATTACCTGAACCCGGAATATTTGTGCCTCAGATTCGTATACTCTTTAGGAGAGGAAAATGGCAGGAGTAGATTTAGAAGGCCCGAGTAGGGCTAAGAAAACCGGCCTAAGAAGACCGAAGAGAAGAGTAGGGGTCAGGATTGACATGACTCCCATGGTGGACATAGCCTTCCTGCTTTTGATTTTCTACATGGTGACAACTCTTTTTTCGGCTCCTAAAGCGATGGAGATAAGCCTGCCCCCGGACAAGACTAAAGAGGTTCCAGTCAAGGAATCCCATTTACTCTTTCTCAGAGTTACAGCCGATGGAGCACTCTACAAAAACTTTGGTATAAAGACAACTCCTGAACCTCTTCCCTACGACTCCCTGCGCTCCTTTCTATGGGAAAATATAAAAGAGAACCCGGATATCGTGATGTTTGTAAAAATAGATAAGGAGGCCAAATACTCCATAATGGTCGATATAATCGATGAGATTCAGGTGGTGGAAAGCAGAATGAAGCAAATCAATCCTGAATTCAGCTCCCGCTTCAGCATAGCCGCCTTGGATGACTTTGACCGCAAGGCTTTAGCTAAAGTTTTAGGCACAACGGAGGCGCCCAGTGGCAGCTAACGGCACTCTGGCTTACGGCGCTTTTGAACTTAAGAAAAGTTATCAGAAGAATCTGACCAAAGGGTTGATTTTTGCGGCCCTGCTGCACATTGCCCTAATCGGGGGATTTTTGCTCTACGGCTATTTAACCAGGGAAGATTTAACTACCACTGTCAGAGTAATCAAGAGCCTGGCTGAACTGGGCCCGCCTCCCTCCCTGTCCCAGTTAGAAAAGCCACAGGTGGTGGTGGCCATGCCCCAGGTTGCTCCACCTTCTGTGGGGACTCCCAAGCCGGTGCCGGATGAAGAAGTAGTCGAAGTGGAATTCGCCACCCAGAAGCAGTTAGAGCAGACTGTTCCCACCTCAGACGTAAAGAGCGGCGACGTGGCTATTAACATTCCCGAGGAAGAGCTTCTGCCCGGGTATGGCGAATTCGTTGCCGTGGAAGTTCAGCCTCAAGTGATTAATAAAGTCGCTCCGGCCTACCCGGAATTGGCCAGAAAAGCCCAAGTGGAGGGGACTGTCTATCTCGACCTGCTGGTTGATAAAGAAGGAAAGGTGCGCGACATAAAAATCTTGAAACCTTCGGGAAGCAATGTGGGCTTTGAAGAGGCCGCCATTGAGGCGGTAAAGAAGTGGAGCTTTTCCCCTGCAATTCAGAACGGGAAGCCGATTGCGGTGTGGATGACCTTGCCGGTCAAGTTTCAGGTCAAGTAGTCTCTCCTCATAATTTTCGTAATTTAGCCTGCCTTAAATTCTGCTTATCCGACAAAATTATCCTTGCCAAATTTAGCTTGAGATTTTAAATTGGGCGTCTCTTAAATCTCAATGGAGGAAATAGATGCATTTAGACCGTAAAAAAGTTAAAGTGACCTTGTTCTTGTTAATAATTTCACTTGCCTTGGGTATGGCATCCACATCCCTGGCTGGTGAAGCTGACACTCTATTGCCCCCTTTTACTTCCTCAATCAACTATTTACTCTACTTCGTGTTACTCTCCGCCGTGGTGGGATTGCTATACGGAGTTTATCTGGCAGTAAAGGTCAATAAGGCTGACCAGGGCACTCCCAAGATGATTGCCGTGGCCAAAGGCATTCAGGAAGGAGCCCGGGCCTATCTCACCAGGCAGATGCGGGTCCTGGCTCTCTTCATCATTTTTCTGACTCTCTTGATTTTCTTTATTTATAAGGGAGTCTACCTCCTACCCGATGGAGCAGTGAACTGGAAGCTCGTCTGGGGCATTTCGATTTCTTTCTTGTTAGGTGCCTCGCTTTCGGCTGCCACAGGAATTGTAGGAATGTCAGTGGCCGTGCGGGGAAATGTCCGGGTAGCCAATGCGGCCCGCTTTTCTTTTAAGCGGGCATTGGAATTAGCCTTCCAGGCCGGTACTGTGACCGGGATGTTTACAGTAGGGACCGGACTTTTGGGAGCTACCATTATCTTCATGATTTTTAAAGAGCACGCCATGATGGTCTTAATCGGGTTCGGGTTCGGAGGCAGTCTGGTGGCCTTGTTCATGCGTGTGGGCGGCGGAATCTACACCAAGGCTGCTGACGTGGGCGCTGATTTGGTAGGCAAAGTGGAAGCTGGTATCCCTGAAGATGACCCCCGCAATCCGGCCACTATAGCCGACAACGTGGGGGATAATGTGGGTGACTGCGCTGGAATGGCGGCTGACCTGTTTGAATCTTATGAAGTAACTTTGGTGGCAGCCATGATATTAGGAGCCGCCTATGCCGCATTCAATCCTACCCCGGAAGGCAAAGAATTAGCCTTAAAGATGATTCTCTTCCCTCTTCTGGTTCGGGCAGTGGGAGTATTTGCTTCGATTTTCGGCACCTGGTCTGTGCGCGGCAAAGACCGGGAGGATTTCAATCCCATGCGTCCGATTCAGCAAGGGTTTGTGGTTTCTGCCATCATCTCCACTATCGGATTTGGATTGGTCAACTACTTCTTCATGCGCAATGCCGCAGGCCAGCCTGATTTCAGATTCTTCTGGGCAACCTTTGCAGGCATTGTCCTGGCAGTAGTGATCAGCTATCTGACTGAATATTATACTGCCCTGGAGTACTCGCCGGTCAAGGAGACTGCCCGGGCCACCAGAACCGGTCCGGCTACCACCATCCTGGCTGGGTTTTCCGAAGGTATGGAATCGACAGTGGCGGCTATAATCGTGATTGCCATCACTGTTTTTGCTTCCTTTTTGATTTTCGGGGGGGACTTAGCCCTGGCTGCTTATGGTATAGCTTTAGCCGGGATGGGGATGTTGACCACCACTGGAATAATTGTCTCAATGGACAGTTACGGACCGATTTCAGACAATGCCAATGGTATCTTTGAGATGTCCAAGGTTTTAGAAGAGGATAAGAATCCTCAGGCCTTCAAAATAGTCCACAAGTTAGATGCGGTGGGTAATACTACCAAGGCAGTGACCAAGGGATTCGCCATTGCCTCAGCAGTGGTGGCGGCAGTCTCCTTATTCCGCTCCTTCTCCTCTGATGTAGATATACTAGACCCCAGCTTGGAGTTTTCAAAATTAGGCATCCAGGTCAATCTGCCGGATGTCTTTGTGGGTTTATTAATCGGCGGGGCCATGCCTTTCTTATTCAGCTCGATTGCAATAAGAGCAGTGGGCCGGGCCGCCTTCCAGGTGGTAGAGGAAGTCAGAAGACAGTTTAAAGAGATTCCCGGCATAATGGAAGGGACCACCAAACCAGATTACGGTCGCTGTGTGGACATTTCCACTGCAGCGGCCCAGAGAGAATTGATTACTCCTGGTCTGATTGCAATCCTCTCCCCTATTATCGTAGGCTTTCTGTTTGGGGTAGGCGGTTTAGGCGGATTTTTAGCCGGAATTATTCTGACCGGCCAGCTTCTGGCAGTGATGCTCTCCAATGCCGGCGGCACCTGGGACAACGCCAAGAAATCGATTGAAGCGGGATTATACGGTGGCAAAGGAACGGAAGCTCATAAAGCCGGTATTATCGGCGATACAGTGGGTGACCCATTCAAGGACACCGCTGGTCCTTCGCTGAATCCCCTGATTAAGGTGATGAACTTAGTGGCCCTCTTGATACTCCCCTTGATAGTAGGAGCCAGCAAACTCCCCACCCCGGCTAAGATTGCCGCTGCTGTGATTGCCATTATTCTGCTATTGATATTTTTAATCATCAGCAAAAGAAAAATCGAGTATTAGAGTCTTATTGGCTAACGATTAAGAAACCCCGTTAAACCAACGGGGTTTTTTTATTGTCTCTTTTGTGCTTATGCTGAAGATGATTGCCCGATTCTTCTTGATTTCTGAAACTTTCTGCGCCTATTTACGTTAAAAAGAGTAAATAACAGTCCTTATGGAGGGTAACTTGGAACAGATGGAAACTACGGCTCCGGAACAGCCAAAAAGTATGTCGGCTCTTTCAGGAGTAACCAGAGTATTGTTCTCTCCGAGACAGGTTTTTGATTCGGTTCGGGAGAAACCGAACTGGATATTGCCTCTGGTCATTCTGATTTTAGTCATATCAATTGTGACTCCTATAATTTTCCCTACTATCAGGACAGAGATATTGGCTAACATTACTAATAATCCTGATTACAGTGACGAGCAAAAGGCACAGATTTTAGAGCAGGTATCCGGGCGGATAACCTTAGCCTGGATTTTGATTCCAGGGCTGCTTTACCAGGTGATAAGCTTTTTCGTCATGGCCGCGGTCTTCTTTTTTGTGGCCAATATCCTGATGGGAGGAGAGGGAAAGTTCGCTCCCATGCTCTCGGTCACTCTACTCTCTCAGCTCGTAACCATACCGGAAGACCTGATTAAAGTGCCATTAATTTTAGCCAAGCAGACCGTGAAAGTACATACTGACTTGTCCTTATTCCTGCCCTCATCAATGGATGAAAGTTTTCTGTTTAAGCTCCTCAGTCAGTTAGACATTTTCGGCTTCTGGAAGATTTACTTAGTCGGCTTGGGGATGGCTGTTCTGTATAAGTTTACTCTTAAGAAGTCGATGACCGCCGCCTTTACGGTCTGGGGAATTTATGTGCTGATAGCCGCATTAATGGGAAAATTCTTAAAATTCGGAATGGGTTAAAACAGGGAGAATAGAATCATGCGTAAATTTTTTATCTTAGGTTTAACAATCTTATTGCCGGGCATTGTATCCGCTCAGAAGATTATGACCCTGCAGGAGTGCATCGACTCGGCTCTGAAGAACAACTGGACCTACCGCAGCGCGGTCTGGGGGAACAAATCTGCGGGCAACGAGCTGTGGAGCGCCTGGGGGAGATTCTTACCCCGGGTGGATATAAGCTTTCGAAACAATTTTACCGACGCCACCTTTGCCCGGCCTTACGTGGACGAGAGTGGTAACATCATCACTGGCGGAGAGACCAGGAACTACGAAGCCGGAGTCAATTTCTCGCAGACCATCTTTGACGGCGGATATAACGTTTTTAATCTGGCCAGTAAATACGCCGCTAAAAATTCCTCTGACTATTCCCTGCTCTTCAACAAGCAAAACCTGATTTTTGAGGTTAAACAGGCCTATTTTGAAGTGCTGAAAGCTAAGATGCTCTTGGAAGTTCAGAGAGAAGTGGTAAAGAGGGGTGAACAGCAGTTGAAAATCGCTCAGAGCAGATATGAATTGGGCTCTGCTTCTAAGTCCGACTTTCTAAAAGCTAAGGTTCAGTTCGGACAGGACCAGTTGGCCTTAGTCAAAGCCGAGAATCAGGTCCAGGTGAACTACTCCAATTTGAATGCCATCATGGGACAAAAAGTAGATAATCAATTTGAAGTTCAGGAAGTTTTAGAACAGCCGGCTATGGACTTGAGTTATGAAGAATGTGTCCGGCTGGCTTTCAAGAATCATCCTTCGATTCATCAAACTGAAAGCGACATCGATGTTGCGGAAGGAAGCATGCGAGCTGCGCGCTCCGGTTATTTACCCACAGTATCGCTCAACGCTGGACGCAGCTGGAGAGGGCTGACCTTAGCGGATTACAAGACCTTATCGGACAATGACCGCTACTGGTATGTGGGTCTTTCAGTCTCTTTTAATCTCTTTCAAGGCTTCCAGACCCAGACCAGCTATCTGAACGCGCGCAATCAGGTAAAGATCGCCAAAGAGACTTTGGAGAAAACCAAGAGTGACGTGGCTCTGGAGGTCAAACAGGCTTTCCTGGCTTTGGAGGAGAGCCGCAAGGCGACTACAGTAGCTGAAGAGAATGTCGGGGCCGCGGAAGAGGACTTGAATTTAGTGCAGGAAAAATATCGTCTGGGAGCCGCCTCGATTCTGGAGCTTTTGGACGCCCAGGTCAGCTTCCAGACCGCCAAGAGCGACCATATTCAATCCTTGTTTAATTATAACTTAGCTGTGGCCCGCTTAGAGCGAGCCATGGGCAGGTAATATTGAGGAGGTAGTAAAGTGACTAAAAAACGCAAAAAAATTCTGATTTTCGGCGTCATCGGTCTGGTAGTCGTAATTATTCTGGCTATGAGTCTTTTGAAGAGCGGAGAAAAAACTCTGGCAGTTGAGACAGAAAAGACCAAGCGCTCGGATATTACCGCCACAGTTTCCGCAGAGGGAAAGATGGAGGCCAAGACCGAAGTGAAAATCTCCGCCTATGTGCCGGCCAAGATAATTAGGCTGCCGGTTAAGGAGGGAGACCAGGTCAAAAAGGGGCAGCTGTTAGTTCAGCTTGACCAGGTGGCTTATCAGGCCGCGGTCGACCAGGCTAAGGCTACTCTGGAAAGCTACCGCGCGCGCTTAAAATTAGCGGAAGCCACCTTAGAACAGAGCAAACTCATCTATGATCGCCAGAAAAAGCTCTTTGAGCAAAATCTGACCTCTCAGGAGCAGTTTGACGCTGCCCGTACCGATTACAATGCCCGGATGGCTGAAGTGGAATCTAACCGCTATCTGGTTTCTCAGTCTCAGGCCGCTTTGGTGCAGGCGCAGGACAATTTAGAAAAGACGACTATTACCTCCCCTCTCAACGGGGTGGTGACCGACCTGAATGCCGAAGCCGGGGAAATTGTGATGGTAGGGACCATGAACAATCCCGGCACAGTCATTATGACCGTTTCCGAATTATCGCAGATTCAGGCCGACGTGGACGTGGATGAGACCGATGTGGCTAATCTGAAAATCGGGCAGGAGGCCAAAATCAGAATCGATGCCATACCTGACACCAGTTTCAAGGGGATTGTCTCGGAAATTGCCGGCACCGGCAAGGTCGAGGGTTTAGGGACTCAGAATCAGGTGACTAATTTCGAAGTCAAGGTCTTGCTTAAGGATGATGTTCCCCAGGTGCGCCCGGGTATGTCCTGCTCCGTGGATATAACTACCGCCCATCACCCTCAGGTGCTGAATCTGCCTATTCAGGCTGTGGTAATCAGGGAACTCTTTGAAGACAGCCTGGCAGTTCTGCAGGGCAAGACCAAGAGTAATGAAGCCCTAGCCTCGACTGAAAAGAAAACCGAAAAAGATACCCTGGCTCAGAAAGAGAAGAAGAAGAAAGAAGTCGAGGGAGTCTTTGTGGTTAAGGATGCAAAAGCCGTTTTTGTCCCGGTGCAGACCGGCATCGCCGACAAGCAGAACATAGAAATCGTATCAGGTATCGGTGAAGGTGATGAAGTGATTACCGGCACCTACCGGATTTTAAGGACCTTAAAAGACGGCGATAAGGTTAAGATTAGCAAGACCCCGGCCAAGAATCAGGAGAAAAAGAGCTAACAATGAATCTGAATGGCATTATCATAAAGACTGAAGATATCTGGAAGGTCTACGAGCTGGGGGCTGAAAAAATCCCGGCGGTGCAGGGGATTAATTTGGAGGTTAAGAAAGGCGAATACGTGGCTATTATGGGACCCTCCGGCTCCGGCAAGTCGACTTTGATGAACTTAATCGGCTGTCTGGATACCCCTACTAAAGGGAATTATTTTTTGAACGGAAAAATGGTCAGCCAGATGAATGACGACGAATTGGCCAATGTCAGAAATAGAGAAATCGGCTTTGTCTTTCAGACTTTTAATCTCTTGCCGCGAGCAACCGCCCTGCACAACGTGGAGCTCCCCTTAATCTACAGCGGAGCCAAGGCCGAAGAGCGGACCGAAAAGGCTAAACAGGCTCTGCGCATGGTGGACCTGGAAGACCGGATGACCCACAAGCCCAACGAGCTATCCGGAGGTCAGAGACAGCGGGTGGCCGTGGCCCGTGCTCTGGTCAATAGTCCGGCCATCCTTCTGGCAGACGAGCCTACCGGGAACCTGGATACTGCCACCGGCGTTGAAATCATGAAGCTCTTCGACCGTCTGCATAAACAGGGGAACACGGTGGTTCTGATTACTCACGAATTAGACATTGCCAAGTATGCCGACCGGATAATCCATATCCGGGACGGCAAGATTGAAAAAATAGAAACCGTCTCCAAATAAAGGTGCAGTTTTTAGAGTCCGTACTTCAGGCCTTGGCCTCTTTGAGGGCCAACAAGCTTCGTTCCATTCTGACCCTAATCGGGGTTATAATAGGTGTGATGACGGTTATAGCAGTGGCTTCTATCATAGCTGGAATGAACCGCTACGTGGCAGACCAGTTAGCCCAGCTGGGGCCCACTACTTTCTTTATAGATAAATGGGGCATAATTACCAGCGAGGAGGAGTGGTTCAAGGCCATGAAGCGCAAAGACCTGACCCTGGCCGACATGTACGCGGTCAGAGATTACTGCAACAGCTGTGAACGGGTCGGCGCCATGGCTCAGACAATCGGAAGAGTCAAGTATGGCAGCCAGTTTGTTACCGATGTGGAGATACAGGGAGCTGCCGGCAACGTGGAGGAGATTACCTCGGTGGTGGCCGAGCATGGCTACTACCCCACCGACTTTGACAATGAACACCGCAATCAGGTGGCCTTAATCGGCTGGGCCGTGGCAGACAAGCTCTTCCCCAGCCTGGACCCTATAGGCAAAATCATAAAAATTCAGGGACACAGTTTTACCGTAGTAGGTGTGGCTAAAAAGCTCGGCTCCTTTCTGGGTCAGAGCCAGGATAACTTTGTGGCGGTTCCGATTACCACATATCAGAAGTTGTTCCAGAAAAGAAGGTTTGACTGGTTTGGGATTCTGGTCAAGGCGGTTGACTACCAGAGTATGGAAAAAGCCAAGGATGAATGCCGACTCATTCTCAGAGCCAGAAGGCATGTCCCCTATAAAGAAGATGATGATTTCGGATTTGCCAGCTCGGAGAGTCTGATGGAGCTGTGGAGGAATTTTTCCGGAACTGCTTTTCTGGTCATGATTGGCGTCTCCTCGATCGCCCTTTTGGTAGGGGGAGTGGTAATTATGAATATCATGTTTGTCTCGGTTAAGGAACGTACCAAAGAGATTGGCATCCGCAAAGCCATGGGAGCAAGAAAGAGAAACATACTCTGGCAGTTTCTGGTGGAGGCAACTACGATTTCATTAGTAGGCGGTATTCTGGGAATTCTGGCCGGAGCCGTTATTGGCAAACTGGTGGACCTGTTCACTCCCCTGCCGGCTGCGATTGAGCCCTGGTCAGTAGTTTCAGGAGTCCTGATAGCCAGTTTTGTAGGAATTTTCTTCGGCCTCTACCCGGCAGTTAAAGCGGCCAGATTAGACCCGGTGGAAGCTCTGCGCTACGAATGAGATGAATACTTTTGAATTAAAAGAGGGCGTCATCATGGCCTGGCAGGCTATCCGGGCCAATAAACTGCGCGCCTCTCTGACCGTGCTGGGTGTGCTGATAGGAGTAGCCTCGGTAATAGGCATGGCTTCCATAATCCAGGGGTTGAACAACAGCATGGCCGCCCAGATTCAGTCCTTAGGCTCCAATGTCATTTATGTTTCCAAGTTTGAGCCTGGTATCTACTTTGGAAGGCGCAGCGAAGAGGAGCGCAACCGCAAAGGGATAGATTTTGAGGATGCCATGGCGATTAGAAGACTCTGCCCCTCGGTCGGCGCGGTCTCGCCCCAGAATTATTATTTCCAACCCGGTGGCAACGTAGCCAAGTACCGGGAAAATGAGGCCCTGCGCCCCAGTTTCGGAGGAGTTTTGCCAGATTACGAAGCGGTTAACAACGCTTTTGTAACTGACGGCAGATTCATTACTGATGCGGATGTCCATTTCAAGACCTTTGTGTGTGTCCTGGGATTCGATGTCAAAGATGCCCTCTTCCCCAATTTAGACCCGATTGGAAAAGACATCCGGATTAATGGCGACCGTTTCACCGTCATCGGAGTGATGGAAAAGAAGAGCTCCATATTAGGGGAAAGCCAGAATAATTTCATTCTTATTCCCTACGGCACTTTTCAGAAAATCCATCCAGAAGAGGAGGAGCTCTGGCTGGCGGTGCGGCCTAAGTCTCCGGAATTGATTAACAAAGCCATCGAAGAGATTGAGCAAGTGATGCGCCTGCGCCGGGGAGTTCCGGCTGACAAGCCCAACGACTTTGCGGTAACCACTCAGGAGGATTTGATGAATACTTACCGCAGAATCACTTCTGCCATCTACGGGGTGATGGTCTTAATCTCCTCCATCGGACTGATAGTGGGCGGAGTGGGGGTAATGAACATAATGCTGGTGACCGTGACTGAAAGAACCAGGGAAATCGGCATCCGCAAGGCTGTGGGAGCCAGAAGGCGCAACATTTTATGGCAGTTTCTGATTGAGGCCAGCACTTTAAGCGGAATCGGCGGAATCGTGGGCATCATCATCGGCATCCTGATTGGCCAAATAGTGAATGCCGCCACTCCCTTGCCGGCCAGCATCTCCTTGTTCTGGATAATGCTGGCATTTGGCGTAGCAGTTTCGGTGGGGCTGGTATTCGGAATCTACCCGGCTTATCGGGCCGCTCGGCTCGACCCGATTGTCTCCCTCCGCTACGAATAACTCTGTTGCTTATTGATTAATCTGCGCTTTGCGTATATTATTTAGGATTTGCGTGTGAGGAATCTATAACTTATCTTTTGACTGCTATGGGGAAAATAAAATTTAAGAACCTTCTTATCGCAGTGGGGCTTAGTGGGATGTTTATTTGTCCGGATGTCTCGGCCCAGGTGGTCATGGACCTGGAGCGGATAGGTAAAAAGCCGGGCTTCCATGTTGATTTGGCCAGTTTTTATGACCCGGCTGCCGATAAAATCAGACTGGAAGTATATTACCAAATTCACAATAATCATCTCACCTTTGTCAAAGCAGACCAGACCTACCTGGCGGCCTACGAGATCAGAGTGCTGGTTCTGAAAGGCGGGAAACAGGTGGGGGGAACCTCCTTGGAAGAGCAATATCCGGTTTCCAGCTATGCTGAGACCATCTCCCCTTATAATTTTCTGATAAATCAGCTTTCTCTGGAAGTGGAGCCGGGCAAATATGAGGCCCAGGTCACCTTGGTTGATAAAAACGCCCGGCGCGGGTACAGTTTCAATCTCCCTTTCCGAGTTCCGGATTTCAACTCCAAAGAGGTGGCTATCTCTGACCTGGAATTGTCAGAGGAAATCTCTGACACAGTCCCTGGCTCGCAGTTCAACAAAATCCGAACCCGCATAATACCCAAGGTGAATCAAAAGCTGCTCCAGAGTCCGGACAGTCTCCAGTTTTATGTGGAAATTTATGTTAAGAGACCCCGTCCCTTGGAGATTGAATTCGTGACTCTTAATCAATGGGAAAAGCGCATCAGCCGAGTTGTGGAGAAACTAAAGACAGAGGATTCGGTGACACCTTTGATAAGAAAGATCCCGACCCGGGATTTGCCCCCGGGCAAGTACACTTTAAGAGCTACTCTGCTGGGAGGGGGCAAATCTGCGGTGGCCGATACCAGGCAGGATTTTATAATTGACTGGTCAATTGAATATTTTGTCCAGCATGATTTTCAGGAGGCAGTGGATTTCCTAAGCTATCTGGCCACCGGCCAGGAGATAAAAGCGCTTAAAGACACCCCGCCGGAAAAGCAGGCTCAGGCCTGGCATGACTTCTGGAAATCCAAAGACCCTAATCCGGAGACCCCTGAAAATGAAGTTCAGGATGAATACTACCGCCGGATGAACTATGCCAATGAAAAGTTTTCCAGCTGGGGTAAGTCGGGCTGGAAAACCGACTTTGGCATGATTTACATTAAGTACGGGGAGCCGGATGAGATTGACCGGCATCCCTATGACAAAGGGAGCAAAGCTTACGAAACCTGGCATTATTACCGCCTGCGCCCGCGCCGGGCTTTCACTTTTGTGGATGACGGCTATGGCGAGTATAAGCTGATTTATCCCTATGACGGAGACATAACCAAGATCAGATGAGACACTCGCCGACAAAGATTCTGCGGCTTACAGCAGCCTTGAGTTTAGCGTTTTTTTCCATATCTCTGGCTCAGTCTCCTGCAGACTCAATGGACCTGTGGCTGGATTATGCCTGTTTTAGACTTTCGGCTGAGGCATCTCAAGATACCCTTACAGAAGTAGAGATATACTATGGCCTAAACCAGAAGGAGTTAACCTTGCCGGCTGACATTACCCAGGGTCAGTTAATCTTAACTCTGGAATTATTCAGTCCATCCGACAGTCTCTTGGGCCGGGACAGCTGGAAGGTGGGATATTCTGCAAGTCAGTCGGACACTTCCTCAATCCTGCGGATTCTCTCTGATGTTTATAAGACCTGGCTGAAACCAGGAGATTACTTTCTAAAACTGACTTGCCTGACAGCTGACTCTTCCACGACCGGCGCGCAGAGCCTGCTTTTAAGGGTTCCAGATTTATCCTCTTCTGCCCTGATACTCTCCGATATTCAGCTGGCCCTGGAAGTCCGAAACGCTACTGAGCAGAATCGCTTTGTGAAAAACTCCAGATTGGTCTGGCCCAATCCTACCACCGTATACGGGTCCCTTAATCCCCTGCTCTATTTTTATGCGGAAGTCTATAATTTAAATCCCAGCTCAACTGATTCAGATTTTACGGTCAGCTATGCGGTGGTAGATACGGCAGGCGGAATCATAAAAGACTATGGTCAGTACACCAAACCTAAGCCCGGCAACTCCGCCATAATCTCTACCGGCCTGAACATAGCGGCCTTGCCGATGGGCAAATATCAACTTCAGTTGACAGTCTCTGAGCCCAGCCGAAATCAGACCGCCCAGAGTAAAAAGACTTTTTTCATCTATCGGGAGGAGGAACTCTTTTCTAGTCAGGCAGACGCAGTTGAACCAGCCACAGAAGAAGAGGCCCGAGCCATCCGGGACGTAATTAGCCTGATCGCCACCCCGGATGAGCTCAGAATCTATGATAAACTTCCTTTAGAAGGTAAGCAGAACTTCCTCAAAGAGTTCTGGCGCTCCAGAGACCCTGATCCTGCCACGCCGGTCAATGAGTACAAAAGAGAGGTCTATGGTCGGTTTGCGATAGCTTCCTCTCAGTTTGCTTATGGCCACTTTGGCGGCACTCTCAAGGGCTGGAAGACTGACCAGGGCCGGGTTTTCATCGTGTACGGCCCGCCGGATGAGCGCAAGGTCTACAGCTATTCGACCAATCAGAAGCCCTGGGAAAAATGGACTTACTATAACGTGCAGGGCGGCGTGGTTTTTGTGTTTGAAGACCAGGACGGCTACGGCAACTTTGAGCTGGTCCACTCCACTGCCAAAGGAGAAAGGTACGACCCTTACTGGAAACAATTTTTGCAGCAGGAGCATTCCCTGACCGGCGAAAAATGAGATTCTCGATGCCGCTGTAAATCCAGAACGGCCAACTTAGTTTCAGAGCCTCCTTCTCATAACTACTTGACAATCTTACTCGGAATTTTTAAGATTCCAGCGCGTGATTCAAACCCATTCCCTTTCCAAATATTTCCAGGATAAAAAACGCGGATTGGTCAAAGCGGTCGACCAGGCCGATTTCACCTGTCTGCCAGGCGAGATTTTTGGGCTTCTGGGCTTAAACGGGGCAGGCAAGACCACTGCTCTGAGGCTTCTTTCCACCACTTTGAAACCGACTTCCGGCACTGCCACTGTGGCCGGCTTTGACATTGTCAAACAACCCCTGGAAGTTAAGTCTAAAATCGGATTTCTGACCGGTCAGACCGCCCTCTATCCCCGTTTAACTGCTGCTGAAGTGATAACTTATTTCTGCAAGCTCTATGGATTGAACGGACAACTGTTGCAGAGACGCAAGAAAGAGGTCTTTGATGCCCTGGGCATCACTGAATTTAAGGACACCAAAGTCGATAGACTTTCCACCGGCATGAAGCAGAAGGTCTCCATCGCCCGGGCGATTATCCACGACCCGCCGGTCTTGATTTTAGATGAGCCTACCGTGGGTCTGGATGTGATAACTTCCAGAGACGTGATTGAATTGGTGCGGGACGCAAAGAAACAAGGTAAGACAGTAGTATTGTCCACACACCGGATGGAAGAAGCAGCCAAATTATGCGACCGGATTGCCATTATCCACAAGGGGAGAATTCACCTGACCGGAACCTTAACTGAACTTCAGCAGAAGACCGGTTTGCAAGAATTGGATGACATCTTTGTTAAAGTAGTGGGAGAATAGGTGCAGATTAGGCAGATTAAGAATATCTATTTTAAGGAACTTCTGGACCTGCTCAAGGACCGGCGCACCCTAATCTCCATGATTGCCATTCCCATTCTCCTTTTTCCATTGATAATGTTTGGTCTGGGGGCAGTGATGTCCAGTCAGATAAAAAAAGTGGAAGAAAAGGCTAAAGCGGTTGCGATTTTTGGAGCCGAATATGCGCCTAATTTAGTGAATCTAATCCTAGCTGACAGCAGGTTTAGGCAGGTGCAGGTCTCCCCGGACAGCATCCGGTCGGCCATACTGGATAAGAAATTAGAAGCGGCCCTGGAGTTTCCTGCCGATTTCGAGGCTAAATTAGACACCGGAGATACGGTCCAGGTGATAATATACTATGACCAGGCTGAATTTCGCTCCGAGACCGCTGAAGACCAGCTTAAGGCCGTTATCCGGGAATTTGAGGACAAAATTGTTGAGATTAAGCTCAGAACCATGAACTTGAACAAGAACTCCATCCATCCCCTCAAGATTGCTTCCAAAAACCTGGCCCCGGCTGAAAAGATGGGGGGATTTGTCCTCTCCATTTTTCTTCCCTACATGCTCATGATTCTCTGTCTGAATGGCGGAATGTACCCGGCCATGGACCTGACTGCCGGAGAAAAGGAACGAGGCACTCTGGAAACCCTGCTGGTCTCTCCGGCTTCCAGATTGGACATTGCCTCTGGAAAATTTTTGGCAGTACTAACCGCCTCTTTTGTAACCGGTCTTCTGGGAACTGCCAGCATGGGTATCAGCTCCATGATGGGTTTTGGCAGCTTTGAGAAAAATGCTTCGGAAGCCGTGGCTTTCAGCCTGAGTCCGGTTTCGATTTTGTTGGTTTTGCTCCTGATTATTCCAGTCGCCTCTCTCTTCTCCTCTTTACTTTTAGCCCTCTCATTGATGGCGCGCAGTTACAAAGAAGCTCAGAGTTACGTTACCCCTCTGATGATTTTAGTCATTTTTCCGGCTTTTGCCTCTTTTTTACCCGGCTTTGAGTTTCAGACCAGCCACACTTTCATCCCCATAATGAACACCAGTTTAGTCTTAAAAGATGTCCTTTTGGGAACCTTTCAATGGGGGAAAATCGGCCTGGTCTTTTTAGTGAATACAGTCTACGCCGGCTTGGGAATTCTTATAGCCAAGAAGATGTTCGAAAAAGAGTCGGTTTTATTTAGAGTATAACCGGGCCTGAACGCAGACCGGCACACCCTGTTTCTTCACCACGAATTTCTCATACATTCCGTCTAAAAACTTCCATAAAGTTCTGGATAATTTTCTGGCAGATTGAAGGGCTTTAGCCTTATCTGTCTCAGCAGTAAAAGAGTCTAAAATCTCTTGGCTGATACGGGTGTGCTCAACATCTGCCTTTCGGTGAACGGTAAAGAATTCTATCTCTTCCGGCTTTGAAATTCCGTAGAATTTTGCCAGGGTCCGAATTTTCTCGTCAGAAACAGTCGGTATTTGCGACTCATAGGCATACAGGGCTGCCACTCCTTCGGCAAAGGATTTTTTCTGGCAGAGAGTCCTGAAAACCTTGTTCAATTCCAGAGTCTCAGGCAAAGGCCAGGCATTCTTCACTTCCTCTAAAGATAGTCCTAAGGCCTCACAGAACTGCAGCCAGAGCCGGGGGTGATTCTTCTCCCCTATTTCCTCGTCCATCAGGTTGCTTAACAACAGTTGTCTGAATTCCAAAGTGGGGGCCTGGCTGTGAATGGCGGAAATAAAAGTTGGGAATTGATAGACAAATAAATAGTATTGTTTAGCATACTCCCGAATGGCATCCCGGTCTAACTTACCTTCGGTCCAGGTGGTGTAAAAGGGATGTTTAAGCATCTTTTTCTTTTCTACTATCCGGTCAATCTGCAGGCTTAAGGCCTCCTGAGCTGTTTTCAGCTGCACCTTTTCTCCTCCTTATGGTTTAGGCTCCAAATTAGGAATAGCAACTTCGTTCTATTTTATCTAAATAGAGAAGAATGTCAAGCCTCCCCTATGCCGCAAAACCCTATTTACTGTAAAGATTCGTTATACGAAATTCAGTCCGGTCCTAATCCTCAAATCTTTCTTCCATCTCCTTAATCTTGGCTTTTAACTCATCAATCTCCTGCTTGAGCCTCTCCATTTCTTTATTCGGCCCCTTAATCTTGGAGACCGCCTTCTTGACCTGCTCTTCTACCTCCTTAGTAAACTCCTTTGCCCGCACCTCACCTTTGTCCATTAATTCTCTTACTGCTTTGGCCTTCTGCCCCTCAGCCAACTCTCCCTGTTTAATCAGCTCCTCCACAATCTCAGTGGCTCTCTTGCGAGAAAGGCTCAGAGCTCCGATACCTGCCAAGACCGTCTTTTTTAAGACTCCCATGGAAAAATTTCCTCCTTTCAGGGCAATCTGCCTGATTATTTCGTTGTAATCTCGAACATTTTTACCTGCCTTGATTTGTTCGTACAGAATCTGAGCGTAAGTTTGCAGGGTTATATCCTTTTCATTTTCATTGTCAATAATCTGGTAATCTTCGCCTTCCTGTATTCCCCTGGCTAAGTCATCAAAGGTAACCGAATTCCCTTTTTCAAAATCATAAAGTTGCCTGTTTTTGTATTTCTTAATCAATCTGGACATTTGATTCAATATCGTGCATTGCACAATGTTTGTCAAGTCGAAATTTAATTTTGTCGCATGATTTAAGTTAATAGCGTTTTGCGAGTGCTAAGCCCATAAAGTTCTTCAAATTATCAGTTCCTCAAAATTTTTCTTGACAACCTCCTCCAGCCAATTATTTTTTATTCAAGTTCTTTGCCAATTTGAAACGGGAAGTCCGGTGCAAGTCCGGCACAGCCCCGCTACTGTAAAGGGATACGAAAGCCAGATTCTTGAGGTAGCTGCCATATGGCTTTAAGGGATGAAGATGCGCAGGCATTGTAAACCTTCTGCCTCAAGCTGAAACCATCCCGATATCTATCGGGAGAAGGTCTGGCGAATAGGTTCGAAGCCCTAAGTCAGGAGACCGAAAAGTCCTTCGCGGGTTAAGGTGATTAATATTAATTTACCCAACCGCGAGGTTGGGTTTTAATTTTATAACAGGAGGTTTAAATGACATTTATCTTACCAGTTCTCTTTGTAATCATCGGCTTGTTATTCAGGCTAATCCCCCACGCCGCTAACTTCAGCCCTATCTTTGCCATAGCCCTGTTCGGGGGAGTTTATCTGGCTGACCGCCGCCTGGCTCTGCTTATTCCGGTTCTGGCTCTGTTTGTGAGCGACCTCTTTATCGGCTTCTATTCGCCTGTGGTAATGGCTTCAGTCTACGCCGGCATGATTCTGACCTCTTTGTTAGGTCTCTGGCTGAAGGGTCACAAGTCCGTTATTAACATTTTCGGGACAGCCACAGCCAGTGCCCTGTTGTTCTTTTTGATTTCCAATTTCGGAGTCTGGCTAAATCCAGTTTCAGGCTACACCAAAGATTTGGCTGGCCTGATTCAGTGTTTTGTTTTAGCCTTGCCGTTTCTGAAAAATACCTTGGCCAGCAATTTGCTTTACTCAGCAGTCCTGTTCGGCGGATTTGAACTGACTGTATTAGCAATGAAGAGAAAGCCTGTCCAGGCTTAGTTTTATTGGTTTGGTTTTTGCCAACTTTTAGAAAGCTCTTTTAAAGTTCTATCGGGAAGTCCGGTGAAAGTCCGGCACAGCCCCGCTACTGTAAAGGGATACGAAAGCCACCTTTCAGGCTGAATTGCTGTTGCCTGAAAGAAGCCATCACCGATAACCATCGGGGAGAAGGCCTGGCGAATAGGCTCGAAGCCCTGAGTCAGGAGACCGTAAATCCTTCGCGGGTAAGGTGAGTTACAAAAATTCAGCCCAACCGCAAGGTTGGGTTTTTTAGTTATATGACCAGATATATATTACAAATCATACTCATTGTTCTAAGTGCAACTCTAAGTCTGGCCCAGACCAGCACTAAAATTGTAGGCCAGGTAAAGGGCAGAGCTACACTATCACCTCTGTCTGGAGCGACAGTTTCAATTGTCGGCTCTGGCTATTCTGTTACTGCGGATGAACAGGGGGTTTTTCGTTTTGAGAATTTGCCAGCCGGAGAATATCAGCTCATCACCCGCTCCTTAGGATACAAGCCAGCCATCAGTCCAGTTGTCACAATAACCGAAGATAATACTGTCAGTCTGACCATTTTTCTCTTGCCGGAGCCGATAACTCTGCCGCCTGAAGTCGTGGAAACTTCTCTTGGGGAATTAGAGCCTTTATCAAGTGTCATACTTGAAGAAGACCAGATTCAGCGCCTCTCCCCTGTCAATCTGAGCGAAGTTTTAAACACTTTGCCCGGCATCCAGGTTCAGCAGGCCGGACCTAATGGGCCTGCTCGCATATCTATCCGCGGCTCAGGCACAGACCAGGTTTTGGTTCTGTTGAATGGCTTGCGTTTGAACTCAGCTCAGACTGGAGAGGCTGACTTGAATGCCATACCGGTCAGCCAAGTAAAGAGAATTGAACTAATTAAAGGAGCCCAGACTGCCCTGTACGGAGCAGATGCCTTAGCCGGAGTGGTCAACATCATAACTTCCAGTGCCGGTCTTACTGAAGGTCTAAAGATAGACTCCAAATATTCTGCTGGCTCCTATGGCTTTCGTCTCTGGGAATCTGCGCTGGAACAAACTTTTGCTGATAATTTGAATGTTTCCATTTCAGCAAATAACTCAAACTCTGATGGAGATTTCACCTATCCTGATTCAGGCAAAATTATAACCCGCAAGAATTCCGGCCATATTTCCGGAAATTTGTTTCTTGACCTCGGCTGGCACACTTCCGACCAGACTCAGGCTCGGCTCTCGATCTTTAAGTATTTCGCCCGCCACCTGCTCCCTGGTCCCTTATTGCAGACTAATGACAGCGCCTACAGCAAGGATAATCGCTTTAATCTGACTCTTAACTCTTTGGTCAGGCTAAGTCGTCACGTCTGGCTGGAGAGTAAAGCCGGCTATCAGGACTGGAGGCAAACTTATCATATCCAGGAACCATTCTACATTCCGGTCAATGTCGATTACGCCAACCGCAACTATGAATCCGACACCCGTCTCAATTATTCCCATAAAAACTTCAAGCTAACCCATGGAATTTCTTTCTTGCACTCTTCTTTAACCGGCGATGACCACCAACGACCGGCACAAAGCATCGGAACTGTAAAGCGCAGTGCACTATCAACCTTCTTCTCCGGCCAGCAGAGTCTGAAAGAAAAGCTAATTGACTTAGTGGTTATCTCCGGTGCTTTCCGGTTTGACAAAACCACCGCCTTTAAATCAGAGTGGTCCCCTCAATTAGGATTGCTCTTATCTCAAGGTGAATCCACTAAGCTCTCTTTTAAGACCAATTGGAGCAAAGCCTATCACAATCCTTCTCTGAATGCACTCTTCTGGAAAGAGGATGCTTATTCTTCCGGCAATCCCAATCTGAAGCCGGAAAGGTCGACCAATTTCGAAGCTGGCCTGGAATTGCGTTTGCCCCTGTTTGGAGAAATTACAGCCGGACAGACTTATTTTCACAACAACATAAAAGACCTGATTGTCTGGCAGCGAGGCTTTGACGGCAAATATTCCCCTTTTAACGTGGCCAGGACTAGAATTGAGGGCTATGAACAATATCTCCGGTGGCAATCAACTGGACAATTATTGGAATTAGAATTCAACCACACCAGAACCGATGCGCTTAACCAGACCGAAATTCACACTAAATACAATAATCTCCTCCCTTTTCGTCCCCGGCACCTGTATAATTTCAAATTTTATCTCCATTCAGAAAAGTTAGATGTGGGCCTGAACAGCCGCTATGCCAGCCGGAGATTCACCCGCGAACAGAACACCAGCGGCAAGATTCTCTCAGCTTACACCATTTGGGATTTGCTGCTGAAGTTCAAACATCAAATCAAAGGAGCAGAACTTAGTTTAACCGTAGGAGCTTACAACTTTACAGACCAGTACTACGAGCTGATTGAGCGCTATCCCATGCCCGGGCGCGAGTATCGCTTGATAGCTCAGTTTTCCCTGTGAAGTGACGCTATAAACAAAGAACGCAGTTATCTATTTCTTAAGGAGATAAAATGAAAAAACTTTTAACTCCACTTGTGTTACTATGCCTATCGGTCACAGCCATCGCTCAGATTCCCCGCACTCTCTATGTGGTCAATGGCCTGGCTGAAACCTTGAGTAAAATCAATCTGGAGACCGGCCAGGTGACTAATCACATAGTCACCTTAGGAATTGTGCCTAACCAGGTTGTAGTAAAAGGTAAAAGAGCCTATGTGGTCAACTCGGTCTCCTCCAATATTCAGAAAATTGACCTTAACGCCGACACTACGCTGGGCTCCATTTATGTAGGGGCTGGCAAAAATCCCTACAACCTGACTTTTGCCGATTCCCAGATTGCCTATGTTTCCAACTTCTCGGCTAATACCATATCTGAGATTGACGTAATTGATGACACCGTTTTAGCGGAATTTCCTATCGGCCAGTCACCAGAAGGGTTGCTCTTTTACAAAGGCAAACTCTATGTCTGCAATACCGGCTTTAATCCCAATGATTTCTCCTACGGCCAGGGGACAATCGCAGTCTTCGACCCGGCTTTAGACTCGGTCGTCACTGTAATAAACGTGGGCAAGAATCCACAATATATCAAAGCAGATTTTCAGGGCCGAATACATGTAATATGTACTGGCGATTACTTTTCGACTTTTGGAATTGCATACATAATCAATCCTGTTTCAAATTCTCTAGTCGATTCCCTCCCCTTAGGAGGCATGCCCGGGCAATTCAGTATTGGCTGGCCCGGAACGGCTTTAATCTCTGCTGGTGGTTATGATACCAATGGACTGGTCTATTCATATTTCACCACCAACTACTCAGTTTTACATGATGACTCCAATCCCATTCTGGTCAATCTTGGCGCCAGCGACGTGGCTGTGGATAAACTTAGCTCGGCATATGTGTCATGTTTTTCTGCCTCGACCGTTGACAGAGTTGATTATGAGGGAAATTCCTCAGACACCTTTCTGGTCGGAGATGGACCCCTTTCTGCAGCCATTTATGACCCTAGGCCTAATGGCGATGCCACCGGAGACAATAATCTTACCTTACCTGACATCATCGCAATTGTAAATTATATCTTCAAAGGCGGCCAAATCACTGGCAGTATAGGCTATGCCGAGTGCAATTGTGACGGCAAGATAACCTTGTCCGATGTCATCCAGTTGGTAAACTATGTATTTAAGTCCGGTCCCTTACCCTGTGAATTCTAATAGGTTAAAGTTACAAAAGAGAGCCGGCTTGCAGAATTTATGAAATGCCCTGCATATACCTACAATTGACTCGTAAGAATAATCGCCAATTCTGGCGACCGATCGGCCACTAAAATGAGGTTTACCTGTCTTACACTTTCTGAGACGAATGGTAAACTTTTTTAACTACTTGGTCTTTGCTCAGGTCAGGCGGTAAGCCTTTTGGGAGCGTGTTTCTCGAAAAATAATGCTTGCGTAAAGGCACAGCTCTTGCTATTTTATTCTTTGAGAAAGTATCAAATTTGGGAGTGGTGTCGTCCTGAATAAGGACCACCCCGTTAAGCGCGGGGCATCCCCCCTCCACCACTCCCATTTTTATTTCTAATTTTCTCAAACATTCAATAAATTTCTGCTAAAGATGGAAAAAGAAGGTAGACCCACCTTGTCCTCAAGGTGGGATATGTTTCCCAGGTTGGGACAACCTGGGTCTACAAACTATGAAATGAAAAAGCCGAACCCAATTGAGTCCGGCTTTTTTCTCCTGATAAAGTTTTTTATCCCGGGATACAGCAGATATCCGAACTGACCGGGTCCCAGGGTCCTCCCGGTTTACTGAAGACGTAGTTTACGGCCTGAATCACGTCCGAGAGGGTAATATTGCCAGTGGCATTCCAGTCACCCCGACAGAGCAGATTTGACAACCAGCATAGAGGCTGTGGCGTACAACCAGGCTTGTTGAAGACATAGTTAACTATGGCGATTACGTCTGCCAGTGTGTAATTCCCGCTGGCATTGGCATCACCCGGCAGCTGGGCGCCGCTACAGAGCATGTCAACTAACACAGGGATGAGGGTGGTGTCACTGTAGGGAGCGGTCAGACTGTTATAGCTGAGAATCTTAATCTCAGAGTAATAAGATCCTCCCAGATTCAGATTCTCAGAAGTCAGCCTGACATCAAGGATAAATGTATCCAGAGCCGGTATGGTGGTATCATTATTCTCCGGAATCAGGGTCAGCCATTCCGGCGATTCACTGCTCTGGGCTTTAAAATTCACGGTTCCATTGTTACCGTGATTATACAGAATCAGAGGTATGCTTAGACTGTCCCCCCAATAGACCACGGTATCTATGAAAACTGGTTCAGTGGCCAGGGACCAGAAGGAGCGTTGAGAATACGGCCCGGCAAACTCCGCAAACAGAAGATTAGCCTCTAAATTTTCTAGGGTCATTACCGGAATCATATAAGCCGGCGGCCAGAAACCTCCGTCTTCGCTTCCTCCGACTTCCGGAGTAAAACTCAAGGATTTTTTCTTTAAGAACTGCTCCCCGTACATCCAGTCATCCGCATCCCCATTGGTCTCGTAGATGGTGCTGTATCCAGGACCCCAGACGTAGTTGTTTACCGAAGTGGCCGTCTCAGCCAAAACCTCATACACCAATCGATCGGGTGGCTGGAAACCAATATACCCCCAGGCATACAGTAACAAGTCACTAAAAGTGTGATAGTTTACAGTTATTACGAAGTCACGGGCCAGCACAAAATCTCTTATAGCCTGGGTCTCCGGCTCTGAGAATGGGGCCGTACCCCGGTAAGTCTGGCTGGAGGGAGAAGCAGAAGAACCAATGTTGTTATAACCCCACTTGTATCCATAATTGCGGTTCAAATCCACTCCAAAGCTCCCCCCGTTATCTCGACGATTCTTGCGCCACAGGCCACCCCCTTCTGGGGCAATAAACTCGTTATAGTGATACCCATCCGGGTTGGCCACCGGTATAAACCACAGCTCCCGGTTGTTGACGATGCTGTCCACTCTGGCGTTGGAGCCATAATTGTCGGTTAAATAGTGCATGAAGTACAGCAAAACTTCCATTCCCATAGGCTCCCGGGCATGGGTGAGAGCGTTGAAGAAAACTTCCGGCTCGTCTTCATCTATTTCCGGATTGTCCGAGACCTTCATGGCATAAATCGGGCGTCCTTCTATGGTATAGCCGATGCTGTCTTTGGCAGTGGTTAGTCCTGGATACTGGTTGTGAATTGAATCCATGACCAGATAGACTTCATCCAGAGTGTGATATCCCCCCATGTCCATCTGACCGGTCAGTTTCGACTGCAGATAGGCGGTCATGTCCGCATGTATCACTTTATAACTGTAGCCTGCTTCCGAAATAGCCAAGAGGTCTTCGTCACTAACTAAAATTTCAACGTATTGGTCTGGCATGATTTCAACGATGTCCAGTCCCAGTGCCTGTAGATTTTGTATGTCTGCTCTGTTTTCAATTCCTACTTGGATTAAAGCTGGCCTCTCTGCAGTGGCAGACATCAGCAAACCAACCCATAATAGGGTAATTCCCCCGCTCAAGAGCAACAGATTTTTAAGCTTCATTCTCTCCGCCGTTTCCGGTTTAAGTGTGCGTGCAGGGCGACCAGTCGCCCGGTTTGTTGAATACTAGATTCACCATTCTGATTACGTCTGCTAAAGTAATGTTGTTGTCGCAATTAGGGTCGCCGGCGATAAAAGGCACCGGCGCCAGTCCATTTTTAAAGATATAGTTCACCAGGAAGATAACATCCGTTAAAGTGTGCATTCCATCGCCATCGGCATCCCCCTCGGTAAAGATGCCGAAGCTGAATCTGCGCGAATACAGGCTCGAATCTCCTGAAGAATTAAAGCCTTTGACTCTCCAAAAATAGCCTCCATTGGCCATGGAATCCGCCTGATAGG
Source organism: uncultured Ignavibacteria bacterium (assembly GCA_964399055.1). GTDB lineage: Bacteria > Zixibacteria > MSB-5A5 > DSPP01 > RBG-1 > CAYNPJ01. The sequence continues at coordinate 1,295,465 of CAYNPJ010000001.1, forward strand.
AAGTGGCAGCAATGCCGGTTATGGTAGTCTCCACTACCGCAAAATTAGAGTCACTGGCAATTTGTAAGGTGAAGCCGACAGCAGTGTCGTAATAGCCTACGGCCTGCCATTGAAACCAGGGGGTCTTATCTGAAGTATAAGAGCCATTGGCCGGAGAAGTCAGAAAAGGGGGATAGAAGCCGGAAAAACGTGAACCAAAGGCATCCTGATTATCCCTTCTGGTGTCGGTCCAAATCATGTTGACATAGCGGTCCACAGAATGCACCCCTATGTATTCGCCTAACAGCTCAGCCAAGGGCGAAGCCTGAAGGGGTTGTTTCTCCGGGTCGAAGCCGGCAATCAGGCTGCTGGCTAAGGTCTGGGGGTAGGAAGAGGCATTAGTAATCCTCAAATTAGGGGTCCAGTTGTCTCCTCCGTCAAAAGACTGGGTCAGATATAAGTCAAAGTACAGGTTGGCCGGGTCGTTCCGCCGGTCAAAAAATATCACGCTGATAACTCCGTCTTCATTGACCGCAATCCAGGGGTGGAACTGGTCTCTGCCATTACCGACTGAATCATCATTGATTCTCAAGGGCGAGCTCCAGCTAGCCCCTCGGTCGGTCGATTTCCTGAAGAAAATATCGGCATCCCCGACCCGGTTCATGTAGGCCACATAAACATTGCCTTGGTAGGGTGAGCTATCTGAAATATCGGCTTCCAGAGCGCCGAAACTAAAGGTTCCTACCCCGCCTTTCAGGGTAACAAAGCCGCTCTGCAGGGAGGTCAAAGTCTGCTCGGCAGTGAAATTTACGCCGTCCGTAGAAGTTCTGAATCTGATTGAAGGAGGATTGTATCTCACCCAGGTCACATAGATTTTTCCGGTGTCATCGACAGTTACCGTGGGCCATTGCACCGAGCTGGCCCCGTCGCTAACCTGAACATTACTCCAGGTTTGGGCCGTGTCCTCTGATCTGGCAATCCTTATCTGCGTGCCGCCTTCATAAGGAAATCTGGTCCAGACAAAGTAGATATTGTCGGCATTGACGGATTTGCTTTTGTCTATGGCCATCCACTGCTTGTCCTCAAAGCCATAAAATCCATAATCAGCAGACAACACCCGGCTGGGGATTGACCAGGTCTGTCCTCCGTCACTGGAAAAGTAAACACAGATGTCGCTGGCGTTACTGAAGGGGTCAAAGCATAGGGTATGGGCGATGAAATTACCATATTTGTCGACCCCTAAGCCGGGGTCGGATTCCCAGGTCAGTTCCGGATAGGTCTCGTAGGAGGCAAAGAGCTCGTCAGTCCAGCTGGCACCCCCATCAGTACTATAGCCGTGCCCCACCTGTCGGTAGCCGAGTCTGAAGTCCCGCCAGACTGCCACTACCTGATTAGTATTATATGGATTGATGGCTATCATCTCCTCATTTTGAATCTGAGTGGTGTTATCGCTGTTGATTCTGACATTCTGCATGGTGTCGGAAGCTAAGGGGAGCCCTCTGAGCGCGGCCTGGGCCGACCAAGTTAGCCATAGCACAACTAAAACCATTAAAAGAAATGAGAATCTTATCTTGATTGACATGTGCACCTCTGACTATTTAAGGGTGAGAAAGCATTTATCTTAATTAAACGCAGAATCAGTTCATTTGGTTTCAGAAGAAAGATAGAAGCTAAGGGCTGAGACCCCAACGTTTCTTAACTGTTGCGGACTTCTCAGAGATACCTCACACTGTTAGTGCTTCGGAAATGCTCGACCTTCTGACGACTTACAGAACAAATTTAAGCCAAATCAGGCTTTCGTCAAGCCCAAATTTGCTATCCTGGCAGTCGCAAAGGAGAGCCAGCGGACGACCTGGCTGAGGATGGGCCGTTAAGTACCAAAGCTGGGTGCCGGACTAAACTGCGGGGCCTCTTTTTGGAGAACCTCGCTGCTCCCGACAGGATTCAAAGGAAGTTCTACCACAAAAGTGGTCCCAGCATTCTCCTGGGTGACAAACGATATCTTACCCTGGTGGGCGGTGACGATGCCGAAACTGGTGGAGAGCCCCAGCCCTTTGCCCTCGCCTATCTGTCTGGTGGTGAAAAAGGGGTCGAAGATTTTGCTCTGAATCTCAGCCGGAATCCCCGGACCGGTATCGGCGATTTCAAAGCGGCACCAGCTTTCGCCACAAGAGGAGCTGATGATAATCTTCCCTCCGCTGTTGTGCATGGCCTGGTAGGCATTGGTGATGATGTTGGAGAAAACTTGCTGGATTTTAATCTCATCCACCAGAAGATAAGGCAGGCTCTGGTCCAATCTCAGCTCTAATTTAATGTTGGCTGAACTAAGGCGATACTCCATCAAATCCACGGTCTTCTGTAAGGTCTGATTGAGATTGACAAAGTCTTTGCGGTGGGGAATCTTCTGGGCAAAATCAGTCAAAGAGTCCACTAATCTCTTACACTCGGTGGCGCTGTTCTCGATTTTCTGCGCTTTCTGCTGAACCGGCTCCGGCACATTGGCCTGATTAAGCATCTGGGCGCATATCAGAATGGGAGTGAGATTATTGTTAAGCTCGTGCGCTATGCCGCTGGAGAGGTATCCTAAAGAGGTGAATTTGTCCAAAAAGGCCATCTCCTCTTCCCATCTCCTCTTCTGGGTTACATCCCGCAGGAAGACGATGAGGCTATTGGATAAGGTCCCGTTGGAGTAAGCATAGGCCGAAACGTTGAGCCGGGCCCCCTTACCGTCCTGAATCTCAGTCTCCACCTTATCCTTCCCCTCTCCGACCAACTTTATCAATTGACAGACCGGACAGGGCCGCGTTTCTTTGAAAATAGAATCGTGACAGGTCCGATTCACCTGATTGCCATATCTATTCTGAGCGGCCTGGTTCATATAGCGTATTATTCCCTGTGCGTCTACTAATAGCACGCTGTCGGCTATGTGGTCTAAGAGCTTATCCGTAAGGGGTTTTTCCTCCGTGATGGTCTGACTGACTTTCTGCTCCACCACGATGAACTGCTTGCCGGTCTTGTTCAGGGCCGCGCTGTCGAATTTGTTCTTCCACTGTTCTAACAGAAACTGGTCAGCCGGAACATAAGTGGGGCTTGGTCCGCTGTAATTTTCAGTGGCTAAATGGGGATGGGTTAGCATGGCCCGATAAAGATGCTTGGCCGGAAACAAAGCCGGGTCATACATGCAAATGCAACTGAAATTCTTATGCTTAATATATTCACTTACTCTTGTCTCGTAGGTAAACAGATTCTCCCAGACATCCCAGGCTTTGAGAGCCCAGCTCATCTCCCCTATCCCCCTTACTCCTTTGAAGCCGGCTGACAGGGCATTCTGATAAACGCTGTCTAACTTTCCTAAGACCTCCTCGATTGAGAAACGACCCCCGGACAGATAAAAACTCTCAGGGTCTATAAACTCCAGTTCCTTCTGAGCTATTCTCTCTGGAAGATTATCCACTTTCCGGTCTAACAGCTGGCTAATCTGCGCCTGCAATCCATGCGCTACAGCCACCGCCCCTTTTTCGCCCTTTTGCAATCCGGCTGCTAAAAAATCACCTACTAACTCGACCTGTTTGGCCGTGTCTCTAAACAGGGCGCAGATATGCTTGGAGCCGCTGTGGCTGGGAGCCTGGTTGAGATTCTCCATATTATGCGTTCTAAGTGACAGAACCTGACACTCTTAGCTTTTACTATTTAATCGGAAGAGGCTGGCGATTCTTTAAAGCTATCCTGTTTTGTATGAAAACCAAACAGCCCTGCCTTCCTGACAGGGCTGTTGTCTCTTGAGTTTCTTTGGCTTTAACGGATTAGAACCATTTTCTGGGTCATGCTCGACTGAGAGGTTTTTAGTCTGTAAAAGTACACTCCAGAGGCCAAATCTCTGCCGGATTGGTCTTTTCCGTCCCAGCTGACCGATTTGTAGCCGGGTGTCTGATACTCGGAAACCAGGGTTCTAACTTTCTGACCCAGAAGATTGTAGATTTCTAAGCTGACCTTACCGCTGGCGGCCAATTCGTAGTCAATTCGGGTGGCCGCATTGAACGGATTGGGGAAGTTCTGGCGTAAGGCGAAACTCTTGGGCAGATTGCCTGGCAGACCATCATCTCCCACACCGGTTGATATGACCTGCAAGGACTCTTCATAGGCAATCCAGCCGGAGTTCTGAGCATTGCTGTCGCTGAGGTTACAATTGATTTCGTAATTCCCCTGCGTACCTGTAACCTGAACGTTCAGGTAGGCTAAAGCAGAGAAGCTTCCAGCAGGCAGACTGTCAAACATGATTTTAGTCCCCTGGCTGACAAAAGCGGGCGACCAGATGCCGCTCCAGTTATTATAGGGGTAGAAGGTGGCATTGCCGTGGTTTTCCACGGTTGCGGAGAGACTGATGGTGCTATTAGGCCCGGTCTGATTGCTGGTGTCAACCTCATTGGGGTAGAAAGATATGTCGGTAATCCTTAAGATTCTCTGGATTAATTGGGCATCTGCCAGGGCCTTGTTGTTTCCGCCGTCATTGGAGACCAATACCTCGAAATTAGTGTAATTGTCATAAGGGATATTGTCCATGCTGGCCACGGTGAGGGTAAATTCAGCTGAATCGCTGGGAGAGATGACCAGAACTCCATTCCCCTGGGCAAAAGTGACCTGGTCCTGTACCCCGCTCTGGTCTATGCTGACTGTGTCCCAATCCAGGCTGGAGCCGATGGTGTGCAGGCTGGGAGAAGAAGCGGCATAGAATCTGGAGGAACTGAAAGCCCCGCCAGGTAAACGGAACCTCACCCAATCAATGGGAAGCGCCCCCTGGCCCGGAGTCGCAGATTTCAAAGCAAAGGTAAGATTATAATTAGCGGCATCCGAGAGCACCCAGCTGATGCGCTCCGGATGGAGATTGTAATCGTAATTATAGCCGCTGTTCTGAATACTGGTAATCTGAGTCTGGAAGGCCTTGCCTAAGATAAAGCTCTCAATCCCGGGATTGTTTATTCCAGTAGAGGTTCCCTGCCAGTAGCCGTTGGTTTTGGCGATTAAAGTATAGGGACTGCCTGCTCCGGGCAGGTAACCGAAGTCATAGTGACCTGAACTGTCGCTGAAAGCGACTCCGGCTAAGTCTCCGCTCTGGTCAAAGGCCCAGATTTCCGCCTCTTGAACAATCTTAAGCCCGGTGTTCAGGTCATACAAATCCCCGTAGATGTGATTGACATTGGGCTGAATGTTTAGTCCCAGACCAGTGGTATCAAAGGGAATATTCAGTTTGATGTCCGTAACGAAGCTGGGAGGACTGTCGGTCGAGCCATCCCAGCTCACTACCCCTAAATCATAAGTGCCGGAGAGAGCGCAAGGGATGTCAAAACTGTAGTTGGGATAGGTACCGGTGACCGGAGACATGCACTCTATCTGCAATGAGTAAGGGTCAATCTGCGCCTGATGCGGCATGGCAAAGACCATCACCGTGGCGCCGCCTGCGCCAATGCGGTTGTCGGTAATGGTGCCCGAAAGTCCCCAGGCTGTCCCGGAAATTATAAGAACCCAGAATAATGCTAAGAATACTGAAACTAACTTTTGGCGATTTTTCATCTGCCCTCCTCTGTTCTTTAAATGTTGGTCTGTCTATTTACAGAGAAATTATCGGCATCCTCTCCGGTTGATTAACTCTTGCCGGAGCGACAAGACTCAACATTCCATCCCCAATAATCCACTTACCTTTCCGCCGGTGCAGCCAACTTTACAATTGACAACCATTGTTATTAGATTATCTTTATATTTAAGCCGGATTTATCCTGTATTTTTAACAGTCGTTGCCGAAATCTTTTTCAAAGGAGAGCCATGCAGTTTGTTCAAAAATTTCACAGAGTCTCAATCTCCATTCTCAGCTTCATAACCGGATTAACCCTGATTATTTGTTCTTCTGACTTCGCTCTCTCGGCTGATTCCCCTCAGTCTGCTTCAATCGAAAGAAATCTGCCCTCTTACTACATTTATCATGGTCAAAGAGTGGAACTGGAATTGAGGAGTAATCAATTAGCAGTCACTCTGCGGAATTCTTCCAAGCTCGACCGCTTGATGCCAGGTTCAGCCGCCCTGGGTGTCGATTTTTCCTCGGCCGAGTTTACCGGCGCTGCCGGAAAATACTTGGTTGAGCTTTCTGTTCCGGTCTCTGATGTCTATCAGGCCGACCAGCAGATAACTAGCTTGCTTTCTAATCCTGAAATCTCCTTTGCCTCTCCGGTATTTCAGGGACTAAACAACACCTGGATTACCATGACCCCGGAGATTCTTCTGCAGTTCAAACCGGAGTATCAAGGGCAAGCAGAGGTCTTGCTGAAAGAATTAGCCCCGGAATTGGATATTGTGCAGAAGGATTTTGGCCATCTGCCAGGCGCTTATCGCTTGAAGAGTTCATTTTCTAATGGCTTTGAAGTTCTGGCAGTAGCTAACCGTTTGGCTGAGGACTACCACTTCCACTGGGCTGAGCCCAACGCCTTTTTCAGCGGCGGTGCAGCCTTGATTCCTAATGACACTTATTTCTCCAGCCTGTGGGGGATTCTCAACACCGGCCAGTTTTCCGGCACGCCGGACCGGGACATGGACGGCGACAGTGCCTGGGATTACCACACCGGAGATGCCGGCATAAAAGTTTTAATTTTAGATGTGGGAGTACAGCAGGACCATCCGGATATTAACCAATTGCCAGGAGCTGACTTTACCGGCGAAGGGGGAGGTGGAGGCCCGGTTAATGCTTGCGACAAGCATGGAACCGCAGTAGCCGGATGTGTTTCAGCTATTATCAACAATTCTCTTGGAGTAGTCGGCATCGCCCCGGGCTGCAAGTCCCTGTCAGCCCGGCCCTTCATCTCCAATCTCTCCTGCGACGGTAGCTGGAGCACAAGTGCCAGCTGGACCGTGGATGCTTTGGACTGGGGAGAACAGCAGGGAGCCCGGGTCAGCAACAACAGCAATTATTATGGCTTTACCTCCAGCGCCATCGAGGCCAAATACAATTCCACCTGGACCAATGGCATGGTTCATTTCGCCGCTGCTGGAAATTTCTCCAGCTACACCATAACTTATCCGGCCTCCATTCCCATCGTAAATGCCATAGCCGCGTTGCAACCCAATGGAACCTTGGCCTCTTTCAGCAACAAGGGTAACGGCCTGGATTTTTGTGCACCCGGACAGACCATTTACTCAACTGACCAGACCGGCGTGGACGGTTACGTATCTGGAGATTACGTAATTATTAACGGGACGTCCTTTGCCTCCCCTTATTCTGCCGGAGTGGCAGCTCTGATACTTTCACAGAATTCAGGGTTAACTTCAGCCCAGGTCGAAGATATTATGAAATGCTCGGCCCAGGATTTAGGCGCCACCGGATACGAGATCCTTTATGGCTGGGGACAGGTGAATGCCGAGAATGCCCTCTTGAATACGCCGGAGAGTGACGCCGACACTGACGGGTTTGCCGACCAGTGCGATGTCTGTCCCAATTATTTTAATCCTTTGCAAATTTATGCCAAAGCCGGTGACGCCAATGCCAGTAATAACTATACTTTGAGTGACGTTATCGCTATCGTGAATTACGTTTTCAGCAAACCGGGATGTATGCCGGAATATCTCTGCTGGCTGACCAACCTGCTCTGCCGGGGAGATTGGAACGCCAGCGCTAATGTGACTTTGAGTGACGTAGTTCAGGCTGTGAATTACGTATTCAACAAACCCGGCGGTCCCTGGAGTCCCCTGCCGGTAAGTGATTGCTGTGTTCCCTATAATCAGTGAGAACTAAATATCCTTAGCTTGTAGGCGGGGTTTTCCTACCCCGCCTTTTTTATTCCCTCTCCTATTAGTGAAGGGTAGGGTGGGTGTCAGTGGCTTTACTTTTCGACTCCTTTCCTCATCTTAATTCCCTCCCCTTCAGGGGAGGGTTAGGGAGGGGTCAGTCAACCCTTAATTTTAATAATGGATTCTCTCAAAAAACCACTCTTTTATTTCTTCACTCCCTTCCTCACCAGTCCCCTCCCCTAGAGGAGAGGGCCGGGGTGAGGTTTTCCTCTTTGTCATTCTGAGTTCCGAGCGCAGCCGAGGGACGAAGAATCTCTCTTTACTTCTTCACCCCCTTCCTCACCAGCGCCGCCTTGGCCGCTCTCAAAGCCACTTCCCTGTCCACTCCGGTAATCTCCATAATCTCTTCTACGGCCTGGTCAATCCAGGAGGCCCAGCCGGAGTTGGGATATTTTAGAATAAGAGAAGAGGTAACTTCATCGGCTATGAGCAAAATATGCTCGGCCAACTTCTTTCTCTTCTCTGTGGCCAAAAAAGGGACTAAGTACTTCTGCGCCAGCCATCCCAAGACTAAAATTCCCAGAGAGCCTAGGCTGGGAAATATACTGCTGGAAATGAAATCAAACATAATTCCTCCATTTAGTTTTCAGTTAAACGTTTACTCGCGCAATGGCTCCACTGACAGATGAATATGAAACTTATCCCCCTGTCCGTGGAGCAAGACTGCAGGCAGCCTATCTCTCCGGGGAAAATACTTTTGTACGAATGACTGGATATTTTCTAATTCATACAGACTGAAGTAATTCCGGTGCGCCCGAATATCGACTGCCCGGCACTGCGGTAGACAGAAATGAGCTGAGCGCTTCTTTTCTCCATAAATAGTAAATTGCTCCTCTTCAGTCCTCCACACACAGGTGATAATCAGGTCCTTGTCGAACATTTTTCCACACCACAGTGCCAGCTCCGAGGCAGCCGCCCTTATTCTGGGGTCGGTCCTCCCCAGGTCGTAAAACTCTTCTTTTAACTTTGGCGTTTTAAACTTAATCATCGTTGTCAATTCAATTTTACCAAACTTACCTCTCCCCTTCCCTCCCCTAAGAGGGGAGGGTGTTAAGTCCCCTCTCCTTTAAGGGGAGGGACAGGGAGGGGTTAGTTCGCTTATCCACAATCCATAATATTAAAACGTCAGCTCCCAACTCGTCTGATTAGGCACTTCAGTTTCCAGACGCAATATCGAACCGGATGGCACATGGATGTTGAACCGATATTTTGAATCCGAGGGAGTTAAAACTGTATTCGGGAACAGGTCCAGATACCAGTAGCCGTTATTATCCGTAACCGTGGTTTTGTAGTAGGGTGAAATCACTACTGACAGATATTTCAGCGGCACAGTTTTGTTCAAGGCCCCCACTTTAGCTCCCACCACTGGCAGATTATTGATATCCTTGACATAGCCGTACACCCGGCACAGGGCTGGCGAAGGCGGGGTTCCAGGGTCAAAGGCTGAGCCGTAGTAGGTAACACTTGTGCTGCCGTTGACTATGACCGATTCAGGTACAGTGAAGACGTATCCGGGCTTGAATAATCTGACTTTATAAATGGCATCGTTCAGTGCAAAGACCGCCTCACCCAGACTGTTGGTGGTCAAGAGACCTTCAGTAGCTGTCTGGCTCTGATTTAAGACCTGAACCTGAACTCCATTGAGAACACTGCTGTCTGCGGAGGACTTTGCAGTGATAGTAACCTGATTGCTTCCAGTCCCGGCTCCGGAAGTCAGGGTCCTGGTCGACCAGGTCCAGACATGCGCGGCAACTGTATCCGGGTCAGAGGCTCCGGCATTGACCGCCAAGACCTTGGGGACTGTGTCTGCTAAAGTTATCGCATTCTGGTAGGACCAAACGTACTTAGCCACGGTATCCGGTTTGGTGTAATTTCCCCAGTTGAAGATGTTAAAAGTCTTGTCTGAGGCATCAGCCGAGATTTTCCCTCCGATGTTAGTGGTATCTGTCAGAGTGCGGACTGCATTGTCCCACTGATTGTCATCAATGGCCGAGATATCCTTGTCCAATCTTTTTCCGAAACTGCCGGCAGCAGTATGGCCGGACTGCAGCTCATCCCAGATGTCGTCTACTCCGGTCGAAGAGAGCCGGTAGCCGGTTTTGTCGAGATTGGCAGATAAATTGCCGGTCGTATCAGTGGAAACAATGCGAACTTCATTGTAACTTCCGCCGCAAGACCAGCTGTAAGTTTTAAAGAGTCCGAAAACTTTTTTGGAGTTAATGTAATCCCAGCCACGAATTTCGGCATAGTAAATTCCCTGAGTGTTCGAGCCGTCTGAGGCTTTTACCCTGAAAACGTAATGACCTGTTCCTCTTTGCAGTGAAGATAAAGTTGGGGTAGTCCCTGAATGATAAATAGTGGAATCAACCAGAACCGGACTGGCTCCAGTCGGTTGCCTGAATCTCAAAACAATGGCAGTATCAGCGGCAATCGGTGCCAGACTAATGGTTGAATCTACGCAGGTCCAGGAAAAGGAGACCGAATCACCTGTGGCATACCAGCCTAAAAATTGCGCTGAAGCTGGAACTGTAAAAAACAAAAATGCGAGTATAAGTTTCTTCATTAAATGGTGAGCTTGTCGAATCATTAGTTTGACCTCATCAATCTTTCCCTTCTGATGTTTTTGACTCCACCACTCGGAGGTGTGTAAGTTACATACAGCCGGGTGTCATTGGTAGCATGCTCGGAAGAGTAGACTACTTTGCAGGTATTGGATGAAGTTTCCAGCGGATGTTTCCAGATACAGCCATAATTATTCCAGGTGCCATCTACCCAGTTTTGCACGGCAGTCTCAAATCCGCTCACACTAATCCAGCCATCCGGATAGCCAATGGCAGGGGCAACTATGTTGTCTGAAAAATCGCCCCCGGCAGCGGTCCAGGCCGTGTCAGGATTGCGGGTCCGATAATTCCAGCTCACTTCACTCTCGACCCATCGGCTGATAATTCTTTTGACCTGATAAACTACTTCTGAATTTGTGCAGGAAGCCCCTAAGTTATAATAGTGAGAATCGACTGCCGCGGTAATGATTGCACCGCCGGGAATATCTGAGAAGTCCCATTGGATGACCATTCTGGCTTTTGTATTGCCGACTTTGCCGAAATAATTGGTGGTGGAATTGCCGTAATTCAAAGTGGGATTAGATTCGTCCAGCCAGGCATCGATGATTTTGGTAGTCCCCTTGATTTGCACCGCATCATCGAAAATTATTTCGCCAGCCGGTAAATTGACAAAATCAGAATAGCGGTAGCCTAAAATCATCAGAAAATTAGTTCCGGCCTTGATGAAGGTTTTTCTTAAAATAGGCTTGGGGGCTAAAGAGTCGCTGGTATAGATTATTTCTTGCGGGAATAGACCCCAAACACTATCAACGGCGTGTCTAATCAGAATAGGATTTTCAGTATCAAACCGGTCAGCCCAACGGACTGAATCAGCGCCGTCAAATAAGTCCTTCAGGTCTGACAAATCCATTCTGTAAACCAGACAGAGCCAGGCATTAGCCGGGGCAATCCCGAAATTGGTAGGCGAAGGTAGATTAGCTCTGGCTGTGGCAGTTATTTTCAAATAGCCGATTAAGGCTCGGTTGTGATAGCGCAAGGCATACTGCACACCAGGGAAAATGTTCGAGAAAATTAAACTGTCTCCCCTTAAAGTAGGTTTCTTCCAGCTTGTGGTTCTTATTACCTGTCTGTTTTTATTGGAGTCATCAAAGTAAATTAACCCCTGTAATCTCCAGCCTATCTGCCTTCCCTTGAATCTGACCCTGACATTGCCCAGAGTATCAACTGCCGTAGCATAGACTCCGGTTTTAACATAAGCCAGAGTATCGCCGGAGATTTTCCAGTTCGGGTCAATCTTCTGCCACTGGTTCAAAGAGTCCCGGTAAAATACCGGCGCTCCCCGATAAACTATCTGTTCCTGTCCATCCGCCAGCCTGATTCTGAAAGTGGCTTCGTCGATGATGACTGTGTCATCCGCAGCATAGGTTATACCCCACTCGTGGTGAGCACAGCCGAACCAAAAGAGCAACATTGAAAGTAATACTTTAAGTCTGACCATTGGCCCTCTTCCCATTCTTCCTATTCTTCCAGGCCAGACTCCCGCTGAAAGCCAGCCCTCCAGCCAAAGCGAAATCAATAAGCCGGTCGGTCAGATTTCTTCTCAAATCCTTCAGTTCCGCCAGATCCTGATTCAGATGGGTCAACTCAGTCTTGATTTCCGCCAGGGTGACCGAGATGTTCTTAAACTCCTGCTGGTTAGCCTGATTCACCTTTTCAAACTCACTCCGGCTGACTAATTCAGAAGTCCACCCAATTGATATCATAGCTAACCAGGCCAATCCGAATATAATTGTCTTCTTTGTCATATTATCTAATCCTCCGGCTGTCATTCCGAGCCCCGACCAGTCAGGGCGAAGGAATCCCGCGGCTGTTTTGATGAGTCAGCATTCCTCTCCTAGTCAACCTTGTTCTTAGTTGCATTCTTTTCCAGCTCCTCATTTACCAATTCATCAACCATCTGCCAAAAGACCTTCTCCTTCTCCGACTCGTCTTTGATCTTGTATTTCAGCTCAATCACCTTCAGCAGGTCAGCCAATTTCGGCTCCAAATCCTTGACCTTGAGCTTGCTTCCGATTCGCTCCTGTACCTCCTGCAGAAACTCAAAGTCCGACAGGTCCATCTTGCTCCTCTTGCGAAACCACAATTCTCTTCTTCTCCTTTTTCATTTCACTAATCAGTCAGCAAATCAAACTCATCTTCAACTAACCCCTCCCTTGAAAGGGAGAGTTTTTGCACTCTCTCCTTTTAGGAGAGGGTAGGGAGAGGTAAGTTCACTTAATTTTGTTTAAAACCACACTCATCCATTCTCAACAATTATCAAATCCACCATCCCGTTAGCTTCGCTTTCGCTCAGCTTGGCAATCTTAAACCCGCTTGAACTCTCCTGCCCCACTATCAGACATTCAACTTCATTCTTCTGCAGAATAATCACCTTGGGATTGGAGATACTCTGCGGCAGTTGATTACCCCGGAAATCATACAGCTGTGAAAAATTCACGCTCTGCTCTGTGCCGCCCAAAATTTCCCGCGCCAAAATCAGGCGATGGGAACTGCTGCTTGATTCACTCCACAGCAGAATTGGAGTGACCGCCGCATACTCTCCGTAGACCGAGAAATTATTCACTACCCAAACTCTCCTACCCCGCAAATAATCAAGTGTTATATTCATAGTATAGTGAGCTTGCTTGCCCTGAGCTTGTGGTTCGACTTTGCTTACACCCTGAACTTGTTGAGGGGTCGAAGGGTCGAACCATTCTCAATTATTACCCTTCACTCTTTACTTTAACTGGTACCTCTAACTGGCTCTTTATCTTTAAATAACCAGCCAGCAAGTCCTCTGCTTGCCGGCGATAGTCCTGTCCCAAGGCTGACCAAGAATCTGACAGCGCTTTAGCCTGATTTCCCGGCAAATTCTGATTGACCGCCTCCAGAGATTTCATCTTGCACAGAATGGAGACTGCCCAGTAAGTCTCGGCGGTGATTAAATTCTGCTCGTTGGATTGGAAATAGGCCGAATCTATACGGCTTAAAACCTGCCCGTCTGCCTCCACGAGGGCATTGGCTACCAAATCATCTGAGAAGAATCCGAATTCCACCTGATAGTCAATAAATACCCATTGCCCTTCCTCAATGCTTCCGTTGCTCAGTCGGGATATCTCCCCCTTTTGATAATCCAGACTGTAGTCGGTCCCGTTCTGATAGATTCTAAAGTAGAGATACCAGATTACCGCGCTGGAGCCGGAGGGAATCGTTCCCCCGGTCAGGCGGGTAATTATCCCACTGTCATATTCTAAGTGATAGTCAACGTTCTCAACGTAGATTGTGCCTAAGGATGAATCAGTGGCAACCACTAGGCTCTCTGGTATTAATTCCGAATGCGGTAACTGCACCGTATCCCCGGAGACAAAACTGACGTCTTGCCGGGTAGGGACCACCTGCTCTTTGCCTTTGACCTTTTCCGAGCCGCTTTTCAGATTTCTGTCAGGCAGTTGCACCCCGGAAGTCGCGCTTAAACGGATCAGCACGTTCTCTCTTTCCGTCAGCCCCACCTGGTGCTGCTGCAGATGTTTCTTGACTAAATCAATATTGGTAAATGGCATTTTCTTCTTTTCATTCTTTTATCGTGCTGTCATTCCGAGGACCCTGTCTTCGACCCTGAAGGGCTCAGACCCGAAGGGAGCCTGTCGAAGGGGACGTGGGAATCCCGTTGAACTTACTGCGTCTCTTAGCAAGGGGACTGCCACGCCCTTCGACTTCGCTCAGGGCTCGCAGTGACGGCCATGTCACTGTCATTCTGAAATGTTTAGTTTTCATGTTCGCACTCATCCTGTCAGATAATCGTTCTTTCCAATCGCCGTAATCTGTGTCCCCACCGGCGCGGTAGTGTATCCAACCGTGACCAAGAGTCGCACCCAGTACTTAGTCGAGCCGTTGACCGAATTGTTCTGCCAGTCTGGAGGCACTGAATTCAAATCCTGCCACAGCACCACAGTTTGCGGTGAGGAGGTCAAATGAAATACACCCGAGTAAAGCGTGAAAGTAGTCCAGGTGGAGCCGTTCCAGTACTGCCAGGCAACTTCACCCGTAATCCCGGAAGTCGAGAGTATAAAACTGGCCAGATTGAACTTCGAGTCCATTCCCAGATAGAGCGCATCCCCTGCGTCCTTTACTAAGCCGTTTGAAGTGGGATGAAATATGTCTGCTACTGAAGTGTCGGATGCCTCCGCAGTCTTATCTGCAAACTGATTGCCGGCAGATTGGTCGTAGCAGAAGACCTTGTCAAAAGTTTTGCTACCCGAATTCAGAACTGCCGGAGTGGTAAATGCGCTCCCGGATTTGTAGCTGTAATAAAGCTGATTCTGGTTAGTTCCAATATTCTTAGTCCAGAAGAGATAGGCGACGTTCCGCTGGAATTGCAGATTCAGGCTGACTGGGGCAGTGCTGTCTATGGTGAACAGACCGGACCAGAGATTCCCGTCGAATTCCTTGTAGAACAAACCGCCACTGGCTTTGAAAGCTAAGCCGATTCTTCTGTCCGCCGACAGAGCCGGACAGAAATTGTAATCCAAGCCAGTACCGGAATAAACTGTAACTGCCAAGTCCCAGGTCGAGCCTGAAATTTCCAGTCCCCGATATTCTAAAGAAGTCCCGGCCTGAGTGTAAAAACAGTAGATGTAGCTGGGGAGAAAAATCAGGCTGGAATAGGCCGAACTGACTGCCCCGGAATTCAAAGCGGTGCCTAAGTCACTCGGCCCTGCCCCCCAGCTGCTTCCTTCATTGACCGAAGTTTTGACTCTTATATAGTAACGGGCTTCTGAAGTATTATAGTGAGTCCAGCTGCAGAGCAGCCTGCCGGTAGAGTCTTTTAGAAGCGAGGGATAAAAATTCTGCTCCACGTTAACGATAGTAGCCGGAGTTCCCACACTCCAGGCTCCGTTGGCAAAAGTCAGCTTGACGAAATTCAGGGCTAAGCTGGTCTGGACTGTGTAAGCTAAGTGAACATTGAAACTCTCATCCATGAAAGCGCTGCCCGGATAGTCGGCTGAATCGGTTGCAATCGTCTGGGCCGCAGACCAGCTCAGATATGGGAAATCGGCCCAGCGAAAGATCAGGGTATTGGCATTCTGAGGATAAATCACTATCACCCTGCCGGCATACTGCCCGGAAGAAATCTGAAACACCTTCCTCTGCGAAGGCAAACCGCTCCCGAACTGCGCGCTTACTGTGTCAATCAGTCTCTGCATTACTTTTCTTCTCTATCATGGTTGGTCGTACGGCGGGATCATTCCCGCCCTCTTTTACCAGCCAGTCATCGCGAGCCCCGAGCTTTGTCGAGGGGCGTGGCGATCCCTAATTCTCTGCTGTCACTGCGAGCGAAGCGTGGCAGTCCCATTGTTAATTGACGCAGCCAATTCTTCGGGATTGCCACGTCGAGCCCCGATAAGACTCGGGGCTTTCCTCGCAATGACTCCTTTGTCATTTTCCTTACCACGACACATCCAGAATCATACTGGCCCCGCCAATCACCTTGGCATAGGCTACCGACTCCGAGACCACTGCCTCTTCGAATTTCTGGTCGATGATTTTGTCATACTCAATCATCAGAGGCTGGGCAATTACTTCCTCGATGGCAAAGCGCTGGTCCAGACCGATGATTAAGTCTGTGGGGACTTCATCCGAGCGCAAAAGAGTCGAGCCCAGAGGAGAGACCAGTTCTCCGGTGGCCTGAAACTTGAATCCGGCCAGGGGATCTTTGAACTCGGTCATGGTCAGAATGGTCTTGATTTTGTCCTTGTGCGCCAAAATCGTGTTCATCTGGAAAGGATAGAACTCATTCCAGAAGGTGATTAAGTCTGAATAAGCCAGGGTGCCGGTAACTGCGGTATTAATCACTGTGGCCGGATTGCTGTTTCCGTCCCCGTTGATGATGGTATTGACGATGAGACCTAACTTGTCGGTCTGCAGACGGAATCCCAAGAACCAGAGCAGAACTTTGAATTGAGCCGTGGTCCGGTAGCGCAGCGCCTTGTAAGAAGTGCGCAGGGTTACTCCATAATCCGGCACATTGATAGAGTGCAATTGCTCGGTTACTGTAACCGAAGGCACTTCTGCCCCATCACCAATCGGACGGAGCGACAGTTTGCTGTCTGCGGCCGCCACATTCACGAAAAAGGGCGTGTAGCGATTTGAATTTACAATCGAAGATGAGGCAATCACCCGGTTTAACTCCGAGCGCATCTTCATTCCGTTCTTGATTTCCCGGAGCATGAACTCAGGTAAAAGTGCCGGAGCGCCCTGGTAAAAGAGCTCCACTGTGGTTGGATTCTTTCCGCCTACTCTGACTCCATGCGCCGCTAACTGTCTCTCAAAAGCGTCCAAAGGCGAGCCTAAAGGCGTGGGGTCAAATTCCGGAGTCTCTAAAAGCTCAGTTAAGGTCATCCCCTTAGACTGTGCTTCCAGATAAGTCTCCTGTGTAATTCTAATCTGTTTGGCCCGGCTTAAATCCACATAAGCGGCCGGCTTTTCCTGATGAGCCTTCTCCAGCCATCTCTGGCCGGCAGGTAATTCCAAGATTTTTTCTAATTCCATTTCTTCTCCTTAAAAATCGTTTCTCGTTTGTCTATGTCGTGGCCGTCATTGCGAGCGACTTGTCCTGAACGAAGTTGAAGTAAGCGAAGCAATCTGGTATTAATGACCCCTCCTTATTCCTCCCCTTTAGGGGAGGAGACTTTTCCCCCTCTCCTAGAGGAGAGGGTTGGGGTGAGGTCATTCTTTTCACATTATCACCGTGCAGTCAGTAGTCCCGTTCACCGCGATAACAGTTCCCCTGGCAATATTTCCTCCTGCCGGGTCATTGCCAGCCAGAGCGGGCGCCTGCTTCACTTTTCCTGCCGCCGCGCCTACCACTCTATTTCCTACAACTGGCACAGTGGCAGCCACGGCAACGGTCATAACTCCCTTAATCTGAACAGTGGCGACTCTTTTTCCGTTTTCCGCATCAGTCAGAGTCAAATCCACTAACTTGCCGATGAAGACCGAGTTGTCAGTGCAGGGGCCGACTTCACTGTTATTGGTGATGGTGACCGCCTTGCCGATATCCGCATCCTTCAAATCATCCATCCCTGCGGTCTGCTTGATGGAAAAGGTAGCGTACACCGGGCTTACTGCTTCCAAATTCTGTGGTCTAATGGCCATTCTTCCTCCTTAAGGTATTTTTCTAAAATTCGCGGTAGTCATTGCGAGCTCCGACTTGTCGGAGCGTGGCAATCCCATTGTTAATGGACGCAGCCAATTCCTGGGGATTCCCACGTCGTCCCGATTCCATCGGGACTCCTCGGAATGACAGCCCTTTGTGGCATAGTTATCCAATTTTGAATTCCTTGATTTTTTTGACATCCACATCCGAACTCTGCACAATCCTGCCCTTCGGCTCCCTCTGGAACACTGAGTTAAATTCCTCCTGCACCTCCTGCTTCAATCTCTTCAACTCCACAAAAGAGAGGCTCCCGGAGGAGACCAATCTCTCCACCAGCAAAGACAGTTTTCCCTTACCCCGGCAGACGGAGATGGCTTGAGACATTTTTCTGATGTCTGACTCATACTCCTCCTGCAGGGCGGCCAGATTTTCTATTTTCTGACTATAGCTGACCAACAGCTCCCTGGCCCGGGTCAGAATCTGCCGCAGGCGGTTGAAATCAATCCCCTCCAGGACCGGTTGAGGAGAGGAGCTAGGGATATAAAGCAAAGCCTCGGACAAGTCCGCAATTAACACTTCTGCCGGAAACTCCGCTTTTTGTGGAACTGAAGGAACTCGCTTATTCTGATTCTCTTTGTGGAAAAATTCTAAATCCAAGCTGAAAGCAGTATCCGGCGTCGCCCCTCTGTAAACTATTGAAGTCTCTAAAACTTTGACGATTTTACGGTAGTTGAAATGCGCCTGCTGCTCTCTGCCGGATGAGTCTAAATAGACTTTGAAAGGAATGTGCTGGCACTTGCGAATGTCCTGGAAGCAAATCGAGCATTCCGGCAATTCAAAAGAAAAGCCCAGCGAGCACTCTTTGTAAATACCATGGTCGATGTTCTCCTGAAGAGATTCTGCGCCAGTAGAATTTTTCAGCCAGTAGAACCACACCTTCACCCACGATTTTCCTTCCCGGTCAACTAATTCGGCTTTGAAATTTCTGCCGACGGGGAGTTTCTCTTTATTGTGCCCGATTAAAACCGGCGAATCAATCACCAGCTCGGCAATTCTCATTTGCTCATCCAGAGGAAATCTGCCGCCATAGGAATTGATCTGGTCTGAAACTAAATACATTGCCCGGATGTAGACCTGGTCTGCTGTGACCGGCACCGGCGGTTTGATTCTGGCGTTAATCAGATTGACCAGCGTCTCATCCGGCGAAATTTCCTTTTCCGATAAGACTGCTCGTATTTGACCCTTTAGATTTTCCATAGTTTTTCTCCGGTCAGGTAACTAACCCCTCCCTTGCCCTCCCCTTAAAGGAGAGGGTAAACTCCCTCCCCTCTTAGGGGAGGGGTGGGGAGAGGTAAGTATCTTTATTCTTCTTTCCATCACTACTCATGTCCCTCTATAAATAGGGCCTCCCCTCCCCCCCGGTAGCGATTTGGTAGCGGGGTTAAGTGGCGGTGAGTCAGAAAGTAAGCCCGAAAAAGGGCTGTTTTTAGCGAATTTTAGCGGGTTGTAAGTTTAGAATTGGTAGAGAGTTAATTTTGAGTGGTGGGAGGCAAAGTGAAAAATGGCGGTTACATGGAGGGGTTTTGAGCGAAAATTTTTTTGAAATTTTTTTAACTTACCCTCCTTATCTCTCCCCTAACAGGAGAGGGGATAAAGAGATCAGTGAAATTCTATCTTATTGCGTGCGTTTGAGAATCTTGTGAATTAGACCGGCAGTCCGGTTGCTAATAATCTGAATGAAGGCAGTGCGCGTTCTGGAAATGTCCAGATCAGGAACCTGTCGTAGTCAATCGAAGGGAGGGTCAGATGAGTAATTCTAAAACAATCGAGTTTGCTCTCATAATGTTCCTGCTATGTGTCTGGATAGGCTGTAATAGGAGTAAACCGCTTGAGCCCAAGATTAATATTTTGGATGCTGTCGTAGACGCTGTGCTGGAGACCAACCAAGGAGAATTGTTGACCGGTTATCGGGTCGCCGCCTACTACTTCATGGTATAGAATCAGATACTGTGATTATTGACGGGCATGGAAGGACCAGACCCCCGCTTACCGT
This sequence comes from uncultured Ignavibacteria bacterium, assembly GCA_964399055.1. Taxonomy (GTDB): domain Bacteria; phylum Zixibacteria; class MSB-5A5; order DSPP01; family RBG-1; genus CAYNPJ01. The sequence continues at coordinate 1,315,083 of CAYNPJ010000001.1, forward strand.
GAGAGTCTGGAATGATGACCCGACCGGATATTTTTATCTCTGGGCCGCAAACAGCGTGGATACCTTTTACAGTGCGGAAACGTACTCCTTCGCCGACAACGACACCCTGCGAATCATTGCCCTCATGATGCCGGCTCCAGAGGCGCCAGTTGAATTATCCGCCAATCGTCAATTGTTCTTAGATGAGCTTTTGAAAGCTAACGGTTATATCTATCCAAATTACGGCCCCTAGTAAGCGCCACAGCGTTCTGTATGTAATCGTACCAGCCCTGGGCCGCCGCTTCAAGCGCTGATATGACCCCACCTTAATCCTCCCCTGAAGGGGAGGAGATTATTCACCCTCTCCTATTCATGGTGAGCGAAGTTGAACCAGAGGAGAGGGTTCATCCCGAGGATTCACCCCGAGGGGCTGGGGTGAGGTCAGAACCAATCCTATATTCGGGTATTCTTCTCCGCCTTGTTATTTCGAGATAAGCAAGCTGGTTGACAGCACAGGTTTTCTGATTATTTTGTGGATGTTAAGAAACCTGTCAGATTCTGCCTCTGGCCGTGGGGAAATAAAGCAGCGGGGTCTGCTTTGAGAGAAGGAGGTAAGGTGTTAAGACTTTATCGAGCCATCAACAGCGTCAGCCTGCTGCTCCTGATTCTTTTGGCCGCTTCCTGCGACAAGTCTACTAATCCCAAACCGCCTGATGTCCTCATACCTCTGGCCATTGGCAACCAGTGGGAATACGCCATCACCGATTATGACACCAATTCCGTGGTGATTTCTGTTGATACTGTGCTTCTGGAAATAGTCAAGGATACCGTAATCCAGAATATGACTTTTTACATCATCACCTCCGACGGTATCCGCGACCCTGAAATATTTTGGCCCTCCAACCAGAGCGACGGCGTGTGGCTCTTCATTTTGTCGGACTCTACCATGGCCCTGGCCTTCGAGTATCCGGCCTCAGTCGGTGACCGGATAACTTTCGGGCAAGACTCCATGGTGGTAGCTCATACAAATGCTTCGGTAACCATACCGGCAGGCACTTTTCAATGCTATCAGTATAACCAATATTCCAGCAACCTGCTGGAGCAAATCTGGTATTTCTCACCCAATGTAGGACTGGTTAAAACCGAAGACTGGGCCAGAACACAAGGCGGAAGGCTCTATTTGGATGAAAAGATAGAGCTGATTTTGTTTAACTTGCACTGAATAAGGTAAATAATGGTAAAAGGAGACACTTTATGAAGGCAATTCGATTTAATCTTCTGGGACTCATTTGCCTCGGTGTATTTTCTTCATTCGCTGCTGATTCCCGGCCATTTGCACAAGACACCGCAGGTAAGTCTGAAGAGCATCACTATTGGGTCAATCTCGGAAGTGGATTAGGCTGGGTAGATGGCGGACTGGGTGAAGACTGGGGCGGGATATCAGGCGGCGCGAGCTTTTCTTACCAGGCGGGACCCAGCATCTTTTCAATCAGATGGGTTGCAATTGCAGAGCTTAAACTGGATCTATGGGGAAATAGCGGCCCGGCCGAAGGTGTCTGGGACGTCGGCGTGCTTTATGGTCGGATTGCGAAGACATCCTGGGGACTGGTTTCGATCTCAGGAGGCCTTAGTCTGGTGGGTGTGTCGGACAATCAGGGAGTCTCAACTTATCATCCCGGTATTCCAGTAGAGTCCCAGCTATTTTGGACACCTTCGTCCACCTTTGGTATTGGCATCTACGGGTATGCAAACTTGAATACAGAGAAGTCATTTCTGGGTGCATTACTTTGTCTGCAAATCGGCAGATTAAAATGAAAATACAAGCCAGACTTCACCTGACAAGAAGTCCAGCCTGCACCTGGAATCTTGTCCCTGCAGGAGCCCGCTGTCTTTCGGTGCCGAAGAGACCGAGTAAACTGACGGCGATGGTAATTCTTTTCTGCTTTGCATTACAGCTTTTTGGCTGCGCCACCACCAAACTGGTAAAACCGGACCAGAAACCCCGGAGATTAAAATCTAAGAAGATAGAAGTCATAACTTCTGAAAGCACGTACCTCTTTTCAGAGATAAGAGTCAATGCGGATACCCTCTTCGGAGTCTATGGCGTGCCTTTTCCTGCAGATAGACACAGTCCTGAGGTGACTTCCGTGCCTTATGCGAGTATTCAATCCATTCGCTACCGGGGCCCAGACTGGCGCAAGACCAGTGCAATCTTTTTCGGAGTTGCGGCACTGGCGGGTTTCGTATATGTCATGGCCCATATCAAAGTGGACATTCACTATTGAATCTAGTAGCGGGGAATCACTCCCGCGCTTACATATTAGCCGTGCGCCGCCGCTTCAAGCGCTGATTATATTTTTTTAGACCCACCTTGTCCTCAAGGTCGGTTTTCCCAGGTTGAGGGTTCGACCAGGCTTACCCCGAAGGACAACCTGAGTCTAAGGCTAAAATGCGATTAGTAGAGGTTAGTTCATTCTCTGCAAACCCTTGCACAAGCTTAGCTGTGCACTTCTTAACCAGTGCGGTCTAACTCATACTGTGACAGCCTGTTAATGGCTGGTCAAATCAGGCACAAGCCTTGCTTTTCTTATCCACAGAGCGAAGCATGTTGAAACCCTATAAAAAACCACTAAGGAAACTTAAAGCCCAGAGTTTGCCGGCTACGAAAGCACCTTCTGTCGGGACTCTCTTCATAGTCTGGTTTGTGATTTTAATCCTGACTCTCTTACTCAGCTTCTCTACTGCCGACGGATTATTACTCTGAAAAAGATTAGAGGTATTGAAAGAGCACTGGGCATAATCCCTCCTTCTGTGGGTTTGGGGTAAAGCAGAGGACAAAAGCTTCCCCAAACATAGAACCCCCCGAAATGGGGGGTTTAATTTTGACCCGCAAGGGTCATCCTGAGCGGAGTCGAAGGATCCCTCTCATCTCAGCTAAATTTCAGCTGTCATTGCGAGTCCCGACGCATAGGGGCAAAGCAATCCCAGTGAATAGTTACGGAGCCTGTTTCACGGGATTGCCACGTCGTCCCTCGACTTCGCTCGGGACTCCTCGCAATGACTGCTCTTCACAGCTAACCTCTCCTTCCCCTTAAAGGAGAGGGAACAATTATCACGAAATGAAAAGCCCCGCCTAAAAAGCGGGACTTTTGACTCTTAGTCAGATGAAACTAATCCTACGACTGCTCATACGTCACAGCCAATCAGCGGGCAGACCACACAGCGACCTACCTGGCGGCATACGCCATCGCAACATTTAATCTTGGCGCAGGTGCAGTTCTCGCAGTAGGTGTAGCAGTTGCCTCCGGCTGAAGCCGGGCTGGTCAAGACCCCGACCACAAAGGAACTGGCCAAGGCCAGAATCAGAATACTGGCGACCAATGTCTTTTTCATCTTCTCACCTCCTTATGATTTGATGGTTATATTTTTTATAACGTCACTCTGTTATTGTCAGACCCTCAAAATTAAATGAGTCCGGCTCAGCGTGTCAAGTGATTTTTAAGTTTCTCCCAGGCTGTCACTGCGAGCGAAGCGTGGCAGTCCCGATGAATCGATGCTGCGTAAATAATCAACAGGATTCCCACGTCGTTCCCGATAAAAATCGGGACTCTCCTCTGAATGACTGCACCTTACAATTGACCCCTGCCTAACTCTCCCCTTAAAGGAGAGGGAACATAACTCTCTCCGCTCGTTTATGCTGAGCCTGTCGAACCATAGGGGAGAGCTGCAGAGGAGTAAGTTGTTATTGTCATTCTGAGCTATAGCGAAGAATCTGTCTTTCCAAAAGCAGATTCTTCGTCGCTATCTCTCCTCAGGATGACAGTTTAGGAGAAACTGGCAATTTGCGGGGACAGAACTAGAGAATTATCAACACTGCTTCGCAAGGGCCACAAAGCCAACGCCAGAGCCATGGCTCCGTCTAAGGACTTACCCTTGTCCCAACTCAACTCACGCAACTCATCTTGCAGCGACCATATTTCTCCGTTCTCGGTAAACTGCTCTATCAAAGGATAGGCCATTAGATTTTTCTGGTGCATCAGCTGGAGATTAGAAATCAATTCCAGACGTGACTTTTCGCCAAACTGGAAACCAATCGGTCTAATGTCAGCCAGTTCAGACATTATCACATCCCCTACGCCGGTGGAGTCTATCACCACTAGGCCGGGATAGAGCTTTTTCTTCTGCCGGATAATTTCCACCTGCTCTAACCAGTCTTTTTGAAATCTTTCGAAAGAGACGACCTGATACGGTCTGACCGAAATGTCTATGGTTATGCCTACAGTCCAGCTCTGCTTCCTGCCCAAGTCCCAGCCGGTGATGTAGGAGTGTCCAAGTAAGGGCGCGCACAAACCAGTGGCATTGGCCAAGGCCCAGGCAATCTGTTCTTCTTTTATCAGTTGATTTTCTTCATCTATGAATTGGCCGTAGATATTCTGGACCACTTTTTTCTCGGACAGAGTCTTCTGGCGAAACTCCAGATATTCTCTGGAAATGTGCGGGTTTTGCAGACAGTCTCCATTCTGAACGTAGCCCAGCATTGGATTATTCTGCAACTGCTGGCATTTGCGGTAAAACCAGTTTCTTCCCTTGGGAGTGGAAGTCAAATCCAGAGTTCCCTCCCGGTCAGCCAAGCGCATTACTAAGACCTGGTCAATCACATATTCCGGATTGGTCTCATAAGCCACTTCATCGAAATTTATGAAGTCGAAATCATGACCTAACAGATATTCGGCATTGTCCTGGGTGGAGCGGGCCCAGAACACAGCGCCATTGCCGAATTTGATATGCGGAAAAGGGGTCAAGAGGGCATCTTTGACCAGAGCCGAAATGAATTTACTTCTGCCTAATAAACTCAAAATGTGGTAATAGACAATCTGGGCCTGGTCCAGGGTAATAGAGACATTGGCGGTTTGATAGCGCAGGCCTCTATATTTTGGGTTTCTGATTTTAAAAATAGAGCGGTGCAGGAATTTTACCGCCTGAATGAAAGATTTCCCCCAGCGGTTGCCGGTGTGCAGGGCATTCTCACGGCAGCGAGAATTTGACAGCCATCTTGCCTGGCCCGCATGCGGCTCAATTTTCAAGAATTCTTGCGCAAAATAGACCGGGTCTAAAATCGCTTTTCGAATTTTTTCCCGAGTCACTCGCATCGTTTTAACGCAACGCGTAGCCGAGGATCCCTTCCTCGGCTCTTCTTTCACGAGGGCGGGAATGATCCCGCCCTACGGAATCTGACATTCATCACTTTGGCATCGTTAATTGACCTCTCCCCTTCCCTCTCCTCTAGGAGAGGGTGTCTGGTTCCCTCCCCTATGGTTCGACTAAGCTCACCATTCAGCTGTCATTCCGAGGACCCTGTCTTCGACCCTGAAGGGCTCAGACCCGAAGGGAGCTTGCCGAAGGGGAGGTGGGAATCCCGTAGAATTGGCACCGTCTCTATTCTTTGGGATTGCCACGCCCCCGATAGAATCGGGGGCTGGCAATGACTGCCGATATCGTTACAACGCATTTGCCAGTTTCTTCGCTTCCTCGAAGCCGATGTAACCCTCTTTTTGCTTGCGAATTACATTCTCCAGTTCAATTTTCTGAGCCTGAACTTTATCTAATTTTCCCACGCCGGTTTCATTCTCGAAAACCTGCTCAGCAGTTACGGACAAACCCTGCAGAGCCAGTTCAATGTTTCTGACCCACTCTAAGAATCTCATGGCTACTCTCTGCAGGGAAATCACCTGCTTCTGCACTAATTCTAATTTAAATCCGGCCCAGCTCTGGGCAGTCCCGTAAGAATAACCTAACATAAACGGGTCTAAATGCAGTCCGGCGGCAATGTCCTCAATCATGGCTTTGTGATTCAGATACCAGGCCGTGGAGGCGGCCTGACGCGATTCCGGCCCGATGTACTTTATCTCCACGTCATTCCAGGTCACCGGATTGTCATCCGGAGAGAAAGTCTTCATCATATTAACCGTCTCTTTGAAATAAGAGTTAGCCCGGGAAACGTAAGCCTCGTCTGACTCAAATGCGGGGCGCTCCGGCGGCCTGATCTGCACGTGCAGGCGGTGATAGCCGGCATTGTGCATGGTCTTCTGCATGTCCGAGATTAATTGCTGCTCAATGCGGGAGACAAAGGGAATGGCGGTCAGAAGAGACTTGCCGACCGGATTGTTCACCTCGGCATCCAAGCCGAAGTAAAAAGTCGAATCAGGATTTAGTCTGACTTTCTTCCCTTCCTGCTCTTGAAAGATTTCCCAGTGCAGGCCGTTCTTCAATTCAAAAATCAGCGTGGCCGGGTCAATGAAATAAAACCGGTCAATCTTGTCTCCTGCCGGAGTTAAGACGATTTCCCCGCACACCATCCCATCGGTGAATAAAGAATTAAAAAACTGAACTATCAAGGCATCTATGCCACCGGCTTTCTGGTTGAAAGGCTGATAAATTCTGTTATCCAGGTCGGCGATGATGCCTTCTGCCTGTTTGACAATTTCCGGGTCCTCTGAGCCTCTGATTTGTACCAGCGAAGGCGAGGCGCACAGCCGGGTCCAGGTCCACAGCGCAGAATTCAATATTGGAATCGATTCCCTTAAGAAACGGTAGAAGCGGATGCGAAAGGGTTGATTCATCCCCCAGATAGAATTCCAGGCAAACAAAGTCTGCTCCGGATAGAGTTTAGCTGTCGGCGAAACCGGAAAATCATTGACCGGTATTCGGCCTACTCTGGACTCCAGATTGGAGGCTCTTGCCTCAGAAACGGTCTTTTTTCTAAATGGCCACATTCTTCCTCCTGTTAAGGAAACTAACCCCTCCCTTGCCCTCCCCTAAAAGGAGAGGGTAAACTCCCTCCCCTCGTTTATGGTGAGCCTGTCGAACCATAGGGGAGGATATTTTATTCCCTCTCCTTGAGGAGAGGGTTAGGGTGAGGTCATTCTTTCATTTGTTAGCTAATCTTACACATATGTCCCTCTATAAATAGGGCCTGGCCTCCCCCCTGGTAGCGATTCGGTAGCGGAGTTAAGAGGCGGTGAATCAGAGAATAAGCCTGAAAATGAGCTGATTTAGACGGTTTTCAGCGAGTTGCAAGTTTAGACATTGCAGAGGGTTAATTTTGAGTGCTCGGAGGCGAAGTGAAAAATGTTGGTTACACCGGGTGACAAAAGGTAAAACTTTTTTTGTGCTTGACATACAACTATTTCGAAAGTATAATTTGTATACTGGCGGCGGGAGAAAGTTACTATCCTTAGGCTCATTGAGTTGCAAGCATGAACGTCGGTCTAAGGCTGAGAGGAGGTATTATGCGGGCGGCATGGAAATGTTTTCTCTTGAGTCGCCAGACAGGATGGCGCTCTATTCTTTTGGTGGTATTGCTGTTAACAACGGCAGAGGGGAAGAATGAATCGAACCAAGAGGAGTCGCGAAACAGACTGAGCATTGCGGCAGCGTACGATCTGCGAGTGCATAATGTCGGCAATCTCTGGTTTCCAGTGACTAACTATGGGGTTTTAGGCAGTAAAAGCGGTAATCTGGTGGACCCCTGCACTCAGGAATCGGCTCCTTCGGCAGAATTTCCGGCTGGAACCGGAGTGAGTTACCTCTTTATGGGAAGTATGTGGGTAGGGGCAATCGTAGGTTCAGGGCCTTCGGCTGAGACTTTGGTCACCGTGGGCGCGGACGGCTGGCAGCAGGTCAATGAAATGATACCCATAAGCGAATTTGCTTCTCGAACCACCCGGTCTCAGGGAATTCAGCAGGGAAGCTGTTTTATCCCCTATTCGCCCCAGGCTATTTCCGAACAAGATTTTATAATTTCCATAACGGACACATGCACGGATTGTTCGGCCAGAGATTCAGATCCCTTAGACGGCCCCTTCATTCCCTTGGGAATCAAGCTGACTCAAAAGAGTTATGCCTGGAGCTATGACTATGGTAAAGATTTCATTCTGATTGAATACGTTTTGGAAAACATCGGTACCGAGCCGCTCAGTCAGGTCTATCTGGGACTGTATAGGGACCAAGACTGTCACAATCCAAATCTAGACCCGGCCGGATTTCAGGATGATGTAAGCGGATTTAAACTCTCGGTCCCTGCTTTTTACCCCCCTTCCTATCAAGATACCATCAATCTGGCCTGGTCAGCCGACAACAACGGTCTTTCAAATTGCGGCATCTGTGATGACAACAAGAAAGGGATATTTGTGCCGCAGTATAGTCCTACATCCATTGCCGGCACCAGACTGATTAGCTCTCCAAATCCTAATCTTCAGTACTCTTTCAACTGGTGGAATTCTAGTGGGGATGCCTCTTTGGACTGGGGGCCCTGGACCCAGGCCAATCTCAATAGAAGGCCGGACAAGTTTCCCGGTGGAGTTCTGGGAACCCCCACAGGAAACAGCGCCAAGTATTTCCTTATGTCCAATGGCGAATTCGACTACGATCAGCTCTGGAGCGCCGTGAACATCTGGCAGGACTCAGGCTGGATACCTCCACCGAGCTGGGTGTATGCTCTTGCCGATGGATATGATACCCGCTATCTGTACTCCTTCGGCCCATTTGACCTCAATATTGGTGATACCATTCCCCTGGCCTTGGCTATTGTAGCAGGAGAAGATTTCCATGTGCGCCCACAGGATTGGATTATAGTCGAAAGAACAATCGGAGACTCTGCTGCCGTGGCCGAGTATTACAATAAACTGGACTTTTCCGATTTCGCCATAAATGCGCGCTGGGCAGCATGGGTTTATGATAATCCTGGGGTTGATACTGATGGAGATGGCTATAAAGGTAAGTTCAGAGTTGTAGGGCCTGACACCTTCTACTATTCCGGAGACGGAGTCCCTGACCTATCCGGACCCAAACCCCCTCCAGCGCCCGATTGGAGCTTCCAGATTTCTGACGGGTCGGTCTGGCTCAAATGGAATGGCCGCACGACCGAGAATGCGACTGACTTTTTCAGCGGGGAAAAAGACTTTGAGGGCTACCGTGTCTGGACCAGTTACACCGGCCTGCAGGGCGATTTTACTCTTTTAGATTCTTACGACAAAAAAGACCTGAAGATGTATATCTACAATCCTGGCACTCAGAAGTGGTCTTTGAAAATTGCTTCCATTGATTCAGCCACGTTGGTCAATTTGTTTAGATATGATGATGCCTGCTGCTATGCCGATAATGGCTGATGCATCTGTCTGGATACGGCTATCTGTCAGGATCCCAGCGCTTTCGGTCTGAATCCCTGCAATTGGACTCAATTGAATCCTTATACCTACAGAGGTCCATGTAGTGATGAACTCCAGATTACTCCTTCAATCAGCATAAGAAGAGGAGATAAGGTAGCTTTCGAACCCCAGGACTGGAATAATGACTTAATGAAAATTAAGAAGTACAGAGCCGAGATAGAGCAGGGAATTTATACTCCGGCTGATTCGGAGTACTATGAATATGAATACATTCTCGGCACTTTGTCAGCCAGTGATTCTTTTTACGTGGCTCTGACTGCGTTTGATTTTGGCCATGCTCAAACTGACGTGCCGCCCCAGGAAACCAGACCAGAAGATAATGCCCGGTTGACGGCCTGTCTGGCGATTCCCGGGGACGCCAATGCCAGTGGCGATTATACCTTGGCAGACATCCTCTCCGTCGTCAATTATTATTTCAATAAGCCCGGATGTTCACCCCAACCTTTATGCTGGTTGTCTAACTTATTGTGCCGGGGAGACTGGAACGGAAGCGGCACTATAACCTTAGGCGACATAATCCAAGCAGTAAATTATTATTTTAACAAGCCGGGCGGCCCCTGGAATGCGCTGCCCAGCGGGGCGTGCTGTCTGATACCGTAAAGCGAAAAAACTGACCCCTCTTTTGTTCTCCCCTTTTCAATGGTGAGCGAAGTCGAACCAGAGGAGAGGAGACATTTCACCCTCTCCTAGAGGAGAGGGTAGGGGTGAGGTCAGAACGAAACTCGTAGGAGGGAGCCTGCTGTCTGGCGGCGCCTTAGACTATCTTTCTCTATGGCCTATTCCTGTAATTTCTTATTTCCAACAGAAGGCTCTGTTCTGCTTCCAGAATCTGCTGCAAGAGCGGCAGCCCGGTCTTTAAAATCAGGCGCACCAGAACCGCCTGCGGCAAGTTGAAATCTTTTGCCAGCGCGTCAATTTTGCTCTTCAGTTGAATCGGAACTTCTAGGTTTAACTTAGGCATTCCGGGACTCTTTTAGAATAGGCATTAGGGCTGTTCTCAAGCGTCTCTTGGCGCGCAGATGTAGTTTTTGAGCGCGCTTCAGACTCAGGCCCTTGGACTCTGCAATTTCAGTGTAGCTTCTCCCCTCAAAATAAAAGCAGTATATGAATTCCTTTTCCGGCAAAGGGAGATTGTCCACAGTCTGGCGAATTCTCTCAAAGAAAAACTCCTGAGTCGGCTTTTTCTCTTCTTCTGTTAAAAAATCCGGCTCATAAGTCTTAGAAGACAGCAGACGGTCATCATATTTTTTCATGGCATCAAGTTGAGGGTAAATCAATCTTTCTGCAATCACTTCTGGCGGACATTCAGAAGACAGGAAAAGAGGCATATCGAACAATGACTTGGTCCGGATGGACTAACTGAGCATCCGGTCAGACAAAGCTTCTTTTTAGCTCACTGAATTGAAACTCGAATGAGGTTTTATGCGTAAACAAAACTAAGACATCTAAAAGCCATGACCATCTCCGAACTACAACACTTTCGAGACCTGTTAGTAGAAAGAGAGCGGAATTTAAATCAATTCCTGACTGGACCAGGTTCTCCCAATCCGGAAGACCTCCGCCGGGTGCAGGGCCTGGTGGAGGATATTAAACAGGCTTTGGGCCGGATTGAAGACGGCACCTACGGCACCTGCCAGGTCTGTAGGGAGGGCGTGGAGCTATACCGTCTGGAAGTGCAGCCTGCCACTGAAATCTGCCTGGGTTGCATTAGCCAGGAAGAGAAGAATCGCCTGGAAGAAGAGCTCTATTTGGCCAGCAAGATTCACCGGGCCCTCTTGCCTCAGACCATTCAGAAAATCGATGGCTTTGACACCGCAGCCCGAGCTTTAGCCGCCCGGAGCGTGGGCGGGGATTATTATGACTTTCTGCCTACGGCAAACGGCCCGGCCACCCGCATAGTCATTGCCGACACCATGGGTAAAGGAATCCCGGCGGGCTTGTTGATGGCCAATGTGCAGGGGGTCTTGCGAATCTTAGCCGGAGAAATCGCCTCCCCCAGCAAGTTGATGACCCGCTTAAACCAGTGGCTCTGCCGCAATATTCCGGTCACCAACTTCATTTCCATGGTCAGCCTGACCGTGGAAACCGGCGTTAGCCCAAATACAGGGTTAATTTACACCAATGCCGGACACTGCCCACCTTTACTACTGCGCGCGAACGGAGATGTTGGAAGGTTGGAGCCTAACGGCGGGGTCTTGGGAGTACATCAGGAGTTTACTTACTCAGAATCGTCTGCTCAAATGGAATCCGGAGACCTGCTGCTTCTGTATACTGATGGGGTGACCGAAGCTCTTAGCTCAGGGAAAGAGCTCTTCGGCGAAAACAGGCTGACTGAATATCTGAAGACTCATCAACAAGAGTCGGCCTCTGCGCTATTGACCGGACTTTTGGAGAAGATTCATGGATTTACCGGCAAAACTGAGCTGGATGATGATCTGACGGTAATAGCGCTGAGAAAGCTGTAGGGAATCGTCAATCGCTTCTAACTAACCCCTCCCTAGCCCTCCCCTATGGTTCGACTTCTCTCACCATAAAAAAGGAGAGGGTGCGAAGGTCTGTCCTATAATTGCTTCCCAGCTTGACACAGACTTAGTCTATCTGCCCAAATGCCGAGAATTGTTGCTATTTTCCCTTGCCAGCCAAAGAATTAGCTTGACAACTTCAAGCCCGGGATTATACTTGACTTAGGTCAAGTCTGCTATTTTAGCTGTTTCTAAGCCCTTATGGAGAGATAGAGGAAAACTATGTCCGGAAATCTTAACCTGCTTCACCAATCAGCGGAGTAAGCCATGAAAAAACTAATTGTCCGATTTAATCTTTTTAATGTGAACGTTTTGTTATTGATGCTGCTGGCGGGTAGTCCCTCTACGTTGATGGCTCAGGACCCGGGCCAGCCTGACACGGTCTGGGTAGATACTGCCGCAGGCAGCATCGATGCCTGCAACGGTGGTCTGGTCCGAATTAAAATATTGTTAAAGACCGACAATACCGGTGTTGGAAATGACATCTCTGGCATCTCGATTCCTCTCGTGCTTTCCAGCACTAACCCGGCTGCTGCTCCGGTCTTAGATACTACTGTCAGTACTACTTTTGCTAATTCCGCGGTGGCCAACTGGGATCAGCTGGTGAACAATGCCCAATCGGACCCGGCAGTATTTCCTTTACAGACCGTCGTGGGGGCTTTGGATCCTGTTGCAGGACTATCCCCGGGTGAATATCTCTTTGCAACATTAGTTATCAACCTGGCTGATACGACTACTCTTTGTATTGACACCACCTCATTTGGGGCCGGGCCCACTCAGCTTGACTTCAGCACCAGCTTTGGTGCGGACTATGTACCTTACTGGAACCCTTTCCCCTATTGTTTTCCAATAGGCACTTATCCCTGTGGTCAGGCTCCTGCTTCGTACTGGGTTCATTCGCCCGTAAATTTGATTATCATCGATCCGAATAATGACAGCATCGGAGTAGATTTTAACACAATTGCCAGCGCAGTATACGATGTGGCCAAAGATAGCGTCACCATCTACAGCACTTACCCGGGAGACTACAAGATAAAGGCAGTCTTAGACACTTTGGACTTGTCCGGAGAGACTACCTATACGATTGAAGCCCGCATTGACGGCACGGCAGATTTTATATTAGTCTCCGATGCACCTCTGCCTGAAGAAGGCCAGCCGACTGAAATTCAGGTTACTAATGACCCGCAAAACTTAGGCTGTCTGGCCAAGCCCGGGGATGCTAACGCCAGTTCTTCTCATACCTTGTCTGATGCGATAGCAATGGTCAACTATGTTTTCAACAAGCCCGGCTGTTCCCCCCAGCCTTTGTGCTGGTTGTCGAACTTGTTATGCCGGGGAGATTGGAATGGCAACGGTAGTATAACTCTCTCCGATGTGATTCAGGCGGTGAATTATGTCTTCAACAAACCGGGCGGGCCTTGGAATGCTATGCCGGTGGGAGTGTGCTGTTTGCCTTAATCCTTAATTGAACAAAAAAAGAGGAGACTCTTAGATGGGCCTCCTCTTTACTTTTCACCTAAACTTACTCAGGAATCTTCTGGCTCCCCTCGCCCTGCATTTCAATGCTCAAGCGTTTAGCCCGCTCCATGGCCTCGGCAGCCCGGGGGTCCTGAGGAAATTTCATCAAGAATTGAGCATAGCTCTGGTTGGCTTTCATTTTATTGTTGAGCTTCTCCTCATATAGCTGGCCCAAGAGCAATAAGACCTCAGGCAAAGAGGGACTGGTCGGATTCTCTTTCATGAAGCTCTCTAACTGGTCAGTAGCATCCTGCCAGCGCTCCAAAGTCAGATAGACCTCGACCAGCATCTGATTGGCCGCATAAGCCACCGGCGCCTTTGGGTCTCTGGAAATTATATTCTTATACTGGGTAATGGCTTTTTCAAAATAGTTATTGGACAATTCCTGGTTTCCCTGCTGGCGGTAGTAGTCGGCAATGAATCCCACTGCCTTCATTCCTTCCGGCGTGTCAGGATAATTGATTATCAGCCAGTCCAGTTCGGTCTTGGCCCGGTCCCAGTTTCCCATCTTCCAGTAAGTGAGTCCGATTTGAAACTGGGTGGCCGGCAGGGCCCGGGGGTTTTTGGCATAATCCTGCTTGACCTTCTGGAATACCTCCAGGGCTTTTTGATACTGCCCCTGCTCGAAATAGGTGCGACCCACGCCGAATTTGGCAAAAGGGGTCAGTTCATGCTCCGGATATAGTTCCACAAAACGGTTAAAAGTCTGCCGGGACCTGGGCAAATCCTGAAAGCGGTTGACCGTTTTCCCGAATTGGTCCATCCCTGGTCTGCCGACCAGATACAAATCAGCTATGGCCATTAGAGGCTGAGGATAAATCTTGCCTGTTGAATCTACCAATGTCTCCAGGGTAGAAACCGCCTTATTTACCTCATTGCTTCCCAGGTAGAGATTGGCCAGGCTCTGAGTGGCTGCCTGCGAAAGAGGGTCAGCCGGCGGCGAGGAGATCAGCTTCTTGAAGTAGTCCGCAGCCTGGGTGATGTCCTGGGGAGTCAGCTTTTTGGTCGCGGCCTTGTAACCCAAGACAGCAAAAGGGAGATTCAGGACATCCTGATTGGGATTCTGAGGGTCATGTACCTCCAGATACATCTGCAGGACCTCTTCATATACGGCCAGTGCCGAATCAGGCTGTTCTTTCATCTCATAAATCTGCCCCTTGCGAATGGTCATCATCTGCCGGTTGAAATCATTCTTCCGGAAGGCTGCCAGAAAAGAATCGGCCTCTTTTAAAGCCTCCTCGAATTTCTTCTGGTTGATGTACAGCTCGGAGATGCGGATAAAGGACTGCTGGGTTAATCTGAGAATGTCCTTTTCATCCTGGCTCAAGGAATCGGCGTCAGATTTCTGGGCCGGGAAAGGGGATTTTTCCTTGACGCTCTGATAGTAGGCGATGGCTTTCTGATAGTCCTCCGGGGTGGCAGCCTGCAGGTTGATATAGAGGTTCTCCCGGAACTGCTCTCCCAAGTTGAAGGCTTTTTCCAGCTCGTAGCGCTGGGAGACGTTTTTGTCTCCGCCGCAGGTCAAAAACAAAAAGGGGACGCACAAAAGCACTAACCACAAAAATTTCTTCATTTGTTCTCCTTAAAATGGGACTGTTTCAGAAAATGAAATTTAGGCTTAAACAAGGGAAAGTCAAGGTGATTCCCCTCTCCTGGTAGGGGAGGGCTAGGGAGGGGCTATTTAACGTTGGGGTCATTGTTGCCAGCGAGTGCTACCTCTTCTTAGATATCAGATAACCCGCGCTAATCAGAAACTTTTCTACCGTTTGGTTGGCCTGAGCGCGGTAATTGTCATTTAAGAAATAGAAATGTTCCGCCCCCTCCAAAGGCACCAGCTTGCATTGATTGCCCGCTTTCTGCATTTGTTCAGTAAAAGATTCGGCTGTCCAAAAGGGACACATTTTATCGTCACTTCCATGGATGACTAGACTGGGGGGCATTCCGGGCCGGACATTGTGATTGGGGGAGCAAGATTCTGGATTGAAGCGCTCTCGGACTTGGCGGACAAACCAGTTGTCCAAGGTCGGGTCGAAGCAGGAAGAGGAAAATATCATAAGATTGGGGGCTGAACTTACCGAACTATCCTCCTGTGGTTCGTCTAGTATGTCCAACAGGGCTGAACAGGCAACCAAATGGCCTCCGGATGAGAATCCATAAGCGGCAATCTTCTGCGGGTCGATTCCTAAGTCAGCCGAGTTCTCTCTAATCCAGCGAACCAGCGATTTGCCGTCAGAGATGCATTCCAAAGGAGATGTTCCGTGCCGGTCATACAGACGGTATTCTGGAGCAATGGCCACCAATCCAAAACAAGCGTATTTCTGGCAGGAGGAGAACATCCAATCCGGTTTACCTTGATACCAGCTTCCGCCGTGAAAGAAGACGATGGCCGGGCGCCGGTCTTTGGGTTGCCAATCCGGGGGGTAAAATATATGAGCGTCTAAATCGAAACCTTCGACTTGCTTGTAGACTCTAATTGTGTGACCCTGGCGGAGGGTTAGGTCGGCCCGATACAATTGCTCAATTCTGGCCAAGGCCTCAGAATCGCTGCAGTTCTCTCGGAAGATACGCAATAGCGGCTCGATATTTTTTATGCCGTAATTCCCAATCTGGTCTTCCATGATTACATAGAGCCAGAAATCTCTCACTTTGGGATCTGTGAATATCTCTAATGCCACCCTGAGCCGGGCCAGATTCCAGCGGTTGTCATAGTTTTCTAAGTGCTCACTATTGAAGAGCTCCAAAGTCCATTCCCGCAGATGAGCAAAGACCGAAGCCAGATGTTCCTTGTTTTCTAGTAAGGCTGGATTATTAAGGTCCGGGATTTCGGCGGGATTCGAGTTTTTATCCTGAGCGAAGGGCTGGAAGAAACGGCTGTTGTCGAGGGTCCAACCCCACAACAGTAACAGGACTATTAAAGCTGTCTTACTTTTTTGAATCACTTTTCTATCAGATGAGATTAACTTTAGAAAAATAACTGGTCTGAGACTGGAAAAGTCAAGATGAAAACAGAAAGGCGGAGATTTCTCTCCGCCTATTTAAGTCTATAATCCTCTGAAATGTTTACAGACAGCACACCTCTACTGGCACTGCATCCCACGGTCCTCCTGGTTTGTTGAAAACATAATTCACAGCCTGTATCACATCCGAGAGGGTCACAGAATTTGAAGCATTCCAGTCTCCCCGGCATTCTAAATTAGTCAGCCAGCACAATGGCTGAGGCGAACAACCAGGCTTGTTGAATACATAATTGACAATGGCGATTACGTCTGCCAGGGTGTAATTCCCGCTGGCGTTGGCGCCGCCAGGCTTGGCTAGGCAACTGGTGACCGGGTCGGCTAATAGTGCAGCAGAGGCGATAACCACTTTGGCCAGATTAGTGTAATAAGGGACGTCAAAGATAGAAAGCAAGTCACCGACCGTGTGATAAGCTGGATTGAAATCCTGAAAGTCTTCGATTTCTAAGATGGCCGGATACCCGAAATCCCAGAAGGAGGCGTGGTCCGAGGCGGTTGTGGCCCCGGTAGTCAGTTTCTGAGGAGTTAACGGAAGACTGTAGTCGTTAATCACTCCGATGGCGATGTCGGCCAGATTCCCGGAGGAAGGGTCTGTGCCGGCGTGCAGTTCCATGATGTTGTTGTCATTTCCTTCCCAAGCCAGCATGTCCATGTTGTACACTCCGACTATTGAATCTCCCCTCTGCCAGGCTTCTTGAGCATAGGCGTAAGAACCCAGAAGCCCCTGCTCTTCGCCAGCGAAACAGACGAATTTGAGGGTACTGTGAAAGTCGAAATCTTTGAGAATGTTGGCCGCTGCCAGAACCGCCGCAGTGCCTGAGCCGTTGTCATCAGCTCCGGGCGCATCCACGAAGGGATCGCCAGAGGTGGCATCATAGTGGGCGGTGATTAAACATTCCTGCCCGGGATAAGTCTGTCCTGGGAGTTCGGCTACCACGTTGAGCTTCTGAAATTGGGGAAGAACCTGGTCCTGCTTGGTCCAGCTCTGGCCCCCGTCAGTAGTGTGGACAATATCGGCAAAACCGGTAACCCATCCTTCTTGGGTGTCCACCATATAGACTTCATAAAAAGTGCCGTAGTTGGATTGAATCGGCTGATAACTCCAGTTAGTCCCGGCATTGGTCGTATGGAGTACCTCCCCGCCTATGCTGGCGGCCCAGGCATTCATAGAATCCGGGGCTGAGACCATGTAGAGGTGATTTACCGTTCCGCTGGTCTGGCTGTTCCAGTTTGTTCCTCCGTTGGAAGTGTAGCGCAGATATCCGTTCTGCCCGCAGATCCATCCCTTCTGGGAAGTAGCCATGTCCAGACCGAAGATGATTACCGAGGTCCCGCTGGTCTGGCTGTTCCAATTTGTTCCCCGATTGGTTGTGTGGAGTATGGCTCCATTCTGTCCCACCACCCAGCCATTGTTGGCGTCAGTAAACACAATCTCATACAAGTTGTTTGCACCGGTGGACTGATTTGTCCAGCTATTTCCTCCGTCAGTAGTGAAATAGATTGCCCCCCCATATCCGCTCACCCAGCCGGCAGACGGGCTTTCAAAATACGTTCCACGGAGGCTAACCGAAGTCGGGCTGGTCAGAACAGACCAGTTTTCACCGCCGTCAACAGATTTGATTATCAGTCCATTATTGCCTGCACCATAAAGCGTTTCCGGATGAGGGGCCGAAAGCGCCCACAGGTCGTAGCTATCCGTACCGCTGATTGAAGTCCAGTTCGTCCCGGCATTGGTGGTCTTGAATATGCCGCAGTACAGGCCTCCGGCCCAGGCCGTGTCTCCGGAAGAAGTGGAGACAATGTCCATGATGTAGGACTGGTCAAAAATGGTGAAAGTGTCATACCAGGCACTCAGGCCAAAACTTTCAAATTTCTCCTTGATGAACTGAGCCGCGCTGTCACATCCTGAAGTATATGTGTAACGAGTGTCTATCGTATAAGGAGAGCCGCCGATAATGACACTGTTTTCACCGGAAAGATCGGCTACATAGCCGGTCAACTCGGAGGAAGTGACCCTTTGCATGATGGTGTCAACCACTGGATTGGTAAAACTGCTTATTCGAGGAGCTTGAATCGAAACTTTCGGCTCCAAGGGCAGAGGCATTCTCGGAATCAGCCTAAGAGACAGCCCCAGAGCAGTCAGCTCCTCGATTTTCCTGGGATTCCCTCTGATGATTCCTTCCGACCCCTCCTTATCCAGAAGCAAAGCCCTGACCTCTATTTCTTCGCTGTACTTTTCAATCTTTTCATCTGGCCGGCACCACACCTGATAATATAAACCCGGCTCCGAATCTTGGTCTAGGACCAGGTAAGCTATCCCCTGCCGGGACAGATTCTGCAAATCTGTTTGGGATACCCGGGCCAGAAAATAATTCCCGCCTTTAGCCACAATCTTCAGTTTGGAAGCCGATAAAGTTTTAACAGATTCAGCGCTCTGAATTGAAATTTTTATCAATATATCCTGCCCCAAGGACTGAGACATCATTACCGTTACTATAATTAAAATTGCAAAGAATACGCCTCGTTTCATGGTTTTCTCCGGCTTTAACTGTAACTCAATTCTATAATTGATTATCGGTTTACTTCCCTCCCCCTTACTCTCTTGAGTGCCTGTACCTCCTTTGCCTTTTAAACCGTTTCCCCACTGTAGACAGGCATTCTCAATAAAACCGAATTTACATTTCTGTCAAGAAGTTTTGTTCTTACCTAAAGAGTGCTAATAAAAAAGGAGAGCCAATCCTGACTCTCCTTTTGTCTAAGTCCTATTATTCTGAGCTATAAACAACACACTCCTACTGGGACTGCATCCCACGGCCCGCCCGGCTTGTTGAATACGTAATTAACCGCCTGAATCACATCCCCCAGGGTAATTGTCCCATTATTATTCCAGTCGCCCCGGCAGAATAAGTTTCCCAGCCAGCACAAAGGCCTTGGCGAACAGCCGG
The DNA here is from genome assembly GCA_964399055.1 of uncultured Ignavibacteria bacterium. Lineage (GTDB taxonomy): Bacteria > Zixibacteria > MSB-5A5 > DSPP01 > RBG-1 > CAYNPJ01. The sequence goes on from CAYNPJ010000001.1 coordinate 1,334,288, forward strand.
GCATATTGAAAACATAATTGACTATGCGGATAATGTCTCCCAGAGTGTAATCGCCGCTATTATCCGCATCCCCTGGCCTTGACAAACAGGCTGGAACCGCAAATGAATAGCTCACTATTTCCTGATTAAGATAATTCCTCCCGCTCCAGTTTACTTTCAGGCTATCTCCAGTATCAGTGACCGACATCCAGCCGAATTGACCTCCTCCGGGAAAAGCCCCCTGGCTGTAAGGCCCGCCTTTAAGCGAGCCGTTTTGGTCTAAGGCGGCCCCATGCATAACCGGAAAGCCGGCTCCCCCGCCAGTGGCATAGTCGCTGTTAGTTCCGTCATCTATGGCTAACATGTGCGCGTCTCCGGAAATCATACACAGGCTGGAAGAGATGTCATATATTTTGAGAAAATCTGCAATCTCTCTCCTTTCAGTCGCATAGCCATACCAGCCGTCATCACCGCTTGAGCCAATCCAGGGCAGAGAGTTCACCCAGACAATCAGAGGATATTTGCTCTTGGCCTGTAACAGCTCCTTTTTAAACCAGGCCTTTTGTGTTGTTCCCAGCATGGTCTTGTTAGTTCCATCTGGAAGAGTGTGGGGACTCCTGGCTGAGCGGGAATCGCAGACGATGAATTTTACCCGGCCGACGTTGAAAGTGTAGTTGAGGGAGACGTCGCCTGAACCGAAGGCCAAAGGATAATGGGGAACGTATTCCTGATAGGTTAAGCGAGAAGCCAATCTTCCGGGTGCGGTAGAATCCGAGTTGTTCGGTCCGTAATCATGGTCATCCCATATATATGTGAATGGCACCTTTCGATACAAAGCCGACTGGTTGGGGGAGGCCAAGACCGTCTCATACGCCTGGCGAAAAACATTCCGGTCATTGACGCCTATGTTCTCATAATGAAAATCTCCTAAGTGAAAGAAAAAGAGCGGGGCTAATGACAAGATGGTCTGGAAAACTTGATGATTGGAGCCGGTCAAAGCGCAGGAACCAAAGGCAAAAGAGAATGAGCCGGTATCTTGAGGCAGAGTGTGGAACTTCCCGGCGGCTTCTAAGTCTAATGACCCATCTACTTCCGGTGCGTAGAAATACTGAGTGTCGGGTATCAGGCCTGAGATAAAAAGGTCAATCACACGATTATTCTCAGACGTGACTGCAGTGTCAGACGCAGAGTAAACCGGACCGGTAAAGAGTGAATCCAGGCTGACTGCCAAGCGGGCAATCGAGCCCTCTTGCATAAGTTTGGCTTTTACTCTGGCTGAAATAGGGGTAATCGCCCCGGACCAGATGAATTGCACCTGAGAGGTGCTGTAAGAAACCTCTGCATCCCAGACCAGGTCAGAAGAAGACGGGCTGGTCTGATGCACCTCCACCGCTAAGAGATTGTCGCCCTGAAGTAATAAATTCTTATAAGCGGAAATATCAATGGCCTCATAAACGCCGCCTTCATGTGAGCCGGCCAGAGTGACTGCGTCGATTGTGCCAGTATCAAGAGAACGCCGCGCAACCTCCTGCCCGTTTAAATAGGCCACAAAACCGTCATCATAATCGGCCAATAAAGTTAGAGCCTGAATCTTAGATGGGTCCTGATTCAGCTGAAAAGAGATTCGAAAACAGGTGGTGATGTATTTATTATTAGGGTCGGGACCATAAGGCACGGTCGTGGCTACATAAGCCTCGCCGTAACCCAGAACACCGGCCCCGGAGTCCCAGCCAGCGTCCGAATAAGTGGTCTGGTTCCAGTCCGGGTCAGGATAATCATTCCCTGCCGCATATTTCCAGATAGAGTTTTTGGCAATAAGAGTCTCGGCCTGAACAAGACCTGAAAAAAGAACTATCGCACCTACGACTACCTTAATGACTCGTTCCTTTGGAATGTAGGGCCTTCTGAGTCTCCCGTTCTCGCTTGACATTTCTGGGACAAAACTAAACAAAAAGAAGAGATATTTCAATCTCCTCTTTTGATTTTCAGCGTTTAGTTTTGGCAATAACGGCTACAGGCAGCACACCCCTACTGGTAACGCATTCCATGGTCCCCCCGGCTTGTTGAAAACAAAGTTAACTGCCTGAATGACATCCGTAAGGGTCACTGAGCTTGAGCCGTTCCAATCCCCCCGGCACAGTAAATTGCTGAGCCAGCAAATCGGCTGGGGGGAACAACCCGGTTTATTAAACACGTAGTTTACGATGGCAATTACGTCAGATAGAGTATGACTGCCGCTGGCATTGGCATCCCCAGCGCCCGGACAAGGGGAGTACTTGTACACCGTTTCCCCTGATGCGTAGGCCAGGGTATCATTGATGAATCGAAATCTGTTGATAATGTAACCGAAGCCGGCCAGATGCCAGGAGGCTCCGCCGTCAGTGGTCTCATAGGTGTCCCCGCCCCAGCCTCCTAGCCAGCCTTTAGATTCGCTGACAAAACCTATACCCTGAATGTCGTATTCGAAATTAAGAAACAGCTGGTCGCTCCAGGTGAGGCCGCCGTCAGTGGTCTTCAGATAATATGTGTTTCCCGTAGAAAACTTTTCCAGCGAGACGTAGCCGATAGTTGGAGTGAGAAAATGGATCTTCCAGCCCAGCTCGCCTTCTCGATTGCCTGCATACCTGGTGGTCCAGGTATTGCCGCCGTCTGAGGTAAAGAGTATCCGTGCATGCCCGGTGTCATAATCAGAGCTGGATGAGCCGACTACGAACCCTGAATCCGGGCTGAAAAATTTACAGTCAATCAAGGCACCGGCATGGGGAGACATGTCGAACGAAGTCCAGGTGGCTCCCCGGTCAGTGGTCTTTATCATCCGGGCCGGGCCGAAGAAACGGCCTGAGGCATACATCACCGAATCGTTGACCACTGAAATTCCGCAAATCCCTTTGGGCTTAGGCTCTGGAATATTAGTGACCAGAGACCAGGTTACACCTCCGTTAGTCGTTCTGAACAAGACTGAATCGTCGTCAAAGACTGTACCCACAAAACCGTTCAGAGAATCCAAAAAGCCCAGACTGCGCAGGTACATGTTAAAGGAGGCCTGCAGCGACCAGGAATCCCCTCCGTCAGTGGTCTTCCAGACGTCTCCATAACAGCCATTCATGTCACAATAACTGGAGATTACCCACCCCAGAGAAGGAGTCACGAAAAAGATATCATCCATTCTAGAATTGGAGATAGGCGCGTTCGGCAAAGCCTCCCAGCGCACGAAAGCTGAGAAAGCGGAGTCAGCCCATATCATAAATAAGGCGGCCATAAGAAAGAGAATAATCAATTTAGAGGTACTTCTCATCAAATGCTCCTTGGCAGTTTACGAGAGTTAAACATGCTGTTAATTAATATTAGTCTTTAGGGGAGACAGCGCACACCCGGTATTGTTCTCTATGAGCTTTTGATAGCGAATTTCGTCAAGCTCCCTTATATTGAGAATTTACATCCTGTTTTGGAACAACTCCCCTTATCTACTCTGGCTACTAAAACTACACATGGTTTTTCTAAACTTCTACCTACCGTCAGGCAGAATAGCTTTATTGAGAATGATACGCAATCGCAGATACCTGTCAAGCTAATTCTTTTATGGTGAGCCAAGCCGAACCATGATTGTGAAAAAGTTAACATAAGCCTTCTTGCCCTATTAAACAAAAAGAGAGCCATCTCTGACTCTCCTTTAAGCTTAACGTGCTCTGTACTAATCTACAGGCAACACACCCCTATCGGAACAGCATTCCATGGTCCCCCCGGCTTGTTAAAAACAAAGTTAACTGCCTGAATGACATCCGTAAGGGTCACTGAGCTTGAGCCGTTCCAGTCTCCCCGGCATAATAAGTTCGACAGCCAGCACAAGGGTTGCGGTGAACAGCCTGGTTTGTTGAATACGTAGTTGACTATGGCAATCACATCTGCAAGCGTGTAGTTATTGCTGGCATTGGCGTCGCCAGGCTTGGCGATGCAATACAGACCCGGCCCATACCAGAAGCCGATTCCCATCTTATAATTGGTGGATTGAGACTCTCCAATGACTGACTGGCCGGTGGTTGTTTTGGCTTTGTAGTTGGTGGAGGACATAGTGACGTCTCCGCCGCCGTTGAGGGAAGACCAGGGGAGTTGAAACGCAGCCGGTGCAGTAGGACTCTGGCTAACTTCTTTGACCGGGCCTGGCTCGGATTTAACGGGAATTTTATCTCCTGCCCAAGTTGAGATTCTCCAGCAACTTAAAATGAACACTAAAAAGAAAGTTATTTTTTTCATCTTACACTCCCGTTCCGTGCTAATTAATTTTGTTTATCGTCAACCAATCCCAATAAATATCTGGCGAAAAAGTTTTCGTGATTCCCGAGCCTTGATAAATAAAAATCTCAATATAATCATTAGCTTCTAAATGTGTAATCCTACACCCAGAAGCATACAAATATCCTCCGCCAACGAAACCTTTTTCAATAACACCATTTTTGAAAATAAGTAAAAGAAAACCGAAACTGGAGGGTGCTGCTAAGGACGCACAGACTAAATAATCACCTGCTTTCGAAGCAGTAAACCTATAGTTGGTTGAAGGGTCGTACTCATTCTGCCTATCATAAGATTCACTGCTATATGGAACTTTTGTAAGAACGGCATGCGGAACATTAAAAGAGGTGATATTATCAACATAAACTGCTGACTGATGCGTGAAACTTACGATACCACTGTCAACCTGTAGCTTAACCTGTGGATTAGTCGTTCCGATGCCCACATTACCAGAGACAGTCAAATCACTTTGTATATCCACATCCCCCGAAATCGTCCCTCCAGTCGCCCCATCCACCGTCCTGACCCGATACCCATACGCCATCGACACTATCCTCTGCCGGGGTGTCATCTCCGGGTCAGTCCCCACCTTCATTGCCAGATAGCGGGTAGTGTCATCAAAAATTGTATCAGGCAAGGCAGTGGATGAACCTAAATTGACATTGAACGTCCCTGCTTTGGTGGCCACAGACTGAGTCTCAGACCACAGGTTAGTCCCACCTGTAGCGTCATCATAAATCGTGAAAAGCACCGCGTAAGTTGAATCCTTAACCGGAGTCCCGCTTCCGTCAGTTAATCTTCCCTGAAAATTGATTAACTTGGGGACATCGGCCCAAGCCTGTACGACAAAAAATAAAAGTATCCCCGCTCCCAGAAGTAAAAATAACTTAAGAGATTTCATCTCAAGCCTCCTCGCTTAAGAGTTAGAAATGTGTATTAGTAGAGTTACTTTGAATTTCCCCCTCCTGCCCAGACTCAACTTCCATACGAACCTCCTCGGTTGTAAAGTCACTTCCCACGTCTTGACAGGACAACCAGAACAAAATAGTAACCAAAACAAATGTCAAGCTAATTCTTTTATGGTGAGCCAAGCCGAACCATGATTGTGAAAAAGTTAACAAGTTCACCTAAAAAGTCCACTTCTGTCGATAGGCCAATTTCCCCTTTGCTAAATAACATCTCAAGCTTCATTTTCCCCTTGACGATAGAACCATATGGGTTAGATTGACAGTTTAGTAACCCAAGAAAACAAAGGAGATTAAGAATGCGCTTTAAAATCATTCATGGTGAGCAAGGTCGAACCATAATCATGAGTCTGGTCACACTGCTTTTGACTTGTTCCCTGGCCTTTGCCCAGAAAGGGGAACAACCCCAATTGAGCCAAAATCAGCCCCAGCTTAAGGTCAACCATGCCAAGACTGACACAGTCTGGTTTGAATTCAAACAGGATGGAAAGAAAGTCGTGGCCGAGGTGATGTTATTCAATGACCAGCCGATTGCCGGAGGACAGATTCCTTTGAAATATGGCAACGGCAAATCCCCGATTGAGGTCGATTCAGTAGTGTTTGACAGCAAGAGAGCCGGCAAATTCGACGTCGCCAACGGTACTGAAGGCATTGACAAGGCTACTCAGACCATCCGCATAGGTTTCTTAGCAGATATTTCCGGCAGAAAGCCTCCTCTAGAGCCGGGAAAAGGCAGACTTCTTTCCATTTATCTCAGCCTGAAGACTGACAAGCCCTTTGAGGTGGTTTTGGACACGACCAGCTTGACCGGGGGTTATTCCCTGATGATGGCCGACCAGGCCGCCCAGACCATTCCCGTGGCTTTTAAGACCGGCAAGTTTAAGACCAAGTAATTTTACCCGGTAACCCAGAGTGAAAGCGCCCTGACGAATCGGGGCGCTTTTTTTGGGTTGACATCTCGCTTTTTAAGATTTATTCTCAGCTAATATGAAGAACCTCTGGATTGTCATTGTAATAGTAGCTCTAATCGCCGCTTTGGCCGGCCTGGCCTTCTTTACCCACTTAGAGAAACCCCAACAAGCCCGGCAGAGCCAGAATGACAGTCAAAGTATGGACTCGGATGTTATGATGGCTCAGATCTCCCAGCAGGTCGAGGCATTAAAGCAGAAAATAGAAAAGAATCCCAAAGATGTGCAAGCTTACATTGACTTGGGCAACATGTACTTCGACGCCAATATGCCTCCACAGGCGATTGAATACTATACCAAGGCCGTGGAACTTGACCCTCGTAATTCGAATGCCTGGACTGACTTAGGGACCATGCACCGCCATAATGGAGATTTGGACAAGGCCATTGAATGCTATGAAAACGCAACTAAAACTGACCCTAAGAATAAGAATGCCTGGTTTAATATGGGGATTGTGTACAAGTTTGACAAAAACCAGCCTAAAGAGGCTCTTTTCGCCTGGAAGAAATTTTTGGCATTAGTCTCCCCGGATGACCCGCATTATGAGAGTTTGAAAAAAGAGGTGGCTGATTTGGAGGCTCAGGTAAAGTAATTCTATCGCCTCCTCTCTTGGAGAGGACCAGGGGTATTTTTGAAACAATGGCAATCGTTCACTTATTGTGAGCAACCATAAAATTTGACAAACTGTAGGAGGAGTAAAGAATGGTAAAGACAACTATGCAGCGCAAGAGTCTGGAAACGCCGGACGAGGTGCGCAGCTTTGATAAAGGCAAATTGGAATTATCCACCTTAGGTCAGATAACCTTTGGTCGGGCCACTCTTTATCCGGGCTGGAAGTGGTCCGAATCGGTCAAGCCTCTGGTAAATACTGAGTGGTGCGAAGCGCCTCACGTTCAGTACCATGTCAGCGGTCGATTGCATGTCCTGATGAAGGATGGCAGCGAAATGGAGTTTGGACCAGGCGACGTAGGAGTCCTGCCGCCCGGACACGACGCCTGGGTGGTAGGCTCTGAGCCGGTGGTGGTAATTGACATATCCGGCATGAAGGAGTATGCCAAGCCTAAAGCGGCCAAGCCTAAGAAAAGAGTAGCTAAGAAAGCAAGGAGAGCTAAGACTAAATCGAAGGCTAAGAGAAAACGCCGGTAATTCAATTTCTAAGAGAAAAACCTCTCCCCTGCCCTCTCCTCTTAGGAGAGGGTGCTGATTTTGTATAGAGTGAGTGAATGGCCTCTCTTCTCTCTCAGCGGTTTAGCTTGACTGTGACCTTATTCAAACTTAAGTTTCTGTAAATATGTTATGAATGAAGGCGTATCAATGTTAGTGAAACATTCTCTGCGGCCCATCTCACTATCAGTTTTGGCGGTTGCGGCTCTGCTCTTCTGGTCCGGGTGTGCTAAATATGGCACTGAACCTGACAACACGCCGCCACCCAATCAGAATCCCAATGTCTTGAGCTTAGGCAACGCCTCCGGCGCTCCAGGAGACACTGGCATACTTGTGGACGTCAACCTGCATAATGTGGAACCAATGGCCGGCGCACAACTGCGCATTGTGTACGACTCCAATCGCCTCCAGCCCAGTGACACTCCTTATTTAAAACCCTCCCGGGCCAGTCAGATGGACTTTTATAACGGCAACTTCTCGAGTGCAGGTGTCATTATCTTTGCTATGTCCTGGTTCTCCCAGAAGGGTATCATTGACGTGGGCGATGGACCTATTCTGCAGTTAATCTTCGATGTTAAATCTACTGCCCCTCCCGGGGCGTCAGCCCTTAGCTTCGAGAATCAGGGCAACTATATAAATGCCCTTTCTGATACTCTGGCGACGCTTATTTTCCCCCAACTGCAGAATTCTACCTTCACGGTGCAGTAACAGCTTGTCTGAGTAGAAGCTCGCCCAAAACATAACCCACTTCAACTGTTCTGTCAGGAGCTTACTCCTGACAGCCCTTGAGGGTGTCAGGACCAGGTCCTGACACAGCCAAAAGGTAAAGATAATAGAACGGGGTTTTGTCATTCCTGTTAAAGATTAAACCAAAACCTCTCCCCACCCCTCTCCTTTAGGAGAGGGTGACAAAGCTCTTCCCCTAACTCTTGCAATCAGACTAAGTTACGAATTTCTCTAAGAAAATACTTGACAACTGAACATTTGTTCCGTATATAGAGATAGAGATTAGGGCAGCTTATGAATTTAGACAGACTGACACGCTATAACCTCCCCTCCGGTCTTATCGAATCCTGGAGGAAATATCAGGGAGACCTCCTCCTCCCCTTGCAATGCCAGGCCCTGAAGAACTTCGGGTTGTTGCAGAATCAAAGTCTTCTCATCTCCTCACCTACCTCTTCCGGCAAGACTTTTTGCGGAGAATTGGCTGCTGCCAAGCATCTGACAGAAGGCCGCAAGGTTCTTTTTTTAGTACCTTTGAAGGCTCTGGCTGAGGAGAAATATCGCCGGTTTAAGGAAACCTACGGCTCTTTGGGCGTGAAGATTCTGATATCAACTGCCGACCATCCGGAGAATGACGCCCGGCTTGAAAAGGGAAGTTTTGATTTGGCCCTTCTGGTATATGAGAAATTCAATCAGCTCTTGGTGAAGAATCTCTCACTTTTGCGGACTGTCTCCTTAATCATCATTGATGAACTGCAGCTGATTTTCGACTCCAGCCGCAGCGCCACTTTAGAGATGGCTCTGGCTAAGACCAGATTGCATGCAAAACAGATGCAGGTGATAGGACTCTCCTCTGTGCTGGATAATGCCCGGGAATTGGCTGAATGGCTTGGCTGTCAGCTCCTGGTGCAAAGACATCGGCCAGCCGAACTGTTTCAGGGAGTTTTATGGCAGGGGACCTTTCGCTATCGCGCTCACAATTCCGGCCAGGAACAGGAGGAAGAATTTGAATGGCTGGAAGATTCTGACCCTCTGCAGACCCTTTTTGCCAACCTGGAGAAATTAGTGCGGCAGGATGAGCAGGTACTGGTCTTCCTGAAGAGCAAATCCTCAGTGGAAAATTCTGCTTTACTTTTTGCTGAAAGAGTTAATCTACCCTCAGCCAGCCAGGCCATAGATGAACTCTCCCGGCTTGAGCCTACCTCTGGCCAGGAGAAACTCTTGCAGGCTTTGCAGGGCGGCATCGCCTTCCACAATGCCGATTTGACCTATGCTGAAAGGAGTATTGTCGAAGAAACCTATCTCAGAGGGGAAATCAAAGTCATTTTCTGCACCACCACCCTGAGCCTGGGAGTAAATCTGCCAGCCAAAACCGTCTTTTTAGAACCGCAAAAGTATCAGAATGGAAACGGCTCTGACAAATCGGTCTTGCTACCAATAGAGTGGGCCGAATTCGAAAATATCTGCGGAAGAGCAGGCCGCTTCGGCCAGCAGGAGTCAGGCCGGGCCATCCTGATTGCCGGCAACCAGTTCGAGGCACAGGCCTTGTGGGAGCGCTACATCGAGGCCAAACCGGTTCGACCACAAGGACAACTGTTTCAGAGCGGCATTGAGGAAGTGATTTTAGATTATGCAGCCTCAGTTAACGGCACCTCGCTGGCAGCGCTCCAGGATTATTTAAAAGATACCCTCTCCTATCGCCTGAAACCCTTAGAATTCAATCTGGAGTCGGCCATTAACAAACTCTGCCAGCAAAATCTTCTCTTCAGAACCGAGACTCAGAGAATAGAGGTAACCAACTTAGGCCGAGTCGCTGCGTTGCAGAACATCTCAGCTACAACTGCCTGCAACCTACAGGACAGGATAAAACAATTCCGGCCTGTGGAAGATTTCTCCTTCATCTATTCTCTACTTGCCCAGAACGAAGCCAGAGAAATCTATCCCTATTTGACTCGTCAAGAGAAAAAGGGGAATGTCTATCGCACCCGTCTGGCTGAACTGGTCTTATCCGGCAAGGTGACAGCCGCACAGTTGACCGGATTCCTAAACCAGCCGGAAATATTGACCGCCGAGGCTCAGCAGAGATTGAAGGCTGCCTTTATATTGACAAATTGGATGGAAGGTGTAGAAACCAGAGAATTAGAGCTGAAATATCAGACCAGAGCCGGGCAGATTCAGCAGATGGCCGAGCAGATAAGTTGGCTCTGTTTTAGCGCTGCTCTGATAGCCCAGTTTATCTCCCCGGAAATCTATCCTCATATTTCAACCTTAGCCCAAAGACTCAAGAATGGGGTAACTTCAGCAGGACTCTTCTTAGCCGGTTTGAAAATTCCAGGCCTGGGCCGGACTTACATCCATCGCTTAGAGCAGGCTGGTTTAGCTGACCGGCTGACAATTCTTGAAGCTGGAGAGGAGTATTTGCAAAGATATGTACCGGAAAATGTGGCCAGAGCCTTGTTAGAGAAACTCAGCTCGCAAGTCGAGACATTAGAGTATAAAACCGAGACCAGCCCCAATGTCCTCTTAATCATCGAAGGCAAACCGGTCAAAAATCGCCTCTCCATCATCATCAACCAGAAAGAAGGCACCCTTGCTGCCAAGAGTTTTAAGATTCTGTTGAAATTGGCCGTAAGAAGGCTCAATTCAGACGAAGGCTGGCTGCACAAAGACGAAATAGAGCCAGGATTCAATCAGAGTAGATACATCAGCCGCCTTAAAAAAGAGCTTATTCCCTATCTTGCGGAGGGATGCACTCTGATTGAGAATAACCGCTTGGGTAGTTACCGGCTGAAGCTTGATAAAGAGGAGATCGGAATTGAGTGGGGGAATTTGGAGGGGGTGGAGGATGAGGAGGTAAGGAGTCTAATTGAAGGTAGGTAATTGAATAAATTTAGCATTTGACAGAAATTGATTCAATGGGAATATTACACAAAAATCGAGTTTAAATGGTCAAAGAGCGTTGGTTTTTTGAATTCAAGAAACCATGGTCGAAGATTAAAGATGATATTCTGAAGTATTATCTAACAGCTTATTTGCCAAAAGTTGCGAAGCTCCGAAAAAGAATTATTCTGATAGACGCATTCGCGGGCCCAGGTAAGTATAACGACAATGAAGTCGGATCACCGCTTATTATCTATGATAAAGCAGAGAAATGGGTTAAGGGAAGGTATACTGCAATATTCATGAATAAGAATGAGAAGCATTATAAAAAACTCAGTGACACAGTATCAAATTACAAAAATGAGAATGTTTTATCTATCCGAGGAGATAGTGAGATACTACTCAAGAATATTTCAGAAATTTTGACCGATCAAACCATCTTTGTATATTTAGACCCATTTGGCATTAAAGAATGTAAATATGACACCATAAGACCTTTTCTCGAAAGAAAAAAACAATACAGCACGGAAATCTTGATGAAAATTGATATGCCCGTCATTCATAGGCTTGGAGTCGACCCAAAATCTAAAGCTAGGCCATTGACAGAAAAGGAGCAGATGTGGCATAATAGGTTAACACTTCTATTTAACGGTGACTATTGGAAAAATATTCTGTGGACGACCCTGAAAACCGAAGAGAAGGAATACAAATTAATAACTACTTATTTGGAGCATATAAAAACGCATTTGCCATTTACGGGCTTCTGCCCTGTTCGTGCAAAGCCTAATCAGCGCATAAAGTATTTCTTAATTTTTTGTTCGAGACATGAAGATGCTCTGGTTATTATGAATGATGCCATGTGCACTGCATATGAAAAAGCAATGTATCACGCTATACTGCCTGCGCAAAATTCAAGTCAAACTACATTGTTCGAGCGAGAGGACTGGAAGGAGATTCATAGAAGGAAGGTACATCAAGAACTGGAAAATGTAATTCAAGAATGTATTAAACAAAAACCCGGCTTAACCAGATACGAATACCAGGTAGAAGTAGTTCGTCGCAATTTCATGCATTTTCTTGGATCAGAATATCTAGACAAAATTAAAGAACTAACTGAAAAAGGGATAATAGTCTCTCCTACTCGCAGGCCGACTAAAAGGTTGAACGACAGATGTAAACTATTCTTGAGGGGAGATTATGCCAATAACTAAGCGCGAACGTAAATCCAAATTCATCCACGTAAACGATACCGTCAAGAAACCCGGCATCGTCTGCGGCCCCTTCCACGCCCTCAGCTACTACATCGGCTGCCCTTTTGCCTGCTCCTACTGCTACCTCCAGGGCACCTTCCGAGGCAAAATCGACCCGGTAGTCTACACCAACCGTGAAAAACTCTTAGGAGAATTAGACGAGTGGTTAAAACTACCTGGTCGCCTACGACTCAACGCAGGTGAATTAGAAGACTCTCTGGCAATGGACGGCTATATCCCCATGGTAGATGATTTAGTCCCCCGTTTCGCCTCCCAGAACAGACATAAATTGATACTGGTCACCAAAGCCACCAAAATCAAAAATCTTCTAAAGCATAATCCAAACGGACAGGTCATTGTCAGCTTTTCCATCAATTGTGAAACCGCCTGGAAGAAATTCGAAAAAGGAACGCCCCATCCGTTCAAGCGTATCGAGGCAGCCAAACAGGTTCAAGAAGCGGGCTATTACGTAACTTTCCGGCTTGACCCCATGCTCCCCATTCAAAACTGGAAAGAAGAATATTCTCAGGTAATCGATTTTGTCTACCAGACCTTTAAACCAAATCAGTGGACACTGGGAAGTATTCGCTACTTCCCTTCCCTCCCCATGTGGACTGCCAAACTGGGTAGGTGTACACAAGTCTATAATTTTAATTGCGAAAGATGTAAAGAGGATGGGAGATACCGGCTCCCTTTGGAAGTTAGAGCAGAGCTCTATACTTATGCTGGTAAGCAGGTCAGAAAACACGATAAAAAAGTGCCTATTAGATTATGCAAAGAGACAGAGACTCTCTATAAGAGACTCAGAATTAAGCCGACTGGCTGTTGTTACACCCAGGCCATGCAGAATGGCCATTTAGCTTAGTCAAGCTACCCCCCTAAAGCCCTTTCCCATCTTTCCGATAACATAATAGTTAGCAAAAAGTTGCTTAAACTATTCAGTCCAATTTTCAAAAAAGGTGAAAAGCTATGGACGACCAGACCAAAAACCGGAACAAATTCGAGCGTGACCCGGACTTCGAGGTGCAGGAGACTCCGGATTATTTAGAGCAGACTCCTCCACCCAAGTCTAAAGCCTCAAATCCAGCAGAACCAGAACGAACTTCCTCTCCTGTCTTCCCTGAGCCGCCAAAACAAACTGAAGAAAACCCGCCTCCAACCAAGTCCGCCACAGGTGACCCGGAAACCCTGGCCATTCAGAGACCGATCGAGTCACTCTTCTCAAAAGACCAGGGCCATTCTTCTACAGCCCAAGAGGAAATCGGGCTCCCCTCTAAAAAATGGTCCAAAAAGCAGGAAAAGAAGATGAAAAAGAAAAACCAGTTCCAGAAATATCAGCCGGCCCAGCAGAATTTCCCTTCTGCTAAACCGGCTCAGCCTGATTATAGCAAAGCGCCAGACAAACAATCTGAGTATAGCAAATATGAGTCGCCCAAACCTACTCCCGGCCGGACTGAATCAAGTGCTGTAGCCACTATTCCTCCTCCGCCATTGGTCAGAGAGGAAACTCCGGCCAAACCAACAGTGGATGCCCACACTCCTTCTCTAGCTCCGTTTAAGACGACAACTCCTACTGCTCCATCTCATCCGCTCCCTCCCAGCAAAGGAATCGCCTATGTGGATAGCCAAAATCGGGTCAAGTTTACCGGAGGATACAAGATTTACCCGGGTGACATACTCAAAGTCGGGAACCAGGATTACATGGTCAAGGAGGCTAAGAAAAATTACACTCCTTACTACATTGCCGGCGCCGCCACCCTTTTATTCTTGATTTTGATCTTTACTGCTCTTCTCCCCTCTAAAGCGGTCAACAGCGGCAACATCACCGGCATCGTGGTGGAGCAATCCAGCCGGGCTTTGGTGCCGGGAGTCGATGTCACTATCAGAGAATTAGGTCTGAAAGTTCAGAGCAACGCTCTCGGCTTTTTCAACTTCCAGATGGTGCCCCAGGGGACCTACACCATACAGGCCAGCGTGCCAGGATATGATGTGGTCGCCGACCAGGCTACGGTGACGCGGAAAAAGACCAGTAACTTGGCTCTGGTGATGTCACCGGTTGTGGCTCTAAGACAGGCAGAACCGTACCAATCTGCGCCCAGGCAATATTCTCAGGCCAGCACTGATTTTGAATCCGGTGAATCAAGCTCTGGAGCCATTTCCTTAAAAGTCTCTCCCTCGGACGCTACGGTCTGGGTTGACAATCAGAAAAGCAAAGGAAGCGTGACTTTCAGGAATCTAAAGCCTGGCAGCCACACCGTGAAAGCCTCCAGAACTGGCTATGACGACTGGGAAAAGAGCGTTACTGTTAAACCAGGACAGACCTCCTCAGTTAAAATCAACTTGGAGAGAATTTCCACAGCCAGCAGCACTACAGTACCCCGCACCTTAGACGAATACGTGTCAGCCGCCAAATCTGCCTACGAAAGCCAGGACTATGCCGCCGCCATCAAAAATTACAACCAGGCCGCAGCCCTGACCGGTAACCGAGGAGAAGTATATTTAGGCCGGGGATTGGCTTATTCTCGGACCGGTGACCGCAAAGCCGCCTCCAATGATTTCCTGACCGCAGCCCAGACCTTTACTGAAACTGAGCGCTATGGCCAAGCTGCAGAAGCCTACAGTTATTATTTAGAGCTTAATCCTAGCAATGAGGTGGTTCTCTACCAGAGAGGAAAAACCTATTTAATGGCCGGCAACTATCCTGCCGCAGCCCAGGACATCAGCCAGTATGTGCAGAATAACCCCAAAGCCTTAAACGCTGTCATAGACCTGGGTCGGGCTTACTATTATGCCGGCGATTATCAGAATTCAGTTGAAGCCTATAAGAAAGCTAAGAAGATTAATTCTATGGACAAAAGAGTCCACATCGGACTGGCTAAGGCTTATATGGGACTGGGAGACAGAAAATCCTGCAAGTCGGCCTATGATAAATTCAGGGAGCTGGCCTCTTACATGGACCGAAAGACTCTCCAAGAGCAAGACTCTGAATGGCAGAAAGTTTTGGACTTTTTGCAGATTAAGGAAGAATAAAGCAAAGGGAGAGCAGAAAAGGCCGGAGCAAGAAGTGCTTCGGCTTTTTTTATTTCGTGATATACATTTTAAGATTGACCTCACCCCAACCCTCTCCTAAAGGAGAGGGAGTAGTATCTCCTCCCCTTGGTTCAACATAGCTCACCATAAACAGGGAAAGGATAGAGAGGGGTCAGTTTCATTCTCTTACTGCGGAAAGGGACAGCAGCCCAATGAAGCAACTGGCGCCCAGGGACCGCCCGGCTTGTTGAACAGATAATTAATCCCGCGGATACAGTCTCCCAAACTAACTTTCCCGTCCCCGTTCCAGTCGAAGCGGCAGATGCGCTGTGAGACCCGGCAGTCAAACAAATTCGGGTCACAGGGTGAAGGGTGGGTTTTACCGAAGTAATAGTTGACCGCGGAGATGACATCGGCCAATGAAAGAGAATCATCCGCATTGGCGTCGCCAGCTTTGGGGGAAAAAGGAGTGCAGGGGGAGTATTTGATGGTGGCATAATCCCCCCAAGTTCCGCTCCTATAGCTCTCTCCTGTCACGTAAATATGCCCCGAATCGTCCGCCGCCAGAACAACTGCTTTATCCTCTCCATTGCCTAAGCCGTTGTAACGTTTCACCCAAACCATATCTCCGTTACGGGCATACTTGATGGTGGCATAATCAAAATCGTTCCCCGCGCCATAGCTTTTCCCGGTCACGTAAACGTTTCCAGAATCATCTACTGCTAGAGAAGTTGCCTGGTCCCACCGATTCCCGAGTCCGTTGTAGCGTCTGACCCAGACCGTATCTCCGTTAGGAGTATACTTGATGGTAGCATAATCAGCATAAACTCCGCTTCCGCCGCTGTTGCCAGTCACATAAACGTTGCCGGAATCATCCAGAGCCAAGGCACTTGTACCATCATCGACGTTCCCCGGTCCATTGTAGCGCCACACAGAAAGTGTGTCTCCATTAGGGGCATACTTGATAGTAGTAAAATCGTATTTGCTTATACCGCCATCACTGTAACCGGTCACATAGATATCATGATTGGCATCTACAACCAAGGCAATGGCACAATCATGTCCATTTGCTGGTCCGTTGTAACGCCTAACCCAGACCGTATCTCCGTTAGGGGCATACTTGATGGTGGCATAATCATAATTAGTTCCCATCCCATAGCTCTCACCCGTCACATAAACATTGCCGGAATCATCAAGAGCCAACGCCTTTGCGTTATCACTGGAATCGCCTAGTCCGTTGTAGCGTCTGACCCATAGGGTGTCCCCATTGGGAGCATACTTGATAGTGGCATAATCGCCTGCAGAACAGACAAACCACTCACAAATGCGGTCGACTGTGCCAGCGATATAAACGTTTCCATTTCCATCCACTGCCAGAGCAGCAGCGAAATCCTCGCTGTCAGCTGGTCCGTTGTATCTTCTTACCCAGCCTGTGTCGCCATTAGGTAGATACTTTACGGAGGCAAAATCGAGCGAAGCTCCGGCCCAGCTAGTACCAGTGACGTAAATATTGCCACTGGCATCCACTCCCAGAGCAGAGGCGTCATCATAGGCCTGCCCTAATAGGTTGTAGCGTCTTACCCAGAGAGTATCTCCGTTGGGGGCATATTTGATGGTGGCATAATCGCCTGTAAAACAATCCGGATAACAATAAAGCTCGGCAAAACCGGTGATACACACGTTCCCGGTTCCATCCAATAACAAGGCACGGGGAGTATCGTAGTACCCAAAAGGTCCGTTGTAACAGGCCACCCACTCCTCATACAACTCCTCCGCCTTAATACTTAAGCCCAGCCCCAAGACCAATATCCCCACCAGCCCCATAATTAGATATCTCTTCCCCTTCATAAATTCCCTCGGCTATCTCTGATTCAAGATAATCTAAGCTGTTTTTCAGCCAACAAAAAACTGCATAAGGTGAGAATCATTCTCAGTGCAAAAGAAAGCATGACCTCACCCCCGCCCTCTCCTCTAGGAGAGGGAGCGTAGTATCCTCCCCTTGAGGGGAAAATAAAAGAGGGGTCATTCCGTGATAATGATTGCCTAAGCCTGAATATGGGATTCAAAAAAAGAAACGTCCGAGGCAAGCTCGGACGCTACGTACTGGAAAACTTCAAGTCTACTGCCTATTCAGCCACCGGCTGCAACTCCGTAGCCTGAACCAATACCGAGCGAATCTGCTCTATGTTAAAAGGCTTAGAAAGCATGAAGTCAATCTTATATTCCTGCAGTTTCTGATTTTCAATTTGCCCGCCCCAGCCGGAAATCAGAATAAGCGGCATATCCGGGTCATTTTCTTTTATGAATTTGGCCACCTCCCAGCCCGACATCCCCGGCATGCCCAGGTCGGTTATGACCACATCGAATTTGTCTGGCTGAAAACACTCGACCGCCTTCTGCCCGGATTCCACATCAGTCACCTTGTGTCCGTCTAAGGCCAGTATGTCATTCAAGATACTGCGGATATTCTCATCATCATCCACTACCAGGATGCGCAATTTACGCTCCAGCCTCTGCGCCGGAAGGGCAATCTTGGCTGTGGCCTGCTGCGAGGCTTTGGGGAGTCTGATTAGGGTTGCTGTTCCTTTCCCTTCTTCGGATTCAACCTGTATCTCTCCTTTGTGACGAGAGATGATGCCGTATGCCACGGATAAACCCAAACCAGTCCCTTTCCTCCCTTTGGTAGTAAAGAAGGGGTCGAAAATTCTCTTTCTGACTTCCTCGGACATGCCGGCTCCATTGTCAGCCATGCGCAGATAGACGTTACGGTCATCTTGATAGGTGGAGAAGCTAATCAAACCTCCCTGAAGGAGAGCATCGATGCTGTTTAGAATCATGTTGGAGAGGACTTCTCTTAGTTCCGCGGCAATGCCTTCCACTTCTTCCACTGGTTTTAAATCTCTCTCAATCTGAATATGGCATCCTTGAGCCTGGGCTTGGTCCCTCCACATCGGTCGGGTCTGCTCGATAGCATCTTCAACAATCTGGTTTAGGCTAACAGTCTGGAAATTGGCTGACTTATGCACCCGGGTGAATTCCTGAATGCGTTTAACTACGTCAGCCCCGTCTAAGGCCGACTGCTCTATGACCTTGAGATTCTTGAGCAATTTGGGGTCTTCGGTAGCACGCAGCATCAGTTGGGCCCGGCCTAAGATAGAACCTAAGATGTTGTTGAAATCGTGAGCCACGCCACCGGCCATTTCGCCTAAGGCCCGCAGCCTCTCGGAACGGACTAACTGTTCCTGCGTATCGCTCAGCTCTCTGTATGCTTTTTCCAAATCCTGGAACAATCTGGCATTCTCCAAGGCGTCTGCCACTAGACGTGCGAAAATCGTCAGAAGATTCAGGTCCTCTTCGCGAAATCTCTTGTGCCCTTTGGCGTTCAAGGTAATCACGCCGATAACGTCCCCGGACCACATCAGAGGAACCGAGATGATGGATTCCGGCTCTTCGGGCGTGCCGGGTATTTGAACCGTTCGAGTGTCTGCTTCGGCGTAGTTGGAGATGATGCCTAAGCCGGTCTGGGCCACTTTGCCGGTCACCCCTTCGCCTAAGTGTAAACGGAAATTCATGATTTGGTCTTTGTACTCTTCGTAATTGGTCACTAGGGGTTTCAAAATCTGCTCTTGGTGGTCCAATAGATATATGCTGCAACCGTCTGCCCCGGCCAGGTTTTTGGCGTGATGAATGACTTTTTCCAGAACTCCCTGGTAATCCAGAGACGAATAAATAACCGTGGAGACTTCCAAGAGAGCCTGCAACCGGTCCACCTGAGTCTGGAGAGAGTTCTGCAAGCGGGCAGTGCGAAAAACCATCATCATCTGATTGCTCACCAGTTCCACGGCTTTGGTCTCAAAATGGCTCAATTGATGCTCTTTTATCCACACTCCTAATAATCCAGCTATGATTTCCCCGTCTATTAATAGCGGAATAAACAATAGCGACTTAAAGGAGAACAATTGTTCTTTAACCTTGGGGGTGTTCAGCCATGATTTTTGAATGTCAGAAATCATTACCGTCTTGCGGTTGGCTAACATAGGGGGGAGGAGCTCCTGATTGATTTCCAGCAGGCTCTCCACTATTTCTGGATAACCCTGTTCTATGCGAGTAGAAACCAACCAGGGCTCGATATTTCTGGACCAGCCCTGGTCTAATAGACGCACCTCTGGACCGGAAGGAGCATTCAGCGCCACTGAGCGCACCTTTCGAAAGAGAACTAAAGTGAATAAGTCTAAGTCGAAAATCTCTCTGGATTGATCCAGGATCTGCTGGATGGTATCGCCTAAGCTGAAGTCTGCTGGCGCGTAAGTTCCTTTTTCTTCAAGCGGCGTCATAGATTATTTAAGCGGTTTTTAAGCGCATCTCATCTTAACAGAAATACCGGGGCTGGATAGGCGGCTTGGGTCTTAGTCCCTGTTTTTTCAGCCTGAAACACTTCGGTCAATTTAGGAAAAATCAACCTGAAACGGCTGCCTTTGCCTGTCTCACTTTCTACTTTTATTTCGCCTCTTAAGCGCCGGACAATGCTTAAACAAATTGGCAAGCCTAAACCAGTCCCCTTTTTACCTTTGGTGGTAAAAAAGGGATCAAAGATTTTCGGCAAAATTTCTTCGCTTATACCTGTGCCGGTGTCCTGCACCTCAAGCCAGACCTGCCGGTCATTCTCACCGGTTCGCAAGGTGAGTGAGCCGCCCTGGGGCATGGCATCGATGGCGTTTATTATCAGATTCATCAATACCTCCCGCAGTTGAGGAGCATCGGCTTTAATTAAAGTCCTGGCCCGTAAGTCGGTCTTGACCTCGATGTTAATCCCCTCTGCTTCGCTCTGATTCTTCCATCTAGGCCTGGTCAGCTCTAAAGAATCAAGTACAACCTCATTTAGTTGAACCGGTTCCAGATTTAGCTCTGCTTTAGCCTTGCCAAACTGGCTGATCTGAGAAAGGAGGTGACTTCCATCCTGGGCTGCTTTTTCCATGGCTTTTAGATTCTTCAGATAGGTCTCCTTGCTGGGTCCGTCAAGTCCTTCCAGTTTCTGGAGCAAAATCTGGGTCCGGCCCAGAATAGTAGCCAACAAGTTGTTGAAGTCATGCACCATGCCGCTGGCCATCTCACCTAAAGTTCTCAGTTTCTCGCTTTGCAGCAGAGTTTCCTGAGAGTTTTTCAGATTCTCATAAGCGTCTTTGAGCTCCTGGTACAGGCGGGAATTCTTGATTGCTACAGAGAGATGGTTGGCCACCAGCTGACAGATTTCAGTTTCTCTTTTGCCGAAATGAAAGGGTTTCCGGCTGCCCAGGTTAAAGCATCCAATTACCTCTTCGCCGTCAAAGACCGGCACTAAAATATAGGAGCGCATACCAATTCGGTAGAGCTCGGCTTGAATAGGCATGGTGTAATCATTTTCTAGGAGCTGTTTGCAGACAAAAACTTCTTTATTCTGGACGACATCCCACATACATGTCTGGCTGGCAGGAATCTTGGGTAGCTTATCTGAATCGAACACATCCAGATTGCCCGCAACAAATTCCCTCTGGAAAGAGTGCTCTTGAGGATTGTAGAAGTAGAAATAGGTTCCATCTTGGCCCATGAATTCAGCTAGACCCTGGTGAACGATTTCAAAGATTAGATTTAAATCCAGAGTTGAGGCGATGGCGCGATTTATCTGGTCGGCGACTATTAGCTGGCCGGTTTTTTCCCGTTCTTCCTGGAAGAGTCTGGCGTTCTGCAACAAAATGGAAATCTGGCTGGCTAAGTTGGTCAAGACGTGGACGTCCTTTTCAGTGAAAGCTCCTGAACGCTCACTCTCCACGTTGAGCACGCCAATCACCGCCTCCCCGGTTTTTAAAGGGACAACCAACTCTGACTTACAATCCGGCCAACCACGTAGATAACGCGGGTCAGAGTTAACATCGTTGCTCAAAACCGGCTCCCCTTCGTGCAAGGCTACACTACATAAACCCGGACCAGGCATTTTCAGGCGAACCCCTTTCTCCTCCACCTCAGGAGGATAGCCCCATAAAGCCCGGGAAACTAATTCATTTTTTTCCTGGTCATACAGAAGTACGGCGCAAACGCTATACCCAAAAGAGGTGGTTACTATTTGGAGGAGCTGTTTCAAAAGCTGGTCTACATCTAGAATGGAAGAAAGCGCCTGTCCGATGCGATTAAAAGTGGTGACCTCAATGACCTTATCACGCACATCCTGATAAAGCCGGAAATTTTCCAGGTTTACGGTCAGGTGCCGGCAGAGTGATAAGAGTAGCTCTATTTCCTCCGGACAAAAGAAGGCCTGCCGGAAGCTCCCTCCGGCCAAGACTCCGGTGACTACTCCTTTTTGAATAAGAGGCACAGCCAGGATGGCCGGCTTAATCTTGCTTAAGACCTGCGGCTCGGTCTTTGCCTCTTTGATTTCCCGCTGGTCCTGGGAGAGAAAAATCTGGTTGAATTGCGCCGCCCGGTTAATGGCCTCCTGCCAGAGAGAAAGCTCTTCCCAGGCAGGTAGGCTGATTTCTTCCCTGACTAATTTGCTTTGTAGGGTAAGACCGCCATTTGACGAATTGACACCGTACAAGGCTACCAGGTCAAAATTTAGAGTTTCCAGAAATATCTTCAGCGCCTCCCGGTTAAAGCGCTTTTGGTCATAAGAAAAGTCAGTTAAGCCGTAGAGTTTTTGTACGGCTGAAAACTGACGCCGGTCCTGCTCGATTTTCTGACTGCTCTCTGTTAGGCGGTCGACTATTTTGTTATAAAACTTATAGATGCTTTCCAATTGACTATCTGTTTCGTCCGGGAGGTGAGGTGCTTTGCCTTGGGCCGCCAGTTCTCGTAAGGATTGCTCCAATAGAAAAAAGCCTCGTCGCTCAGATTGTAGTAACCAGTAGCTCACCCAACCGGCTAAAAGTAGAACTCCGGCTATTCTAATTATCCCCAGTAACTGGAAACTCAAAGAATGCCCGTAGTCTAACCAGAGCTGAGTGGCTATGCTGATAAGGGTCAGGATGCTAAATAGGATAATCAGCCTTTGCGTGACGGAGACGGTCTTCATTCAGGAGGATGAGATTTAGAGGTTATTTTCAGTTAGTCACCGGTTTCTCAACAGTCAATTCTCCCTGGACCCATTCTCTGATTCGCTCGGCCATCCGGCGTATCATCAGGGCGTAGCGCCAGGAATCTGAATCCAATCTCCCTCCTCCTTTAGCAAGCATCAGTTCCGAGGC
This sequence comes from uncultured Ignavibacteria bacterium, assembly GCA_964399055.1. Taxonomy (GTDB): domain Bacteria; phylum Zixibacteria; class MSB-5A5; order DSPP01; family RBG-1; genus CAYNPJ01. The sequence continues at coordinate 1,356,748 of CAYNPJ010000001.1, forward strand.
CCCCAGAATTCCGCACAAAGGGTCGCTTAATTGTTTGCGCACCAAAGTGGCGTCCACCAGACTGGGATAAGAGGTCTCCGGAGATGAGTTTAAGACCGGCCGCTGCTTAAATACCTCGTCCAGCAGAGTGACCAAGCGGTCCGCGGCCAGTTCAGCAGTCAATATCTCCGGATAGGTCAAGGGTCTTCTGTTCCAGTCTCTCTCCTCAATCAGGCTCAGCATTCCCAGAGTTTTTTCTCCATCCACCAGAGGCACCAGCAAGGCTGAATTGATGGGGCCGGAAAAGGCGGCTCGTATCTCTTCTTGCGGCATCATACTCTCCGGGTCGCTCTGATTGACCAGCATTGGCTTGCGGGACAAAAGCGCCAGCCGGTGCCAGGGGAGTTTTTCTAACTGAATCCCCTTGCCAGTTACTGACTGATCATTTTTCCTTCTCAAGTTGTATTCGGATACAGGCTCTAAGCTTTCTCTGCCCTGGCTGAGAACCGAGATGCGGCAGGCGGTTACCGGTAGACTGGTGGCTAACACCTGGCTGATTTTTTGCAGTCTGTTTGCCGGTCTATCGTTTTGAGTAATTTTGCCATCTAATTTCTCTAAAAGGTTAAACAATCGGTCTCGTCTGCTTATCCCTTCCTGCAGTTCTCTGGTGATTAGGTGGAAAGTGAGCTGGTGTAACACCAATGTCAAAAGTCTTCCCTGAATTTTATGGTAGAAATTTGGCTGGCGATGACCGGCTAGGACCACGCCCCAAACCCTGGACCCGGTCTTCAAGGGAACGGCTAAGATCGACCGGCAGGCTGCCAGCAATGGTAGCGATTTCTCCCTCCCGGACGCCTTCTGTTTTTCAAACTGACACTCAATTACCATTCTCCCTGTGTGACAGACTTTTTCTACCAGGCTCTTCCCGGTTTGGCAGTTCACTCCCTTTTCCCAGAGTAAGTTCCCTCCTGGTCCTAAAGTATAACGCTCCATGTTCTGGCAGGATTTATCCAGCACGGCTAAACAGAATATCTGATAATCTATCAGCGGCTGTATTGTTTTACCTATTGCCGGCCAGAGGCTTTCCAGACCCTTCTGACTCTCTACAATGCTTTCTGCTTGCTCCATTATTCTCAAGGTCTGCTGTCTTATTCTCTTCAACTCTTTTCTGCGCTCTTCGGCGACCCTGTCAGCCAAGACGCTTCCCCATATTTGTAAGAGATTCTGTTCGGGCAATTCCCCTTCAATGGCGTGTTCGGGCCAAAGCAGAGAGAGCCCCACCAACTTTCCACCAGATTTAAGCGGAAGAATGACAGGATTGCCTAAAGGGTAGCCGTTTGATATAGGATGTTGAGGAAAGTTAAGCTGCCTAAAGTAAATCTCTTTTCCTGATTGCTTCCACTCATCCCGGCCAAGTTTGGCCGGCAGTATTCCTTCTGATATTCCGGAACTGCTCAGAAGGACCAGGTCCGGACCTAAGCCAGCTCTGACATAGACTGCCCCGGCTTTAAAGGCCAAGACCGTGGACAGCTCAGATAAAGCGATTTTTCCTGTATGGCTCGGGGACCCGCCAAGTTTATGGTTTAAGTCTTTTAAGAACGTAATTTTCTTCAAAGCAGAATGCCTGTCCCGGGCCGCTTCTAAGACCGGAACCAGCCAGCGGCTCAGGCCGGCTAAAAACAAAAATATTCCGCTCACATAGATCGAGATGAAGAGTATGCTTCCTATCAGGCTTCCTGGAGTAAATTTCAATCCACCCAGGCCTATTGTTCCGATGATAATCAACACCAGGCCAGCCAACTGGGAAAACCAACTGGACCGGTACTCAGGAAAGCATCTTCTTTTCATCTGTAAAACCCATTTAATACCCCACAGGGCTACTGCTGCCTGTATAAATAAAAATAAATTTATCCCCATCTTGCCTCCCGGCTAATCCACGAATTAACACTCCGCTGAACCTCGCCTACTACGCTCAAATCCATATAAGTGCTTTAGCTATAACTATTATCGGCTAAATGCCCTAAAGGATTAGAACAGCTAAGGTTAGTTGAGATTAAAGCTCAACTAATTCAGGGGCCAAGGGGAACTGGCGAATAAAATTGGGGACTTCAGAAGGCGTAAGTATCCCTTGATTGGTAAGAATTTTATCCACCAGGTCTAAAGGTACGACTTCAAAATAGGGGTTTAAACAGGTTATGTGGGGCAGACTCTGCTGCCAGACTTCAGCCGGCTCTCCGCTGATGGCCGGATAGCCCCTTGCCTCCCGGGAAATGAATTTGGTCTCTTCAGTTGCCACCCAGAAGGGTTTCTTGTGTCGTCGGGCCAATTCACTTAAAGCGAAAGTCCCGATTTTATTTACAAAATCGTCTTCGCTGATGCTGTCTGCTCCCACCAAAACCAAGTCAGTTTTGGGAATGAAATAACCGATAGCTGCATCCACAATCAGATTAATCATTATCCCCTCCTCTGCTAACATTCTGGCCAGTCTTCTCCCTTCTAAAAGTGGCCGGGATTCGCAGACATAGACCTCCACTTTCTTCTGACTGCGGAAAGCCAGCCTGAGAATGCCCAAAACTGAAGCCGAAGAGGAAAAGGTCATTACCATCGCTTTAGCAGGCATAAGTTCTGCCCCTTGCTTCCAGATGGACTCTAAAGCCCGTATAGAATCTCTCTCAAATTGTCGCACCTGATGGCCGAGTATCTCCGCTAATTGTGGGACACTTAATTTAGAGGGCTGGGATTTCAGAGTATTAACCGCCAAGTTGGCTAAATTGAAAATGGGAGTGATTTCTCTCTGGGCCCGGACCAGCTCTTTGGCGATGCTGATAAATTCTTCGGAAAACTGTTCCGGCTGACCCCCTTTATATTCCTGGCAGAATGAGGCTAAGACCCGAGCCGCCTTGTGGGCTAATTCCGAGGCACCGGAGAGATGGTCAGAGGAGACTTCTTCTAAGAGCTTTTGGTACACAGAATTCTCTGGGTATTCTTGAAATGGAATTTGGCTACGCTGTTAAGAAACACTTCACCTTTGAGCTGGACTAATCTTCTGGCGACTTCATCGACTTTGTCTGAGGCTCCTTTGGGTAATTCGATTCCCGACTGTTCTGAAAGTCTTTGTAAACGTTTCAAGAACTCTGCCCGGGCCAAGATTGAAGCAGCTGCCACAACTGGCTCTGATTCGGCTTTGACTTTTTGGACCAGATTCACTCTTCGTCCTTTTTCCAACAGTGCGTTTTTAATATAATCCTCATCTCCAAATTTATCGGAGATTACCTCATCGGCCTCTACTTTTTCTAAAATATTCTCAATTGCCCGGGCATGCCCCCAGGCTAAGATTCGATTCAGATTTTTCATTTTAGCGAAGAGCTCATTGTAACGAGTTGGCCCAATGGACACTACCGAATATTGCCCGATATTTTCCAACTCAGTTGCCAGATTTAAGACCCGATTGTCAGAGACTAACTTACTATCCCTCACTCCCAAGTCTTTGATTTTATCTATCTTATCCGCTTCAATCCAGAATGCAGCAACCACCAGAGGCCCGAAATAGTCCCCTTTTCCGGCTTCATCAGTGCCTATTTTGCCGCTGGTAGACATAGCTATTATCGACCGACATTTTGCACTCTCTCCAGGTACTCCCCGGTGCGGGTATCCACCTTGACATAATCGCCTTCTTTGATGAAGAGAGGAACTTTTATTTCCAAACCGGACTCTAAGGTCGCCGGTTTGGTGATGTTGGTGACCGAGTCGCCTTTAATCCCCGGCTCCGTGGTGGTAACTTTCAAAACTACGCCAGCCGGCAGTTCAATTCCCATGGGATTGCCTTCAAAGAGCAAGACCTGATATTCCCTTCCTTCGACCAGATACCACTTGTAATCACCTAACTGCTCTTCTGCCAGAGCCACTTGCTCAAAAGTGTGCCCGTCCATAAAGTGATAGCCTTCCCGGTCTTGATACGTAAACTGCATGTCTTTCTGGACAAAATCGGGCTCCTCGAACACCTCACCGGAAGAAAAGGTCTTTTCCAAAACCTGGCCGGTCTTGATATTTTTTAATTTTGTGCGCACAAAGGCCTGTCTCTGGGCGGTGCGGGCATGCTGGAATTCCACGATGTAGTATACTTCCCCCTCCACCTTGATTCTCAAGCCTTTTCTAAAATCTCTGGTCGAAAGCATTAACTCTCCTATCCTTTCTAAATTGTCAATAAAATCTTTTCCCCTTTTTGGCGCAACTCCAAATTCAAAGCCGGTAGAAGGCATATCTGCTCACCACTCAGTTCCAGGTAGAGATAATTACTTCTTTTTCAAGGAACGGACGCGATAGAGAGGACGAGGCCCAGCCGCCAGGCTATATCGTTTAGCGTAGATTTGATAAAGATCCCTGGCTATTCTGTTAAATTTGCTTCGTAATTCAACCGGCTCGAGCACTTCTGCCTCTGAGCCAAAGCTCAAAAGCCAGTGTGAGATTTCCTCTAAACCTGCTACCGTAGCAGTATAAACTACGCTTCCGTCCTTTTGCAGGAGAAGCTTCTCCGAGGGGTGTCTTTTCCCGCTGGCTACTATCTTAGCGGCTTTTCGGGTGAGTCTAGCCTTAACCGTCACCGGTTCGCCAGTGAAAACCTCCCAACTCTGCTGAAAAATTTTCTCCAAGGAAAAACCTGCATCTCGTTCAAATCTCTCTGAAATAAGGGTCAGCTTCTTAATGCGTGACAGACGGAAGATTCTGTATTGGTCTGATTTATGGTCCCAGCCAGCCAAATACCAGGCATGTTTGCGAAAGGTCAGAGCATAAGGGTCTACTCTGCGCACCGAAACTCCTGAATCTAAGGAATCATACTCTATCCGTACGACAACATTCTGGCTTAAAGCTTTTTGGAGCCCTGCGAAATAAAACAGCTCCTTCTCCGCCAGACCGGTCTGTTTTAAATCTATGTGCAGGGTTTCTTTCAAATTGCCAACACTGTTTTCTACCCCCCGGGAGAGATGGCTCCGAATCTTGGAGATTATCTTATTCCCCGAGGCGCCTAAAAACTCTGCCTCCTTAATTATGCTGCTCTGCAGAGCCCAGTAGAGGGTTAGATATTCCTGTGGTGAGAGTTCTAAAGGGAGAAAGACGCTCTTGGACACCAATGCCCAGCCAGATTTAGCCTGGGTGACAATGCCGGTTTTGCTTAGCAACTTTAAATCTCGAAAGATGGTGCGGGTAGAGGCCTGACAATGTAGGGCGAGCTCCGGCACAGTGGCAGAGTTTCGCTTTTGCAGAAATGCTATCTGGCAGAACAGTCTTTCAAATTTCCCCATCTGTCGGTTGAGCCTTTTTCCCATTATTGCTCCTGTTTTAGCACTCCTTCAACGCCGCCCCATTGACATATCAGGGATTTTTCTTCTGTACCAGGCGAAAGAATTTAGTTCTGCCGATGCGGACAATTTGTTCTGTCTCTATGGAAACTTTCAAATCTTGGTCAGTTACCTTTTGTCCATTTAGGTATAATCCCCCCTGCTGAATCAACCTTCTGACCTCGCTGGTGGAGTTGACACAGCCAGTGCGAACTAACAGATGTCCGATCCACAAAACAGATTCATCTCCTTGGTAGATGAGGGCGGGAATCTCCTCTGGCAGCTCTTTTTGTTTGAAAACACGCTCGAATTCCTGCAAAGCATCCTGAGCCTGCCTGGCTCCGTGGTACTTAGTGACAATCTCCGTCCCCAATCTTTTCTTCCAGACAAAGGGATTTACATCTCCCTCCGTCAACTCAGCTTTCATCCGGCTTAGCTCAGCCGGACTCAGGTCAGTCAGAAGTTCAAAGTAACTGAGTATCAAATGGTCTGGAATGGACATCAGCTTTCCAAACATCTGCCCGGGCGGCTCATTTATTCCAATGTAATTCCCCAGGCTCTTGCTCATCTTTTCTTTGCCGTCTGTGCCGACTAAAATCGGCATGGTCAGAATGACCTGCGGCTCCTGGCCGTATTCTTTTTGAATCTCCCGGCCTACTAACAGGTTGAATTTCTGCTCAGTGGCTCCCAGTTCCACGTCTGCTTTCAGAGCCACCGAATCGTAGGCCTGCATCAAGGGGTAGAGAAACTCCAACAGGGCAATGGGCCGGCCGCTCCGGTAGCGGGTCTGAAAATCCTCTCTCTCTAAGAGACGGGCCACGGTGTACTTGGCCGTCAGTTCTAAAATCTGTTGGAAAGTAAGTTTAGCAAGCCAGCGGCTGTTGAAATCAATTTTGGTTTTTTTAGGGTCTAAAATTTTGAAGACCTGCTTCTGGTAAGTCTTGGCATTTTGCAAGACCTCTTGTCTGGTCATTCTTTTGCGCAGCTCTGACTGTCCGGTGGGGTCTCCGACCAAGGCGGTGTAGTCGCCGATTAGGAAAACCACTTGATGGCCTAACTGCTGGAATTGTCTCAGTTTTTGAATGGTGACCGAATGCCCTAAATGCAAATCCGGGGCAGTGGGGTCAAATCCCTGTTTGATGATTAGAGGCTTTCTGGTTTTGACCGAGCGCTCTAATTTTTTGACTAACTCCTCTTCCGGGAGAACCTCTACTGCTCCCTGTTTTATAATCTCTAATTGCTCTTTTACCGGTAACATGCGTATAAGAATTAAACCCTGCCCAGAATAGCGCAAATGACCTTAGAATGCAAGTCTGAATTTAGCTTGACTAACTTTAATCCAGCCTGAATATTGAAAAACATGCAGACCGAGGCTAAAAGAAAATTCATCTGGACCAGCCTGGCTGTCCTCCTCCTGGTCGTGTTAATCTCTGCGGTGAAGCTCGTTCATATCTATAATAATGAGCTTCCTTCTTTGGAGCAATTGCATAACATTGAGCCAAGTTTGACCACCACGATTTACTCGGCTGACGGCGAAGTTTTACAGGAATACTATCTCCAGCGCCGTCTCTTGGTCCCCTTGAAGAAAATGCCTTCCTATTTGATCGAAGCGCTCTTGGCCACCGAGGACCAGCGCTTTTACAAACACTGGGGAGTAGATTCACAGGGCATCTTAAGGGCTTTCTTCAGCAATATCTTGAGGGGAGATTTGACTGCTCAGGGAGGCAGCACCATCACCCAGCAGTTGGCCCGCACTTTGTTTCTGACCCGGGAGAAAGTGGTCAGCCGGAAGATTAAGGAAGTTTTGACTGCCATAAAAATAGAGAGGACTTATTCTAAGGATGAAATTTTGGAAATGTATTTAAACCAGTGCAACTTCGGCAAAGGCGCCTATGGTATTCAGGCTGCGGCTCAGCTTTATTTCGGCAAAGATGTGGAAGAACTGACCGTTTCGGATTGTGCTATTTTAATCGGCGTATTGCCGGCGCCGAACCGCTATACGCCTCTGAAAAATCCAGAGTTTGCTGTCTCCAGAAGAAATGTGGTCTTGAACCGTCTTGCGGCAGAAAGGAAGCTGGGCCAGGAAGAAGCGGACAGCCTAAAGGCTTTACCCCTGGAGATTTCCCCCACTTCCATTAAGTACGGTAAGGCTCCTTATTTTACAGAAATGGTTCGCCAGTATATTGAGAATAAGTATGGAGAAAAAGCCCTTTATACTGAAGGCCTGACAGTCTACACGACCCTGGATTACAAGTTACAGCAGGAGGCGGAAAAACAGCTCTTTTCCATGATTGACACGCTGCAGAAAGGAATTCAGGCTCGGCAGGATTTGAAGAGCCGGGAATATACTGTGGCCTATCTGGATTCCAGTAATGGAAAACCGGTCTGGAAGCGCAAGTACAAACAGCTGCAGGGTGCCCTGATTTCCATGGATAATTCCACCGGCGAAATCTTAGCTCTGGTTGGGGGCCGGGATTTTGACGAGACTAAATTTAACCGGGCTACCCAGGCTTTAAGACAACCCGGGTCAGCATTTAAACCTTTTGTCTATGTGGCGGCCATTGAAAAGGGCTTTCATCCCAGCGACATAATGTATGACACACCGGTGGTATTGGAGAATCTGCCTGGAGAAGAGTGGAAACCGCGTAATTATGATTTGCAATACCGGGGGCCAGTCACCTTAAGAGAAGGTTTAGCTGATTCGCGTAACTTGGTGGCTATTAAATTATTGCAGCGCATCTCACCCTACTCGGCGGTTGAATACGCCAAACGCCTGGGAATAACCTCCCCCTTGAATCCGTTTCCTTCCATCGCCATCGGAACCTCCGAGGTGACCCTCTGGCAGATGGTAAGAGCTATCTCTGTGTTTCCTAACCGGGGAGTCCTGATTGAACCTTTCTTCATTGAAAAGATAATTGACCGTTATGGGAATGTGTTAGAAGAGCACAAGAGCACCAAGAAGGAACTGGTCTTAGATGACAGGATTGCCTACATCATGACCTCTATGCTGCAGAGTGTAATTCAGGAAGGAACCGGTGGAACCATAAGGGCCAGAGGATTTAGTCGGCCAGCCGGAGGTAAGACCGGCACCACCGATGAGACCACCGACAATTGGTTTATCGGTTTTGTCCCTCAAATAACTTGCGGAGTCTGGCTGGGGTTCGATGATAAGACCTCCATCGGCTCGCATATGACTGGTGGTTCGACTGCGGCAGTGGTCTGGGGCGAGTTTATGAAATTCGCCTGCCAGAACTTGCCTGTGGCTGACTTTGTCAAACCTGAAGGCGTATTCTATCGAACGGTCTGCTGGGACTCCGGGAAATTAGCCACTGAAAATTGCCCCCGCAAGATTACTGACTTATTTACGGAACAGACCGAGCCCCGGGAAAAATGTCCTCTTCACCCTGGTCCTGATTTAGCTACTTCTGAAAAAGACGAGCCGTTCTAAAATCAGGACCAAATCCATTTGCTCATTACAACCTCCCCGCCTCTGGGAGTAATCCTGTAAAGAATCTTCTTTGGCCTTTTAGCTGCTTTGTTCTGAATGTGAAAACATTCTTTCAATGATTCAACTACTTTCTCTGCTAATGCTTTTTCATTGCAGTGAATCTCTGCCAGTATTTCCCCTCTCTCTACTTTATCCCCAATCTTCTTGAGGAAGATAAAACCTGCCGCATGGTCGATTACATCTTCTTTTCTCTTTCTCCCCGCCCCTATTTCGATGGCTAATAGTCCGATCCTCTCTGTCTCTATTCTATGTATGTATCCTCTCTTATCCGACTTCACTTCAAGCATTACTTTAGCTTGGGGCAACTTGGAATAATCATCAATGGCGTTGACATTACCTCCCTGTAACCTGACCATCTGCCCGAATCTCTCCAGCGCAGCCCCATTTAGGTTGACCTCCTCTAATATCTGACAAGCCTCAGTGTAATCCCGGCATTTCTTAGCCATAATCAACATCTCCGCTCCCAAAAAATAAGTCACCTGCTTCAGGTCCCTTGACCAGTTCCCCTTTAGCGCCTCTATAGACTCAATTATTTCTAGAGAATTCCCCACCGCTTTTCCCAGAGGTTCTGACATATCAGTCAGAACTGCGGTCATCTCCTTATTGAACTTCTGGCCCACAGATAACAAACTTCTGGCCAGGGATTTGGCTTCTGGCAGACTCTTCATAAAGGCTCCATTCCCCACTTTTACGTCAAAGACTACCCCTTCTGTCCCTTCGGCCAATTTCTTGCTCAAGATGCTGGCGGTGATGAATGGAATATAATTGACCGTGGCAGTGACATCCCTGAGCGCATAAATCTTCTTATCTGCCGGAGCTATCTCATCGGTCTGCCCTATCAGGCAGAGACCGATTTGCTCTAAATTGGCTTTGAACTCTTTTAAACTTAAGTCGGTCCTGAATCCGGGAATGGACTCCAATTTGTCTAAAGTGCCGCCAGTATGTCCCAATCCCCGACCCGAAATCATCGGCACCGCCACTCCGCAGGCCGCCACCATTGGCGCCAGGATTAAGGAGACTTTATCTCCCACCCCGCCGGTGCTGTGCTTGTCAATCTTGGGCAAGGTGATTGTGTTTAAATCTACCTTCACCCCTGAATCAAGCATGGCTTTAGTCAGATGGAAAGTTTCTTCTGAATCCAGCCCTTTTAAGTATGCCGCCATCAAAAAGGCTGATAACTGGTAATCCGGAATTTCCCCCTTGGTGTGACCTTCGACTAAGAAATTGATTTCAGCCTGGGATAGTTTCTTCACGTCTCGTTTTTTGGCAATCAGTTGGGTAACTAGCACAGTAAGTCAATTCACTTAATGGCAGAGCCTTGTAACTGCCTATACTCTTCCATTATCTTGACTGAGGCTGAAGTGCCAATTCGGTTGGCGCCTGCCTCGATCAGCTTCAAGGCTGTCTGACAATCCCTGATGCCCCCGGAGGCTTTTACGCCAAAGTCAGGTCCAACTGCCTTTCGAATCAGAATAATATCTTCAACCGTAGCGCCTCCCTTTCCGAAACCAGTTGAAGTCTTGACAAAGTCCGCTCCACAATCTTTCACGATTAGCGTTGCCTCTTTTTTTTGTGTCTCGGTCAATAAACCGGTCTCGATTATTATCTTCAAATTAATTGGCGACTGACAGACCTGGCGCAGAGCCTTGATTTCCTCTTCAACGTAACGGTAGTTTCCTTCTTTGAATCGCCCGATATTCATCACCACATCAATCTCTTCGGCCCCGTCTTTGATATCCTGCTCGGCCTCCTTGAGCTTTATAATCGTTGTACTGGCGCCCAAGGGAAACCCTGCCACCGAGCCAGTCTTCACTCCGCTCTCTCTTAATAAACTCGCTGTTAATGTGACCCAGCCGGGATTGATGAAGATAGTGGCGAAATGATAGTGAATAGCCTCCTGGCAAACTCTCTCAATATCAACCGAAGTAGCCTCTGGTCTTAAAATCGTATGGTCAATCAGCCGATTCAGCTCTAGCACTCTAAAATTCCCGGCTCATCCGCTTGAAGGCGTACGGCAACAGACTTTTCAGTCTGTATTCTTTCTTCTTTCCTTTTAAGGTGGCGCAGATAATCTCTAAGTCATCGCAGAATTCTGAAAGCACCTGCAGGCAAGCCCCGCACAAAGACTTGGGCTTGTCGGTGTCAGTGACAATTGCAATCTGCCTGAATTTTGTCTCTCCCTGACTGACCGCTTTGAAAATCGCAACTCTCTCGGCACAGACCGTCAAACCATAAGAGGCATTTTCCACATTCACGCCCGTAAAAATCTTTCCTTTGCTTGTCAGCAACGCCGCCCCCACCAGAAATTTCGAATAAGGGGCATAGGCCCTCTTTCTGGCATCGACTGCCATTTTGATTAGTTCTTTTTCAGTCATCTCTTACCTCTTTTAAAAAACTAGTGCCCTCACCAGTTCCTTTCAGCCCAAAACTTTCTGCTATAGTCTGGCCGATGTCTGCAAAAGTCTCTCTGGTCCCTAAATTGATATCTTTCTTTAAATGTGTTCCATACAGCAAAAGTGGCACATACTCCCGCGAATGGTCGGTCGAGGGCGTGGTGGGGTCACAGCCATGGTCGGCAGTTAAAATCAACATGTCCTCTGCCTTTAAAGAATCCAAAATAAAGGGTAAGAGCGAATCAAACTCCTCCAGGCCTCTGGCAAATCCAACCGGGTCATTCCTGTGCCCCCACAAAGTGTCAAAGTCAACTAAGGTGGTAAAGATTAAACCAGACTTAACGCTCTGCAAAGCTTCTACCGTCTTCTGGATGCCATCCCTATTACTCTCCGTATGCACTGCCTGACTAATTCCCCTCCCTCCGAATAAATCTTCTATTTTGCCGATTCCGATTGTGCTGTATCCCTTTGAAATCATCTGGTCTAATATTGTCTCTCCTAATGGCTGTACGGAGTAATCTTTTCTTTCCGCGGTGCGCACAAAACTTCCCGGCTTGCCGATGAAAGGCCGGGCAATCACTCTAGCTACGGCATGTTCCCCTTTTAGAAGCTCTCGCGCTGTCTCACACATGCGGTAAAGTTCTTCCAGGCTGATGATATCTTTATGAGCCGCTATTTGAAATACCGAATCGCCTGAAGTATACACTATCGGGCAGCCGGTTTTCAGATGTTCCTCTCCTAATTTGGAAATAATCTCAGTTCCAGAAGCAGGATAATTTCCTAATGTCTTTCTCTTTATTCTCTTTTCGAACTCAGCCATAATTTCTCTCGGAAACCCATGCGGATAGACCGGAAAAGGTTTCTTTAAGACCACTCCCATCATCTCCCAGTGGCCGGCTGTGGAGTCCTTGCCGATTGAGAGCTCAGCCATTTTTCCGTAATTTCCGCCGGCGCGCAAATCGCTTCTCACTCCCTCAATACTGTCTATTTTGCCCAACCCTAATCTCTCTAGATTAGGTAGTCTTAATCCTCCCACTGCCCGGGCCGTATTAACCAGGGTATTCGAGCCTTCGTCCCCGTATTCTTTCGCATCCGGCAATTCCCCGATACCGCAGCTGTCTAAGATAATCGATATTATTCTTGAAATTTTGAGCCTTGGCACGGAGAGAATTTACAATTCTCCTGGAGTATTGTAAAGCTCTTAAAATTATTGCCTCAGAATATCCAATCAATCAGGTGCGCCATGCCAAACGAGACTCCGGAGGCGACAAACAGATACCACAGCGCCGATTTCTTGCCGAATTTCCCCCAGATGACTGAAAGCTCGGTGAAATCAGTGGTCACCCCCACCATCATCACTACAAAGGTCACGCCTAAAGTGGCTCCTAAATGAAAGAGCTGACCTGCAAAGATGGAAAATCCTTCTGAACACAACTCGACTGCCGCCGCCAAGGGGATGGCACTTAAAATCGGGTCAAAACCGGCCTGCTGGCCCAGATAGCTGGTGATTATTTCTACTGGGACAAAGGCTGATACTACTCCAGCTAGGACAAATCCTACTCCCAAATATTTGGCCATCTCTTTGAAGGCATCCCAGGAATAATAGAGTGACTTTCCCAAGCGTTTCACCAGGCCAGGTCTATGCTCCAGATATAATTTCAGCTCGTTATCCAGAATGAACTGTTCGGACAATTTCTGCTCAATTTTCCCCTTTCTTTCTAAGTATGATAACCCCAGACCGGAAACAAAGGCTGTAATAATGGCTGAGATGAAGAAGATTAATGTATTCTTGGGGCCGATGAACCCATTTAGAATGAAAAGCTGGACTAAACCAGCCCAGGGAGTGGCTAAAAGAAAGGTCAAGGCCGTGGCTGTGGAGGCCCCCTTCTGGCGGAGCGTAACTGAGAGGGGAATCGCACCGCAAGAGCAGACAGATACTGCCAGGCCGGCCAGAGAGGCCCTGGCCAAGGACTGCCAATCATTCCTGCCGAAGTATCTAAGCAAAACTCTGGCTGGAATGAATTCTTGAATTATTCCGGCTACCAGAAAGCCGAGAACCAGCCACAGGGCCGTGTCTTTCAATAAGTCTAAGAGGGCTAGGCCGAGTCTGGATATGATTGCTTCCATTTATCTGTCTAAAAATAAAAAAGGCAACCCCAAGGGATTGCCTAAATCTTGCCATCTTCTAGAATTTATTTCTTCCCCTCAGCTGCGGTCTCAGTTTTCTTCTCTTTTTTCCCCTTCTTTTTCTCAATCTTCGGCTTCTCGATTAACAGCTCCACTGCCGCCATCTCCGCCCCATCTCCCAGACGTCTTTTCCCTAATTTCAGGATGCGGGTATAGCCGCCAGGACGGTCGGCAAACTGCGGAGCGATCTCCTTTACCAGTTTCTTTACTACTTCCCGGTCGCCTACGGTCCTGTAAATCTGTCTCTGTGAAGCTACATCGCCTTGTTTGGCAAAAGATATCAATCTTTCTGTTAAAGGACGCAGCGCCTTAGCCTTGGCTGAGGTGGTACGCACCAGGCGGTGCAGGAAAAGCGAGTTGGCCAGATTAGCCAACATCGCCTGCCGATGGTTGGCTGGCCGGGATAATTTCTTAATCTTCTTGCCGTGTCGGGCCATAGTTATGCAAGTTCTATTTAATGGCGGCCTTGGGTTTTTCTCTGTATTTCTCTACATCCATGCCCCAGGTAAGTCCCATCTTCTGAAGGATGTTGGTGAGCTCATTTAAGGATTTGCGGCCAAAATTCCGGAAACGCAACATCTCTGCCTCGGTCTTTTTGACCATCTCCTCCAAGGTCTCAATCTTGGCCGCTCTTAAGCAGTTTCCTGAGCGGACCGACAGCTCCAGGTCATCGATTCTGGTCTTGAGCAGATTGCGGATGCGCAGCACCTCTTCATCAACTTGTTCCTCTTCCCTCACCGTGATTTCCTCTTCAGACTGCACAAACACGTTCAGGTGATCTCTCATTATTTTAGCCGCCTGGCGCAGGGCGTCCAGAGGTGCAATGCTTCCATCGGTCCAGATTTCCATGATTAACTTATCGTAATCGGTCCTTTGTCCTACCCGAGTGTTTTCCACCTCGTAATTGACCTTGGTTATCGGGGAAAAAAAGGAATCAAGAAAAATGGTCCCCACCGGCAGATTGGGGTCCTTATTCTGCTCGGCTGAGACGTATCCCCGGCCGGCATTTACTCCTAATTCTAAAGTAATCTCGGCATTCTCAGTCAGGGTGAGAAGGTGGTGCTCAGGATTCATAATTTCTACTTCCGGGTCTCTCTGCAGGTCAGCTGCCTTATACTCTCTCTTCTGATGAGTTTCCAAAAGCAGCGTCTTAGGAGGGTCTCCCATCAGTTTTATCTTCACTCCTTTTAAGTTCAGGATAATGTCGGTCACATCCTCGTATACTCCTGGAATGGTCGCAAACTGATGCATCACCCCATTCATCCGAGCCGAAGTGATGGCCGCACCCTGGATGGAGGATAAGAGAATCCTGCGCAGGCTGTTTCCAAAGGTCATGCCAAAGCCGCGTTCCAGCGGCTCCAGATAGAATCTACCATACTGGTCAGTGGAAACTTCTTCATCCTGCTTGATTTCTTTGGGCATTATGATGCTTTTCCACTTCATGTAACTTGAAACCTCCCTAAAAACTATAGTTGGGACGCTTACTAATGTGGCTAAGGGCGTCTGGCTTATTTTTTATCTCTCTGGTTATGTTTGGTAATTTTCTAGTCTTAGTTCTGTAAGTCTGTTATTTGGAGTACAGCTCCACAATTAACTGCTCCTGGGCTGTCACCGGTATGTCTGACCGTTTGGGAATCTCCACCAATTCCCCTTCCATCCTGGCCTTATCCAGGCGCAGATAAGGCAGGTCCTCCCGGGCCGATTTCAAGGCCTGATGCAGGATGTCTAACTGACGGCTCTTTTCGCGAACTGAGATTATCTCTCCTGGTCGAACCTGGTAAGAAGGAATATCTATGGTCTTCCCATTTACCAGAAAGTGCCGGTGGCGGACTAACTGACGGGCTGCCCGGCGGGAGGGTGAAAAGCCTAAGCGGTAGACCATGTTATCTAAGCGACATTCCAGAGCCTGTAAAAGATTTTCGCCGGTAATACCCTTCTTTTGCTCGGCCGACTCGAAATAGCGGTGGAACTGGGTCTCTAACAGCCCGAAAGATTTCTTCACTTTCTGTTTTTCTCTCAGACGGAGAGAGTAACCGCCCTCTTTACGCCGCATGTCCTGGCCGTGTTCGCCCGAAGGATAAGGTCGCCTTTCAAAGGCACATTTTTCTGCGTAGCAGCGCTGTCCCTTAAGAAAGAGTTTTTCCCCTTCCCGGCGGCAGATCTTGCAGACTGGTCCTGTATATCTTGCCATTTAGCTTATCATACTCCTCTATAAACTGATTAGACTCTTCTCCGTTTGGGCGGTCGACAGCCATTGTGGGGAATCGGTGTCACATCCTTTATGGCCGAAATCTCCAATCCGGCTGCCTGCAAAGAGCGGATGGCCGACTCTCTTCCTGAACCAGGTCCTTTCACCCAGGCTTCCACCTTTTTCATCCCCAATTCTAACGCCTCTCTGGCACAGGCCTCTGCGGCAACGCCGGCCGCAAAAGGGGTGGATTTTTTGGAACCCTTAAAACCGACTCTACCGGCTGAACGCCAACAGATAACATTTCCCTTTAAATCTGTTATGGTAACCACGGTATTATTAAAAGTAGCCTTGATATGGGCGATGCCTACCGGCTCTATTCTACCGTGTCTCTTTTTGGTCTTTTTGACTTCTGCTTCAGCCATGGTCAATTATCCTGTTCAAAGTTTAAGTTGGAGTGGGTGCCGGCTTTCTGGTTCCTACGGTCTTGCGCGGGCCTTTCCTGGTTCTGGCGTTGGTCTTAGTTCTCTGGCCGTGTACTGGCAGGCCTTTCCGGTGCCGTAAGCCCCGGTAACTGCCTATGTCCATTAATCTCTTTACATTCATGGCAATCTCGGTCCGCAGAGCCCCTTCCACTTTGTAGTCGCTTTCAATGGCCTGGCGCAGTTTTGCAACCTGCTCTTCGGTTAACTGATTTACCCGGGTGTGAGTGGGGATGCCTGTCTTTCCCAAAATTTTAAGGGCCGACGACCAACCCAGACCATAGATATAGGGCAGAGCTGCCAGTATAATCTTATCTTTGGGTAAATCCACTCCGGCTATTCTCGCCATTTAATCCCTAACCCTGTCTCTGCTTGTGTTTGGGGTTTTCGCAAATTACCCGTAGTATTCCATTCCTTCTGACGATTTTGCACTTGTCGCAGCGGACCTTAATGGATGACCTAACTTTCATGATTTTCTATTTATAGCGGTAGACAATCCGCCCACGCGTTAAATCGTAGGGGGAAAGCTCCACGGTTACCTTGTCTCCGGGTAATATGCGGATAAAATGCATTCTCATCTTGCCGGAGACATGCGCTAAGATTTTGTGTCCGTTGTCCAGTTCTACTCTAAACATGGCATTCGGTAGTGGCTCGATGACTTTTCCTTCTACTTGAATAGTCTCTTCTTTAGCCATCAAAACTTATATTATACGACTTTAATTCAAACTTGTCAATACCATTGGCCCGTTTTCAGTTATGGCCACAGTGTGCTCAAAATGGGCCGATAAGGACCGGTCAGCGGAGATTATGGTCCAGCCATCCGCCTTGGTCTCCACTTTATACGTTCCGGCATTGACCATCGGCTCTATGGCCAAGACCATGCCTGGAACCAACGCAGGCCCTGAACCTGGCTGGCCGAAATTGGGGACTTGAGGCTCTTCATGCATGGATTTGCCTATCCCGTGTCCGACTAATTCACGAACCACAGAATAGCCATTCTTTTCCACATAACTCTGAATGGCATGGGAAATATCTCCTAAGTGATTACCTGTCTTAGCCTTAATAAGGCCTGTTTCTAGAGCTTGACGGGTGACCTCTAAGAGTCTATCTGCCTCTTGGTTCTGGTCCTCCACTATGAATGAGGCAGCGCCATCAGCGTAATAACCATCCTTATACACTCCGATGTCAATTGAAACCAACTGCCCGGGCCTTAATTCTCTTTCCCCCGGGATGCCGTGGACTACTTCTTCATCTAATGATACGCAAATGTTGGCTGGATAACCCCGGTAGCCGTAAAAGGCTGGTTTTGCCTCTTTGCTCTCAATAAACTCCTTTGCCAGACGGTCTAGTTCTCTGGTCTTAATTCCGGGCTTCAGATTCTTGCTCACTATATCTATGGCCTGGGCTACAATTTTCCCATTATTTTTAATTATCTCGATTTCACGATTCGATTTCAAGTATATCATCAGTGGTTGTAAGCTCCAATCCCGCCTATCTTAACCGGCCAATCGTTCCTTTAACTGGTTTTCAATTTGGGTCAAAATCTCCTCCGGTCTGCGCCAGGCCTCAATCTTGGATAACTTATTTTGCCTCAGATAATAGGTCTCTACCGGCCCGGTCTGTTTCCGGTAGACATTTATACGATGAGCCACTACGTCTTCTTTGTCGTCCTCGCGCTTGATCAGGCCGGTATTACAATTATCGCACGACTCATCATTTTTAGGCGGGGAGAAATAGACATTGTAATTGGAGTTGCAATTGGGGCAAACCAGACGTCCACTTAATCTTTTGAGAATAATCTCATCTGGCAGGTCAAAGTTTATGACCAAATCCACTTTTTCTTTTTGTTCAGCCAGCATCTGGTCTAACTTCTCAGCCTGCACCACGGTGCGCGGGAATCCGTCCAAGAGAAAGCCGGAATTGCCTCTCTTTTGCATCATCTGAGATTTTATTAAATCCACCATCAGTTCATCAGGCACCAGTTCGCCTTTTTGCATGTAACCTTGGGCCTTTTTCCCTAAGTCGCTCTGTTTCTTGACCGCGGTACGCAACAAATCTCCGGTGGATAGATGTTTCAATTTCAATTTCTGCTCCAATAGCTTAGCCTGGGTCCCCTTACCTGAGCCGGGCGGGCCTAAAAGTATCACCAGCATTACTCATTGACTAAAAAGAGCGGCCTCTTATTCTCCCCTTCTTCATGAACCCCTCGTAGTGCCTCATCAGCAAATGGGATTCTACCTGCTGCAGTGTATCTAAGGCGACTCCCACCACAATCAGAATGCTGGTGCCGCCGAAATAGAACTGCACTCCCATGGAGGAAATCAAAAAATAGGGCAGAATCGCTATTAGGGCAAAGAAGATTGCTCCCGGCAAGGTAATTCTGGTCAAAACCCGGTCTATGTAATCGGAAGTATTCTTACCCGGACGCACACCGGGGATAAATCCCCCATTCTTACGCATGTTGTCTGCTAAGTCTACAGGATTGAATACTACTGCAGTATAGAAGTAGGCGAAGAAAACTATCAATAGTCCGTAAATCAGGCTGTACAGCCATCCCCCGGGATTGAAGTACATGGCCAGGTTCTGCATGACTTCGCTATTGGGGAAAAATGAAGTCAGGGTACTGGGCGCAAACATGATTGATTGAGCGAAAATAATCGGGATAATTCCAGCAGTGTTGACCGAAAGAGGCAAGTGAGTAGCTTGTCCGCCGTAGATTCTTCTGCCCACTACTCTTTTGGCGTACTGAACCGGGATTCTCCTCTGGGCCCGGGTTACTAAGACCACTGACGCTATCACTGCCAAAATCAGAGCAAACATTACCAGTTCGGTCATGAGATTCCTCTGACCGGATAAGAGCAGCCTTCCTTCATCCATTAAACCCTGGGGCAGACGAGCGATAATACCGATGAAGATGATTAAAGAAATACCGTTGCCTATGCCCTTATCGTTGATTTGTTCACCCAGCCACATAATGAAGATGGTGCCGGAAGTTAAGGTAAGCATAGTCAGAAGTTTGAAGCCGAGACCGGGATTGGGGACTACCCCGGCTATCTGGGCGTTCATTCCCTCTAAATAAACTGCGGCTCCTAAAGATTGGACTATGGCGATTAGGACCGTGCCATAGCGGGTGTACTGGGTGATTTTCCTTCTTCCCTCTTCCCCTTCTTTTTGCAGCCTCTGGATAAAAGGTACTACCGTGCCCAACAACTGCATGATGATTGAAGCGGAAATGTAAGGCATAATACCCAAGGCGAAAATGGCCGCGTTCTGGAAGGCTCCACCTACAAAGAGGTCGTATAGCCCGAACAGGGAGCCAGACATCTGTCCGAAAAACTGGCTTAGGGCTTCAGCGTTGACTCCCGGCGTGGGTATGTAGGCGCCCACCCGGTATACTGCCAGAATTCCTAAGGTAAAAAGAATCCGGCGCCTGAGCTCCGGAATGCGGGCGATGTTCTGAAAAGTACCGATCATCTAATTAGTTCGGCTTTGCCTCCTGCCTCCTGGATCTTCTTCAGAGCCGATTTGCTGAAGGCATGGGCCTGAATGGTTAAAGCAGATTTTAATTCCCCCTCTCCCAAAATCTTTACCGGCGTATCTGCGTTCCGAATCAGTCCGGCGTTTTTCAGAGAAAGAGGAGCGACCGTTTCCTGGCCGGCACACTTGGCCAGCGACTCGAGATTAACGATTTGATATTCTATTTTCGCGGAAGACTTAAACCCTCGTTTGGGCAGTCGTCTTTGCAAAGGCATCTGTCCCCCTTCAAACCAGGGATGGGTTCTTCCGCCGGCGCGAGACTGCTGCCCTTTGTGTCCTTTGGTTGAGGTCCCGCCGTGACCTGAGCCTGCACCTCGGCCAATCCGCTTGGGTTTCTTGACTGCTCCTTTAGGAGGAGAAAGCTTCTTTAAACTCAGCAATTCTATTTCCCTTTCTTTACTTCTTCTACTTTGAGCAGGTGCTTCACCTGATAAATCATACCCCGGATTTGAGGAGTGTCATCGTGAACAACGGAGTGACGCAATTTACGCAAACCCAGGGTGCGAACCGTGACCTTCTGCATTTCCGAGTAACCTATGGCTGACTTAACCTGAGTAATCTTAAGCTTCTTGGCCACTTTTCACTCCTGACTCAGAGTCTGCAGATAAGGCTTTAATTCCAGATAACCTTTCAGTTTCATCAGTCCGTCCAAGGTGGCTTTGACTACATTGTGGGGATTGGCAGTGCCAAAGGATTTGCTCAAGATATCCTGTATCCCGGCCACTTCTAAAACTGCCCGTACTGCCCCTCCGGCTATAACTCCTGTGCCCACGGCAGCTGGCCGCAATAAGACTTTGGCGGCGCCATATTTTCCGGTCACCTGATGGGGAATGGTGGTCTCCTGCACGGCTAATTTTACCATGCTCCTTTTAGCCGCTTCAGTGGCTTTGCGGATGGCATCAGAGACCTCCCGGGCTTTGCCCAGACCAACGCCTACTCTCCCTTTACGGTCTCCCACAGCCACCAGAGCGGAAAAACGGAAGCGCTTTCCTCCCTTAACCACTTTGGCCACTCGGTTGACCGCTATCACTCTCTCCTCCAGCTCTATCGCTGGCTGATAACTTTCTTCAGAATGAAATCTAGCTTCTCGGTTTAAAATCTCAATCCTCCTTCTCTGGCACCTTCTGCCAATGCCTTAACCCGACCATGGTAGAGATAGAACGAACGGTCAAATACTATTTGGCTTATGCCCAAGCCAGAAGCTTTACGGGCTACAGCTTCTCCCACGAGTTTGCCGACCTCTGTTTTCTTCATTCCTTTTTTAATCTTAGACTTGACTTCGGGCGACAGACTGGAACAGCCGGTCAACACTCGACCGGTGCCGTCATTTACCAGCTGGGCGTAGATCTGCTGATTGGAACGGAAGACCACCAGCCGAGGCCGTTCAGCTGTACCTTGCACTCTCTGTCGAACTCTCAGGCGTCTTCTAAAAGCTCTGATTTCAGTTGTTTTATTGCTAATCATATTCTCTAGGCTGCGGTCTTACCGGCTTTTTTGCGCACGTGTTCATCAGTGTAGCGAATCCCCTTGCCCTTATATGGTTCCGGCGGACGGAAAGAGCGTATCTTGGCCGACACTTCGCCGACCAAGCCCTTACTTGCACCCGAGACTATAATCTTGACTCCTCCGGGCGCTTCTAATTTTATTCCCGGAGGGGGGATGAAAACTATGGGATGAGAGAATCCTAACTGTAGAGTCAGGCGGTCCCCCTGTAGTTCGGCCCGGTAGCCCACCCCGATCAGGGACAGCTCCCGGTTGAATCCTTCTGTCACACCTTTGACTAAATTGGCCAGAATAGCCCGGGTAGTTCCATGCAGGGAGCGTGACAGCTTACTGTCATTAGAGCGGGTCACCTCGATTTTGCCGTCTTCAGACTTCACTGAAATCTCCGCCGGAATCCGGTGTGACAAAACTCCTTTGGGTCCCTGAATGGAGATAGTATTCCCTGCCAGGGTGACTTTTACGCCGGTTGGCAAGGCGATAGGATTTTTCCCTACTTTTGACATCTCACCATACCTTACAAAGTGTTTCTCCCCCCACACCTTTTTGCCGGGCCTCCTGGTCGGTTAATAAACCCTGCGAAGTGCTCAGTATCAACAGCCCCATGGTCTGTTTGCTGCGGCTCAATTGCTCCTTGGACACATAAGTCCTTAAACCTGGTCTAGAGACCCGGGTAAGCCCGCTTATAAAGCTCTTTTTTTCCGGAGTATATCCTAAGAAAATCCTCAAAATACTCTGCCTGGGGTTGGGGACTTCCACTAAGTTCTTGATAAGCTTCTCTCGCAGAAGCACTTGAGCTAACGCTTTCTTCAAGCCAGATGAAGGTATATCCACGGTTTTTTGCCGGGCCTTAACTGCGTTCCTGATTCTGGTCAACATGTCTGCAATCGGGTCAGTAATGTGCATATTCTCTCCTTACCAGCTGGCTTTGGTCACTCCCGGTATTTCCCCGGCCAGGGCCATCTGCCGAAAACAAATACGGCAGAGCTGAAACCGGCGCATAAAGGCGCGCGGCCTGCCGCAACGGGCGCAGCGGTTCCGTTTGCGAACTGTAAATTTCGGCTTTCTCTGTGCCTTGACAATCATTGTGGTTCGAGCCATATGCGCTTTTACCTTGGTTTTAGTTTCTGCGGAACGGAACCCCTAAACCTCTTAAGAGTTCCATGCCTTCTTCGTCGGTCTTGGCAGTGGTGACCATGGTTATGTTCATTCCTCGCAGTTTCACAATCTTATCATAATCAATCTCAGGAAAGATTACCTGTTCGTTTAAGCCTAAATTATAATTGCCTCTTCCATCCATTCCATCCGGATTCAGTCCCCGGAAATCTCTTATACGGGGAACCGCCACATTAGCCAGACGGTCCAAGAATTCATACATCCGGGCTCCGCGCAAGGTGACTGTGGCCCCTATGGCGGCGCCGGCTTTAAGCTTGAAATTGGAAATGGCCCGCTTAGCCCGGCGGATAGCCGGCTTCTGACCGGTTATGGCTGCCAGCTCTGACATAGCAGCCTCCAACAGTTTTGCGTTTTGCATGGCCTCACCCACTCCGCAGTTGATGACTATCTTGGCTAAGCGGGGGACCTGCATCTGATTCTTGTAGCCGAAGCGTTTCATTAAACTCGGCACGATTTCCTTGTCAAATTTTTCCTGTAGACGAGTCATCTAGATAATCTCTCCGCACTTGCGGCAGATGCGCACTCGATTCAGTTCTGGCGAGCCTTCGGCCTGTATGACTTTATGGGCCACCCGGCCAGTCTCTCCGCACTTGGGGCATTGCAATATGACTTTAGAGACCTGGATGGGAGCTTCCTTCTCTAAGATACCTCCTTTGGGGTTGCGCTGCGTGGCACGCATGTGCCTTTTTATAAAGTTTACTCCCTCCACAATGATTCTTTTTTCCTGAGGAAAGACTTTGAGTACCTTACCGCTCTTACCTTTGTATTCGCCGCTTAAGACTACCACGGTGTCATTTTTTCTAATCTTCATTTATAATACCTCCGGAGCTAAGGAGATAATCTTGGTGAACTGCTTGTCCCTTAGCTCTCTTGCTACCGGCCCGAAAATACGAGTGCCCAAGGGTTCTCCCTGGTCATTGAGTAGTACCGCAGCGTTGTCTGAAAACCGTAAGTAACTCCCATCCGGTCTTTTTATTTCTCTTACTGTGCGGACAACTACCGCTCGGCGCACTTCTGATTTCTTAACCGTGCCGTTGGGTAAAGCGTCCTTGATGGTTCCGATAATAATATCTCCTATCCGGGCATAGCGTTTGTGGCTTCCGCCTAAGATGCGAAAGCATCTGATTTTTCTGGCACCGGAATTGTCGGCCACATTCAAAAGAGTGTATTCCTGTATCATAGGGGACTAAACTTCTGCCTTCTTGATAACCTCAGCCAGGCGCCATCTCTTTAAGTGTGACAAGCGCCTGGTCTCCACTATCCGCACCAGGTCGCCGATTTTAGCCTGGTTGTTCTCATCGTGAGAATAAAACTTGGAGCGCCGGCGAATCACCTTGCCATAGAGCGGATGCCGGAAAGTGCGACTGACCTCCACCACAATGGTTTTGTTCATCTTGTGGCTGGCCACGGTGCCGATAATCTCCCGGCGTACTCCTCTGGTCTGGGTTTTTGCTGTAACCTGAGTCATATCTTATCTGGCCGATGTCTGGATTTTTGATTCTGCTTGTTTCAATAAAGTATTAATCCGGGCTATGACCTTACGCAAGTTTCTAATTTTCATGGGGTTGTCTAACTTTTTAACTAATCTGGTCAAACGGAGGTTGAATAATTCTTCCTCTATCTCGTGTTTTTTCTGGACTAACTCTTCAGTCGATAAATCTCTTAACTGATAAATCTTCATTTTTAGTTACCTCAGCCGGCTCACAAAAGCTGTCTTTATGGGCAGTTTGTTGGCCGCTAAATCCATGGCTTCCCGGGCCAATTCCTGGGTAACTCCTCCCAGTTCAAAGAGCACCCGTCCCGGCTTGACTACTGCCACCCAGTATTCCGGATTACCCTTTCCCTTACCCATCCGGGTCTCAGCCGGTTTTTTGGTGAAAGGTTTGTCCGGAAAGATTCGGATCCAGACTTTGCCGCCCCGTTTGATGAAGCGGGTCAGCGCCACTCGGGCCGCTTCTATCTGCCGGTTGGTAATCCAGGCCGGCTCTAAAGCCTTCAAACCGTATTCTCCGAAATCTACCTGATTGCCTCGGTAGGCCTTGCCGGTTCGGCGTCCTCTCTGTTGTTTTCTGAATTTGACTCTCTTGGGCATCAACATAATCGGATTCCACTAAGAATTCTCTGCGGCGGTCTTCTCTGTTCTCTCTCTCCCTCTGCGAGACCTGGGGCGTTGCTCTGACTCGTACGGCCGAGGCGGACGCTCTTTTTCCTTGCGCTCAGGGATGAGGTAATCTCCCTGAAGGGCTGCCTTCTGGTCTAAAATCTCTCCATGGAAAATCCAGGCTTTCACCCCGATACAGCCGTAAGTGGTATGTGCAGTGGCAGTGGCATAATCAATATCTGCCCTCAAGGTATGTAAAGGAACCCGGCCATCCATATATTGCTCGGTTCGGGCAATCTCTGCTCCGCCAATTCTACCTCCGCAGGCTATCTTGATTCCCAGGGCTCCTGCTCTTCGGGCAGCTACCATGGCTTTTTTCATGGCCCGGCGATGAGAAATTCTCCCTTCTAACTGCCTGGCTATGCTGTCGGCTACCAGCTTGGCATTAGTCTCCGGACTTTTGACCTCGATTATATTAATGGAGACGTCCTTTTTAGTTAGCACTGTCAGCTCATCTCGGAGCCGGTCCACCTCTGCTCCCCGGCGCCCTATTACGATACCGGGGCGGGAGGTGTGTATATCAACGCTGATTTTCTTGGGAGCTCTGGTGATTTCAATGCCTGCTATGCCGGCATTCTCCAGCCTTTTGTCCACATAACGCCTGATAATCCGGTCCTCCTGCAACAGGGCCGCATAGTTCTTGTCCACAAACCACCTGCTTCTCCAGGATTTGATTATTCCCAGTCTAAGTCCGTAGGGATGTGTCTTCTGGCCCATTTATTCCACCTGACTCTTTTCTGCAACCTTGTCCTTCTGACGCACTTTTTTCTTAGGAGAGGTTTTCTCGGCTTGTTGCCTGGCTATTTTTTCCTTTTTGGCTCTGACTTCCAGGTCCTCGGCTAAGTGTACGGTGACATGGGCAGTCCTTTTGCGAATCAGATAAGCCCGGCCCATGCCGACCGGGCGAATCCTCTTCATAATCGGTCCGCCGTCCACGGTAATATTCTTAATCATCAAATCTTCAACTTTTAACTTAGCAGTCCCGGCCTGAGCCAGGGCATTGGCAGCCGCGGATTTGACCGTTTTCTCCAGAAGCAGGGACGCGTACTTAGGGGTATAAGAGAGTATACCCAAGGCACTGGCTACGTTCTTTCCTTTAACCAACTCGGCCACTCGTCTAATCTTGCGGGCCGATGACCTGACAAATCTCGCTCTGGCAACAGCTTCCATGATTCTTATTTTAAGGCTATGGACCTTTCGGTTATCTTTCCGGCGTGCTGCCGGAAAGTCCTGGTCGGCGCAAATTCTCCTAATTTGTGGCCCACCATGGCCTCACTGATGTAGACCGGTATGAACTTATTGCCGTTGTGAATGGCAATGGTGTGTCCCACGAAATCAGGAGTAATAGTAGACCTGCGCGACCAGGTCTTTATGACTTTTTTGTCGCCACTCTCATTCATGGCTCTGACCTTTTTTAACAGATGCTCGTCTGCAAAAGGACCTTTTTTAAGTGAACGGGCCATACTTTCTGATTTAATCCCTGCGCTTGACTATCAAGCGGTCTGAGTTCTTTCTTTTTCTGGTCTTTAATCCTTTGGCGTACTGTCCCCAGGGAGAGCGGGGATGCCCGCCTGAGGCTTTTCCTTCTCCGCCACCCATGGGGTGGTCAACCGGATTCTGGGCCACCCCGCGGACATGAGGGCGACGCCCCAGCCAGCGGGTGACGCCGGCCTTGCCATAGGAGACATTTTCGTGTTCCAGATTACCCACCTGTCCGATGGTAGCCATACAATCTAAACGCACCAGTCTGATTTCACCGGAAGGCATTCTAACGTGACCATAATCTCCCTCTTTGGCCACAATCTGAGCTGCCGCTCCGGCAGACTTGGCGATTTGTCCTCCCTTTCCCTTTCTGATTTCAACATTGTGAATGAAGGTCCCCAAAGGGATTTTCTCTAAGGGGAGGGCATTGCCCGGTCTGACTTCGGCTTCAATGCTTGACATGACTCTGTCGCCGACCTTTAAACTATCCGGCGCTAAGATGTATCTTTTCTCTCCATCTAAATAATGAAGCAGCGCAATTCGGGCGGAGCGGTTGGGGTCATACTCAATAGCCGCCACTCTGGCCGGGATGTCATATTTATCCCGCTTAAAGTCAATCAGTCGCAATAGCCGGCGGTGTCCTCCCCCGCGATAGCGGGTAGTCACCCGTCCCAGATTATTACGTCCTCCGGTCTGACGCTTGCCGACCACTAAAGATTTTTCCGGCTTTTCCTTAGTAATTTCAGCAAAATCCAGTATTGTTCTCCAGCGCAGTCCCGGGGTAACCGGCTTAAAACTCTTGACAGGCATGTTTAATCCTATACTCCCTCAAATAATTCGATTTTACTATCCTTGGCCAATTTCACCAGCGCCTTTTTCCAATCTGGCCTTGGTCCTTTATAGCGGCCAAAAGTTTTCACCTTCCCGTGCTGGACCATGGTGCGCACGTCCTTGACTTTTACTTTGAATAACTCTTCTACGGCTTGTCTAATTTCAACTTTGTTGGAATCCCGGGCCACCATAAAGGCATATTCATTATAGTCCGTCTTTAAGCGGGTTCCCTTTTCAGTTAAAAGAGCTAATTTTATAATCTGGCGCGGGTCTCTCATCCGGCCAACGCCTCTTCTAAGGCCTTATGAGCCTTCTTGGTCAAAAGCAATACTTCAGAATTTAACACGTTGTAAGCATTTACTAAACCTGCCCGCTGGTATTTGACATAGGGGATATTCCGAATGGACTTTACCAGATTTATGTCCTTACCTTCAAACAGAATGAGTAGTTTCTGTCCGGCCAAGCCCAATTTCTCAAAATAGGAAGCCATAGTCTTGGTGCTCGGCATATCCAATTTGATTTCCTCTATGACCTTAATTCTATCTTCAGCTGCCTTATCAGACAGGCTTGACTTAAGGGCGATATCTTTAACTTTTTTAGACAGCTTAATCGTGTAATCTCTGGGATGCGGTCCATGTGCCTGGCCTCCTCCAACCCAGACCGGGGAAGTATTGGACCCGGCTCTGGCCCGTCCGGTCCCTTTCTGTCTCCACGGCTTTTTGCCCCCGCCGCTCATCTTGGCCCGGGTCAAAGTGGAGTGAGTCCCCTGTCTCTGATTGGCCAGATAGGCCACCACATACTGGTGAACTATCTCAGACTTAGGCTTAACCCCAAAGATTTCCTTTTTTAGGGAAACCTTGGAGACCTCTTTGGCTTCTGCGTCGTATACTATTGCCTGCGGCATTTTATTTCTTATGAATAGTTAAAAGACTGTTTCTCTTGCCTGGCACAGCGCCTTCCAAGACTAGTAAATTTTTCTGAGGATCGATATCTATCACTTTCAGGTTCTTCACGGTAACTCTGGCTCCTCCCATCCTGCCTGCCATTTTCTGCCCTTTAAACGTGCGGGAAGGAAAAGAGCTGGCACCTACTGAACCGGGTGCGCGCAGGCGGTCTGATTGTCCGTGGCTTTTGGGACCGCCGGCAAAATGATGTCTTCTCACTCCTCCTTGAAATCCCAGACCTTTGGAGATTCCGGAAACGTCCACTCTTTCGCCAGGCTTGAATATATCCACTTTTACTTCCTGTCCGACTGATATTCCTTCAATCTTAGCTAAGCGAAACTCCTTTAAAAATCTCTTGGGCTCTTGTTTGGCTTTGGCAAAGTGCCCTAATATCGATTTGGTATATAGAGTCTTTCTCTTTTCTCCGAAACCAAGCTGTGCTCCTGAATAACCGGATTCTGAATTCGATTTTAGCTGTACTACCGGACAGGGACCGGCTTCAATGACCGTGACCGGCACCGAGTTTCCGGCCTGGTCAAAGATTCTGGTCATACCCACTTTTTTGCCAATAACGCCTTTTACCATGGTTTTCTTCTCACTAAACTTTTATCTCTACGTCCACTCCAGCCGGCAAGTCCAGGCGCATCAAGGCGTCCACGGTCTGAGGCGTGGATTCATAAATGTCCAAAAGCCGCTTATGAATCCGGGTCTCAAACTGCTCCCGTGATTTTTTGTCGGTGTGGACTGAACGATTGACTGTGTAGACGGTTCTCTCGGTAGGTAGAGGAATCGGTCCCACTATCCTGGCTCCGGTCCGCAGGGCGGTACGGACAATCTCCTTAGCCGACTTGTCTAAGGAATAGTGGTCATAAGCTTTTAACTTTATTCTAATTTTCTGCCCATTCATATCAAAGAACGTTTAATAATTCTCTATATTTTATTTCATTCGATTATCTGAGTTACCACACCCGCGCCTACCGTGTGGCCGCCTTCTCTTATGGCAAAGCGGAGCTCTTTCTCCATGGCGATAGGCGAGATCAATTCCACCTCAATGGTCACATTGTCACCTGGCATCACCATCTCCACTCCCTGTGGCAACTTGGCCACCCCAGTCACATCCGTGGTCCTAAAATAAAACTGAGGACGATATCCACTAAAGAATGGCGTATGCCGCCCTCCTTCTTCTTTGGTGAGTACGTAAACCTCCCCCTTGAACTTGGTGTGCGGCGTTATACTACCCGGCTTGGCTAACACCATCCCCCGCTCTAACTCATCCTTCTCTACCCCTCGCAACAACAACCCTATGTTATCCCCAGCCTCGGCCCGGTCTAATATCTTCCTGAACATCTCCACCCCGGTCACCACCGTCTTCTTGGTCTCCTTTATCCCTACCCGCTCTAACTCGTCCCCCACCTTGACTGTACCTCTCTCTACCCTGCCAGTACCAACTGTCCCTCTGCCAGTAATTGAAAACACATCCTCCACCGGCATCAAAAAAGGCTTGTCTATGTCCCGCTTGGGCGTGGGTATATATGAATCTACCGCATTCATCAAATCAAAGATGCACTTGAAAGCCGGATCATCTATCTTCACATTGGTATCTAACCCTGCCTTCATGGCCTGTAAAGCACTACCCCTAATTATGGGTATCTGGTCACCAGGAAATCCATACTTCTTAAGTAAGTCTCTTACTTCTAACTCTACCAAGTCTAATAATTCCGGGTCGTCTACCGCATCTACCTTGTTTAAAAATACTATGATATAAGGCACCCCTACCTGTCTGGCTAAAAGTATGTGCTCCCTGGTCTGCGGCATAGGCCCATCCGGCGCTGATACCACCAAAATAGCTCCGTCCATCTGCGCCGCCCCGGTTATCATGTTCTTCACATAATCGGCATGACCAGGACAATCCACGTGCGCATAATGACGCTTATCGGTCTGATACTCCACATGCGCCGTAGCAATGGTTATCCCTCTCTCTCTTTCCTCCGGAGCATTGTCAATCGAATCAAACGTACGCACATCTGACAAACCCTGCCGGCTCAACACCATGGTTATGGCCGCAGTCAAGGTGGTCTTGCCGTGGTCCACGTGACCTATGGTCCCCACGTTCACGTGCGGCTTGGTCCGCTCAAATTTGGCCTTGGACATTCGAGAAGCCTCCTATTTCCTGCTGGTACTGAAATTCAAGATTTCCGATTTTACTTTCAATCCCGGCCCAATTAACGCAAGTTCGCCGGGCGTCATCAATTCCCATTTGTTTCGGTCTTCAGTCAACGGCTCTGAGGCGATTAAGATTCTTTCTCTATCCATTTTTTTGTACAGTGTATAGTACCCTTCATTCTCCGGGTCGCTATTGTCGAAAAACCTATAACATATAAAAATCTTTCCATTAGTCAACAGGAAATTTAAGGCTGAGAGCTTTTCTTTTTCTGCTATCTCCTCTATTACCTCTATGATTTTTGGGTAAATATCCGAGGCCCCTCTGATTCTGCTTAAAATTAACTCCAGAACTATTTGTGAATCAATCAAGTTCGCAAATCGGCTTTTCACTTCCTCTTTCCAGGAAACCGACCCGTTATGGGCAAAAACCCAGCCTTCCTTGGCAAAGGGATGGGCAAATTCTGCCACTCCTTTGGTTCGGGAGTCAGTGGCTTTACGGATATGGCCCACTATGACCTTTGAGTCAGAAATCAGAGTTGAGGTTTCTGAGTAGAGTTTATCGCTTCTGGCATCCTTGCCACTTTTTACCACTTCCATTCTTCCATCTTTTAAAAATGCCAAACCCCATCCATCCATATGCCCGGGCTCTTTGTGAGAAGTCTTGACACAACCGGTGATGCACTGCTGGCGGAAGGATTCAAAGATTTCGGGTTCAGTACTTTTTGTGCTGACTATTCCTAAGAGGCGGCACATAACTTTCTATTTCCTCACTATCTCTTCTAAAATCCCTTTGGGGACTTCTGAGTAATGGGCAAATTGCATAGTATAGACCGCTCTTCCCTGAGTCAGAGAGCGTAAGCCAGTGGCATACCCGAACATCTCTGCCAAGGGAACCTGGGCCGCCACCACCTGAGCATCAGACCGAGGGACAATTCCAACCACTCTGCCCCGGCGAGAATTCAAATCCGCAATCACTTCTCCCATGTACTCTTCCGGCACCACCACTTCCACATCCATTAACGGTTCCAGTATTTTGGGCTTGGCTCTCTTGGCGCCTTCCTGCAAAGCCATGGAGCCGGCAATCTTGAAGGCTAACTCTGACGAATCTACTTCATGATAACTTCCATCTACGAGGATGGCTTTTATGTCCACCATAGGATAGCCGGCCAATACTCCATTCTCCATGGCATCTTTAATACCTTTTTCAATAGCCGGAATGTACTCTCTGGGTATAGCCCCTCCGACTATCTTATTCTCAAATACGAATTCGCTGGCCGGCGGCAGAGGCTCCAGTTTGAGGATTACGTGACCATATTGACCTCTTCCGCCAGACTGACGGATGAATTTTCCTTCGGCCTCTACAGCAATAGAAATGGTCTCTTTGTAAGCCACCTGCGGGTTTCCGACATTAGCCTTGACCCCGAATTCTCTTTTCATTCGGTCAACTAAAATCTCCAGGTGAAGTTCCCCCATGCCGGAGATTAAAGTCTGCCCGGTCTCCTCTTCTGAGTGAACCTTGAAGGTCGGGTCTTCTTCTGCCAGGCGGTACAGGGCCTCCGAGAGCTTATCCTGGTCAGCCTTGGTCCTGGGCTCAATGGCTACTGAAATCACCGGCTCGGGGAATTGCATTTTTTCCAGCACAATGGGTTTTTCCGGTTCGCAGATAGTGTGGCCGGTAAAAGTCTTCTTCAGCCCCACCACTGCGGCAATCTCTCCGGCGTAAACTTCCTTTATCTCTTCTCTTTCGTCCGCGTGCATCTCCAATAGCCGGGCGATTCTCTCCTTCTCGCCGCTGGTGGAATTGAGAACATAGCTGCCGCTCTTTAAAACTCCGGAATAGACTCGTACATAAGTCAGCTTTCCCACATATGGGTCGGTGACCACCTTGAAAGCCAGACCGGCAAAGGGTTCGGAATCAGAGGGCTTACGGTAAATGGTCTGGTCGTGAGACAGGCTGGAACCTTTGACCGGAGGCAAGTCCAAGGGTGAGGGGAGGAAATCAACCACCGCATCCAAGAGTTTTTGCACTCCCTTGTTGCGGAAGGAGGCTCCGCACAAAACCGGGATGATTTTGACGTCAATGACCGCTTTCCGCAGGGCCGCTCTTATTTCTTCCGGCTTGATCGGCTCATCGTGGATAAATTTTTCCAAAAGGGTGTCATCATAGTCTGAAACCGCTTCTAGGAGTTCTTCCCGGTACTTTCTGGCCTGTTCTTTCAGACTGGCTGGAATGGGGAAATCTTCATAGGTGGCTCCCCAGCTCTGCTCATGATAAGTCCGGGCAGTCATATCGATTAAGTCGATCACCCCGCTGAACAGGTCTCCGGCTCCGATGGGAAGTTGAATCGGAAGGGCATTGGCTACCAACCTCTCCTTCATCATCTGAATCACGTTGAAGAAATCCGCTCCCATTCTATCCATCTTGTTGACAAAGGCAATCCGCGGCACACCATATTTATCTGCCTGACGCCAGACTGTTTCCGACTGCGGCTCGACACCTCCCACGGCACAGAAAAGGGCTACTGCCCCATCCAGAACTCTTAAGGAGCGCTCCACCTCTATGGTAAAATCCACATGACCCGGCGTGTCGATAAGATTAATCTGATGCCCCTGCCAGAAGCAGGTGGTGGCCGCGGAAGTAATGGTAATGCCCCTCTCCCGTTCCTGCTCCATCCAGTCCATGGTGGCAGCCCCCTCGTCGACCTCTCCCAGCCGGTGAGTCTTGCCGGTATAGAACAGGATTCTTTCGGTCGTGGTGGTCTTGCCGGCATCGATATGGGCCATGATGCCTATGTTCCTGACTTTATCTACGGGTGTCTTTCTTGGCATAAAAAAACCTCGCTTCAGACTACTTTTGTGGCAACAGACCCGATTGGTCTTTTGCTGGTTGGCGAGGCGGTGTTATTATTCCAGCTCAGATAGCCACTTATCGGTCTTTAGCTCTCGCTCCTTTCTGAAGTTAAAATCGTTCAGAATGTTGCAAACTTTACCTAAAATACGCTTCATTCCTCCTCTTGTTTGTCTAGCCTACCAGCGGAAGTGGGCAAAAGCCCGATTGGCTTCGGCCATCTTGTGGGTGTCTTCTTTTTTCTTTATTGAGGCCCCTTCGTTCTTGGAGGCGGCAATTAATTCTTCGGCTAATTTGTCCGCCATAGGCATTCCCTTTCGCTCACTGGCATACTCTAAAATCCAGCGGAAAGCCAGGGCATTCCGCCTTTCTGGACGGACTTCCATGGGCACCTGATAAGTCGCTCCGCCTACTCGTCTGGGTCTTACTTCCAGAGTCGGCTTGACATTGTTCAGGGCCTTCTGAAAGACTTCAAAACCGGGCTGTCCGGTCTTCTTCTCGATTATGCTGAAGCAGTCGTAGACAATATTCTCAGCAGTGCTCTTCTTGCCCCGCTCCATCACCTTGTTGATGAACTTAGCTAAAAGCACGCTGTTGTACTGGGGGTCCGGCAGTGTCTCTCTTTTATCCACTCTTCTCTTTCTTGGCATTCAGAACTCCTAAGCCGCCCTCTTGGGCCTCTTAGCTCCGTATTTTGAGCGTCCCTGCTTGCGCTCGGCCACTCCGGCAGTGTCTAGGGTACCTCTAATGATATGATAACGGACGCCTGGCAGGTCCTTGACTCTGCCACCCCGGATCAGGACTATAGAATGCTCTTGTAAGTTATGTCCTTCGCCAGGAATATAGGCGGTTACCTCTATGCCGTTGGTCAAACGCACACGGGCAACTTTACGCAGGGCCGAGTTGGGCTTCTTGGGGGTGGTGGTGTAGACTCTGATACACACTCCTCTCCTCTGGGGAGCGCCCAGTAGTGCCGGACTCTTGCTCTTTGTTCTCAGAGGTTTGCGACCCTGGCCGACTAACTGGTTAATAGTGGGCATATCTTCTTCTCATATTAAACATGAATTATAAAAGGATTATCAAAATTGTCAAGTAGCTTCCTTGAACAGTTCCTCGATCCTGAGCTTTTCTTCTGCCTCCTCGGCTACCTGTATGCTGCGGTATTTCTCCAGACCGGTGCCAGCCGGTATCAGACGGCCTATAATGACGTTTTCTTTTAGACC
This sequence comes from uncultured Ignavibacteria bacterium, assembly GCA_964399055.1. GTDB lineage: Bacteria > Zixibacteria > MSB-5A5 > DSPP01 > RBG-1 > CAYNPJ01. Next base: position 1,390,686 of record CAYNPJ010000001.1, read on the forward strand.
CAGGAGATTATCGGTTCTTCCGTTGATGGCCGCCTCGGTAAGAACTTTGGTGGTCTCCTGGAACGAGGCCGCGGAGATAAAACTCTCCGTGGATAAACTGGCTCTGGTTATGCCCAAGAGCATGGGAACAAATGTGGCCGGCTCTCCTCCTTCGGCAATTACCCTCTCATTCTCCTCTTTGAAGCGGAAGCGGTCTACCTGCTCTCCTTCTAAGAAGTTAGTGTCTCCCACTTCTTCGACCCTGACTTTCTGCAGCATCTGGCGGACGATGATTTCAATGTGTTTGTCGTTGATTTTTACGCCCTGCAGTCGATAGACTTCTTGAATTTCGTTAACCAAATACTCCTGCACCGCATCCGGTCCTTTGATTCTTAAAATATCATGCGGGTCGACCGGCCCTTCGCACAACTTGTCACCGGCATAGACCCGGTCGCCCGGGTGCACTCTTAAATGCTTGCCATGGGGTATCAGATATTCCTTAATCTCTCCGTCATGGGCAGTGACCATAATCTGCCGGGAGCCGCGGACAATCTTGCCGAATTCCACCACCCCGTCGATTTCCGTGACGATGGCCGGATCCTTAGGCTTGCGGGCTTCGAACAATTCCGCCACCCGGGGGAGACCGCCGGTGATGTCTCTGGTCTTGCTGATTTCCCTGGGAATCTTGACTAAGACGGAGCCGGCTTCAACCGTCTCCTGGGGATGTACTAAGAGGTGTGAGCCAGTAGGAACTGCATAACTGGCTATTTTTTTGCCTTTGGAATCAAGGACGTCAATATGGGGCTGCAGGGTCCTCTCTCTTTGTTCGATGACTACTCTTTGTCGTAAGCCGGTGATTTCATCTAATTCTTCGCGATAGGTCTCCCCTTCGACCAGGTCAGCGAATTCCACTTTGCCGGAATATTCAGTGACTATAGTATTGGAATATGGGTCCCACTCGAACAGTATCTGGTCTTTGACAACTTTTTCTCCCTCCTTGACCTTTAGGGAGGAGGCGTAAGGCACATTGTAGCGGGAGCGGGGGCGGTTTTCGTCGTCGACTAAGGTGAGGATTCCGTCTCGGGAGATAACAATGGTCTCGCCGTCTGACTTAGTGACAGTCAGAATGCGGTCAAATACCGCTTTCCCCTCAGTCTTGGCCACCAGCTTAGATTGTTCGGTTATTCTGGCCGCGGTGCCACCGATATGAAAGGTACGCAGAGTCAGCTGAGTGCCTGGTTCTCCTATGGATTGGGCGGCAACTACTCCTACCGCTTCTCCTAAGTCTACTAATTTGCCATTGGCCAAATTCCTGCCATAACACTTGGCGCATACGCCTCTTCTGGATTCACAGGTCAACACCGAACGGATGCGGACCGACTCAATAGCCGCCTCGTCTATGCGGGCAGCTGCCGATTCATCGATATCTTCGCCGGAGCGGGCCAAAATTTCTCCTGTAATGGGGTCCACTACGTCTTCCAAGGTTACCCGGCCCAATATCCGGTCCTTGAGTGCTTCAATTATTTCTTCTCCCTCTTTCAAGGCGGTGATGTTCTGTCCCAAGATGGTGCCACAATCTGTGTCGGTGATAACCATATCCTGAGCCACGTCTACTAACCGTCTGGTCAGATAGCCGGCATCTGCTGTCTTTAAAGCTGTGTCGGCCAGACCTTTTCTGGCTCCGTGAGTGGAGATAAAGTATTCAAGTACGGTCAGCCCTTCCCGGAAATTGGCAGTAATGGGAGTCTCAATGATTTCTCCGATCTGGCCGGTAATTTTCTTCTGGGGCTTGGCCATAAGACCGCGCATTCCGGCCAACTGGCGGACCTGGTCTATGTTGCCCCGGGCCCCGGATTCGGCCATCATAAAGACTGGATTGAAACCCTGCCGGTCTTGTTTCATGTGCTCGTGCATGGCGGTGGCCACTTCATTGGTGACTCTGGTCCAGGTGTCAATCACCTTATTGTATCTTTCGCCATTGGTGATGACCCCATGCTCATACTGCTTTCTGATTCTGTCAACGTCCTTTTGCCCCTCTTTGATTAAATTCTCCTTCTCCGGGGGGACCAAGAGGTCGTCTATGCTCACGGTGATTCCGCCTTTAGTGGCGTATTCAAAACCTGTCTTTTTGAGCTGGTCTAACATTAGGGCGGTCTTGTAATTGCCTAATTTCAAGTAGGCGTCAGCCACTAACTTTTCTATCTTTCCCTTACTCATGGTCTCGTTGTAGAAACCGAGCTCATCCGGCACGGCTTGATTGAAGATTATCCTTCCGGCCGTAGTCTCGTACATCTGCTTATTCAACCTTACTTTTATGGGAGCGTGCAGACCTAAAATTCCGTTGTCCAAAGCGGCTAAAACCTCTTCTTCAGAGAAGAAGATTTTATTCTCTCCCTTTTCTCCTGGTCTTTCCTTGGTCAGGTAGTAACAGCCGATGACCATATCCTGAGATGGCGTAGCCACTGGTCGGCCAGAGGAAGGTAAGAGCAGGTTATTAGTGGAAAGCATCAAAATCTTAGCCTCCAGTTGGGCTTCGAAGGAGAGAGGGACGTGCACTGCCATCTGGTCACCGTCAAAATCAGCGTTGAAGGCTGCACAGACTAAAGGATGCAGACGGATGGCTTTGCCTTCCACTAAGACCGGGTAAAAGGCCTGGACGCCCAGACGGTGAAGGGTGGGAGCCCGATTCAAGAGCACGGGATGGTCGGCTATTATTTCCTCTAAAATATCCCACACTTCCGGTCGTTCTTTTTCCATCAATTTCTTGGCCGATTTTACGGTCTGAACAAAACCCTTTTCCTCTAATTTGCTGATGATGAAGGGCTTGAACAATTCCAAGGCCATGTGCTTGGGCAAACCGCACTGGTGGAGTTTTAATTCAGGACCCACCACAATGACCGAACGGCCTGAGTAATCGACTCTTTTGCCTAACAGATTCTGTCTGAACCTTCCCTGCTTGCCTTTGAGTAAATCGGAGAGTGACTTCAAGGGTCGCTTGGAATCTCCCCTGACTGCCTGAGAGCGCCGTCCGTTGTCCAACAGGGCGTCGACCGCCTCCTGCAACATCCTCTTTTCATTGCGTAAAATGACTTCCGGGGCCTTGATGTCCAAGAGCTTTTTCAAACGGTTGTTGCGGTTAATCACCCGGCGATAAAGGTCATTCAAGTCCGAGGTGGCGAATCTCCCTCCTTCTAAAGGAACCAAGGGTCGCAAATCCGGAGGAATAACGGGAATGACGGATAAGACCATCCACTCCGGCTTATTGCTGGACTGGCGGAAGGCTTCGATAACTCTTAATCTTTTCAGTATATCCTTCTTGCGCTGAGACGAAGTCTCTATCTTGACCTGAGCGCGCAGGGAGATGGCATATTCCTCAATGTCAATCTGCTTGAGCAGTTCTTGAATAGCTTCGGCACCCATCTTAGCCAGGAAGTGTTTGCCCTGGCTCTCCTGTTCCAGGTATTCTTCCTCGGTAACCAAGTCTTTTTGTTTAAATGAGGTATCGCCCGGGTCAATCACCACGTAGGATTCATAATAAAGCACTCTCTCTAAGTCACGAACCGACATGTCCAAAAGATAGCCGATGCGGGAGGGGACCGATTTGAAAAACCAGATGTGCGATACCGGCACGGCCAGCTCGATGTGTCCCATCCTCTCCCGGCGGACCTTGGACTGGGTCACTTCCACTCCGCAACGGTCGCAGACAATGCCGCGGAAGCGGATGCGTTTATATTTTCCGCAATTGCACTCCCAGTCCTTGACTGGCCCGAAGATTCTCTCACAGAACAGCCCGTCTCTCTCGGGTTTGAAGGTGCGATAGTTGATGGTCTCCGGTTTGGTCACTTCACCGTAAGACCAAGAGCGGATGGTTTCCGGAGAGGCTAACTGGATCCGGATAGCCTTGAAATCACTCGGCTTTCTTGTGGCTCTGGTGGTGAAATCTACCACTTTAGAACCTCCTCTGCCCTGAGGGCAATTTGAATCTTATGTGTTTTAAAACCAATTCCAAATCTTTGACTCTTTCTAAGAAATTCAGTTCGACTCTGGAATCAGGCAAATGTCTCAATTCTCTATTAACTCCACCTCTAAGCCTAAACTCTGCAATTCCTTAACCAGCACGTTAAACGACTCCGGCACACCTGGCTCAGGCGGGTTGTCTCCTTTGACAATGGCTTCGTAGATTTTGGAGCGCCCGGCCACGTCGTCGGATTTGTAAGTCAAGAGCTCCTGTAAAGTATGAGCTGCGCCATAGGCCTCTAAAGCCCAGACCTCCATCTCGCCGAATCTCTGGCCGCCGAATTGAGCCTTGCCGCCTAAGGGCTGCTGGGTGACCAAAGAGTAAGGTCCTATGGAGCGGGCGTGCATCTTATCATCTACCAGATGTGAGAGTTTCATCATGTACATGTAGCCCGTGGTAATTTCGCTCTCAAAAGGCTCTCCGGTTCGACCGTCATAGAGAGTGATTTTTCCAGATTCCGGCAGCCCGGCTTTCTTCAATTCGGCTTTGATTTCGTTTAAATTGGCTCCGTCAAACACCGGAGTGGTCACATAGAAATTGAGTTTTTGTGCGGCCCAACCCAGATGAGTCTCCAGAATCTGCCCTACATTCATTCGGGAAGGTACTCCCAAAGGATTTAATATCATATCCACAGGAGTGCCGTCCGGCAAATAGGGCATGTCTTCAACCGGAACGACTCTGGAGACCACACCCTTGTTTCCATGCCGGCCTGCCACCTTGTCTCCTACCGAGATCTTTCTTTCGGTGGCGACCTGAACCTTGACTAACTGGACCACTCCTGGAGGCAGCTCGGCTCCCCTGACTATTTTGTCAATTTCAATCTCTAACAGAGCCTTTTTAGCTTCCACTTGCTGATTGTAGTTGGCCCACAGCTCTTCAATCTTGCGATTGATTTTGGGATTTTCGACCCATCCCTCATCAGCCACAAGATTCTCAAAGTCTATTTTATCAAAAGAATTCTCTTTGAATTTGTAGCCGGCCCGGAAGACCACCTCTGCATTGGACTTTTTACGTATAGTATTGGCAGTTTGTCCGGCCAGCAGCCCGATTAGTTTGGCATCTCTGATCTTGGCCAAATCCTCCAGACTCCGCTGCTGCTGTCTGCGTAAGCGGGCAATCTCATTCCGCTCTTTCCGTTTGGCTTCTTCGGTATGCTCTTTGCGGGAGAAGACCTGGGTGTTGATTACCACCCCTTTCATTCCCGGAGGCGCCTTAAGCGAGGCGTCTTTTACGTCTCCGGCTTTTTCTCCGAAGATGGCGCGCAACAATCTCTCTTCCGGGGAAAGCTCGGTTTCTCCTTTAGGAGTCACCTTGCCGACCAGAACTTCTCCGGCTTCTACTTCTGCTCCCATTCTGACCACGCCGTTCTCCTCCAAATGAGCCACGGCTTCTTCTGAGACATTGGGTATTTCCCGGGTAAGCTCTTCCGGTCCTCGTTTAGTCTCGCGGACCTGCAGTTCGAATTCCTCAACGTGAATGGAGGTGAAGCTATCCTGGGTAATCAGTCTCTCACTGACAATAACCGCGTCTTCAAAGTTATAGCCTTGCCAGGGCATGAAGGCCACCAACACATTGGCACCCAAGGCCAAATCTCCCCGGCAGGTAGCCGGACCATCGGCGATGACCTCCCCGGCCTGAACCTTTTCGCCGATTTTGACCAAGGGCCGTTGATTCAGACAGGTATCCTGATTGGAGCGCTTAAACTTGATTAACTCATACTCATCCATGTCTACAAATTGACTTTCAGTAGAAGAGGTCGGGCGAATGACAATCCGCTCAGCTGAAACATATTCCACCACCCCACCTCTTTTAGCCACCATTGCGGCACCGGAGTCCACCGCCACTTTTCTCTCGATGCCGGTACCAATCAAAGGCGGCTCAGCTTTTAACAAAGGGACTGCTTGTCTCTGCATGTTGGAGCCCATCAAAGCCCGGTTGGCGTCGTCGTGTTCTAGAAAGGGTATTAAGGCGGCGGCTACGGAAACTAACTGCATGGGAGATAAGTCTATAAAGTCGACACTCTCACCAGGCACAACCACGAAGTCACCCTTCTGGCGGGCCTTGACCAGGCTATTCACAAAAGTGCCGTCTTTTTCGACTGGCTCGCCTGCCTGGGCAATCGTGTAGTTGTCCTCCTGGTCGGCGGTGAGATATTCAATCTTGTCAGTTACCTTTCCATTCTTAACTTTGCGGTAAGGGGTCTCTAAGAATCCGAATTTGTTAATCCGGGCAAAAGTTGACAAAGAGGCGATTAGACCGATATTGGGGCCCTCGGGAGTCTCAATCGGACACATTCGGCCATAATGGGTGTGATGCACATCTCGAACTTCAAAACCGGCTCTCTCTCGGGTTAAACCTCCCGGACCCAGGGCGGAGAGTCTCCGTTTGTGGGTTAGCTCGGCTAAGGGATTGGTCTGGTCCATAAACTGCGATAGCTGAGAGGAGCCAAAAAAGGCATCGATTACAGCCGAGACCGTTCTGGCATTGACTAAATCATGTGGAGTCATGTTCTCAGTATCGCGCAGGCTCATTCTCTCACGGATGGTCCTGGCCATGCGTGACAGACCGACTGAAAACTGGTCTGACAAAAGCTCTCCCACCGAGCGGGCCCGCCGATTGCCCAAATGGTCGATGTCGTCAACATCCCCTTTGCCGGTATTCAGGTCGGCCAGATACTTCATTATGGCGATAAAATCCTTCTTATCCAAGGTAGCCACGTCCAGGGGTACGTCTACTCCTAATCTCTGGTTTATTATGTAGCGTCCAACCTCTCCGATATCATATTTCTTGGGAGTGAAAAAAAGCCGCTCCATCACTCCATTGGCTGTCTCCTGTGTGGGGGTCTCTCCTGGCCGGATAAGACTGTAAATTTTGAAAAGGGCTTCTTCTTGAGTGGAAGTGTTATCCTTGACCAAGGTGTTAAGGATAACTTCGGCCTCTCGCTCGGTCTCCGAAGTAATAATTTTTATTTTAGAGATCTCCCACTCTTTTAGCTTCTCCCAGTGCTCTTCCGTGATGGTGTCTCCGGCCTGAATTAGAATCTCACCGGTCTTGCGGTCAACGATGCTGATGGCAGATACTTTTCCAACTATTCTGTGCTTTACATGTCCGGAGACCTCCAGCGTATCGGTTTGGTAAAACAATTCCAAAATTTTGTCATTGCTGTCAAATCCCAAGGCCCGGATTATGACCGTGGCTGGCAATTTTCTGCGGGTGTCAATGTAGGCATACATTATGTCATTGATGTCGATTTTAAATTCCACCCAGGAGCCGCGGAAGGGGATGATCCGGGCCGAATAAAGCTTTTTGCCATTGGGGTGAATCTCTTCGTCAAAGAAGACCCCGGGAGAGCGATGGAGCTGCGAAACGACTACTCTTTCAGCTCCATTGATGATGAAGGTTCCCTGCTCCGTCAATAAGGGCAGCTCGCCTAAGTAGACTTCCTGCTCTATGACACTCTTGACCTTGCGGGCCGAGCCGTTTCCCTCAGCCTGGCGGGCTACCAGGCGCAGAGAGGCTTTCAGCGGCGCGGCGAAGGTCATGTTGCGCTCCTGACACTCTTTAGTGTTGTAGCGGGGTGTCCCCAGCATATACTTGACAAATTCCAAGGAGAAGTTTTCGTGAACGTCGGTAATGGGAAAAACCTCTTTGAAGACCGCTTGCAGACCCTTGTTCTCCCTCTTTTCCGGATCGACATTTAATTGTAAAAAGTCCTCAAAAGACTCCATCTGCACCTGGAGGAGGTGAGGAAGCTCCGCCTGGTACTTATTCTTAGCATAGGTCTTCCGGGTGACTTCTCTCTGAGAACTCAAATTATCACACTCCTTCTTGCTTTAGGCCGAAGGTCAATCTGGCTGGACTGTAAGTTTAAGAAGTTATTTTATTTCTACGCTGGCTCCGGCTTCTACCAGCTTGGCTTTTATGCTTTCCGCCTCTTCGCGGGGAATTCCCTCCTTGACCGGCTTGGGAGCGCCGTCCACCAGGTCCTTGGCTTCCTTCAAGCCTAGATTGGTCAGTTCCCGCACCACTTTGATGACCTGAATCTTTTTGTCCCCGGCTGACTGCAGGACTACGTTGAATTCGGTCTTTTCTTCAGCCGGCGCTGCTGCCGCTGCTCCGGCCGCGCCTGGTGCAGCCGCCATGGCTACCGGCATGGCTGCCGATACGCCGAATTTCTCCTGCAGGTCTTTGGAGAGCTGGGAGAGCTCTAATACCGACAGGTTTTCGATTAATTCCACCACTTTGGCCACGCTGCCTTCGGCGTGGGCTTCTTCTGTCTTTTTGGTCTTGGCAGTGGTCATTACTTAGACTCCTCCTTAATTACTGGCTTAGGGCTGAACTGTTTGTTTTTCTTTCTGTTCTTTTATGGCTTCTATGGTGCGAATCAGTTTGCTTATCATTCCTTCCAGAGTACCAACCAGATTTACCATAGGAGCTTGAACGGCAGCTACCACCTGGGCTAATAAAACCTCCCGGGAAGGTAGATTGGCTATCTGACTTAACTGCTGGCCTGTAAACTGGCGGCCTTCTATATAGAATAACTTAACCTTCGGTTTTTCAATGCGCTTAAAGAAGTCGTGCAGAATCTTGGCTGGCAGGGCCGGATCATCATAACCGAAACCTATTCCGGTCTGGCCGGACAACTGCTCGGAAATTTCCGCATAAGCAGTGCCTTCCAGGGCCCGGCGGATCAAAGTGTTCTTGGCCACTTTGAACTCGGCCTTGGACTTCCTCAACTCCCGGCGAAGATTGGACATATCCTCCATGTTTAGGCCTGAGTAGTCGGTCAGAAACAGACTTTTGGCCTGGCCGACTTTTTCTTTCAAGAGTTCTACTTCCTTGAGCTTTTCCGGTCTGATTTTAGTTGCTTCTGGCATGATGATTCTTTCTATTAACTTTCAGCTTTGGCTAACTCGCTTACTTCTTTCAAATCCAGCCTGACCGGGGGGGACATACTGGCAGACAGGGTAGCGGATTTCAGGTATTGGCCCTTGACTGAGGCCGGCCTGGCCCGTAGAATCGCCTGGAGCAAGGCCGAAGCATTCTCCACCAAGGCTTCTTCTGAGAATTGAATCTTTCCCACCGGCGCGGCAAGGTTTCCCTGTTTGTCGACTCTATATTCTATTTTCCCGGCTTTGACTTCTTTTATGGCCTTGGCCACGTCGAAGGTTACCGTGCCGGTTTTAGGGTTAGGCATCAGACCCCGGGGACCTAGGATTTTCCCTAATTTTCCCACGATGCCCATGACATCCGGTGTGGCCACGCAGGCGTCAAAATCGGTCCAACCGGACTGAATCTTCTCGGCTAAGTCCTCGGCCCCCACGTAATCGGCTCCGGCCTGCTTGGCTTCTAATTCCTTTTCTCCTTTGGCAAAAACTAGGACTTTTACTGATTTGCCGGTGCCATGGGGCATTAAAACTGAGCCGCGCACTATCTGGTCGGCCTGTTTAGGGTCTACCCCTAAGTTCAAGGAGACTTCCACGGTCTCATTGAACTTGGCGTGGGCCACTTCCTTGAGTCTTTTGACCCCTTCCTTTAAAGGGTAGGCCGACTTTTCCCTTACTTTTTCCAAAGCCGCATTATATTTCTTTCCTCTATGCATTATTTTCTCGCTTGGGTTTTCTATTGCTTAATCGACTACCTCAATCCCCATGCTCCGGGCAGTGCCGGCCACAATTTGCATGGCGCCAGTCAGGTCATTGGCGTTTAAATCTTGCAACTTCATCTGGGCGATTTCCTGAACCTGTTTTTTAGTAACCTGACCAACTTTGTTGCGGTTGGGCTCGCCTGAGCCCTTTTCAATGCCAGCCGCTTTTTTCAAAAGAACGCTGGCCGGCGGAGTCTTGGTGATGAAGGTGAAAGTTTTATCTGCGTAGACGGTGATGACTACCGGTATGATTAGACCGGCATCTTTCTGGGTCTTAGCGTTAAAGGCTTTGCAGAATTCCATGATGTTGACTCCGGCCTGACCTAAGGCCGGACCTACCGGAGGAGCCGGAGTGGCGTTGCCAGCCGGAATCTGCAGTTTGACCATTCCAATTACTTTCTTAGCCAATTTTATCTCCTAGGTCTGACTCACTTCTTTACGGTGCTGATTACTTGCAAATAATCTAACTCTACCGGAGTCGGGCGTCCGAAGATGGAGACCATCACCTTGACCCGGTTACGCTCCGGATTAACTTCCGAGATGGTACCGGAGAAATCAGTAAAAGGCCCGTCAATTACCTTGACCTGGTCCCCGGCCTGGAAGGGCACCTCCACCTGTTCCTTGGTTTTCCCTTCCTCCATCTGCTGAAGTACTCTTTCGACTTCATCCGGCCTTAAAGGGGTGGGCCGACCACCACTGCCTACAAAATTGGTAATGCCCGGAGTACCCATGACCAAAGCCTGGGTATCCTTGTCCAGTTCCATCTCTATCATCAGGTAACTGGGGAGAAATTTTTTGTGGGAAGACGATCTCTTGCCTTGCTTCATCTCCACCACTTCCTGGGTGGGGATTAATATCCGACCGAATTTCTCCCTCATTCCGGACTCTTCAATCCGGCTGGTCAAATACTTTAGAGCCTTCTGCTCGTGTCCGGAATAGGTATGCACCACGTACCATTTCAAAACCATCTTCTCGATCTCCGCCTTCACCCGAGCACCATACCGGCTAACTTGGCCAGGATGAAATCCACTACTCCGGTGAATAGAGACAGAATCAGCGATACCACCACTACCACGATGGTCGAGCCGATTAACTCGTTCTTGGTGGGCCAGGTGACCTTGCCCAACTCTACCCGGATCTCTTTTAAGAACTGAATAACTTTATTAAACATTTTCGAATTTCAGGACTGGAGGGACTTGAACCCCCAACCCCCGGTTTTGGAGACCGGTGCTCTGGCCAATTGAGCTACAGTCCTAAGTTAATTGTTTCTCCTGTTTTTGTTTTTGACTGAAATACTCATCCCGCTATTTTACTAACGTCTTTTCGCGTTACTTAAGCCTTTTTAACGAACTTCCTTATGGGGTGTGTGCTTATTGCAGAAGGGACAGAATTTTCTGTATTCCACCCGGTCCGGATGCAGTTTTTTGTTCTTGGTGGTGGTGTAATTTCTTCTTTTACACTCGCCGCAAGCTAAACTGATTATATCGCGTGCCATATACTCTTTGTATTTTTATTCCAAGATTTCCGTTACCACGCCTGCACCCACCGTATGGCCGCCTTCTCTTATGGCAAAGCGGAGCTCTTTCTCCATGGCGATAGGCGAGATCAATTCCACCTCAATGGTCACATTGTCACCTGGCATCACCATCTCCACTCCCTGTGGCAACTTGGCCACCCCAGTCACATCCGTGGTCCTAAAATAAAACTGAGGACGATATCCACTAAAGAATGGCGTATGCCGCCCTCCTTCTTCTTTGGTGAGTACGTAAACCTCCCCCTTGAACTTGGTGTGCGGCGTTATACTACCCGGCTTGGCTAACACCATCCCCCGCTCTAACTCATCCTTCTCTACCCCTCGCAACAACAACCCTATGTTATCCCCAGCCTCGGCCCGGTCTAATATCTTCCTGAACATCTCCACCCCGGTCACCACCGTCTTCTTGGTCTCCTTTATCCCTACCCGCTCTAACTCGTCCCCCACCTTGACTGTACCTCTCTCTACCCTGCCAGTACCAACTGTCCCTCTGCCAGTAATTGAAAACACATCCTCCACCGGCATCAAAAAAGGCTTGTCTATGTCCCGCTTGGGCGTGGGTATATATGAATCTACCGCATTCATCAAATCAAAGATGCACTTGAAAGCCGGATCATCTATCTTCACATTGGTATCTAACCCTGCCTTCATGGCCTGTAAAGCACTACCCCTAATTATGGGTATCTGGTCACCAGGAAATCCATACTTCTTAAGTAAGTCTCTTACTTCTAACTCTACCAAGTCTAATAATTCCGGGTCGTCTACCGCATCTACCTTGTTTAAAAATACTATGATATAAGGCACCCCTACCTGTCTGGCTAAAAGTATGTGCTCCCTGGTCTGCGGCATAGGCCCATCCGGCGCTGATACCACCAAAATAGCTCCGTCCATCTGCGCCGCCCCGGTTATCATGTTCTTCACATAATCGGCATGACCAGGACAATCCACGTGCGCATAATGACGCTTATCGGTCTGATACTCCACATGCGCCGTAGCAATGGTTATCCCTCTCTCTCTTTCCTCCGGAGCATTGTCAATCGAATCAAACGTACGCACATCTGACAAACCCTGCCGGCTCAACACCATGGTTATGGCCGCAGTCAAGGTGGTCTTGCCGTGGTCCACGTGACCTATGGTCCCCACGTTCACGTGCGGCTTGGTCCGCTCAAATTTGGCCTTGGACATAATCTTTACCCCTCGTTAAAATTTTTCCTTTCTTGCAATCTATTGTCCTGTTCAGCCCAGAACCAGGATTGAACTGGTGACCTCATCCTTACCAAGGATGTGCTCTACCAACTGAGCTATCTGGGCATAGATTTTCATTATAATTAAAAGTTAAACCCTTATAATATAAGGCTATAAAAACTTGTCAAGCCTTTTTTTAAGAATTCAGAACTATATACTGTGCCCTAACCCGTTTTGTTTGAGTTACTACCGAAAACGCCTGACTCAGACTTTTATATCGACAGCTATTTATTAAGCAGAAGTCTTAAATCATTGTTTTCTGCTTGTAACTATCATTTTCCAACAATATATACGTAATTCAGTCAGTTCCCCTGCCTAACTCGTATTAATAGAAGAAGTTAACTTGACAGCAATCCCTATAAGCACTAAGTTACAATGGCGATGTTAACCGCAGAAATACTACAAGACAATCTCAACCGGGCTGAAGCCAGGTCTATTTACAGCCTGGAGGAGTGCGCCCGAATTATCCCCATCATCCGGGAGATAGAGGACCTCAAGCACAAGCGCAAAGCTACCATTATAGTGCATAACTATCCCCGGGCTATTCTGAAAGTGATTGCAGACTACGTAGGGGACTCGTTGGAGCTGGCTTACAAGGCTAAGGAAGCCAAGGAGATTGACGTGATAGTCTTGGTAGGGGTACGATTCATGGCCGAAACCGCCAAAATAGTCAATCCGGAAAAAACAGTCTTATTGCCCAATTCAGCCGCCGGATGCTCATTAGCTGACTCTGCTCCTGTAATTCCGGTGATTGAAAAAGTAGACGAGCTGCGGCAACAGTATGGCGGCGATTTCGCAGTTGCCTGCTACGTCAATACCAGCGCTGAAGTCAAGGCTGAATGCGACGTCTGCGTCACCAGCTCAAATTTCGTCAAAGTGCTTTCTAAAATGCCGCAGCAACATATTTTATTTTTACCCGACCAGCATTTAGCAGAACAAGCGGCAGAAGCGCTGGACGGCAAGAAGCACATCATCTCCTGGCAAGGGAACTGCTACGTCCATCATGCTATAACTAAGGAACAGATTTTCGCCCTGAAAGAGCAATACCCCGACGCACCAATCGCGGTCCACCCGGAGTGCAAGGTCGAAGTCAAAGAAATGGCCGACATAATCGCCAGCACCTCCAAAATGCTGGAGTTCGCCAAGAACTCTAACGCCAGCCGAATCATCATGGTCACCGAGTGCGGCTTAGCCCAGAGAGCCAGATTAGAAATTCAAAGACCCATCGAAGTGCACGGCGGGTGCTTCTTCTGCGCCTTCATGCAGACCAATACCTTAGAAGACGTGCTCCACTCCCTGCGGGAGATGAAAGAAAAGATAGAACTGCCCAAAGAGGTACAGGAAAAAGCCAGACAGGCGATTGAGCGGATGTTTGAGTTGATGAAGAATTAGAATTGACCTTTAGTAGACCCACGTTGCCCTCAACGTGGGGGTAATTATTCTTCACGCAATCCTTTCCCAGCTTGGGGAAAAACTGAGCTTACGGACCGCATCTTTTAATACCCATTATCAATAAAATCAGTTTGGACAGTTTCTGCCCATTAAAAATCTAATTTATAATTGAGCTCTACCCTAATCCTAAATTTCATCCTGCCGATAATAGAGATGACACAAGCCTGAAGCTGGAAGATGCTAACAATTATTTCCAGTAATGTGCAAGCCTGTTTAATACATATTTTATGTTAATTATAATCTTTAGAAATAAAGGGGGTGAAGAAAAATGCCGCAGAGAGAATCAACTGTGATGACTAGAAGTAATTGGACTCCTGGCAGAGTGGGGACTAACTGCCGGTTTTCGGACATCAATTGCCCGGGCTTCTGGGTCAACAACCAGACCGGCCAGGGCTACCGCATGACTGAGGAGTCTTTGAGGACCGGACACTCTCCGGTGATTGGCTACGTCTGCAACTACGACCAGTTCACTTTAGTCAACACCGACCCGTACGCCCCGATTGGCAAGCTGCGCAAAGAGGCTGCTGATCTGGACCTGCCGGTGAATTTTTAAGAGCGCTTTAAGGCTTGCACTGAAAAGCTTGGGGGAAAAGTCGCCCCGATAAATCGGGGTGGCTTTTTTATTGGGAAGAGCGGAGGTTTGAGTTGATGAAGAATTAGGTCACTTTAAATTATTTGCAATAGAATTCAAGTATTTATCATTCCAGTTCAATAGGATTTCGAAACGATTCTTCAGGGGTAAAAGTTTATTTTTGCTAACTGAGTCACCCCAACGAGTAATAAATCTTGTTGGAACGAAAAATAAATCTATCATATCTGGGTCTACTCCAATTATTAAATCGTTGTGCTGAGTAGAGTATTTATATTCTTTCACCTTAGGTATGTACTTTCTATCGACACCCGCTCTTGTGCCACCAATAAATTTCAGCGACTTTTTCACTGTCTTGACTTGAGCGCGTAGCAATACATTCCTTTGTTGTTCTTTCGCGAAATCCTCGAAGGCTGGAACTATTATATCGAACGTCCCCGCTCGCACTGTAATAACTGAAACGAGAAATCCAAGTCTCATCAAAATTCCAGTTACTAAGTATTGGTGCGCCTCACCAAGTAAGGCAGCGTAAGCTCCTTTATCCTTCTGTATTACATTCATCTGGTTTAAAATCTCAGGAAAGCTTTTAGCCATATTATCTCCTAGAAAGCACGATAAGATGTTCAGTTGACATACGCTTATCCTGAATACCAGTAGCCGGATTAGATTTGTAGAAGAACATCGACCGTGCAACTATAGTATCAACTAATGTAACCTTATGTTTCCAATCTAGGGCGGTAAAGTGTTCTACAAATATTTTATCTATTGGAATTGCTGTACCTCGTATGGTGGCAGGCCCTACAAATAAAAGCATGTTCTTTTTTATTCTTTTTTGAAAACGTGATAGAGAGCCAAGCACTCCGCAAAAGTATCTTACATACAGCCTTCGAAGATGAGGATCTTCGATTTCATTCAAATATTTGGAGTACGTCTCAGAACATATATCAAATTCCGGGACATCTCTATATGGTAACTCCTTTTTGCCCAATTCTTTTATATGTTCTTCGGAGTATCCCAACCAAAAGAGATCCATCTTAGCAGAACGTATATATTCTTGGGCTTGTAGGTACGGTGGAGATGTTATCAATATATCGTGTTGTGCACTTAATTCACCAGTTAGTGTATCGATGCCTGCCTTTATTACTGAGTCTACCCGCTTTGGGTTAAGCTCACGATACTCGTTTAATTTCTTAATTATGTTTTCTGTTGATTCTCTTATAGTTTGGAAAAACATGCTACGCCAATCCTTGGAGAGTAGCACATCGACTCGTTTTGTGGCAATGTGTGAGCGGGAAAGTTTTTGCCGTTTTTCGTCATTGTACGAAAAACGTCTTGTAGTTTTTATTAATGGAATTAGTAAAATACGCTTTGAATACTCTTCTTCTAATGAATGATAGAACCCCCATGCTTTATTGAGCGTTGTTATAATCTCCTCTGGATACCAGTAGGCTAGATTTGACCAATCAGGAGCAAATTTTATCTTGTTAGATTCCATTCTCTCAATCAAAGCACCGACGTCTACTTCTACAGGTTTCATTGTAGCCACAGAATGAAGATGCTCAAGAAGGGGGTTTAGATCCCAAAGTTCATAATCGATGCCATATAGTCTGGCAACTGGTCCTACTGTGCCATAACCAGCAAACGGGTCGAATGCGCTCATCCCCTCTTGCCCAAAAGTTTTGAATGTGTAAGCAATTACTTGAGGAATAAACTTCGCAGGGTATCTGTATAATGCAAAAGTTGCATATGTCGTAGAGGGTATCTCCTTGGCAAGATCTCGAAAAAGAACTGGTTTGTCCTTCTCTATTATATAGGAAACTTTTGTATCTTCCATTTTTGACTAGTTTTGCGTATCAAATCCATTACATTAAATCTAAATTGACACAATTTTGTCAATAGATACTTTTTACAAATGCAATAAAACTACATCTTCTTATACTTCGGCCCGCTCCCCGCCTCCCGGGGTGTCCACCTGGCCGCTAAAATATCCGTCGCCTTACAGTCCACACAGTTCGGCGCATTAATCCGCAGCTTGCCATCTATCACCTCATACACCCCGGCCGGGCAGAGATGCACATAAAACTCCGCCACCTCGGGGCCTACATTCTCAACGGCCAGTAAATGCGACGGAATACTATCCCTGGTCGCATTCCCGGATTTGTAAACTGCATCCACCTTATTAAAAGTCAGCTTCCCATCCGGCACAAAAGCAGATTCTTCGCTGACACTCCTCTCCGCCTGATTGTCATTCTCCATCTTAATCATCCCGCCGGGAAATTTACCACCTGTAAGACTCATCAGCCCAGCCTTGAATCCTCCCCAGTATAAACCGTTTTTGAACGCTAACCTGACATTCCTGGTTTTATACAAATCCTGCATAATAAAACTCGACCTGGCCGCCTTATCATATTCACCTAAAGTCTCCTCATCAAACTTATTCCTCTTCAGAGCTTCAAAAATCGCCTTAGCCGCCAGAATGCCTGAAGACAGAGCATAATGCACTCCTTTCAAAGACGGCACATCCACAAATCCCGCCGAATCACCGATTATGACAGCACCATTGCCTGACAACCTCCCCGGAATCGAATAATATCCCCCTTCCGGAATCGTCTTTGCCCCCCATTCTATCATCTCTCCGCCTTCTAAGACTTCTCTGAACACGGGATGGGTCTTCATCTTCTGAAAAACATAATGCGGGTCGAAATTTGCATTATGATAGTCCATCCCGACAACTAAGCCTAGGGCAACGACATTCTTTTCCAAAGGGTACATGAAACTTCCCCCGAACTCATCCGACTTCAGGGGCCAGCCCATGCTGTGGACGATATGCTCTAAAGGAGTTTTAGTCTGCCACAGCTCTTTGACACCAATAGCATAAATCTGCGGATTCGGAGACTTTATCCCCTGCCATTCTAAGAACGCCTGAGAGAGCATCCCGCGTGTCCCCTCGCCGAGCACGACCACTTTCGCTGTTACATCGGCAGGCGGTTGATACGAAGGCATTTTATTCCCATGATGGTCTAGACCAGACTCGGCTGTCCGGACGCCGATGACACTTTCATCCTGCACCAACAAACCCTTTACCGGAAAGCCGGTGAAAACCTGCACTCCCAGTTCCTCCGCCTTTTTTGACAACCAACGAGTCACTTCACCCAGCGAGGTGACGTAATTCCCCTCATTTTTCATGCTGGGCGGAGTAGGAATTTTGAAGGCCTTTTTCTCGGTCAGGAAATAGACTTTCTCCTCTTTGACTGGCGTACTAAAGGGAAGCTCTTCCATTTTCAGTTCGGGAAAGAGTTCCTGAAAAGGTCCTGGTTTGATCACCGCACCAGACAGAATATGTCCCCCAATTTCAGCCGACTTTTCTAACACACCAATGCTCACTTCGCCTAATTTTCCACCCGACTTCTCATTTTCTTCTTTGATAAGTTTAGCCAACTGAATTGCTCCACCCAAGCTGGCCGGGCCTGCGCCCACAAAGACAATGTCAAAGGCTACATTATCAGCCGAAGGCGATTCCTTGATGATGATTTCGCTTAAAGGCAGATGTTTTTGATAATCCGAGGGCTTGAAAGTTTTGCTCATATTTTCCCTTTCGCTATTGTCCTAAGATATATTATCATTCTTCCTCAAACAATAAAATTAGGTGAGAGCGAATGAATAAGAGTTCATTGAAAATCGGACAAACCGCGCCTGATTTTTGTCTCCTGAATCAGAGTGAAGAAAAAGTTTGTTTAAAAAACTTCCGCGGCAAATGGGTGGTCCTCTACTTCTACCCTAAAGACAACACGCCCGGCTGCACAATTGAAGCCTTAGATTTCACCAAACTAAAACCCGAGTTTGAAAGTCTGAATGCGGTCGTCTTAGGAGTCAGCAAGGATAGCTGCCAATCTCATCAAAAGTTCATTTCCGGCAAAAAACTCACCATAATTCTTCTGTCTGACCTGGAGACCGAAGTGCAGAAAAAATACGGAGTCTGGCGCCCCAAGAAGTTTATGGGCAAGGAATTTTTAGGAACGATAAGGAGTACTTTTCTGATTGACCCGGAAGGAAAGATTGCCAGAGTTTGGGATGGAATGAAGGCCTTGGGGCATGCTCAGGCTGTGCTAAAGGAATTATTTCAGTTGTTAAAGAAAAGTTGAACTTGCTTCCTGAATTTAGAATGAATTCATCCAAAATCCCCTTATTTGTCCGCGGCGATATTGATGGTTTCTTCGGGCTTTTCATCGACAACCTGCTCCAGCTGATGTTGATAACCATTCTCTGCCAGCAGGTCTGCGGCTTTCCAGCCAATTTTGTGACCGAACTGGTAATTCCGGGCGCCTGTATCTCCATTCTGCTTGGCAATCTCTTTTATTCCTACCAGGCCTGGCGGCTGATGAAGCAGACCGGCCGGACTGATATTACTGCGTTACCTTACGGGATAAACACCCCCAGTCTGATTGCCTACATCTTTCTGATTATGGGACCTGTTTATCAGCAGACCGGCAATTATAAGTTAGCCTGGCAGGCCGGTCTTTTTGCCTGCTTGTTAAGCGGTATAATGGAGACTGCCGGGGCTTTTGTGGGTGATTGGCTGAGAAGAAATACACCCCGGGCTGCTCTGCTTTCTGCCTTAGCTGGAGTGGCTATTACTTTTATCGCCATGGGCTTCATCTTTCAAATCTTCGCCTTCCCCAGCATTGCCATTCTCCCCATGTTTATGATTTTAGTCACCTATGCCTCGCGCATCAGGCTCCCTTTAGGGTTTCCAGGAGGTCTGCTGGCAGTTCTTACTGGTGTGTCTTTAGCCTGGGGATTGAAAGCGATGGGATTACCCTCTTTCCAGCCAGCACCACAACTTTATTCCTTTTCAATTCATCTGCCGGTTCCGGTTCCCGGGGATTTATTTGCTCTTTTGACCAGCCCTTCCGGATGGCAGTTCATAGCGGTGATTTTTCCTATGGGATTGTTCAATGTCATCGGCTCCTTGCAGAATTTGGAGAGCGCTGAAGCCGCCGGTGACCGTTATGAAACCAAGCCTTCCCTGTTGGCCAACGGCCTGGGCTCTTTAACTGCGGCTCTATTCGGCAGTCCTTTTCCAACTACCATTTATATTGGCCACCCGGCCTGGAAAGCCATGGGAGCCAGAAGCGCCTACTCGGTGCTAAATGGATTGGTTATAACTATCTTAGGGTTGATTGGCGGTATAATCCTGGTTCTAAAAGTTGTGCCTCTGGAAGCAACCATCGGCATTCTGCTCTGGATTGGAATCATCATTACTGCCCAGGCCTTCCAGGCTGTGCCTAAATCTCATGCCCTGGCTGTGGCTTTCGGTTTGATTCCCTCGCTGGCAGCCTGGGCTCTGCAGGTAGTGGATACGTCCTTGAGAAAATCAGGAAAGACTCTGTTCGAGACTTTCTCACAATTCGGAAATGACCTGTACCTACAGGGTGTCATAGCTTTAAGCCAGGGCTTTCTTTTAAGCAGTATGATTCTGGCCGCCATTCTGGTCTTTGTAATAGAGAGACAGTTTTTAAAAGCCTCACTCTGGACCTTTTCTGCCGCGATCTTATCTCTGACAGGGTTGATTCACGCCTATCAGCTGACTCCTCTCGGAGTCCAGAATAAATTCGGACTAACTGCCGCCCCTGAATTTGGAATCATGTACGGATTAAGCGCCCTGTTCTTACTGTTACTGTATTTTATCCGGGGAAAAAAACCAGAATTAAATGATAGTAATCCTGACCAAAGGCTGTAAATCTGCCAAATGAGTGTATCTAAGCTGACGGATTTGAAGCTCTCCTAACCTTCGGTTTTCTCCACCACTTCAATCTTGACCTTTATTAATCCTGCCCGGACAAAGTCTAATTCCTGGGCCGCCTTGTAGGAAACGTCTATTATTCTGTCTTTAGTCTGCGGGCCGCGGTCGTTGATTCTAAGAATCACGCTTTTTTTGTTGCTCAGATTGGTTACTTGTACCCGCGTGCCGAAGGGGAGGCTGGGATGTGCCGCAGTCAGTTTATTCTCGTCATAGATTTCACCGCTGGCAGTTGGCCGTCCATGAAATTTATGGGCATAATGGGAGGCCAGGCCGATTTCGGTCTGCCATTTGTGTGCCTTGGAGGAGACCTGAACCGGAGCGCAATTTGTTAGGAACAAGATTGTGGAAAGCAGTACGGCAAAGACAGCAAATAAACCAAATTGTCTCACTCATCATATATCGAAAATCCCTCTACCTAACTTAAGTATTATTCCCCTTCGTGGGAACTCACCCTTCCAGCCTGGCCTCCATCGTAATCTTAGCATTCAGAAGCCTGGAAATGGGACAGCCTGCTTTGGCATTGTTAGCCGCCTTTTCAAAGACAGAGCGGTCCGCCCCTAGAATTTTGGCCACTGTGTCCAGGTGAATGGAAGTTACCGTCGGACCACTGTCTAACATTTCCAGCGTGACCGTGGCCGTAGTGTTAATGCTCTCAGGCGTCAGATTGACTTTTCCTAATTCAGCCGAAAGGGCCATGGAAAAACAACCGGCATGCGCCGCTCCAATCAACTCTTCGGGATTTGTTCCTTTGCCATTCTCGAAACGAGTGCTAAAAGAATATTGAGCGTTAGACAGAACGCCGCTCTCGGTAGACACTGTCCCTTTCCCGTCTTTCAAACCGCCTTTCCAGACTGCCGAACCTTTGCGTTTCATCTTTCCTCCTGTTTCCTCCTGGACTAATTAAGGTTAAAAAATTGACCGTCTATTGGTTAGAAAAATAATTCTAGCAAAACAATGAGCGGGAGACGGGACTCGAACCCGCGACCAACAGCTTGGAAGGCTGTGACTCTGCCAACTGAGTTACTCCCGCACATCCTTAAAACTTCTTGGCCGAATGTAACCCAATCAGAAGGGGAAGTCAAGCAGGCAAACTTCCCGATCGAATAACAATATAAGCGGCAGTGAGGAATACTTTTTTATTTAATCTCAAATTTTACGGGAATATTTACCCAGACACTGACCGGCTCTCCGTTCTGAATGGCCGGGGAGAATATCCACTGCATAACCGCCTCTTTTGCTGCTTCCTCGAAACCTACATTTGCCTTGGAAGGCTTTAAGATTGTCACATCCCGAACAATTCCCTTTTCATCAACCAGCACCCTGAGTAAAACTTCGCCACTCACTCCTGCTCTGCGCGCTAAATCTGGATAGAGTGGAGCTGTTTTGCCGATTACTTCAGGCCAGATTTCCACCGCTACGAAATCTTCCGGCCCTGGTAGGCGACGCTCAGGTACTTGGATGAGACCGGGATCAAACTCTCCTTCCTCTGCCAGCGGAACCAGTTCTCTTAGCTCGCTCTGGCTTGGAAACAAAGTCTGCTCAGTAACCAGTATATCCGGCTCCGGCTTGGGAATCCCCAATTCAGGCGGGGCTACCTGTAGTGGTGCTATCTCGATCTGAGGCCTTCGCTCCTGCGTTATGGATGGTGGTGGACCAAGCTCAATCACACCCTGGGGCAATGGTATCCCGATTTCGATATCTACTTTATTCAATGCACCATAAACAAGTATCCCGCCGATTACCGCTAAATGCAGAATAGCTGCAAAGCTCAGCCCCATCAATAAATTTTTCTGATAACTCTTCTTGAGCTCTAGAGCACCAATGGCTACCTGGCAATTCCTGTAGATGAGTGTCATTTTGACCCTCCTGGTTAACAGAGTTAAAGTTTAAGAGAGCAGTTAATTATTCCTCACACCCCCTATTAGCTCTCTCCACCTAATATACGCCCGACCCGGTCAATTATTCAACAGAATTTCTTAAGCCAGCCCCATTTTACAGAATGGAGAGGGGTGGATTCGAACCACCGAAGGCAGAGCCAGCGATTTTACAGACCGCCCCGTTTGGCCACTTCGGTACCTCTCCGAGACCACTCTTAGCTGGAGGAGGGATTCGAACCCCCGACCTGAGGTTTACAAAACCCCTGCTCTGCCGACTGAGCTACTCCAGCAATTTCAACGAGACAAATATCTAATATAATCTCTGAACTTCGACAGTCAACTTCAAATCTTTTGCTTCCACTTGGTGCCGCCGGGCGTATCTTCGAGCACTATCCCCATCTGGTCCAATTCTTTACGTATCTGGTCCGCCAACTGCCAGTTCTTTTCGGACCGGGCCCGGTCCCGTTTACGAATTAACTCCTCCGCTTTATCTTCTAATTTTGCCTCAGGTTTCTTGAGCACTCCTAGGACTGAGTCAATCTTGCAGGTGAATTCCAGAACAGTCAGGGTATCCGCCTTGGAAATTTGTTCTTCCCTCAACAGTTTGTTTATGTCTCGCACCATGTCAAAAACCGCTGCTAATGCCCCGGAAATGTTCAAGTCATCATCCAGGGACTCCTCAAATCTCTGGCGGGTTGATTGGACTATTCCTTCTACTTCAGGATTTTTGCCGCTGACTCTCTGAACATTATTCAGTTCATCCATGAAATCATACAATCTCTGCAGAGCGTTTTTACTGGCTTCCAGACCTTCGAAAGTGAAGTTCAACTGCTGGCGGTAGTGTGTGCTGATTAACACGTAGCGGATGACTACCGGATTCCAGCCTTGATTGAGCAAATCTCTTAAAGTGTAGAAATTCCCCAGCCTCTTGGCCATCTTCTGTCCGTTGACCAAAAGATGGGCTGAATGTAGCCAGTAATTGACGAATTTCTGGCCGGTGGCTGCCTGGGACTGTGCAATTTCGTTCTCGTGGTGGGGGAAGATGTTGTCCACTCCGCCGGTATGGATGTCAAAGTGCTGGCCTAGATATTTCATGCTCATGGCCGAGCACTCGATGTGCCAGCCCGGTCTTCCTTTCCCGATATCAGTCTCCCAGAATACCTCGCCGTCTTTTTCATCCCAGGCTTTCCACAGGGCAAAGTCGGAGACCTCCTCTTTTTCATATTCATCTGAGGAAACACGGGCACCCGCCTTCAATTCTGAGAGGTTCATGTTGGAGAGTTTGCCGTACTCGGGAAAAGTGTTAATCTTGAAATAGATGGACCCATCACTTTTGTAAGCCTGTTTTTTCTCAAGAAGCTTTTTTACCATCTCAACCATCTCCGGAATATGCTGGGTGGCTTCTGGATAAACCTCGGCTCTTTGCATTTTCAGGGCATCTAAGTCTTCAAAAAACGCCTGCTTATACCGTTGAGTAAATGCGGTCAAGGAGATTTGCTCTCTTTGAGCTCCGGCAATGGTCTTATCATCTATGTCAGTGATATTCATCACCTGGGTAACCTGATAGCCCTTGAATTTCAAATACCGTCTAAGTAAATCCTCAAAGATAAAAGTGCGGTAGTTGCCGATGTGTGGATAATCGTAAACCGTGGGACCGCAGGTGTACATCTTCACCTTCCCCGGCTCCAAGGGGACAAATTCCTCTTTGGTACGTGTTAGAGTATTGTAGAACGTCAGAGCCATCTTAAAGTTTCTCCACTACTTTTGGCAATTCATCTAAATGATGAATCACCGCATCCGGCACTACAGGCAGAGAATAATCTCTCCCATCCTTGAATTTCAGAATTCCTTTCATACCCACGCTTTTGGCACCGGCCACATCCTCTCTCAAGCGGTCGCCTATAAATACGCTCTCCTCTGGCTTCAGTTTTAGAGCCTGCAAGGCAGTTTTGAATAGTCCGGAGTGCGGCTTGCGGAAACCGTAATCGTGTGAAAAAATCAGAAAATCAAAATATTCTTTAAGGCCGTACTGCTGGAGTTCTGCTAAGTGATACTCTGATGGAAATGAAGAATTGGATATCAAACCGATTTTGTATCCTTTGGTCTTGAATTCCTGCAGAACTTCAACTGCTCCATCTATCAGAGATATCTGCTTGCGAATTGGCTGGTAGTATTGGTCAATGAATGCACTGCCCATCCCGTCCTGGCTGATTACATGATTTTTCTCCAGGTATTGGCTCACCCATTCAGCCAGCTTGATTTCTTTCAGGGTCTGGTCGGCTTCAATCCAAGCTTGATGGAAGGTATTTAGAAATGAATCGGCAAACTCAATCCACTCCGGCATCCGATTGCTTCGGGCCACAAAGTCGTAAGCCTGACGCAGGCATTCTCTTTCAAGCTGCACCCAGTCGGTGTTGTCAAACTCAATCAAGGTACTGCCTAAATCGAATAAAATACCTTTGAGCATTTTAAAACCTTCTTTAAGGGATAATGGTAATACGAAATTTACCTGCTTTTGTTTTTCTTCAGAGCCTGCTGTGCGATTCTATCTACCAGCGTTGTGAAATCCATGCCGGCGATTTTAGCCGCCTTGGGAACCAGGCTGTGCTCTGTCATTCCGGGCAGGGTGTTGACTTCCAAACAGTAGAACTTTCCCTTTGGGTTCATCCTGAAATCGACTCTGGCATACCCCGCACATCCTAAAGCCTGAAAGGCTTTCAGTCCTGCAAGCTGAACTTCTCTGGTCTGTTCAGCAGTTAATTCAGCCGGACAGATGTACTTACTCTTGCCGGAAGTATACTTGCACTCGTAGTCATAAATTCCGTGCTCAGGCACAATCTCAACTACTGGCAGGGGCTCATTATCTAATATCGCCACTGTAATTTCCCGGCCGGGAATGAACTCCTCGAAGAGTATCTGGCTCGAGAATTCTCTGGCGATTTCAATCGCTTCCCCTAACTGGTTCATCTTCTCTATGACTGAAAGGCCCACGGTCGAGCCCTGATTATTGGGCTTGACCACCAACGGAAATCCCAACTTTTCCATCTTTGATTTTAACTCATCCGAATTGACAGAATTCCCAAAATCTTTGAACACCCAGTCAGGAGTAAGAATTCCAGCCTGCTGAAACAGCTTTTTGGAAATATGCTTGTTCATCCCTAAAGCGCTGGCCAAGACTCCTGAGCCGGTATAAGGTTTGCCGGTCAAGTCCAGCACTGCCTGGATAGTGCCGTCTTCTCCCTTACCTCCGTGCAGGGCGATGAAAATTACCTCGACTCCACTTAATTCTTTAGCATCAAAACTTCTCAAGGCCCGGGCTGTATCTATCCGGCTCAGTTCTTTGACCTCTGGCGGCTGAGTTCCTATCTCCTGAATCAACTTTTTCTCATCAACCGGCAGTGCCTTCCAGGAGTCTGCGGTATCCAGGGCTAAAACCTCATGACCTGCTTTTTTCAAGCCCTCTATGATTGCCTTGCCGCTGACCAAGGACACGTCCCGCTCCGCGGAATCTCCCCCCATTAGTACCAGAATCTTCACACTTTGCCTCTTTTTAATCTCTTTCGGCCTAATTTAATCAGCCAATAAATGATTCCTACTGCCAATATAAATAGAACTACGCTGTTATAGGTAGTCAAAAAGCGATAGGCCTGCCGGTAGTTCTCTTTTAAAATTGTTGCCACCGTAGTCAATATTCCATTCCATAGCAGCACACTGATGAAAGTATAAACAACCATCTTTCGCAAGTCGACCTTTCCCACTCCGGCTGCCAGGGCAATCCCGGAGCGCACCCCGGCTATGAACCGGCTCAAAAGCAGAACCTTTTCCCCATAACTGGAAAACCATCCCTCTATTTTCTTTAACTGTTGTTCGTTGAAGAAAATCCCGGTGTGGAATATAAATAATTTTCTCACGCCCTGTTTACCTAAGGAATATAATACCAGCGCGCCGCTCAAACTTCCCAGGACAGTGATTACGAAAACTAGGGGCAGATAAATCGAGCCTGTACCGGCTAAGAATGCTCCCACAAATATGACCGCATCTCCTGGATAGGGTGGAAATAGATTTTCTAAGACACAGCTGAAGTAGATAAATAGATAAACCAAGATTGCATGCTGGTTAGCTATGTTGAACAAAAATTTGGTCACGCGGTCAGCCAGTTCAGAGTATTCCACTACTCCCCTAACTCGACCAGACAGACTGCCATACAAGCCATACCTTCTCCCCGGCCTATGAATCCCAATCCATTATTGGTAGAGCACTTTATCGAAATGGCACTAATCGAAACATCCAGAGTACGGCTCAAATTCTTTCTCATTCCTTCTGTAACGTCAGCAAGTTTAGGTTTCTCCGCAATTATAGTCAAATCTATGTTAGAAATTTTCCCCTTTTTGTTTCTCAATATTCGGCTCACGTCTTTCAGCAACCCCAAACTTGAAGAATTCTTAAACTTCGGGGCGTTATCCGGAAAATGCTTGCCTATGTCCCCTTCTGATATCGCTCCTAAGATGGCATCTATAATGGCATGGCAGACAATATCCGCATCCGAATGCCCGGCCAGCCCCTTTTCAGAAGGAATCTTCACCCCCCCTAAGGTGAGGTCCCTGCCTTCCACTAAGGGATGAGCGTCATAGCCTATTCCTATTCTCAGCATTTTTATCTACTTCAAGATTTTTTCAGCCAATTTTAAGTCTTCCCGGTCAGTGATTTTGATATTCTGGTAACTACCAGAGATTATGCTTATCTTTACCCCCAATCTTTCTACTAAGGAAGCACAGTCAGTTCCCTCAAATCCATCCTTTTCAGCTTTTAGATAGGTTTTTTTCAACAAGCTGCTTTCAAATGCCTGTGGCGTCTGTGCCAGCCACAAGTTTTCCCGCTCCAAGGTGGTGAGAATCTTCTGCTGGTGAACCTTCTTTACTGTCTCTTTGATCGGCACGGCTAAGATTGCCGCTTTCTTCTTTTGCACCTCTGCTATCAACCGCTCAA
The DNA here is from genome assembly GCA_964399055.1 of uncultured Ignavibacteria bacterium. GTDB lineage: Bacteria > Zixibacteria > MSB-5A5 > DSPP01 > RBG-1 > CAYNPJ01. The sequence goes on from CAYNPJ010000001.1 coordinate 1,417,816, forward strand.
TGTCTTCCTGCCGAACCAAAGGCCTGACCGCATCATGCACCAGGACATAGTCTGAATTCGAGTCAATGGCTGCTAAGGCAAATCGCACTGACTCCTGCCTGGTCTTTCCCCCAACTACAATTTTTGACACCTTGGTCAACTTGAATCGTCGCAGAATTTCCTTTTGTACATATTGCACGAAACCTCTGGGAACAACTGTCACAATTTCATTTATCTTCCTGCTCTTTTGAAACTTCTCCAGAGAATACACTATGATTGGCTTTTTACCCAATCGAACAAATTGCTTGGGCATCTTGTGATTAAAGCGCTTGCCCACTCCTCCCCCTACTACAATGACAGAAATGAAGGGAGTGTTCTTCACTTACCTGTGAAACAGATGGGTAAACAAGTTCAAAAGCAGAGTCAAGGCTAGGCTGAGAATCAAAGAAGTTACTATTGGAAAATATAAAGAAAAATTGTCTTTCTTAACCACAATATCGCCCGGCAGCCTGCCCAAGTAAGGTATTTTTGGAGCAAGCAACAGCAACACGCCCAGTATAAATGTGATTCCCCCTATGAGAATTAGCATCTTGCCTAAATGGGGTAACATTGACCTGTATAAAAACTGAATTCAGAGCAAACTCTGCTGAGTCTGTTCCTTTTTGATTTCTAAGTGCTCATAGGCCTTAGGCGTGGCAGTTCTGCCTCGCGGTGTGCGGGCTAAAAGTCCTTCCTGAATCAAAAAAGGCTCATAAATTTCCTCAATGGTGTCTGCTTCCTCACCTACCGCCACAGCCAAAGTGTTTACTCCCACTGGTCCCCCTTTGAATTTTTGCACAATCGTGTTTAGAATTTTTGTATCCATCTCGTCCAGACCCAATTCATCCACTTCTAACATCAAAAGGGCTTGCTGAGCTACCTTCCGGTCGATTTTTCCTTTGGCTTTCACTTCGGCAAAGTCTCGAACCCGACGAAGTAAACGGTTAGCCACCCGGGGAGTCCCTCTGGAGCGCTTGGCAATTTCATCTGCTCCTCCTTGGTCCACTTTGATTTTAAGAATCTCAGCCGAGCGCAGGACAATTTTTAACAAATCTTCCGGCTGATAATAGTCTAACCTACCCACGACTCCAAAACGCGAGCGCAAAGGCGAAGTCAAAAGTCCCGCCCTGGTAGTGGCGCCTATTAAGGTAAAATTCTTTAAGGATAACTTCATGGAGCGGGCTGCCGGTCCCTTATCTATCATTATATCCAGGCGAAAATCCTCCAAGGCCGGATAGAGAAACTCCTCCACCACATAGTTCATGCGGTGTACTTCATCGATGAATAACACTTCCCGTTCTTCCAGATTGGTCAAAATACCGGCTAAATCTGCGGGCCGTTCCAGGACTGGGCCGGAAGTAGTCTTTATATTGACGCCCATTTCCTTGGCCATAATATATGCCAGAGTTGTCTTTCCCAATCCTGGCGGCCCGTAAAGAAGAACGTGGTCTAAATGTTCCTTCCTCTTTTTGGCTGCAGTAATAAAGACTTTTAAATTCTCTTTCAGTTTCTCCTGCCCCACGAATTCCGTAAAGCTCAGAGGCCGTAAAGTAGAATCAAATTCGCGCTCCTCTTCCAGGCGGATGGGTTGGGTGATTCTGTCCACTGTTTTTTTAGAGACGGACCAGTCTGGCATTGGTTTTATTGGTTGCTTGGGCTAAAGCCTGTTTGACCAGCTCCTCGGCTGATAATTTCTTCTTATTGGTAGCGACCTTCTGTACAGCTTCTCTTGCCTCACTCCTATCATAACCTAAAGAGATTAAAGCTGACAGGGCTTCTTCCAGAATTTCATTGGACTGCCCTGAAACTGCGGATTTCTTCCCTACTGCTTCCTGTTTCTCCAATTTCTCCCTTAATTCGACTATCAGCCTCTGAGCGGTCTTCTTACCGATACCGGAAATTCCGGTCAGTCTATCCAGATTTTCATTCAGAATACAGCGGTAAAAATCTTCAGTTGAAACAGCAGAGAGAATCCCCAAGGCTGATTTCGGCCCGATTCCATTAACTCCCAGCAATATTTCAAAAAGTTCTTTTTCTTCCGAAGTGCCAAAACCGTAAAGCGCAAAGGCATCCTCGCGCACGTGAGTGTGAGTCAAAAGCTTAACCTTTTCTCCTCTCTCCGGCAGTTTTTGAAAGGTGGAGACAGGTATTATAACCAGATATCCCACTCCGTTTACATCCACAACCGCTGAAGTAGGCCTCTTTTCAGTCAAAACCCCCTCCACATAGGCAATCATTTCTATATCTTCCGGTTTGAGGAATTCGTGCGAAAAGCACAGCAAAGAGCCACTGCTAAGGCATCCGAGCTGTCCTCCTGCGGCGGTGTTTTCAAATTTAAGAGATTGCCAACCATATAGCTCACCTGCTGTTTGGAGGCCGCTCCCCGACCCGCTATTGCCAGTTTAATCTCTCTGGGTGAAAATTCAAATGTCTCTAATTTCTTTTCGGCGCCGGCTAAGAGCGCTATTGCCTTGGCGCCTCCTAGAATTTTGGCAGATAAAAAATTCTTGCCTAAGAAACTATCTTCCACTGCTAAGGTATGAGGTTTGAATTTTTTCAAGAGTTGACTTATCCCCGAGTATAACTGCAGCAATCTCTCTCCTTGCTCCTGATTATTCTTGGTCTTAACTACCCCGCAGTCGACAAATTTCGCCTCTTTCTCCCGCCATTCGATAATGCCATAGCCGGTAGTCCCAATTCCCGGGTCAATCCCCAAGATTCTCCTTTTAGGAGGCACCCATCTTCTCCATGATTTCTTCGGCTATGTCAAAATTGGCGTAGACCTTCTGAACGTCGTCGTGTTCTTCTAAGGCATCCATCAATTTTAACATCTGCTCAGCTTCCTTTCCCTCTAATTTGACCTGCGATTTGGGCAGCATGGTCACTTCAGCCTCCCGATAAGTCAATTTACTCTGGTCTAAGGCCTGTTTAACTTTCTCCAAGTCGTGAGAGGGGGTGTAAATCTCATACGTCTGGTCATCTAAGAGCATGTCCAGAGCGCCGGCATCCAAAACCACGGTCATCAGCTGGTCTTCGTTTTTCACCTGATTTTTATCTATGTAAATAATCCCTTTCTTCTCAAACATCCAGCCCACGCTGCCGGTCTCGCCTAAATTGCCGCCGAAGCGAGTGAAGAGATGCCTGATTTCTGCCACGGTTCTGTTCTTGTTATCTGTAGTGACTTCTAAAAAGAGTGCCACTCCTCCGGGCCCGTAACCTTCATAGGTTGTCTCTTCATAAGTCATCCCCGGCAGTTCTCCGGTCCCTTTCTGAATGGCCTTTTCGATATTCGAGGCCGGCATATTGACTGCCCTGGCAGCTAAGACTGCGGTTCGCAGGCGGGGATTGGCGTTCTGGTCCCCTCCCCCTATTTTGGCTGCAATGCTTATTTCTTTGGCCAATTTGGAAAAAACTTTCCCCCTGGCCGTGTCGGTCTTCTCCTTCTTGCGCTTTATGGTGCTCCACTTGGAATGTCCGGACATCTATCTCACCTCGAATAAATCAGGTTTATGTAGCAGTTACACTCTATGAATTTACTCAAAAACCTTCTTTTGTCAACTTATCCCCTGCTTCTGCAGATAGCTGACGCTTGTCTTGATGTCTTCAGCTGAGACAAACAATGCTAGCTCTATTACCTTGATGATATCTGTCTTTAAATGCTCCGCCAGGTTTCCGAAATCATACTGCCCTTTTCCCGGGGCGAGATGGTCGCTGTTGCGAATGCAGTCCATCAAATGAACACCGATTATTCTGGGGCTGAAATTATCCAAGAGCTGATTTTTCTTCTGGAAGCCGAAATACTCCTGGGTGGCAGCATGCCCTATGTCAAACCACATGCCCACCGTCTCACTTTTGAATTCATCTAATAAGATTTCTAACTCTTCCGCAGTCGGGAACTGAGTATACCAGTAACGGTTTTCAAAACCCAACCTTACCCCTTTGCTTTCTGCGTAAGGAACCAATTCTTTGAGACATTCCTTTATTCTATTCAAACCTTCCTCTGAGTAAATGTTCCGTGTCTGAACCAGCTTTTGTTTCAATTCCTCAATTCTCTCCTTGCTCTGGTGTCCCTTGAGCTTGGCATTGACCAGGGACTTTTCCATTTCCGTTAAAGGAGTATCCCAGCTCTCTCCTAAATGAAGCACTACTGCCCCGGCGCCTAAAAGCTGTGCGTTATCTATGCTCTGTTTAGTCAAGCCAACTGCCTGTTTTCTGACTTCCGGGTTAGGAGAGGTAAAGGGATAGAGCCGATGGGCAGTGTTGGGGTCTGCCCCTTCCGGCATGGGTACAATGTTATGTAGACTTGAGACTCTGATTTCGCCTTGCCTGTGAAATTCTAAGATATCGGCTAGCTGTTGACTCGTGACCTGATAGTTCACCTCGATATTTTTAAATCCCAAATTCCTAATTTCTGTGACTAAGCTCTTGCCGTCACTGTGCTTGATGGCATTCCAGCTCGTTGAAAGAGAAAACATGATTCAACAAAATATAAAAAAGCCCAAAGGTTGCAACCCTTGGGCTGCTTTGTAAATTCTCTAACTGACGTGCGATTGGATAATTATGGCCTTAAATAAAAACCAATCCCGAAATTAACCGAGAAGTAGTTGGGGTCATATCCTACAATCAGACCTGAATTCTCTACTTCGGCATCTTCCAGAAAGGCTATGTCGTACCCGATTCCCCCGTTGAGGCCAATCAGTTTAGAGACCCTCCAGATAACTCCGGCTTCCAAGCCCATGGAAAACCCCGGGTCGGAGACCGAGGTAAGAGTACCCAAATTATTATATTCCTCAATTTCATAGGTAATAGTGGACAGCCCTAAACCAAATTTGAAAAAGGGTCGCACCCTTCCCTCCACCGGCACCAAAAATCGCCCGTAGAGATGATAATTATTTACCCAGCTACTAAAGTTTGGGTCATCCTCATCTTCAAAAAAACCGCCGGAGAATCTGAATCCCAGACCAAAACTTTCAGCAAAATAGTATTCAACGTCAAAACTCCCCACTCCCCCTACTTCGGCATTGCCAAACTGTGAATCGCTGAAATCCCCCAATGGAATCCCCAGCCCGAAATTGCCCGAAAGAGCCAGATTCTGATAAAACTGGGTCTCGCCATAAGCGCGCGACTTCTTTTCCACCCCCCAGCAGCTTACTGTCAAACCCAAAATAAGACCAGTCGTTAGAATCTTTTTCATATTACCTCCTTAAAGTTAGGCTATCTCTTATACGCAACAGACCGCCTTATCTGCCTATGAATTTATTTCTTTTTGCTGCTGCCAAAAAAGAAGGTGGCGTTCAGATTAAAGCTTACGTACTGGGGATCTATGTCTCTTCGAGTCACAACCAGCTCTCCAAACTGAATCTGGCGAATTTCATGGACGACTCCAAAGAACTGGGTGAATAGAAGTTCCCCGGATAAACCAAACCAAGGTTCAATGTCCCACCGTAGTCCCACCCCGCCTGATAGGGTGAGCCTGCCATAACCGTTCAGGGTAGTATCTATCGGACTATCGGTGGTGTCTGCCGGGTCCTCATATTGTCGACTGACATCAGCTTTAAAGTTGGTTGCCGATGCGGCCAGCTTAAAGTAAGGCACGAGTTCCTTGGCAGGATCAAATTGCCATTTCGCTGTCAAACCGTAGTTCAAGGTATACCATTCTTCTGAGAGTGTTGTGGCCTGGATAATATCAGGCCCTTGAAAGGGAAGGTAATTGAATAGAAATCCTAAGGCCAGATTCTGGGTTACATAATATTCTGATTCCAGACCCACTCCCAGTCCGGTATTGGTCAAATCGGAAAATTTGCCGCTGGGGAATCCGCTCACAACCGAGCCGGTCAAGCCTAATTGTCCCTTGCGAAACAGGGCATGACTATCGGAAACGAGAATATAGGTGAAAAGGAGCAAAGCGACCAGCAGCTTTTTGGTTGTGCTTGGAAGAAACTTCATTCCTGTTTTTCTTTCTCTTTGGCTTCCTGGGCCTGCTTGATTATCTTTTCCGCAATCTCGTGGGGAACTTCCTCGTAATGCGAAAAAGAGCGGGTGTGGAAGCCTCTTCCCTGGGTAAGAGAGCGCAAGGCTGTGGAATATTTATTCATTTCAGCCAAGGGCACTTTGGCTCTGATTTTCTGGAATACCCCGTCTGCCTCCATCCCCATTATTTTGCCTCGGCGGGAGGAAATGTCCCCCATCACTGACCCCATGAATTCCTCTGGTACCCAGGCTTCCAAGTCGTAAATCGGCTCCAAGAGGACCGGTCTGGCTTCCACAAAGCCCTTCTTAAATCCCATGGAGGCCGCGATTTTGAAAGCCATATCTGATGAATCAACCACATGATAAGTGCCGTCGTATAAAGTGGCTTTTAAATCTATCACCGGATAGCCGGCCAGCACACCTTCTCCCATAGCTTCTTGAATTCCCTCTTGAACCGCTGGTATGTATTTGGAGGGCACTGCCCCACCTACGATGGCATCCTCGAATTCAAATCCCGTTCCTCTGGACAGCGGCTCTAATTTCAACCAGACATCGCCGTATTGGCCCCTGCCGCCGGATTGGCGTTTATACTTCCCCTGGACTTCGACCCGGCCCCTAATGGTCTCTCTATAGGGTATTCTGGGGTCTTCTAACTCGACCGGCACTCCGTATTTTTCCTGCAGCTTGGAGACCATCACCTCTAAATGTAATTCTCCTTGACCATAGATCAGAGTCTGTTTGATGTCAGTATTTACTTCCATTTTGAAGGTGGGGTCCTCTTCATGTAATTTTGAAAATCCGTTGGCGATTTTTTCCTCGTCCCCTTTGTGTTTGGGCTTGACAGCCATGCTGATGACCGGCGCGGGAAATTCTATGGCGGGTAACCGCAAAGGAGTTCTTTTGTCACACAGAGTATCCCCGGTATGGGTTCCCTTTAGCTTGACGAAGGCCCCGATGTCTCCGGATGAGATGTGGGCAATTTCCTTCCTCTCCTTGCCGTTCATGATGTAAATCTGCCCGATTCTCTCGGTTATCTGCCGGCCCGGATTTAGGAGGTCATCCCCAGGGCTGATTTTGCCGGAAAAGGCTTTGAAGAGAGAGAGTTCTCCCACGTGCGGTTCAGAAACCGTTTTAAAAACCAGGGCTAAGGCCGGCTCACTGACGGAAATCTTGCGACTAATATCCTGGTCAGAGTTGGGATCTTTTCCTCTAACCTCCTTTTTGTCAATAGGAGCCGGACAGTATCGAACGATATAATCCAGCAGATTGGTCATTCCCCAGTTTTCAGTGGCGGCTCCGCAGGCCAAAGGAAAGATTTTACCTTCTGTTATTCCTTTTTTCAGGCCCAAATTTATTTCTTCTGCGCTAAGTTCACCGGCTTCTAAATATTTTTCGATTAAGGCGTCATCTGCTTCTGAGACCGACTCCATCAGCTTGTTTCTGTATTTTTCCACCTGTAATTTCATATCCGCCGGAATCTCACTCTCCTTGGGTTTGGCCCCTTTCTGCAAAATGTGGGCTTTCTGGGTGATTAAATCGACTAGGCCCTGAAAGCCTAATCCTTCTCCCATGGGTATTTGCAGGGCCACCACCCCATTGCCGAAGCGTTTTTGCAGGGTTTCCAGGTGTTTATAAAACTGGGCGTGCTCTTTGTCCAATTTATTGATGAAGAAAAAACGGGAGCAGTCATTCTGGCTGGCCATCTTCCAGGACTGCTCTGTTCCCACTTCTATGCCAGCCATGGCGGAGACCACTATAATGGTAGTCTCTGCCACTCGCAGACCGGCCACTACTTCTCCCACGAAATCTGCGTAGCCTGGCAGATCCATGATATTCAATTTGTGTCCGGACCACTCCCCGTGCAAAAGCCCCAAGCTTATAGAAATTTGTCTCTTGATTTCTTCGCTGGTGTAATCTGAAACCGTATTGCCATCAGTTATCGTACCCAGACGGGTGGTTACTCCGCAACTGTGAAGCAAAGCCTCGGCCAAAGAAGTCTTGCCGCTGCTGCCATGCCCCAACAAAGCCACATTTCTGATTAATTCCGCACTAAACTCCTTCACCTGGCTTCCTCCTTAGGATAATCTCTTCTGGGGGTCATATTTGTTAAACCACAAAAATAATATCTAAACCCACTGTGTCAACCGCACATTTGCTTCAATCTTCTCTTAGACCGTCCCATTCAAAAATTTGCCCCAGCCCAAAAGAGACAAAATATTCTCCAGAGTGAAAGGATTTGGCCAGGTCAAAGCGGATGACCCGGTTGGCAAATGCCTTGGTGGGCCCCAGGCGGAGTCCTATCCCGTAATTCCAGCGTAAATCTTGGAAAAAATTGATATCCTTGGTTCTGCTCCAGGCCTGGCCGCCGTCGATGAAAACCGCCCCGCCGATCCCGAAGCTCAGGATTTGTAGCTTACTGAAGAATCTGTCCTCTAAGTTAATGATAACTGCTTTTGTGCCGGAGAAGCGGTTGGCTTCAAATCCTCTCAGACCGCTGCTTCCGCCTAACAGGAACTGGCGGTATTTTAACTGTCTGGTGTAGTCGAATCCCCGAAGACCCAATACTATGGTTTGATAAGGCAGACTTTGCTGGTAGAGCCCCAGGCCGAGCCGACGCTCGATTCTGAAAACATTCTCGGAATTGAAATGCATTGAAGATTTGACTGCCAGCGTTACATACTGTCTGGAGAATAACTCGTCTGCCAGTCTTATGAATCCTTCTGCCCTCCAGCTTTTCTCCTCCGAGCACAGGAAATCTGTGGTGGGTCCTAATCCCAACTCTCCTGCCCACCCTAACTCTAAATCCTCGTCTCGATAATAGCGGTCCAGGTTTTTAGTCTGAATGAAGTGTAGGTCAGCTAATCTCAGCGCTAAAGCCAGATAGGCAATTTTTTCCTTCTCTTTGGTTAGTGGAAATTGCGTAGTGTCGAGAGTTATGCTGTATGCCACCGGCCTGTATTTGTCATACAGATAACTGTAAGATAATTTCAACTCTCTGCGACGGTATTCTCCTTTAGTCAGTATCAATTCAACTTTCACCCGCTCGGATGTGAGCTGGTTGCGGATTATCTCTCTTCCTCGATAATAAAATCCGCTCCTATCTTCGTAGCTTAAAAGCTCCAAGTCAAAGGACCAGGAAGTCGAAAGCGAATATAAGGGCCGGTTTAATCTTAAATAATGAGCCTGCCCGTAGCTGAGTTCATTATAGGACAGGATCAACCCGGTTCTGGCTGGAAGCAAAAAAGGGTCGTAAAACAATACCCCCCATTCCTCTTTGAAAAAATCCTGGTTATCCTGGGAATAATATAGAGCAGCAGTTTGGCCCAAGCCTAAGAGGTTTTCATCATCAATTCCGATTGAGAAGCTGTTCCTGCCTCCTCCGCCGGTGGCTGAAAGAGAGGGTGAAAGGGTCCACAAATCCTGGGTATAAACATACACATCTGCCGAGTCTGAATGCCTTTCCAAAAGAATCCTGACATTAGTGATAAAGGGCAGTTTCCTTAAATTCCTCTCGGTTTCCTCTATTTTCTTCTGGTCTAATCTCTCCCCTTCCTTAAACAAGAGTTCTCGTCTGATGACTTTTTCTTTAGAAACCAGATGTAGTTTGTTAGCCAACTTAAAGGGAAATCTCTTGGCCTCTGGCTGGGAATCGCTGTAGACATTCTCTCTCACAATCACAATTCTCCTGATAACTGGGCCGATATCCTCTGCCAGGCCAAAGTTGAATTGAAGTGACAGTGAAAGAACAACGCCTGTCAAAAACCATCTGCGTGCCATCAAACAGAGATTAGGATTTAATAGACAATTGGTCAAGCTCTTTCTTCAACTTGACTAATGACTAAAGGCTCATAATTTATCGGCTATGAAGCTTTCCCGCTTATTTAAAACCGCCTTAATACTGACCTTGCCGGGTCTGGTCCTGGTTCTAACTTTAAGATGCGGCAAAAAATCTGAGACAGCCCAACAAACCACCGCTGCAGAATCCCGGAGCCAAAAAGCTCAGCCCGCCGCGACTTCTCGTTTATCTCACCCTTTCCCTCCCACCTTGCTAAAGGATTTGATAAACAAGATAACTCCCAGCGAGCAGATTTTGACCGGCAAAAACACTGTCATCATTTTCATCTCCACCACTTGTGACCCTTGCTCTGAGGAGATTGAAAGATGGAAACCTATCCTTCCCAATCTAAAACCACCTTATCAGGTCATCGGCATCTCCTCAGAATCAATCGAAGAGCTTTCTTTATACAGCAGGGCGCGCAAAGTTTTTTTCCCGCTCTATTCTGACCCTTCCGGCTCTTTGACTGATTATTTTGATATTTCAACCTATCCCACCATTGTAGGAGTGACTCCAGACCAGACCGTAAAATTCATCCGCCCGGGTCAGGCTGGTTCCCTTCCTCCGGCACAGTATCTTCAGACTTTTTAGAGTAATAAAAAAGCCCAGGCAGGCGCCTGAGCTTCTTACCTCACACAAAGCCGTATCATAGACTGAAACAGCAGACGCCAATTGGCATAGCGTTCCAGGGCCCACCTGGTTTATTGAAGACGAAGTTGACCGCCTGAATCACGTCCGAAAGGGTAACGTTGCCACTTGCATTCCAATCACCCCGACAAAGCAGATTGGACAACCAGCACAGAGGCTGAGGCGTGCAGCCAGGCTTGTTAAAGACGTAATTGACTATGGAGATTACATCCCCTAAGGTGTAATTGCCGCTGGCATTGGCATCCCCGGCCAATGCTTCACAGACTAAGATTGTCCCCACCATGTTATCTATACTATGGGGCTCGCAATGATAGGGATATACTCCGGGATTGTTGAAAACGAAGCAGAAGGTGTCGTTGGTGAACATAGTGTCCGAATCCCACACTCCGCTGTCGCTGACAGTACTATGGAAGCAGGGAGAGGGACAAAGCGTATCCTCATGCACCCAGCAGACCTGCTCTCCCAATCCAACAGTCTCTGTCTGGGGAACGAATTTTATGTCCAGCATCTTAATGTAATGGATGGTACATTGCACCGTGATTAGGACCGAATCAACGTCTAATCCCCCTTTGCCGTCGCTGGCCTGAAATTTAGCATAATAGTTTCCGGCCTCCTCGCAGATGGGTGACCAGTTGAAACTCTTGGGATTCGTGCCGGTGAATGAGGGGGTTGTGGAAGCAGGTATAGGATTTAGTCCCAGCAGAGTAATGGTGATCGTGTCCTGGGGATTGGCATCAGTGGCCGAGACCATAAAACTGACGCTTTGACCTGGAACTAAAACCGATTGCGGACCGGGAACGGTCAGACTGGGGGCTACATTGGGTCCATTAACGTTGACCGTTCCGGTCATTCCGATGTGAAAGGAGCAGAAATAAGGATAACTGCCAGCAGTGTCAAACAAGAACTGACTGGAACTGTAAAAAGTATCCCCCCCGGTCATGGTTCCGGAATTCCATGCACCGTTATTGGCTGTGGTAGTGTGGGAAATAACGCCACCCGTGTGTATCCAGCGCACCGTATCGCCAATATCTATGTTCACGGTGGCCGGTGAAAAGAAATTATTTCCAATGGTAACCGTAGTGATATCTCCCCAAGCTATATTGCTGAAAAGAAAAAGTAAAACCGTCCCAATTGTGGAGAGTGTTGCCTTGGCTGTATTCATGATTCCTCCCTTGAAAAAGTAGCTTCTGATAAAGAGTTTACTTTATGAAGATCATCTTACGTACCTGATTAAAATTCTCCATTTTTAATTTGTAAAAGTAGATTCCAGAGCTAACCGAACTTCCATCTTGGTTTTTCCCGTCCCAGATTATAATGTAACTCCCGGAGCTCTGTCTTCCCTGGACTAAAGTTCTGACGGTCTGTCCTAATAAATTGTAAATGGTCAGATTAACCTCACCGGTAATAGGGAGAAGGTAGCTGATGGTGGTGGATGCGTTAAATGGATTGGGGTAATTTTGCAGCAGGGCGAATTTTCTGGGTAAGTTCTGGTCTTCACCGCTTTTCACATCTGTTATTTGCTCCACTATTACCGTTCCGGTCATGAAAGGGTGAGGCGTGCAGTGATATCCGAAAGACCCCACGATATTAAACTGTCTCTGAAAACTCGCATTTGTCGGTAAGGAACCCGAATCCCAAAAGTCGGCCTGTCCGGAATTGGCGGTAGAAGTGTGGATTACCGCGTCAAAATTAGTCCATCTGACTGTATCCCCTTGAGTTATGGTTAAACTTGCCGGAGAGAAAGCAAAACCCGCTATAGAGACATTGTGGACTGTAGCTTGGGCTGTAAACGTCACAGTTATGCTGAGAATTATAATCCAAGTAAGCTTTTTCATATTACCTGTCTGATTTCTGGATTTGTCGGGTCTGTTTTCCATTTTTAACCAGACTGGAATCTTCGGCTGCGATTGAAGAATCAGCCGGGGCTCCGGCCAGAATCCAGTTCTTTATCAGCTCAATACTCTCCTTAGGGAGTCTTTTCTTAGGCGGCATCCGGTCCCCCTCGTTGTGATTACCAGTGAGCTTATCATAGAGATAGCTCTTTTTTAAATCGCCCGGCGTCACCCGCATCTGCCGCGGAGACTCTTTGGATTTTATATTGACTAAATTGCCGTAGGACACGGCAGAATCCAGGACCAAGCCTTTGGCGGGCTTTGGCCCGGTGTGGCATTCTGGAATCGCACAGCTTTTTGTGAGGATAGGCTGGATGTCTCTGGAAAATGAAATCTCCTCTGCCGCTTTCTGCTCAGCCAAAATCATCTCCCTTATTGAGAAACTGATTAAAAAAACTACCGTCAGAGCAAATACAGTTTTAGACCATCTTCTCATAATCATACAACCATTCCTAATTAGTAAATGTTCCCGTCAGGCCTTAAAAGAAAATGTGTATCTGCGAGAGGAATCCGTTATTCTTGGCCTCGCTTTCTTCCAGATTAATACGATATTGCAACTTAAATTCTGAAAACTCGAATAGATATAAATCTCCACCTACTGTAACTCTTTGAATGTCATCATCTTGAATGCCTCGACGAGAGTCCCAGTAATCAAACTTGGTTGTCAGCCTGAGAGTCGGAAATAACTGATAGAACACCTGAGCATAAGCGGCCAACACCTCCCGGCTGGGGGGCACAAATCCGCTTAAGCTGTCGTTCCACCCGTAGTCAATTTCTCCCAGCAGTATGAACTTTTCCAGGCTGAAAGACCCGAAGACTCCGGCTCTCCTTCTTTCCTGAATTTGGAAGCTGGAGCGATTAGAATAATAAGATACCCCCAGGCTGAAATATCTGACTATAAATCCTGCCGAGGCGGTAAAGGCTTTATAGACATTTCGGTCAAAGGGAACGAAATGTTCTTCTCCGTTGGTCAGGGACAGATGAGTAAAGAATGTGGCTGGTGTTAATCCTATTTCGATTCCATTGTCCTGGGATTCGATGCCTAATCCCAGACTGTCTCTGATGAAGGAGGTGTGGTCATCTAAGCGGATGCCATAAGGGACCTTAAACCGGCCCGCTTTGAGGTAGCTGTCGCGAGGTAGCTTTCTTAGCATTCCCCATATCTCTCGGTTATGCCCCAAGCTGGCATATCCGAAGTCATTGTTGTAGAATAAAACTAAATTCTTCCCCAAGTTGGCTGAAAGATATAAAGCTCCCTGCATGGTGAAAAAGCTGGAGCGGCTCTGATAGCCGGGTAGTTCTGCGGAATCATTGTAAAGATACATGAAGCGCATGTCGCTGCCGACTTGCAAATTCTCTCCTATGAAAAAATTCAGGTGCGATGACGAGTCTTCCTGTTCTTGAAAGGAGTGGTCATTCTGGGCGTAATCTATTCCCACCTGGGTTCGAATCATTCCTCCAGTGGGATTGACATGACAGGTGGAACAGCGGGTTCCTTCTTTGGCAGAGTAGATATAAAGCGCCTTCCCCTGTTGAGGAATAAAAATTATTGCCGGTAATAAAAGTAAGGCCGCTAAAATAATTCCGTATTTCTTCATCTATCTTCTTTCTCCTTTTGTGATGTATAACTCCTGTAATTAGAATTTGTTCCTGATAAGGCTAACTTAAAGCGCAGAAGGGAGTTGTCAAATCTATAATTTCTCTTGAGTAATTTACTTAGCCCGATAGTGACTATTTATTCGCTCTTGACAAAGCAGCCCCGGAAAACTTAGTTATGCCCAATTTATATGACTGACCAGAGAATCATGGGCTATTTATTCGCCAAGACCCTGATTTGCGGAGTTAGTATTTCCCGTTACAACAGCAATCATGCAGCTGCAAACCAATTTTTTGAGAAAGGCACCTTAAATGCAAAACTTTAAAGCTTATCTATCTGAATTTATTGGAACTTTCGGACTGATTTTCATCGGCGCCGGCTCCATCTGCACTGACGCCATGTCTTCCGGAGGAGTGGGACTTTTAGGTGTGGCCCTGGCGCACGGTCTGGTCCTGGCTCTTTTAATCTCAGCCTTAATGAGATTTTCAGGAGGACATTTTAATCCTGCTGTTTCTATAGCCCTTTGGGTTACTAAAAAATTCCCCTTCAAAGACCTTCCCTTCTATATTCTATTCCAGCTTTTGGGAGCCATTGTCGGCGCCTTATTTTTGACCTGGATTTTTCCCACTGACATCTGGCAGGAGGCCATGCTGGGCACTCCGGTTTTAGGCCCGGATGTGGGTATAGGTTCGGGCATATTTGTTGAACTGCTGGTTACTTTCTTTCTGGTTTTTGTAATATTCGGAACCGCAGTAGACCCTCAAGGGCCTCGTCAGCTTTCAGGACTGGCCATAGGATTGACTCTGGCTATGGACATTATCTTTTCAGGGCCCTTGACCGGAGGCGCTGCCAATCCTGCCAGAGCCCTTGGACCTGCCTTGGTCGGCGGATTCTGGGAGAATCACTCTGTCTACTGGATTGGGCCCATTTTAGGCGGCATTATTGCCGGGCAGCTCTATCAATCCATTGCCCAACAAAAAGCTAGCAGCCAATAATGAATTGCTCTTGCGTAAACAAGATGTTTTCGTATATATATTAATATATGAGCATGTATGCCATAGATGACGCGCATGAGGTGGAGATATTTCGGGCTCTGGGTGACCCGACTCGTTTGAGGATACTTAAGCTACTTACTGGTGGCGAACTTTGCGTCTGCCAGATAGAGAGGGCGCTTAAAATTTCTCAGACTCTGACTTCACGTCATCTCAGCGTGCTCAGAATGACAGGCCTGGTTCGCACGCGAAAGCAGGGTCAGTGGGTTTATTACTCCTATAATCAGCCCAGAACCGCATTTGAGAAGCATATCTTAACTTGTATAAAATCTGCCTTACCTATGCCGTTTGTTCTCCAGAGGGACGTTGACCTTTGCAATCAGGTTTCACAGCCTAGAAACAGAGCTTCCCTGCCGCAGCCGGTCAGGAAAAGACGCAGCCATGCAAACCAGCCCTAACTTTCTTCATAAACTTCAGGACTTCCGGTTACTCCCCTTCTTCGTTTTATTCAGCATGGCGGCTGGCATTCTGCTCGGCAAAATATACGGGATTTCAAATTATAAGCTCACTCCTCCCATTGATGCCATACACTCCATCTTCTTGGGTACATACCAATTCACGCTATCGAACAGCTTGGCGCTGGGAGTCGTGATTGGACTTTTTCTAATGATGTACCCAGCCATGACCAATGTCAGGTTTGAAGACTTGGGAAAGTCGCTACGCTCTTCCAAACAGCTATTTGTGGTCGTTTTTTTTAATTACCTGGTCGCCCCCTTCTTCATGTTCCTGCTGGCAAAACTTTTTTTATCCGGGCAGACCGACCTGTACACCGGGCTCGTGCTTTACGGGCTGGCTCCCTGTATCGCCATGGTCATAGTGTTTACTTTCCTGGCCAAGGGCAACAACGCCCTGGCTATCGTTTTGGTTGCCATAAATTCCATCATCCAGATGATTCTGATTCCGGTATATGCCAAGCTTTTGTTGGGTGAAATCAGCTTCAATGTCTGGGTGGTTGCCGAAAGCGTAGTTTTATATCTGGGCCTGCCTCTGGTGGCAGGTTTTCTGACCCGTAAGATTTTGCTCAAAAAGGTGGGAGAGGAGGGTTTTGCTAAATTCAAGAGAGGGCTAGACACTACTTCTATCTTGGGACTGTTGTTCACCCTGATAGTGATGTTTGCATTAAAGGGAGACCTCATTCTGACTTCTCCGCTTTTCATTGTTAAACTGGCCGTACCTATGACTATCTTTTTCTGGACTATGTTTTCCTTAGCCTATTTTACCAGCTGGAGATTGGGATTTAATTACAAAGATTCAGTGGCTATCGGGTTTAACTCCACTGGTCGCGATTTTGAAATCGCAATTGCCATAGCCATCACTGCCTTTAGCCCTACCGTGGCTCTTGCCACAGTCGTAGGACCTCTTATCGAAGTGCCGGTGATGCTGGCCTTGGTCTGGTTTGCCCGAAAAACCGAAACTCGTCTGTTTGGTCAGGCTCCGGTCCATGGATTAGAGCCTGTTCCCGAAACAGTGGAATGGCCCAGGTCTTAGACAATACCTCCTATTCTCAACAAATCTGCGTAATATAGTTAGTGAAAAAAACTATTAGACGAATTGCCGACACAGCCACCAGAACCGCTGCTGGTCCTGCTCAAGTTCAATCTGGCGTAGATAATGACCTCCTCTTAGACGCCTATTCCCAGGCCGTAGTCAGCGTTGCCGAAAAATTCAGCCCTTCGGTTGTTAATATAGAAGTCCAGCAGCGAGCCAGAGGCAGGCGGCAAATCGACCCTCGCCTGCCGGAGAGAATGCGCGGCAGCGGCTCCGGTTTTGTTTTTACTCCGGACGGATTCATTCTGACCAACAGTCATGTGATTCACAAAGCAACCCGGATTGATGTTGCTCTTTTGGACGGAACCAGACACCAGGCAGATTTAGTAGGCGATGACCCGGATACTGATTTGGCAGTGGTAAGGATTAATGCGCTTAATCTTATTCCGGTCACTCTGGGAGATTCCCAGACCATAAGGGTTGGTCAGCTGGTCATCGCTATCGGCAACCCTTACGGCTATCAATGCACGGTGACTGCCGGTGTGGTCAGCGCTTTAGGTCGCTCTTTGCGCTCCCAGACCGGAAGACTTTTGGACAATGTGATTCAGACCGATGCCGCCTTAAATCCGGGCAATTCTGGCGGCCCCTTGGTTAATTCAAGGGCTGAAGTGATCGGAGTAAATACAGCCATGATTCTTCCTGCCCAGGGAATCTGTTTTGCTACGGCTGTAAACACTGCCAAGCTTGTGGCCGGACAGCTCATCAAAGAAGGGTGGGTCAGGCGGAGTTACATTGGAATTGGTGGACAAAACGTGCCTATTCTAAGGCGCTTTATTCGCTTCTTTAATCTCGCCAAAGAGAGTGGAGTCCTGGTGGTTTCAGTCGAACCAAATACTCCTGCCTACAGAGCCGGTCTGCAGGAAGGGGATTTAATCATTGCTTTTGACCAGCAGCCTGTGGCAGGGATAGATGACCTGCACCGCTTGTTGAACGAGGAAAAAGTTGGAGCAAGGACACGGCTGACCGTAATTAGGTGTAGTAGGCACCACTTAACCTGACAGTTCCGCGGTTTGTTTTTCTGTTTGTAA